>NZ_JAHDAU010000100.1 GCF_021991835.1 Polaribacter sargassicola
CGATCGCGTTGACCTGGGCACGGGCGGCCTCGGCCGACGGGCCGTCGACGGCGCCGATGTAGACGGTGCCGTCCTCCTCGATGGAGATCTGCGCGCCGGTCTCGTCCTGGATCGCGTTGATCGTCTTGCCCTTCGGGCCGATCAGCTCGCCGATCTTGTCGACCGGGATCTGCACGCTGATGACGCGCGGCGCGGTGGGCGCCATCTCGTCGGGAGCGTCGATCGCGGCGTTCAGCACGTTGAGGATCGTCAGACGCGCGTCGCGGGCCTGGGTCAGCGCGCCGGCCAGCACCGACGACGGGATGCCGTCGAGCTTGGTGTCCAGCTGGATCGCGGTGACGAACT
>NZ_JAHDAU010000101.1 GCF_021991835.1 Polaribacter sargassicola
TTGGTTTCTTTACAAAGCCTAATCAGGCGGTAGTTTGGCGTGGACCCATGGCTGCCAAGGCATTAAATCAAATGATTTTTGATGCCCATTGGGGTGCATTAGATTTCTTATTACTTGATTTACCTCCAGGAACAGGTGATATTCATTTGAGTATTATGCAATCCTTACCCATTACAGGTGCGGTTGTGGTAAGTACACCACAAAATGTAGCCTTGGCTGATGCCAAAAAAGGTGTGGCTATGTTCCAACAGGATAGTATCAGCGTGCCAGTATTAGGAATTATTGAAAACATGGCGTATTTCACGCCAGAGGAGTTACCAGATAATAAATACTATATTTTTGGAC
>NZ_JAHDAU010000102.1 GCF_021991835.1 Polaribacter sargassicola
GCGAGGCGCCGATCTGTACGACGGGGTCGTGCGCTCGGGGGCGGTCGCCACGCGCCAGGAGGCCAAGTATGCGGTGCTGGGAGCCATGTACGGCGCGACCACGGGCGAGAGCGGTCGCCTCGTGCCACGATTGCGCTCGGTGTATCCGCGGGCGATGGGGCTGGTGGACGCTGCGGCGCGCACCGGCGAGGAGGGCGGCGTCGTCAGCACGCTGCTGGGTCGCAGCTCGCCGCGCCCGGACGAGGCCCGGCGCCGTGCGCAGTCGCAGGCCAGCGATCCGGGTGCGGGAGGTGCGGACGAGTCGCGTGCGCGCAGCCGCGCCAGAGACCGCGGACGCTTC
>NZ_JAHDAU010000103.1 GCF_021991835.1 Polaribacter sargassicola
GACAAGGACGTCGTGCTGTACGTCTGGTACGACAACGAGTACGGCTACTCCTGCCAGGTGGTGCGCGTGCTCGAGGTGATGGCCGGCTCGCACCCGGTCGTCCTGCCGGCCCGCCGTGAGGTCACGCTGCACGAGGACGTGCTCGTCTGACGCCCGGTCCTGTCCGTCGGAGAACATCGTCCGTCGGAGAACGGAGACCGGATGCGGCTGATGCAGCGTGTCGGATCATGACACGCCGCGCTGCGACCGGATGATCTCCGTTCTCCGACGCGGGAGATGTCGGATGCTCCCGGCATGATGGACGGATGACACCCCGTGCACTCCTGGAGCGCCGACTCCG
>NZ_JAHDAU010000104.1 GCF_021991835.1 Polaribacter sargassicola
TGGATGACGGTGACCTTCGGGGGTCTCGCGGTGATGTTCGCGGTCATCATCGGAGGTCGATGACCATGCGGCGGATGCTGCGCGACAACGCGCTGGTGCTGTTCTTCCTGCTGCTGTTCCTGCTGGCGCTCGGCGGCCAGGCCGTCGCCGGGTACTTCCGGCAGGTGGAGGAGATGACGGAGCACGGACGAATGCCCGCCGACTTCTTCGGGTTCGTGCTCTCACCCGACTTCGTGGTGGACGTGGCGGAGAACTGGCAGTCGGAGTTCCTCGCGGTCGGCACGATGGTCGCGTTCTCGATCTATCTCCGCCAGCGCGGCTCGGCGGAGTCCAAGCCGG
>NZ_JAHDAU010000105.1 GCF_021991835.1 Polaribacter sargassicola
TTCTAACTTTCATCCAAGTGCCGCCTCGGCTTCCTCCTAAAGGAATGTATAAATAATCTCTAAACCATGTGGATAAAGAAATGTGCCAACGTCTCCAAAACTCTGCCATATCTCTTGAAAAGTAAGGGAAAGCAAAATTTTGTTTTAAATCGAATCCAAAAAGACGTGATGTACCTATAGCAATGTCTGAATATCCAGAGAAATCTCCGTAAATCTGAAACGTGAAAAATATTGCTCCTAAGAACAATGTACTTCCGTTCATTTCTGCCGAATTATTAAATATTTGATTGGCAAATTCTGCACAATTATCGGCAATTACTATTTTCTTGAATAATC
>NZ_JAHDAU010000106.1 GCF_021991835.1 Polaribacter sargassicola
AGGGTTACCCTTTCCGCTACCACCAACATTATAATCTATACCTTGCTTAGCCGGGTTGTTGCCTACGTGCCATTTGCCAAAGTTAGCAGTAATGTAACCGCCAGATTTTAACATTTGTGGTAAGGTGTAAATAGAATCGTGCAAATGCTTTGTGTTTTTTATGGGTATAAGTTTTCTGGTTTTTTTGTGGCCTCTATCGGATGGGCTAACAGTGTAAACACCATGTCTGGGAGTGTTTAAGCCAGAAATAAGACAAGCTCTACTTGGTGCGCAATTGGCAGCTCCCGCATACGCATTGGTGAAAACCATGCCCTCTTGAGCAAGTTTATCCAAGTT
>NZ_JAHDAU010000107.1 GCF_021991835.1 Polaribacter sargassicola
CCTCGGGTTCAAGGGCTTCCTCAACGCCTACGACATCATCGTCGGCCTCACCAACGGCGGCCCCGGCACCGCCACCCGCTCCATTGCGATGACCATCATCGCCGGGTTCAACGGCGGCGACTACGCGTACCAGATGGCCAACGCGACCATCTTCTTCATCGTCGCCGTGCTCATCTCGCTGCTGCAGCTCTCGCTGACTCGCGGAAGGAACGCCCTCTGATGTCGACGCAGACCATCACCACCGTCACCGCCGACGGCCGACGACCCCGCATCAGGATGGAGCGGGTGAACTGGTCGGGCACGGTCATCCTCCTCCTCTGCGCGGTGACCGTGCTG
>NZ_JAHDAU010000108.1 GCF_021991835.1 Polaribacter sargassicola
ATTTGAACGGCCACAGTATTATCACAATGCAATACAGGAAAATACGCTTCCTTTACCTGAAGTGTTTGCCCTGACACAAAATTCCATGTGGTAAGGAAATGAAATTGTAAAGCCTTTACTGCTTCGCCTTCAAGTCGCAAATGTGTATCTCTCCAATACGGTTTACTTCCATTATTATTTAAGTAAACATCTGAGATATTAATCCCTCCTACATATCCTATTTTTCCATCTATGATAGCTATTTTTCGGTGATTTCTATAATTCATCTTACCTGTTAAACTAGAAAAAACAACAGGCATAAAAGGAAAGTGCTCTATTTTATTTTGTGTTAATT
>NZ_JAHDAU010000109.1 GCF_021991835.1 Polaribacter sargassicola
TCGCCTCCACGGGCGTGGTCCTGGTGCTCGGCGCCAACGACACCGTGAACCCGGCAGCCGCCGAGGACCCGGGCAGCCCGATCGCGGGGATGCCGGTGCTCAAGGTGTGGGAGGCCGAGAACGTGATCGTGTTCAAGCGCTCGATGGCCGCGGGCTACGCCGGTGTGCAGAACCCGCTGTTCTTCCGCGAGAACGCGCAGATGCTGTTCGGTGACGCCAAGGAGCGGGTGGAGGACATCATCCACGCGCTGTGACGAAGCAGTTCGGCACCGCCGCCGCCTCTGCTGGTTCCGTGAGCCGGCAGAGGCGGCGTCGTTCACCTGGACCATCGATC
>NZ_JAHDAU010000010.1 GCF_021991835.1 Polaribacter sargassicola
TTCCTACATCTCCATCTACTACATCATTAAATCCATCGCCATCGGTATCTGCATAATTGTCTGCTCTACCATCTCCATTTGCATCGGTTCCGCCTGCTTCTACAACATCTGCAATGCCATCATTATCCGCATCTAAATCTAAATGATCTAAAACACCATCGCCATCGGTATCGCCGTTTGGATATGCATCTGGGGTTCCATCTCCATTACCATCTGTTCCTGTTAAAATTAATGCATTAGCTGTATTTGCTCCTGCTGTATCAACACCTGTATCTAATACATTTCCTACATCTCCATCTACTACATCATTAAATCCATCGCCATCGGTATCTGCATAATTGTCTGCTCTACCATCTCCATTTGCATCGGTTCCGCCTGCTTCTACAACATCTGCAATTCCATCATTATCGGCATCTAAATCTAAATAATCTAAAACACCATCACCATCGGTATCGCCGTTTAGATATGCATCTGGGGTTCCATCTCCATTGTCATCTGCGCCTGTTAAAATTAAAGCATTGTTAGTATTAAATCCAGAACCGTCATAACCAGTATCTAATACATTTGTTGGATCTCCATCTACTACATCATTAAATCCATCGCCATCGGCATCTACATAATTGTCGGCTCTACCATCTCCATTTGCATCGGTTCCGCCTGCTTCTACAACATCTGCAATTCCATCATTATCGGCATCTAAATCTAAATGATCTAAAACACCATCGCCATCGGTATCGCCGTTTGGATATGCATTTGGGGTTCCATCATTATCGGTATCTGCGCCTGTTGTGATTAATACATTGGCTGTATTTTCTGAGGTTCCGTCGTTTCCTACATCACCATCTACTACATCATTAAATCCATCACCATCTGCATCTACATAATTGTCGGCTCTACCATCTCCATTTGCATCGGTTCCGCCTGCTTCTACAACATCTGCAATTCCATCATTATCGGCATCTAAATCTAAATGATCTAAAACACCATCACCATCAGTATCACCGTTTGGATATGCATCTGGGATTCCATCTCCATTGCCATCTGCTCCTGTTGTGATTAATACATTGGCAGTATTTTCTGAGGTTCCGTCATTTCCTACATCTCCATCTACTACATCATTAAACCCGTCATTATCGCTATCTACATAATTGTCGGCTAACCCGTCTCCGTCTACATCGGTTCCTCCGGCTTCTACAACATCTGCAATTCCATCATTGTCTGAATCTAAATCTAAAAAGTCCGGAACTCCATCTCCATCTGTATCTGGATTGGATATATCATTTCCTCCATTACCTGAATCATACAAATCATCTAACCCATTACCATCTGCATCATTTGTTAATGTACCATCTGCATTAATATTATCTACTTTACCGTTACCATCTGTATCTTCTCCTCCAGCTTCTACTATATCTGGTATACCATCATTGTCTGAATCTAAATCTAAATAATTTGGAATTCCGTCTCCGTCATTATCACATTTTACAGCTTCTAATGCGATGTCTTCTGAAGACCATGCTACAGAATTAGAATATCTGGCAGCATCTATTAAACCTGAGAAATGACCTATATTTCCTGCAGAACTACTATTTCCTACAGCACCACCAATACCTCCATCGTTTCCGTGACCAGGTATTGTAGTATACTCTGAACTGTTATCTATTGTTTTAGGAATACCATCTATATATACTGTTAAAACTCCGTTATTAAAAGTAACAGCAACATGTTGCCAAGTATCTAATACTACTTCTATAGGATGTTGAAGATCATTTTGATTGGAATTACTTCTAGTTGTAAAAGTTAAAATATTATCATTTAACCACAAAACAGCACCATGTGTAGTACCACCTTCTTCGTAAATAACTCTGCTACCTGTTAAATTATTTGGTTTTATCCATGCAGAAAAACTTATTTGTGAGTAAGTAGACTCCATAAAACCACCATTTACACTATACCTTATTTCATTAGAAGTACCATTAAAGCTTGCAGAGTGTGTACCTTGCATAGCATCTGTAGAATAAGTAGGTGCATTACCATCAGACCTTTCATTATTTCCATTTCCTGAAATATCATTTGTATTATTATCTAAAGACCAATAAGCCACTACATCTGTAACAAAATTTACTTTACAGTTAGAAAACTCTACTGCGTCTGGTATACCATCGTTATCATTATCTACGTCTATATTATTAGGAATACCATCATTGTCTGAATCTAACACATCTCTATAATCTAAATCTCCATTACCAGGATTAAAATCATCATCTGCGTCTCCATAAGCTACTTCTAAAGAAGCTTCGTTTGTTACTGTATCACTATTTCCTAATCCATCATTTACAGTAAATCCTAAAATACTTGAATCATCATTATCATCAAAATTATCATCTAAACCGTCTCTATCAGAATCTGTACCTGATATTGTATTGTACTCATGCCCATTTTCTTGAATATCTAAAACACCATCATTATCAGAATCTAAATCTAAATAATCAGGAATATCATCATTGTCACTATCTGTGTTAACAGGGTCTAAACCAATAACACTACCATTTTCGTACTCATCATCAACTCCATTATTATTTGCATCTGTTATGCCTGTTGCAACCCCACTAGGAGCTACGTAATTTAAGGAAGTTTGCCCTTCTATATTATCTGGTATACCATCATTATCTGCATCTATATCTAAATAATTTAGATTACCATCACTATCTGCGTCTCCATTAGGATAAGAGTCTGGAACACCATCATTATCTGAATCTTCTCCTGTAACGATTAATGCATTCGTTGTATTTGTACCTGCTGTATCTGTACCTGTATCTAATGCATTTGTTGGATCACTATCTACTGTATCATTAAATCCATCACCGTCTAAATCTGCAAAATTGTCAGCAAATCCATCTCTATCATCATCGGTTCCGCCTGCTTCTTCAACGTCTAAAATACCATCATTATCTGAATCTAAATCGAATTGATTTAAGATACCATCTCCATCAAAATCTCCATTTGGATAAGAATCTGGAACACCATCATTATCTGAATCTTCTCCTGTTAAAATTAATGCATTAGAAGAATTTTCTGAAGAACCGTCATTACCTACATCACCATCAACTACATCATTAAATCCATCGCCATCGGTATCTACATAATTGTCTGCTCTACCATCTCCATTAGCATCGGTTCCGCCCGCTTCTACAACATCTGGTATACCATCATTATCTGAATCTAAATCTAAGTAATTTGGAATACCATCATTGTCTGAATCTGCATTGGTAATATCATCACCGCCGTTATCTGAATCGTATCTATCATCTAAACCATCTCCATCCGTATCATTAACAAGTGTTCCATCTGCATTTATATCATCAACTAAACCATTACCATCTGTATCTTCTCCTCCTGCTTCTACTATATCTGGAACACCATCATTATCTGAATCTAAATCTAAATAGTCTGGAATTCCATCGCCGTCTGTGTCTAAAGGAAGACAGTATGTTAATTCAAAAAGCTGCATGGTAACAAGTCTTGTAGGAACATTATTTTGATTTTTACCAGCAATCATAATTATTTCTGTAACAGGACCTTCTATAGTTACTAAAACTGCATTATCTGGCGCATTAGAACCTGCATTTTCTTCACCCGTTACAGATTGTCCCGTAATTGTAAATTGATTTAAATTTATATTAGTAATAGTTACTGGTACGTCTACACCATTAGCCCTAGCAATAAAATCTACTCTATCTTCAAAATCTAACCCTCCCCATTTAAATTGCAAATTATAAACTTCTTTATTAAATTTTAATTTGTAAACCGCAACATCTATATCATTTATATCTTCTGGGTAATTATCTCCTGTAACAAATTCTGTACCTATTGGTTGTACATTTATATAGTCGCCATCTATACCTGCAGTTGATCCTTGGCTAGATACACCATCTTCCCAAGTAGCATTGTTTAATACTTGGTAACTAAATGTTGCCTCTGCATCATCAAAAGTATAAAGATTAGCTACTGTACCTGAAGCTGTACCACCATCTGTATTGGTATCTGTATTTGTAAAAGATGCGCCAAGAGGAACATAAGTTGTTGTAGGGCAATAATCGCCTACTTCTACCGCGTCTGGTATACCATCATTATCATCATCTAAATCTACTGAGTCTGGTATGCCATCGTTGTCTGTATCTGCATTAAATGCATCATCTCTATAATCTACATCTCCATAACTAGTATTAACATCATTATCTGCATCTGTAAAATTATCTTCTTGTGTATCATCATATCCACCATTTACATCTGCATAACCACCATCTACACCTCCTGTTTCTATAGTATCTACCAATCCATTAGAACCTACAGCTCCTGTAACCTTACCAGAACCATCGTTTGCAAGATTGCTACCAGATTCTTCTACATCGTAAATTCCATCATCATCAGAATCTAAATCTAAATAATCTGGTGTTTGATCTAAATCTGTATCTACCACAGATATTCCGTTAGAACCTGTACCATCGCTATTACCATTTGGCGTAGCATCATAAGCATCATCTAAACCATCATTATCTGCATCGGTACCAGTTGGGGCTGTGTAACCAGTTGTAGTTTGTGCCTCTATATTATCTGGAATACCATCGTTGTCTGAATCTAAATCTAAATGATCTGGGATACCATCATTATCGGTGTCTAAAGAAGAGCCGCAATTAACATAAATACCTATTGCATCAATTTCAAAATCTACATTATTTGTAATCCCTTTATCAATATTAATATATCTAAAGTCTCTTTCTGAAGTTACAATATCACTTTTAAAGTTTACATTATCTGAATTAGTTGGTTTTGTTGAGTTTGGTATGTATGTAGTATTATCTAAAGATTCTTCTAGATCTATATAAGCTACTCCGTTAGTTACATCATTTCTTCTTCTCCAAGTTATTATATATTGTGTACCTGCTGGATATACTTGCCCGAAATCAAAATCGAATTGACTTTGACCCTGATACACTGTACCAAAATTACCATCAGGTGCTCCTAAAATATTTGCAGCATTATTTATACTAGTAGATGCTTCAATAGTTCCATTATACTCTATACAAGTATCTTCTATGTACCCTTCATCAACATCTAAAATACCATCATTATCATCGTCTATATCTACACTATCTAAAATACCATCATCATCTGCATCAAGAGAGCTGTCTCTATAATCTACATCCCCGTTAGCAGTTGAAACATCGTTATCTGTATCTGTAAAATTATTTGTTTGGTTATTATCATAAGATCCATTTACATCTGTGTATGCTTTGTCTGTACTTCCTGTTTCTATAGCATCTACTAAACCATTTACACCAACATCTCCGGTTACCATTCCAGAACCATCATTTGCTAATCCGCTACCAGATTCCTCTACATCATAAATACCATCATCGTCTGCATCTAAATCTAAATAATCTGGAATATTGTCTGAGTCTGTATCAACAGCCGTTAAACCATTAGAACCTGTACCATCATAAGCATCATCTAAACCATCAAAATCTGCATCAACACCGCTTGGTGCTATATAACCCGTTGTAGATTGTGCTTCTATATTATCTGGTATACCATCGTTGTCTGAATCTAAATCTAAATGGTTTGCGATACCATCATTATCAGTATCAAACACATCTGCCACACCATCATTATTAGCGTCTGTATAATCTGTAGTAGATCCATCTCCATCATTACCATCATCATCTGTATCTAAGTAATTTGGTAATAAATCTCCGTCTTCATCACCTAAAGGATCGTAAGTTACTCCGTTTATTGTAAGTTCTTCTGTATCTAAAATACCATCATTATCATCATCTATATCGTCTACATCTGGTATACCATCACCATCTGTATCAACCAGTTCTACAGCGTTTAAGTCTACCGCTAAGTTCAGGGCTTCAATAGTCCTTAAATTATTAGAATTATTATTGAAAGTTGAATAACCACCTGGATAAACATACAGAATCATATTACCATTATTATCAGGATTACCTATAAAATAATAATAATTTTCCCCCCAAGCATTTTGTGTAACAGTCGTTACAACTTGCCTAACCTCTAACTCCGTACTTGACCTACCTACCTGATAATCATACCTAGTTTTATAAATACCTGCGTAGTATTGATTATTATTTTGACCTCCATTCTGATTTGTAATAGAAGCCATTGTATGTACCGTTAACCTGTAGAGTTGTCCTGCAACAATATTACCCATGGTAGTTGTCACAGATTCTTCAACAACATTATCTCTTGTACCCAAATCTCTCATTGTTATCCACCTTTCATCTCCTTGAGGAGGTAAAGGTAATGGTCCATTTTGCCATGTAGCTCCACCTCCTCCATAATCTCCGCTCTGAACACCTGCATTGGTATTGTTAGAAACATCTGGCGTTCCACCTGTGTCTTGCCAGTTTGGAGGAGTACAATCAACACAATTTTGCGTAGCACCACCTGTACTAGGTATAGTTGGGTCTGGGTAAGTAGTCTGCCCATAAGTAATACTACTTTGTATAAATAAAAAACTTATAAATAATATAAGAATTGTTGATTTTAAAAAAGTAACGTAATTTTTTTTCCTAATTTGTTTCGTTTGGTTTAACATAGTTTTATTTTTATAAAATCAGATTTTTAATCTAATTCTAACCTATACTTATATTTCTATTAAAACTTAAATATTTAAAATAAAGACAGATTATTGCGTACAAAACTACAAAGTACCCATCTTTAAAATATTAAAATAAGTTGATTAGTCATTTTCTATAGACGAACCATAACAAGACAATAGATTTTATTACAATTTTCTATTTATCTTGTACAATAATAACTTGTTTGTCTTAGCCTTATTTAAGTAAATTTATTTTTTGGCTGAGGGAATATGTTTACTATAAGATGCTTTTATAGTATGTTACAAATATAAGTAAAAATTTGCTTGACTTGTAGTTTATTCAAAAACAACTTTATTCAAACAGCAGATACACAAATAATTACACATTTTATTACAACATTTACAATGCTGCTTTACGTTCTAATTCTGCTTGAAACTCTTCCATAACTGGTTTTACTGTACTTTGTGGTATGTCTGCCACTTTTATATACATTAACCCATCTACTGCATTATTAAATTTAGGATCTACATTAAAAGCGACTAAACGTGCATTTTGTTTTACGTACTTTTTAATTAACACTGGAATTCTTAAAGCACCAGGCTCTATTTCGTCTATAATTTTATCAAACTTTTGTAAATCTGCTTTGGTTGCATCAAACACAAAATCTTTGTCTGCGTCTTTTAGTTTTACTTTGTATTCTTTTTTTGGATAAATATATTGTGCGATATAAGGATCGTAATAATGAGACTTCATAAACTCTATCATTAAAGATTTAGAAAAATCTGAAAATTGATTGCTTATAGAAACCCCGCCCATTAAATATTTATGATCTGGATAACGCAAAGTAACATGTACTATCCCTTTCCACAATAAAAATAAAGGCATTGGTTTTTGTTGATACTCACTAATAATAAAAGCTCTACCCATTTCTATAGTATGCTCTACCATTTTGTGTAACTCTGGTTCTATTCTAAACAATGTTTGCACATAAAAACCATCGATACCATATTTTTGGTAAATCTCTTTTCCAAGCCCCATTCTGTAAGCACCAACTAAGCAATTTACCTCTCTATCCCAAAGAAATAAATGATAATAATATTTATCATACTTATCTAAGTCTATAGATTTGTTTGTTCCTTCTCCAACTTCTCTAAAAGTTACTTCTCTTAACCTACCTATTTCATGTAATAAATTAGGAATATCTTTTGCATTTGCAAAGAACACTTCGTAATTCTTACTTTCTAAAAGTCTACCATTACCTTCTCTTAAAGCATTAACTTCTTTAATAAATAAGTCTGTATTTTTTTGAGATGCAATTTTACTTGCCGGTTTTTTTATTTTGATATTTTGTGGAGACAAAATTTTATTAGCTTTCTGAAAAGGGTTTGCTAACATATATGTCTTTTTTCTTATAAACTCATAAAACGGTAAAATTTCTTTGTACTCATTTTGATCTTTTACAGATATAGGCTTACCAACTCTTACTTTTATAACCTTTCCACCTTGAGACATTACTTCTGATGGAAGTTTGGCTGTTCTTAAAGTATCTGAAATTTTAGATAAAAAATAAAAAAGTCTACTATTTTTTGCGTGAAAATAAATAGGAATTACGGGTACATTTGCTTTTTTAATTAACCTTATTGCTCCTTCTTCCCAAGGTTTATCTACATTTAGTTTACCATCTTTATAGGTAGAAACTTCACCAGCAGGAAAAATACCTAATGGTTTACCTTCTTTTAAATGCTGTAAAGCACTTTTAATACCAGCAACACTAGATTTAGCATCCTTTCTATTCTCAAAAGGATTTACAGGCATTACATAGGGTTTTATTGGCTCTATTCTATGTAATAGAAAATTAGCAATTATCTTATAATCAGTTCTTTTTTCTATTAAAAGTTTTAACAACAAAACCCCATCTATGCCTCCTAAAGGATGATTAGAAACGGTAATAAAAGCACCGTCTTTAGGAATTCTTTTAAGGTCGTCTTCAGGAATTTCAAATTTAATATCGCAATCGTCTAAAACTGCATTTAAAAAGTTTAATCCTTTTTTGTTTTTATTTTTATCGTATATCTTATTGATTTTAGAAATACGAAGTAATCTCAATAATATCCATCCAATAAAAGTTCCCAAAAAACCAATTTTCTGTAAACCAATTACTTGTGCAATTTCTTTAGATGTTACTAATGCCATATTTTTTAATTAGAACTAACTGCAAACATACTAAAAAAACAGATAGGCAATAATTAATTTGACGCTAAAACGATTTGAATTGTTTCCTTATTTACTTGAGTTAGCAAAGAACTTCCTTTTTCTTCTATCATTTTAATAGCATTATCATCAAAATGACGAACCGTATATAAGTCTACTCCTTTTTGAACATCAATTTTAAACTGAGTTTTTAACTCATCATAAAAAGCATCAAACTTGTTAAATTTATTATCTATACATACAGAAAAACTAATAGCCGAATTCTGAATTAAATTTACTTTTAATTGATAATCATGCAACTTCTTAAATATGTAACTGATATTATTTTCTACCATAAACGAAAAGTTTAATGCAGAAATTGACACTAATATTTGATCTTTCTTTACAATAAAACAAGGTATGTAAGGTACTAGCCTTGTACCTTTTGTTACCTTAGTACCCGCTTCTTTAGGGTTTACAAAAGAACGCACTAACAACGGAATTTCTTTTCTTTCTAAAGGTTGTAATGTTTTTGGATGAATTACAGATGCACCATAAAAAGCCATTTCTATAGCTTCTTCATAAGAAATTTGTTCTAACAAAGTGGTATCTTTAAATACTCTTGGGTCTGCATTTAAAACACCAGGTACATCTTTCCAGATAGTTACATTTTCTGCATTTAAACAATAAGCAAAAATACCTGCAGTATAATCAGAACCTTCTCTACCTAAAGTTGTAGTATTTTCTGTATCATTTGCAGCAATAAAACCTTGTGTTATATTTAATTTAGAACTATCTACTTTTTTATTAATAAGCTCTTGTGTTAAATCCCAATCTACTTTTGCATCTCTATAATTACTATCTGTTTTAATATAGTTTCTTACATCAAACCAATTATTATCTACACCTATTTTAGACAAATAAGCACTTACTATTTTTGTTGATAAAAGCTCTCCAAAACAAATTATTTGATCGTAAACATAATTATATCTTTGCGATGTATTTCTTGCTAAAAACCAACTTAACTCGCCTAAAAGAATATCTATTTCTTTATAGATAGAATCATCTGCATCAAACAAATCATTCATTAAATTTTTATGAAAATCTTCTATAATACCTAACTTACTAGATAGTTCTTCTGTTTTATTATAATAAGCTTCTATTACATCTTCAAAAGCATTTGTTATTTTACCCATTGCAGATATAACAACTACTGTATTTTCTGTTCCTTCGCTTTGTAATATTTGAGTAATATTTTTTACACTCGCTGCATCTTTTACCGATGCTCCTCCAAATTTAAAAATCTTCATCTTAGTTATTTTCAATAAATTTTGCTAATCCTTCTTTATCCATTTGTACTACAGACCAATCGTTTAAATAATTTGCACCTGTACTTTTATAAAATTCTACTGCATTGGTATTCCAATCAATCACTTCCCAAGCAACTCTGTTGTAGTTGTTATTGTATGCATATTTTAAAACAGCAGCATACAAAGCTTTACCGGCTCCTATTTTTTGTTTTTCTTTTGTTACAATTAAATCTTCTAAATGTATTGTTCTACCTTTCCATGTAGAGTAACGCTCGTAAAATAATGCAATGCCAATTATATTATTTTCTTGCTCTGCTACAAAAACCTTAAATTTTGGTTTTTCAGAAAAACCATCTCTTTCTAAATCTTGTACAGTAATTTCTACCGCATCTGGTTCTTTTTCAAAAACTGCCAACTCTGTAATTAAATTAAATACAGATTGCATGTCTTTTTTTTCTGCAAGTCTTACTATAAAATCCATCTTTAAAATTTTGGTCAAAGATAGTTTTTTTGAAACCTGTTAAAAATAATTACAGATTTTACACAGTTATTTTTGAATTTGTTTAAAAATTATTTGCAAAAACAACGAAATCGATTGAAAAAAAAGGCTGTAAATAATTAAAAAAATTAGATATTTGTTAAAATTAATTACAACACGACGTAAAATGACAGGAAAAAAACAAACTTTAGGTGAATTTATAATTGAAAATCAACATGCTTTTAAATATAGTTCTGGAGAACTATCTAGTCTTTTAAACTCTATAAGACTAGCCGCAAAAGTAGTAAATCATGAAGTAAACAAAGCCGGTTTGGTAGATATTATTGGCGCTGCAGGAGACACTAATATACAAGGTGAAGATCAACAAAAATTAGATGTTTACGCTAATGATAAATTTATCCAGACTTTAACTCGTAGAAATATTGTTTGTGGTATTGCAAGTGAAGAAGAAGATAGTTTTATAACTATTAATAGCCAAGATGAAAACCACCAAAACAAATATGTTGTTTTAATAGACCCTTTAGACGGTTCTTCTAATATTGATGTAAACGTTTCTGTGGGTACAATTTTTTCTATTTACAGACGTGTAACTCCTGTTGGAACTCCTGTGCAATTAGAAGATTTTTTACAAAAAGGTAGCGAGCAAGTAGCTGCTGGTTATGTAGTTTATGGTACTTCTACTATGTTGGTTTATACAACTGGCGATGGTGTAAACGGTTTTACTTTAAACCCAGCAATTGGTTCTTTTTACTTATCGCATCCAAAAATGGAGTTCCCAGAAGATGGAAGTATCTATTCTGTAAACGAAGGTAACTATTTTGATTTTCCATTAGGAGTAAAAAAATACATCAAATATTGTCAAGAAGAAGAAGGAGACAGACCTTACACAAGTAGATACATTGGTTCTTTAGTTTCTGATTTTCACAGAAATATGATTAAAGGTGGTATTTATATGTATCCTAAAGGATCTAGAAACCCTAACGGAAAACTACGTTTGTTGTATGAATGTAACCCAATGGCTTTTTTAGCTGAACAAGCAAACGGTAAATCTTCTGATGGTTATGTTAGAACTATGGATGTAGAACCTACAGAATTGCACCAAAGAGTACCTTTTATTTGCGGAAGCAAAAATATGGTAACTCAACTAGAAGAATTTATGCAGAAATACGGAGAATAAATCTTATTTATACAATCATAAATTATCGGAACTTAAAATTCTTGTAAAACAGCCCAATTATGGTTAATTTTACAGAACTAAACATTATACTAATAATTAAAAATATAATAATATTATGGCTTTTGAATTACCAGAATTAGGATACGCATACGATGCATTAGAACCAAATATTGATGCAAAAACTATGGAAATACACCATACAAAACATCATAATGGATATACAACAAAATTAAACGCAGCTATTGAAGGAACTGATTTAGAAGGAAAATCTATTGAAGATATTTTAACTAACTTAGACATGAGCAATGGTGCTGTAAGAAATAATGGTGGTGGTTTTTTCAATCACTCTTTATTTTGGTCTGTAATGAACCCAGAAGGAAAAGGATATTTATCTGGAGAATTAAAAGATGCTATTGAAGCTGCCTTTGGTTCTAAAGAAGCATTTGTAGAAGCTTTTTCTAAAGCTGCTGCAACTCAGTTTGGTTCTGGTTGGGCTTGGTTATGTGTTTTACCAGGTGGTAAAGTAGAAGTTTGCTCTACACCAAACCAAGACAATCCGTTAATGCCAGGTGTTGGTTGTGGCGGAACTCCAATCTTAGGTTTAGATGTTTGGGAGCACGCATATTACTTAAATTACCAAAACAGAAGACCAGACTATATTGATGCTTTCTTTAAAGTTATTAACTGGAACGAAGTTGAAAAACGTTATGCAGAAGCTAAATAATTAGTTTCTTTTTACAATAAAAAAGCATCCATTTCTGGATGCTTTTTTATTTTCTATTATATCAATATTTTCTTTGGCTTTATCTTACAAAGATTATATTTCTCCTAACTTTTCTGCATACTCTAAAAGGATTGCTACTGTTTTCCCTTCTCCCATAGCTATTGCATGTACAACAGAATCTCCTGTATTTTTATCTGTGTATACTTTAAAATTTTTTATTTTAAACTTTTTACCATTAAAACTATCATCTAAAGCATTTTCTGTTACATAACTTTCACTAACCGCTTGCCCTATTAATTGAGACATTGCACCACTTACTACTTCGTTACTTGCTAGATTATTTACAACATCTATATTATTAGCTAAATTATTAATATTACTAACGCTGCTAACATTTAAATTTTTAGCAGACTTTACCGCTTTTACTGCTTTTGTAATGTTTTTCATAGACAACATAGACTTATTTACATATACATAAGCATACTTACTTTCATTACTTGCTTTTGCCAATGTTACAACATCGCCTACCTTAAATTTTGTTCCTTTAGAAGAAGTAAATGCATTTTTAGACTTTTTCCCTTTTACCTGTGCCAACATTAACATTGGCGTTAACAATAACATAATAATTAAATTTTTTTTCATAATTATATTTTTAAAAAAAATTAAAAAACAGCACCCAAAACTTTTTGTTAATTCTCCCTAAAAAAAGGTTTAAGTTATGGATACTGTTAAACAATATTTTCTACTTAATTAGAGGCTTTATGAATTAACACTCCAAAAATAGTTTTGAAAAGAAAGGGAGTAAATAGAGAGATTAACGTATTGTACTACGGTATTTTACGTATTTTAAGAAGTAAGTCCGTTTTGAAAAGCAAATCTTATTAGCGATGCAACATTATTAACATCTAATTTCCTCATTATATTTGTTCTATGAGTATCTACAGTTCTTGGGCTAATAAATAATATTTCTGCTACTTGGCTATTTGTATTGCCTTTTGCTATGTATTTTATTATTTCTTTTTCTCTAGATGTTAATGTTTCTAATAAAGGAGATTTCTTTTTATAGGTGTGTAATACAGTAGATTTTTCATCAGTTAGTAAAGCTTTTGTAACATCTGCATTAAAATATTCTTTGCCTTCATAAATTTTTTGAACAGCCATAAGAAGCTCTTCACTTGGTATTGTTTTTAACATATACCCTTTAACGCCCATATTTATTAAATTTTTAATAATAGATGATTCTTGATACATAGAAAGCATGGCTACTTTTACATTTTTATGATCTTGTAAAATTTCTTTAGCACACTCTATACCATCTAGTATTGGCATATTTACATCTAAAAGAGCAATATCTACTTTATTGTTATTAATAAAATCTAAAGCTTCTACTCCGTTATTTACAACCGAAGTTACATAAAAATCATCATTATTTTGAAAGGTGTTTTTAATACCTTCTGCTATTAAAGGATGATCGTCTGCGATTAAAATATTAATAGGCATTTTATAGCGGAATTTTTATAGTTACCAAAGTACCACTTTTAGGACTTGGTTCAAAATTAACATTTCCATTAACCAAATCTAATCTGTTAGAAATATTAAGTAAACCAATCCCTTTATCAGATTTATTTGATGAAAACCCGACACCGTTATCCTCTACAATTAAAATAATTGCATCATTGGTATCAAACACTTGCACACTAACTTCATCTGCTTTACTATGTTTAATTATATTATTGATAAGTTCTTGCGTTATTCTATAAATAGTAACTTCTATTTTTTGTGGTAACCTATCGTTAATATTATAATGCTCTAAACTGTATTTTATATTAGACAACCCTAAACTACCTTCTAACAAATCATTTAAAGCAGGTATAATACCTAAATCTTTAAGAGCTCTTGGCATCATTTGATGAGATATATTACGCAAATCTTGATTAGAATTTTCTAAACTTTCTAACAGCTCTTTAGATTCTTTTTGGTCTATTAAATTGTTTTTAGAGAAAATATTTCTAGACTTTAAAATAACACTCCCTATTTGCTGTACAACACCATCATGTAATTCTCTTGCAATTTTACTTCTTTCTTCTTCTTGTGCATCTATAATTGCTTTTAAACCTCTTTCTTTTTGAGCTAAAATTTGTTCTTGTACTTTTCTCTTATTTCTTTGGTTGATAGCAAAAAATGTTCCTGCGGCAATAGCTAATATCACTAGTAAAATATAAACCCAATTTTTAGTTTTAGATAAAATTAATTCTGTCTCTGCTTTTTCTGTTCTAGTTTGTAAAAGTTCTTTTTCCTTTTTTTCTGTTTGATATTTGGTTTCTAGTTCTTTTAACTCCTTATTACTTTTAAAATCAGCATATATTTCTAATAAACTATCGCTTTTTATTTTTGATTGTATAGATAAATTCATCTTGTTTTCTAGCGCATAAATAACACTTAAAAAATTATGAATCTGTGCAACTTTTTGAGTATTAACTGTTTTATCATAAAACAATAATGAATTTAGAAAATGGGTTTTTGATTTATTTATCTTCTTTAATTTAAAATATTGTTCTCCTAAAGTATAGTTTAAACTTGCTTTTTGTAACTCAGAATTTAAATAGTTTTTATTTTTTATAGCTTCTTCAGCTGTTTTAATGCCTTTTTCTATTTCATTAATATCAAAATAAATTCCTGCCAAATTGTTTAAACAAGAACCTAAATTGTAATAATTTTCTGTTTTTTTAGCATAGTAAATTGCTTTTTTATAATACTCTATAGATTTTGGTAAATCTTTAGAAAAATAGAAGGCATTAGCAATATTATTATATAATTTACCTTTTAAATTATCATCATTAATAGAATTTGCGTACTCTAAAACCTCAAAATTGTATTGAAGAGATTTCTCATAATTTCGCATATTTTCATAGATAGATGCCAAATTACTCTTTACAATATTCGCATAATTTAAAAGCTCTTTTTTCTCAAAAAAAGAAATAGCTTTAATTGCATAAATCATTGCAGAATCTAGCTTTTGGTATTGTGTATAAAATGCAGAAAGGTTAGCACTTATTTTTGCAACACCTAAAGTATCTTTTAATTCTTTTCTTATATAAAGAGATTTCTTGTAATAAGCTTCACTTAATTTGGTATCTCCTTTTATCAAATAAACTCCTGCTACATCGCTATATTGCTGTGCTAAAGCTGGCTTATTGTTTATTTTTTTTATAAAATCTAATCCTTGATTACCATACTTTAAAGCAGAGTCTATAGAAAACTCTTTATAATGCCAGGTTAAATCTCCTAATATTTTTGCTTTTGTTGCATCATCAATTTTAGTATTTAGTTTTACTTTTAAACTATCTATCAGTAATTTTTTATTTTGAGCATTTATTAAAAAAGAACCAGAAAGTATAAAAAATAACAGTATTTTTTTCATAGCTAATAGTTTTTAACAAATATGAAAAAAATTAACATTATTTCAAAAAACACGTAATAATTTATATATCAACAAATAACAAACAAAAAAAGACCTCTAAATACTAGAGGTCTTTTTGTATGATAAAAATTTTAAATATGAAATTTATTTAATAAGCTCTTTCATTATTTCCTTCATAGAAATTAATAAAGGCTTGGTTTACTACTCGCATACCTCCAGGAGTTGGGTAGTTTCCTGTAAAATACCAATCACCTAAATTGTCTGGGCAAGCTTTGTGCAAACCTTCTACAGATTGATAAATAACCTCAACTTCTGCCTTTATATCTTTTGTTTTTAGCATTTCTGCTATTTTACTAGAAATTTGCTCAGTAGTAAATGGATTATAAATTCCTTTTACGTGATTTTTAATTTCTACATCTGTTTTAGATTGTTGCTCTTTACATTTTTTGTAAACTTCATCTACAATATGATACTGATTTGTATCTTTTAGCAACTCTAAAGCAGCTTTAAAAGCTATAAATGCATCAATTCTAGCCATGTCAATTCCATAACAATCTGGGTAACGAATTTGTGGTGCAGAAGAAACAACTACTATTTTTTTAGGACCTAATCTGTCTAATATTCTAATAATACTTTTCTTTAAAGTAGTCCCTCTAACAATACTATCATCTATAATAACAAGATTATCGGTAGGTTTTACAACACCGTAAGTAATATCGTAAACATGTTCTACTAAATCATCTCTAGAATTATCATCGGCAATAAAAGTTCTTAATTTAGCATCTTTAATTGCTATTTTTTCAAAACGTGCTCTTTCAGACAAAATTTCTGTAACTCTTTCTGCAGATAGCTTACCTTCTCCTGCTAATATTTTTGCTGTTTTTTGCTGATTTAATAAATCTTCCGCAGCTTCTGTCATTCCATAAAAAGAAGTTTCTGCTGTATTTGGTATGTAAGAAAATACCGAATTAGAAACATCACTATCTATAGATTTTAAAATTTGAGGAAACACATATTTTCCTAAATTTTTACGTTCTTCATAAATTTTAGCATCACTACCTCTAGAAAAATAAATACGCTCAAAAGAACATGCTAAATTTTCTTTAGGTTCATTTACTTTCTTAATAGATGTTTTACCACTTTTCTTAATAATTAATGCATGTCCTCTTTCTAATTCTTGTACCTCTTCTATCTTTACATTAAAAACTGTTTGTATTACTGGTCTTTCTGATGCTACAACTACAACCTCATCATCTTCATAAAAATAAGTAGGTCTAATTCCGTTAGGATCTCTTAAAACAAAAGCATCTCCATGCCCAACTAAACCAGCCATTGCATAACCTCCGTCCCAGTTTCTAGAAGATCTTTTTAAAACTTTTTTCAGCTTTAAATTTTCTTCTATGTAAGGTGATGCATCTTTTTTATTAAAACCTTTTTTCTTGGCTTCTTGGTACAATTTGGCAACTTCATCTTCTAAAAAATGACCAATTTTTTCCATTACAGTTACAGTATCTGTAAATTCTTTAGGGTGTTGACCTAATTCTATTAACTCATCTAATATCTGATTAGAATTTGTCATATTAAAATTACCTGCAACAATTAGGTTTTTATGTTTCCAATTACTTTGACGCAAAAAAGGATGTACACTTTCTATACTGTTTTTACCAAAAGTACCATACCTAACGTGACCTAAAAACAAATTTCCTAAATAAGGCATATTTTGTTCTTGCCAATCAACATCGTCTTTTTTGTCTGGGTTTTGTTCTAACACACCATTTAAACGCCCATTTATTTGCGCAAAAATATCTTGTATTGGTTGTGGTTTATTAGAACGAACTCTACTAATATATCTAGTACCAGGCTCTATATTAAATTTTACGCTTGCAAAACCAGCACCATCTTGGCCACGATTGTGCTGTTTTTCCATTAACAAATACATTTTATTAATTCCGTAAAATGCAGTACCATATTTATCTTTGTAAAACTGTAATGGTTTTTTTAATCGAACAAGTGCAATTCCACATTCATGCTTAATAGCGTCACTCATTGTTTTTAGATTTTTTGTTATTTTATCTTTTAATAAAAAATCCGCGTTACTAAGCGCGGATTGTTTTTTATAGTTATAACTATATTTCGAATTGTGTTAATGCCTTAAAGCCGTATAAACGCTTATTAACCTCATCACTGGTAAGAGTTTCCATACGCTCTGTACCAAATTTTTCTACACAAAAAGAGGCCAAATTAGAACCGTAAATAATGGCTTTTTTCATATTATCAAAAGACACATCGTCTGTTTTTGCTAAATATCCACAAAAACCACCTGCAAATGTATCTCCTGCTCCTGTTGGATCAAAAACTTCTGCTAAAGGTAAAGCTGGTGCAAAAAACATTTTTCCTTCATTAAACAATAAAGCTCCGTGTTCTCCTTTTTTAATTACTACATACTTTGGTCCCATTTTATGGATTTTCTTTGCAGCATTTACTAAAGAATACTCACCAGATAATTGGCGCGCCTCCTCATCATTAATAGTAATTACATCTACCCTTTTTAAAACAGTATGTAAATCATCTAAAGCAATATCCATCCAAAAATTCATAGTATCTAAAACTACCAATTTTGGTCTTTCTTTCATTTGATCTAAAACAGATGCTTGTGTTAACGGGTGTAAGTTACCCAACATAACAATACCAGCATCTTTAAAATTTTCTGGTACAACTGGTGCAAAAGTTTCTAAAACATTTAACTCTGTAACTAAAGTATCTCTAGAGTTCATATCATTATGATATTTACCACTCCAGAAAAAGGTTTTCCCTTCTTTATCAACCTCAATTCCGTCTGTATTAATCCCTTTAGAGATCATCATTTCTAAGTAAGAAGAAGGAAAATCTCCACCAACTACAGAAACCACTCCTGTTTCAACACCAAATTGACTTGCGGCTAAACCTACATAAGTACCAGAACCTCCTAAAATTTTATCGGTTTTACCAAAAGGAGTTTCAATAGCATCAAATGCTACTGTACCAACTGCTAATAATTTGCTCATTTCTTAAATTTAATCAGTAATTTTGCATAATAATTGCAAAAGTAATTTTTATAAAACGCAAAAATAAGTTTAAAAAATGACTATCAAAGAAATACAAGAAGAAATTATTGATGAGTTTTCTATGTTTGATGATTGGATGGAGCGCTATGAGTATATTATAGAACTTGGCAAATCTTTACCTATTATAGATGATCAATACAAATTAGACGAAAACTTAATTAAAGGATGCCAATCTAAAGTGTGGTTGTACTCTAAATTAGAAAACGATATTGTTAAATTTTCTGCAGATAGCGATGCTATTTTAACCAAAGGAATTGTGGCATTATTATTGCGTGTATATTCTAATCAAAAACCAAGTGATATTTTAGCAGCCGATACAGATTTTATTGATCAAATTGGTTTAAAAGAACATTTATCACCAACAAGAGCAAATGGTTTAGTTTCTATGATTAAACACATAAAAATGTACGCAATAGCACAACAAACAAAATTATAGAATTAATTTTTTAAGGATGACAGACAAAGAATTAGAAGAAATAGGAGACAAAATTGTAAGAGTTTTAAAAACAATTTACGATCCAGAAATACCAGTAGATATATACGAACTAGGCTTAATTTATGATGTTTTTGTTTCTGAAGAAAACAATGCTAAAATATTAATGACTTTAACTTCGCCAAATTGCCCAGTTGCAGAAACACTACCTGTAGAAGTAGAAGATAAAATTAAAACTTTAAAAGAAATTAATGAGTGCGAGGTAGAAATTACATTTGATCCTACTTGGACACAAGATATGATGAGTGAAGAAGCTAAACTAGAATTAGGGATGCTTTAGTTTAGTTAGCTACTTACAGTTAAGATTGCTAACTTTTTAATTTTTAAAACTTAAAATGGCAGAAGAAATAATAAATAGAGTTGCAAACAGCAAACTAAAAACCTTTGATTTAGAGGAAATCTACCCAGAAGGTAATAGAGTTTTGTTTGATATTAAAGACTGGCTTTTTCAAGAGTTAATTCTTAAAGAAAAAGACTTTAGAGCATCTGTTAAAGCCCATGATTGGTCTCAATACAAAAATTCTTTTGTAGCAATTTACTGCTCTTCAGATGCTATAATTCCTTCTTGGGCATTTATGCTAGTAGCATCTGAATTAACACCGTTTGCAAACAAAGTAGTTATTGGTAATTTAGAACTATTAGAAACCGTTATTTATCAAGAATTAATAAGTTTTTTAGATTTTAAACCTTTTGCAGATGCACCTGTAATTATTAAAGGCTGCTCTAACAAACCAATACCTAATTCTGCTTTTGCCTTTTTAATAGAAAAGCTACAACCAATTGCCAAAAGCATTATGTTTGGCGAAGCTTGTTCTACTGTACCTCTTTATAAATCAAAGAAATAATTTTGATTTATAACATATATTATTATTTTTGTTAACAATAAACCTATGAACTTTGAAGAAAATTATAATCCTTTTTTTCATTCTATTCTCTGTAAACTTCTCTGCACAAAAAGCTAAAGAAGAATTGCCAACACCTAAATGGAGTATTCTTGGTAAGTTTTCATTCTTATTTAACCAATCTTCGTTTTCTAATTGGGCACCTGGAGGGCAAAATACAATTGCAAGTAATGTTAGCATTAATTATGATATTAATTACAAAAAAGACAATGTAAACTGGGATAATATAATAAAAACAGGTTACGGTATTAGTCATGTAAGTAATTCTGGACTACAAAAAACAGATGACCGATTTGAATTGAATAGTTTATTTGGCTATAGCACTTCTAAATATTGGTTTCTTTCTTTTTTAACCAATTTTAAAACACAATATAGTGATGGTTTTAACTACAGCACAGAGCCTAAAGAGTTGGTTTCAGAATTTTTTTCTCCTGCATATTTAACCCTTGGACCAGGAATGTTATGGAAAAAATCTGACAAACTAAACGTAAACATTGCTCCTGCTACTGCCAGATATATTTTTGTTAGTGATGAATTTTCTGGAGACTTTGGTGTAGAAGAAGGTAAAACAACATCATTAGGTTTAGGCTTTAACTTATCTGGCCTTTATAAGTTTACCATAATGGACAATATTACAATGGAAAACACATTAACGATGTACTCAGACTACCTTGCTAATGTTGGTAATATTGATATTGATTACCAAACAAACATTAATTTTAAGGTAAATGAATCTATAAAAATGCAGATGACTTTCCAAACAATTATAGACGACAACTCTTCTTCTAAAGTTCAATTTAGAGAATTATTTGGCCTTGGTGTTAATTATAATTTTCACGAAAAAGTAACTTATTAATTTTTTTATTGTCTAAATAAGAAAAAGTGTACTTTTGCACGCTAAAATTTAAAAAACAAAAAATGAAAAAATTATCAATTTTATTTTTAATTGCATTTATTAATTTTTCTTTAAACGCACAAACAGCCGAAGAATTAAAAAAAGAACAAGCTCCTTTAAAAGCAGAAATAGCAAAATTACAAGGACAGGTAAAATCTTTACAAGCTAAAATTGATGCACTTCCTGGATGGAGAAAAGGTGCTTTTGGTACAATTGGTGGAAACTTATCTGGTTTTAACAATTGGTACTCTAAAAGCGAGCCTAACTCTTCTGCTGGTAATATTGGTATTACAGTAAATGGTTTTGCCAACTTAATTGAAGATAGTTTCTTTTGGAGAAATTCTGCTGCAGTGAACCTTGGCTGGGTAAAATTAGATGATAAAGATGACCCAACAGACAGTAAAAGTTTTGATGCTGCAACAGATGTATTTACAATTACTTCTTTATATGGTAAAAAATTAAACAGTAAATGGGCTGTTTCTGGTTTAGGTGAATATAGAACAACAATTATAGATAACTTTAACAATCCTGGATACTTAGATTTAGGTGTTGGTTTTACTTGGACACCAAAATCTAATTTAGTTGTTGTATTACACCCAGGAAACTACAACTTTGTTTTTAGTAAAGACAATACAGTTTTCGAATCTTCTTTGGGTGCAAAAATTGTTGCTGATTACACACAGAAATATGGTAAATTAAGTGTAAAATCTAATCTATCTGTTTTTCAAAGCTATGAATCTTCAAATTTATCTAACTACACTTTTACAAACTCTTTTGGTTATTCTATCTGGAAAGGAATTGGAGTTGGTTTTGAGTTAGGTTTACGTAAAAACAAACAAGAAGCTTTAGAATATGCTTTAATAGATGATTCTACGGCAACTTTTGATAATGTAGATAACAAATTACAATCTTATTGGTTATTTGGTCTTAACTATGCTTTTTAAGGTAAATTAAAATATTTTTTTCGAAATACTTGAAATAGAAAAAGGTCAGTAATTAAAAATTACTGACCTTTTTTTATTTGCAAACAAAAATAATTATCTTTTTATTTTATTATAAAGTCTTTTTTTAATCTCATTTTTACTGTAGATTCATTATTAGTTAATGTTTTCTTTCCTTTTTTATTTTTCACCAAACTAAAACTATCATAAACCTCTCCTTTTGTAGTGTAAGAATTGTATTTAATTGTATCATTTTCTACTGTTATAATTTGGAAAAGTTGAACATACTCTCCTCTTTTCACCATCCAATCTTGATTCTGAGATTCATACATTTTTGGACCACTTACAGAGACTGCATATACAGTTTCTGCATCTTGCACAATTGTTCTTCCTAAACCTTCATTAGATGCGTAACCCCTAGCATAGGTATGATCATGACCTTGTAAAACTAAATCTACATTGTATTTTTCTATCAAAGGTTTTAAGTTTTCTCGTAACTCTTGATTATCTCTGCCCTTTGCGGTAGAAAAAATAGGATAATGCATGGTAATTGTTACCCATTTTTTTGTGTTATTAACCAAAACTGAATCTAACCATTTTGTTTGAGCATCTCTAGAGTATTTGCTATTATTAAAACTTTGAGCATCTATAGAAATTACCTTCATATTTTGATAATCTAAAGCATAACATGTTTCTTTAAGCTCTTCTAAAGGACCATTTTCTGGCAATGTAAATTGTGGTCTCCATAAAGCTGATAACTTTGTTCTATTAACACTTTTATCATATTCATGATTCCCCGGAGTCATAATACTAGGCACAGTTGCGTGTATAAAACTCCCCGCATAAAACCATTCTCCCCACTCTCTATCAGATTCACTATGGTTAATTAAATCTCCTGCATGTAACATAAAGCTAACCTCTGTCATCATTTTATATGACTTACGAATTACTCTAGACCACATTGATTTTACATCATTTTGCGCATCTCCAAAATAAATAAAACTAAAAGGTTCATTTTCATTTATAGGCGGAGTACTTATTTGAAACCATTCACTCCAAGTATCTTTATTTTTACTACCATCTCCAACTCTATAAACATAATCAGTTCCTGGTTTAAGGTTGTTTATAATTACTGAGTGATAAGCAGCTTTTACAGAAGGTTCTTTGTCTCTTGTATTTTCTACTGTAATCAATTCTGTTTTAGCAGTAAATTGTTGTTTTTTCTCATCTAATAAAAAATCAGGGCCATGCGTTTCTTCTGCTATTTCTACAAAAGCAGATTCTATATCTTGACTTGTCCTCCAATTAACCGCAAAACTATTACTTGTATCTTCTGTTAAACTAACAATAATTCTATCAGGTACTTTAGATGGGAAAATTAATTTATGTGCATCTACATCAGACATATATGGTTTATGCGAATGAGTATGCTGATAATCCTCATTATTATGGTGAGATTCCTTTTCCTTTGTTTTACATGCCGATAAAACAATTACCCCTAAAAGAACAAATACTATTTTTTTCATTTATTTTGATTTTAAATACAAAGCAGAAGAACAAAACTTCTGCTTTGTAAAAATAATTATTGCAGAAGCCACATGTTAGACCATTGGTCATTTACTGCTGGCTGTAAATTATTAATAGCATTTAACATGTTTTCTTCGTTGTAAGCATCTGTATAAATAAATCTTACTGGAGTTTGTTGCCCTTTTGTTCCTGAAATAATATTACTATTCAATTCTGGATAACCAGTTCTACTAAAATCAAACCAAGACTCTGTAGTTAACCATAAGGCAATCCATTTTTGATGAATAATTGGTTCTAATTTATCTGAAGCCGCATCGTAAATTTCTTTAGCATTCTCAATATATTCAGCTTGATTAAAAGCAATTAAAGCATTACTTGCTTCATCATAAACAGACTCACTATCTCCATCGGTAATTTGATATTGATTAAAAGACAACTCTATTCCTTTTTTGTAAAACAAATAAGCATCTTCATTAATATAACCTCTATAACTAGCTTCTGCTAATAAAAACTGTACTTCTGCCGCAGTCATTAAAATAGATTTTACTAATTCATGATTATTTTCTGAATACATATCTGCTAGGTAAGATGCATGTGGATTTGCAGCAGCATTTAAATAAATACTACCATCTAAATTTCCTATTTCTGTAATTACATCACTAAGTGTACCTCCTAAATTAAAATCATTTGGAGCACTTAAAGCGATAGGTAAACCAACAAACAAACTAGTATTAATATCATTTTCTAAATTATCATCACTATTAACAGCGTCAATATCAAAATCTACATAACGTTTTACTCTGTTATTTTCTATTACAACTTCATTTGCTGTTCCTTGTATTAACTGAACATCTACAGGTTTTATCCATTTAGTTAAGCGTGGGTCATTTAAGGCGATTAAATCGTTTACAATGGTAGAAGATGGTTTTCTACGGTAAAACTCAGATCTGTTACTCCAATTTAAAGCGCCACCTGGCCAACTGTTAGCACTATCTGTACCAATATAAGACATAACAGCATTATCACTATTATCTTCTAAAACAGGAAACTCACTTGGATTGTTTACAATTGAAGCAATTTCTGAAGATACATTAATATCTGAATCACTTTTTTCTGACAAACGAATGTAAAATCTAAGACGAAGTGAATTTGCTAATCGTCTCCATTTTTGACCATCTCCATTGTACATTATATCACTATCTACAGCTTCTGTAATTATTCCTGTATTTGTTAAAAGCGTATTCGCTTCCTTTAAATCATTAAGAATCCCTATAAAAACTTCTTTTTGAGTATCGTAAACAGGCTTTAAGAATTCATCTCCTCCATTTTCAGCTAGTAAAGCTTTACTGTAAGGGACATCACCATAAGCAGATGTTATAAAACCATATTGATAAGATTTTATAATTAATGCTACTGCTTGATAGTAATTTTTTACCTCATCCGTTTTTTCATTTTCTGCTCTTTCAAAAATATATTCACTATCCTTTAAAGGTTCATAATAATTAGAAAAATCTGTAGTTCCCCATTGATAATTATTTTCCTCATAACTCGTAAAATCTCTTTGTAAATATTGTGTTGCAGCTGATAAATGCCCCCATTCATAAGACATTGTAGTTGCAATTTGAGCAGATTTTGATAGAACACCTGTTAATACAAATTTAATATCTACTTCTGTATCTGGTAGCGTATTTGGACTTGTATTGATCTCATCAAAAGACTCACTACATGATGTTGCAACAAGCACTATCATTAATAGTAATATGGTTATTATATTATTTTTCATTTTGTTTCGTATTTTTTAATTAAAAACTAACGTTAAGTCTAAATCCCATTGGTACCGTCCACGGAGCAAGATTCCATTTATCAAAACCCTGGTTTCCTTCATCATAAGCTGTTTCTGGATCGATACCAATTTTAGCTTTTGTCCATAACATTATATTCTTAGCGTATAAAGAAATAGAGATGTTTTGAGCAGATATATATTTTGCTACATTATCCGAGAAATCGTAAGTAAGTGTAATATCTCTTAATTTTACAAAAGAAGCATCATACATAAAAGTTTCTCCGGTTCTCCAAAAACTACCACTAGATTCTACTACTCTATAAGCATCAAAAAGCTGAGTTCCTTCGCCTCCAAAATTCTCTGTATAAGTTCCATCTCCGTTATCTATAACTCCAGGAAAGAAAGCTCCATTATAATTTCCATTGTATTCAAAACCTCCTAAATCTTGATTTCTACCACCAACCCAAACATTATTATCTCTATAAGCAGGATTCGATTTAATTTCATTTGCAAGTGCAGCTCTATCTCCATTAAAAGAATTTGCATTTAAAACACCTGTAAATGTACTTGTACTAATACCATTGTTCCAGCTTTCTATTTTACCAGAACGCGCCATTCTCTTCATAGATTCAGAGAAAAAATCTCCGCCTTGTCTCCAATCTAAACTAGCAGATAATGTGAAATTTTTATATGTAATAGAAGTATTAAAACCTACAGCAAAATCGTTATTAGAGTTACCTACCTTTTTTTGATTTTCTTTAGTTCTATCAACATCCCATCTACCGTTAGCATCTAATAAATTCCACCCTTTATATTCTCCTTCTTCTACTTTTCTAACATAAGGTGCATATAAATCACCAATAACACCACCTACTCTTGTAAATGATCCCATATCAGTTCCTCCTCCAAAATCAACTCTATCAATTCCATCTACTAAAGCAACTAACTTACTTTCTTGTTTGGTAAAGTTAAAATTCATATTCCATTCTAAATCTTCTGTTCTAATCGGTATTATATTTAAACCTAACTCAATACCATAATTTTCTACATTACCAGCATTAATTGTAGAACTTGTATAACCTGTTAAAGGAGATACAGCGACATTTAAAATTTGATTTTTATTCTGAGTTTTATAATATGTAGCATCAAAACCTAAACGACCATGAAACAATTTAACATCGGTACCAAACTCATAAGAGGTAGCAATTTCTGGCTTTAAATTAGTATTTGGCATACTGCTAGGTAATGAATATGTAAAATCGTCTCCCCAATAACCTTGAGATAAGGTTGGATTGATTAAATAAGGAGAAGTGTCTTTACCTACTTGTGCCCAACTAGATCTTACTTTAAACAGAGATACCCATTTTGGCATTTCTACAAATTGAGATACTAATACACTCGTAGAAACTGAAGGATAAAAATAAGATCTATTTTCTTTTGGCAACGTACTAGACCAATCGTTACGAGCAGTAAAATCCAGAAAAACATAATCTTTATAGCCAAGAGATAACATTCCATATGCACTGTAAACAGATTTCCTATAACTAGCACTGCTATAAGACAATCCGCCTCTTGCTACATTAGACACTGTATAAAGACCTGGTAAAACCAAATTGTCTCCGCCAGAACTAATTGATGTACTTAGGCTGTTTAATATATTACCACCAATAGATGGATCTATACGAAAATCTCCTAATTGCTTCTTATAAGAAAAAAGCACATCAATATTAGTTTCACTAGAACTACTCTCGCTAATATTATAAGATCCAAAAGGTTTACTAGTACCAAAACCATCGTAAGACCAAGGTCTAATAACTTCTGTTCTATTGCTATTACTACTGTTAGACACTCTAGCCATAGCATTAAAATCTTCATTAATTTGCCAATCTAATTTAATGTTTCCAAACCCTCTAATTTTATCAAACTTGTTAATTCTTTCATTAGCAAAAAACCATGGATTGTTATATCCTTCTGTAATTTTACGTTGTTCTGTATTTTTTACAACCCAATAATCTTTTAAATCATTTATATTGATATGTGGAGCAATATTATAAATATCAAAATATTGGTCATCTCCACCAATTGAGTTTATAGGATAATTATCTGAATTTGGATTAGATATATTAATGTTTGTAGAAACAGTTACTTTATCTGTAATTTTAAAACTAGTTGTTAAATTTGCTCCAATTTTTTGCAATTCTGTGCCAGGTGTAAAACCTTTTCCGCTTAACTGAGAAATAGACAATCGAAAACTCCCTTTATCATAAGCCCCAGAAACACTTACATCATTAATAGTAGTAGCACCTGTTTTAAAATAATCTTTTAAACTATTATCATAAAATTTTAAAGGCACTTCTTCTCCATTGCTATTCCATTGTACGGCAGAAGCTCCTTCTTCTGCTCCATACCAATGCTGCCAAGTAGCTTCATTAAAGATCCCTTTTTGCCCATTAGTAAATTGATTTTGCAACTCTACGTATTTATAAGGAGTATTAAACGTTGTGGTGGTATTAAAAGTAACTCCAATTCCTTTTTTTGTATTATTACCAGATTTGGTAGTAATTAAAATAACTCCATTACCTGCTCTAGACCCATAAAGAGCTGCTGCACTTGCCCCTTTTAAAACAGATATATTTTCTATATCCATTGCACTAATATCTCCCATTACATTGGTATCTCCAATTGGAGAACCATCTATAACCACTAAAGGCTGATCATTGCCTGTTAAAGAAGTTTTACCTCTAATATAAACATAGGTTTCGTTGTTCAAATCATTTCCTCCACGACGAATATCTAAACCAGAAATTTTACTTGATAAACCTCCTAAAACATTTTCTTGAGGAACAACGTTAATTTTTTTATCTTCGATTTCACCCACAGAATATCCTAGCGCTTTCTTTTCTCTTTTCATTCCTAAGGCTGTAACAATAATCTCATTTAAATCTGCAATATTTTCTTTTAATACGATGTTAAATTCTTTTTGATTGTTAACTTGAACCTCTTCATTTAAATAGCCTATATAAGAGATTACTAAAACAGCATTGGGGTTTGATACTGTTATAGAAAATTGACCTTCAAAATTTGATGTTACTCCATTATTTGTTCCTTTTTCCATAACAGAACTACCAGGTAACGGGTTTCCGTTTTCATCTGAAACTGTACCTTTTATACTTTGTTGAAACTTACTTTTATTAACTTTCTTTATTAAGACACTCTTGTCATTAATTTGATATTTAAAGAAACCTTTTTTAGATAAATCATTCAATAGATTAGATAATAGTATTTCTTTATAATCGATAGTAAACTTAGTTGAATCTTCAATAATTTTCTGTCCGTAAGAAAAATTTATATCGTATTCATTTTTAAGTTTTGAAAAAATAGTTGTTAGTTTAGCATTTTCTAATTTAATGCTTACTTTTAACCCCAATATATTTTTTTGATTATTTCCAAAACTTGTCATTGGAACTAATCCTATCATAAAAAGGAGTAAAATTAACTTAGATAAGTAATTTTTAAAATTCATTTTAATATTTAATAAGTGTTGTTTTTATTATAGATTCGATACTTTTTACCAGAGGAGTCTGTGCCAGCAGACTCTTCTTTTTTTTATTCTCTTTATTTAACTTCTATCATATTATTTTCTTTAAGGGTTAGTTGTAAATCTGTTATGTAATTAATCTTATTTATTATACTCTTAATACTTTCATCTTTTTTTATACTAATAGACATTTTAATTTCTTTTAAACTCGGTTTAGTAAACACCACTTCTGTTTTATAATTATATTCTAAAAAATCTGCTATATCAATCATTGATACATTTTCTAAATTGTTTATTTTTTTAAACCAAGCTGTAAAAAACAAATGAGATTTATTAGTAGTAGAAAAAACTTTAGAAGCTATTTTATAACTTGCTTGCTGGTTAGGTGTTAATAAAACAACTTTATTAGCATCAGAAACTTCTACTAAACCAGTAGCTACTGTAACACTAACAAGAGAATCGTTATTTAAAACATTAAAACTAGTACCTAAAACCTTGGTTTTTAAGCTTTTAGATTTAACTACAAACGGTTTTTTTTCGTTTCTTTTTATTTTGAAAAAAGCTTCACCTTTAAGGTCTAAATACCTCGTATTATTAAATGTATTGATATAACTAAAAGAGCTGTTTTTATTTAAAATCACCTCACTTCCATCTTCTAAAAAAACTGTTTTTATTTGATCTGATGTATTTGCAAAAGTTAATATCTCTGAATTGTTATTTTGGTTGAAGAAAAAAACACTACTAAGACCTAGAAGTAAAGTTACAGAAGCTGCAATAGCAAATCTTAAATAGTTATTTGGTTTTATTTGTTTTTTAACCCCTTTAAAGATTTCATTTTTAACTTCTTTCTTTTCTTTATCATTAAAAAAAACTTCTTTTTGAGTATTGTGTATTGCCTGTTCTTCAAAAGAAGTTAATAATGCTTCTTCTTCTTTAGTTATTGTGCCTTTTAAAAATTTATCTAAAAGATTTTTAATTTCTTTTTCTGTCATTGTAGAGTATCTATTATTAAATACCCAAAAATGCAATGCACACGTAAAAAAAATATTTTTTTTTACAATTAATGTAAAATAACAGATAAATTAATAGTTGATTTCGCTTTTTATACTTCTAATTGCAAGGGAAATTTGAGTTTCTACTGTTCTTTTAGAAATCCCTAATTTTTGAGAAATTTCTAGATTATTAAGTAATTTAAACCTACTTAAAGTAAAAACTTGTTGACGTTTTTTTGGTAAGTTATTAATAGCTTTTTCAATTAAAGTTTCAGTTTCTTTTAATTGCAATTCTTCTAAAACTCCATTTGCATGAGGCGTTTTTACTGTATCTATTAAATCAATATTTATTTTTTGAAACTTATTATCTCTAAGTTCTTTGTAAACTCTAAAACGAGTTGCTTTAATAAGGTAAGCCTCGATATTACTATTTTCTATTTCTAATCTTCTAACCCAAAAATCTACAAAAACTTCTTGCACCAGGTCTTTAGATAAGTCTCTATTCTTTAATAAAGAAAAAGCCAAAGTATACATACGCTCCCACAATCTATCATAAAGCACCGTAAAAGCAGACTCATCAGAATCTTTTATCTTGCACATTAATTCTTTGTAAAAATTAAGAGTATTAGATTGTAATTGCATGTAACAAAGCAAATCAAAATAACAAGAAACTAGATTACCAAAAAGTAAAGAATTTGTTAAGAACATTTTTAGTTTTCTCTTATAAACTAAAAATCTTTAATTTTGAAGAAACCCCAAATCTACCGCATAAAAAAAGAGTAACCATTTCTGATTACTCTTACTTAGTAGCGGGAACTGGACTCGAACCAGTGACCTTCGGGTTATGAGCCCGACGAGCTACCTACTGCTCTATCCCGCGATATAATATCAGAAATAATGACTTAGTTATTAACTTTCGAATCATAAGCTCGACACGTTATTTCCGGGTTGCAAATATACAACTTATTTAAATAACTGACCAAACTTTTTTCTAATTAATTTTTAATTATTTTTTAATACTCTTAATTCTAATCAAATATAAAAACTAATTACCTTTGCAATATGACGCATAAAGCTGGTTTTGTAAACATCATCGGAAATCCTAACGTAGGTAAATCAACATTAATGAATGCTTTGGTAGGCGAAAAACTATCAATAATAACTCCTAAAGCCCAAACTACAAGGCATCGTATTTTAGGAATTGTTAATGATGAAGAGCACCAAGTTGTATTTTCTGATACTCCTGGTATCTTAAAACCTGCATACGAGCTACAATCTTCTATGATGGATTTTGTTAAATCTGCTTTTGAAGATGCAGATATTTTAATCTACATGGTAGAGATTGGTGAAAAAGAATTAAAAAACGAAGATTTCTTTAAAAGAATCATCCATAGTAAAATTCCTGTTATTTTATTACTGAATAAAATAGACAAATCATCTCAAGAAGAAGTAGAAGAAAAAATTGAATACTGGAAAAATAAAGTACCTAATGCAGATGTTTTTATAATTTCTGCCCTAGAAAACTTTAATGTTACAGAGGTTTTTGATAAAATAAAAGAGTTACTACCAGAAAGTCCTCCTTTTTACCCAAAAGATCAATTAACAGACAAACCAGAACGCTTTTTTGTGAATGAAAAAATTAGAGAAAAAATTCTAATGCATTACAAAAAAGAAATTCCTTATTCTGTAGAAGTAGAAACAGAAAGTTTTACAGAAGAAGAAAATATTGTAAGAATACGCTCTGTAATTATGGTAGAAAGAGACACCCAAAAAGGTATTATTATTGGGCATAAAGGTTCTGCTATAAAAAGAGTTGGCGCAGAAGCCAGAAAAGATTTAGAGCGTTTCTTTATGAAAAAAGTATATATAGAATTATACGTAAAGGTGAATAAAAATTGGAGAAGCGATAAAAACCAATTAAAACGTTTTGGTTACAATCAAAATTAATAACCAATTACACGTATCATAAATTCGTGCAATTCTTTCATTTGATTTTTTCCGGTATCTTTTCCTATTTTTCCTAAAAAATACAGAACAATCCAAATTATAGGCAAAACAATTATCATTGTTAAAGGAAGAAAAACCGATTCGTTTAAACTTATTTTAGAGTATAACATTACACAAAAACCTAAAAAAGTAACTCCTATTACAAAATGGACAAACATAAAGAGTGTCCAAACTTGTGGTTTGGGGCCAAATAAACCTTTTAATATTGATAGCTCTTCTGTACTTTTTACAATTTCTAAATGCAATTGTGGAGACCAAAAATGTTCCTCTTTTTTGGCTACAGAAATAAAAACATGTTCATCTATAATATTGCCTCTAAAAGGTATTTCTTTCTTTTTTAATTCATCAGAAAAACGATTTAAAATCACTTTATAATTCTCTTTTAAAGTAATAGAAAACCTAGGTCTTAAAAAAACTTCACTATTTCTTTTCTCTATAACAAGTTTTAAATTCTCTTTCATTTTCTAATTTTATTAACTCTTTAAATTTACAATTATTTATCATCTAGTAAATTGTATCTTTGCAAAAAATATCAGTAAAAAAAATGAATAGTATTGTTGCCATTGTAGGAAGACCAAATGTAGGAAAGTCGACACTTTTTAATAGATTGGTTCAAAAGAGAGAAGCAATTGTAGATTCTGTAAGCGGAGTTACAAGAGATAGACATTATGGAAAATCTGATTGGAATGGAAAAGAATTTTCTGTAATAGATACCGGTGGATATATTACTGGTTCTGATGATATTTTTGAAGGTGAAATTAGAAAACAGGTAAATCTTGCAATCGAAGAAGCAGATATTATTGTTTTTGTTGTAGATGTAGAGCAAGGTATAACACCGATGGACTCTGAAGTTGCTAAACTTTTACGTAAAGTAAAAAAACCAATTTTTATGGTTGTTAACAAAGTTGACAACGCCATGAGAGAACCAGATGCTATTGAGTTTTATAATTTAGGTTTAGGAGAATATTATACGATTGCCTCTATTAACGGAAGTGGAACTGGTGATTTATTAGATGCTTTAACCGAAAAAATGCCAGAACCAGAAGTGGTAGATTTAGAGGAAGAAGCTTTACCAAGGTTTGCAATTGTTGGTAGGCCTAATGCAGGAAAATCTTCTTTTATAAATGCTTTAATTGGTGAAGACAGAAATATTGTAACCAATATTGCAGGTACAACAAGAGATTCTATTGATACAAAATACAATCGTTTTGGTTTCGATTTTAACTTAGTAGACACTGCAGGAATCCGTAAAAAATCTAAGGTAAAAGAAGATTTAGAGTTCTACTCTGTAATGCGTGCAGTGCGTACTATAGAATATTCTGATGTTATTGTTTTAGTAGTTGATGCTACACGAGGTTTTGAAGGCCAAGATCAAAATATATTTTGGTTAGCAGAAAAAAACAGAAAAGGTGTAGTAATCTTAATTAATAAATGGGATTTAATTGAAAAAGAAACTAACACAATGCGAGATTTTGAAGCAATGGTTAGAAAACAAATTGAACCTTTTACAGATGTGCCAATTGTATTTATTTCTGCTTTAACAAAACAACGTTTATTTAAAGCCATAGAAACGGCTGTAGAAGTTTTTAATAACAGAAAAAACAAAATAGCTACAAGTAAGTTTAATGAAACAATGTTAGAAATTGTTAAAAACAACCCGCCACCTGCAATAAAAGGGAAGTTCATTAAAATAAAATACTGTATGCAATTGCCTACACAAACGCCTCAGTTTGTATTTTTTTGTAACTTACCACAGTATGTTAAAGATTCTTACAGACGTTTTGTAGAAAATAAGTTAAGAGAAATTTATAATTTTTCTGGTGTGCCAATTACTATTTATTTTAGACAGAAATAATATTTTATCTATTTAAAAATATACTTTCTAAAAAATAAATTAAATTACCTTAAAATAAAAGTTTGTAACTTTTGTGACATTAATACGTCTAAATACTTACTAGTATTGTAGAAACTTTTTTAAGTCTTTTTTTATGAAAATTATAAAATCTAACATAACTGCTGAAACGGAATTACCGTTACAATTAAATATTTCGTTTCAGAAAGTGTTTGTAATTTTTGAAAAATATTCGCAGAGCAAATATGCAGATCATCCATATCATGGTTCTGCAAAAGAAATGCTAAACTTATTTGATAAATATCCAGATTTAATTACGGGGTTCTCTGACTACAGTTTACTAGAAAAATACAAAGAAGAGATAGATTTAATTTTAAACCCTTTATTTCCAGAACCTTTACTTTTAAACGAAATAAAAGCAGCAAGTATACCTTTTTCTTTTACCTCTTTTAAATTTACAGATAGATTTGTAAATATAGTAGAAAATGCTGGTGAAGATTTTGAATTAAACGTGCGTAATTTTGAAGAGAACAGCATGTATATTATGGCATGTACTTTTATTTTAAGTTATGTATATGGATTTACTATTGATGTAAAAAGGCCTTTTTATTTTGATATTCCAGACAAAAAAACGGGCACAATGAAATATTACAGAGCAGCTTTTAATGCTGATTTCTCTGAAATAATTCCTACAGAAAAAGCACCTTCTTTAAATAGTGATGATTTTAAAATACTTTTAAATAACTTTGAAAACATTGATGTTTGGAAAGAAAAATTTCCGCCTGACAGTTATATTTTTAAAGGTTTTGGTCTTGTAAGTCTTTTTGATGTAACCTCAGAAGAAATGCTTTCTGCAATTAAAGCTAATTTATTATCCGGCGGTAACGATCTTATTTACAAGCTACAAAACAATTTAAGAGATTTTTACAGTATTAAAGATTTAAAATTAGGGTTCTCTATTTTTGATAATGTAAACTCTAAAGTTTGTGAAGCTGCCATCAAAAAATCTAACAGTATTATTTTAAATAAAGATTTAGAAATTAGCTGTAAAGATGGTTATTTCTGTGATTCTATTATGGATAAAGTTTTTAAAAAGCACGAAACCTTTATTATATCAGACGTAGAACTTTATGGTGCTCAAACTAATAAAAACCCTTTTTACCAAAACTTATACAACTCTGGTGTTTTAAGTATTATTTTAATACCTATAAAAGCAACTGAGAACGGAGATCTAGCTTTATTAGAAATAGCTTCTCCAAGAGCTTATGACCTAAATTCTGCAAACATTAACAAATTAAAAGATATTATTCCTGTCTTTGAAGCCGCTGTTAAAAGAATTTCAGAAGAAAGACAAAATGCATTAGAAGCTACTATTCAAGAAAATTATACTTCTATACACAGTGCTGTAAAATGGCGCTTTTATGAAGCTGCAGAAAAATATCATTTAGCAGCTCAAACTAATGAAAACGCAAAATTAGATGAGATTATCTTTAATGATGTATATCCTTTATACGGTCAAAGTGATATTAAAGGTTCATCTGAAGCAAGAAATATTGCTATTCAAGAAGATTTAAGCACTCAATTAAACTTAGCAATTGATGTTTTAAAAGATGCTTGTAAAAACGAATCTCTACCTATTTATAACGAATTAACATATAGAGTTGCTACCTTTTTAAAAGACATTAAAAAAGGATTAAACGCCGGTGATGAAGTAAATATTTTAGAATTTTTAAGCCGAGAAATTTACCCAATTTTTAATCATGTTAAAGAGTTAAATACAGAAACTTCTAAAAAAGTAACTGTTTACATGAACCGTTTAGACAAAGGTTTAGGCGTTGTTTATGAAAAAAGAAAAGAATACGAAAAAAGCGTTACTCTTTTAAATGAAAAACTTGCTAAGTATATAGATAAAAAACAAAAAGAAGCGCAAAAAATGTATCCTCATTATTTTGAGAGATATAAAACGGATGGCGTAGAGTTTAACATGTATATTGGTCAATCTATATCAAAACAAAAGAATTTTGATGATATTTACCTATATAATTTACGTTTATGGCAATTACAAACCATGTGCGAAATGGAAAACATTGCTTTTAATGAACGTAAAAACATGAAGCATGATTTAAGAGTTGCTTCACTTATCTTAGTACACAGTAATCCTATGGCTATAAAGTTTAGAATGGATGAAAAGCAATTTGATGTTGATGGTGCTTACAACATTAGGTATGAAATTATTAAAAAAAGAATTGATAAAGCCAATATTAAAGGAAGTAACGAACGCTTAACAACACCAGGTAAAATAGCTATTGTATACTCGCAAGACAAAGATGCTTTAGAATATATTAAATATATTAACTTCTTACAATCTAGAAATCAACTAGGTAAAATAGAGTTTTTAGAATTAGAAGATTTACAAGGTGCTGCAGGTTTAAAAGCTTTAAGAGTTGAAGTAATTTATCATAAAAACTTTGATGCCAAAAGCACCATTACTTTAAATGATTTAATAAAAGAAATTGAGGCTTAATTTTCACAAAACACCTCTTTCTTGCATTTTAAAAGCTAAAGCAAAACCAATAACACTTAAAATAATACCAATCATAAAAACAGTATAAGTAAGTCTTAAAATTTTATATTTCTTATTTAAAACTAAACCCAAAAAGTATAAATCTTTAGTTAAAGAACCGTATAAATATTCTTTATCTTCCATCATTTCTGTAATTCCCCATTCAAAATCGGGTAATTCCATTTGATGAAAATTACCAAAAAACAATAAATTTACCTTTTTATTAGCTACATCTTCTTTAGTAAACTTACCTTCGGTTACATTTGGTCTTGTTGCTAAAATTGATAAAATAATGGAAGCTACTGTAAAAACAATAAAAACAACTGTAGGGGTAATTAAATAACTATTTGACGGATTATCTAATTTTGGAAGCAAATTAGATAATGCTAAAGAAACAATAATTGCATTTACAGAGAGTAAAATATTGGCTTTTGTATCTGCAATATTACTTAACGTCATATGGTTTTTTAAAGCAACCCTAAACATTGTTTCTATACCTCTTTCTGGTACTTCACTTTTATTTTTCTTTATTTTTAAAGCTTCTTTTTTCTGATTAAATTTTAATAAATTATCTTTTAACTTACTTTGTTTTTTAAGAAGACTCGTTAAGTTTTTATCCTTTCTTTTACTCCAATTTTTTAAAGCATAATCTGTGTAATATTTATGTTCTTTAGTTAAAAAATCAATATTTAAAGCAATCCAATCTTCATCAGAATATTTTTTATCACAAACGGCTTCCCATTCTTTTCTTAAAAGCTCTAATCTATCTTCAAAATCTTTACTACCTAAATGCCCACAATCTGCATCAACAATAATTCTTTCTAAATCATTCTGTGGTTTATGCCCCATTTTTGTTGCTAAAATTAAATTACATATCAATGTAATTCTATCAGCATCAAAATTTTGTTCTTTTAAATACTTTTCTACAATTTTTACACTTTCATCTTCATGGTTTTCTGGTCCGCTAATAAAACCCGTATCATGAAACCATGCTGCAATTTGTAAATTTTCTTTAGAAACTTCATCAATACTTAAATTATCTGCAAGCTCTATCACCTTTTCTACGACACCTTGCGTATGAGATATATTATGATAAACCAACCCATTATCTAAGGTTTTATTTAACAAATTAAAAACATATTTTTCTATATCAACTAATAATGTGCTCATGTAAAATTATTTTATAAATGATTTAAAAGAAACTTTAAAACAAATATTTATTTCATTAATATTCGTCGTAAATTTATGTATTGCTTTCAAACTTACAAATTAATTATTTTTTGTAAGTTATCAAGTGTTTTTTACGTCTAAAATTAGATTGCAAACAATAATAATTTAGAAAAGAAATAAAATATGATTACTTGGACAGAAGTTATTCGCTTCGCAACAAAAGGAAATCCGATACCAGATAAAAAAGTTGAAAAAACGGAAACAGAATGGAAAAATTTATTAACGGCAGAGCAATTTAGAATTACTAGATTAAAAGGTACAGAAAGACCAAATTCTGGTGATTTATGTAGCATTTTTGATGAAGGACAATACAATTGTACTTGCTGTAACACACCTTTATTTGACTCTACAATTAAATTTGATTCTAGTTCTGGTTGGCCAAGTTTTACACAACCCATTACAGAAAATGCCATTAAATACCACAAAGACACTTCTTTTGGTATGGTTAGAGTTGAAGTAATGTGTAATGTATGCGATGCTCATTTAGGACACGTTTTTCCTGATGGACCAGAGCCAAGTGGATTACGTTATTGTATTAATTCTGAATCTATGATTTTAGATAAAAAATAATGAGTAAAAATTTACAACTAGCAACTATTGGCGGCGGCTGTTTTTGGTGTACAGAAGCTGTATTTCAAGAAGTAAAAGGTATCGAAAAAGTAATTTCTGGTTATTCTGGTGGTAATGTTCCAGGAAAACCAACTTACAGAGAAATTTGCTCAGGATTAACTGGGCATGCAGAAGTTATTCAAATTACTTTTGATGCAAATATTATTTCTTATCAAGATATTTTAGTCATTTTTATGACCACACACGATCCTACAACCTTAAATAGACAAGGTGCAGATAGAGGAACCCAATATAGATCTGTCATTTATTATCATAATGAGCGTCAACATAAAATTGCAACCGAAGTTCTAAAACAAATGCAACCTTATTATGATGATAAAATTGTAACAGAAATTAGTCCGCTTTCTATTTTTTATGAAGCAGAAGAAGAGCATCAAAATTACTACAGAGAAAACTCTCAACAAGGGTATTGTAGTTTTGTAATTGCACCAAAATTGAATAAATTGAGAAAACTACACGCAGACAAACTAGCATGAATCTTAACATAAAAGATACTTTTACCACAGAAAACCCAGCCGATTCTAATGTAGAAAATACTAGAAGACAGGTTGAAGGTGCTGTGTTTTCTTACGTAAAACCTAAAAAAACAAGCGCACCGAAATTGCTACATGTTTCTGCAGAAATGGCTGAAGAATTAAATATTTCATCCAAAGAAACAAAATCAGATTTTTTTAAAGACATTGTTACTGGTAATCGAATTTACCCGAATACAACACCTTATGCCATGTGTTATGGCGGACATCAATTTGGTAATTGGGCAGGACAATTAGGAGACGGAAGAGCTATTAATTTATTTGAAATTGAACACAATAACAAAAACTGGAAAGTTCAATTAAAAGGCGCTGGCGAAACTCCGTATTCTAGAACTGCAGATGGTTTGGCCGTTTTACGTTCGTCTATTAGAGAGTATTTATGTGCCGAAGCTATGTTTCATTTAAACGTACCAACCACAAGATCTTTGTCTTTAAGTTTATCTGGCGATGCCGTTTTACGAGATGTTTTATATAATGGAAATCCTGCTTACGAAAAAGGGGCTATTGTTGCTAGAGTTGCTCCTTCTTTTTTACGTTTTGGTAATTTTGAAATTTTTACAGCAAGAAAAGATATCAAAAACTTAAAAAGTCTGGTTAATTATACCATCAAACATCATTTTGCTCACTTAGGGAAACCATCCAAAGAAACTTATATCAACTTTTTTAAAGAGGTTTCTGAGCGTACTTTAAAAATGATTATTGATTGGCAACGTGTGGGTTTTGTACACGGAGTGATGAATACAGACAATATGTCTATTTTGGGTTTAACCATAGATTACGGACCTTACGGATGGTTAGAAGGTTTTGATTTTGGTTGGACACCAAACACAACCGACAGACAACACAAACGTTACAGATACGGAAATCAGCCTAATATTGGTTTATGGAATTTGTATCAATTAGCAAATACTTTGTATCCAATAATTGAAGAAGTAGCACCGCTGAACAACATTTTAGAGCAATATAAAATTGACTTTGAAAAGCAATCTTTTACAATGATGAAAGAAAAGTTAGGTTTAATTATTTCTGATGAAGATGACGTAAAATTGATTCAAGAATTGGAAGAAAATTTACAGTTAGTAGAAACAGACATGACTATCTTTTTTAGACTTTTAAGTAATTTTTCTTCTAAAGAAACTGCTTTTAACTTGATAAAAAATGCCTTTTACAATTTAGAAAACATTTCTGATGATGTAAAAAATAGATGGAATAATTGGTTTAAAAAATATGACGATAGACTTAAAATAGAACGAATTTCATCCGAAGAAAGAAAAGAAAAAATGGATTTAGTAAATCCCAAATATGTTTTAAGAAACTATATGTCTCAAATGGCAATTGATGAGGCTGAAAAAGGAAATTACTCTTTAATTGATGAATTATTTAAACTCTTAAAAAAACCATATTCAGAACAACCAGAAAACGAAAAATGGTTTGCAAAAAGACCAGAATGGGCAAGAAACAAAGTAGGTTGCTCTATGTTATCTTGTAGTTCTTAAAAATAAAAAACACATGAAATTAGGCTTAGGAACCGCTGCTTTAGGCAGACCACAATACATTAATGTACGACTAGAAAACTGTGATAATTCTGATTTAAATGCTTTTAGAAACAAAAGTTTTGCAGTTTTAGAAGAGGCTTACAATTTAGGAATTCGTTATTTTGATACGGCTCCTGGTTATGGTTTGGCAGAAGAGTTATTGTTAGATTGGTTGCTAACAAAAGATGACAAAACCATTGAAGTTGCTACAAAATGGGGTTATACTTACACAGCCAATTTTAATCCAAATGCAACGGTTCATGAAATAAAAGAGCATAGTTTATCTAAGTTAAAAGAGCAATGGAATTTCTCTAAAAAACTACTACCTTACTTAAAAGTATATCAAATTCATTCTGCTACTTTAGAAACCGGTGTTTTAGAAAACACAGCCGTTTTAGAATATTTATCTTTTTTAAAAAAAGAACATCATTTAAAAATTGGGTTAACAACTACCGGTACTAATCAAGTTGAAGTGATTAAAAAAGCTTTAGATGTTTTAGTTGATGGTGAACAAGTTTTTGACTTATTTCAAGTAACTTATAATTTTTTAGATCAAAGTTTATCAGAAATTTCATCAGAATTAAACCTTCAAAACAAATCGATTGTTATTAAAGAAGCTTTGGCAAACGGAAGGATTTTTAGCAATAAAAAATATCCTCATTATAAAGAAATGTACACTTCTTTAGAAAAAATAGCAGCGCAACATAACGTTGGTGTAGATGCAATTTCTTTAAAATATTGTGAGCAAACCATAACAAATGCTAAAATTTTAAGCGGAGCGAGTACAACACATCAATTAAAAGAAAATTTAAAATTGAATGATTTTTTACTTTCTAATAATGAAATTGAAATTTTACACTCTTTTAAAGTTTCAAATGAAAACTATTGGTCTGAAAGAAAAAAATTAGAGTGGAATTAACCATCAAAAACGCTTTTACTTATAATATACTAAAAGATATATCCGTAAATTTTAGGCTAAAAACCCTCATGTTTTAGCAAACGAGTTAAAATATTATCAAATAAAGACAATTTAACTTGCTATTGCTAGTTAAATTTGCAATGCTAAAACTATTATAAACTGTGTCTAAAAAAAATAAAAACACAAAATATCGATTTTTAAGAAGGTTGCTAAGAGTCTTTTTAGGCTTTTTTGTGTTCATTTTATTAATTATTCTTTTTATTAGAAGTCCTTGGGGACAAAACATAATTGTAAACAAAGCTGTAAATTATGTTGCTAACAAAACCAATACAAAAATTTCTATAGATAAACTGTTTTTAACTTTTAAAGGCGGTTTACAATTAGACGGTTTGTATTTAGAAGACACTAAAGGAGATACTTTAATTTACTCTAAATCTTTAGAAGCCAACTTACCTCTTTGGGCAATGATTAATGGTGATGCTGTTGGAGTTGACAATTTAGAATGGAATGGTTTACGAGCAAATATTACAAGAGAAGATACCATAGCTAATTATAATTTTCAGTTTTTAATAGATGCTTTTGCAACAGAAGACACTACAGAAGTTGCCCAAGAAACAGAAACAAAACCTTTAAATATTGTTATTGAAAACCTTGATTTAAACAATATTAATATAGTTTTTAACGATAAAGTATTAGGAATTAACAGTCATTTTAAAATAGGAAATCTTACTGCCGATATGGACAAAATAGATTTGCAAAAAATGATTTTTAATGCTGATGAAATTTCTATTTCTGACACCGATGTAAAGCTCATTCAACAACCTGTAATTTCTACAAATACAGACACTACAGCATCTGTATTACCTATTTTATCTGCAGATGAAATTTCTTTAAAAAACGTAAAAGTATCTTATAAAAACCCTGTAGACAAATTAATAGCAGATGTAAATATTGATGAATTTTACATCGAAATTCCTAACATAGATTTATCGAAAAACAAAATCAATCTTAACACTTTACAGCTAAAAAACACTAATATTCTATTAAATACAGCTTCTAATAACACAATTACACCTAAAGAAACTTCTAACACAAATGAAGTTTTTATTTGGCCAGATTTTGAAGTAGCAATAGCAGATATTAATCTAGAAAACAATAAAATTCAATATTTTGTAAATGATGAAAAAGTAGTTGAAAATACTTTTAACCCAAATGCTATTGCATTAGAAAATTTAACATTAAAAGCATCTGACATTTACTTAAAAGACAAAAAAGCAGGATTGCAATTAGCTTCTTTTCAGTTTAAAGAACAAGCAGGCTTCAACTTAAGAGAATTTGCATTAAATGCAGCACTTAGTGATCAAAAGTTAGAAATTTCAGACATTAATATCCAGTTAAACGAAAACAAAGTTTCTGGTTTTGCTCAAGCAAATTACAGTTCTATTTCGCAATTAATTTCATCACCAGAAAAAACAAATCTTCAACTACAAATACCTTCTTTTAGTATTTGGCTAGAAACTCTTTTTAAATTTCAACCAACCTTAAAAGACAATGAATATCTAAATAAATTAAGTAAAAAAGATTTTACAGGTACATTAAATATTAATGGTTCTTTAGCCGAAATCAACGTTGCCAATACTGCAATAAATTGGGGAAATTACACCAAAGCGTCTTTAAACGGTATTTTTAAAAACATTACAAATACTGATAAATTATCACTTAACATTTCCGATTTTAAAGCTGAAACAAAACGAAGTGATCTTTTACAAATTTTAGATGAAAAAGCGTTAGGCATTCGTTTACCAAAAAACATTTTAATACAAAGTAAAGCCAACGGTTCTTTAAATAACATCTCTACAAGTACACAAATAAACACAACACAAGGTATTGCCAACATTAAGGTAGATTTTAAAAATCAAGAAAAAATAGACTACAAAACCACAGTTACAATTAATAAATATGATGTTGGTGCTCTTTTAATGAATCCTAACTTTGGTAAATTAAGTGTTAACTTAAATTCTTCTGGAAACGGTAAAAGTATTCAAGATTTAGACGCTCGTTTATCTACAAATATTTCAAAATTCGAATTACAAAATTACAGCATTACAGATTTAAATATCAATGGAAATATAAAGAACAGTAAAGGAAAAATTACTTCTGACTATAAAGACAAAAATCTAAATTTAGATTTAGATGCACTTGTAGATTTAGATTCTATAAACACAAAAGCTACCGTTAATTTAAACATAATTGGTGCAGATTTACAAGCACTTGGTTTAATGCAACGTAATGTAAAATCTGCAATGGATTTGTCTTTAGATTTTACAGGAAATCTAGAAAAATATACCGTAAAAAGTAATATAAAAAACGGAGTTGTTGTATACAACAATCAAACTTATTTACTGGGTTCTTTAGCTGCCAATGCATTTGTAGACAAAGATACAACTGCTGTTTCTATCAATAATAAAATGATTGATTTACAACTAGAATCTAACACAGATCCTCAAACATTTAGCACAGCTTTAGATCATCATATCTCTAATTATTTTTCTACAAGTAATACTATTACAGATTCTATTAAAAAACCTGTAAACTTAATTTTAAAAGCTCAAATTTCTCAAGCTCCACTTTTAAACGAAGTTTTTCTGGTTAATTTAAAAGATTTAGACACGATTAATATTGATGTTAATTTTAAAGAAAAAAAACAGAAATTAACAACCAATATTACTGCACCTTACATTAATTTTAGTGATAATAAATTAGACAGCTTATTCTTATCTATAAATACAGATAAAGAAGATTTTAATTTTAATTTAGGTTTTAAAAATATAACTGCAGGCCCTTTAAATGTACCAAAAACCATTATTACGGGTAACCAAAAAGACAACCAATTATCTCTTAATTTTTTAGGTTTTTATGATGGTGAAAAATTAATGAATGTAAATTCTGTAATCACAAAAAACAACAATTTATTACAATTTACAATAAAACAAGACAGCTTATTTTTAAACAATAATAGTTGGAAAATTCCTAAAACTAATGCTATTACTTATGCCGAAGAAGAAGCTAAATTATCATTTACAGATTTTAAAATAAGTCGTGGTAATCAATCCATAGAAATTACAGATAAAATTTCTGATGTTACAAAAAATCATGTTGCTTTAAATTATCAAAACTTTAAAATTGATGAAATTTTTAACTATCTAAGTCCAGAAAAAGAAATAGCCACAGGTGTTTTAAACGGTAATTTTATTTTAGAAGAACCTTTTGGAAACACTGGTATTATTGCTAATTTAGGCATTAATCAATTAAAAATTTTAAAAACAGATTTTGGTAAACTAAGTGTAAATGCCAAATCTTTAGAAAATGGTAATTATGATTTTAATGCTTCTTTAAAAGATGGCGATGTAGATTTAGATCTTAAAGGAGACTATTTAGCAGAAAACAACGATGCCAATTTAAATTTAGACCTGCTAATTAATACTTTTAAAATGGAAGCTCTAAACACTCTTTCTTTAGGAGAAATTAAAGAAACTTCGGGTAGTTTTTCTGGTCAATTTAAAATAACAGGGCAAACATCTGAACCAAAATATACCGGAAGTTTACAATTTAACAATGCGGTTTTTAATGTAGCCAAACTAAACACTAAATTTAAGTTACAAAATGAAACTTTAAATATTAATAATGCAGGTTTAAATATGCGTAACTTTACTGTTTTAGATGCAGCAAACAATTCGTTAATAATATCTGGTGATGTTAAAACTAAAAGTTTTATAAATCCTTCTTTTAATTTAGACATAAAAGCTACTAATTTTAGAGTCTTAAATGCAACAAAAAAAGACAACGAATCTCTTTATGGTAAAGTTACTTTTAATGCTGATGCAAAACTAACTGGAGATTTACAAATACCAAAATTAGACACAAAATTAATGGTAGGTTCAGACACAGATATTACCTACGTATTGCCTTCTACCTACTCTAATATAGAAGAAAGAGATGGCGTAGTTTCTTTTGTAAACAGAGATAACCCAAATGCTATTTTAACACAACAAAAAGAAGAAACTGCTACAATTACAGGTTTTGATATAAAAGCTCTTTTAAAAATTGATAAACAAGCTGCAGTAACTGTTATTATTGATGAAGAAACGGGTGATAACTTTAAAATTTCTGGTGATGGAGAATTTATCTTTACAATGATTCCGAATGGAGATTTATCTTTAACAGGAGCGTATGAAGTTTCTTCTGGTCAATATCAACTAAACTTATACAATGTTGTAGACAGAAAATTTGTTTTAGTTCCTGGTAGTCGTATTTCTTGGGTTGGCGATCCTTTTGATGCAAAATTAGACATCCGTACTTTATACACGTTAAAAACCTCTGCTCTAAGTTTAATGGCTTCTCAAATTTCTGGCGAAGATTCATCTGTACAAAACAAATACAAACAAGTATTACCTTTTAATGTGTATTTAAATATTGCTGGCGAATTATTACAACCAAAAATATCTTTTAATTTAGATATGCCAGAAGATGAACAAGGCGCAATTAGTGGTCAAGTTTATGAAAGAATACAAGAAGTTAATCAACAAGAAGATGAGTTAAATAAGCAAGTGTTTTCTTTATTGGTTTTAAATAGGTTTTATCCAGATTCTGGTAGCGATGGTAGTTCTGGTGGTTTTGCATCTATTGCAAGAGACAATTTAAATGATGCCGTTTCAGACCAATTAAACTCTTTTTCTGATAAAATTTTAGGTAGCTCTGGTGTTCAATTAGATTTTGGTTTAAATAGTTTTACAGATTACCAAGGAGATACACCAACAGAAAGAACACAATTAGATGTTGCTGCACAAAAAAAATTATTTAACGATCGGTTAACTGTAAGAGTTGGTAGCGAAATAGACATACAAGGAAGTAGCCAAACAGAAGAAGAATCGCCTTTAATAGGTAATGTAAGTTTAGAGTATAAAATTACAGAAGATGGCAGATACAGTTTAAAAGGATTTAGAAAAAGTGAATTTGAAAATGTAATTGACGGACAAACTATTGTAAGCGGAATTGCATTAATTTTCACTAAAGAATTTAATGAATTTCAGCAACTTTGGAACTCTATTTTACACTCTAAAAAAGAGAAAAAAAATGTAAAAAAAGAAGAGGATAAAATAAGTAAAGACAAAGAAAATTCTGAAAATAAAAGTAACTAAATGTTAAAAAGAACCTATACAAAATACAGCTTTTTTACAGTAATATTATTGCTTTTTTATGCTTGTGGTATAAAAAAATACATTCCAGAAAATAAACGTTTATATACTGGTGCAACTATAAAAATTGCGGCAGATTCTACAGTACAAAAAATAGACGAACTACAAACCGACTTATCATCTGTACTTAACAAACAACCCAACACAAGGTTTCTTGGTATGCATCTTGGTTTGTACTACTATTATAAAAATCAAAAAGAAAACACTAGTTTTTTAACCAAATGGATTTATAAAAAAATTGGACAAAAACCCGTTTATCAATCCGATATAAATGAATTAGAAAACAAAGCAATTTTAAGAAACAAACTAGAAAATTATGGCTTTTTCTACAGCACAATTAACTCTAATTTTATAGAAAACAAAAAAGAAGCTGCTATTGTGTACAACCTAAAAATTTTAGCTCCTTATAAAATAGCGACCTATAAAATAGACAGTATGGTTGCCCCTATTTATAATGATGTAAAGCAGTTAACCAAAACATCGATGATTAAAGAAGGTATGCGATTTGATTTAGGTACTTTAAAGTTAGAAAGGCAACGTTTAGATACAGAGTTGAAACAAAAAGGATATTATAATTTTAATTCCGACTTTCTTCTGTTTGAGGCCGATACAAATAAATACAACAATAAAAAGTTCGATTTATTTTTAAAATTAAAGGCAAATGTGCCTAAAAAATCAACAATTCCTTATAAAATTAAAAACATTAATATTTACCCAAATTACAACTTAAACGATTCTATAGAAGTAAAAAAGACTCGTTTTAAAGAAAAAACATATCACCAAGACACTGTCTTTTTTAATCCAAAATATTTAGATGATTTTATTACAATAAAAGAAGGAGATTTTTACAATCCATTAACCTCTAAAAACACTGCAAGAAGACTTTCTTCTATTGGTACTTATAAATTTGTAAACATCCAATACAATAAAAGTAAAGATTCTATTACAGATTCTATAGGAAGCTTAGATGCTAATATTTTTTTATCGCCATTAACCAAACGTGCAATACGTACAGAGATACAAGCAGTTACAAAATCTAACAATTTTGCGGGCCCAGCATTAGCAGTAACTTATAGTAATAGAAATTTATTTAAAGGAGGAGAAACACTAAATATTAGTACAAATATTGGTTACGAAACCCAAATAGCTAATGGTAGTACTTCTGGTTTAACAAGTTTAGAACTGGGTTTAAAAGGTGAAATTGTTTTTCCTAGAGTTATCACTCCTTTTTCCATTAATAAAGATTATTTTGATTATTCTATCCCTAAAACAAAAACAAGTTTAAGTGCTACTTATTTAAGTAGAAGCGATTTATACACACTTTTATCTGGTACAGCTATTTTTGGTTATTCTTGGAATGCTAATAAATATATTACTTACGAGTTTAACCCTATTTCTGTAAATTATTCTCGTTTGTCTAATACTACAGATGAATTTCAAGAAATTTTAGACAACAATTCTTATTTAGAAAGTAGTTTTGAACAGCAATTTATAAGCGGACTTACATTTTCTTTTATCTATAACGAAATGATAAACTCTGCTAAAAAACATCAGCTTTATTTACAAACTACCTTAGATATTGCAGGTAACTCTATTAGTTTATTTGATAAAAAAACCGATGAAACTAATAAATTTTTAGGCTTAGAATATGCACAATACGCTAAAGCAGATGTTGATTTTAGATATCATTATAATTTTGGTAATAAGAACCAACAAACAATTGCAACAAGACTTTTTGCTGGCTACGGATATGCTTATGGAAATTCTGATGTAATTCCGTTTGTTAAACAATATTACTCTGGTGGACCGTATAGTGTAAGAGCTTTTAATATTAGATCTTTAGGACCCGGAACTTATAATGATAGCAATACAGATGATGATAGTTCTTACTTTGACAAAACTGGTAATCTTCGTTTAGAAGCAAATTTAGAATACCGTTTTCCTATTTTTTCTTTTCTAAAAGGAGCTATTTTTGCAGATGCAGGAAACGTTTGGAATACTGTTGCAAATCCTGATTTTGATGGAGAAGATAAATTTTCATCTAATTTTATAAATGAATTAGGTATGGGTGCTGGTGTTGGTTTACGTGTAGATATTCAAAATTTTGTAATTCGTTTTGATTTGGCCGCTCCTTTTCATGACCCTGCTTTAGAAGAAGGCAGTCGTTGGGATTTTAGAGTAGATGAACCTATTTTTAATTTTGCTATTGGATATCCTTTTTAAGTTGATAATAAAAGTTTTATATTTAAACCTCACTTAATTTTTATTCATGATTTACAATTTTAAACAAATTATTAATCAATAAAAAAGTTTAAAAAATATATTGGTTATTAATGTTTTTTTAAGATGTTTATCAATCTTTAAAAGTATATTTTAAAATAGTTAATTTTGCAGTCATGAAATTATTCAAATCCCTAGTATTATTATTTTTCTCGTTTTTTATTTCTGCATGTGCTACTATTAAAATGCAAATTGCAGAAGATCAAAATTTAGAATTAAAAGAAAAAAACACTGCAATAGATCATTCTTTTTATTTAATTGGCGATGCTGGTAACTCTACATTAACAGAAGATTCTCCTGCCCTAAAATATTTAAGAAAACACATAAAAAATCAATCAGAAAATGCAACCTTACTTTTTTTGGGTGATAATGTTTATGAAACAGGTATTCCTAAGAAAAAATCTAAAAAATACCCTTTAGCAAAAAGAAGAATAGAAGCACAAACAGATGTTGCTAAAGAATTTAAAGGAAACTCTATTTTTATACCAGGTAATCATGATTGGTATCACGGTTTAGATGGCTTAAAAAGAGAAGAAAAATTGGTTGAAAATGCTTTAGGAAAATCATCTTTTTTACCTAACAACGGTTGCCCTTTAGAAAAAGTAGAAATCTCTAAAAACATAGATTTAATTATAGTAGATACACATTGGTATTTAACTAATTGGGACAAACACCCAACAATTAATGATGAATGTGAAATTAAAACTAGGTCTAAATTTTTTGATGAATTTGAAAGTTTAGTAAAAAAAGCAAGAGGAAAAACAACAATTATAGCAATGCATCATCCGATGTTTACTAATGGTTCTCACGGTGGAGAATACTCGTTTAAGAGCCACATGAATCCTTTACCTATTTTAGGAACCATAAAAAATGTAATTAGAGAAACATCTGGCTTATCAAACACAGATATTCAAAACAAAAAATACAACGAACTAAAAAAACGTATTGTAACTTTATCTCAAGAAAACGAAAAAACAATTTTTGTTTCTGGTCACGACCATAATTTACAATATCTTGTACAAGATAATTTGCCTCAAATTATAAGCGGTTCTGGCTCTAAAACAACTCCTACAAGATTATCTAAAGATGCAAAATTTACATACGAAACTCAAGGATTTGCTAAATTAGACATATACAAAGACGGTTCATCTAGAGTTAATTTTTACAGTGTTAAAGATGATGGAATTGTATATACAACAGATGTTTTACCTGCTGATGTAAATAAAGTATTTAACAACTTTGCTGTAAACAACGTAGCTTATAAAAAAGCCTCTATTTATACAAAAGAAGAGGTTACAAAAGGAAAATCTTATCGTTTTTTTTGGGGAGATCGTTATAGAAAATACTTTGGTACAGAAATTAAAGCACCAACTGTTAGTTTAGATACGCTTTTTGGCGGTTTAGAACCTATAAGAAAAGGTGGCGGACATCAATCTAAATCTTTACGTTTAAAAGACTACAAAGGTAGAGAATATGTAATGCGTGCGCTACGTAAAAATGCTACTCAATATTTACAAGCGGTTGCTTTTAAAGACCAATATATAGAAGGTCAATTTAATAACACCAAAACAGAAGATCTTTTGTCTGATGTTTTTACAGGCTCTCATCCTTATGCTCCTTTTACCATTGGTAAATTATCTGATGCTATTAATATTTATCACTCTAATCCTATATTATACTATGTGCCTAAACAAAATAGTTTGGGCTCTTTTAATGACAGTTTTGGAGACGAATTGTATATGATAGAAGAACGTGCTGCTTCTGGCCACGGAGATAAAGCTAGTTTTGGTTTTTCTAATGAAATAATTAGTACAGACGATTTATTAAAGAATCTAAACAAAAATAAAAATCATGTTTTAGATGAAGCTACGTACATAAGAGCGCGTTTGTTTGATATGTTAATTGGAGATTGGGATAGACACGAAGACCAATGGAGATGGGCCGTTTTTAAGAATAAAAAACAAACTATTTACAGACCAGTTCCTAGAGACAGAGACCAAGCTTTTTCTATTTTTGGTGATGGTTTTTTGTTAAATATTGCCACTCAACTTATTCCTGATTTACGATTAATGCGCTCGTATTCTACAGAATTAAAAAGCCCTAAATGGTTTAACCTAGAACCTTATCCTTTAGATATGTTTTTAATTTCTAAATCAGACAAAACTATTTGGGATCAACAGGTTAAAACCATTCAAAACAATATTACAGATAATGTAATAGAAGATGCTTTTTCATTTTTTCCTGATGAAGTAAATGATGAAACAATATCAGAAATCAAAAGAAAATTAAACGGAAGAAAGAAAAATTTACAAAAAATTTCTGATGCCTACTTTAAACAGATCAACAAAATTCAAGTTATTACAGGTACCAATAAAGATGATTGGTTTGATATTGAAAGGTTAAAGAATGGGCAAACTAAAATTACTGCTTATTCTATTAAAAAAGGTGAAAAAAATATTGTTTTTCACGAACGTGTTTACAACGAATCCGACAGTGAAGAAATTTGGATTTATGGTTTAGATGATGATGATATTTTTGTTGTAAAAGGTGATGAAGACAGTGCAATTAAACTAAGAATTATTGGAGGTCAAAACAACGATACTTTTAATATTAAAAACGGAAAAAGAGTTAAGGTCTACGATTATAAATCTAAAAAAAATACATTTGTAACCAACAAAGGCTTAAAGAAGCTTACAGATGATTATGAAACCAATATTTACGATTATAAGAAAATTAAATATAATCAGTTTTTATTAACACCTACAATAGGTTTTAACCCAGATGATGGTGTTAAAACAGGTATTTCTAACACATATACCGCTTATGGTTTCGAAAGAAATCCTTTTACTTATCAACATACTTTAAACGCTGCTTACTTTTTTGCTACAGGCGGGTTTGAGCTTAATTACGCTAGCGAATTTGCAAATGTTTTTAAAAGCTGGAATTTAGGAGTTGATGCAACATTTACGAGTCCTAATTTTTCTATAAATTATTTTGGTTTAGGTAATAACTCTGTAAACCCTGCTGCTAACGATTATAAAGAAGAGGATTATAATAGAGTAAAATTAAAAAAATTATTTGCAGGTACTTTTATACATTGGCAAGGAGATTTAGGTGGAAAAATTAAAATTGGTGCTAAATTTCAGAATATAAAAGCAGAAAACACTTTAAATCGTTTTTTAGGTACTCAGTTTTTAGAAAATGATGCTGTTTTTAAAAATCAAAATTTTGTAAACACAGAAGCTAGTTATTATTTCGAAAATTCTGACAACGCTATATTTCCTACTAAAGGGATGAAAACATCTCTTATTTTAGGATATACATCAAACTTAGAAAACAAAAACAATTTTGGTTATTTTATACCTTCTATTTCTTTTGATCATAAATTAATACCAAACGGAAAATTAGTATTAGCTACAAAACTAAAAGGTAGACTTACTTTTAACGATGGCTATGAGTTTTATCAAGCTGCTACTATTGGCGGAAACGATGGTCTTAGAGGTTATAGAAATCAAAGATTTACAGATAAAAACTCTTTTTATCAAACATCAGACATTCGTCTAAATTTAACACGATTTAAAACTAGTTTTACGCCATTAAACATTGGTGTTTATGGTGGTTTTGATTATGGTAAAGTTTGGGGACAAGAAAATATAACCATTACACCTAATAAAATTACAAAAGACTGGAACACTTCTTACGGAGGTGGTGTATTTTTTACTGCAGCAAATTTAGTTGCTGGTAACATTGCGGCTTTTAATAGCTTAGATGGATTACGAATTTCATTTCAATTAGGTTTCGATTTTTAAGACAATAAAACATGGATAAATTAGCATTAATAACTGGTGCATCTTTTGGTTTAACAGCCGTAATTTTAGGTGCTTTTGGCGCTCATTTACTTAAAAAAAAATTAACTACAGAGCAATTACAAAGTTTTGAAACTGGTGTAAAGTATCAAATGTATCATGCAATTGTTCTATTAATTTTAGGTTTTCAACTAAATAAAGAAACAACTATAGACAACTATATTGTTTATTCTTTTATAACGGGAGTTATTCTATTTTCTTTTTCTATTTATGGATTAGTAATCTCTGCCGCCAACAATAAAAAAATAAGAATTTTAGGTCCGGTTACTCCTCTTGGTGGTTTATTTTTAATTATAGGTTGGGCTCTCTTACTTTATAAGTTTCTAATCTTATAAATAAAAAAATCCTTAGAAAAATCTAAGGATTTAATTAATGTTTTATAAGTTTTATTTAGTTCTAAAAATAACTTTTTCTTTTAAAACTTATATGCTATGAACAAATTGAGAGAACTAAAATTTATTTATAAAACAACTTTTTCTTTTTCATTATATGAATAATTGCTAATTCTTACTTACAAGAAATGGCTATTTATTTAAATAATTAAGAAACAAATATGCATTAAAATACTTAGCTTTTTAAAAAAATATTCTTAAACAGCTTTTTTATGTTCTAAAAATCGTTTTTGTTATTATTATATTTTTAATTCATAGAAATTGCCACCAACATTATGTGCTTTTTCATCAGTAATTAAAAGTGTATTTTCATCTTTAAAAGTAATCGCTTCTTTTTGAGAATAAGAATCTAAAGTAACTTTAACCATTTTACCAGAAAGGAAATCATCATTTTTAAAATCCGTAAAAATTAAAACTGCTTCTGGTGATAATAAAGCTACTTTTTTGCCGCTTGGCGAAATATCTGCAGATGTTATCCAACAATTAGCATCATTACAATTATTAAATTCTGATACAAACTCTGCTTTGTGTTTTTTACCCTCTTTTGCTGGTATTTTATACAAAGATGTTTTTCCGTACTTACCTTCTACTCTACTTTTAGTAAAGATATAGAATGAATTTTTGTAGTAAAAAAAAGATTCTGAATCAAAAAACAGCTTTTTCTTTTTTGGTGGAAAATCGTCTTGATTTGGATAATAAAATTTAATCTTTTTTACATCTATCTTTTTAGAACTTGATAAATGCTTTTTCTTAATTTTTAAAATTGCAAGATTTTTTCTTTTATTCTCATTATTTCCAAAATCTCCTATGTAAACATTTCCATTTTCATCAGACGTTAAATCTTCCCAATCGTTATTTTTAGATTTTATAGAGAGTTCTTTAACAATTTTTCCTTTGTTAGAAACACCATATATTTCAGCTTTATTTCCTCCATCATTTAGCATCCAAACTAAATTAGAGTCAGCAACTACTTCTGTACCCGAAACCTCTTCTAATTCTTTTGGTAAATCTGAAATTAACTTTAATCTCCCTATATCACTACAACTAAGAGAGAAAAATAATAATAAAAATAAGCTATTTTTTTTCATCTATATGTTTTTTTACCAGCCACCAGAAGCGCCTCCGCCTCCGCCCATTCCGCCGCCAAAGCCACCGCCAAAACCGCCTCCGAAACTTCCTCCACCAGAAGAACCTCCGAAACCACCAAAACTTCCACCGCTACCTCTACCTGCGTTACTTAAAATAATAGCTTCTAAAATACTACCTGCAACAGAACTTCTTCTACGACCTCTTCCGCCACTATTATTTTTATTTCCTCTAGAAATTATAATAAAAATAATGACGATTATAATAATAAAAATTATCTTGTTAAAATTAAAACTGTCTGATTCTTGTTCTCTACTTCCTTTAAATTCTCCGTTTAAAGTTCTAAAAATATAGTCAGATCCTTTGTTTAAACCACTATAATAATCTCCTTTTTTAAACTCAGGAATAATAACTCTATCTATAATTCTTTTTGACTGAAAATCTGTAAGCAAATGCTCTACACCATAACCTGTACTAATTGCTATTTTTCTATCATTTTCTGCTAAAAGAACAAGCACACCATTATCTTCTTTTGCAGTTCCTAAACCCCACTTTGTTAACCATTGTGCTGCCAAGTAACTAATATTTTCACCTTCGGTAGATGAAATAATTGCAACAACAATTTGTGTAGAAGTTGTATCTGAATAGCGAATTAGTTTGTTTTCTAAACTTGTTTTTTGAGTTGGCGTTAACAAACTTGTATAATCATACACACTTGTTTGTAAATTTGGTTTTTCTGGTATTTTATAACCTTGCGAAAAAAAACTTAAAGAAAATAAGAAGACAACTAGCGTTAGTATCTTTTTAGTAAATGTAAAAAACTGTAACCTAAAAACTTCTTTTATCATCCTTTTGATATCTCATTAGATAGTTCATCTTCATCATCAATCTGCCAAGGAAAATGTTCTTTTAACTCTTCTCCTGCTTTTAATATTCCGTCTACAATACCTTGTTTAAAATTCCCTTTTTTAAAGTGATTTTGTATAACATCTTTAGTAGTATCCCAAAAATCATCAGAAACAACGTTGTTAATTCCTTTATCACCATAGATAACAAATTTTTTATCTTTAACAGCAACATAAATTAACACACCATTTCTATCTTTAGTTTCATCCATTTTTAGCAAATAAAATACTTCTAAAGAACGTTCGTAATGATTCTTCTCTGTAGAAGCTTCTATATGAACACGTATTTCACCAGAAGTATTTTTCTCTGCAATTTTAATAGCAGAAATAATTTCTTGTTCTTCTTCTTGTGTAAGAAATGCTTCTACTTTAGACATTTTTACTCTTTTTTGCTGTTAAAATCAAAATCTACATCTGGTGCATTTTCAGAACCAGCATTCGCTTTGTAACGATCCATTTCATCAAAATTAAAAATACCTGCTAATAAAGAACCAGGAAAAACTTTAATGTGTTTGTTATAGTTATTTACACCCTCGTTAAAACGATCTCTTGCCACATTAATTCTGTTTTCTGTACCTTCTAATTGGCTTTGTAATTCTAAAAAGTTTTGATTTGCTTTTAAATCTGGATAACGTTCTACAGAAACCAATAATTTAGATAAGGCACCTGTTAAACCAGATTGTGCTTGTTGAAATTGTGCCATATTTTCTGGCGTTAAATCTCCTGCATCAATATTTACAGAAGTTGCTTTAGCTCTTGCATTAATAACTTCTGTTAATGTTTCTTTTTCAAAATCTGCTGCTCCTTGTACTGTTTTTACCAAGTTACCAATTAAATCGTTTCTACGTTGGTAAGCACTTTCTACATTAGACCAAGTTGTTTTTGCATCTTCTTGTAAAACTACAGCTTCGTTATTAAAATTTTTAGCCCAATTATAAAGTCCGAAAACAACAACAAGGATTACTATTACAGGAATTAACCATTTTTTCATAATTTCTAATTTTTAGTTTTTAGTTTTTGTTTGATTTTTGTGTTATCATATAATTTAACACTCTTTTTTTTGTAGAATATTAAATTGAATTGCATTTATTAGACACGTAACTAAAGTAAATGTTACAATTGATTTTTAATTTTAATTAACTCTGCTTTTACAGCTTCTAAACGAGTAATTATTTCATGCTTATCAAAAGTAGATTCCGGATTTTTCTTTAGTTTTTGTTTTGCTCCTTCTAAAGTAAAACCTCTTTCTTTAACTAAGTTATAGATTAATTTAAAGTTAGAAATATCTTTTGGCGTAAATAAACGATTGCCTTTAGCATTCTTTTTGGGTTTAATAATATCAAACTCTTTTTCCCAAAAACGAATTAAAGATGTGTTTACATTAAAAGCTTTGGCAACTTCGCCTATTTTATAGTAACTTTTATCAGGAAATTCTACATGCATAAAACAAGTAATTTAATCATAAGATTGTCCTTCTTCTGCTGCTGCTTTTTGCATTGCTGCAAATTCTTCTGGTGTTAAATCTCCATAATAAAAACTAATAGGGTTTACAGCTCTACCATTTTTATGTACCTCATAATGCAAATGTGCACCTGCAGATAAACCAGTATTACCAACATAACCTATTAAATCCCCTCTTTTTACCATTTTTCCTTTTCTAGTCTTTATTTTACTCATGTGCCCGTAAACCGTTTTATAACCATAACCATGGTCTATATAAACGACATTACCATAAGAGCTACTTCTTTGAGCTTTAACAACTTTACCATTTGCTGTTGCAAAAATAGGCGTACCAACTGGCGCTGTAAAATCCATACCTTTATGCATTTTTCTATACTTTAATATAGGATGCATCCTCATACCATAACCAGATGCCATTCTTGTTAAATCTTCATTTTTAACAGGCTGAATTGCAGGAATAGAAGCCAACATTTTTTCTTTCTCTTTAGCCAAACCTACAATTTCATCTAAAGATTTTGACTGAACAACTAATTGTTTTGTAAGTATATCTACATCTTTAGTTAACTCTTTAATCATGGTAGAATTATCAAAACCATCTAAAGATTTGTACCTATTTACACCACCAAAACCTGCTTTTCTTTGTTCTTCTGGTATAGGATTTGCCTCAAAATAAGTTCTATAAATGTTGTTATCTCTATCTTGTAATTGTGCTAATATTGCCGAACTTTCTTCCATTCTTTTAGATAGTAGTTCGTAATGAAGTTTAAGATTATCTAATTCTCTTTTTTGAGAACGTTCTGACGGAGACATAATAAACTGACTAAAAACAACAAAACCAATAAAAGCGATTAAAAAAACTGCTAATATCCCGAAAACACTTTTCTTGTAATAATCACTCTTTTTAACTGTAATTTTTCTGTAAGATAAAGTGTCTGCATCGTAATAATATTTTACTTTCGCCATAATACTAATTATACTATTTTTGTACTCTTAAAATGAGTTTATTATTATCAAACTCTGTTTTAATAACATACAAATTTACAAAATGTTTTACAATTGCTTTTTTTAAGCAACATTTTTTAAAATATATTAACATAATCCAAAGTATTTGGAAACTTCTTTTTTATGAAATCACAAGATATTCGCTCTACGTTTTTAAAATTTTACCAAGAAAAATCGCATTTAATTGTCCCTTCTGCTCCTATGGTTACTAAAGATGACCCAACTTTAATGTTTGTAAATTCTGGAATGGCACCTTTTAAAGAATATTTTTTAGGTAACGGAAAACCAAAAAAGAATAGAATTGCAGATTCGCAAAAATGCTTACGTGTTTCTGGTAAACATAACGATTTAGAAGAGGTTGGTTACGACACGTATCATCATACTTTATTCGAAATGTTAGGTAACTGGTCTTTTGGGGATTATTTTAAAAAAGAAGCAATTGCTTGGGCTTGGGAGTTGTTAACCGAAGTTTATAAAATTGATAAAGACATTTTATACGTTACTGTTTTTGAAGGTTCTGACGATACTGATAATTTAAAAATGGATACAGAAGCTTATGATATTTGGAAACAATATATTGATGAAGACCGTATTTTAAAAGGTAATAAAAAAGATAATTTTTGGGAAATGGGAGATCAAGGACCTTGTGGACCTTGTTCTGAAATTCATGTTGATATTAGATCTGCAGAAGAAAAAGCTAAAATTGATGGTAAAACTTTAATTAATGAAGATCATCCGCAAGTTGTAGAAATTTGGAACCTAGTTTTTATGCAATACAATAGAAAAGCAGATGGATCTTTAGAAAACTTACCAAACAAACACATTGATACCGGAATGGGTTTTGAACGTTTGTGTATGGTTTTACAAAACGTACAATCTAATTACGATACAGATGTTTTTACACCAATTATTAGAGAAATAGAAACCATTACAAACACAAAGTATGGTTCTAATGAAAAACAAGATATTGCTACCCGTGTAATTTCAGACCATGTTAGAGCAGTTGCTTTTTCTATTGCCGATGGTCAATTACCAAGTAATACAGGTGCAGGTTACGTAATTAGAAGAATTCTTAGAAGAGCTGTAAGATATGGTTTTACTTTTCTAGATAAAAAAGAACCTTTTATTTACAGATTGGTAGATGTGTTAAGCAATAAAATGGGAGAAGCTTTCCCAGAATTAAAAGCACAAAAACAATTAATAGAAAACGTAATTAAAGAAGAAGAAACTTCTTTTTTAAGAACCTTAGACCAAGGTTTAATTTTATTAGACGGTATTATTGCATCATCTAAAAGCAAAGAAATTTCTGGTGATAAAATTTTTGAGTTATATGACACTTTTGGTTTTCCAATAGATTTAACTGCACTAATCTTATCAGAAAAAGGATATACTTTAGATGAAAAAGGTTTTGAAGCTGAACTACAAAAACAAAAAAATAGATCTAGAGCTGCAAGTGAAATGTCTACCGATGATTGGACAATTTTAAAAGAAGATGCTGTTGAAGAATTTATAGGTTATGACACTTTAGAATCTAATGTAAAAATTACACGATACAGAAAAGTAACTTCTAAAAAGGATGGAGAAATGTATCAAATTGTTTTTAACTTAACTCCTTTTTATCCAGAAGGTGGTGGACAAGTTGGTGACAAAGGATATTTAGAATCACCTCAAGGAGATATTATTTATATTGTTGATACAAAAAAAGAAAACAATGTAATTATTCATTTTACTAAAAACTTACCTAATAACTTAAATGATACTTTTAAGGCTTCTGTAGACACTAAACAACGTTATAGAACAGAATGTAACCATACAGCTACTCACCTTTTACATCAAGCTTTAAGAGAAGTTTTAGGCACACATGTAGAACAAAAAGGTTCTGCCGTACACTCTAAATATTTGCGTTTCGATTTTTCTCACTTTTCTAAATTAACTGTTGATGAATTACGTGAAGTAGAAAATTTTGTAAATAGAAGAATTGAAGGAAAACTACCTTTAGAAGAAAAAAGAAACATACCAATGCAACAAGCAATTGACGAAGGTGCAATGGCTTTATTTGGTGAAAAATATGGCGATACCGTTAGAGCTATTAAGTTTGGTAAATCTGTAGAACTTTGCGGAGGGACACACGTAAAAAACACTAGTGATATTTGGCATTTTAAAATTAAATCTGAAAGTGCTGTTGCTGCAGGAATTCGTAGAATAGAGGCTATAACTAATGATGCTGTTAAAGATTTTTATTTTGATAATAACAGAACTTTGTTTGAAGTAAAAGATTTATTAAACAACACTAAAGACCCTGTAAAAGCAGTACAAAAATTACAAGATGAAAATGCTGCTTTACAGAAACAGATAGAACAATTATTAAAAGATAAAGCAAAAAACTTATCTGCAGAGATTAAAAATCAATTGCAAGAAATTAATGGTGTTCAGTTTTTAGCAACTAAAGTTGATTTAGATGCAAACGGAATTAAAAATCTTGCTTTTGCCTTAGGTAAAGAATATCAAAATTTATTTTTATTATTTGCTACTGCACCTTCTAAAGACAAAGCAATGTTAACTTGTTATATTTCTAAAGAATTAGCCAACGAACGTAGTTACAATGCAGGAACTGTTGTAAGAGAATTAGGAAAACTAATACACGGTGGTGGTGGTGGACAAAATTTCTTTGCAACTGCCGGAGGAAAAAATCCAGGAGGAATTCCTAAAGTTTTAGAAAAAGCAAAAGATTATTTAAAATAAAACTATTTAATACCTAAAAGTTTATTGAAATTTTTTAATTCGCATTTATAAAACTTTACTAATTTACTTTTTAATGATTGAGGTTTTGTGTTCTCTTTTTTCATGATTTAATATCTTATTTAAAAGATTAGACGCCTGTAATTAAAAATGTTACAACAAAATGAAACTTCAAACTAAAATTACGATAAAGCAAGAAACTAAAAATTGTATAGATTATCAATCTAAAATTTTGATGTTAGGTTCTTGCTTTTCTGAAAATATTGGAGAAAAATTAAGTTATTTTAAATTTCAATCTACACAAAATCCTTTCGGAATTCTTTTTCATCCGCAGGCAATAGAAAACTTAATTACAAATGCAATTAATCTAAAAGAATATTCTGATGCTGATCTTATTTATCAAAATGAAATTTGGCATTCTTTTGATGCGCATTCTAGCTTAAGTTCTCTTGATAGAAACATCATTTTAAACAACTTAAATAAAGCTATATCAACTACAAAAAAGAAGATAAAAGAAGCTTCTCATGTAATAATTACCCTAGGTACTTCTTGGGTTTATCGTTTTATAGAAGAAGACAAAATTGTAGCAAATTGCCATAAAATTCCACAAAAAAAATTCTTAAAAGAACTGTTATCTGTTGATGAAATTACCGCTTCTTTACAAGCTATAATTGCTCTTTTACAATCAGAAAACCCAAATGTAAACATACTTTTTACAGTATCTCCTGTTCGTCATTTAAAAGACGGATTTATAGAAAACACACAAAGTAAAAGTCATTTAATTGCTTCAATTCATAATATTGTTGATGCTAGAAAAAGAATTTATTATTTTCCTTCTTATGAAATTATGATGGATGAATTACGTGATTATCGTTTTTATGCAGAAGATATGATTCACCCAAACAAAACAGCTATTAACTATATTTGGCAACGCTTTGTAGACACTTGGTTTTCTAACGAAACCGCTCTAACTATGAAGGAAATTGATGTAATACAAAAAGGAACTTTACACAGACCTTTTAATGAACAATCTGCACAACATCAACAATTTTTAAAAAATTTAGAAACAAAAAAGGAGAAAATTATACAACAATTTCCTTTTATTGAATTTTAAAAAATCCTCAACTTAATTTAAAATTCAGTTTAATAAAACCTCCTATTATTAAACCAAAAAGGTTTACCTCATTATAAAAGATGTTCTTCTATTAGAAGATAATATTACCTTTATTTTCAACACTTATTTTCTTACTTACCACAATCAAGAAAAACTTAAAAACTACTATAACACTTTTTAAAAGAAGCAGTTAAAACACCTACCCACTTAAAAATCATACAAAAATACGGTAAACACCCTATTTTAAAATTTAAAAAAAGCAACAATATTTGTGTAAATAAAAAATAAAATAAATTATGAAAAATTTAAAAATTATTACACTACTTATTTTTGTTGCTACTTTATTAGCTTGTAGCGATGCTTCTGATGAGGATTTAGGAACTACAGGAGAAGGAATTCTTACTGCAAAAGTTGATGGAGAAGATTTTTCTTCATTAAAAGTAGCTGTTGTTGCTGTTGTATCTAACAATGTTGTAAACGTACAAGGTTCTAATTCTAATGGAGATTACATTAGGTTTAGTATTTTAAATTATAGTGGTCCTGGTGTTTACAAAACTGGTGATGCTATTACAAACGTTAATACAATACAATACGGAACTGTAAACCCAATTGTTGCATGGATTTCTACATTTACATCTGGTTCTGGAACAATAGAAATTACAGAAGAAACCTCATCTACAGTTTCTGGTACATTTTATTTTACAGGAATCAACGATGATTATGCTTCTAAAGTTATTACAGAAGGTGTATTTAGTGCTCCAAAAAATTAGGGGGAAATTTTATGAAAAAGTAAAAAAACAACCAATAGCATTATAATTAGTAAGTACTAATAATTATGATGCTATTTTTTTAATATATAAATTATAAAAAAAAGCTAAAACATTATAAATTATTGAGAAGCATATTTATTTATTTGTACCTTTATAAAATCATAACCCCCTTAAAATATGATTTCAAAAATATTAATTGGTATAATTTTAGGAATTATAACAGGAATGTCTATTACAACAATGTTTGTTCCTAAAGATACTGTTTTAATTGAATTATTTTTAACAAAAATTACTGCTACCTCTATAATTACTGGTGTTTTTTGCGGTATTTATGCTCATTTAAACAATTCTAAACTACAAACTTTTATAGTTTCAATTCTCATCGGAATTGCGGTATTTTATCTAAAATATTTTATTACTGGTCATCATTACGACCCTTTAAATATGGGTGCTTTTGTAGGTGCTATTTTAGGTGGTGTATTTACAATTATTAAAAAAATTAAGCATTCTGTAAAAGCATATAATAAATTACATATTTATCAAGAAAAAGGTTTTAATAATTAACCTCACTATTTTGTATATAAAAAAGAGTTGCAACTATATAGTTACAACTCTTTTTTTATTTTTTAATGTATTAATAAACGATCTTTTATAAATATTGATCAACATTTCCCCAAGGACCTCCATTAATTACATCTACTCCATTATTTGTTAAAAACTGAGTAGCCTGTCCACTTCTTGCTCCACTTCTACAAACAGCAATTACTGGTTTATCCCAAGATTTTATTTCATCCACATGATCAGGAATTGTTTGTAAAACAATATGTTTTGCTCCTTCAGAATGTCCTTCATTCCATTCTTCTTGTGTTCTAACATCTAAAACAACGGCTCCTTTTTCTAAATATTCTTTAATTTCTACACTCATATTTTTTCTTTTAAAAAAGTTAAACAATCCCATACTATCTTATTATTTTTTGCACAAAAATAATCCGTTTTCAATTAATTTTGTGTAGCTTTTGTTACACTTTAGCTCTTCTAATCTTTTTAAAATTTTAGACTTTATAGTATAGTTATTTTGCAAAGCTAGTTCATAGATTTCTAAAAGCAATAACCAATCATTAGAAAATTTAGTATTTAACCGATTAAATATTTCTGTTATTTTTTGCTCCGTCACTAAATTGTTTTCACGCATTTCTCTAACCTGGTTGTATAAAGCGTACAATTCTTTCTCTATATTAGAATAAGTAATTTTATGTGTTTTAACCTCAGAAACTTTACTAGTATCTGTAAAAGAATCTACATCTGCAGCACCAGCATAGGCAGAAATTACTTCTTTACCAATTGCCATATCATAAATTCCCCATTCTGGTTTAAATAAAATTTGGTCTTTATAAGTTACTGTACAATCGCTTAAAGAAATAATTAAAATTTTACCCCTTAAATCTCTAGTACCCGTAATTGCTTTTCCTTTTACAATTATACCGCTTTCAAACTCTAAAGTCATAAATTCTCCTTCATAAATTCCGTAAGCCTTTAAGTCTCTAGGGCTCATATCTTCTATTGGTAAATTAATTCCTTTTAACTTACCTATTGGAGAACCAAAACCACTTGCATGAGTCTTAATTCCGTGACCTATTAATTCTTTATCTCTATTTGATAAAGCTGTAGGACCAGTTGTTTGAAAATAGGCAACTTTATCATTGTTACACTTTATAACTTTTGTAAAAACTCCTGAAATTTGAATGCCAGTTGTTAATTCTATAGTTCCTAAATTTTTAGAATCTATCAATTTTTTAATCCCTTTTAAACCACCAGTTCTTAAAGCCATAGTATTTGCAAACTCATCTAAAACCAAACTTAAATAAGCAAAATCTGGAGTTACAAATAATTGAGGTTGTGGCTTTGTAATATCAAAATTTTGAGTTGCGGCCTTTATAGAATATACCTCTTTTTTTACTTCATCTTTCATACACCAAGCACTTTCTCCAATAGAAGACAACAAACCTGCTCCGTATATTTTAGGATTATCTAAAGTGCCAATTAACCCATATTCTACTGTCCACCAATGTAAGTTTCTTATTTGAGCCATTTCAGAAAGTTCCCCCATATTATCTTGAAGATACTCTACTTTTTCTTGTGCTTTTTCAATTTCTTTTTCTGATGAGTTTGGGTCTTCTTTTAGTATCGATAAAAGTCTAATTGCCTCATACATTTCATAATCTTTTGCAGACGAAATAGCTTTACTACCAATTTCACCAAATCTTCTTAAGTATTCTGCATATTCTGGATTTGCAATAATAGGTGCATGGCCAGCAGCTTCATGAATAATATCTGGTGCAGGTGTATATTCTATATGATCTATGGTTCTCATATCTGAAGCAATTACCAAAACATTATATGCTTGAAATTCCATAAAAGCATTTGGCGGAATAAAACCATCTACAGAAACAGCAGCCCAACCAATTTCTTTTAAAATCCTATTCATCCCTTCCATTCTTGGAATCCTTTCAAGAGAAATTCCTGTTTTTTCCAATCCTGATAAATATGACTTATGAGCAACTTTACTTAAATAATCTACGTTTATTCTCATTACAAATCGCCAAACAGCTTGGTTTTGTGCTGTATATTCATCGTAAGGCTGTTTAACAATAAATTTATGTAAATGTTTAGGTAGTTTTTTTGTTACTTCGTTCAGTTCAAAATGTAAACTCATCAAAAATAATTATTGAATTATTCTATCAAAATTAAACATTTAAATAATAAAAATGTATTTATACATTGTTAAAATACAACTTATATGTATTTTGTTAAATATTAATTAAACCAGTTAAATTAAATTTTACACTTAGAATAAATCTGCTTTTATTTTTTACTTATTCTTTTACGTTATCGGTTTCGTAAAAATTCTATAAAATGAATAAAAACGGTAAAATATTTCTTAATTTTACTACTCAATTCTAAGACAATGAACAAGAAAGTTATACTTATGATTTTAGATGGTTGGGGAATTACACAAGACCCAAAAGTATCAGCCATTTACAACGCAAAAACACCTTTTATTAACTCTTTATACGATAAATATCCTAATGCAGAATTAAGAACTGATGGAGAACATGTTGGCTTACCAGAAGGACAAATGGGTAATTCTGAAGTTGGTCATATGAATTTAGGTGCTGGTAGAATTGTGTATCAAAATTTAGCTAGAATTAATAAAGCTGTAAAAGAAAAAACTTTAGGCAAAGAAAAAGTTTTATTAGACACTTTTAAATATGCCAAAGAAAACAACAAAGACGTACACCTTTTAGGCTTAGTTTCTAATGGAGGTATCCATGCACATATAGATCATTTAAAAGGGTTAATTGATGTTGCTAAAGAAAATGAAGTTAACAACGTTTATTTACATGCTTTTACAGACGGTAGAGATTGCGACCCAAAATCTGGAACCTATTTTATTAATGATATTCAAGAATACATGAATAAAAACGGTGGTGAAGTAGCAACTATTACCGGTCGTTATTACGCAATGGATAGAGATAATAGATGGGAACGTGTAAAAGAAGCTTATGATGGTGTTGTAAACAGTATAGGTATTAAAACTACAGATATAATAGCCACAATGAACCAGAATTATGAAGATGGCATTACAGATGAGTTTCATAAACCTATTATTGCAACTAAAGAAGACGGAACACCTATTGCAAAAATAAAAGAAGGAGATGCTGTAATATTTTTTAATTACAGAACAGACAGAGGTAGAGAGTTAACTAATGTTTTATCTCAAAATGATTTTCCAGAATTTGGAATGAAAAAATTAGATTTATATTATACTACAATTACAATGTATGATTCTTCTTTTAAAGGAATAAATGTAATTTATAATAACGATAATATTAAAAATACTCTAGGAGAAGTTTTATCTAAAGCGGGTAAAAAACAAATTAGAATTGCAGAAACAGAAAAATACCCTCATGTTACATTTTTCTTTTCTGGTGGACAAGAAGAGCCTTTTGAAGGCGAATCTAGAATACTAAGAAATTCGCCAAAAGTTGCAACTTACGATTTAAAACCAGAAATGTCTGCTTATGAATTAAAAGACGCTCTTTGTGAAGATTTAAAGAAAGGAGAAGCTGATTTTGTTTGTTTAAATTTTGCAAATGGAGATATGGTTGGCCATACAGGTGTAATGGAAGCTGCAATTAAAGCTTGTGAAGCTGTAGATGCTTGCGCCAAAGAAGTAATAGAAACTGGTTTAGCTAACGGGTACTCTACTCTTTTAATTGCAGATCATGGAAATTGTGAAACGATGATGAATCCTGATGGATCTCCTCATACAGCACACACAACAAACCCTGTTCCTTTTATTCTAATAGACGATAAAATTACATCTATAAAAAGTGGAATTTTAGGAGATATTGCTCCAACAATTTTAGAATTAATTGGTGTAGAGCAACCAGAAGAAATGACTCAAAATTCTCTATTATAATAATTTTACAAAAATGAAAAAACTTTTTTTATTAAGCTGTATAATCATCTTAGCCTCTTGTTCTGCACAACAAAAAACAGTTAAGGCTAAAGAGATAACTGCAATTAAAAATAAAAAAGGCAACTTAGTTGGTTTAGCTAATAAAGAATCTTTTAATCAGGCACCTTATAACTCTTGGTTTAATCCAAAGTTTAACGAATACAACCCAGATAAAGCCACAATTGATGCTCTTAAAAAAGAATTAAAAGGGATAAAAATTAAAGCTTTTATGGGTACTTGGTGCGGAGATAGTAAAAGAGAAGTACCACATTTTTACAAAATTTTAGACCAAACGGACTATAATTTAAATAATCTAGAATTAGTAACCGTAAATAGAAGTAAAAAAACACCAGATAATTTACAAGAAGGTTTTAATATTATAAGAGTACCAACTTTTATTTTTTATAAAAATGATAAAGAAATTGGTAGATATGTAGAATATGCTAGAGAATCTTTAGAAAAAGATATATTAAAAATTGTTTCAGGAGAAACATATAAACACTCTTACGATAATTAATGCTTCCCAAAAACCCACTTATTATTGCTGTAGATTTTGATGGTACAATTGTAGAAGATGCCTATCCAAAAATTGGTAACGAAATGATTTTTGCTTTTGATACCCTAAAAAGGTTACAATCACAAGGACATAGATTAATTCTTTGGACATACAGAAGTGGAAAAAAACTACAAGAAGCCGTAGATTTTTGTAAAGAAAATGGCATAGAATTTTACGCTATAAATAAAAACTTTCCAGAAGAAGAATACGATGAAAAATATAGTCGCAAAATTCATGCAGATTTATTTATAGACGACAGAAATGTTGGTGGTTTTTTAGGTTGGACAGCAATACATAAAGCTATTTTTAATTACGAGCCGCCAGTAAAGAAGAAAAAAGGATTTTTCTCATTTTTCAAATAAGAAAACATACTTTTTAATAATCTAAAATGTAGTAACTTTGCGGTTCAATTTTTTTAACATGATTAAAGTAAAAACAAGAGAAGAAATAGAAATTATGCGCGAAAGTGCATTAATAGTTTCTAAGACATTAGGGATGCTTGCCAAAGAAATAAAACCTGGTGTTTCTACTTTATATTTAGACAAACTTGCTGAAGATTTTATTAGAGCCGAAGGTGCAATACCTGGTTTTTTAGGTTTGTATGATTTTCCGAACACATTATGCATGAGTCCTAATGACCAAGTTGTACACGGTATTCCTAATAAAAACCCGTTAGTAGAAGGCGATATTATATCTATAGATTGTGGCGCTCTAAAAAATGGTTTTTATGGTGATCATGCATATACTTTTGCCGTAGGTGAAATTGCAGAAGAAACTAAAAAACTTTTAGACATTACTAGAAAAAGCTTATACGTTGGTATTAAAGAATTTAAAGCTGGCAATAGAGTTGGTGATGTTGGTTATGCAATTCAAAAATTTACAGAAGATCATGGTTATGGAGTTGTAAGAGAATTGGTAGGACATGGTTTAGGTAGAAAAATGCATGAAGACCCAAATATGCCTAACTACGGAAAAAGAGGTAGAGGAAAGAAATTTGTTGAAGGAATGGTTGTTGCCATTGAACCTATGACAAATATGGGAACTCACCAAATAAGACAACATTCTGATGGTTGGACTATTACTACTTTAGACAACAAACCATCTGCACATTTTGAACACGATGTAGCAATTGTAAATGGTAAACCAGAGTTACTTTCTACTTTTAAATACGTTCATGAAGCGTTAGGTATAGAAACTAATGAAGAAGATGAATTTAGAGCAAGCTAATTGTGTCTATATTTAAATCTATACTTAATACAGTACCAAGACCTTGGTTAATAAAAGTTAGCTATTTAGTTAGACCTATTATTGCATTAACTTTAAAAGGTAATAAATTTACAGATCCGATTGATGGTAAAAGTTTTCGAAAATTTTTACCATACGGATATGGAAAACAAAGAGAAAATGCACTTTCTCCATCTACCTTATCTCTAGAAAGACACAGATTAATGTGGCTATTTCTAAAAGATGAAACCAACTTTTTTACATCAACAAAAAAACTTAAAACACTACATATTGCACCTGAACAATGTTTTTTAGATTTGTTTAGAAAACAAAAAAACCTAGATTATATTACTTCTGATTTAGAATCTCCTATTGCTGATGTAAAAGCAGATATTTGTAATTTACCTTTTGATGACAATACTTTTGATGTAATTTTTTGTAATCATGTATTAGAACATATTACAAATGATACAAAAGCGATGCAAGAATTGTTTAGAGTAATGAAAAAAGGTGGTTTTGGTATTTTTCAAATACCACAAGATTTATCTAGAGAAACTACGTTTGAAGACAATTCTATTACTGACAAAAAAGAACGTGCTAAGATTTTTGGACAATATGATCATGTTAGAGTTTATGGTAGAGATTACTTTAACAAACTTAGATCTATTGGTTTTAAGGTTGAAGAAATAGATTACACAAAAAAAATCGCTCCAGAAAAACTAGAACGATTTTGTTTGATGAAGAATGAAATTCTTCCTGTATGTTATAAATAATTAATCATTAAATTTCTCTAAATAATCTGGTAGTTTTTCTAACTTTTCTTCTCCTAGAATTATTATTCCATTTTGCATAATCTGATAAACTCCGTCTGATAATTTTACTACTTTAGAAATTCCTTCGTAGTTTAAAAATTCATTTTTAGGAGCATCAACTTCAACTCCGTATAAATCTATCCAAGAAATTTCACCATCTTTAATCGCTTGAAATTTATCCTTATAATAAGGACCAATAAATTGATAATCATTTGCAGACAACACTTTACCATCAACAGTACATAAATAAGAATGTACTTTTAAATTTTTATCAAAACTTAAAGTAAAAACACCACCTCCTAAAAAAGATCCTAAACTATACCATTCTTTATTTATTTTAACCTCGCCGTCTTTGTTAAATTTATCTAAAATATCACTCTTTTTTAATTCTTTTAAAAACTCTAAATCATTAGTTAAATTTTTAAATTCTTTAGATTTTAAATCGTAAACCAACGGTTTAGAAGAATTATTAGGATAAGCTACAAGCATACCGTTACCTCTCGGCAACATTATTTTACCATAATTTGTAGATAATCTGTTAAAATCTGATATGTTTGGCAGTAAAAATCCTTTCTTATTTTTAGAATTAAAACAATATACTTTAGTTGGTTCTTTAACTTTATCTTTTAGTATAATGTAACCATCATAGCTAATAAAGTCTTTATAGCTGTCTGCTTTTACAATTATAACTCCTTTATCATTTAAAATACCAAAATTTCCATCTTTAGAATAAACTGCAACTTTGTTTCTATTAAAGCTATAAATACTATCTAATTTTAATGATAATGCGTTAGACTTATCATTCCATGTTTTTGTTAAATATTCTATTCTTCTTATCTCTTCTTCTTTTCGTAAACGTTCTTCTTCAAGCCTTTTTTCTTCTGCAATTCTTGCAGCTTCTATTGCCTCTAATTCTTCATTTATATTTACAAACAACTCTACAAACTCTACATATTCTTCTGTTTTGTTTTCTCCATTAATTAAAAAATATTGTTCTGCATATTTTTTAGATTCATTAAAATCTCCTACTTCAAAATGTATATAAGCTCCTAATTTTGCTACATCTAAATCTTCTATAGTATCTAAATAACTAATTGCTTTGTTAAAATCTATTAAAGATTCTTTTTTTGTTTCTTGATTATTAAATTTTTCCCAAGCTCTTTTTATGTAAACATTAGCTATATCTTTATTAGATTGCGCCATAGATACTGTAAAAAAAAACAAGCATAATAGTTGTAGAATTGTCTTTTTCATCATTTAAATAATAATTTTTATTTTTTTTGCAATATAATATAAATATCATTTAGACAGCAAATTATAAATTCTTACTCGTAGCTGTAAGTTCTATATTCCTCTATTTCACCATTTTCATCAGAATACAAAAGAATTACTTTAATTTTATTATTCTCTTTTAAAAACAGTTTTGTTTTTTCTAATCCCATTGCCATAAATGCTGTTGCGTAAGCATCTACATCTGCACAATCTATGCCAGCAATAACAGATGCACTTAATAAATTACTTTCTGTTGCATAACCTGTTTTAGGATTTATTGTATGTACATATTTTTTTCCGTTTTCATCTATTCTAAATTTTCTATAATTACCAGAAGTTGCCATAGATTTATCTGAAAGATTGATATTTATAAAACCAGAATTGTCTTCAGATTTTAATGGATTAACTAATTTTATTAACCAAGGCTGTTTATTCTTTTTTAATCCTTTTGCACGAATCTCTCCTCCTATTTCAATAAGATAATTTTCTATTTTTTTACTATCAAAAAAACGAGCAACAACATCAATCGCAAAACCTTTTGCTATTGAATTAAAATCTAAATATATTTTTGGGTCTTCTTTTACAACAACTTCATTTTTTATATTAATTTTATCTAAACCCACATATTGCATGTAGTTTTTAATCTGCTCATCTGTTAAGTTAATTTTTTCTTTATTCGGCCCAAAACCATAAGCATTCACAAGATTACCTACCGTAGGGTCAAAATACCCTTCTGTTTCTTTATAAATCCTTTTAGATTTACTAAAAACTTCTTTAAAAATTGCATCTACAACTACTGTAGAATCGCCTTTATTAATTTTAGAAATATCTGATGTTGGAATGTATGTTGATGTAGATTTATTTATTAAAAAAAATAAACTATCTAAAGATTCTTGAAAATTATGTTTACTATTTAAATATGTAATACTATATGTTGTACCAAAGACATGACCTTTTAAAATGTGATCTTTTTTAATATTTTCTTTATTACAAGCAAATAAAAATGTAAAAATTGTAAATAATACAGCTATTTTTATAAGTTTCATTAGTTTATAGATTTTGTAACAAAAATAACATATAAAATTTTCATAAAATCTGTAAAAATCCAATTATTGTTAATTGATTTTGTTAAATTTGTGAGTGAATTTTAATTAAAGAGAATAAAGATGAAAAAAATATCGATACTACTATTAATTACTGTAATTGCAACTTCTTGTGTATCTAAAAAAGTTTATACAGAATTACAATCAGAACTAGTAGATGTTAAAGCAGAATTGCAAAAAAGTTTACTAGAAAACGAAAAAGGAACATCTAAAGTTGCTTCACTAACAGAACAAGTAAACTCATTAAAAGAAGACAAAAAAACAGCAATAAAACAAGTAGAAAACTTAACTGTTTTAACTCAATCTTCTTCTGATAATATTAAAAACGTTATTACTCAATTGAGTGAAAAAGATAAATTTATAAACGGTATTAGAACAGCAATGACTCAAAAAGATTCAATAAATCTTGCTGTAAAATATCACTTAACTAAAAACTTATCTGAAGGAATACAAGATGAAGACATTCAAGTAAATGTTGAAAAAACTGTTGTATTTATTTCTATTTCTGATAAATTATTATTTAAAAGTGGTAGCTATAATGTAACTGACAAAGCTTACAGTGTTTTAGAAAAAATAGCTAAAGTAATTAACGACCAACCAGAAATGGAAGTAATGATTGAAGGTCATACAGATACTACTCCTATTAAAAGAAACATTATTCAAGACAACTGGGATTTATCTGCTTTAAGAGCAACATCTGTAACTAGAATATTACAATATAAATACGGTGTACAACCAGAAAGATTAATTGCTGCTGGTAGAAGTCAATACATTCCTTTAGCACCAAATGATAATGCTTTAAACAAAGCTATTAACAGAAGAACAAAAATCATCATTATGCCTAAATTAGATCAATTTTTTGATTTATTAGAGCAAGATGCTAACTAATAATTAGTTGAAATATAGTTTTAAAAACCATCTGAATTTCAGATGGTTTTTTTATTTATAAAATTTTTTAAGCAATTAAACTTTTTCATATTAATACTGTCTAATTAATATCATCCTAATTATTCATGAGAAAATCAATAAAATATCTTTCTATATTTATAACAATACTTTTAGTTAGTACTAGTTGTAACAACAAAAAGATAAATAAAAAATCTAACAAAGAAGTAAAAGAAGAAATTACTACCAATATACCTGTTTATAATTTCAATCAACTAGAGCCTATTTTATATAAACAAAGTAACAAAATTGTTATTATTAATTTTTGGGCAATGTGGTGCGCTCCTTGTGTTAAAGAAATGCCTTATTTACAAGAATTTGCTAATAAAAACACAGATGTAGAATTAAAGTTTATTAGCATGGATTTCCCTAAAGATATAGAAACAAAATTAAAACCTTTTTTAAAAAAGAAAAACATATCTGCAGATGTAATTTTATTAGATGATCCTGATGCAAATACTTGGATAGACAAAATAGATCCAAACTGGTCTGGAGCAATCCCTTTTACTATAATTTTTAATGAAGATAAACGTTTATTTTACGAACGTTCTTTTGAGAGTTTAGCTGATTTAGAAAATGAAATTTATAAAAATTTTAAACAACAATAAATGAAAAAAACAAGTCTATTAATTGCCGTAATCTTTTTAACAACAAGTATTTTTATATCTTGTAAAAAAGATAATACTAAAGATCAAAAAACTGAAAATATAGAAAAACACCAAGGTCCACCTAACGGAGATCACAACGGAAGACCTGCAGGACCTCCTCCAGGAGAACATGGTGACAGAAAAGGACCTCCTCCGGGTGGTGCTCATAGTCCAGAGCAAACAAAAACATTAGAAGAAATTGGAGGTTATAAAATTGGTGATGTTGCTACAGATTTTAATCTTAAAAATGTAGATGGAACACAATTTTCTTTATCAAATATAAAAAATGCCAAAGGTTATATAGTTGTATTTACTTGTAACGAATGTCCTTTTGCTAAAATGTACGAAGACCGTTTAATAGCAATACATAATGAATATGCTGCTAAAGGATATTCTGTTATTGCAATTAACCCTAACTATAGTGGAGAAGAAGGTAAAGAAGGTTTTATAGCAATGCAAGAGAGAGCTAAAGAAAAAGAATTCCCTTTTGTTTATTTAGCAGACGATGGTCAAAAAATATTTCCACAATACGGAGCTGTAAGAACACCGCATGTGTTTCTATTAGATGCAGATAAAAAAGTACAATATATTGGTACTATTGATGATAATGCAAGATCTGCTAAAGATGTAAAAGTTAAATATCTAGAAAATGCAATTAAGGCTTTAGAAAAAGGTGAAAAACCAAGCCCTAATTTTACAAAGGCAATAGGTTGCCCTGTAAAAGCTGTATAGTTTTAAAATAGAAAAAATAAAAAGGGATTTATGTAATACATAAATCCCTTTTTTATTTTATTGAATCAATTATTACTCTAAAATTTTAACAAAGTCATCAAAAGCCTCATAATAAGGTTGATTTTTAAAAACAGGACTTTCTACACTTTCTGCATTTGCAATTCCTACTCCAGCAAACCACACTTTAGCATTTTGCTTTTTAGCATGATTTTTAAAAGTTTCCATCCAAAGTACATCATATTCATTTGGATTTTGAATGTTATTAGTTGCTTTTACCAATACAAAAATAGTAGGCTCTCCTTTTTTATATAAAACAAACTGTGGATGTCTTTTTAATTGACTATTAATTGCCTGAAATTCATAGCCCATTTTTGTAAGCTTTTCACCTACAATATTCATTGCTAAATTATGCAACTCTTGTTCGGTTAAAATCTCCATTCTTATTTTTTCTTATTACGTTTATTGTAATTTTTATCTCCTCTTGTTTTAGGTTTCTTATATTTTTTAGCAATTTCTCTTCTATAAGAACCTCCTAAATTTACTTTACTATTTTTCTCGCTTTTTTCATGAAAAGCAGGCCCTGGAACATACTCTAAACCTGTTCTGTTTTTAGAAATTCCTTGATCTTCTCTCGGACGTTCATCTTCGGTTAATAGTTTAGATATCTCTATTTCTTCCGGCAATTCTAAAACAGGAATCTTATAATCCATTAAAGTTTCTATAGCTGTTTTTGCTTCTTGCTCTTTTTCTGTAGAAAATAAAATTGTTTTCCCTGCTTTTTCTGCACGTCCTGTTCTACCAATTCTGTGCATGTAATTTTCTGGAAATTCTGGAGTATCAAAATTGATAACATGAGACACATTATCAAAATCTAAACCACGCGCCATTACATCTGTGGCTAACAAAATTCTATTTTTCCCTTCATCAAACTGACGGATAGAACGTATTCTATAATTCTGTGTTTTATTAGAGTGTATTACACACATTTCATCATTAAACACTTCTTCTAAATGTTTAAATAACAAATCTGCCGTTCTTTTAAAACCAACAAAAATTAATACTTTATTAAAGGTTTCTTTATCTTTTAAAAGACTATTTAGCAAATTAACTTTTGTAAAAAAGTTAGGTATGTTGTAAGAAACTTGTTCAATATTATCTAACGGAGTTCCACTTACTGCAACAGAAATCTTTGTCGGATTTTTAAAAAAGTCATAAATTAAAGCATCTACATCTTCTGTCATTGTTGCAGAAAACAAAACGTTTTGTCTTTTTTCTGGAATCACATCAAAAATATTCATCAACTGAAAACGGAAACCTAAATCTAACATTACATCTACCTCATCAATCACCAATTTCTGAATCGATTTTAACTTTAAAGCATTACTTAATGCCAAATCGTACAAACGTCCTGGTGTGGCAACAATAATATCTTGCCCTTGTAAAATAGCTTGTTTTTGTGTGTTGATGTTTGTACCACCATACACACCTAAAACACGTGTATTAATATATTTTGATAGTTTTTCTATCTCTTCTACTACTTGTAAAACCAACTCACGCGTTGGTACTAAAACCAAAATTCTTGGATGCTGTTGCTTAGAGAATTTTAAATCTCGTAAAATAGGCAACATGTAAGCAAATGTTTTTCCGGTTCCTGTTTGTGCAATTCCAACAACATCTTTACCAGATCTAACTACCGAAAATGCTTGTTCTTGAATTGGCGTTGGATTCTCGAATCCTAAGTCGTCAATAGCATATTGTAGTTGATTTGATAAGTCTAATTCTTTAAAAGTCATCTCTTTTAATTTTCTGCAAAGGTACGTTTTATAAAATGAGTTACAACAACTGTTTACGTGTGGATTATTTAGTAATTTTACACTCGAAATTTATTAAAAATAATGATTACAGACACACACACACATTTATATTCAGAGCAATTTAATGAAGATAGAACAGCAATGGTTCAAAGAGCAAAAGATGCTGGTATTTCAAGATTTTTTATTCCTGCTATAGATTCTACTTACACAGAAAAAATGTTTGCATTAGAAAAAGAGTTTCCTAATGATGTGTTTTTAATGATGGGCTTACACCCTACTTCTGTTAAAGAAAATTATTTAGAAGAATTGGCAAAAGTGAAAGCCTTAATCGACCAAAGAAAATTTTATGCCATCGGAGAAATTGGCATGGATTTATATTGGGATAAATCTTTTTTAACACAACAACAAGAAGCTTTTAAAACACAAATACAATGGGCAAAAGAAAAGAAAATGCCTATAAATATACATTGTAGAGATGCTTTTAATGAAGTTTTTGAAGTTTTAGAATCTGAAAAAAGTGATGATTTAAGAGGAATTTTTCATTGTTTTACAGGAACTTTAGACCAAGCAAAGCAAGCTATTTCTTATAACATGAAATTAGGAATTGGTGGTGTTGCAACTTTTAAAAATGGTAAAATTGATAAATTTTTAAATGAAATTGATTTAAAACACATTGTTTTAGAAACCGATGCTCCTTATTTAGCACCAACTCCTTATAGAGGCAAAAGAAACGAAAGTGCTTATTTAACCAATGTAGTTGATAAATTAGTAGATATTTACGGAATTTCTTATCAAGAAATTGCAGAAATTACGACTCAAAATTCTAAAGATGTTTTTGGTATTTAATGGTATTTGATACAGTTACAACGGAAGAAAGATTCTTTAATTTTGAACACCCAAAAACTTACACCTATTTGAGTATAGGTATTGCAATGTTTTCTTTTTTGATTATTTTAATTAATAAAGAATATTTAGGATTTGACTTTTTAGAAACTGTTTTTTTTCCAATAGCTATTGTTTCTTTTATTGTTTTCTCTATATCTCAGTTTATCACAATGTTTTCTAAAGAAGATATTGATATAACTTATACAGGAAAACTAAAAATAACTGAAGATGAATTTATTATCGATAAAGAAAAAATAAGTTTTACAGATATTATTTCTATTAAATTATCTGTTGATGATTATAAAGGCAGGTTAAAAAACACACACTCTAACACAGAACCAATGTATAGTAAAGGTGTAGAAAATTTTGTGATGATTTATACAGTTGATAAGAAAATAGAAAAACAAATTCAGGTGTGTAATCTAAGAGAAACTCATTTAATTTCTGATTTTATAGCTGCTCAAATTGTAAAAAACAAATTTATAAAAGTAAAACCAAAACAATTAATTACTATTTTTAGTGATCAATTTAAAAAAACTGAAGAAGCTAGAAATTACATTGCAAAGCAGATTAAAAATAGAAAAATAAAAGCTGTAGAAGGGTTATTAATGATGAATTATTCTTCTGATAAAGAGGCTAAAGAGTTAAGAGAAAAATACAACATCCATTGAGTATACAAACTACATATTATAAAACGCCATTAGGAACTGCGAAAATTGTAGGTGACGAAAACGGAATTCAGTCTGTTTCAGTTTTAGATGAAGACTTCTCTACTGCACTCGAAGTGACAAATTCTGACACTCCTAAATGTTTGCAAGATTGTGTTACTCAGCTAGACGAATATTTTTCTGGTAAAAGAATCAATTTCGATTTAAAACTAAATCCGCAAGGAACTGAATTTCAGAAAAAAGTATGGACAGAGTTATTAAATATTCCATATAATAAAACTAGAACCTATTTAGAACAAAGTAAAGCTTTAGGAGACGTAAAAGCCATAAGAGCAGTTGCTTCTGCAAATGGTAAAAACCCCATTTGGATTATTATTCCTTGCCATAGAGTTATTGGTTCTGATGGTTCTTTAACAGGTTATGCTGGCGGCATTTGGCGTAAAAAATGGTTATTAGCACACGAAAATCCTTTAAAACAACAATCATTATTTTAAATTTTTACTTTTAGAATATTAAAAAACATATTTTTACGTTTCAATTGTATCGTTTTTTATGATTCAAAAAATTCTAATTTTATTGTTGCTTTTTATTGGGTTTTCCGTCCAAAGCCAATCCTTTTCAACAGATTTTAGAGCTAGAAAAATATTGGTTAAAAAAGACACTATTCAATTAGATTCTGTTGCTTTAAATCCTCAAGAATTTAAAGTCTTAAACCACTCCTTAAAAGCCTTAGACACATCAGAATATAAAATAGATTTTAATAAAGCCATATTAATCATCAACTCTAAAAAACATTCAGAAATTAATGTTGAGTATTTTAGGCTTCCAGATTTTATCACAAAAACATACACTCCGTTTGATGATAATTTAATAATTTCTAAAAGCACAAATAACGGTGTATTATATAGCTTAACTACTAATAAAAAAAAATCTAACACAACACTTTTTGATGGCTTACAAACCGAAGGTTTTATAACAAGAGGCGTTACTTCTGGTAACAATCAAAACGCTGTTACAAACTCTGCTTTAGACTTAAAAATTTCGGGTAAACTATCTAAAAATGTAACTTTAAGAGCAAATATTTTTGACACAAATATACCCATTCAAGAAAGTGGATATTCACAAAACATCACAGATTTTGATCGTATTTTTATAGAAATGTTTACAGACAATTGGCAAATTAGTGCCGGAGATATTTCTTTAAAAAACACAAAAAGTTACTTTTTACCTTTTACAAAACAAGTTTCCGGGTTGTTAGTAGAAGCTAATATTACCAACAATTTTAAAGTAGCAGCTTCTGGTGCAATTGTTAGAGGTAGGTTTAATACTTTTAATATAACTGCAATAGAAGGCAACCAAGGGCCTTATAAAATATTGGGCATAAATAACGAAAACTCAATTATAATTATAGAAGGTAGCGAACAAGTTTATATTAATGGAAGTAAAATTGAACGTGGCAAAGAGAAGGATTATACAATAGATTATAATTTAGGCGAAATTACTTTTAATACCACTTACCCAATTACAAATGACATGAGAATTTGGGTAGATTATCAATATTCCGAAAGAAATTATACCAGATTTATAACCTATGATGAAGCTTCTTATGAAAGTGAAAAATTTAGTATTGCTGGTTATTTTTATTCAGAAAATGATGCTAAAAATCAACCTATACAACAAAATCTAACAGACAGCCAAAAACAGATTTTAGCAAACGCAGGTAACAATGTAGACTTAATGGTTTCTGAAAGTGCATATTTAGACACTTTTGATGAAAACAAGATCCTCTACAAAAAAGTAATCACCGGAAGTGAAGAAATCTTTGAGTACTCTAGTACTTCTGCAGATGAATTGTACAACGTAACCTTTACAAATGTTGGTACTAATTTAGGTGATTATATTTTAGACCAAAGTACAGCAACAGGTAATATTTACTTATATGTTGGTAAAAATTTAGGTGATTATAACCCTATAACACTATTAATTCCACCTACAAAATCACAAGTTTTTATATTACAATCTAACTACAATCCTTCTAAAAAAACTTTAATTAATGCAGAAATTGCTTTAAGTAATAATGATGCAAACTTGTTTTCTACAATAGATAATTCTCTTAATAAAGGTTTTGCTTCTAAACTAGATTGGCAACAAACTTTAATTGATAAAAAATGGCAGTTAAAAAGTAATATTAGTCACGAATTTGTTCAGAAAAACTTTGATACCGAGTTTAGATGGGAAACTGTTGAATTTAACAGAGATTGGAATATCTTAACCAATAACGGCACAAAAAGCTTATTTCAATCAGAATTTAAACTTAATAATAAAAAAAACGATTTTGTTTTATATCGATTTAATAACCTAACCTATAAAGATATCTTTTCTGGTAATAAACATGAACTACAAGCCAAAGTAAAGTTAAAAAACACCGTATTTTACACAAACGGAAGTTTTTTAGAAAACACCTCTACAACAGAAGACAATTACTTTTTTACAGCAAAAGCAAAAGTAGAAAAAGATTTAAATAAAAAATGGTTAGGTGTATTTATCAATTTAGAAACTAACAGCAGAAAAGATATTTCTACACAAGAGTATATTAATACAAGTCATCAATTTAAAGAATTAGAAACCTATTTTGGTATTGGAGATACTGCAACTGTTTTTGCTAAAGTGGGTTTTAATTATAGAGATAATGACAGTATAAAACTTAATAAATTTACCCAGATTAATAATAGAAAAACATTTTATGCAAACAGTAAATTAATACAAAACAAGCAAACTAATTTAAGCATTTTTGCTAATTATAGATTTACCGAAAACAACTTTTCGGAAGATGAAAAATCATTAAATTCTAAAGTTGTTTTTAGTCAAAAATTATTTAAAGACTTTATTAATCTAAGCACAAATTACGAAACCTTTTCTGGTAATGTTGCCAGACAAGAATACTATTATATAAAAACAGAACCCGGTTTAGGTTATTACACTTGGATTGATTACAACTCTGATGGTATTAAAGATTTTGATGAATTTGAAGTTGCAGAATTTCAAGACCAAGCAGAATATTTACGTTTAACAAAAGCCAACTTACAATATACAGCAACCCAAAGTGCTAACTTTACACAATCTCTTATTTTAAATCCGCGTGTTTGGTCTTTTAAATCTGGATTTAAAAAAACACTTTCTAAATTTTATAATCAAAGTTTTTTAAGTGTAGAAAACGAGCAAGAAAGAATTGGCAATTCGTTCAATTTTAATCCTTTTAATTTTGATGAAAACAAATTAGTAGGTTTAAATTACAGTGTAAGAAATAGCATTTATTATAATAAAAACCTACAAAAACACAGCGTTACTTATACGTTTGGTAAAAACAAAAGCAAACAACAATATATTATTGGTAATCAAGAAAATAATATAAAAATACATCAATTAGATTTTGCTCATAAATTTAAAACTTTTTGGTTGTTTGAGTTGATGGGCAAAAACACAGAAAATCAATTACAAACAGAAAATTTTAATAATAGAAACTACATTGTAAAAGCAAATGAAATTCAGCCAAAAATAAGTTTCTTATACAATGTAAATAATAGATTTACTGCATTTTATCACTTTAAGAAAAAAGAAAACATTTTAGAGGATTTTGAGCAACTTAAACAACAAAAAATTGGTTTAGAGTATTTATACATCAACAGTAAAAAAAATCAAATTTCTGCAGATGTAAATATATTTTTAAACAATTTTACTGGCGATACTAATACACCTGTGGCTTACCAAATGTTAGAAGGTTTACAATCTGGAAAAAACTACACATGGAATCTTTTATTCAATCAAAAATTAAATAATTTCTTAAATCTTAATTTAAGTTATTTGGGTAGAAAAAGTGAGAACTCTAAAACAATACATACCGGAAGCATACAACTAAAAGCTATTTTTTAATTATCTTTTCTATATTTTTACAATCTTAAGACAATCAAAATCAACCATGAAAAAAATTATACTAATTGCATTTTTATTTGCAACTACATTTTTAGTAGCTCAAGAAAATTACCCGCAAGACATCAATAAAAAACACGAAGTAAAAATAAATGCGCTAGGTCTTTTGGCTTTTGAGTGGGTAGATGTTTCTTATGAACAATTAATAAACGAAGAATCTTCTTTTGGTATAGGTATTTTAGCTGGTTTTGATAAAAATTCTGACCTAGATGAGTATAGGAAATTTTCTATAACACCTTTCTACAGAAGGTATTTTTCTAACAAATTTGCAAGAGGTTTTTTTATAGAAGGTTTTGGTATGTTGCATAGTTATGATAACAATAATTATGATTACTATTTTGATGATTTTGGTAATTATTATGAAAATTATAACAGTGTAACCAAAACAGAATTTGCTTTAGGTTTTTCTATTGGAGGTAAATTTATTTCTAAAAGCGGATTTACAACAGAAATCTATTTAGGATTGGGAAGAAATTTAGGTGGAGATGACAATTCTATAGAAGCTGTTGGTAGAGGCGGAATATCTTTAGGTTATAGATTCTAAAGACTATAAAATTTTGTAAATTTGTAGCTAATAAAAATTACAAATAAAATGAAAAAAATAATTTTAGTTTTAGGCTTGTTAATAAGTTCTTTAACCTATTCTCAACAAGAAATTAAATTAGACTTTGCAGATGCTGTAGTAATGAAAAGTTTAGAATTTTCTTATGAAAGTTATATTTCTGAAGAATCTTCTGCTGGTGTTTCTATATTTTTTAACTTAGCTAAACAAGATTCTAACTTTAGGTATAATGAAAACACAATGATAACACCATATTATCGTCATTATTTTACAACAAATCAACAATGGAATTTTTTTGGTGAAGGTTTTCTTGGTATAAATTCTGGGAAAAAAGAATCTGTTGAAGATTCTGGAGATTTTGACTTAAAATATACAGACGGAGCTTTAGGTGTTGCTGTTGGTACAAAGTACATTGCTTCTGGTGGTTTAACTTTAGATTTATACGGTGGTATTGGTAGAAATTTGTTTGGTACAGATTCTCCTACAATCGTACCAAGACTTGGTTTAAACATTGGTTACCGATTTTAAAAAAAGTTTACAATAAAAAAAAACCTCATCAAATTTGATGAGGTTTTTTTATGCTTATATAATTTAATTACATTTTTTGTAACCAAGTTTTTACATCTACTTCTGCCTTAATTATATCTTTTAATTCTGCAATAGCAACACGTTTTTGATCCATAGTATCTCTATGTCTAATGGTAACACAATTATCTTCTAAAGTATCATGATCTACAGTAATACAAAATGGCGTTCCGGCTGCATCTTGTCTTCTATAACGTTTACCAACCGCGTCTTTTTCATCATAAAAAACGTTGAAATCCCATTTTAAATCGTCCATAATTTTACGCGCTACTTCTGGTAAACCATCTTTTTTAACTAATGGTAAAACTGCCGCTTTAAAAGGTGCTAAAACTGCTGGTAATTTTAAAACAGTTCTTGTTGTTCCGTTTTCTAAAGCTTCTTCTTGTAAAGAATTAGAAAAAACAGCTAAAAACATTCTATCTAAACCAATAGAAGTTTCTACAACATAAGGCACGTAACTTTTATTTTCTTCATGATCAAAATATTGTAATTTTTTACCAGAATACTCTTCGTGTGCTTTTAAATCAAAATCTGTTCTAGAATGGATTCCTTCTAATTCTTTAAACCCAAAAGGAAAATTAAATTCAATATCTGCTGCTGCATCTGCATAATGCGCTAATTTATCGTGGTCATGAAAACGGTAGTTCTCTGCTCCCATCCCTAAAGATAAATGCCATTTTAAACGCGTTTCTTTCCATTGCTCATACCATTCTTTTTGAGTTCCTGGCTTTACAAAAAATTGCATTTCCATTTGTTCAAACTCACGCATTCTAAAAATAAACTGTCTTGCAACAATTTCATTTCTAAACGCTTTACCGGTTTGTGCAATTCCGAAAGGAATTTTCATTCTACCTGTTTTTTGTACGTTTAAAAAGTTTACAAAAATACCTTGTGCAGTTTCTGGTCTTAAATATAAATCCATTGCAGTTTCTGCAGAAGCACCTAATTTTGTACCAAACATTAAGTTAAACTGCTTAACATCTGTCCAGTTTTTAGAACCTGTTAATGGATCTGCAATCCCTAATTCTTCAATTAATAACTTAACGTCTGCTAAATCTTCATTTTCTAAAGATTTACCCATTCTTGTTAAAATTGAAGTTATTTTTTCTTGATAACCAATAACACGTCCGTTGGTTGCTAAAAACTCTTCTTTATTAAAAGCATCACCAAAACGTTTTTCTGCTTTAACAACTTCTTTATTTATTTTGCCTTCTATTTTTGCACAATAATCTTCTATTAAAACGTCTGCTCTGTAACGTTTTTTAGAATCTTTATTATCAATTAAAGGATCATTAAAAGCATCTACGTGGCCAGACGCTTTCCAAGTTGTTGGATGCATTAAAATTGCAGCATCTATACCCACAATGTTTTCGTGCATTTGCACCATTGCTTTCCACCAATAATCTCTAATATTTTTCTTTAGCTCAACTCCATTTTGAGCATAATCGTAAACCGCACTTAATCCATCATAAATTTCAGAAGACTGAAAAACATAACCATATTCTTTTGCGTGCGATAAAACTTTTTTAAATTGATCTTCTTGTTTTGCCATAATGAGCGCAAATATACACGTTTACAAAATTTTTTCAATAAAAAATCTTTCAACTTTTTTTGTTTGAGATTCAACTATTTAATATTGATATTTTTAACTATCTTTAAAATGAATTGCTTTGATGCCTATGAAAATTTTAAAAGATTTACTTAATATATTTTATCCAGATTTATGTGCCAATTGTGATAATCACTTAATTAAAAACGAAAATGTTATTTGTACTTTTTGCAGACACGATTTGCCTTTAACTGCATTTACAAATTATACAGAAAACAAAATAGTTAAGACTTTTTACGGAAGAATAGATATTGAAAAAGCATATGCTTTATTATTTTATAGAAAAACAGGAATTACTAAAAAACTGATTCACGAACTAAAATATAAAGGGAATGAAGATATTGGTGCTTTTTTTGGTAATTGGTTAGGTGAAATTTTAAAAGAAAACAACCAATTTTCTACTATAGATTATATTATACCCGTTCCTTTACATCCTAAAAAACTAAAACAAAGAGGTTATAATCAGGTAACAAAATTTGGAGAAAGTTTAAGTTTTCATTTAAAAATACCGTTTGTAGAAAATATTCTACAAAGAACATCTACTGCAAAAACACAAACTTTTAAAGCTCGTTTTGATCGTTTTAATAATATCGACTCTAAATTTCAGTTAAAAAATACATCAACCTTTACTAATAAACACATTTTATTAATTGATGATGTAATAACTACTGGTGCAACTTTAGAATCTTGTGCTAAAGAATTACTAAAAACTAAGAATATTAAAATAAGCATTTTAACAATGGCATACACAGAATAAATTTTATGATTTTTAAATGAAAAATATATTGTTAATTTGTATAAAATTTACACTTGTGAAACTTATTTTTAGATTTATTTTTTTAAGTACATCCATTTTACTTTTATTTAACTGTGCAAAAACAGGAAACCCAGAAGGAGGCCCAAAAGACGAAGATGCACCTATATTTGTAACAGCAGATCCGCCTTATGAAAACACCAATTTTGACGAAAAAGAAATAAGATTAAACTTTGATGAATACATAAAACTTAAAGATTTAACAAAGCAACTTATTGTTTCTCCTCCTTTAAAAACACCTTTAGTAGTAACACCACAAAGTACTGCTAGTAAATTTTTAAAACTAAGTATTTTAGATACTTTACAAGAAAACACTACCTATATTATAAATTTTGGTAATGCTATAGAAGACAACAATGAAGGAAATAAATTAGAAAGCTTTAAATATGTTTTTTCTACTGGTAGCTATATAGATTCTTTAAAGTCTACTGGTAGTGTTAAAGATGCTTATTTAGATGAAAAACCTAAAAATACTAGTGTATTATTATATAAAATAGACAGTTCTTTTAATGATTCTATCGTTTTCAAAAACAAACCTAATTACGTAACAAACACATTAGACACCACTATTTTTAACTTAACTAATTTAAAGCAAGGTAAATATTTGATGATTGCCTTAAAAGAAACAAATAGCGATTATCTTTTTAATCCAAAAGAAGATAAAATAGGTTTTTATCCAGATACAATTTCATTACCAAAAGATAGTATTATAAAAAACCCCATTACTATCTTTAAAGAAACAACACCTTATAAATTTAAACGTGCTTACGAAATTTCTAAAGGAAAAATTGCCTTTGGTTATGAAGGAGAACAACCTAAAGACTTAAAAGTTGAAATAACTTCTAATACACCTAAAGATTTTAAAAGCATTTCTAAATTTGAAATTGATAAAGATTCCCTTAATTATTGGTATACACCTTTTGAAGCAGATTCTTTAAACTTTATAGTAACCAACAAAGAATTTATAGATACAATAACTGTAAAATTACGTAAGAAAAAAATAGATACATTAATTCTAAAACCAACAATATCTAGCACTTTACATTTTAGAGACACTTTTTTCATCAATGCAAGTAACCCTATTGTAAAAATTGATACTTCTAAAATTTCATTAATAGATAAAGATACACTAGCAGTTCCTTTTTCTAGCTTTCTTTCTAAAAAAGAAAATAAAATAGGTTTTATTTTTGATAAAAAGCAAAAAAACAAATATCATTTAAAAATATTACCAGAAAGTATTTCTGATATTTATAATTATAAAAATGATACTTTAAACTTTAAATTTTCAACATCAGAAATTGAAGATTATGGTAGAATTACAATTGACATAAACAACAAAATGGGAGAAAACTTAATTATAGAACTACTAGAAGGTAAAGACAAAAACAACCTTATTAATAGAAAATTTGTTACAAATTCAGAACAAATTGTTTACGATCTTTTAGAACCTAAAACCTACTATATTAGAGCAATTGTTGATGTTAATAAGAATAATAAATGGGATACTGGTAATTATCTTTTAAAAAGACAACCAGAAAAAATCATCTATTTTCCTCAAGAATTAAAAGTACGAGCAAATTCTTATTATGACGGTAATATTTTTACCATTAAAAAAGAATAATTAGCAAAATTTTGCTTTTATGCTAAATTTAAACTAGATTTGAGTATAACTTGATACCCCAAAGTTTTGAAAACATTCGTAACAATTATTTTTATAACTTTTTATAGCCTAAAATCAACTGCCCAAAATAATACTTACGAAGTTGGTGGTTTTGTAGGCTTTAATAATATGCAAACAGACTACGGACAACCTGATGAGTTTTCTAGCTATTTTAAAAAAAATGGACAATCTCTTTCAATTGCACATTATACACATTTTTTTAATTTAACTCAAAGATGGAACCGTAAATACGGAATTCATGATCATTTAATGATTAAAACAGAGTTACAATATATAAATAACACATTTACACATAATGATATTTACTCTAATAGTAACTCTGAAAACGGAGCAAAATTAAGAGGAATGGAATCTACTGTAAATATTTTAAATACAGGTATTAATGCAGAATATCATCTTAAGTCTTTAACCAACTTTTTTAACCCATATGCAGATGTTTCTTTTAATCCTTTTGTGGGAGTTGGTGTAAATTATTTCTTTTATAATAATGATTTAACTTCTACCCTTGGTGATTGGAGAAATGATTTTTCTGTTTTACCAGAAAAATTTTCAGGAGATGCATTAGCAGTTGGTTCTGGTAGCGGTTTTGCTGTTAATTTTTATGGAGGAGCAAGATATAAGTTAACAAATAAAACCGATTTAGCCTTACAGATTAGTTCTCAATATTTCTTTTCTGATAAAATTGATGGTTTAGACGCCCAAGTTGAAGAAAATCAAAGCAACGAAATAATGTTAAACTTTCAATTAGGTTTAATATATCATCTTAACTTTAATTAAGCTTTATAATTAAAATACTTTTAAAACCAAATAAAAAAAGGATGTCTAAGACATCATCCTTTTTTTATTTTAAAGCTTGTTCTAAATCTGCTAAAATATCTTCTATATCTTCTACACCAACACTTAAACGTATTAAAGAGTTTGTAATACCCATTTTTTGTTTTTCTTCTGCTGGGATTGAACCGTGAGACATACTTATAGGATGATTAGACAAACTCTCTACTCCGCCCAAAGATTCTGCCAACGTAAATATTTTAGTACTTTGTAAAAAAGCGTACGCTGCTTCTTTAGATTCGTCTTTTAATCGAAAAGAAACCATTCCACCAAAACCTTTCATTTGTTTTTTTGCCAATTGATAATTTGGGTGATTTTCTAAACCCGGATAATAAACTTGACTAACTTTTGAATGATTTTCTAAAAATTGAGCTACTTTTATTCCGTTTTCGCAATGACGTTGCATTCTAAGATGTAATGTTTTTATACCTCTTAATGCTAAAAAAGAATCCATAGGACCAGAAATTGCACCTGCTGCATATTGTATAAAATGAATCTCTTTTGCTAAAGATTCTTCTTTTACAACTAAAACACCCATTATTAAATCGCTATGACCGCCTAAATATTTTGTTGCAGAATGCATTACAATATCGGTTCCTAAATCTAACGGTTGTTGTAAATATGGTGTGGCAAATGTGTTGTCTACTCCTATTAAAATTTCTGAATTAATTGCTTTTACTGCTGTTGTAATTGCTTTAATGTCTGCAATTTTCATTAACGGGTTTGTAGGTGTTTCTATCCAAACTAGTTTTGTGTTTTCTGTTATTGCATTGGTAATGTTTGCAACATCATCCATGTTTACAAAAGAAAACTCTAAACCATATTTTTGAAATAATTTGGTAAACATTCTATAACTTCCGCCATACAAATCGTCTCCTGCAATAATTTCGTCTCCTGGTTTTAATAAGCGTAAAACGCAATCTACTGCAGCTAAACCAGATGCAAATGCAAAACCATGTGTACCGTTTTCTAAAGATGCTACACTTTTTTCTAACGCTGTTCTTGTTGGGTTTGCGCCTCTAGAATACTCAAAACCTTTGTGTTCTGTTGGACTGGTTTTTGCAAATGTTGATGTTAAAAAAACTGGTGGCATTACGGCTCCTGTGGTTTCTTCTGGTTTTTGTCCTCCGTGAATTGTTTTGGTATTAAATTTCATTTTCTTTTTATTCTATAAGTTGGCAAACGAGTTTAGCCCAGATTGAACGCGTGTTTGAGCTCTTTTTGAGTTTACGAAAAAAAGCGAGTAGTGAAAGCTGGAAATAGCTTCTATAAAGACTTTTTAAGACATTTTATTGTTGCATAATGCAAGCCTTCGTGAAAATTATTGAAGGTAATTGCGTCTTCTATAGAATTTAAATCTAAACCGGCACTTGTACTATATGTTGTAAAGTTTTCGAAAATTCCGGCACTGTAATCTTCTATAAAAGTGTCTGGCAAACCTGTAAACAATTCTAATACTTCTTCAAACTCTTCTTCTGTAAAAGTTACTGTTGGCACAGTTCCCTTTTTAAAATTTTCTATTAAATCGTCTGGGCATAAACAGTTTAAACCAGATAATTTGTAATTTAAAAGTTGTTGTGTAACTACTAAATGTGCCACATTCCAAGCAATATTGTTGTTAAATCCGTCTGGAATTACGTGTAATTGCTCTAATGTTAAACCTTCTATTTCTTTTAAAATAAGTTGGCGATATTTTTTAAATACATCAAATTGTATGTTCATTTTTATGTGTAATTTTGATAATGTAAATATAATTTAATAAAATGAAGAAAGTATATTTTTTACAAACTTGTGATACTTGCCGTAGAATTTTAAAAGAAGTAAATATTGATGGTTTTGAAAAACAAGAAATAAAAGCAAATAATATTACTATTGAGCAATTAGACGAAATGTATGCTCTTTCTGGTAGTTACGAAGCGCTTTTTAACAAACGTGCTAAGTTGTATAAATCTATGGATTTAAAAAACCAAACGTTGTCTGAGAGTGATTATAGACAATTTTTGTTAGATGAATACACTTTTTTAAAGCGCCCTGTTTTTATTGTTGATGAAGAAATTTTTATTGGAAACAGTAAAAAAGTAATTGAAAGTTTAAAAGAGAAGATTGGTTAATAATCTTCTCTTTTTTTAAAAAATTTTAATTAGAAGCTACTTTTAAATTTGATGAAGAAAGCATTGCTGCCAACTCATCTTGCGTAATTTTTGTTTTTACACCAAATAACACTAGTTTATCAGAATCACCATTGGCTCTAATAATAATTTCTCTAATGTAATTGCCTTTTTCTATAAAAAACAACTCTGCATTACTATTATCTTCTTTTATTCTTACTAAAGTTTTTAAATTATTTTTTCTACTAAATTTTCTAAAATCTTTAGAAACAACATTGTCATCGTTGTTAAAAATCATCAACTTAAAATCGCTAGATTTTCTAATTACATTTAATAAATCATCATCTGTATCTTCATCTAAAAAAGAACCTGCTAAAGACGCAGATAAATTAATTGAAAAAGTAGATTTGTCTTTATTTACATTATAGAATTTTTTAAATGCAGCATCTTGTGCCGAAATTGTTGTAATAAAAAGTGCGAAAAAAAAGGTTGTAAATGTTTTCATAATACTTGGTTTTAAAATGAAGACGACCTTATTATAACTTTGTTACAAATGATTTTTTTTATTGATAGACATTTCGCTTAATTTTAAGAAATAGTAACACCAATAACCTAAGTTTTATTTTGTAATTTTGCGCTCTAAATTAAAAATATATGTTTTCTAAAAAAGCAAACGAAATCTTTGATAATTGTATTAAAACCTATAAAAGTAACCCAGAAGTAGAACAGGTTTGCACAAATCCTTTTGATAAAAATACAGATTTAATTGATTTTTTATTGTTTGAAAAATGTTGGGTAGATGCTACACAATGGGCTTATGAAGATATTATTAGAGATCCTAATATTAATGCAGAAGATGCGCTTGTTTTAAAAAGAAAAATTGATGCTTCTAACCAAGTAAGAACGGATAATGTTGAGTTTATAGACAGTTATTTTTTAGATAAATATAAAGATATTGTTGTTTCTAAAGACGCAAAAATAAATTCTGAAAGTCCGGCTTGGGCAATAGATCGTTTGTCTATTTTGGCATTAAAAATTTACCATATGCACTTAGAAACTGTGCGAGAAGATGCTACAGAAGAACATAAAGAAAAATGTTCTAAAAAATTGGCCATTCTTTTAGAACAACGTACAGATTTATCTACCGCAATTGACGATTTAATTTTAGATATTGAAAATGGTGATAAGTACATGAAAGTTTACAAGCAAATGAAAATGTATAATGATGCTGAATTAAATCCTGTTTTAAGAGCTTCTAAATAATATTTTTTTGTCTAAACAAACCCAAAATATCTTAATAATTCGTCTTTCTGCAATGGGAGATGTAGCTATTATGGTACCGGTTTTAGACGCACTTTTAAGACAAAACAGTAATATTAAAATTACTGTTTTAACACAAAAATTTTACACACCTTTTTTTAGCCATTTAAAAAACGTTACTGTTTACCCCGTAGATACTAAAGGAAAACATAAAGGTTTTTTAGGTTTATTTAAACTTTATAAAGAGTTAAAAAAACAAAACTTTACTGCTATTGCAGACATACATAATGTTTTACGTAGCAATGTTTTAAAACTTTTTTTTCTTGGTAAAAACTTTTATCAAATTGATAAAGGAAGAGAAGAAAAAAAGAAACTGATATCTAAAGAAAACTTTGTTCAGCTAAAAACTTCTCATGAGCGTTATGCAGATGTTTTTAGAAAAATGGGTTTTACAATTAATTTATCAAACCCTGTTTTTCCTGATAAAAAAGAAATTCCGGCTTCTGTTGCCAATTTATTAAAAAATACTACTTCTAATAAATTAATAGGAATTGCACCTTTTGCGGCTCATAAAAGTAAAATGTATCCTTTAGATAAAATGAAAATTGTTGTTAAACAGCTTTCTAAAAATAATACAATCTTATTATTTGGTGGTAAAAGTGATGTGGAGTTTTTAAAAACATTGCAAACAAACCAAAACATTCTTCTTATTGCTGGTAAATTAAATTTTACAGAAGAATTGGCAACTATTTCTAACTTAGATTGTATGCTTTCTATGGATTCTGGTAACGCTCATTTAGCAGCAATGTTAGGCAAAAAAGTAATTACAATTTGGGGAGTTACGCATCCTTTTGCAGGTTTTGCACCTTTTAATCAACCAAAAGATTATGCTTTATTAGCTGACACTAAAAAATATCCTTTAGTGCCAACTTCTATTTATGGAAATAAATATCCAGAAGGTTATGAAAACGCAGCTTCTAGTATTTTACCAAACTCAATTATAGAAAAAGTACAAAGTATTATTTAAGAAAATTTACGTTCTATAATACTTAAAAAACGAGCTTCTAATTCTTCTTGTTTAGACCAATCGTAATCTGGTTTTACCATCTTATTTATAAAACTTTTGGCTTCTGTTTCTGATCCGTAAGTATTTAATTGAGATACTACTCTATTAAAGTCTTCTTGGCTACCTTCAAACAAATTCTTTACAAAAGCAATTCTATCATTTAAACCAATTTGTATGTTTTTTGCAAAACGATCGTTTAAAGATTTTTGTGTAGAAACAGGTATATCAAATAATGTAGCAATCTCATCAACAGAAATTGTATCTTGTAATTCTTCTTCTAAAGTTTTTATTTTATTTTCTTCAACTTTAATAACATCATTTATAACCTCTTCTTCTACTATCTTATTTATGGGTTCATTATTAATTTCTTCCTCTAATTCTTCTTCTATAGGCTCAACAGAATCAACAGTTAGCTCCTCTTCTATTATTAAATCTTCTTCTAAAACCTCTTCTTTTTCAGAATGCATAATGTCTATCAATTCATCAAAAGGTTGTTCTATTTCTTCTTCTTTTTCTACCTTCCAAACAAATTCTTGTGGTTCTTCTTCTAATTGATAAACAACTTTTTCTTCCTCTTCATTCTCTACACTTGTAGTGTTTTCTTTAATCTCTATAGCATTTTCTATTACAGAAACTAACTCTTCTTTTGTTTTTTTCTCATTAGGTGTTGTATTTACATACTCTTCTACAAATGCTAACAAAGACAATTTTTCATAAACCTCTTTAGATTTTTCTTTTAAAGCAAACACATCTTCTTTATTTTTCATTTTTAAAATACTGTGTGCCAAACTCATTAAGTCTGCTTCTAATTTTTTGTGCATAAGTTGTTTATTGAAGTTATTTTTTACTCGTAAATATTGCTAAATTTGTAGTCGCTTTAAAAGTGACAATTTACAAAAACAATTAACGCTAAAATTACAAAATGTTTCTTGAAAATACAGTAAATCACACAGAACAATTTGGTTGGATAGAAGTAATTTGTGGTTCTATGTTTTCTGGTAAAACAGAAGAACTTATTAGACGTTTAAAACGTGCCCAATTTGCAAAACAACGTGTAGAAATTTTTAAACCTGCGGTAGACATACGTTATGATGAAGAAGAAGTTGTTTCTCATAACGATACTAGAATTAGATCTACACCTGTACCTGCTTCTTCTAATATTAGATTATTAGCTAATAATGTTGATGTTGTTGGTATTGATGAAGCTCAATTTTTTGACGATGAAATTGTTGCTGTCTGTAATGATTTAGCAAACAGAGGTATTAGAGTTATTGTTGCTGGTTTAGATATGGATTTTAAAGGAAATCCTTTTGGGCCAATGCCTGCCTTAATGGCTACTGCAGAATATGTTACAAAAGTACATGCTGTTTGTACACATACAGGAAACTTAGCTCATTATAGTTTTAGAAAAGCTAAAAATGATGATTTAGTTATGTTAGGGGAAACCCAAGAATATGAGCCCTTAAGTAGAGCGGCATATTATAAAGCTGTTAAAAACAAACAAGAGAAAGATACTTCTAAAAAAGAAAACTCTAACGATGAATAATCATCATGTAACTGTATTAGAAATTGATACAAAAGCACTAGAACATAATCTTAATTACTTTAAACAAAAACTAAAACAAGAAACTAAAATATTAGCTGTTGTAAAAGCATTTGCTTACGGTAGTGATAGTGTACTAATTGCTAAGTTTTTAGAAAACAAAGTAGATTATTTTGCTGTAGCTTACACAACCGAAGGTATTGCTTTAAGAGACGCTGGCATTAAAACACCTATTTTAGTTTTACATCCGCAGATACAAAATTTACAAACACTTATAGATTATAGGCTAGAACCTAATTTATATAGTTTTAAAATTTTTGAAGCTTTTTTAGAACTGGCAGATAAAACTTTGTTAATGAATTATCCTATTCATTTAAAGTTTAATACAGGTTTAAATAGATTAGGGTTTTGGCATACAGATATTCCTAAAATTTTAAGCTGTTTAAAAGAAACCAAACACGTAAAAGTTCAATCTATATTTTCTCACTTAGCTGCTAGCGAAGATTTAGAGGAGCAAGAGTTTACAATAAACCAAATAAATAATTTTACATATATAGCACAGCAATTCTATAATCATCTAGATTACAAACCAATATTACATATTTTAAACACTTCTGGTGTTATTAATTATGCAAAAGCACAATATAATATGGTTAGAATTGGTATTGGTTTATATGGTTTTGGCAATAATAAAGAAGAAACAAATCAACTTAAAAACACACATAATTTAACATCTATAATTTCTCAAATCCATTTAATAAACCCAGGAGAAACAGTTGGTTATAATAGAGCGTTTGTAGCTGCGGGTTCTATTAAATCTGCAACAATACCAGTTGGTCATGCAGATGGTTTATCTAGAAGATTAGGTAATAAAAAAGGATATGTTATCATCAATAATAAAAAAGCACCAATAATTGGTAATGTTTGTATGGATATGATTATGGTTGATGTAACTAAAATTGATTGTAAAGAAGGTGATAAAGTTATTGTCTTTAACAATCAAGAAATGATACAACATATTGCTGATGTTGCAGAAACAATTCCTTATGAAACTTTGACTTCAATTTCTCAACGTGTTAAAAAAACGTTAAAATAGACTTTTTTTTACTACTTTTGTGGTCTAACATAATTATTAAAAAATAAGAAAGATGGGAATGCTTAAAGAATTTAAAGACTTTGCAATGAAGGGAAACCTTATTGATATTGCAGTAGGTTTTGTTATGGGTGCAGCTTTTAAACAAGTTGTTACTTCTTTTACAGGAGGAATTGTTTCTCCATTAATCGGATTAATATTTAATGCTGACTTTAAAGACTTAAAATGGATTGTTAAAGATGGTGTTGCAGATGAAACAGGTAAAGTTGTTGGTGAAGTTGCCGTTTTATATGGTGATTTTATTACTAACGTAATCGATTTTATAATTGTTGCTTTTGTAATGTTTATGATTGTAAAAGGTGTTAATGCTACTAAGAAAAAAGAAGAACCAGCACCAGAGCCAGCTCCTGCAGGACCAAGTCAAGAAGATTTATTAGCTGAAATTAGAGATTTATTAGCTAAAAAATAATAAAACTTTTATTAAAGTTTATTTAATAAAATCCTGAGTTTTTACTCAGGATTTTTTTTGTATCCTACAAAACACAATAAACAACTTGGTTAATTAAGAATATAAATTCTTAAAACTATATTATATTCGCATAATTATGACTATAATTTTAGAAACATCCTAAATAGATTATGAGACTTTATTTATCTTTTTTATTGATTTTTAGTATTATTTTAATCTCTAATGCACAAGACAATACAATATCAGAACAAATAAAAACAGAAAGAGATATTGAATTGAATAGCCTACAAAACGATTTAGTTAATAATAAAATTAAAATAACCAATTTAACAGAACAACTCTCTTTATTAAGTAAAAAAGAATATGGTCAAAAAATAGAATTACAAGAACAAATTCAAAGAGAGCTAGACAATAGAATTAAAATTTTAGAAGAAAGCCCAAAAGTAAAAATTAAATCTAACGGTCAACTTGCTTTTGCTGAATTGATAAAAATCCAAAAAGATATTCAGCCTGCTAAATTATATTTAGCTTCTAATGGTTTTTACACTAAATTAGGAAAGTTTGATAATCTTCAAAACTATTCTGAATTTACATCTTGGAAAAAAGAATATGATAGTTGGTATCAAAAAAAGAAAGGCAAAAACACCACTTTTGATTATATTGATAAAACTATTGCTTTAATAACAGATTCTTCTAATGAAATACCTCTTTTTGGCTCTATCTCTCAAACAGTAACTTCTGGTATTACATTAATTTTATCAAATTTAAAAAGTAGAGATGAAAACTTAATGAGTAAAACTCCACAAGTACTAACTTTATTAAATTCTATTGGGCAATTTGAATCAGAAAAATCAATATTAGATAATGAATGGAAAACGATAGATGGTGAGTTAAAAGAATTACAATCTGAATATAAAACTCTTGTTGATGAACAAATTACTTTTTATGATATAGATAAAGCTAAATATAATCTATTTTTATCTGCCACTTTAGATTCTGATATTAGTAAATTTAAAGTTTACAGCAGAGAAAAAGTATTGAAAAAATTACAATTTTTAGACAATGGTAATAACCAAAATTGGATGGGTAAAGTAGAAACCTATATGCACCAGGTACAATCTATAAGAATTAGATTTGGCCAATTAACTGGTAGAATGTTAGACAATATAGAAAAATATGAAAAACTATTTTCTAAATATACAGATCCAAATAAATTTTCTTCAGAATTTGTTACTAAAGCACAAGACTTAGGTACAGATTTAAAACAAGTAAAAGAAAATTTTATACTACAGTTTAAGCCAAATAAATATATAGAAGACTCTGCTGTAATGTATATTAAAAGATAAAAAAACTACTCTTTTAAAGTTTTAAGAAACCATTTTCTATCTATTTCTTTTGCACCCAAACTTGCTAAATGTTCGTTATAAATTTGACAATCTATTAATTTGTATTTTTTATTTTTTGCTAAATAAATAAAAGCAAGTTTAGATGCATTTGATACTTTGCTAAACATACTTTCTCCACAAAAAACATTATTAACCTCTACTCCATATAAACCACCAACCAACACTCCATCTTTCCACACTTCTATAGATTTTGCAACACCAATTTTATGTAAGTTAATATAGGCTTGCTTCATATCATCTGTAATCCAAGTACCAAAACCATCGTTTCTTTCAATATTTTTACAATTAAAAATAACTTCTTTAAAAGCCTTATTTTCTGTTATTGTAAATTCTTGTTTGTTGATGATTTTTCGCATCGATTTAGAAACTTTTATATCACTTGGCAATAAAACCATCCTTTTATAAGGGCAATACCATACAATTGGTTCTCCTTCTGAAAACCAAGGAAAAATGCCATTTTTATATGCAAAAATTAACCTTTCTTCAGACAAATCTCCTCCCAAAGCAATAATGCCATCATCTGTTGTATATTCATAAGAAGGAAATTCAATTTTTTCTGTAAGCCAAATCATATTATCTTATTTATTGCTAAATTACTTAAATCATAAAAAATAAATGAAAACAAATTATTGTTCTATTTATAAAAATTAAGTCCTTATTTTTGTAAACTATTTAAAAAGACAAGCTCATCATCTAAAATGGCAAAGAAAAAAAGAAAGAAAACAAAAACACATAGAGCAAAACTGACACATTTCTACTATTCTAGAACTGGTTTTTATATGTTTATTTGGGAAAGTTTAAAAAAAGCTTTCTGGCCTATTGTTGGTGTTGTTATAGGTATATTTTTGTTTAACAAATACGTTTATAACATAAATGATGGTTTGCATCATTTTACAGAAACGTTTTCTAGAATTACCATTTTAATAACTTTCTTTATTTCTGAAACTTTATTAGGATTAATACCTCCAGAAATTTTTATTGCTTGGACAAAAAAGACAGATCAGCCTATTTTAAATTTAATAATGCTTGCCGTTTTATCTTATTCGGGTGGTTTAATTTCTTATTTTATAGGAAAAACAGCATTAAAAATTAAGTCTGTTAAAGATTATCTGGAAGTAAAAATGGCTGAAAATTTAAAAAACACTCGTAAATGGGGTGGAATTTTAATATTAGTTGGTGCATTATTACCACTACCTTTTTCTATTGCTTGCCTTGCTGCCGGAATGATAAAATATCCTTTTAAAAAAGTAGTATTTTTTGGTTTATTCCGTTTTGCTAGATTTGCAATTTACGCTTGGGCTATTTTTAAAGTAGTACACTAAACTCGGTTTAAAATAATTATATTTGCTTTATGGGATTAACAAATAACGATATTTTAAAAAAATTACGAGTAGCTCATAAACTAAGAGATACAGATATTGTAGATATTTGTGCTTTAGTAGATTTTAAAGTTACAAAAGGAGAATTAGGAGCATTATTTAGAAGTGAAGATCATCCTAAATATGTAGAATGCGGAGATCAAATTTTACGTAACTTCTTAAACGGATTGATAATTCACTTAAGAGGACCAATGCCTAAAAAAGGAGAAAAAAAATAAATTTATTTTAAAAAATTATAATTAATCAACATAAAAAAAGAGAATTTACAATGTAAATTCTCTTTTTTTATGTTGATTAATTATATAATCTAGAAAGGTAAATCATCTGGTTCTTCATCAGAAACACTAGATGTTGGCTCAAATTGGTCTACTGGAGGCAAATTACTTGGCGCACTTGCTTGAGATGATAAATTCTCAATTCTCCATCCTTGCACAGAGTTAAAGTATTTAGCTTCACCTTGTGGATTAATCCACTCTCTTCCTCTTAAATTGATAGATACCTTAACATCTTGACCAACTTTGTAGCTATTTAACAAATCTGTTTTGTCTTGTACAAACTCAATCATTATCATTTGTGGGTATTGTTCATCTGTAGTAACAACTAATTCTCTTTTTCTAAAACCGTTAGAACCAAATGTTTGAACTTCTCCTATTAATTTAATTTTACCAATAACTTCCATAATTTCTAATTTAATAAAAGTACTTTACCAAGTACTATCTACTTCATTCTTTTTTAAATAATCTTAGGCAAATGTATGTTTTTTTAAGGGTTTTAGTTCAATAAATTAAAAATCTTCTACATCAAAGTTATTAACACTACGCCTAATTTAAAACAGAAACTGATGTTTTACCACCATTAAAGTATAAAGTTTTATTTTATTAAACTTAAATATTTACACTAAAAAATACTAACTTTTATTAGAAGGAGTTATATTGATGAAACCTTTATATTTGTTTAATGATTATTTTTTCGAACAGTATTTTATTTAGAAGAATTACAATTATTATTTCTTTAATTATTGTTTCTTTAATTTTATGGAATACTTATATTTTCTTTCAAAAGTTTAAACAAGAAGAACGAGCTAAAATGGAAATTTTAGCTGCTGCTCAAAAAGAAATTGCAGCAAGCACAGATTTAGATGCAAGTGTAACCTTACCTCTAAAAATCATAGAAAACAATAATAACATTCCTATGATTTTGGTAGACGATAAAGGTGCCGTTATTAACTATCAAAACCTTAACTCTAAGAAGGCTTTAAATCCAAAATATATAGAAAAAGTACTTGATAAAATGAAATCTGAAAACTCACCTATAGAAGTAAGTTTTTCCGGTGAAAACAAACAATATATTTATTACAGCAATTCAGATTTATTAAATAAACTTACTTACTATCCTTTAGCTTTAATTTTAATCTTAGTGTTATTTTTATCTGTTGTTTATATGTTTTTCAACTCAAATAAAGCTTCTGAAACTAATAAATTATGGACAGGTATGGCAAAGGAAACTGCACATCAAATTGGCACACCTTTATCTTCTTTACTTGGTTGGATTGCTATTTTAAAGATGGAAAAAATTGACAACAACTATGTAGAAGAGATTGAAAAAGATGTACATAGGTTAAATACTATAGCAAATCGTTTTTCTAAAATTGGTTCTACACCAGAGTTAAAAAAAGAAAATATTGTTACCATTACAAAACAAGCTTTTGATTATTTAGAATCTAGAAGTTCTGAACAAATTACTTTTTCTTTTACAGCCGATAATCAAGAAATTTACACCAACTTAAATACAGAATTATTTGGTTGGGTTATAGAAAACCTTATTAAAAATGCAATTGATGCTATGCTTGGCAAAGGTGAACTAAATTTAATTATAGAAAGTACATCTAAAAAAGTAAAAATCAATATTTCCGACACAGGTAAAGGAATCCCTAAAAAACTTTATAAGCAAATTTTTAAACCTGGTTTTACCACTAAAAAACGTGGTTGGGGACTAGGCCTATCTCTTTCTAAAAGAATTGTAACAGACTACCATAATGGTAAAATTTTTGTAAAAGAATCAGAAATAAACAAAGGCACTACTTTTGAGATTCTTTTAGATAGAGTTTAACATATCTAATAGCAATATATTTTTCTAAATCTATCCTAAATCTTCTTTGTATCGACGAACGGTATTTTAATCTCAAAAAATACCATTTATAGATAGAAAGACTCATTTCATACAAAGAAAAAAAGCATTCAAATAAAAGTAACTCATTATTACTTAAGCCATTCTTAAATTTGTTCTACTTGTAGAACAAATAAGTTTTAACCATATATTCATTATAAGCTTAGTAAAATGAGAAAAAAAATTACACGAATATTTATTTTATTTATCATATTGTCTATAGCTGAAAAAGGATATAGTCAATTAAGTGATTTACATTACTTACCGCCGTTAAAACAATATGCAAACAATCAATCTATCAGGCAACAGACTGTTTATTTATCAACTCCAGAAACGTCTAGCTTTAACGTAAATATTTATAGAGGTAACAATGCAACTCCTATTGCTTCTCTATCTTTATCTAAATCTACACCAAAAACCTATAATTTAGCAGATGGAGATAACAATATAACATTAGTTACCAATGCAAATACGGGGATAGTTCTACAAAACAGCGGATTACGATTCGAATCTTCTGGAGGTGAAGAATTTTATGTTAACTATAGGGGTAGATCAAGTGCCCAAGGAGCCTCAATTACCTCTAAAGGTAGAGCTGCTTTAGGTCAAAAATTTAAATGGGGTGGTGCTCCTATAGAAGCAAATAATGCTAATATAAATGCAACATTAGGTATTATGGCTACAGAAGATAATACCACGGTAACAATAAGTGATTACAATCCTAATTGTGAGTTTAGATTAGCAGGAGATATAGATGGTATTACATCTAATTCTATTAATATAACCCTTAATAAAGGAGAATCTTATGTACTAGAAGCTGCAAAAAATGCTACTACAGCTAATATTAATGGTTGGATTGGTGCATCTATTGATTCCAATAAAGATATTGCTATTAGTAACGGAATGTTAAATTTTGGTGTAAGTACAAGTAGCGCATCTAGAGATGCTGGAGCAGACCAACCTGTTCCTGAAAATAAATTAGGTAAAGAATATGTTTTTGTTAGAGGTCATGGAGGATCTACTAATGAATTTATTATTATAATTGGTACACAAGAAAATACCGAAGTTTATGTAAATGACGAAACGAGTCCGTTCGCAACAATTGGAAATGGAGAATATGTAGAAATTCCTGCTTCAAAATATTCAGGTGGTACAGTAGGTAAAAACATGAATGTAACAACAACAAAAGATGTTTATGCTTATCAAGTTCTTTCTGGTAGTTCTCATACAAAAACAGTTAGTTTAAACTTTGTTGCCCCTGTTAACTGTCTACTTCCAGACACTATGGATTTTATTTATGATATAAAAGATCTTGCTGGTGCTAATATTTCTGGTGGTGTTTTTATTATAGCTTCTAGTTCTACAAATAATTCAGATATTATAGTAAGCGACAATTCCGGTACTGTAAGTTTACCAGCAGAAGAAACTGTTGTTGGTAATTCTGATTGGAAAACTTTTTATATTTCTGATCTTTCTGGCGATGTTTCTGTAGAGTCTTCTGGACCTATAGCCGTTGGTTTTACAGGATTTAGCGTACATATTGGTGTAGCTGGTTATTTTTCTGGTTTTGATACTGTACCTGTTACAGACATTATAATTACTGGAGGTGGATGTTTACCTGATGGCTCTTTAGAGGTTGTTAATAAAGACTTTGAAACATACCAATGGTATGACAATGGTGTTTTAGTACCTGGTGCAAACACCCCTTACTATTCTCCTTCAGAATCTGGAGATTATTTTGTTCGTGTTTCTAAAGGTGGTTGTACTTATGATTCTCAATCTATTTCTGCATATTATTGTAACCCAGATATTATTATAAATAAAACTGCAGATAAAACAGAGGTTATGGAAGGAGAAACCATTACTTTTAATATTACTGTAGAAAGTAAAAGTTTAGATCCTATAACAAATCTTGTTATTACAGATATAATTCCAGAAGGTTTATCAATTGTTAATGTAGAAGAAAGTACAGGTACATGGTCATCACCAGATTGGTCTATTGGTACAATTACAAGTGGGCAAACAGAAACAATTACTATAGAAACAATTGTAGATGATATGACCGGAATTGACGCAGTTACATCACTAACAAATACAGCTATAAACAGTCAAGATCAAGTAGACACAAATATTACAGAAGATTCTCCTTCCGTAGATTTTGATATACTTAGAGACTATGATGGCGATTTAGTAGCAGATAAATATGATATTGACGATGACAATGATGGTATTTTAGATACTGAAGAAGGAAATGAAGATACAGATAGTGATGGTATACCAAATTTATTAGATTTAGATTCTGATGGAGATGGATGCCCAGATACTATAGAAGCTCGTGTACCAACACTATTAGAAAGTGCAGAAGTAACCAACAGTAGTACTAATAATAGTGATATTATATTAACTAAAAGTATTGCAAACTCTATAATAAATATCTCAAACAATCCTGTTGGTAGTAATGGTTTGGCAGCTAGTTTAGAAAACGGAGATGATAGTTCTACAGCCACCACAAATTACACCTCTACATACAACACATATGCATTAGACAATACAATTAATGTATGTGGAACTCCAATGATAACACAAGTATATCAAACAGAAACAGAGAGATGGATAGAAGTTACCAACATAAACAACACCAATATAATTGCACCAAATGCAACAATAATTGCTCTATTTAAAAATACCACTGGAGACCAAACAGGTGTTACACCAACTGCATATGCATCTAATACTAATGTTATAAACCCTGGTCAATCTATATTAATATCTGCTGGTTCCGTTACAAATAAACTATCTTCTGCTTCAGAAATAGTAAATACAGAAGTTACCGACTTTACTGATGCTGATGATGTTATAACCCTAACAAGAGCAACTAATAATAGTGCTTGGGAAGCAAGAATTGACGTTATAAACTCTATTAGTAATAATACCAGTTATGTTCGTATAGACGAAACTTTATCACCTAACACTACTTTTGACGAAACAGAGTGGGTTGCTTTTATTGATGACAATATTATTACTTTTTCTGATCTAGTAAATGATGATACAACAGAACGTCATGCACATGACCCTTTAATTTCAGAAATTACGACTGCTAACAATAATGCAAACATAAAACCAGGCTTACATAACCTTGAGTTTACAGATAGAACTAATTCTAATTGGTCTAACGGATATCCTGATAGATCTAGAAATGTAAAAATTTCTGAAAGCTTTTCTTTTTCAGAAAAATTAAGCGCCAGAAAACTAGAAGTTAGAAACGGAAGTGTTTTTAGTATAATAGATAATTTGTTAGTAGTAACTAATAACATTACTATAACAACATCTGCAGATGCAATTAGATTAATTAGTTCTGATAATACCAATAAAGCTCAATTAATACAAACTCATAACCAGACAAAACAAGTTTCTGGTTTTGGTAAAATTGTAATAGACCAAAACTCTGAAATATCAAGTATATACAGATATAATTACATGAGTTCTCCTGTAAATACAATTGGCGCAGATACATATGCAATAGAAGACGTTTTAAAAGATGGAACAACACCAACTTCTATTACTTCACTTATTAGAGATATAAATTTTGTATCGGGCTATGATGGTAGTGCAACATCTCCAATTTCTATAGCAGACTACTGGATTTACACATACTCACCTTCAACTAACGGTTTATCTAATTGGTCTCACAAATATAAAAATGGAAACATTAATCAAACTGACGGTTTTATTATTAAAGGACCTGGTGTTGCACAAAATTACACATTTGTAGGTACGCCTAAAGACGGCAATTTAGAAACAAATATTGGTGCAGAAGAAACTTACTTAGTAGGAAACCCTTATGCGTCTGCAATAAGCGTCAAAAAGTTTATAGAAGACAACCAAAACTCCATAACTGGTAATTTATATTTTTGGGAACATAATGGAGAAGAAAACACAGATACTGAAACTTCTGGGCATAATTACGCTGGTTATATTGGTGGTTATGCAATTAGAAATAGTTCTATGGGTCTTGCTGCTAATCAAGTTTCTACTAACAATGGATACTCTGAAACAAATAGTATTATAGAAGCAGAAACAGGTACATTATTAAACGGAGCTCAAGTTTATACAGATAATAATATTAATTCTTCAGAAGCATCTTCTACCAATAGTACAAGTGGTGTATTACTAAATAATTTAAATCAAAAGGTTATTTTTACTAGTAATGTTAATGCAGACTCTTTAATTATTAATTATCAATCAGATGAAGCTTTATTACTAAATATCAAAATAAATGGAGTAGATAATTCTACTTTACTAAATAAATCTGCTAATACTTATACAAGTATTACTATTACAGACAACATTAATGTATCTGATGAAATTGAATTAATTTATGTTGATGAAACATCTAATTTAAATTTAAAAATAGATTATATTAATTTAAAAGGAGATGGTGTTGATGATTCTTCTCCATCTCTCGGTGATGGAGATTATAAAGTTCCTGGGGCATTTATTCCTATCGGACAAGGATTCTTTATTGTTGGAAACTCTAATGGAGGTAATATTAATTTTAATAATAGTCAAAGAGAGTTTGTAACAGAAGGTACAGAATCTGTTTTCTTTAAGACTAGTAGTGAAAAATCTAAATCTGATAATACTACTAAAAACTTATTACCTATAATTAAACTAGGTATGGATTACAATACTGATGATGTAAACTTACATAGGCAAATAGGTGTATCTTTTAAAGAAGGCAATACATTTGGATTAGAAACAGGTTATGATGCAGAAATCTTAGACATAGGGTCTACTGACATTTATTGGAAAATGCCAAATGCAGACGACAAACTTGCTATTACAGGTGTAGAAAATATTACCGATAATTTAGAAGTTCCTCTAGAAGTTATTTTAGCAAAAACAGGAACTATTTCAATAGGTATAGATGAATGGAATGAAATTAATAGAAATGTATATTTAACAGATAAATTGACTGAAACTTCTTACTTATTAAATAACTCAAAAATATCTTTAACTTTAGTAGAAGGTGTATATTCAGAAAGGTTTGTTCTTGGTTTTAAAGATATAAGTACAGAAGAAAATAGTACTTTAGATGTTTCAGATGCTATTATATCAGAAAAAAATATTTCTATATATGTAGATCAAAATAATAAAGAACTTGTAATAAATAATAATAGTAACATAGATTTAAAAAATGTAAAGCTATTTAACATATTAGGGCAACAAGTAAGTATATGGAATGATTTTGACACGGATACAAGTATAAATCGTTTAAAAGTTAAAAACCTTACTGAAAAAATCTACATTGTTAATATAGAAACTAAAGAAGGACGAATTTCTAAAAAAATAGTTATAGAGTAACTCTATCTAAAATAAACATTAAAAAAAAACCTACTATTTAAATAGTAGGTTTTTTTCTATACTTCTGCTGCAATTTGTTTTGCTAAATCTACAAATTCTTCATTTGTTAATTTTACTTTTTGTGTAAATTGCATATCTGTCATTTGGTTTGTTGGTACCAAATGCACATGTATATGTGGCACCTCTAATCCAATAACACTCATGCAAACCCTTTTACAAGAAACTGCCTTTTCTAATGCTTTTGCTATTTTGTAAGAAAAATCCATTAAGTTTAAATACTCTTCTTTAGATAAATCAAAAAGTTTGTCTTCTTCTTTTTTAGGCACAACTAAAGTATGTCCTTTTGCATTAGGGTTTATATCTAAAAAAGCTATATAGTTTTCATCTTCTGCTACTTTATAACAAGGTATTTCTCCTTCTATTATTTTTGTAAAAATGCTCATCTTAAAAGTTATTTTATAGTAGTAAATATAAAAAAGAATTCGGGTTTTAGCATTGCCAAAACCCGAATTTATATTTTTAGAATTCTCTTATTTAATAACTAATTACAATTAGCTTACCAACTAGACTAGCCCTGATTGAAACGGCATCCTTTTTTGAGGAACGAAAAAAAGATATAGTGGAAAGCAGGAAATAGCTTCTAATAATAAAATTATCTAGAAATTTCTACTATTTCAAATTTCATAATACCATTTGGTACTTTAATTTCTGCCACATCACCTACTTTTTTACCTAATAAACCTTTACCTATTGGTGAGTTTACAGATAATTTTCCATTTCTTACATCAGTTTCAGAGTCTGCAACCAATGTGTAAGAAAACTCCATGCCATTTGCAGAGTTCTTAATTTTTACGATAGAATGAATAAGAACCTTAGAAGTATCTAATTGAGATTCATCTAAAATACGTGCATTTGCTATAACGTTTTTAAGCTTTGCTATTTTGGTTTCTAAATGAGATTGTTCTTCTTTTGCTGCATGATATTCTGCATTTTCACTTAAATCTCCTTTATCTCTTGCATCTGCAATTTCTTGTGTTACTCTTGGTCTCTCAACTTGTTCTAATTGTACCAATTCATCTTTCAATTTCTTTAATCCTTCTTCTGAATAATAAGATATCTTGCTCATAGTTTCTTAAATAGTTTCTTAAATTTAAAAATCCCATTACCCTAACAGGAATGAGATTGTATTACAAATGTACAAAATATTTGTAACTTGCTATCGTTTTAATAGAAACGAAGAAATATCATGATAAAAAAAACACTTATACTTTTGTCTATTTTAACTTTTTTAAATTGTTCTGTTAATGATAATTTGGATGGATGCATACAATCTTTACCTCTAAATATAGCTACAGATTTAAACAATCCAGAATTAATAAATGTGAATGTTCCTGGTGGTTATGTAGAACTTTCTGGAGGCTCTAAAGGCATTCTTTTAGTTAACGTAAACGGAAATGATTTTGTTGCTTATGATAAATTATGCCCTGCAGGAGATTGTGATTCTCCCATGACATTTGAAAATGGAATCCTTTTAAAATGTCAATGTGATGGAAGTGAATATGGAGTTGGAAAAGGAATTGGAGGCGCACCACAAACAGAGGGTTTTATTTGTCCTGCAATAGAGTATAATGTTACCAAAATAGGTACAGCAATTCGAATCACAAATTTTTAATAGGGTACTTTATATAAGTTGCTTATTTTTGCCAAAACACAACAATATTTAACGTGAAAAACTATTTTTCTTCAGATTTTAAACTAGGCGTTCTTGGTGGCGGACAATTGGGTAGAATGCTTTTAGCAGAAACTCAAAAATTAGACATACATACCTCTATTTTAGACAGTAATAAAAATGCACCTTGTGCAGAAATTTGTAACACTTTTGTACTTGGTAATTTATTAGATTTTGATGCTGTTTACAATTTTGGTAAAACAGTAGATTTATTAACAATAGAAATTGAAAATGTAAACTTAGATGCTTTAGATAAACTAGAAGCAGAAGGTTTACCAATTTATCCTAAGCCAAAAGATTTACGCATTATACAAAGCAAAGCAAGACAGAAAAACTTTTATGTAGACCATAAAATACCTACTGCAGATTTTTCTCATTACGCTTATCTAGAAGAATTAAAACATTCTGTAGAAAATGATATTATAAGTTTCCCTTTTGTTTGGAAAGCTGCTCGTTTTGGTTACGATGGTAATGGTGTAAAAATTGTTAGAAATATTGCCGATTTAGAAAGCTTACCAAATGTTGAGTGTATTACAGAAAAATTAATTCCGTTTAAAAACGAATTAGCTGTAATTGTTGCTAGAAATGCAGATGGAAAAGTAAAAACATACCCGGTTGTAGAAATGGAATTTCATCCAGAAGCTAACCAAGTAGAATATGTTATTTGTCCTGCAAGAATCAATTTTAAAGTTGCAGAAAAAGCAAGAGAAGTTGCCTTGCAAGTAGTTAGTAATTTAGATTTTGTTGGTTTATTAGCTGTAGAGATGTTTCAAACAGTAGATGATAAAATCTTGGTAAATGAAGTTGCACCAAGACCACACAACTCTGGTCATTATTCTATAGAAGCAAGTTATACCAATCAATTTGAACAACATTTACGTTCTATTTTAAACCTTCCGTTAGGAAATACCGAAAGTAAAGTTGCCGGCATTATGGTAAACCTTGTTGGTGAAGAAGGTTTTTCTGGCAATGTTATTTACGAAAATATAGAAGACATTTTAAAAATTGATGGGGTTACACCTCACATTTACGGAAAAAAAGAAACTCGTCCTTTTAGAAAAATGGGACATGTTACTATTGTAAATCCTGATATTGATAAAGCGAGAGAAATAGCACAAAAAGTAAAAGAAACAATTAGAGTAATTGCAAAATAATTAGGTATTCAGCTGAATTTTATTCGGCTTTTAAAAATAAAACTATGGTAGGAATAATAATGGGAAGCGATTCTGATCTTCCAATAATGCAAGAAGCAATAGATATTTTAACAAGTTTTGATATTAAAATAGAAGTAGACATTGTTTCTGCTCACAGAACTCCAGAAAAATTAGTAGATTATTCTAAAAATGCACACAACAGAGGTATACAAGTAATTATTGCGGGTGCTGGTGGTGCTGCACATTTACCAGGAATGGTAGCAAGTATGAGTCCTTTACCTGTAATTGGTGTTCCTGTAAAAAGCAGAAACTCTATAGATGGTTGGGATTCTGTTTTATCTATCCTACAAATGCCTGGTGGCGTACCTGTTGCAACGGTTGCTTTAGATGGCGCAAAAAATGCAGGTATTTTAGCAGCGCAAATAATTGGTGCTTCAGATGAACTTGTTTTAAATAAAATTATCGCTTATAAAGAAGAATTGAAACTTAAAGTTGAAAAAGCTTCTGCAAGAGTTAGACAATAAAAAATGTCTCTCCGAGCTCAGTCAAGAAAGAGGTTTATTTTAGGTCTCGACTGCACTCGACCTGACACAATTAAACAATTACACATTTTTACATGAATCCACTTTTACAAGATTTTAATACTGCTCCTTTTTCTAAAATTTCTAATGATGATTACATTCCTGCTATTAAAAAAGGAATAGAAATTGCCAAAGCAGAAATTCAAGAAATTGTTGACAATACAGATACACCAACATTTGAAAACACAACGGTTGCTTTAGATTTTACAGGAAGTAAATTAGGTAGAATTACAAGCATTTTTTTCAACTTAAATTCTGCAGAAACAAATGATGAAATTCAGAAAATTGCACAAGAAGTTTCTCCTTGGTTAAGTGAGTTTAGTAATGATATTACTTTAAATGAAGCTTTGTTTGCAAAAGTAAAAACTGTTTACGACACTAAAGATTCTTTAAATTTAACTAAAGAACAAGCCATGTTGCTAGACAAACAATACAAAGGTTTTGCGAGAAATGGAGCTAATTTAAAAGAAGAAGACAAAACAAAACTTAGAGAAATAGATGCACAACTCTCTAAATTATCTTTAAAATTTGGCGAAAATGTTTTGGCAGAAACCAATGCTTTTGAACTGCATTTAACCAATGAAGAAGATGTTGCTGGTTTACCAGAAAGCGCAAAAGAAGCTGCAAAAGAAATAGCAAAATCTAAAAATAAAGAAGGTTATATTTTTACTTTAGATTACCCTAGTTATATTCCTTTTTTAACCTACGCAGACAACAGAGAATTACGTAAAAAAATGGCTATTGCTGCTGGTAAAAAAGCTTTTCAGGATAACGAATTTAATAATGAGGAAATTGTTTTAGAAATTGTTAATCTTCGTCAAAAAAGAGCCAATTTATTAGGTTACAAAACACATGCTCATTTTGTTTTAGAAGAAAGAATGGCAGAAACGCCAGAAAAAGTAATCGAATTTTCTAACAATTTATTAAAAAAAGCCAAACCTGCTGCTTTAAAAGAATTTGAAAACTTAGAAAATTTTGCAAAAAAATTAGACGGAATAGAAAAGCTTCAAAAATGGGATGGTGCTTATTATTCAGAAAAATTAAAAAAAGAATTATTCGATTTAGACCAAGAAGCTTTAAAACCTTATTTTAAATTAGAAAACGTAATTGATGGGGTTTTTGAAATTGCAAACAGATTATATGATTTAAAATTTGAAGAAGTTTTTAACATCGATAAATATCATGAAGATGTAAAAACCTACAACGTAACCGATACAGAAGGTAACTTTATTGCTGTTTTTTATGCAGATTTTCATCCTAGAAAAGGAAAAAGAAATGGTGCTTGGATGACATCATACAAATCGCAACAAATAAAAGACGGCATTAACGAAAGACCACACGTTTCTATTGTTTGTAATTTTACAAAACCTACGGCTACAAAACCTTCTTTATTAACTTTTAATGAAGTTACGACCTTGTTTCATGAGTTTGGACATGCCTTACACGGAATGTTAGCAAACACAACTTACAATAGTTTATCTGGTACTTCGGTTTCTTGGGATTTTGTAGAATTACCAAGTCAGGTTTTAGAAAACTGGTGTTTCGAAAAAGAAGCTTTAGAGTTGTTTGCCAAACATTATGAAACTGGAGAAGTTATACCAATGAAATATGTAGAAAAAATTAAAGAATCGGCTAGTTTTCATGAAGGAATGCAAACTTTACGTCAGTTAAGTTTTGGTCTTTTAGATATGAAATGGCATAGCGAAGATCCATCTAAAATTACATCAATAAAAGAATTTGAAAACGATGCTTTTGCAGAAACAAAATTATATCCTGATGTTGCAGAAAATGCTATGAGTACTGCTTTTTCTCATATTTTTCAAGGAGGATATTCTGCTGGATATTATTCTTACAAATGGGCAGAAGTTTTAGATGCAGATGCTTTTGAGTATTTCTTAGAAGAAGGTATTTTTAACAAAGAAGTTGCTACAAAATTTAAAGAGAATGTATTGTCTAAAGGAGGAACAGAAAAACCAATGGAATTGTACAAACGTTTTAGAGGCAAAGAACCAAAACCAGACGCTTTGCTAAAAAGAGCAGGTTTACTTTAGAGTTAACACTAATTAACAGAAATTATATTTAAATCGGTTTTTCAATGATTATTTTTATCACATGAAAAACCGATTTTTACTTTTAGTTCTTTTTATTTCATATTCTATTTTCTCTCAAAAAACGATAGAAGGAACTGTTTATGAAAACAATACGCCTATAGAAAATGTTGCCATTTATTTAAACAACACAATGCTTGGTACAACTACAAATGCTAATGGTAAATTTTCTTTATCTGTAGAAGAAGGTAAATATGAGTTAATTGTTTCTTATTTAGGGTTTAAAAAAATTAATTATTCTTTAAACACCTCATCTTACTTACAGCCTTTAATCTTTAAGTTACAAGAAGATGAAAATATTTTAGATGAAATTATTATTAAAAAAACGGTTTACAATGATGAATGGAAATACAATTTAGCTGCTTTTAAAAGAGATTTTATAGGTATTACAGAATTGGCAAAAGATTGCGAGCTTTTAAACCCTGAAGTTTTGCATTTTAATTACAATGCCAAAGAAAATATTTTAACAGCTTTAGCAAGAAAACCACTGCGATTAAAACACAAAGGCTTAGGGTATTTAATTACTTATGAGCTAGAAAATTTTGAACGCAACAAAAATTATGTCAGTTATTTAGGTTATTCTAGATACGAACAATTGAAAGGAGGAAAAAGAAAACAAAAACATTGGAACGAGAATAGAGAAAAAGCTTACAATGGCTCTACAATTCACTTTTTTAAATCATTATTAAACAACACATTTACAGAAGAAGGTTTTATTGTAAACCAGTTTAAAAGAGTTCTAAATCCAGAAAGACCTTCTGACTCTGAAATTAAAAAAGCAAGAGAAATTATAAAACTCAGTCGTGGTTTAAATATCAATTTCAGTAAAGAAATAGATGAACCCAAAAATGCTATTGATTCTGCTTTGGTAACTATAAAAAAATCGCGATTAGAAAAATTTAACGATTATTTGTACAAATCTAAATTATCTCAAAAAGATATCATCACTATAAAAAATAGAATAGCTTATCTTACATTTGATGATAATTTAAGCATTGTTTACACAAAAGAAAAAGAAGAAATGGGTTATTTAACTAGAAATGCATTTCAAAAACTGAGAGAACCTTTGCCACAAACTTCAAATTTAATTCCATTAAAAGAAGGAATTATTGTTGATAAAAATGGTTTATTAATATATCCTCTAGATGTTTTGTTTGAAAATTATTGGTCTTACTACGAAAAAATTGCGACATATTTACCTTTAGACTACAAACCTAATACAGACAATTAACTAAAAATATTTTATTTTTAAAAAGTTGATTTACAAGAACAAATATTAACCTTTTATTGTTTTTTTAGTAAAATATTAACAAAAAAACAAACTTCAAAAATTATAAAGTATTTAGATTAGCGGACTATACGTTTTGTTTTTTTATGATAAAAAAGAAGTCTATAGTAAAAAGTATTTTAGTAGTGTTTTTCGCATTGCTTGTACTGCTTCCTACTATCATAAAAGTAGCACATCATCACAAAAATCATAAACCTTATTCATCGCATTTAGACAACAATGTACACATAGATAAAAATGTTGTAGATTTTTGTGAAATTTGCTCCATTTCAACTACACCTTTTAATCATTTATTTTTTCAAACAAGTGATTTTTGTACCGCTACAATTAACAAAGAAAAAATAGTTAAAGAATATTCTTTTATTATTTCTTTTTTTGTTTTTAGCAGTAAACAATTAAGAGCTCCGCCTTTATATCTTTCTTAAAATACAGTAATTAATTACTGTTCATTATTTCATTAAACTAAACCTTTTAATATCATCAAATACAAAGAGTTATAAAAACTCATTTTATTTATAATGATATTAGAAGAGTACATTCCTATAATTTTAAAATATTCTAACAAATGATAAAAACAACTAACTTAACCAAAAAATATGGCGATTTTATTGCGCTAAAAAATTTAAATTTAGAAATAAAACAAGGTGAAATTTTCTGTCTTCTTGGAGCAAACGGAGCCGGAAAATCTACTACAATAAACTTACTTTTAAACTTTATTGCACCAACTTCTGGACAAGCATTTATAAACGATACAGATGTGGTAAAAAATGCTAAAAAAACAAAGTCTTTTTTAACATACATACCAGAAAATTTGATGCTCTATCCTACGCTTTCTGCTGTAGAAAACTTAGATTATTTTTTAGGTATTGGTGGCGGTAAATTTTACAAACCAGAACTAGAAGCTTTTTTAGAAGAGGCAGGTTTACAGAAAGAAGCTCATCATAAAAGAATTCAATTTTTCTCTAAAGGTATGCGTCAAAAAGTAGGAATTGCTTTGGCTATTGCAAAAGATGCAAAAGTGCTATTATTAGATGAACCAACTTCTGGTTTAGACCCAAAATCTAGTAATGAATTTGGTGAATTATTAAAAAAAATGCGTAAAAATAATGTTGCCATATTAATGGCTACTCATGATATTTTTAGAGCTAAAGAAATTGGTACACACATAGGTATTATGAAACAAGGTGAACTAAAACACAGTTTTGCTACTGATCAAATATCTTTACAAGATTTAGAAAAATTGTATTTAGAAACTATGAATTTAAACGAAGTATAATTATGATTTTTCAAATAATAAAAAAAGAAGTACAAGAAATTTTACGAGATGGTCGTTTTAAAATTTCTTTTTTTATTGTACTTTTTCTTCTTGTTGCTTCTGTTTTTATCACCTCTAAACAATATAGCAGCATTAATGAACAATACGATAGTGCAGAAAAAAATGAACGCACAGTTTGGGAGTCTCAAGGAGCAAAAAACCCGCATTCTGCAGCACATTTTGGTAATTATGTTTTTAAACCTAAATTGCCTTTATCTCTTTTAGACCAAGGAGTAGATAAATATACCGGAATTTCTATTTTTTTAGAAGCGCATAACAGAAACCAAGCACAATACAGCACAGCTACAGACCAAACAGCATTGTCTCGTTTTGGAGAATTAACTCCAGACTTTATTTTGTTTTTTATCATTCCGTTAATTATCATCTTGGTTGGTTATAATTCTTTTACCAAAGAGATAGAAGGAAGAACTTTTTACATCATAAAAAGTCAAGGTGTTGATGGTTGGAAACTAGTCATCGGAAAATGGATTGCAGCTTTAATACCAACTTTAATTATAACCACTTTATTATTTTTAATTGCAGGTATAATTCTTTCTAACATTAAAGGTTTTGGTGTTTTTAGTTGGAGTTCTTTTGGTATTTTATATCTTATATATTTAATTTACTATTTCATTTTTACCAATGTAATTTTATTGATTTCATCAATCTCTAAAAAATCTGGAATTGCATTAGTTTCTAGCTTAACATTTTGGGTTTTAGCTTGTTTTATTGCTCCTAAAATAGCTAGTAATATTGCAGATTCTAAATATCCATATCCAACGCAACAAGAATTTTCCGAAAATATTGCTAAAGAAAAAAGTGAAGGTTTAGATGGACATAATCCTTGGAATCAAAAATCTAAAGAACTAGAAGAAAAAGTTTTAAAAGAACATAATGTAAACTCTGTTAACGACTTACCTTTTAATTATAGTGCATATAGAATGCAAAAAAGTGAAGAATATCAAGCAGAAATCTATGCAAAACATTATAAAAAGCTAAAGAATCAGTTTAAAAAACAGTCTAGTATTTATAAAACATTGGCTGTGATTTCTCCGTTTTTACCTGCGCGTTTTTTGTCAATGTCTATTGCAAACACAGACTATCAATCTCATATTAATTTTTCTGATGCTGCAGAAGATTATAGAATTAAAACGCAAGCTTTCCTTAATGGTAATACAGAAAAAAACTCTAAAATAGGAGAACGCTATGTAGCTTCTGCAGACACTTGGAAAGACCTACCGAGATTTGAATATACACCTGCATCTTTATCAGAAAAACTAAATGAAAATACCTCTAATTTTGTAATACTTTTTCTATGGTTTTCTGTAACTGGTGGCTTATTATTTTTAACTAACAAAAACTACTAATATGTTTCTATATAATTTTAAATACGAATTAAAATCGTTACTACGTAGTAAGTGGCTTTTTTTACTGTCTACAATCTTGCTGATTGTAATGCTTTTTGCAGGTTATAACGGAAAACAAAAAGTAAATAAACGAATAGAGGATTTTAGTAAAATTACTGCTCAAACAGAAGAAAGAGATGCTGTTATGTTGCATGTATTAGATTCTTTAGAGAAAGGTTTAGAGGTAAATATGAGTAACAATCTTTTACCTAACAACCCAATGAATGTAGGTTATAGATATCCAAAAGTGGCGGCATTACAACCAAAACCTTTAACCTTTATTTCTGTAGGACAAAGTGATTTATTTACACATACTGTTCAGCCAAAAATATACGGAGATAATTTTTCTTATAACTATTCCGAGCTATCTAGTCCTGTTCAATTATTATTTGGAAGTTTTGATATTGCCTTTGTAATCATTTACATTTTACCACTTATAATTATTGCTTTTAGCTACAATATTCTTTCTAAAGAAAAAGAATACGGTTCTATAAAATTATTAGCATCTCAACCAATTTCTATTTATTCTTGGCTGCTACAAAAAGTTACATTTCGTTTCTTTTGGCTTACGCTTATAACTTCTGTTGTTTTACTGATAACTTTTATTATTAATGGTTTTGATTTTGGTGATAATATGGGTGCTTTTTTATCACTAATAATGATAACAACAGCATATATATTATTTTGGTTTGCAATTGTTTTAGCGATTAATATTTTTATTGGAAATTCTGCAAAAAATGCCGTAAGTTTATTAGGTATTTGGGTGTTTGTTATTTTGATTATACCAGCAACAGTAAGTCAATTAGCCAACTTAGCGTATCCAATACCTTCTAGAACAAAAATGTTGGCAGAAGTAAGAAATGTAAAAAAAGAAATTGCTGAAAAGCAAGATAAAATTTTAGACAATTATTTGAGAGATCACCCAGAATATGCATCTACAGGAAAGGAAATAAATTATTCTTTTTGGCATAGATATATTGCCTCTCAAAATTTAGCTGAAGCGGAATTAAAACCACTTTTAGCTTCGTATACAGAGCAGATTGAAAACCAACAAAGTTGGATTGAAAACTGGCAATACATATCGCCAGCAGTAATTGTACAGCAAAGTTTTAACAATTTAGCGGGTACTTCTTCTGCACATTATCAAGAATACAAAAAACAAGTTGTTGCATTTTCTGTAAAATGGAAAGATTTTTTCACTCCGTTATTATATAAGAGTCAACCTTTTAGAAAAAAAATGTACAAAAATTTACCAATGTTTGAATATCAACAACCAAAAATAGCTTCTATGACATTTAATGCTTTTATAATACTATTCTTTTCAGCATTAATATTGACATTTAGTTGGTTATTTTTTAATAAAAAAAGTGAGAAAGGAACTTTGATAAATTAAAACAAAAAAGAATACCTATCTTTTTAACGGATAGGTATTTTTTCTTTATCAAACAGTAAAAAACATCATTTCTACTTTAATAATGCCATCTTACAAAAGCTTCCATTGCAGCGTAATGAGACAATCCTAATTGATCATACAAATCTGCTGTTTCTTTATTTCTGTCTTCTGCGCGTTGCCAAAATTCTCTACTATCTGTTCCCTGAAATACAACGCCGTCTTTTTGAGATTGATGTTTAAAAATAGCTTTTCGTTTTTCTAAAACTTGATCTGGTCCCATTGGTACCGCCATTTCTATTTCATCAACTCCCCATTCTTGCCATGCACCTCTGTATAACCAAACCCAACAATCTTTCATAAAATCTTTCGATTTCAACTCTTTTACTGCTGCAAAAATAGCGTCTAAACAAACCTTATGTGTACCATGTGGATCTGCCAAATCTCCTGCTGCATAAATTTGATGTGGTTTTATTTTTTCGATTAATTTTTTAGTAATTTCTACATCTGCAATCCCTATCGGATTCTTTTTAATCGCTCCAGTTTCATAAAATGGTAATTCCATAAAATGGATTTGTTCATCTGGTAAACCTATATAATGGCATCCGGCTCTTGCCTCTCCTTGTCTTATTAATCCTTTTATCTTTCTTACCTCTAAAGAGTCTATTTCGCTTGTTTTTTTATTCTTTAAAAAAGTAACTGCTTTTTTAAAGATGTCTTCTGCTTCTGGACTTTCTATTCCAAATTTCTCGTTGTAATCACATACAAAACTGGCAAATCTTAAAGCTTCATCATCTGCAACAGCAATATTTCCTGAGGTTTGATATCCTAAATGAACTTCATGACCTTGTTCATGCAATCTTTTAAAGGTTCCTC
>NZ_JAHDAU010000110.1 GCF_021991835.1 Polaribacter sargassicola
CGACGTGCGCTTCGACGACCGGCCTGTGCTCGCGCGCGCGAGCGTGCCCGAGATGGTGGTGCCCTATGGAGACACCAGCCCGACTCGATTCTGGATCAGCTACTTCGACGCCGGCGAGTACCTGCTCGGAAAGAACGCGAACGCGCTCGAACTGGGCTGCGACTGCCTCGGGGTCATCAGATACTTCGACGCCCACGTCGCGGACGACCGCGGCAACGCGGTGCGCGTGCCGAACGTCGTCTGCATGCACGAGGAGGACTACGGCATCCTCTGGAAGCACACCGAGCAGGGTCCGGTGGGCGCGCAGGTGCGCCGCTCGCGCCGCCTGGTCGT
>NZ_JAHDAU010000111.1 GCF_021991835.1 Polaribacter sargassicola
GTCGCCGAGCACCTGGTCGGTCGACTTGCCGTCGATCCAGTCGACCATGCCCTTCCAGAACGAACCGGACCCGACCGTGGCGGGCATCAGGTCGGACGCGTCGAAGCGGAACGTCGTGCCGGAATCCTGCAGCGTCTTCATGGCATCCTGCAGGAACTCGCTGGAGGCCAGCGAGGGGTCGGCGTTCTTGTTCGCCGAGATGACGCCGCCGAGCTTGACGCGGGCGTCCGCGAACTCGGGCGACGCCATGAACTCGAGCACCTTGACGGTGGACGGATCGGCGTTGAAACCGGCGACGAACTCGCCACCGCCCTCGACCTGCAGCTCGCCCGC
>NZ_JAHDAU010000112.1 GCF_021991835.1 Polaribacter sargassicola
GGGGGATGCCTTCAGCGAGTCGGCGATGGCGGGGAGGATCGGGTCGACCAGGCCGATGCCCATGAAGGCGACCACGCAGGCGAAGGCGACCGCCCATACCTGCGCGGGCTGGCGCCAGACCGATCCCTGTGGTGTTCCGCTCATTCGGCTTCTCCTGTCGTGGTGGTTTCCTGTGCGTGTGCGGCGAGGATCTCTGCTGCGCGCTGCAGCACGATCCACTCCTCGTCGGCGAGCCCCGCGAAGCGGGGCGCGAGCGTGTCGCGCAGCTCCGCCCGCCACTCGGCGAGGTGGATGAGCCCGGCATCCGTCGCGTGCACCAGCGTCGCCCGCGT
>NZ_JAHDAU010000113.1 GCF_021991835.1 Polaribacter sargassicola
GCATACGGTAAATGCAGGAGGATTAGGGATGCTAGCTATTGGTGTTGGAGGTGCTGATGCGGTTGATGTCATGGCAGGCATGGCTTGGGAACTTAAGTTTCCTAAATTAATTGGTGTGAAGTTAACGGGTAAATTATCGGGTTGGACAGCACCTAAAGATGTTATTCTTAAAGTGGCTGAAATTCTTACTGTAAAAGGCGGGACAGGTGCTATTGTAGAATATTTTGGCCCTGGAGCTACGTCCATGTCATGTACCGGAAAAGGAACAATATGTAATATGGGGGCAGAAATAGGAGCTACAACATCTACTTTTGGTTATGATGATTCAATG
>NZ_JAHDAU010000114.1 GCF_021991835.1 Polaribacter sargassicola
ATGGTGTTGTCTGCTTCACCCGAAGCTTCCAATTCATCAAGACGTTTTTTTACCCATACATCCATTTTATTTACCGCATCATAATACCAAGCAATATCATCTTTAATCTCTTCTACATCTGGCAAATATGGAGGCAATGTAACACTATCAAGAGCAATGGTTCTTGGTTCTCTCCCTTTAGTATTTCTAGTCGCTACCCGTTTTGTATGTGTACCACTATAATTGAACACAGAAAAGAAGGGTTGCGCTTTGCTTGGTCTGTTAAGATAACTTGCCTTTTTGTTAGATTCATTCCATAAGTTTTTAGGTGTATTATTGGCATTGTAATCT
>NZ_JAHDAU010000115.1 GCF_021991835.1 Polaribacter sargassicola
GGGCGATCGCCTCGGCGATGGCCAGGTGCTCGGAAAGCGTGCGCTCCACCGCGCCCTGCTCCGTCAGCCCGCGCCAGACGCGGGCGCGGATCGTCTGGCTGCTGAGTCCGTCGATCAGGCTCGCCAGGTAGTCGTTGCCGGCCAGTCGCACGATGGAGCTGTGGAAGCGGATGTCATGCGCGACGAGATCGTCGATGCTGACGGCATCCGCGTCGACGGAGCCGATCTCGTCCAGCAGGCCCTGCGCCTGCTCCTCGCTGGCGTTGCCGGCGGCGAGGCCGGTGGCCTGCGATTCCAGCATCCGCCGCACTGCGAACAGCTCGAGCAGC
>NZ_JAHDAU010000116.1 GCF_021991835.1 Polaribacter sargassicola
TCGAACAGCGGATCGGTGCTGACCGTGTACCCGAATCCGGGCGCGAATCCCGAGAACGCGACCTGCCACTCGGCGGTGAGGTGCCGGTTCACGACCTCCTCCGCGGAGACGCCGAGCAGCGTCGCGACCTCATCGAGGTCCTCGCCGTCGTAGCGCACGGGAACCGTCACCTCGCGGGTGTGCGGCACGTGCTCGGCATCCACCTCGGTCGACTCCAGCACCGCTGCCAGCTCGCCCGCCGAGACCCTCAGCGGGTCGAAGCGCACCAGCACGGTGCGCGCGCCCGGGATCCGCTCGATGACGCCGGGCACTCCGTCCCACGCGAGGT
>NZ_JAHDAU010000117.1 GCF_021991835.1 Polaribacter sargassicola
GGCGGGCTTGGTGCCGGCCGACGAGCGGTCGCCCTGCAGGCCCGGCTCGGTGTAGGTGACCTCGAGCACGACGGATGCCGGGAGCTCGATGTACAGCGGGTTGCCGTTGTTCAGCGCGATCTGCACCTGCTGGTTCTCCAGCATGAAGTGCGCGGCGTCGCCGACGGTCGCGGCGCCGACGGTGAGCTGGTCGTAGTCCTCGACGTCCATGAAGACGAAGCTGTCGCCATCGGTATAGAGGTACTGGAAGTCACGACGGTCGACGTTCTCGATGTCGATCTTGGCGCCTGCGTTGTAGGTGCGGTCGACGACCTTGCCGGAGACGAC
>NZ_JAHDAU010000118.1 GCF_021991835.1 Polaribacter sargassicola
CCCGGATCAGCGCCGCCTCGTCGTCGATGATCGCCTCGCCGCGCTGCAGGGCCAGGTCGTTGTGACGCCGCACCTCGGTCTGCGCGATGTGCCTGGCCTCGTCCGGATGCGACGAGGGGTCGGTGTGCTCGAGGCGCAGGCGCCGCCGGACTCGCTCGGCGACGACCAGGGACGGATGACTCACGCGGGCATCATGACAGAATCCGGGATCCCCGCGTCAAAGTTATCCACAGCTCCCTGCTCGGCAGATGTACGGGAACCCGTAACCGTCGATCAGTAGACTTGCTGACGCGCGGGAGTGGTGGAATCGGTAGACACGCAGGATTT
>NZ_JAHDAU010000119.1 GCF_021991835.1 Polaribacter sargassicola
AGCGCCGAGAGCGCCGACGCACTGGTCTGAGGTCGGGTTCCTGAGTCCGATCCGCCTGGCCCGCTTCGCCCGTCGAAGCCGAGCCCGATGTCCGTCGACGGCTCTAATCTGATCTCATGGCCGATCTGAACCGCGTGCGCGTCTGGGCACAGGCGCTGATCGACATGCACCTCGACGACACGTGGAGCTTCGACTTCGACCACGCCAAGCGCCGCGCGGGGCTGTGCGACTACCGGCGCAAGCGCATCACGGTGTCCCGCTACCTGGCCGCCCGGTTCGAGGACGACGAGATCCACCAGACGCTGCTGCACGAGGTCGCGCACGCCG
>NZ_JAHDAU010000011.1 GCF_021991835.1 Polaribacter sargassicola
GTCTTTTTTTCTTTTAAAAGGGTCTGAATAATGACTCTTTCTTTAAGGGTTAATCGTCTATGTTTTTTTACTTCCATTTTACAAATCTATAATTTTAGATTTGTTGCGTTAAGTTATTGAATAGACCTTTTCTTTCCGAATTGTTGATTTTCGAAGACGAAATGTTTTTTAAATTAACCCTAACGTTTCGTATAAGAAACGTAGGGCAATTGATAAGCACTATCGTGTCAGTTTATTACTTAGCTAAATATAAATATTTTGCTTTTATCTTTTCTACTATAAATGCCAAATTTTATATTTAGCGGACTTTATAGGTATAAAAAGGCGTTTGGATTAACACCAAACGCACTATGTTTTTTATACATTGTTGGCTGTAGTTATTTCCCTACTGGGTCACCAAAACACATTAATTCCCATACGGCTTTATTACTGCTATATTTTTCTATTAATTCATCTGATTTATAAACTTTTATTTCAACTTTTCCTGTAAACCTGAAATATGCAGGGTCATTGTCTGCAACTGTTTTGCCATCTTTAGAGATATTAAAAACAATAATATTGTCATTGTTAAATTCTTTCTCAGATATCATTTCAGAAGCAATTATAGTATAAGGACCTACTTCAGCTCTTGCCCAATACCAATGATTAAATATTTCCAACATAGAAATATAACCCCAGTTGTGGTCATGGTATACAGAACCAGCAGTTTTTGTTTCTGAACCTTTATAATTGTACTCTAGTTCAATTTCACCTTGCGGTACAGGTACCACCCAGTTGAATTCTTTACTTTCATCTTCACCAAATACCATATGTCCTGTTTTTGGTCTCCAACTTTGCGTGGTTCTTTTTATTTCCACAGTTAAGTTTATTTCTTTATCTTCAATATGTATTTTATATTCTTTTAGGTTTCCAACTACATAACTTTTACCCATTTTAACATTACAAGAATCTTTTGAAGCCATAAATTCTTCTGCCTTGTAATGTAGTTCTTTTTTTGTGTTGCGAGCATCAGCTCTATCAATCTCAACTGACACATAGGGTTCTAAAGTTTTATTTACTTTGGTCATAAATTTGGTGTAAAAAACAATAGTACTTACATAAATCTACTTAAAAATGAGGTTACTTTTGCTGAACCAGGGTAACACACTTTCTTACCTCTTCTAATACTTTTTTCAACTGCTTTTACAACATCTTCAGGAGAAGAGGTCATATATTTCTTAAAAAAGGAGGTGTTAAAAATATCAGGCTGATCTGTATCTTCAGCTTGTTTTAAAAGCGGAGTGTCTACAGCTGGTGGACAAACAAGTAATATCCTTACTTTAGATTTTTTGTTTTCTTCAATTAATACTTTGGTGTAAAAATTATTAGCAGATTTTGTAGCTCCATAGGCTCCAAATTTGGAAGTAACAATCATTCCCGCAGTAGACCCATAAATAATTACATCACCACTATTTCTTTTTAACATATCAGGTATTACAGTCTGGCAAATGTTTACCATACCATGGTAATTAATAAGCATTAATTTATTGATATGTTCTGCTGTTAAGTCTTTTAACAATCCGGCAGGCATAATTGCGGCACAATTAAACAAGCGATCTATAGGTCCTAAATCGGCAATCACTTTACTAATTGTTTCTCTTACTAATTCTATATTAGTTACATCACAATAATACGGGTGTATATTTTCTGACCTAGATGAAGTTTCTTCTAATCCTTTTTTATTAATATCTAAAATGGCAACTTTTGCCCCATGTTCTGTAGCTAATTTTGTAGCATGTAATTGTCCTATACCACTAGCTCCTCCTGAGATAAGTACTACTTTTTCTTTAAATTCCATAGGTAATAGTTTAAAAATTTATGTTGAAGTTTGTTTCATCGTCTCGCTTAAGTACAAATGCATAAGGGAAATTTTTAGAATCTCCTTTTTTATCCATCAAACCTAAAACCGTATTTTCATCAATTTTTACAAAATGATCATTTATTGGTTTTGCATCATAGGCCATAGTAGCCGTTGCTCTTCCTCTATATTCAATCATTCTAAGTCTTGCACTAGTCTTTTTAGTTTGGACAAAAGGTTTTGATAATGTCATTAAAACTCCCAATACTTTATTTTTTGGAACTTTAAGATCCATTGGAAGATATTTAGGATTTACTGAATATAATTGTGTTTTGTTTTTAGCAAAGAAAACTAACGGATGTACCTCTTCAGGTGAAATGAATATTTTACCATACCAACCAGAAGGTACTAGCATACCATCTAAAGCATGACCTGTTTTTATTTCTTCTCCTTTCCATCGACCTGTCATAAAATCTAAACTTACAGGCTCTAATTGGTCATAAACTCTAAGGACATCTGCAACATCACCTTTTTTATTAGTAAGCAACTCGTTTAAAAGCTCTTTGTTTACTTTTTTGTTATCTAAATTCATAATACACTATTTTAATTGTTAATATCTTAATGAGTAAGTATATATAATTCAAACATATAGTTCTTTTAGGTTTTTGTAGCGCACCATATGGTGCAAAAATCAATCTATATTTAATAACGCTTTATTAAAACACAAATAGCGGTTAGAAAAAATATCTAAACCGCTATATGCGTATTCTATTTATAATTGATTTTTGTTACTTTTTTTCACCAAAAAAATCCATGACTTCTAAGGTTGAAGGAGCTGTAGCTTTAATAACTTCACCATTAATATTAAGATCTAAAATGGTTTTTGAAACAAAGCGTGTATACCAAGTTCTCCAGTTTTTATTTTCACCAAAAGGGAATGACGCTACCGCTTTTTGACCTTGGAATCGGATGTAGTTAGAACCTTCCTCACCTTCTACAATATAAATACAGTCACTACTTGTTTTTTTGCCAGTATCAGGTTGTGGTATTTTTATACCTTCTAAACAAATAACATCATCCTCAATGGCATTGATTAAAATATTATCTCCTTTTGCCAAATAAGCAAATTTAGTTTCTTTACCACCACATTGCTCATTAAAACGTACAGATGAAGTAACAACCGTAATGCCATCAACTTCAGCACGGCTCCATAACCAATCGCCCAGGATATCGCTCATAGGGCAATTACCCCAGTTGTGGTCGTGATAGCCACTTCCTTGCACCGTTTCTTGTTGACCATTAATTGTCATAGTACCTGTAATGCTAGCGCTTGGGGCAGTACATAGCCAAGCAAAGTATTTACCATCGGCATCCCAATGTGCACTACCAGGCTTAAAGGTAGGTACTTGTTTCTCAAACTCTAAATGAAGACCATAATTACCTTCAATTTGGCTAGCATCAATGAATACCTCAAATTTATTTAAACCATCTAAAGAGTGGATGTAGTGTCCGTTAAAATTTACATCACAATACTCTTTTTTAGCTGTGATGTTGTCAAAATTAACTGGAAGTATAAGATCTAGAACTACCCCTTCTTCATTTGCTAAGTTAAATGTTATAAAGCATTCAGGTTCTCCCTTGGCATTAAATTCAAAATGAAAGGCTGCCACAAAGAAATAGCCGTTTGCTAAATGACCATCGGTGTACCACCACTCATACTCTCCTGCTTGAAAGTTATCTGGGTTTAAGCGTTGCCCATCTTCCCAATCGTATGTCTTGTTTTTCGTAAGACCATATTTACCATAATCTTCATCTGCTTTTTTTAATTCTCCTTTTATATTATTCATAATATACTATTTAAATTATTTATATTTTTTTGATTAAATAACTCTAATACAAAAGTATATTAGGATTAAACTTAGGAAGCGCACCATATGGTGCAAAAATAATTATTGTTTTGAGAAAACACGTCTGAACGTGTTTCTATGGATCCCTAAATAAGAGGCAATATTTACGTATGGAAATAGTTCAAAAACTTTAGGCTTTTGGTTTTGCAGTAATTTTATTTTTTCTTCGGCAGATTTAAGTTGTAGCATTTGGTTTTTATGAACAGCATTTATAAATTCTTGTTGTGTTAGTAAAAATTCAAATTGAAGAAAACGAGGATATTCTTTGTATAATTTTTTAACCTCCTCTAAGTTAAAATAAGATACCATGGCATCTTCTTGAAATTTGATGTTCAAAATAGAATTCTCTTGTTGAAAATAACTTTCATAATTAAAAAGAATCTCTTGACCATTAGGATAAAGAAAATCTTGAATTACTTCTTCTCCTTGGTCATTTATAATATATGAATAAGCAGTTCCTGTTACTAATAATCCCATTTTTTCGCAAGTAGTATGCTCTTCTAAGAATAATTCATTACGTTTAAAATGTTGAACTGTTATGTATTCTCCTAATACTGAAAGTTCTTCTTCAGTAAGATTAAAATGGCTGTATTGCTGTTGTATATATTTTAAAATATCCATTAACTATTCTGCTATTTTTAAATTACTGCAAACGTGTTTTTATATGGTTTGTTACGTGAATTAAGCACTAAATTTAGTAAATAAAAACCAGATAGAAAATCCGGGAGGGTTTTCGTAAGTAGGCTAAGAACAAGCAATAAACTATATCGGTGTTGTGCCACGTTTTTTATTTACTGACTCAAGAAAAATCAGATTTGTTATTCGGATTGATAAGAAATTCGAAATGTAATTCGTCTTGATTGTCTCCTCGTGTATTATCTTTAATATCTAATATTCTAATAACTGCAAAATTCTCATATGTGTTTTTAAGTATTGCTATTCCGTGTTTTTGGACAGTCCGACATCGTGAAGAGAAATCAAATTCAGTAGCATCTTTTATCTCATTCATTTGATTTTTCGTATCTGCAATTGCTATTCCCGAAATGATCGCTGGGTCATTGTATAAATAAATTGATTGATTACTTGCTTTTGACCATTTTGTCTCAAAAGTCAATTCGTTTTTTCCGATTTCATAAATTCCGTTATTATTGCTGTAATTAAATTTCACTGTTCCTTTTAATCGATTTTTTTTATACTTCGAGTTAAAAGTCAAAGAGCTAAAAAAACCTCCTAGACTTAAAATAAATCCAATTGCTGGCTCAAATGAAGGTTCAAATAAAAGCCAAATTAAAAATCCGATTATTCCGATTATAGAAGTTATTATAGCTATTTTTTTTTGATTTTTTGTCATTAAGTTTTCTTGGATTATCGGTTTTTTCTTAAATGTGGTACAACGGTTAGTATATGAAACGTAGCGTATAGATATGCACTAATTTTCAGGTTATAACTTAGCCAAATTTGTAAATTTGGTGGTGCTTGCAAATAGGGTAGAACCTTCATTTTGGCACTAACTAGCTATGTTTTATATACATTGTTCTCTGCTGGCATTTCTTTGAGCAGACTTTTTGAGATATTAAATATCTTCATCAATTTGTTCATTTATACTTTCTAAATATTTATTTAAGTTTATTGCAGGAACTGTTCCGATTGATTGTTGTAAATGTCTTGTTAATTGCATGAAAAATGTTACAAAAGAATTTTCTGAAGAACTAAAACGTGAGTCTAAATATTGTCTGTTTTCATAATATTCAAGATAAGGTTGCATCCCTGCTTCTGTTATCTCTCCAGTAACATCTTGTTCCCTTCCAAACTTTTTAATGATTCTCTTTGGACTGCTATAGTCAATATAAAAACTACCATAATCAGCAATACAACCAATATCAATACTTTTCAAGTTTGTCTGTTCTTTGAAATGCTTAATCAAAGTATTATTATTACTTTTTTCTCCTGATTTTGTTGAAGTTAATATTCCTCCAAGTATTTTAGTGAGTGGTCTTGCTGAATTTTTAATCCCTCCATTGATAAAACTTGCTGCCTCTCTTTTAAGAACTCTTACGCTTTCTATTTTTTCTCCTGCGTACGCAATATTGTGTTTTCCATCAGAAAAATCTGAAATATCAGGTTTCACTTCAAAAACAGCATAAACGCCCTCTGCTGGGATATAATGAAATCCATTTTGTGTAAAGATGAAAGGGGTAAACCAATTATCATAAATTACTATATCTATTTGATGGCTAATATTCCCTTCAAAATCTATAACAATTGCTTTATCTACACTATACCTGCTTGGTAAATATTTTCTTAACCATTCAATCCAAGCATTTTCTAAAGCATCACCTTTTGAACCTGAGTGTGTAATATTATCTCTATTAGTACTAAGTTGTGCGGACATTTGGTGTTGCATACTTGCAAACAAACTCTTTAATTCTATCTTTTTACTTTCTGCCATATTCAAATAGTGTATTGTTGTCGTATAAATAAAATGTGTAATTTTTTAACTTCTGATTATTGATGCTTACAATTAATAAAATTGGATTTTTAATTCTTATAGTTTCACTTTCTGCTATACTTTGCATAGCATTTAAATCTGTTAAACTATACATAGAAGAAGCATCAGGATGCGAATGCCATTCTCCTACATAGTAGCGTTTTTCGTTGAGATTAAATAACTCTAACAACTTTTCTTTAATTCCCTCTGCACTTCGTTCAAATAATACTCTATGACTTTTATACTCATTTGGAGATAAAACATCTGTTAAAACTAATGTTTTTAAATCGTCAGAATAGTACCCAATTAAGAAACCTCCAAATTCATTAGGATAGTGTTTAAATGCTAGACTCTCAATTTTTAAGATTAAATCTTCTTCATATTCTAAAGATACATTTTTATGTGAGTTAATTATTTTCAATATTGAGTGAATTTGATATTAGTATTATTTTCAGAATTTATAGAAAGTGTAAAATTGTCTTTAGGTTTATTTTCTTCATACTTTCTATTTATCTCTTTTAAAGCATATTGTGTTAGTAAACTTATGTCATTGTACGAAGCTTTAAATGTGGGACTCCAACATCCAGTAGGATTGTATAAATCGTCAACATCGTTATCTAAAATGTTAATAAATTGATTTTGAACATAGTTGTAGATGTTGGGGTAAAACGCACAAACTAAATCTTTTGCATGATTAGTAATTGAGAGATTAACTAAGTCTGTACTAAGCTTCAATTGGTCTAATACAAACATTAAATCACTATCTGTTGAACAATTAAAGACAATATCGAATTGATTTAAAGATTTTTCATATTCTTTTTTAGCTTCTTTATCTTTATGGAATGCTTTTATAAATGATTCAAAGTATTCATTGTTATTATGAAAATTCACATTAACAAAAGGAGAATTTTCTTGTAGCATTTTAATTAATTCAAATGTCTTATCATAGAGTCCATTGCTGAAATTATATTCAGAACGACACACGTTTTCAGGTTCTTTTACATCATAATCTACAATACTTATATTTTTAGCTCCACATTTTACCAATGTTTTTGCCACCATACTACCAATTGCTCCTACACCAATGATTAAAATTCTAGCATTAGTAATTTTATCACAAAAAGTACCTCTCCCAAATAAATATTTATAAGATGAGTTTCTTGTTATAGCCCAATTAATTTTCCGGTTAATTAGTTTACTTTCCCATTGCCCTTTTAATTTAACACCTTTTGAATCTATAACTGGAATACCTATTGTAGGTATTTCATTTATTTTTACAAGAGTAGAAATCCAATGAATTTCATTCTCCACAGTTTTATATCCAAAAAATATTGGAAGAAAAGTATTTTTATTTTTTTTATTTCTTTTTTGAAAATCATTCAAGAATTGCAAAAAATCAGTTGGAATATAGTTCTCTAATTCTAACCAATTAGAGAATGCAAAACGATTATGAAAAGCAGGAACATCCTCAAGAAAAAGAAATAATCCTATATTCTTAACCTCAAAATTCATATAATACTCACTCCACTTAGAATTTATCTTTATAGTTTTTTTTAATGGTTGAAAGGATTTTATTAGAAAGTTAGATATTGGTTTCTTCTTATAAACACCAATGCTTAAAGGAGTTAAATCTACTTGTCCAAATTCGCCTTTTGAAAAAGAATAATCTACATCAGTAAATTGATAGGAATAATAAATATCGTCAAATGGCTGTTCATTTATAATGATATGTTCATAATGAGAATCTATATTTTTATTAATGTAATATTTCTCTATCCAAGCTTTTAATGATTCAAAATCTGCAAGTAGCTTTTGCTTTAGTTTTGGACTATGGAGCGTGTGAATACATATTGAGCCATCTCCCATAACATGATTATACGGGATTAAATCTTTATTAATAAACTTTATGGCTTCAGAATCGTGTGATTTTAATGGGTATTGAGGGAAAATTTGAACATCAAAATTCAAGCTTTCGTTAAGCCCTTCTAGATTAACAGATGTTTTTCCTTCTAAAAATATTCCAACTTGTTTAAACTCTTCTAAAACATCAATAAAAGGAATTGTTGAAACAATATTATTAATTTCTTCTATGTTATGAAAACCCATTACCCAAACTGTTGGCTTTTGTTTGGAATAGAAGGGGCAACAATACTTGCATCTTTTAAGCCATATTGACCTTTATTTTCATCTTCTTCTTCTTTAAACTCCTCATTAATTGGAAAATATGTTTTGATATTATCACTATTATTTTCAATGTTAGAAATCATATTTGACATTTTGTTCGATAAGTTTGCTTTCTCCCAATCTTCTAATGTATCTGCAACATCATTATTAGTATTTCCAGGGTCTTTTAGAGTGAAGTTGTCTTTTGTAATGTTCTCCTTTATATATTCCATTACTGATTTTAATTTATCCCACAAATTGCCTGAAATACTTTCTTTATCAAATGCTTTAATTGTAATAAGTTCTAAAAAAAATGATTTATAGGATTCGTTATTAGTTGTTTTCCAAATTTTTAATAAACGAATAATGCTTCTTTCATTATTCTTTCCTTTAATATGGTCTATTTGAGCTTGAATATTGGTTTGGATATATGTTTTTTCGTCTAATAATCCGTATTGAGAATTGACGAATAAGTTAAGGTTACGGTCTTCAGTATATTGGTCTTGATTTAATTCTCTACCTACGACAACATCAATATTTATTTCGTCCCCATTATCATCTGCATCAAAAATAATTCCTATTGAAACTTTTTGTTTTCTTACTTCTGCTACATCCTTGTATTTTTCATACAAAAAATCGAAAACATCATTAAACATTTCTTCTAATGTATCAAAAGAATTTCTTTTAAAAGGAACGACAATATCCAAGTCAAATTTAATATTGATGGCTGTATGCTTTGCGTACGAACCAGAGTTTATAGGATTATAAATTTTGTCTTTATAATTCTCCTCTAAGGCTTCCTTAACTTCTTGTCTTTTTTCTTTGTATTTATCGAGTAATTTCTCGATATGTGCCATTCTGTGTGTTTCTAATACTTGTTGGAGATGTTGTGTTTTGTCTGTAGCCATGAGAATATTTTTTTGATTTACCTCAAAATAAACAATAACAATACCAGTTAATTAATTCAGACAGAATGACTTATTTGTAAATATTTACTGTCAAAAATGGCAGAGGTGGGTTTTGGTTTTGCTTGCAGAGAACGGTTTATATAAAAAGTAAAGGAACTATTAAATCAGTGAAAATAACGGACAATAGTACTTTTATACATTATATATTAGCAATTTTTATAAGTTTCTAAAGTAAATAATTTTTATAAAACTGTAAAGGTTTTTATTAAAAAAATCAACTTATAGGTATATAATATTTTTATAAAGACAAACCCAATTATTATACTTATAGAGTCTATTATATTGTTTAAAAAGTGGTTTAAATATTTGCATATCAGGTGTTTGTTTTCTGTTTTTTTGAGATAAAGAAAAACAATTACAAGAAAAAGAACTATATTAGTGCGTAATCAGCGCTGTTTTAGAGCTATATATTTAAATAATAAAAACATGAAAAAAGAAAAACTAGAAAGTAAAATCAACCATTTAGAATTTGACACTCATTTATTTGAAAACGAAGTGTGGTTAACTACAGAAGAAGCTATGGAGCATTTAAACGTAAGCCGTAGTACCATTTATAGATTAAGAAAAACACACAGCATTCCTAACTTTAAACTGGGGCATAGTCCTATGTTTCCAAAACATTTAATTAATAAAATATTATTACACAGAGCCATGCTAAATGTAAAAATAAATTAAAACTAGTTTTTTAAACAACCATAAAAGGGTGTTAGTTTACAAAACCAACACCCCAAAATAAGCTTTACATTAAACAATCTTTTTTAAAGTACCGCAACAGTACCCATATAGGTACTAATAGCTGCAAAATTAGTATCGGGCTTGCTAAAAGAAGCCCAAACCTCTACACTAAAACTAGCCATAAAATTAGGCAAATTAATGGTAGCAGTAGTAGCATCTCTGTTGGCTACGGCAGCATTGCTATAAAACAAATTTAAATCGGGTGCATATACCACTACCATTAACGTATCTGTAGCAGTAGCTTTACCTTGTCCGCTATTATCTTGCCAACCAAAAACAAGTGTTTGCCCTGCACCAGCAGCTAAAGTCCCCCCATCTATACCCCTTAAATCGCCTTTGCTAATTAACACCTTAGCATAATCCATTACCATACCTTGTGTTGTACTTACCACTGCATTTTTAAGATGATAAGAAGTAGCCAAATTAGCACGAGATTTATCTCCTTGAGGGTTTCCGAAATAGAGACTTAATATCTCTGTAATCGGACTTAAAAACCCCATAACCGTTTTAAATTTTTCGCGTTGCTCTTCTTGTTTAGGCGTAGGTGTATAATTACCACGTTGTGGTAAACTACGCATTACATTTTTGCCTCGCCATCTTGTACCTACTACATTACCTACTTTACCAGAAAATCCACCTAGAATTCCTTTTTCAAATGTTGCCATAATTATTCTTTTTTTAAATTAATATAACACGAATCTAAAGCCTAATCAGTTAGCAAACAAACAGATGACGCATACTGACATCTATTGATGTAAACTGATGGTTTGTAAATGACTCTGCTATAAAAAGATACTTTTAGACATTTGTAGCTCTTTAATACCCCACAATAACACCTGTTGATGTATAATGAAACAAAAGCGCTAAATTTAAGGGGTTTTGTTCGGGTTTTGTTCGGGAAACCTTCGAGTAAGCTTTGTGTGTATTTTTTAAAAATGGATCATTTAGGGAGAAAATCCGAAGCAATCCCAAACAAGATCTATAGAAATAAAAAGCATAATATTACTAGCTCTAATATTTTTTTAAAAAAAACAAAGTGAAGTATTTTGTTATTGATTATTTTTTAAAAATTACTATCGATAAAATGAAGGAATTTGTATACTTAATCCTGTAAATTATCTATTAAATAGCATCTACAACATAAATAGTTTTATTTTTGAAATGAGTTTATAAAATATCTATAGCTAAAAACTAATTTTTGCTTTCTAATAAAAAGAATCGTTTTTAATTTATTTTATTAAAAAAAGCAATCAAACAGAAAACTATAAAGTTATTTTACATACACAAAAGGCATCAATAAAATAATAAGCAAAAGCGTGTTATCAATTTAAAACACACTATAAAATAAAACAGCATGCATAAGAATAAAAAGATTACAATACTCTCTCATATCTTAGTATGGTTAGTGTTATTTAGTATGCCATATTTACTTTCGTATGGGCAAGAACAAGAAATTGATAGGGTAATAGCACATTTTTGGATTCCCTTATTTTTTTCTTCAATTATCTTTTATTTTAACTATTTCTTTTTAATAGATCGGTTTTTGTTTCCTAAAAAAGCCATTGTATTTGTACTAACAAATTTGTTAATCATTGTTTTATTTATTTATTTAAAAGAAACCATTGAAGACGTTTTTTTTCAAGAATTAATAAAAAGACGAAATAACAATACCAACGAGGGGCCACCTTTTAAAATGTTTATATACGTACAAATAGTTTCTTATATGGCGCCTTTGTTATTTGCTATTGCTGTAAAAAGCACCAAACGATGGGTAAAAACAGAAGCAGAACGTAAAGAAGCAGAAAACTACAAACTACAATCAGAATTACAACATTTACACTATCAATTGCAGCCACATTTCTTTTTTAACTCATTAAATAATATTTATGCAATGGTAGATATATCGCCAGATCAGGCTAAAAAATCGATACATAGTTTAAGTAAATTAATGCGATATATGTTGTATGAAACCAATGTAGAAAAAGTGACTTTAACTAAAGAAATAGATTTTATGAAAAAGTATATCGATTTAATGAAGTTAAGAGTTTCTGATAAAACAACGGTAAATTATCAATTTCCCGAAAAAGAAACAGGCATTAAAATAGCTCCTTTGTTATTTATATCTTTAATAGAAAATGCATTTAAACATGGTGTTTCTGCAAGCGAACAAAATTCTATAGATATTGTTATGGATTGTAAAGAAAAAACAGTAATTTTTACCATAGAGAATAATAATTTTCCAAAGAAAACAAATGATAAAAGTGGCTCTGGTATTGGCATACCAAATATTATAAAACGTTTAAAATTATTGTATCCAAATAAAAATAACTTTACCACAGAAATTAGAGAAAATCGTTATTTGGCAAAATTAGAAATAGAAACCCATTAAAAAATGAGTAATATAAAAATAACATGTGTTGTAGTAGATGATGAGCCTATGGCGCTAAACTTAGTAGAAAGCTATGTAGAAAAAACACCTTTTTTAGTTTTAAAAAAGAAGTGCAGTAGTGCTATAGAGGCTTTAGAGTTTATAAAAGAAGAATCTGTAGATTTGTTATTTTTAGACATACAAATGCCCGATTTAACAGGGATAGAATTTTCTAAAATGTTACCTAAAGAAACACGCGTTATTTTTACCACAGCTTTTGATCATTATGCATTAGAAGGGTTTAAAGTAGAAGCTTTAGATTATCTTTTAAAACCTTTTGATTATGCCGAGTTTTTAGTTGCTGCAAACAAAGCAAATACTTGGTTTGAGTTGATAAAAGGAAAAAAAGAAAATACAGTTTCTAGCGAAAAAGAGTTTCTTTTTGTAAAATCTGAATACAAACAGTTACGTATAAAACTAGCAGATGTTTTGTATTTTGAAGGGTTAAAGGATTACATTAAAATCTGGTTAAAAGACAACCCTAAACCAATTTTAACTTTAATGAGTTTAAAGTCTTTAGAGGGCGAATTACCCGCTACACAGTTTATGCGTGTTCATCGTTCTTTTATAGTGTCTTTAAAAAATGTGGATGTTATAGAACGTAGTCAGATTATTATTAACAAACAACGTATTACCGTTTCTGAACAGTACAAACCTAAGTTTTTAGAGTTTATCAATAACAATTCTTTGTAAGTGCTTTTTATGGTGTTTTAATGTAAAATTACCAAGCGTTTTAAACTTAACGTATGTTACTCACTCCGAAGTAAGGAGGAGTCTCAGAGTAAGGGTGTTGTTCTTCTGTTTTGTGTGGGATTCCTCCTTCGTCGGAATGACACGTTTAATGTATAAGCTAATTGTTAAAATGAATAAACGCGTATTATAATCCTAACGTTTGTCACTCCGAAGCAATGAGGAGTCTTAGAGTAAGAGTCTTATTGTTCTGTCTTGTATGAGATTCCTCTTTCATCGGAATGACACGCTAAGTATGAAAGTATACTTTGATAAAAAATATTTAAATCTGATTTTCATATATTTAGCATAAAGTCTAATAAAAAAAATAAAATTGCTAGAAAATATGTTAGAGTTTCAACAAGGATATCATACATACTATGTTTATATCATTACCAATAAAAACCGTACAACTTTATATATTGGAGTAACCAATAATTTAGGAAGGAGATTAATAGAACATAAAACAAATATAGAAAAGGGAGTTAAAACTTTTGCATCTAAGTATAAAGTTAAACATTTAGTTTATTATCAAAAATTTGAATGGATACAATTAGCTATTGCTAGAGAAAAAGAATTAAAAGGTTGGAGAAGAGAGAAAAAAATGAATTTAATTAGTTCTTTTAATAGTCGTTTCGAATTTTTAGAAGACCAGTTTATTAGTAATTAACATTATTAATACCTAAACGCCTGTCACTCCGAAGTAATGAGGAGTCTATGAGTAAGAGTCTTATTGTTCTGTCTTATGTGAGATTCCTCCTTCGTCGGAATGACACTTTTATGTATAAGCTAATTCTTAAAATATATAAACCCATATTATAAACCTAAAGCCTGTCATTACAACAAAGTAAAAAAGGCATTTAAACTAAGGTGGATTTTCCTTCATTCTATAAAATAGTACAATTAAGCGGTAAAAACGGGCAATTTATCTATTATCTTATATTTTAAAACAGTATAAAACTATCTTTGTAGTGTTAAAAAATAACAATAGTATTTATGAAAAAAATCATATTATCATTGACTTTAGTTGCTACAATGTTTAGCTGTAATAGTATTAAAAATGTAAACACATCTAATATCTCTTCAGCAGCAACTTTATTAAGTTCATTAAGTTCAAATTCTACAGTAGCTCAAATATCTCAGCTTTTTAACTTGTTAGATACTAACAAAGATTCGGCAATTAGTACAACCGAAGCAATAGGATCTGTAGCAGAGAATTTTAATGTTTTAGATAAAGATAGTAACTCAAGTTTAAATTTAACAGAGTTAACAGGTCTATTAGGACTATTGAAATAAATTTTTTGGTTTGGTTTTTAAAAAGGTATGTTCTTATGGAGCATGCCTTTTTTTATGTCTTTTAGGTAGCATTAAAATAAAGCCAATCCGTATATAAATTCTTCCAATTGATAGATAATTTAGCCTAGTTTGTCTATTTAGACAGTAAGTTGATTAAACCACATTCATAATTTTTGGTCTTATTAGTATAGAAAGTAAATTAATTTAAAATATTAAGATTATGAAAAAATTTATAAAAACAATTGTATTGCCTTCATTATTTATAGTGGCAATTTCTACAGAAATATCAGCACAAAAAAGAACAACTACAACATCTAATAATAGAAGAAGTACGGTAACTAAAAAGGTAACAACTACAAGAAGTATTTCTACAAAAAAAATACCAAGTAGTAAAGTAACTTATAAAAAGCAAACAAAGAAAGTAGTTGCTGTTAGAAATGTACCAAACAAAATAGTAGTTAAACACAACGGACAAAACTATTATTATGCTAATAATAGGTATTATACACAATCTAGAGGTAGATATATACCAATTGCACCAAAAGTAGGTTTTAGAATAAGAACTTTACCTGTAAATTACAGAAGAATTCAGTTCAATAACCATATTTATTTTACTATTAATGGTGTTTTTTACAACCAAGTAGATAATGAGTATGAAGTAGTTGATCCAGAAATAGGAACCATAGTTTATGAATTGCCAGAAGATTATGAAAAAGTAGTTATAGATGGTTTAACATATTATGAATATGCAAATATCTTGTATGAGAAAATTCAAATTGATGGAACTAGAGCTTACGAAGTAGTGGGGATTATTGATGTAAAATAATAGTTTTTTTTGATAGTTATTAAAAGAGTATGATGCAAATCATGCTCTTTTTTTATGAATCCTATTTTAAAACAGTAATTATATCTAACATAGAATTAAAGATACTATCCGCAATACTAAACCTTGGGTCAGTTTTATCTTCAGGAATTACAAATGTTTTCATAGAAGCAGCTTTAGCAGAAATTAAACCAGTAACACTATCTTCTAAAACCAAACAATTGTTAGGTAAAACATTTAATTTTTTGGCAGCCTTTAAATACACAGCAGGATGTGGTTTGCCATAAACTTCTTCATCTGCACTACAAACAACATTAAAATAATGTGCAATATCTAATCTATTAAAAACTGCATTTATAATTGGTAGGCTAGAAGAAGTTGCTAAAGCAATCTTGTAGTTATTTTCTTTTAAAAAATCTAATAATTGATATAAGCCCTTTTTAGGTTTTCCTTTTTCGCTAATTAATTTAGCAACAGTAGTAATAATTTCTTTCTCTAGTAATTTAGGGGCAATATTTAAAGCGTGTAATTGGCACCAGGTTAAAGCAACATCATCAATTCTTTTACCCATTGTATATTTAATACAATCTGCAATGCTAATAGTTTTATTATATTTTGATAAAATATCTATTTGAGCTCGTCTCCAAAAAGGTTCAGAGTCTATAATAACTCCGTCCATATCAAAAATAAAAGTGTTTACAATCATTAAATGCTAATTAAATAGTTTTTTTGAAACATTTTCTTATAAATATCTTTACTAAACATGTAAAGTTGTGCGGGTCTTTTAGAAACACCTACTTGCTTTTCATCTAAAAAAACAATGTATTTTTTATTGATTAATTTACGTCTAAAATTACGATTATCTATAGAGATACCTAATATAGACTCGTATACATCTTGCACATCATTAATTGTAAATTTATCGGGTAGCAATTCAAAAATTATAGGATCTTGTAAACATTTTACTTTTAAATCTTCATAAGCTTCTAAAATAATTTTTTGATGATCAAACCCCAATTCGGGTAAATTATTTACAGGAAACCATTTGGCTTTGTATTTGTTTTTATCAACATCTACATCTTCTGTTTTTAACAAAAAGTAATAAGCAACAGTAATTGTTCTTAAGTTAAAGTCTTCATTTTTTACCCAAATCAAGTCTTTTTCATTCATCAAACGATTTGGATCACCAAAAGCTTTAAACTGTTTTTTATATATTTTAGTCAAACCCGTTAATTCTTCTAAAACCCTAGATGCAGATTCATCTAAAGTTTCATTTTCATAAACATGATATCCGGTAAGTACGTAATCATTTACTAATACTTCGTTGTTTAATTTAGATTCTAAATAACGATTTATCAATAATACGTTTAATGATTTTGTATCTGCATCATAACCAAAAACAACACAGTCTACAGATATATTATCAATTAATTTGTTCTCCATAAATATAGTTTATCAAACAAAGTTAAATAAATATATTTAAGAAGGTATATAAAAATAGATTAAACGTTTTTTTTACGTTATTAAAAAGAAAGTTTAATTCTGTTATAAGTTTTACAAATGGTAATATAGAATACTAAAATGGTAAAATATTGTATAAATTTTACGAATTTTAACATTACGTAAGTATTTTTTTTATACTTTTGAAAAATAAACGTTAAAATGACGTTTTATAATAAGGTTGATATAAAATCAATATTATAATTAAAATAGAAATAACTTATTTAAACAAAAATGGCAATGTTTACCTGCTTTCTAAAAAGGATGATAAAACACCAATTAGTGTTACCTGCAGTATTAATTTTAATTACTAACAATTTATTAGCTCAAGATAATAATACTCAAAATAATTACAATCCTTTTAGCGTAAGTGCTCATGTAAAAAACATGCATACTTGGCATGGTTTTGTTGTACATCCTGGTGCTTTATTTGCTTCTAGCATAGAGTACAATTCTAAAAATAAGAAGTTTACTTTCGGTTTTTGGGGTGGAGCAAGTTTTTCTCCTATTGATGTAAAAAATTTAGAAACATCCAAAAATGTAAGTGCATATTATAAAGAAGTATCTATTTATACAAAATATCGTTTTTCAAAATTCTTTTTTATAGAAGCTGTTTCGCATAACAATTACACAGGTGTTGAAGAAAGAGGAGATCAATTACAATTTTGGAGTTATGATAAAACGCAAGGGTATAATTTTGTAGATGTTAATTTTGGATATAACATAACACCAAATACATTATTGTATTTAGCGACTATTATAAACGGAGGTTCTGGAGATTATGAAGTGCAAAAAGATGGTAGTTTAAAAGATTCTTGGACACATTATTTTGAAATAAACAGTAAAGTATGGCAAAATAAAGATGCAAGTTTATCCCTTTTTGCAGGTGGTGCTTGGTCTTTTATTACTGATAAAACCTTCTATACGGCAAATGCAGGTAATATTATAAATGTAGGTGCTACTTATAACAAACAGATTTCTTTATTAGATTATAAACTACCTGTAGACGTAACTTTAATGTGGAATCCAGAACAAGAAAGAACAGTAATTCAAATAGATATAACATTATTTTAAACCGATAAAAAACAACAAAAAATTACAGTTTGCTATTTTGTATACTGTAAAAAATAGATAGAAAGGAACTAATTTAAAACAGATCATATGGAAACATCCAATCAATACCAGCAGTTCGAAAAATTAGAAGTAGAACAATTACCAATTGCTAAGAATAGATTACATAATTGGTCGCATTTTGCGGGCTTATATGCAGCAGAACATGTAGCCGCCACAGAATTTGTAATTGGTGCAACCTTTGTTGCTTTAGGTGCAACTACAAAAGACATTATTTTAGGTTTATTGATTGGTAATATTTTAGCCGTTTTAAGTTGGACGTTTATTACATCTCCCATAGCTGTAGATACTCGATTAAGCTTGTATACATATCTTAATAAGATAGCCGGAGATTCTATGACAAAACTATACAATTGGGCCAACGTAATTATTTTTACAGTAATTTCTGCAGCAATGATAACGGTGTCTTCTACAGCGGTTCGTTTTGCATTTAATATTCCTGCTCAATTAGATTGGTATCCAACAAATCTCTGGTTTGTTTTAATCGTTTTGTGTGTTGGTATTGTTGTAGTTGCTATTGCTATTTATGGTTTTACCGCAGTTTCTAAATTTTCTGCAATTTGCGCGCCTTGGTTATTTGTAATGTTTATAAGTGGTGCTTTTATACTTTTACCTGCTCTTTCTTTAGATGTTTTAGGACAAACTTTGCCAAGTGGATGGAATGAATTAATTGATTTAGGAGATCAGTCTATTTGGACCGGTGTTAATAGTGATGGAGAACCAGGTATTGGCTTGTTAGAAGTTATTGGTTTTGCTTGGGCTGCAAATTCTATTACTCATTTTGGACTTATAGATATGGCTTTATTTAGGTTTGCAAAAAAGAAGTCTTACGGTTTAACAACCAGTACTGGTATGATGTTTGGTCATTTTCTGGCATGGATTTCTGCGGGTATAATGGGTGCAGGTGCAGCTGTCATTATTGGTAAGTCTATTACTGAATTAGACCCAGGAGATGTTGCTTTTTATGCTTTAGGATGGTCTGGTTTTGTTATTGTAATTGTAGCAGGTTGGACAACTGCAGTGGCTAATCTTTATAGAGCAGGTTTAGCAGCACAAGCTATATTTACTAAAAATTCTAGAAAAAAGACAACAATAATAGTAGGTATTGTAACAATGATTGTAGCTTGTTTCCCTTTTGTGTTTTCTCAAATGCTACCATTATTAACGTATGCAGGTTTATTAGTTGTACCTGTAGGAAGTATTGTTTTTGCAGAACATCAAATTTTTCCTAAAATAGGTTATACACGTTATTTTGCACGTTACCGTAAATTAACATTTAGTACACCTGCAATTGCTTCTTGGGCTTTAGGATTGTTGTTTGGTTTTGGTTTAAATGTTTTAAATGTAATGTCTTTTTATTATCTATTTATACCAACATGGATTTTTACAATACTTGTTTATACCTTTTTAGCAGGAAAATACGGAGCTAAAAACAAGTATCCGAAAGAAGAAGAAGAAGAAAGGTTAAGAAATATAAATATCGAAAAATTTCAAGAACAAAAGGCAGAAAAAGAAGTTGTTTTAATAAAAGATACATCACTTTTTACCAGAGTTTTAAAAGTTATTTCTATAATAGTATTAGCTATAACACTTATTTTGGCGTGCCTTGTTTTATTTGGTAGCGATACGCAAGAAATATATGTACAAAATCGTGAAATCTTTTACACCTATGCATTTGTTTGTACTACAATCTATTTTATAACATCAATTTGGGCACTTAAAAGGGGTAATTCTTTAAATAAATAAAAAAATCATGGAAAATATAATTAAATTAAATCAAAATAATTTGGCATTAATTGCTAATAAAGTTTCATGTCCTACTTACAATAGAGATAATATTAAAACGGGTATTGTACATGTTGGTATTGGTGGATTTCATAGAGCACACGAGGCTTTTTATACAGACCAATTATTACATGATGAAAATGTGACAGATTGGGGTATTTGTGGCGTAGCTTTATTAGATTTTGATACTAAAATATATAATGTTCTTAAAAATCAAGATGGTTTGTATACCTTGGTAATTAAAGAATTAGATGGCACTTTAACCAAAAGAGTAATTGGCTCTATTGTAGATTATTTATACGCACCAGAAAATCCTTTAAAAGTGATTGAAAAAATGGCGAGTGTAGATACTAAAATTATAAGTTTAACTATAACAGAGGGCGGTTATAATTACAATGAAGCAACAGGAGAGTTTGATTTTACAAACCCTTTAATACATCACGATTTAAAAAATCCAAAGGAACCTAAAACAATCTTTGGCTACTTAACAGCAGCATTAAAACTAAGAAAAGAAAGAGGTTTATTAGGTTTTACTTTACAATCTTGCGATAATATACAAGGTAACGGACATATGGCAAAAAAGATGCTGTTAAGTTACGTAGCTAAAGCAGCGCCAGAATTAATTACTTGGATAGAGCAAAACGTTTCTTTTCCGAATGCGATGGTAGATAGAATTACACCGGCAACAGCCGCCTCTGATATTACAAACTTAATAGAAACTTCTGGTATTGATGATGCATGGCCAGTAGTTTGTGAACCTTTTAAACAATGGGTAATAGAAGACGATTTTATTACAGGAAGACCTGCTTGGGAAAAAGTAGGCGCTCAGTTTGTAGAAGATGTTGTTCCGTTTGAAAAAATGAAATTAAGTTTATTAAATGCAGGGCATTCTGTATTAGGTATTTTAGGAGATTTAATTGGTTATGCAACTATTGATGAATCTGTAAATAATACTGAAATTAGAAGATTTTTAAAAAATTACATGAACCATGAAGTTACCCCTACATTAGTTGGTTTAGAAGGTGTTGATTTAGATGCTTATAAAGAATCTTTACTACAAAGATTTGGTAATATTTATATTAAAGATCAAATAGATAGAATTTGTTCAGAAAGTTCTGCAAAATTCCCAATATTTATTCTACCAACAGTAAACAAACAATTAGAAAATAAAGGATCTGTAGATTTTGCAGCATTTGTAGTAGCAGCTTGGGCAATTTATAGTTTAGGTAAAAACGAAAATGGACAACCTTTATTAATTAAAGATGCTATGAAAACTATTTTAAATGAAAAAGCATTAGAAGCAGTAAAAACTCCTGAAGCATTTTTAGAAATAGCTTCTGTTTTTGGTAAACTAAAGGATTCTAAAACTTTTGTGGCATCTTACATTAAAAGCTACCATGATATTACAGAATTTGGAATTGAAAAATGTGTTGAGAAAATGAATAGTTCTGTTCTTAAAGTGATATAGTTTATGAAAAATATAGTTTGTTATGGTGAAGTTTTATGGGATGTTTTTCCGAATCATAAAAAAATTGGTGGTGCACCTTTAAATGTTGCTTTAAGATTACAGTCTTTAGAAAATAAAGTATCAATTATTACAAAAATAGGTGAAGATACAGCGGGTTCTGAAATTAAAGATTTTATAGAAGAAAGAGGCGTATTGATAGAAAATGTTCAGGTTGATAATCAATTTAAAACAGGAGAAGTAGCAGTTACTTTAGATGAAAACGGTTCTGCTTCTTATACTATTAATTTTCCGAGAGCTTGGGATTATATTAAGTTAACCGAAAGCGCTAAAGAAATTACAAAAAAAGCAGATGCTTTTATTTATGGGAGTTTAATTGCCAGAAACGATGTTTCTAACAATACTTTAAATGCGCTTTTAAAAGTTGCAAAATATAAAGTTTTTGATGTAAATCTTAGAGCACCACATTATACAATAGATATTTTAAAGCATCTGATGTTAGAAGCTGATTTTATTAAGTTTAATGATGAAGAAATCTTTGAAATAGCTAAAGCATTAAATGCGGATACAACTACTTTAGAAGAAACAATTTTATTTATAGCATCAAAAACAAATACAAATTCTATTTGTGTAACCAGAGGAGGAGAGGGTGCTATTTTATATTATCAAAATACATTTTATAATAATGATGGTTATAAAGTAGATGTTGTAGATACTGTGGGTGCTGGCGATTCTTTTTTAGCGTCCTTAATAGATAAATTATTAAAAGAATTTTCTCCACAAGAATCTATAAACTTTGCGTGTGCAATGGGAGCTTTAGTGGCTAGTTGCGAAGGAGCGAATCCTATAATTAATCAAGAAAAAATAGAAAACTTTATAGATTTAGAGTATAAAAAATAATTTCCCCTTTCTTTATTTCGGTATAAATACAAAGATTAGTTTTGTATTTATACCGTTTTTCTTATTCTAAAAAGAATGACGTTGCTCATCAACAGAAGAGGCTTTAAGTAATTGCTGGTAAATTTTTAAGACTATTAAAGTCTTCAGTAATTTTATTGCTAACAGCAACTCCAGAAACATCTGTTTTAAAAATACCTTTTATATCATCGGTTTTAATAGCTCCAAAACCAATAATTGGAGTTTTACGTCTCTAAATATAAAAAACTTTATACAGAAACTATTTTAGCATATTCCATAAAATAAGATTCTAAACGCTTTAAAGTTGGATTCATTTTTTCTGAATAGATAACAAATTGACATTTTTGAATGCTTTGTGTTATTGCCATTAAAGCAGTAAAATCAGATGTATTTGTTAAAAAACTAGCATCATCTATATTAAATATTTTTACTTGAGTAGTATTCAATCCTTCTAATAAAAGTAATTTATTTACTATTTTAGGTGTGGCAATAAGAACATCTATCCCTTCAAATATTTCAGATTTTAATAAATCTATATGTTCTTTTTCATTACCTAAATACACACGTAAAGAACTTCTTCTGGTGTACTTTAAAAAAGTTTCATAAAGCTCAATTGCACGCTCATTATTTTCTACCAAAACAATAGATCTTGGTGCTGTACCAACTTCTTCGCACTTTAATTTATTTAAAGTAGTTAGTATTAAAGAGGTTGTTTTACCACTATTTTCTGCAGCAGTACAAAAGACATTTGCACCACTTTTTATGATAGGAATACTTTTAATTTGAAATGGAGTAGGAGTTGTTATGTCTAGAGACTCTAACATCTCTTTTAAATGAGGATGTAATTTTTTAAAAGGTGCAGGCATCATAGTTTTCAATATAAAGTTAGCAAATATACAATTATATTGATGTAATTAGTTTTAAGAGTAGTTGTACTTAATATTTTATTTCTAAGTTAAGTTGTCTGCCTTCATCAAAAGCTTTTTTATCCATATTTGTCCCAACAGCAAGGCCAATAACCATACCAATGGGTAATCCTATTCCCATAAAAGCCATGTTGTTCATAAGGCTGCCAAAAATAACACCCATTGGTAATCCAAATGCAGCCATTCCTATTGCCATCCATGTTTTTCTATAATGATTTTTTGCAACAAGTTTATGCTCTTTTTCAATAAGATTAATAATGTTAGATTGAGATTTAATTATTTGATTTTTCAACTCTTTTTCTAAATTAGATACAGCATTTACTTTGTCAACTTCTGTGTTGATGGTATTGATAACATCAGTATTTAGTTCTCTTTTTTCTAACAGAGTTAAAAGGTCTTTTAATTGAAGGTGTTTATTAACTAATTTATTATTTTCTAACTCTTTTATTTTTTTTAGTTCTTTAATTTTCATCATTTACATTTTATAAATCAGAGTAAAATTCAGTTTAAAAAACAATTAATTCTGTTTAACAAGTTTAATTGTTTGATTTTTAATTTTTAATAAATAGATGTTTTCTGGTAGGTTAGAAACATCTATTTGATTATTGTTTATTGTAAGTTTTCCTTTTAAAACAGATTGACCTAAAAGAGAAAAAAGTTCGAAATCTACATTTTCTAAAACTTTAAAGGTTACAATATTTTTGGCTGGGTTTGGGTAAAAACCAGTTATGTATTTATTGTCTGTTAAACTCAAAGATTCACATTCAAAACTTTGTTCAATTTTAGAGGTAATAGAAGATTCAAGCAAAAGCTCGTCTTTTAATAAAGGGCAATAACAAGTATTGTCTTCTAAATATAATTTAAGCCAAGACAATGCTATTTTACCAACAATACCTTCGCCACCATTTGGTGTATTAGCTACAGAATGGTCTCCGTTTGCAATTTCTACCAATAACTTATCTGTAGTATCAGGAGTCTCTTTATAATGAACATCTGCATGTTCTTCTGGTGGCGCAGTAGGATCATCTTCTCCACTAAAAATTAATAAAGGACTTTGGTGATTAAGGTTTGAACCAAATAAATAAGGACATAAAGCAACTACAGCATTAATAGTACTATCTAACGTAGCAGCTCTTTGTGCTCCGCCACCGCCCATAGACCAACCACTTACAGCCATTTTGTTTAAATTAAGAATGTCTTTTAATGGAGAAGATTCTCTAGAGTTTTCTTGTTTTACAGTTTCTAAAGCATCTAATAAAGCTTGTGCACGAGCATCTACTAGATCTGTATAAAGATTATTTGTGCCAATTATAATTGTTACAATTCCGTGTGAAGCATAAAAAGGTCCCCATTCTTCTACACTAGAAGGAGAAGCTCCCCAACCAGGCACAATTGCAATGCTTGGTAATAAACTTATGGTATTTGTAGGGTAGTAAATTGTAGCTCCAGAATATTCTGGTCCATTACGTATTCCATCTTCTTCGGTAAGTGTTTTAACTTCATAAGGTCCAGGATTTGTAAGGTTTTCTAAACTAATATCATCACATTGTGCAAAACTTACATTTGTAAATAATGATAAAAATAGCAGTAAGAAAATATATGGTTTTTTCATGTTTTATGTTTCAATATATTAAAATCAATTGCCTTATTTAATTACAGATAATTGTTGTAATGTCTGCAATATCAGGTTTTTATTATTAAAATGAAAGATATAATTAATTTGAAACGTTTATTAAGTATCGTTTACTATTAATTGTTGGTGGTAGCCAGCCTGTTTTAATAGTTAAGTACAAGCCATAATTACCTGCTTTATCTGGAACAATAACTTTTGTATTGATTTCTTTTTCTAGTGTTTTGTTATCAATTTTAATTGATTTTTGTTGTTTAATTAATTTATCACCTTCAAAAAATTGGTAATATAAATAAGAAGGATATTCTTCATTTATATTAAAATTAAGGTTGGTTTTTAAAGTGTTTGTTAAGTTGATTTTTATATTTAATGTATCAGATTTTATAGCAGTGCTTTCTATATTTTTTACATCAATTTTAACTTTAGAAAAAGATTGAAAATTATCAATAAAATGATATATCATTTTTTTTGAAACACCTTTAATAGAATCAAACTCTTTAATATCATAATTAGGAATCATCATTATTTTTTTGCCTCTGTACTTGTCTTCTACATTCCAAATATCAAATTGATTTTTTCTACCCATTATATTGTTTAAACTAAAACCTTCTGATTGAGAATAGAAAGAATATAACGAAGCTTTTTGATAAGAATTCATAAATGCTACAGGATTACCTTTGGCTTGTTTTTTAATAGCAAGCATGTCTTCTTTGTTTCTAAATTGTTTGGTTAATTTTGCAATTAAATTGGCGTTATTACTTTGCAAATCTATGGCAACTAAAACACGAACAGCTATAATTAATATTCCAGAAATTAAAAATATATTACGAATAACTTTTTTTTGATTTTGTAATGATATTAAATAGTGATAACCAAAATAAAGCGCGGGTAATACAATAAAAAGCGTCCAATGAGCTTCTATTTTTCCTTTAAAACTCATTAAGAAAAAGAAAATATATCCACCCCAAAAAAGTGTTTTTAGTGTTTTTTCAAATTGATTTTTAGCTTTTATTTTAAAAGCTGCAATAAAAAATAAGATACCAGTAATTGGGCCTAATAAAACAAGTTGACTCCCTAAATATTCTAGTGTAAAAGTAAGTTTGTAAGCAGCTGTACTTCTTTCAAATAAATGATAATTTACAGATGGAAACCCTGCATTTATTTGCCAATAAAAATGAGGAATTAAAAGTAAAGAAGCTGTAAAAGCTGCAATCCAAAAATAACGACTGACAAGAAGTTTTAAATTTGAAATAATGGTTAAAAAGACAATTATAATTCCGTGATATTTAGACAAACACATTAGAGAAATTGTAATACCTAATAAAAATGAATTTTTAATGTTTGGTTTAATTGTAAATTTCTGATAAAAAAATAAATAAATAGCTGTAGTAAATAATAATGGGGAATCTGGTATAGCAAAAAAGCCTATAAAATGAAGTATTCCTACAGAAAAAATCAATAGAAAAAAAGATTTTATATCTTTAGGTTGAATGATTTTTTCTAAAATAAAAAGAGTAAGGGTACTCATTAAAATAGAAAATAACCGTACACCAAACTCATTAGAAAATAAAAAATAACCAATTTTTATTATCAGTGCAATTGCTGGTGGATGATCAAAATAACCCCAAGCTAATTCTCTAGAATACATCCAATAATAAGCCTCATCATAAGTTATTTCTGTAAAATAAGCTTGTATTGATAAACTAATAAACCAAATAAAATAAAATAGATTTTTTGTGTTATAAATTAATTTCATTTTAATTTATTAGTTATGTAGGTTTTAAATTTTGTTAGTTGTAAAAATAAATAAATCTTATTAGAAAGTCATTATTAGTGATGTTATTAAAGTAAAATTAAAATAACAAAAAAAAACTCGTAACATTAAAGTTACGAGTTTTATAGAAATATATTTTGTACAATTTTTAAAATTGCTCTCTACCAGAAAAGTGAAAGTTTCCTTCAATTTCTGCATTTTCATCAGAATCAGAACCATGTACAGCATTTTCTCCCATAGAAGTAGCATACATTTTTCTAATTGTTCCTTCAGCAGCATCAGCAGGGTTTGTAGCGCCAATTAAAGTTCTAAAATCTTCTACAGCATTTTCTTTTTCTAAGATTGCTGCTACAATTGGTCCGCGTGTCATAAACTCAACTAATTCTCCAAAAAACGGACGCTCATTATGCACAGCATAAAAAGTTTCAGCATCAGCTTTTGTCATTTGAGTTTTCTTTAAAGCTACAATTCTAAATCCTGCAGCATTAATTTTTTCTAATATAGCACCAGTATGTCCGTTTTCTACAGAATCTGGCTTAAGCATTGTAAATGTTCTATTTGTTGCCATCTTATTTTTTTAGATTTCGACAAAAATACATTTTTTAAAGTAAATAACAAGTTAAGGATAAATTTGCCTTAATTCTTGTTGCAAATTATTGTTTACACCTCTCATTTGCATAATAATTTCTTTATTATCAAAATCAAATTTTAAAAGTCCAAAACTAATTTTAGAAACAACTTCTTTAATACGATATTTATTAGGTTCTCCACTATAATCACTATAAACATGCGTAAGTCCGCTAGAAGTAAAATCTATAATAGGATAAGAAAGATTAGCATCTGTTGTTTTAGAAAATTCAGAAATATGCCTATCACCAGATAATAGTAAAACACCTTTAGCTTTACTATTTACAATTGTTTTCTTTAATTTATCAACTTCATGCGGAAAATTACCCCAAGTTTCAAAACCATGTTCACCAGATAATATTTGAATACTACTAAGAATAATATTAAAATCTGCTTTAGAATTGTTTAACTCATTAATTAACCAATTCCATTGTGTTTCTCCTAAAACAGTACCTTTACCATAAGTGTTAGGTTTATACCTTTTAGAGTTTTCTGTATCTTCTGTTAGTGCAGTTCTAAAATATCTAGTATCTAAAACAATCACTTTAATACTACCTTTTTCTGTTGTAAATATTTGTGATTGATAAACTCCTTTTTGACTTCTACGAGGACTGTTTTCATCAACATTAAAAAAATCTAAAAACACTTGTTGTGCATCATCTTTTTTATAAAATTCTGTTCCACCATCATTAAGGCCATAATCATGATCGTCCCAAGTTGCCATAACAGGTATATCATTTACTAACTCTAAATAACCTTTTTGGTTTCTTAAAGTTTCGTAATCCTTTTTTAAAATTGTCATATCATCTGTATCAGAATAAATATTATCACCACCCCAAATCCATAAATTTGGATTATTCTTTTTTACTTCTTTCCAAAGTAAGTTTTCTAAATTTTGCTTATTGCAAGAGCCAAAAGCAATGGTAAAATCTACCTCTTTAACTTGATTTATTTTATTGTTGTTTTTTAGAGGATAACAAGAAATTAAAACTAGAGATAAGATAAAATAACTAAATTTAAGTATCGTTTTCATTATAATAAAGTTTGTTGTTACTACAAATGTAGATTAAATATATTTTGAACAATGTTATTAAATTGTATATTCGCAGCTTATGATTTTAAAAGGATTTAACGAGTTAAAAGTCTTTCTTGAAAAACCAAGAAGTATTGTGATTGTAGGGCATAGGAATCCTGATGGAGATGCAATGGGATCTACTTTAGCTTTAAAACACTATTTAGACAAAAAAGGTCATAATTGTACTGTAGTTGTGCCAAATGAATATCCAGAGTTTTTACATTGGTTGCCTGGATCTGAAACTACTTTTAGATTCGATTGGCAAAATAATCAATCTCAAAAAGCGATAAATAGATCTGATATTATTTTTCTATTAGATTTTAATGCTTTGCATAGAGTTGGTTCTGATATGCAAAATACGTTAGAAAAATATCCAAAAGATTTTGCAATGATAGATCATCATCAACAACCAGATGATGTAAAATATATGTATTCTGATGTTACTATTTGTTCTACTTGCCAAATGGTATATCAATTTATAGAGATGAACAACGATTTAGATTTAATTGATGCAGATATTGCTACTTGTTTGTACACTGGTATTATGACAGATACAGGCTCTTTTCGTTTTAGATCTACAACAAGTACAACACATAGAATAATTGCTGCTTTAATAGATAAAGGAGCCAAAAATGATAAAATTCATAACAATGTATATGATGCCAATTCTTATAATAGATTATTATTATTAGGGCAAGCATTAAGTAATTTACAAATACTACCTTCTTATAAAACAGCTTATATTACTTTAACAAGTGAAGAAAAAAAGCGTTTTGATTTTCAAAAAGGAGATACAGAAGGTGTTGTTAATTATGCACTTTCTTTAAAAGGAATTATCTTAGCCGCTATTTTTATTGAAGATAATGAGCAAAAAAACATTAAAATATCTTTTCGTTCTAAAGGAAGTTTTTCTGTAAATAAATTTTCTAGAAATCATTTTAATGGTGGAGGGCATGATAATGCTGCAGGTGGAAAATCTAGCGATTCTATGTCAGAAACTGTAACTAAATTTGTTACTTTGTTGCCACAATATAAAAAAGAGTTAGAAACTTCTTATGAAAATTAAATTTGTAATTATTGTAAGTTTTTTTATTCTTGGTTGTACAAAAACAACACCAAGAAAACCAATAAACCCTAAAATTTCTACAACTATTTTAAAAGAAACTGTTGCAGAAACAAAAAGGTTAAATAAAAAAGAAGAACAGAAAATATTAAATTTAATAGCATTAGATTCTACAAAAAAATATAGCATTTCTAGTAATGGATTTTGGTACACATACATTAATAAGGTAGAAGAAAACACACCATTACCAAAGTTAGGAGATACAGTAGAACTACAATATAATATTACAGATTTAGAAGGAAATGTAATTTATAGTACAGAAGAATTAGGTATTAAAGAATATAAAGTAGATAAAGAAGATTTTATTTCTGCACTTCAAGTAGGAATAAAGTTGATGAAAGTAGGAGAAACCATTACATTTGTTATTCCATCATACAATGCTTTTGGTATTTCTGGTGATAGAGATAGAATAGGAATAAATCAATCAATAAAAAGTACAGTAACATTAATTAATATTAAATAGTAAAAAAATGAAAATTATAAAAAGTGTTTTTTCAATCGCAGTAGCAGCGTCTTTATTTTCTTGTGGTAATCAAGCAAGTGAGGTAAAATCTTTAGAAACAGATATAGATTCTGTAAGTTATGCAATTGGTTTAACAATGTCTGGCCAATTAAAAAATGGATTTGAAGAAGTTAATGCAGCCGTTTTAACACAAGCAATAAAAAATGGTCTAGATTCTACTAATTTATTACTAGAAGATAAAGACGTACAAAATATTATAAGAGATTACTTTCAGAAAAAGCAAGCTGCTAAACAAGAAGAAAATTTAGCAAAAGCAGAAGTAAACAAACAAAAAGGAATTGAGTTTTTAGAAGCTAATAAATCTAAAGAAGGTGTTGTAACAACAGAAAGTGGTTTACAATACATAGTTTTAGAAGAAGGTGATGGAGAAAAACCAGCAGGACCAGAAACTAGAGTAAAAGTACATTACCACGGTACAAATATTGAAGGTAAAGTGTTTGATAGTTCTGTAGACAGAGGTAAACCAGCAGAGTTTTCTTTAAACCAAGTTATTAAAGGTTGGACAGAAGGTTTACAATTAATGAAAGTAGGATCTAAATACAAATTCTTTATTCCACAAGAATTAGCTTACGGACCACAAAATAAAGGAGAAAACATACAATCTTATTCAACATTAATTTTTGAAGTAGAATTGTTAGAAATTTTAAAGTAATAATTAACCTATTATGTTAAAGAATCTAATATATTTATTGGTATTTATACTTTTTTTAAGTGCTTGTACTTCTAAAAAAGAAGAAGGTTTAAAAGACGGACTTTATGCCGAAATTGTAACAAATAAAGGTAATATTTTAGTTGAATTATATGCTAAAGATGTTCCTTTAACAGTTGCTAACTTTGTGTCTTTAGTAGAAGGTACAAACCCTAAATTATTAGATTCTTTAAAAGGTGAAAATTTTTATAAAAATATTCTTTTTCATAGAGTTGTAAATAACTTTGTGATACAAGCAGGAGGTTTTACATCTAAAGGACAAAAAAATGCAGGTTATTTTTTTGGTGATGAATTTCCTAAAAAAGAAGATGGCAATTTAAAGTATACCCATAACGATAAGGGTATACTTTCTATGGCCAACGCTGGTCCTACAACCAACAATAGCCAATTTTTTATTACTCATAGATCTATACCTCATTTAAATGGTAAACATTCTGTTTTTGGTAAAACAGTTGTTGATTTTAATACATTAAAACAATTAAAAGTAAAGATTAAAGATTCTTTATCACTTAAAAAAGCAATAGACTCCACAAGAATGGCTGTTGTAGATAAAATTGTTAAAAATGACACTATTTTAGATGTTAAAATTGTAAAAATAGGAGCAGAAGCAAATAGTTTTAATGCTGCAGAAGTTTTTACAAACGAGTTTGATAAATTTACAAAATCTGAATTAGAGCATAAAAAAGAGGAAGAAGCTTTAGAAAGAGCTAGGTATGTAAAGTATTTAACAGAAAGAAAAGCTTTTTTAGCTAAAAAAGATATTAATAAAGCTGTTAAAACAGATTCTGGATTAAAAATTTTAAAATTAAAAAAGACTTCTGGTAAAAAAGCTGTTAGTACAAAACCTTTAGAATTAAGATATACACTTTATATTGCAGACGGAAAAAAGATTCAATCTACAGAAGATACAGGAGGTCAGCCTTTTGTTTGTCAGTTAGATGACCCTAAAAGACCAATGATTGCAGGTTTTAAAGAAGGTATTTCTACAATGAGAGAAGGAGAGAAGGTTAGACTATATATACCTTATTATTTGGGTTATGGAGAAGAAAAATATGGTCCTTTCCCGGCAAAATCAGATTTAGTTTTTGAAATAGAACTTTTAAAAGTTGGTGAATAATTATTTACGATATTTTTACTAATACATAAAGTTTTTTCTAATATACTTTTACGTTATAATTACTTATATTTCCTCAGTAATTATAGAAATCGATGATACTAAACAAAAGCATGGACAATATTATACAAACTGATAAAAATATTGTAGTTTTTTTAAATAATTTAGGAAGTGAACAATGGGATCCTTTATGGTTAGGTATAACTAATCAATTTAATTGGACTCCTTTATTTCTTTTAGTTTTATTTTTAGTATTCAAAACTTTTGGCTGGAAAAGAGGTGGCTTTATAGCTATATCTTTAATTTTATTAGTAGCTTTTTCAGATCAATTTACAAACCTTATTAAAAACTCTGTACAACGTTTAAGACCTAATAACGATCCAGAGATTAAACATTTATTAAGAATATTAAAAAGCCCAAAAGGTTTTAGTTTTATGTCTGGTCACGCAACAACATCAACTTTTTTCTCAGTTTTTGTAATATTACTCTTAAAAGATAAATATAAATACATCTATTTTATATTAATTTGGCCATTAGTATTTGCGTATAGTAGATTATATTTAGGAGTTCATTTTCCTATAGATATTCTTGTAGGTGTTATAATAGGTATAACTTTAGCAAATATTTATTATTTCTTTTTTAAGAAAGTAGACAATAAACTTTTTACTTAGTAGTTGTTTTTTTATTGTTGTAATATAAATATTTAGTTGAGTGATAATAAGCATTCAATAAACGATTCATTTCTATTGTTTTAAGAGGGTAATCTTTTTTTAAATCCTTTAATTCTTTAGTATTAAGATTAAATAAACCAGTTGTTTTTGTTGCTTTATTTATAGAATAATAGTAATTATTTTTAATTAGGCCTATAGTACCGCTACCTTTAAGGTAAATAAAAGATGTTGAATTTTTTGGTGCATCACCTAATAAGTTATTACCTAATGTATAATTTGTGTAATTTATTTTAGCAAGACTGGCAACAGTAGGAAATAAATCAATAAGATTTGCATTTTTAGAAATGATTTCTGTTTTTACAAATTTAGGAGCATGTATTATAAAAGGAACATGTTGTAATTGAATGTTTAAATCTGACTCTTTTGTATATTTATCTGTCCTTTTCATAGTTGTATTATGATCACCAAAAAAAACAAAAATTGTATTGTCATAATAACCAGCTTTTTTGGTTCTTTCTAAAAATTTATTAACGTTAAAATCTAAATATCTTAATGCGTTTAATTGTTCTATAGATTTAAAACCAGATTTAGTTAACAAATCTTTTTCAATTTCATTTTTTGTATAAGGTTTATAACTTTCTTTTTTATTAGGTACCGTAAACGGAATATGATTTGACGCTGTTTGAATGTATGCTATAAAAGGTTTGTTTGTTTTTGATAATTTTTCTAATTCTCTATTAGATTCTTTAAACAAATCATAATCATCTAAACCCCATACATCGGCCCTTTTTTCTGTTTTATAACTTCCTTCTTCAAATATTTTTAATCCGTTTATATTAGATTGAAAAATACTTCTAATATTAGCCCAATTAGCACTTCCTCCTAAAAAATAAAGTTTTTCATATCCATCAAATTGATCAAAAATAATTCGTTGATCTTGAATAAACGGATTTCTAGAAGCTGTTTTTACTTTTTCTATATCTGGTAAACCTGTTACACTGGCAAAAACACTAGGCGCTGTACCCGATTTATGCACATAAAAGTTAGAAAAACTAAGACTTTTACTAATTAAAGAATCTAACTTTGGAGTGGTTTTAATGGCATTACCATAATAACTCATAGGCTTTACACCTACAGATTCTAACATTACAATAACAATATTTGGTTTTTTAGTATAAGTTGAATCAAAAATAACCTTTCTTTCAAATGAAATAGAATCTTGCGGTAAATTTAAATGTTTGGCTATAACAGGATAATACTTTTTAAATTCATTCATATTTACACTTTCACTTCTATAAGTAAATGTGTCAAAAAAATATAAAACAGGATTTAATGCAAATTGATTTACAGCATTATTCTTAGAAAAAAAAGCTTGACTCCAACGTAAAGGATAGTGAGAAAAGCTATTGTAAATACCAAAAGATAAAAGTAAAATTGTAACTATAAAATATAAAGACTTTAGTTTTTTTAACTCACTATTTTGTTGATGAGAAAAGTAATTATAAACTTTATTAGATAATTTATGGATAATAAAACAGAAAATAAGTAGACATAAAAAACCTTTATAAATAGGATAGCTTTCTATTAAAACTTGTAAAGATATTTTAAAATTACTAAAAAAACGGAGACAAGAACTATCTAAACGTGTGTGTAAATAATCATAATATCCAAAATCAAAAACATAAAAAATAGTGAGTATTAAATATGTTAAAACAGAATAAATATTTGCTATTTTCTTAAAAATTGTAGCTTTAAAAAAACGATAATTAACTATTAAAATTAAAATAGCAAGTGGAAAAAATGAAATGATAGCTAATTTTAAATCGAAACGAAATCCTAACAAAAAAGCTTTTTTTACTTCATTTAAATTTACCTCATTTAAATTAGAAAAGAAATAGTAAAAGATTATCCTAAAAATAAATGAATAAACAAAAACGAAAAATACATTAAAAAAAATGTATTTGATGTAATTTGGTATTTTTCTCATATCAATTTACAAAAATATTAAATTATCTTTAATTTAATGTAAATTAATATGAGTGTTATTGTATCTCTACTAAATACTTTTTACTTAAAGAAGCAGGTCTGGTATTAGAATTTAAAAATTTAGAATTTATTTTACTTACTCTAAAATTATCAACTTCTTTAATAACTTTAAAGTTAACATTCTGTCTTAATAAAAGTTGATATTCGTTTTTATCAACAAAAAATATTCGTCCTTTTTCTTTACTTATTTGTAAACTATCAACTCTTTTTAAAGAATCTTTTAAATAAAATTCAAAACCAAAATGTTTTTCTTTATTATCTATTAAACTTCCTTGGTTTGGGTAATTTTTATTTACAAATTTAGCAGCAGTTACACCTCCTTGATATTCTAATATAGTAGGATAAAAATGAGTTAATAAAAAGCTGTAAATAGTTAAAAAGATTAAAGAAGAAAAGAAAAATAGTTTAATGGATTTTTGTTCGTTAGATTTTTTTATGATTACATAAATTAAGAGAGAAATTATAATAACTACAAAAAATAAGTAATTAACTTTAGGTTTAATAACTACAAATAAATAGATCATTAATAGTAAACCTACAATATTTTGAAACCATAGAATAGCACGATAACTTTTAAAAACATTTTTATAGTAAACTTCTAATTTGTAAATAAAATTTGCAACAATTATAGCCATAAAAGGAAATATAATATTGGTATAATGTGCTAATTGAAATTTACTTAAAGAAAAAATTAGAATAGTAAATAAGCTACCAAATATTGTATAGAACTCTTCTTTTTGTATCACCTTTTTTAGGTTTTGTTTTATTTTAAAGAAACTAGCTATGTAAAATATAATTCCCCAAGGTAAAAAAGCCCATAATATTGTATGAAAAAAGAAAAATTTATCTCCACTACCTTTTATTGGCGCTGTATTAAAAAACCTACCAAATTGACTGTCCCAAAAGAAAAATTGAATACCAGAGGTGTTATTTTTATCAAAAACAATTTTTTCTGGATGTAAATCAAACTGTAAATACAAAGAATATAGTTCTGGGATAATAAAAATAAAGATTAAAAAAGCTGCTAAAAACCATACAGGGTTTAATAATTGTTTCCAATTACGTTTTACAACCAACTCTCCTAATAAAGCAAAAATAATAGGTATAAGAGCAAAAATACCTTTTGTCATTATTGCAAATGCAGCAAACAAACAAGCTAAAATTAAATAATAAAGTTTATTCAATTTTAAAAACCTATCTGAATAATACAAACTAGCAATAATAAAACCAGTTAAATACGGTTCTGCTCTAACATCAAAATTAGAAATTACAGAATGTGTAGCAGTCGCTAATATTATTGCAGCAATAAAGGCTGTTTTCTTATTGTAATTTTCTTTCGTAAACTTATAAGTCATCCAAATACCTAAAAAGAAAACCAATACACCAGGTATTTTATAAGCAAAGTTAGAAACACCAAATATCTTGTAAGAAATAGCTGTTAACCAAAAAGGCAAATGTGGTTTGTCTAACCAATCATATCCTAAAGAATAAAGATTTATAAAATCATTATTTTCAAAAATTGTTTTAGAAATTGTTGCGTATAAAGCCGCATCAGGATTTATTAAATCTAAAGGTAAACCTAAAATTGTTACAATTATTATTAACAAAAAAATTAGAAAATAATATTTATTTTCGTGGTAAAGTAGTTTTTTTAACATTATATATCTTAACTCATTGGATTGATAAATAATAGATTACAATTAATCAATTTATCATTTTTATAGTACTCTTTTTTAGATCTTTTTTAATTTTTATTGTGTAAAAAAGTAAAGTGGATAAAATTAGGAATAAAAAGTAGATTTTAAGTAAATTTGCCGTTAATAAACCTTAAAAAAAGAATATGAAAATATCATACAATTGGTTGCAACAGTTTTTACAGGTTGATTGGGAACCTATTAAAACAGGAGAGTTGTTAACTGATTTAGGATTGGAAGTTGAAGGCATTGAAACCAAAGAGTCTATTAAAGGAAGTTTAAAAGGGATTGTTGTTGGTAAAGTTTTAACATGCGTGCAGCATCCTAATGCAGATAGATTAAAAGTTACAACTGTAGATTTAGGCTTAGAAGCACCTGTACAAATTGTATGTGGTGCACCAAATGTAGCTGCTGGGCAAAAAGTGCCGGTTGCAACTATTGGCACAACTTTATATGATGATAAAGGAGAAGGTTTTAAAATAAAAAAAGGTAAAATTAGAGGAGAAGAAAGTCATGGAATGATTTGTGCCGAAGACGAATTAGGTTTAGGTAAAGGGCATGACGGAATTCTTGTTTTAGATGAAAACTTAGAAGTAGGTACACCTGCAGCAGAAGTTTTTAATATAGAAACAGATTATGTTTTTGAAATTGGTTTAACACCAAATAGATCTGATGCTATGAGCCATTTTGGTGTAGCTAGAGATTTGCGTGCAGGATTAATACAAAAAGATATAAAATTAGAGTTGATTTCTCCGTCTGTTAGTAATTTTCATGTAGATGAAAGAACTTTACGTTTTGATGTAGAAGTTGAAGATAAAGACTTAGTTCCTCGTTATTCTGGTATTACAATAACAGATGTTGTGGTTAAAGAATCTCCGGAATGGATTAAAAATAGATTAAAAGCAATTGGTTTAACACCTAAAAACAATATTGTAGATATTACAAATTATGTTTTACACGAGTTAGGGCAACCTTTACATGCTTTTGATGCACAAAAAATTAAAGGAAACAAAATTATTGTAAAAACTCTAGAAGAAGGTACTAAATTTACTACTCTAGATGAAGTAGAAAGAGAATTATCATCAGAAGATATTATGATTTGTGATGGAGACTCTAATCCGCTTTGTATTGGTGGTGTTTTTGGTGGATTAGAATCTGGTGTAACAGAATATACCAATTCTATTTTTTTAGAAAGTGCTTATTTTAATCCTGTTTCTATTCGTAAAACAGCAAAAAGACACGCTTTAAATACAGATGCATCTTTCCGTTTTGAAAGGGGAATCGATATTAATTTAACAAAATACGCTTTAAAAAGAGCTGCTTTGTTAATAGAAAAATATGCAGGAGGTAAAATGGCTTCTGATATTTCTGATTTTTATCCTGTTAAAATAGAAGACTTTCAAGTATTTTTATCTTATGATAATGCTTACAGATTAATAGGGCAAGAGTTATCTAAAGAAACAATAAAAAATATTTTAGCTTCATTAGAAATTAAAATTAATAGTGAAACTGCCGGTGGTTTAGGGTTAACAATTCCTTCTTATAGAACAGATGTTCAGAGAGAAGCAGATATTATAGAAGAAATATTAAGAGTTTATGGTTACAATAATATAGAGTTTTCTCATAAATTAAATACTTCTATTTCTTTTGATTCTAACAAAGAAATTAAGGTAGAAAATATTATTGCAAACCAATTAAGTGCACTTGGTTTTAATGAAACAATGGCAAACTCTTTAACAAAACCAGAGTATGCAGGTTTTTCAGAAAATATAAATGAAGAAGCAAATGTAGAAATGTTAAATCCGTTAAGTAACGATTTAAAGGTTTTACGTCAATCTTTGTTATTTAGTGGTTTAGAGTCTGTCTCTTACAATATTAATAGAAAAAATAATTCATTACAATTTTATGAGTTTGGTAAAACATACCATAAATACAACGAAAAATATCAAGAAAATAAGCATTTAACGCTTTTTGTAACAGGTAACAGAACAAAAGAAAGTTGGAGTGTTGCTAATAAAACATCAGACTTTTTCTATCTAAAAGGTGTTATTACTTCTTTATTAAGTAGATTAGGTTTAGATAAAGTAAAACCAACACCTACAAAACAAGATGTTTTTTCTGAAGGACTTTCTTTAAGTTTAGGCAAAACGAAGTTGGTAGAATTTGGAGTTGTAAAACGTGCTGTTTTAAAAGAATTTGGAATAAAACAAGAAGTTTTATTTGCTGATTTTGATTGGGATGCAATTCTTAAATTTATAGGCAATAAGCAAGTAAAAGTATCTGATTTACCAAAATTTCCGACTGTAAAACGTGATTTGGCTTTATTGTTAGATACTAAAACAGAGTTTAAAGAGGTTTATAATTTAGCTTTTCAATCGGAAAGAAAGTTATTAAAAGAAGTAGATTTATTTGATGTTTATGAAGGTGATAAATTACCAGAAGGTAAAAAATCTTATGCAGTAAGTTTTTTAATTCAGGATGAAACTAAAACACTTACTGAAAATCAAATTGATAAAATAATGCAAAAATTACAGCAAACTTTTGAAAAAAATTTAAATGCTGTTTTAAGATAATTTAAAAGCTCCTTTATTAAGGAGCTTTTTTTAGATTTAAAATTATGTACAAATTAATAGTAAGACCAATTTTCTTTTTATTTGATCCAGAAAAAGTACATTACTTTACTTTTTCTTTAGTAAGAAATTTATGTAAAATCCCTTTTTTATCAAATATATTTAGAGGATTATATCAAATAAACGATAAAAAATTAGAGCGTAATTTATTTGGATTAACATTTAAAAATCCGGTAGGATTAGCAGCTGGTTTTGATAAAAATGCGGTTTTATATAACGAATTAGCTAATTTTGGATTTGGTTTTGTAGAAATAGGTACTGTAACACCTAAAGGTCAAGCAGGGAATCCTAAAAAAAGGTTATTCCGTTTAAAAGATGATAACGGAATTATTAATAGAATGGGCTTTAATAATGAAGGTATGGAAGCTGCTATTACAAACCTTAAAAAAAATAAAGGAAAAATTATTATTGGTGGTAACATTGGTAAAAATACTGCAACACAGCCAGAAGCTTACACTAAAGATTATTTAGAGGTTTTTAACGCTTTACATGCTTATGTAGATTACTTTGTTTTAAATGTAAGTTGCCCAAATGTTGGCAGTCATGCAAAATTAAACGATAAAGATTATTTAGTAGAACTAATAACAAATTGTCAAAACTTAAATAATAAAAAAGAAAAGCAAAAACCAATCTTATTAAAAATTGCGCCAGATTTAAATGATATTCAGTTAGATGAGATTATAGAATTGGTTGCAGAAACAAAAATTGATGGTGTAATTGCATCTAACACATCTACTTCTAGAGACAATTTAAAAGAGTCTAAGAAACGTTTACAAGAAATTGGTAACGGTGGTGTAAGTGGTAAGCCTATTAAAAATAAGAGTACTAAAGTAATTAAGTATTTAGCAGATAATTCTAATAAATCATTTCCTATTATAGGAGTAGGAGGTATACATTCTGCAGAAGATGCAATAGAAAAAATTGAAGCAGGAGCAGATTTAGTACAAATTTATACTGGTTTTATTTATGAAGGACCAGGTTTAGTAAAAAAAATAAATAAAGCAATTTTAGCAAGAAGTTAGTCTGTATATTTAATTTAGAATTTATGGCAGAAACCTTACTTTCTTTTATTGCTGCAACTTTTGTTTTGGCTCTTGCGCCAGGACCAGATAATATTTTTGTTTTAACACAAAGCATAGTAAATGGAAAAAAATATGGTTTAGCAACTGTTTTTGGCCTAATTTCAGGATGTTTAATACATACAACTTTGTTAGCTTTTGGTGTTTCTGTAATTATAAAAGAATCTGAAAATTTATTCTTTTTAATTAAGTTATTTGGCGCTTTATATTTATTGTATTTAGCTTATAAAGTGTACAAATCTGACCCTAATATTATTTTGTCTGAAGATAAAGTAACTAAAAAAAGTACAAAGCAGCTATTTAAACAAGGGTTTATTATGAATGTATTAAACCCTAAAGTTTCAATTTTTTTCTTAGCTTTTTTTCCAAGTTTTCTTTTTAGTAATACCATAAATCCTATAATTCAATTTTATACTTTAGGATTTATTTTTATGCTTATTTCATTAGTCGTTTTTTCTTTAATAGCTGTTTTAGCAGGTTCAATATCAGAAAAAATTAAAAAAAATAATAAGATTGGCTTTTATTTAAAATGGATGCAAGTTGTAGTTTTTATTCTAATAGCTATCTTTATATTAATTTAATAATACAATTTTTTAAAGACCTTATTTTTTATTAAATACTAATTGTAAGTTAATTAAATACCTTATCTTAAAGTTTTTATTTAACTACAAAAAAATAAGCGATTATTCAAATTAATTTCTAATTTGAAATTTTATTGATAGCTTTTAAAATGATATCACAACCTTTTATAATTTCTTCATCAGAAATTGTTAGCGGTGGTGTAATTCTTAAAGCTCTTCCTTCAAAAAGCAAAAAGAAAAGTATTAAACCTTTATCTAAACATTCAAAAACTACTTTAGAAGCCAATTCTGGACTTTCTAAAATTGCTGCTAGCATTAAACCTTTACCTCTAATTTCTTTAATTAAAGGATGATTAAGTTGCTTTTTTATCAATTGTTCTTTTCGTAAACTTTCTGCAATCAAATTTCTACTGATAATTTCTGTAACAGTTGCATTTGCTGCTGCTGCAATTACAGGATGACCAGCAAAAGTAGATATATGACCTAATTTAGGATTGTCTTTTAATAAACTCATATTTTCAAACGAGGATATAAAAGCACCTATTGGCATTCCGCCGCCTAAACCTTTACCCGTAATTACAATATCTGGTACAACATTATAATTTTCAAATCCCCAAAACTTACCAGATCTACCTATTCCAGATTGAATTTCATCTAAAATTAATAATGCGCCAACTTCTTTACAACGTTCTTTTATCTTAAATAAAAAATTATTTTTAGGTTCTATAAAACCAGCTCCACCTTGTATGGTTTCTAAAATTACAGCAGCTGTATTTTGTGTAATTTTATCAATTTCTATTTCATTATTAAATTCTATGAATTTTGTACCAGGAATTAATGGTCTAAAAGCTTGATTCTGTTTTTCTACTCCGTTAACACTCATAGATCCCATGGTATTACCATGATAAGCATTTTTTGCTGCAATTATTTCTGATCTACTTGTAACTCTTTTAGCTAATTTTAAAGCTCCTTCTGTTGCTTCTGTACCAGAGTTTGTAATATAAACTGCATTTAAATTTGTTGGAGAGCTTTTAGCTAATAATTTACACAATTCTACTTGTGGCTGTTGTATAAACTCGCCATAAACCATTACATGAGAAAATGCATCTAATTGATTTTTAATTGCATTTGTAACATTTGGGTTGTTATGCCCAACACTATTTGCAGAAACTCCGGCTACAAAATCTAAATATTCTTTACCAGATGTATCGTAAATATAACTGCCTTTGGCTTTAGAAATTTCTAGAGCAAATGGGTGAGGTGAGGTTTGGGCTTGATATTTAAAAAAATCTGTTTTCAATATTATTGTTTTTTATTTTTAATGTCAGACTTTTTAGGTTTTTTACCTTTTTTCTTTTCTAATGCTTTATTTAAATCGTTTAAGGGCTTTTTATTATCTTCTTCTTCGTTATTCAAAGGAAGTTTAATATCATCAATAATAAAAATATCTTCCATTTTTTTAGGTTGTTCTTCTTCTCTCCAAATAAAACCCTTTAAAACTCTTACATCATCTGGTAATTTAGATGGTGGATACGTGTTACCATCTGATTGTTTTAGATATTTAATAGTTTCTATTTGACCATCACTTAAAGTAAATTCAATATTACTAGATATTTCTTTTGTAATGGTTTCTAAAACCTGTGTTTTTTCGTTTCTATTAAAATAAACAGATTCTGCATTCCCTTTAACCAAAAGTGTTCTAAGTTTATTGTTTTCAAACTTACCAAACATATTTCTTCCTTTAATTTGATTAAAGTTATCATCAGAAATAGAATCTTTAGAGATTATAAAAGAATTATTTAACACCTTTAAAGAGTCTAATTTTTCTGTTTCTACATTAGAAACTAAATGAATTGTATCTCCTGTTATTTGATTTTGATCAGACCAAATTACAGGATTTTTAAACATTTTTGTTAAACCTGTTTGTTGGTCTGTGTGTATAGAATCGCATTTACCTTGTAAATCAGATTTAAAAATTTTTACATTATGGTAGGTTCTAACAATTCTTTGTTCTGGTTTACCTGTAACCAATAAAGTATCTCCATGTACAAACATAGAATCTTTATCTACAATAGTAATAGCAACCGCTTTCTTAACAATAAAAAGAGAGTCTTTTAATTCAAAAAGCTCTGCATAATTACCTTTAGTTATAAAGTTTTCTAAAGTATCTATAACCTGAATATTATTGGTTGCAGAAGCAAAACCTTTATTTTTATCATAATACAAACTATCACCTTCTATAGTTCTTTCTTTTAAAAATATTTTTGCTTTTTTAACAAAATGAGAAACATCTGTTTTAGTATTGTAAAAACCTTTTTCGCAATAAATTCTATTCTTATTTTCTAAATTTGTTATCGTAGATGGTCCGTATAAATAAGTATAACCAGATTCTGTATAATAATCTAAGTGATCAGATTCTAGGTGATGTTCTGGGTTAACAACAGTAACTCTAGAAGTTGCTGTAAATTTTTTATTCTCTAAATAATAATTACCTATTTTACTTTTTAACGTGTTTGTTTCGTCTTTTATAGTTGCATAATTTTGGTAATATAGTTTTTGATTTAATCGATCAAAATGAAGCGTATCTGTAGTTAACGTCATTGTAGGGTCTTTTAATACAACATTTCCCCAAGATAATGCTTGTTTAGAGTTTGCATCATAATCTGTATAATCACTTGTTTGTGTAATTGTATCTCCTTGTTTTATAACTACTTTACCAATAGCTTTAAAAAAGTTTTTTTCTCTGTAAAATAATGCTTGTTGACTGGTTAACACAATGCCTTCATGTGTCATTTTTACATTTCCTATTAAAACAGTTGCTCCAGGATATTTTTCTTCATCTGTATCTTGAATCTCTGCTTTGTAGTTAATGATTCTGGTTTGCGAATATGCAATAGTAGAAATAAGTATAAAAAATAGAATAAATATTCTTTTCAAAATAATAGTTTTAAAGACAAAAATACTGAAAACTAAATGGCAATCTATTAAAGAAAAGTGAAATTTATTTTATTGTCTTTTTAACGTGTTAAAATTGTTTTTTCTAGCTTCTTTGCTTTCGGAAATAATATGTTATTTTCTAAATGGATGTGTTTGTTAAGTTCTTCTTCAAACTGCTTTAGTTTTACGTACAATACTTTTAAAGTGTTGCATGCATTTTTTGGTATTTTGTAGTTATTTGTTAAAAAAGAAATGCGTTTAAAAGTTTTTCCTACTTTGCCATGATCGTCTTCTAAAGCTTCTACAGGTTCATTTAAAGGAGAGTTTGTTATACTTATTTTTTTGTTTTTCTTCTTAGCTTCAATTAATTTTTTTATGTAAGGAAACAAGATGGTTTCTTCATTTTTCATATGCTCTAATATTTCATCAGAAATTTCTTCAATTAATTTATCTACTTCTATCAATTCTTTAATTGTTTTACCATAAATTTTCACAGCTTTTTTACTGTAATCTTTAAGTAGTAAAATATTCTCTTCTTCATATTCATGATGAATATTTATTAAAAAATCTATTAAAAAATCTAATTTCCAAGAATTATAATCTTTTAAATAATATTTATTTTTATTAACAGATTCTAATTCTTTAACAATTTTCTGCACATTAATATTTCGCTCTTCACATATTTTAGAGAGCAACATATTACCATGAAAACTAAAATCTATTTTATACTTTTTAAAAACAGATGCCGTATTTATGTTTTCGGTAACAATACCAGCAACACTTTTATTAATTAGAGACTTCATCTTTTTTGTAAAGTTTTATTCTACAAATTTGACTTAGTTTTTGTCATAAAAAAATGACTTTTATCACAATTTTAAGCTATCATCATATAAACTAATACTTTACGTTTTTTTTTGATAACCATATTTACGTTATATATTTTTTTTGTGATATATAAAATGAGGTTGTTTTTTTAAAGAAAATATAACTTTATCTTCATTATAAATTTTAGTTCTTGTAATTTGCAAAAAAATATTTTTTGATGAAATCACCTTTTTATTTAACTAAAGAAGAAATGCAAGCATATGGCTATAAAATTGTAGATACCATTGTAAACCATTATGCAGATGAAGAAAATAAAAACCCTGTAAGCAAAGCTTCTAGAGAAGAAATGGATACCCTTTTTTTAACAGAAGCACCAGATAATGCAACACCTGCAGATGAAGTTTTAGATTTTGTAACCAAAAATGTATTACCTAATAGTAGTATATCTACGCATCCAAAATCTTTTTCTTTTGTACCTGGGCCAAGTAACTTTATTAGCACCATGGCAGATTCTTTAGCTACAGGTTTTAATATCTTTTCTGGTGGTTGGATTGTTTCTCCTGCCGCAGCAGAATTAGAAATTGTTACATTAAATTGGCTTTTAAAAATGTTTAATTTTCCTGTAACAAAAGGAGGAGGAATTTTTACAAGTGGTGGTTCTATGGCTAATTTAACAGCAATAACTACTGCCAGAAGAATTAAATGTGGCGATGATTTTTCTAAAGCAGTTATTTATCTATCAGATCAAGCACATTCTTCTAACATTAAAGCAATAAGAATTTTAGGATTTAAAAAAGAACAAATAAAGATTATTCCAACAGATTTAGAGTTTAAAATAGGGATTAACAAGCTTAAAAACGAAATTGCAAGAGACAAATTAGAAGGTAAAAACCCTTTTTGCATTATTGCTTCTGCAGGAACAACAAATACAGGTACTGTAGACCCTTTAGATAGATTAGCTGATATTTGTGAAAAAGAAAATCTTTGGTTTCATATTGATGGAGCTTATGGTGGTGCAGCCATTTTATCTGAAAAAGGAAGTAAAATTTTACAAGGAATTGAACGTGCAGATTCTTTAACAGTAGATCCTCATAAATGGTTTTTTCAGCCTTATGAAATAGGATGTTTATTGGTAAAAGATTCTTCTTGGTTAAGCAATACTTTTAGTGAAAAACCAGAATATTTAAGAGATATAGAAGGTAACGAATCTGAAATTAATTTTTACGATTATGGTATACAATTAACAAGAAGATTTAGAGCTTTAAAATTTTATATGTCTATAAAAACGTATGGTTTAAATGCCTTTAAAAAAGCAGTTACCTATAATATTGATTTAGCAGATAAAACAGAAGATTTATTAAGAGAAAGTAAAAATTGGGAGATAGTTTCTCCTGCTACTTTGGCAATAATAAATTTTAGATACAATCCTTTAAGTAAAGATTTAAATGAAAAAGAGTTAAACACTCTAAATCAAGAGATTTCTTCTAGAGTAATAGAGTCTAAAGAAGCGCTTTTAGTTACTACTGTTTTATTAAATCAAATAGTAATAAGAATGTGTTTAATCAACCCTAAAACTACTTTTAAGCACGTTGAAGAAACTTTAAATCAGTGTGATAAATATGCCCAACAAATCTTACTAGAATGGGGTAAATAATTTATAATATAAAACATAACTATTATCAATTTTTATGAAGTTGATAATAGTCATGTTTTTCAGTTGTAAATAACTATACATTGCGGTTTATAAAACATTTAAAATAAATGAAAAAAAGCGCACATTCATTTCATATTCCTGTAATGGGTATTGGTTTTACAATAGATTCTCCTTTAAAAGTAGCACAATACGGTATAGATTCTGTTGTTTCTTTGGTTGATGATATTTTAGTAGAGAAAATGAGAAAACTTTACAGTGAAAAATTAGAACTACCTTATAAAGAAATAACTGATAAAGTTGAAGATTTTAGAGCAAAAAGAATTACATCTTATCTAAACTTATTACACGACCAAACAGAGCAAAAATTCAATCAACTTAAAAATATTACGTCAATAAAAAGTAAAGCTTTAAGTGATTATATTTCTATGTTGCCAGATTATTCTGTTATTAAAAAAGGTTTTTTTAAATTAATAGAAGAGGGAGTAAGTTTTTCTAAATTGAAAGATTTTACTAATAGAAATTTAACAATGGGTAATATTGATGTAAATATTATGACCAAAGTTGATAAAGAAAATTACCAAAACAAAAAATTAATGCCAGTAGAGTATAATGATGCTCATGCAGCTTTAAGAGGTTTTGCTAAAAGTAAATTGTCATCTTCTTTAGTACTTTCTGCAGGTTTAAATCCTCGTTTGTATTCTTATATTAGTTCTTTTAATGATTTTTTTCCTGATAAAAATGGTTTTATTAAAAAGAAAATCATTTTAAAAGTTAGTGATTATAGATCAGCTTTTATACAAGGTAAGTTTTTGGCTAAAAAAGGTTTATGGGTTTCTGAATACAGGATAGAATCTGGTTTAAATTGTGGTGGACATGCTTTTGCTACTGATGGTTTTCTTTTAGGTCCGGTTTTAAAAGAATTTAAAGAAAATAAAGAAACTTTAAAAAATCAGATACAAACTTTAGTGTTTAAAGCTTTAGAAGACACAAATAAAGTGATACCTATTAATGATTTAGATTTAAAAATTACAACGCAAGGTGGAGTAGGTACAGATGAAGAACATTCTTTTTTAATAGAAGAGTATCAATTAGATTCTATAGGTTGGGGAAGTCCTTTTTTATTGGTACCGGAAGCCACAAGTGTAGATAAAACCACAATTGAAAAACTTAGAAAAGCGAAAGAAGAAGATTTATATTTAAGTAATACTTCTCCGTTAGGAATTCCTTTTAATACTCTAAAAGGAAATACAAAAGACATTCAAAAACAAGAGTTGATTGACAAAGGAAGGCCAGGTACGTCTTGTCCGAACAAATACATCGCTTTAAACAAAGAATTTAAAGAAAGTGGATTATGTACAGCTTCTAGAGAATATCAACACCTAAAATTAAAGGAATTAGATTCTTTAAATATTTCTGATGAAGAAAATTACGCTAAAAAAGAAAAAATTATTGAAAAATCTTGTATCTGTGTAGGTTTAGGCACATCAACATTAATTTTAAATAATGTAAGCACAAAAAAAACTGGAGATGGAGTTTCTGTTTGTCCAGGACCTAATATGGCTTATTATGATAAAGTAATTAGTTTAAAGGGAATTACTGATCATATTTATGGAAGAAAGAATATGATAACTAGGGCAGATAGACCTAATGTTTTTATAAAAGAATTATCACTTTATATTGCGCATTTAGAAGATAAAGTTGATGAAATTAAAATAGCTGTAGATAAAAAGCAATTGAGATATTTATCAAAATTTAAAAATAATTTAGAGGCTGGTATCCATTATTACAATGAAATTTTTACCGATAAGAAACACTTTTTTGCAGAATATAAAGAAACACTTTTAAATGCATTAAAAGTAGAACAAAATAAATTGGCTTTAATTGGTTTAGAAATAGAAAATCTTAAATAGTTTTTTGCATAAAAAAAGCATCTTTCAGTTTTAGAAAGATGCTTTTTATATTTATTTAAAAATAAATTATCTTGTAATAGTTTGTTTTCTATCCGGACCAACAGAAACTATAGATACTGGTACGCCTGTTTCTTTTTCTATAAAAGCAACATAATCTAATAAGTTTTGTGGTAATTCTTCTGCAGAAGTCATTTTTGTTAAATCATCTTCCCAACCTTTAAATTCTGTATAATTAACAGAAACATTTTCTGGTTCTATGTTATAAGGTAAATGGCTAATTTCTTCTCCTTTATAATTGTAAGAAGTACATACTTTTAAAGTATCAAATCCAGATAAAACATCACCCTTCATCATCATTAATTGCGTAACACCATTTACATCAACAGCATATTTTAAAGCAACTAAATCTAACCAACCACAACGTCTTGGTCTACCAGTTGTAGCACCAAATTCGTGCCCAACTTTAGCCATTGTAGCTCCATCATTATCAAATAATTCTGTAGGGAATGGTCCAGAACCAACACGCGTAGTGTAAGCTTTAAAAATACCAAAAACTTCTCCAATTCTATTTGGTGCAACACCTAAACCAGTACATGCACCAGCAGCTGTTGTGTTAGAAGATGTTACAAAAGGATATGTACCAAAATCTATATCTAATAAAGAACCTTGAGCTCCTTCTGCTAAAATTGTCTTTTTATCTTTTATAGCTTGGTTTAAAAACTCTTCACTATCAATAAAAGCTAACGTTTTTAATTTGTCTATTCCTTTACAAAATTCTGCTTCTAATTCTTTTAAATCATATTCTATTTGAACATCAAAGAATTCTAACATTTTAATGTGCTTTTCTGTTAAAGCATCATATTTTTCTTTCCAGTTTTCTAATTCTAAATCTCCAACTCTCATTCCATTTCTACCAGTCTTGTCCATATAAGTTGGGCCAATTCCTTTTAGAGTAGAACCAATTTTAGCCTTTCCTTTAGAAGTTTCAGATGCAGCATCTAATAATCTATGAGTTGGTAAAATTAAATGTGCTTTTCTAGAAATTAATAATTTAGATGTATAATCTATATCGTGTTTGTCTAGGTTTTCTAATTCTTTTTTAAAGATAACAGGATCAATAACCACTCCATTACCAACAACATTTAATGCTGTTTTATGAAAAATTCCAGAAGGAATTGTATGTAAAACATGTTTATGTCCGTCAAAAATTAGAGTATGACCAGCATTTGGTCCTCCTTGAAAACGAGCAATGATATCGTAATTTTTAGTAAGTACATCTACAATTTTACCTTTACCTTCATCTCCCCATTGCAATCCTAGTAATAAATCTACAGCCATTAGTGTGTAATTTAATATTTTATTTTTTTGTGTTGTTGTTTAAGATTTTTTCTTTTTTGTTCCGTAAAAATATAGAGAATGACTATGAATATCAATATCAAAAATTTCTTCTATTGTTTTCTTTATAACCTGTATTCTAGGGTCACAAAACTCTTTTACTTCTCCTGTATCTGTAAAAATTACGTGATCGTGATTTTTATCGAAATAACTTTTTTCATAACGAGCCATAGATTGCCCATCAAACTGATGTTTTCTAACCAATCCACAATCTAAAAGTAAATCTATGGTGTTGTAAAGCGTTGCTCTACTAACACGATAGTTTTTATTTTTCATTTTAATATAAAGTGATTCTATATCAAAATGTTCTTCAGAAGTATAGATTTCCTGAAGAATTGCGTAACGTTCTGGTGTTTTTCTATGTTTGTTTTCTTCTAAATATGCAGTGAAAACTTTTTTAACTACTTCTTGATTTTCAAGAGAATTACTCATTTACAGGTGATTTTTACAAAAAGCAAATTTACAGTTATTTATTAATTAATTTACAATTTTAATCAATTGATATTTACAAAGTATTAACACGTTCTACTTTTTTAACCCCTTCAATTTTTAAAAGGTTTGTTATCAGCTTGTTTAATTGCGAACTATTCTTTATGCTTATAGATAATTTTCCATCAAACACTCCATCATCCCCTTTAATATTTATACTGTTAATAAATACGCCCATATTACTAGAGATAAGACGTGTTACTTTATTTGCAATTCCTTTATTATCAACCCCTTCAATTTTTAGTATCGCTTTAAATTCTTGTTTTGTAGAATCTATCCATTTAGCTTGCATAATTCTATATGCATAGTTAGATTGTAAAGAAATAGCATTTGGGCAGTTCATTTTATGAACCTTTATACCATCATTTATAGTTAAAAAACCAAATACTTTGTCTCCTGGTATTGGGTTACAACATTTAGATATTTTATAATCTAATTTTTCTTCTTCTTTACCAAAAACTAAAGCATCATATTTATTATTAACTTCTTCTGTTTCTGCTACAAAATCATTTTCAGAAGAACTTCTTCGTAATTTTGTTTTAAAGAAGTTTAAAATTTTACTGTTTCTTTGAGAAACAAATGCTTTTAATTGAGTGTTATCTATTGCACCGTTACCAACTCTAAAAAATAAATCGAAACTTGTTTTAAGCTGAAAATAGTTTACTATTTCGTTAATATTTTTATCATTGAAAGCTATTTTTAAATGACGCAATTTACGTGTTAATATTGCTTTACCTTCTTCTGCTATTAATTTTTCTTCTTCTTTTAATGCTGCTCTAATTTTACCTTTTGCTCTGGCTGTTATAACAAAATCTAACCATCTTGCATTTGGCTTATTTGTAGAACTGGTTATAACCTCAATTTGATCTCCACTTTTTAGTTTATGACTTAAAGGCATTAGTTTACCATTTACTTTTGCGCCTCTACAAGTTAAGCCTACATCTGTATGTATAGAAAATGCAAAATCTAAAGCGGTTGCATTTTTTGGTAACGATTTTAAATCTCCTTTTGGCGTAAAAACATATATTTCTTTAGAATATAGATTTAATTTAAAATTCTCAACAAAGTCTACAGCATTTAAACTCTGAGTTTCTAATGTTTCTTTTAATTTATTTAACCAACTTTCTAAACCACTATCTTCTTGTGTACCTTGTTTGTATTTAAAATGAGCAGCATAACCTTTTTCTGCAATCTCGTTCATTCTATTAGAACGTATTTGTACTTCTACCCATCTAGAATCTGGTCCTACAACAGTAATATGTAAAGCTTCATAACCTGTAGATTTTGGTTGTGTAATCCAATCTCTTAACCTAGAAGGGTTTGGTTTAAAGTAATCTGTAACTATGGTGTAAATTTTCCACGCATCAAATTTATCATCATTAGAATTTGGTTTGTATATAATTCTAATAGCATATTTATCATAAACTTCATCAAAGGTTACGTTTTGTTTAATCATTTTTCTACGGATAGAATAAATAGATTTAAAACGTCCTTTTATTTCATAATCAAAATTTTCTTTATCTAAACCAGCTTTTAAAGTGTTTTCAAATTGATTCAAATAATTTTGTTGATCTTCTTTACTCTCTTTTATTTTACTTAAAATACTGTTATAAGCCTCTGGTTCTGTATATTTTAATCCTAAATCTTCTAATTCTGTTTTTATATTATACAAACCTAATCTATGTGCTAAAGGCGCATAAATATATAATGTTTCAGATGCTATTTTAACCTGTTTATAATCTGGCATTGCATCCATTGTTTGCATATTGTGCAACCTGTCTGCAATTTTTATTAAAATCACCCTAACATCATCATGCAAGGTTAATAGCATTTTTCTAAAATTTTCTGCTTGTATAGATGCGTTTTGTTCTTTATTTAAACGAGAAATTTTAGTTAAACCATTAACAATTTTAGCAATAGTTTCCCCAAAAAGACGCTCCATATCTTCTATAGTGTACTCTGTATCTTCTACAACATCATGCAAAAGGGCAGATGCAATAGAAACAGCATCTAAACCAATCTCATAAGCTACAATTTTGGCAACTGCTATTGGATGAAAAATATAAGGTTCTCCTGTTTTTCTACGCTGTTTAGAGTGTGCTTCTACAGCAATATCAAACGCCTTTCTTATAAGTTCTTTATCTTCTTTAGATAAAACCTCATAAGTTCCTTTTAATAAATCTTTATAGCGGTTAGCTATTTCTTTATTTTCTTCTTCTATTGTTGCGTTGTATTCCATAAGTTACACTTTTGAAAAAATATAATATTATAAGTGAATTTATGAAGAAGTATTTTAACAAACAAATAATTAGTTTTCTAAATTTTCTATTTTTGAACAATGAAAAACATTCTTATATTTATAATATTTATTTTAAGTTATCATATTCAATCTCAAGACAAAGGAGAAAAAGAACTGCTTTTTAAACTTCAAAATAAGAAAGTAAATATCAACATAAATAAAGATATTTTTACAAATGTTACTACTAACATGTATGCTGCACAAGAGCCAAAAGCTCTAATTGTAGCATTATATTTACCCATTTCTTATAAAAAACAAAAAACAAAACTGAATAAAATTTCTAATTCTAGTGAACTGAAATTTATAGGAGAAAAGACAATAAAAGGAGAAAAAATATTACTTAAAGAGGGAATTATATCTAAAAAAGGAATTAACTATTTAAAGCAAGTTTATTACCTAAAATACGACAAGAAAACTTGCATTGAACTGACAACAATGTTGGTTTATAGTGCTAGTAAACGTTCTAAAAAAATGATAGATGATATTGTTTATTCTGTAATAGAAAAAAATTAATTTTCTAAATTTTTTATTCTTTCCAACAAAGTTGGATGAGAATAATGCACAAAAACATACGCAGAATGCGGAGTTAAATTACTTAAACTGTTTTTAGATAATTTTTTAAGTGATGTAATTAGTGCTTTTGCATTAAAAGTTTCTTTGGCATAATTATCTGCTTGATATTCAAATTTACGAGACATATAATTCATAAATAATCCTGTAATTTCAGAAATTGGAGAATATAAAATTCCGAATGCTATTAAACCAATATGAAAACTTGGTGTTGAAATTGATAATGCTTCTGATAAAAGAGAAGAATCGATGAAAATAGACAATATAAATAGCGTAAAACCCGTAAGTAGCATAGAGGATATTAAATTAAAAACGATATGTTTTCTTTTATAATGACCAACTTCATGTGCTAAAACAGCAACAATTTCATCTGTTTCTAAATCACTTATTAAAGTATCATATAAAGTAATTCTTTTTTGAGAACCAAAACCAGAAAAATAAGCATTTGCTTTTGTAGAACGTTTAGAGCCGTCGATTACAAAAATATTATTGATAGTAAAACCTACTTTTTTTGAGTATTTTTCTATTGCTGATTTTAATTCGCCAGCTTCTAAAGCTGTTTGTTTATTAAATAAAGGTACAATTAGTTTTGCGTAAAACATATTTATAAACAAAGAGAAAAAAGCAACTAAAGCCCATGCGTATAACCAAAAATTTTCTCCTGCAAATTGATAAAACCAAATAATTAAAGATAAAATTCCACCACCTAAAATAGCACTCATTAAACCTCCTTTTAATTTATCTAACCAAAAAGTTTTTTTTGTACATTTATTAAAACCAAATTTTTCTTCTATAACAAATGTTTTGTAATAAGAAAAAGGTGTTGTTAAAATATCTGAACCTAATATTATAACACCAAAAAAAGTTAAAGCTACTAAAATGGGGTTATCAGTTAAGCTTCTTGCAAAATTATCTACATGTTTAAATCCATCAACAAAAAAGAAAACTAAAGTTAACACCAAAGAAAATGCTGATGTTAAATTAGAAAATTTATCATTTACTTTTTTGTATTCTTGAGATTTCAGATACTCTTCTTTATTATAAACATCTTTTAATTCATCAGGAATTTCATCATCAAAATGTTTAGAATTTAAGAAGTCTAAAACTTTATCAATAATAAAACTGATAACTAAAATTGCTATTAAAATATAAAATAGAGTAGTAGGTTGCATTTATTTTTTTTCCATTTTACTAGCATACATTGCAGCACCAATAATACCAGCATTGTTTTTAAATTCAGCAACTTTAACATTAACATCTGTTGTTAAATGCTGTTTAAATTCATCATATTTTTTACTAATTCCACCACCTAAAATAATTAAACTAGGTGAAAAAACAATTCTTACATATTCTAATAATTCATCAAAACGTAAAGCCCATTGTTTTAGCGATAAATCTTCTTTTTTTCTTATAGAATCTGCCGTGTAAAACTCAATAATTTTACCATTGGTATGCAACATTTTTCCTATTTCTACATTCGGAATCAATTTTCCGTCAAAAAACAAACCAGAACCAATACCTGTACCAATTGTTATAACCAAAGTAACACCTTTCTCTTTTTTACCGGCACCTAAACTAACTTCTGCAAGACCGGCTAAATCTGCATCATTACTAACATAAAATGGCAGTTTACATTCTTTTTTAAATAGTTTATCAACTTTTACATTTAGCCATTTTTCACTTAAGTTACCATAATGAATACATTTTCCATCAACAATTGTGGTAGGAAAACTACAACCAACAGCTTTTTTCCAATCAAAATGCTTTATCATTTCTTTTACAACTTTGGCAACAGCTTCTGGTGTAGCTGGTTTTGGTGTAGGTATTCTGTGTCTATCAGTAAGTAATTCTCCTGTTTTTGTGTTTACAACAGCAGCTTTTATTCCAGATCCACCAATGTCAATTCCTAATACTTTCATTTTTTTTTATTTAAAATCTCTTTGTCTTTTTGCTTCAAAAAGAATAATTGCAGCAGAAACAGAAACATTCATAGAATCTATTTGTCCCTGCATAGGTATGTTTATATTTTGTTTAGCAGCTTCTCGCCAAGTTTCTGTTAAACCCGTTGCCTCTGTACCAACAACTATTGCAGAAGATTCTGTATAGTTTTCCTTATGATATTCATTAGAGTTCTGCAAAGTAGCAGCATATATATTAATATTCTGTTTTTTAAAAAAAGTAATTATTTCTTCTGATGTACCAATGGCAATGTTGTTAGTAAAAACACAACCAACACTAGACCTAATAATATTGGCGTTATATAAATCGCTTTTAGGGTCTGCTATAAATATTGCATCTACATTTGCAGCATCTGCAGTTCTTAAAAGAGCCCCTATATTACCTGGTTTTTCTACACTTTCTGCTACTAAAATTAAAGGTTTTTCTCTTTTAAATTTAATGTTCTTTAAAGAAAAATCTTTTGTTTTTGCAACAGCAACAATTCCTTCTGTAGATTCTCTATAAGCTATTTTTTGATATATTTCTTTAGAAATTGATACTCTATTTATGTTTTTATTAAATAGGTGTAAAATTTCTTTTTCTGAGATTAATTCTGGATAAAAAAGAATTGTATCAAATTCATAATCAGCAGATATGGCTAAAGAAATTTCTCGTTTACCTTCAATAATAAATAGCCCTTGTTTTTTTCGTTCACGTGCTTTTTCTTGCAGTTTTAGCAAGTTTTTTATGTAAGAGTTTTGGATACTTGTAATTTCTTTCATCAATGCAAATATACCTATTTATAGGTATTGTCTTAAGTCAAAATAATAACAATATTTGTATAACAGTAAGTTGAGTGTATTTATTTGGATTTGTACTTAAAATTCTGTGAAAAGGAAAAATTATTTATAGTAAAAAAAGGCTCGCGTTAAGCGAGCCTTTTTTAAACTTTAATAAGATGAAATTATTTTGTTTTATACTTATTAGAATACCTTTTCCACAATTTTGTTTGATGAGTTTCTAAACTAATTTTTCTACCTTGTATAAAAGCGTTAGAAATAATGTTAGTTCTCATATCTAATGCGTCTCCTTCAGATATAAATAAAGTTGCGTCTTTACCAACTTCTAAAGTTCCTGCAAAATCATCGATTCCTAATATTTTTGCATTATTAAAAGTTAATAACTTTAAAGCTTCTTCTTTTTCTAAACCATGAGCCGCAAAAGTACCAGCGTAAAAAGGTAAATTTCTTGTATTCATACGTTCCATAGACCCTTCCATACCTAAACCTACTGTAATACCTTTTTCTGTAAGTATTTTTGCAATAGTATATGTAGAATCATAAGCATCATCTTCACTACTTGGGTTTCTATGAGGTCTTTCTAAAATAATTGGAATGTTGTATTTTACAAGTAAATCTGCAACTTTATCTGCATCTCCACCTTTAACAATAACAACTTTCTCTATACCTAATTCTTTAGAAATAGTAATTGCATCTGTAATTTCTTTTTGTCCGTTTACATGGATAAAAAGTTTTTGAGTACCATCAAATAAACCTTTAGTAGCTTCATAAGGTAAATGTTTTTTTTCTGCATTACCTGCTAAATAAGTTTTAGCATTAGAAAAATAAGTTTTAATACCAGCTATACTTTTAGGATAGTTTGGGTCTGGTTTTAATGTACCATCACCACCAAACCTTCTTCTTCCGCTAGAAAGGCTTCCTGGCCAATTCATGTGTATAGCATCATCAACCTTAATAGCAGCATCTTCCCAGTTCCAAGCATCTAATTGTACAATAGAAGATGTACCAGAAATTAAACCACCTCTTGGTGTAATTTGCGCCATTAAAACTCCGTTTGGTCTCATAGATTCTACCACTTTACTTTCTGCATTATAAGCTATTAAACTTCTTATATGCGGGTTGTTTGTACCAATCTCATCTTCATCATCACTTGCTTTAACAGCATCAATTTCTACTAAACCTAAACTTGCATTGGCTGCAATAAAACCAGGATAAACATGTTTACCTTTAGCGTTAATAACGGTTCCTCTTCTAGCAATTTTTGCATTTGCACTTCCTGCAAAAACAATTTTTCCTTCGCTAAACATTATTAAAGAGTTTTCTATAACCTCTCCATTTCCTAAATGTGCTGTTGCACCTTCTATAGAATAGTCTGCAGTTTGTTTATCTGCAGGTGTTTGTTGTGCTATAATGCTATTACCTAACAAGAAAGTAAATAGCAAACTATATATTATTTTTTTCATATTTCTGTAGCTTTATATTTCTGTATCACAGTGAAAATCGATATCGATTCTTTTTCTTGGGGTTTGCGTTTTAGCACCTCCTATTTTTTCCTGTAACATCATATTAATTAATTTGCTTCTTTCTTCTTTAATAGCTTCACGTTTTTTAATGTCTTCGTTTCTATCAAAAAATACTTTACCTTCTATGATTGTTTTTTCAACTTTAGCATAGATAGACATTGGGTGATCACTCCATAAAACAACATCTGCGTCTTTACCTACTTTTATACTACCAACTCTATCATCAATATGTAAAAGTTTAGCTGGGTTAATTGTTACCATTTTCCAAGCTTCTAGTTCTGTCATACCACCATATTTAACTGTTTTTGCAGCTTCTTGGTTTAATCTTCTAGACATTTCTCTATCATCAGAATTAATAGCAACAGTAACACCGGCATCATGCATAATTGCTGCATTGTAAGGTATTGCGTCATTAACCTCGTATTTATAAGCCCACCAATCTGAGAATGTAGAACCACCAACACCGTGTTCTTTCATTTTATCTGCCACTTTATATCCTTCTAAAATATGTGTAAAAGTGTTAATTGTAAAACCAAATTTTTCTGCAACTTTCATTAACATATTAATTTCTGATTGTACATAAGAGTGACAAGAAATATAACGTTCGCTGTTAATAATTTCTGCTAATGTTTCCATTTCGGCATCTTTTCTATAAGGCTTACCGCTTTTCTTTAAAGCATCATATTCTTCCGCTCTTGTAAAATAATCGATAAAAACTTGTTCTACACCCATTCTTGTTTGTGGAAAACGAGTACCATTTGTGCTACGAGATTGTTTTACGTTTTCTCCTAAAGCAAATTTTATAAATTTAGGTGAGTTGTCGTAAATCATTTCTTCTGCATTTTCTCCCCACTTTAGTTTGATGATTGCAGAACGTCCACCAATTGGGTTGGCAGAACCATGTAAAATTTGAGAAGTTGTTGTTCCTCCAGAAATGTTTCTATAAATATTAATGTCATTAGGGTCTACAACGTCTTCTATAGTAACTTCTGCAGAAGAATTTTGTGCACCTTCATTAATAGAAGAAGCTGCAATATGAGAATGTTCATCTATAATACCAGCAGTTAAATGTTTGCCCGTTCCATCAATTACAGTTGCGCCTCCGGCACTTAAACCTTTACCTATTTTAGTGATTTTTCCATTCTTTAAAAGAACATCTGTGTTTTCTAAGATACCTTCATCTTCACTGGTCCAAACAGTAACATTTTTAACTAAAATTGTTTGTGTTTTAGGTTGTGTATAATTACCAAAACCAATATTAGGGTAACTTACTGGTACAACAGTTAACACTTTTTCTTTTTTACCACCTTTTTTAGCAGGTTTTCCTTTTGTTTCTGTTGCTGCTACTTTTTTACTTGCAGACCAAGAAGTTTTATCACCTTTTGTATCAAAAGCATCACCTTGCATCACGTTAGAAGCATTGATAACTTTACCTAACATTCTTGTATACTTATCTTCTTCATTTAACGTAATTGTAACCCAATCATCTGCAAAAGAAAATTTAGCATTTACTTTTTTACCATCTTTTTTAATAGATCCTGATTGTTTAGCTCCTTTACCGGTAATTGATAAATCGTAATTTTCATCATTAACAGTTAACATATAATCACCTGTAATGTCTTTAATATTCATATCATTAATTACATTTTTATCACCTTGTACCCAATTTTCATGAATAGTAGTTTTAGGATCAAAAACATCACCAGAAGTAATAATAAAGTTTGCGTAACTACCTGTATTTAAATTACCAATAGAAGAATTACCAAGAATATTAGCAGGAATAGTTGTTAAGGCTTCTAATGCTTTTTCTTTATCAAAACCATATTTAATTGCTTTTTGTATGTTTTTATGAAAAGCATTAATAGATTTTAAAGTATGTGTGGTTAAAGCAAAGTTAATTCCGTTTTTAGAAAGTACACTTAAGTTTGTAGGCTCTTGGTTCCATCTACGCATATCTCCTAAAGATATGTGTTCTGTTAATAACGGATTAGAAACATCAAAAGCAGCACTAAAATTAATAGGAATAATAAAATTAGCGTTTGTTGCTTTTATATCATTAATTCTTTCAAATTCTTTTCCGCTACCAACAATAGTGTATTGTACACCAAACTCATCACCAACTTTATCTGCTCTTAAAGCATCTAAAACATTTGAAGTTTCAAATATCTGGTGTAAGTTTTTGTTTGCATTAAAAGCTTCTAAAGATAAATCTTTATTTTTCATGTTTCCTTTAGCATACCAATCTGCATCGTTGTACACCTGACGTAATAAAGCCATTGCACCCATTCTAGAACTAGGATAAGCTTGATTAGATTTAGAACTTTTATTAAATGATAAATATTGAGCAGATTTTGTATCTAAGATTCTGTAAGCATCAGAAGAATTAGGGTTTAAAGCTATTAACAAACCATTACCTTGTACAATACCATCGTTTAAGTGAGTATTTACAACACCAAAACCAGCATTAATTAAATCTTTTGCTTTTTTACTATCAAACTTAAAATCTGAAATAGGATTTGTTTCTGGTCTAATATGGTCGTTCCAATAATAACCTTCTCGTGTAGCTTCATATTGTCTTGTTCTAGACCTAAAGCCAGCTTGGCCACCTTGTCTATTTGAGTTAGCAAGACCAAAATCTGAATAAATTTCAATAAAAGAAGGGTAAATAGTTTTACCACTTAAATCGATTGTTTTTGTTCCTGAAGGAATTTTAACCGATTTACCAATACTTAAAACTTTACCGTCTTTAATTAGTAAGGTTCCTTTTTTTACAACTTTATTATGTGTTACATAAATGGTTGCGTTGGTAAACGCAAAAGTTGTGTTTTCTGTTGTTTTTACTCCACTATCTGTAGGAAAATAATCTTGCGAATGCATAGAAAATGCTACAAATAATGAGAAAAAAAAGAGTAATTTTCTCATAAAAGTTTGAATTAGTTGTTTGAATTATTTTGCATAAAATTAAATAGAAGCAATTTGTAAAATGTTAAAATGCCTTAATTTAACAAAATTTTAGTATTTTATTAGGGGTTTAAAATAACTAATAAATAAATCAACAACATAATTATAAGATTGTACACCTTTTTCTTGTTTATTCGCTTTTAGATAGGCATTGTATCCTTTTTTAATATAAGGTTCAAAAGGGTTTTTATATTCTTGCCAAAATAGGTAACTATTGTTAAAATCTTTTATAATTCCTTTATTTACCTTTTGCCAAAGTTCTTTAGATAAATTTTTATCTCTTTTTTTTATCTCAGAAATACAATAACCAAAAGCCATTCTATAACTTGCATATTTAAAATAAATATCATCATTATAATTTGCGGCTAAAAATCCTATAAAATTAGCTTCGTTTTCTGCAGCAAAACCTATTTGATGTGCCATTTCATGACATACGGTTGTAGGATAACCTGTTTTTGGTAATTTATCGTTTAGCTGTGCTTCCCCCGTTAACGGATTTAAATATCCGGCAGTGCCATTATAAGTTTGTAGCAAACTCATTAAAGAACTTTTTACAGATTTATGTTGATATTTTAGTTGAGGAAAATCTTTTGCTAAATTTGTATAACCATCAACCGCCATTGCATACATTTCTTTTGGTTGATAAAAATTAGTAACCTTTAAAGTATCGTTTTTAGTAATTTTAAGTTGATAATAATTTAGCTCTTTTATAATGTACTCTGTTACTGTTTTAAGTTGTTCTGTAGTATATTCTTTTTGTTGATAATTTAAATTTTTAGCCAAAGGTTCTCTATAATAATTTAAACCCCAAAAAAGATAAAAACAAAAATAAATAATAGATAATACAGCCGTAAAATGAATTATTTTAGGAATAAAATTTTTGAACCTATTTTTTATGATTAGAAATAAAAATCGAATTAAAATAAATAACCCAAATGCTAATAAAACATCACCAAAAGAAAAAGGAAGCCAACCTAAAAGTATTCTAAAAAAAGACGATATATAAGGATAAATTCCGTTAGAATAATATTTTTCTATAAACGATGGATTTTTAGCCACCAGTTGCATTAAAAGCATCTGAATAGGCAGTAATATTGATAAAAAAATATGTGTTTTATTCCATTTCATTCGTGTAAAAGTAACACATCATTTTAAAAGTTACTTAGTTATTAACATATTAATAACAATTCTTATCTGTTTTTGTGAACAAAGAAATTTACTATTGAGAGTAGAATTTAACATGTAAAAAAAGTACATTTGCAGTCATGGAAAAAACGACTCCTGTTACAGGTAAAAAGATAGATAAATCAAGGTTAGTACAACTTGAAAAAGGTAAAATTCCGCCACAAGCAGTGGAATTAGAAGAGGCTGTGCTAGGTGCAATGATGATTGATAAAAAGGGTATTGATGACGTTATAGACGTTTTAAGTGCCGAGGCTTTTTATGATCAAAAACATCAAGATATTTATGCTACTATTTATGAATTATTTCAAAATTCTGAACCAATAGATATTTTAACAGTATCTAATTTATTAAAAAAGAATGGTAAATTAGAATTTGTTGGTGGCGATTTTTTTCTAATTCGTTTAACTCAAAAAGTAGCATCTTCTGCGCACATAGAGTTTCATGCAAGAATTATTTTACAAAAATACATTCAGCGTAAATTAATATCAATTTCATCAGAAATTATAGAAAACGCTTATGATGAAGCCACAGATGTTTTTGATTTATTAGACGATGCAGAAGCAAAACTTTTTGAGGTTACACAAGGTAATTTAAAAAAGAGTTCAGAAGATGCGGGATCTCTTGTAAAGCAAGCTTTAAAAAAGATTCAAGAAATTGGTAATAAAGAAGGTATGTCTGGTTTAGCAACAGGTTTTACTAAATTAGATGCTTTAACTTCTGGTTGGCAACCATCCGATTTAGTAATTATTGCTGCTCGTCCTGGTATGGGAAAAACCGCTTTTGTAATTTCTATGGCAAAAAATATGGCTATAGATTTTAATCACGGAGTTGCTATTTTCTCTTTAGAGATGTCTTCTGTACAGTTAATTACGCGTATGATTTCTTCTGAAACGGGTTTAACATCAGAAAAATTAAGAAAAGGAAATTTAGAACCACATGAGTGGGAACAATTAAACGTAAAAGTAAAACGTTTATCTGATGCACCTATTTTTATTGATGATACACCGTCTCTTTCTGTATTTGATTTACGTGCAAAAGCAAGAAGATTAGTATCGCAACATGATGTTAAAATTTTAGTTATTGATTATTTGCAGTTAATGACAGCAGGAGGAAAGGCTGGAGGAAACCGTGAACAAGAAATTTCGATGATTTCTAGAAACTTAAAAGCCTTAGCTAAAGAATTATCTGTGCCAGTAATTGCACTTTCTCAATTATCTCGTGCGGTAGAAACTCGTGGAGGATCTAAAAGACCTTTATTATCAGATTTACGTGAATCTGGAGCGATTGAGCAAGATGCAGATATTGTATCATTTATTTTCCGTCCAGAATATTACGGAATGACAGAATGGGATGATGATGATCATTCGCCATGTGAAGGACAAGGTGAGTTTATTGTAGCAAAACACAGAAATGGTGGTTTAGATAATATTCGTTTAAAATTTACTGGACATTTAGCAAAATTCTCAGATTTAGAAGAAGGTTTTAGCTCAGAATTTCAATCTTCTATGAATGCTGATTTCCCTGAAAATCCTTTTGAAGGTTCAAGTGAAGGCGGCATTGATCCAAAAGATGCTTTTGGTGGAGATGATGTTCCTTTTTAAAAAGATAAAAATTTTATAAAATTATAGAAATACACAATTACCTTAATGTAATTGTGTATTTTAGTTTTATAAAACTCAAACATTATGGAAATATTTTTTGGTATAATTATTTTGCTAATTTATTTTTCTATTTTCTTTTTTGGCTACAAAAAAGACTACCAAAGAAACCCTAAAGAGTTTATAAAAACAATTATAGGTATGCCAACCTCTTTTTTATTAGGTCTTTTTGGTGTAGGTTTCTTAGATGAAAAAATAAAAAAGTGGACCAAAAAATAATGTTAATGATAAGAAAATACTTTGTTTTAATTCTATTTATTTTAACCTCAAACTCAATTTGGGCATCATTTATATATGTACCAATGAGTCATGATAACCAAAAAAGTCATTTAAAAGCTTACGGAATTGTATATTATTCTTTGCAAGCTGGGTTAAAATCTAAATGGCTTTTAAATTATGATGGAGGAGCTTTTTTAATTGAAAACAATAAAATTGTAGAAAAGGAGTGTAAAATTAGAGGGGTTTCTTATCAAATAATTTCAGACGCTAAAGCACAATTAATATTAGAAGAAATTTCATCACCATCTTCAAATCAAGATGCAGTAACCTTAGAAAAAGCGCCAAAAATAGCAGTATATTCTCCTAAAGATAAAATGCCTTGGGATGATGCCGTTACAATGGTTTTAACTTATGCAGAAATCCCTTTTGATGTTATTTACGATAAAGAAGTTTTAGAAGATAAACTATTATTATACGAATGGTTACACTTACATCACGAAGATTTTACCGGACAATATGGTCGGTTTTATGGAGCTTTTAGAACTGCACCTTGGTATTTAGAAGGTAAAAAAAATGCAGAAAAACTAGCAAAAGAACTTGGCTATTCTAAAGTATCTGAAGAAAAATTAGCGGTTTCTAAAAAAATAAGAGATTATGTAATTGGTGGTGGTTTTATGTTTGCTATGTGTTCTGCTACCGATAGTTTTGATATTGCATTGTCTGCCGATGGTGTAGATATAGCAGAAGCAATGTTTGATGGAGACGGAACAGATATAAATTATCAATCTAAAATAGATTTTAATAAAACTTTTGCTTTTAAAGATTTTCAATTAATTAGAAGCCCTACGGTTTATGAGTTTTCTTCAATTGATATGACTAATAAACGTAAAATACCCAAAACATCAGATTATTTTTCTTTAGTAGAATTTTCTGCCAAATGGGATCCTGTACCAACAATGCTAACACAAAACCATACAACTTTGGTAAAAGGTTTTATGGGACAAACTACATCATTTAATAGAAACACAATTAAAAGTAATGTATTAGTTTTAGGAGAAAATAAAGTAAACAGAGAAGCACGTTATATACATGGAACAAAAGGAAAAGGAATGTTTACTTTTTACGGAGGACATGATCCTGAAGATTATACACATAGAGTAGGAGATCCTAAAACCGAATTAGATTTACATCCAACATCACCCGGATATCGTTTAATTTTAAATAATATTTTGTTTCCTGCAGCTAAAAAGAAAAAGCAAAAAACATAGGTTACATTAATAAGTAAAAGCTCATTTAATCTCATTTTATTAAAAACAGTTAAGTTTATTGCATTCTTAATAAGTTTTTGTAGGTAATTTTATTAATTATTATTAAATAAATAATATTAAAACAGAATAAAATTCAATCACTTTTGTATTTTTGTCATCACAAATTAAAATAATAAAATGCCAACAACACAACAATTACAAGATTTTACGCAACAAGTTCGTAGAGATATATTAAGAATGGTTCATAAAGTAAATTCTGGTCATCCAGGAGGTTCTTTAGGGTGTGCAGAATTTATTACTTGTTTATATCAAGAAGTAATGGAATATTCTACAGATTTTGATATGGATGGAAAAAATGAAGATTTATTTTTCTTATCTAACGGACATATTTCACCTGTTTTTTATAGTGTTTTGGCACACAGTGGTTTCTTTGATGTAGAAGAATTATCTACTTTTAGATTGTTAAATTCTCGTTTACAAGGTCATCCAACAACTCATGAAGGTTTACCTGGTGTTAGAATTGCATCTGGATCATTAGGACAAGGGTTATCTGTTGGTTTAGGAGCAGCACAAGCTAAAAAATTAAATGGAGATGATAAACTTGTTTATACTTTACATGGAGATGGAGAGTTACAAGAAGGTCAAAACTGGGAAGCAATAATGTATGCATCAGCAAAAAAAGTTGATAATTTAATTGCTACTATCGATTTAAATGGAAAACAAATTGATGGTTCTACTGATGAAGTTTTAGCAATGGGAAGCATTAAAGCTAAATTTGAAGCTTTTGGTTGGGATGTTTTAGAAGTAAAAGAAGGAAATGATATTGAAGCAATCTTAGCTGGTTTAGCAGAAGCAAAATCTATGACTGGTAAAGGTAAACCAGTTTGTATTTTATTATATACAGAAATGGGTAATGGTGTAGATTTTATGATGCATACACATGCATGGCATGGTAAAGCACCAAACGATGAGCAATTAGAAAACGCATTAGCTCAAAACCCGGTTACTTTAGGTGATTATTAATACTAATTTTGTTTTAGTATTTTAAATATAGAACCTACAATTTAAATTGTAGGTTTTTTTATGTTTTTATTTAGATTTAAACTGTAAGAATACTTCTATCTTTACCACAAACAAGTTGATGTTTTATCAACTTTAAAAATTATTTAATTATTTAATCTTTTTATAAAGAATGAAAATAGGTATTGTTTGTTACCCAACATTTGGTGGAAGTGGAGTAGTTGCAACAGAATTAGGAATGGCTTTAGCAGATAAAGGGCACGAAGTTCATTTTATTACATATAACCAACCAGTTCGCTTAGATTTTATTTCGCATCATTTACATTTTCATCAAGTAATTTTAGAAGAATACCCATTATTTCAATACCAACCTTATGAACTAGCACTTTCTAGTAAAATTGTTGAAGTTGTAGAAAAACATGAGTTAGAAGTATTACATGTACATTATGCAATACCGCACGCATATGCTGCATACATGGCAAAACAAATGTTAAAAGAAAAAGGTATTTATGTAAAGGTTGTTACTACTTTACACGGTACAGATATAACATTAGTAGGTAGTCATCCAACATATAAAACGGCTGTAGAATTTAGTATTAATAATTCTGATGTTGTTACTTCTGTATCTAACGATTTAAAAAATACAACAAACAGACTTTTTAATATTAAAAAAGATATACAAGTAATTTATAATTTTATTGATGTAGAAAAATATGATAAAGTCCATCAAAAAAAATGTAATAGAATTGCAATTGCAGAACCTCACGAAAAAGTTTTAACTCATATAAGTAATTTTAGACCTGTAAAAAGAGTAGAAGACGTTATTAAAATCTTTTATGAAGTTCAAAAAGAAGTACCATCTAAATTGTTGTTGGTGGGTGAAGGTCCAGAAAGAGTAAAAGCAGAAAATTTAGTTAATAAATTAAAAATTTCTGATATTGTGATGTTTTTAGGAAACAGTTCTGAGGTAGCTAAGATTTTATGTTATTCAGACATTTTTCTTTTACCATCTCAAACAGAAAGTTTTGGTTTAGCAGCTTTAGAAGCTATGGCGGCAAAAACAGCAGTAATTTCTACAAATACAGGTGGTTTACCAGAAGTAAATATACATGGTGTAACCGGTTATTTAAGCGATTTAGGTGATGTACAAGACATGGCAAAAAATGCTATTTCTATTTTAAAAGATGAAAAAACACTCGAAAAATTTAAAGTAAGTGCAAGAGAGCATACTAAAAGATTTTCATTAGAAAATATTCTACCGGTTTATGAAGATATTTATAAATCTTGTTACAACAGTAAAGTGATATAAATAAAAAAGCTCAAACAAATTGTTTGAGCTTTTTATTTTGAATTCTTATAGAAATTTATTTTCCAAAAAGTCCTCCTAACATTCCACCAATTCCGCCACCAGATTCACTTTTGTTACCACCTAATAACATACCAGCAACATCATCTACAACGCTACCATCACCATCAGAATCTAAAATTTGTTCTAAGAAATTTTGCTCTGATTGAGCGCCACTACCACCTAACAAACCACCTAATAATCCAGATAAATCTCCAGAATTACTCACATTTTGTTCTTGTTTTTGCTTACCTAAAACACCCATTAATAAAGGTGCAGCAACTTTTAAAATATTAGCAACAGAACCAGCATCTAAACCAGATTTTTGTCCGATTACTTGCTCTACACCTTGTTGTTTAGACCCTAAAATATGATTAAGAATCCCTGCTCCATCTTGTTTTACACTTTCATCAACCCCACCTTCAAATAAACCACCAAGATTATCTAAAATACTACCATTATGTTTGCTAGATAAAGCACCCATTAATTTTTCAGCTCCTTCTGGTGTAGAAGCATTTCTTTCCATTGCTTTCATTAAAACAGGTAATGCCATTGTTAAAACACTACTCGTTTTGTTAGAGTCGTTACCTGTAGAACCAGAAACACCTGAAATAATTTGTTTTCCTAAATCGCTACCTAATAAATCTAAAATTCCTGCCATTATATATTTTTTTAGTTAAAATATTTACATTTTAATAATTCTGACACAATATACAAATAAAGTCACTTTCATTTTTCTATTTTTTTTTATCTTTCAAATTCTTAATAATTTTAAAACATTTGATGAAAAAACTAGCACTACATTGGAAAATTTTAATAGGAATGTTTCTTGGAATCATTTTTGGCTTTATAATGAATTCTATAGATGGGGGTAAAGGCTTTGTTGCTGATTGGATAAAACCATTTGGAACCATATTTATAAACTTATTAAAACTAATAGCAGTGCCATTAATACTGGCTTCTTTAATAAAAGGTATTTCTGACTTAAAAGATATTTCTAAAATAAAATCTATGGGATTAAGAACTATAGGTTTATATATGTTTACTACACTTGTTGCCGTAGTTATAGGTTTAAGTATAGTTAATACGGTTAAGCCAGGAAATGGAATGCCAGAAGATACAATTGAAAAGATTAAGCAAAAATACTCTAATGATGCAGGAGTTATAGATAAATTAAATAAAGCAACTTCTCAAAAAGAAGCTGGCCCATTACAAGCATTAGTAGATATTTTTCCAAGTAATATTTTTAAATCTTTAACAGATGCTTCTATGCTACAAGTTATCTTTTTTGCATTATTTGTAGGTATTTGTTTATTGTTAATAGATCAAAAGAAAGCAAAACCTTTGGTAGATTTCTTTGATTCTTTAAACGAAGTTGTTATGAAAATGGTAGATTTAATTATGCTTTTTGCTCCTTATGCTGTTTTCTCTTTATTAGCAAACGTTATAATCTCTTTTGATGATACAGAAATTTTATTAAAATTACTTTGGTATGCTTTCTGCGTATTTGGTGGTTTAGTTATTTTAATTGGTTTTTATCTAGTTCTTGTAAGTTTTTACACAAAAAAATCACCTATTTGGTTTTTAAAACAAATTAGTCCGGCTCAATTATTAGCTTTTTCTACAAGTAGTAGCGCAGCTACTTTACCTGTAACTATGGAGCGTGTAGAAGAACATTTAGGTGTAGATAAAGAAGTTGCCGGTTTTGTATTACCTGTTGGTGCAACTGTAAATATGGACGGTACTAGTTTATACCAAGGTATAGCAGCTGTTTTTATTATGCAAGTTCTATGGCCAGAAGGTTTAACATTTTCTAATCAAATTGTAATTATTGCTACTTCTGTATTAGCTTCTATTGGTAGTGCAGCTGTACCAAGTGCCGGAATTGTAATGTTAGTTGTTGTATTAGAAACTCTTGGTTTTCCAGCAGAATTATTACCGTTAGGAATCGCACTTATATTTGCAGTAGATAGACCTTTAGATATGTGTAGAACTGTTGTTAACGTTACAGGAGACGCAACTGTATCTATTTTGGTAGCCAAATCTTTAGGTAAACTACATGATCCTAAACCAAAAGATTGGGATGATAATTATGATGCTGTAAAATAAATTAATATGTCTTTAGAAATTACTAAACCAATAGTTTCTGTAAATTGGTTAAACAATCATTTAAATGATAAAAATTTAATTATTTTAGATTGTACAATTCCTAAAGTAACAGTTAAATCAACAATTAAAGTTGATAAAGTACAAATAAAAGGAGCTGTTTTTTTTGATATAAAAAATACTTTTTCAGACAAAAAAGCTCCTTTTCCTAATACAATTTTACCCACAGATGCGTTTGAAAATAAAGCTCAAGAATTAGGCATAAACAAAGAGAGTATTGTAGTTTGTTATGATGATTTAGGTGTTTATTCTTCACCAAGAGTTTGGTGGATGTTCCAATTAATGGGTTTTAAAAATGTAGCTATTTTAAATGGTGGTTTACCTAAATGGAAAGAGAATAATTATCCAATTGAAAAACCAACAGCTAAAACCTTTGCAAAAGGAAATTTTAAAGCATCATATCAACCTAATAAAATAACATTCACTAATAACATCTTATCTAATATAAATAATAAAGATTTTTTAGTTGTTGATGCTCGTTCTTCTGGTAGATTTAATGCTACAGAAGCAGAACCAAGAAAGGAAATAAAAGGAGGACATATACCAAATTCTGTAAACTTACCTTTTTTATCTGTTTTAGAAAACGGAATGTTTAAAACAGAAGAGGAGTTAAAAATAATTTTTGATAATCTAAATCCAGAAAAAAAAGATTTTATTTTTTCATGTGGTTCCGGAATTACGGCTTCTATTTTAGCTTTAGCATCAATTTTATCAGGATATAAAAATTACGCTGTTTATGATGGTTCTTGGACAGAGTGGGGATCAACCGAAAATTTACCAATAGAAAAGTAATATGAAACTAGATTGGACAAAAAAAGAATTTGAAGCATATGTATTATTGTATGCAGCACAATGTAATTATTTTGAGTCTGAAGAAGAACAGAATTTCATACTTTCTAAAGTTAATACAACAACTTATTACAAAGTACATAATGAGGTTGTTATAGATTCTGATGAAAAAAGTTTAGATAAAATTCAACAATATATTTTTGAAAATAAATTAAATCAGCAAGAAAAAGATGATTTAATCAAAGACATTAAAAAAGTATTTTTTGCTGATGAATCTGTAGACGTAATAGAAAAAAAAGTATTTGGTATTTTAAAAAAAATAATAGGCTAAATAGAATTGTTTTTAAAAAAAGCCCAATTTAAGAGGTCTTTTTAGATAAAATTATCTCAAAAAAAATAGATTTTAACGCATTTACAATTTTAACATTAAAACAGATAGTTTAACAATTTTTAACGCCTTATTTTTTCATATAATATTGATTGTCTGTATCTTAGATTTGAACTTAAAAATAATAAGAAATGAGTATGATAAAAGACAACAAAAAATTTGAGAGAACTAAAAAACAAACTAACCCTATAAATATAAAAGGGACAAAAGATAGAGAAAACAAACAATTTAATATAGATAATGATACAATTATCGAGAAAAAAACTAAATAACTTAGTAATACAATTTTTTGTAAAAAGCCTTTAGATATTAATATCTAAAGGCTTTTTTTACATATAATTTATTTGTTGATAATTGTATTTATAAAGTTGGTTTATAAAAATTTAAGCATTAATTAAAAATTGAATTAAATAAATTAAAATCGGAATTTTAAATAGTACTTTTGATTCTTAAAACTGACTTTCTTTGAAAAATTCTAAATTTCTTATTGTTATTTCTTTTTTTGCCATATATGTCATTTGGGGATCTACTTATGTATTTAATAAAATTGCTGTAACAGAGTTACCTCCTTTTTTCTTAGCCTGTATTCGATTTTCTATAGCAGGGTTATTAATGATTCTTTTAGCATTATTAACTAAACAAAATTTAGCTATTTCTAAAAAACAATTTTTAAATTCTAGTATAGCTGCCTTTTTCTTTTTGGTTTATGGTAATGGAGTTTTTGTTTGGGCCTTAAAGTATGTAGATAGTGGTTTTGGTGCTTTATTAGCATCTACACAACCTTTATTTGTCTTATTTTTATTAAGATTGATAGATAGAAAACCTTTACAAAAAAAATCTTTAATTGGTGTAGCATTAGGTATATTAGGTATGTATTTATTGGTAAGTCAACAAGAATTAACCACATCAGAAGGTAGTTTATTAGGTGTTTTTATGATATTAACTTGTGTTTTAAGTTGGAGTTATGGTAGTGTTTTTGTGTCTAAAGCAGTTTTACCCAAAAGTCATTTGGTAAGTACCGGATATCAAATGTTATGTGCTGGAGTAATTTTAGCAATAGCAAGTTTACTTTTTAAAGAGCAATGGGTTTCTCCTTTATCTTGGAGTAAAAATGTACAAGTTTCTATGTTTATACTTATTATTTTTGGTGGAATTATTGCTTTTACAGCTTTTAATTTCTTACTAAAAAATATAGCCACAGAAAAAGTAGCCACTTCCGCTTATGTAAACCCAGTAATTGCATTATTTATGGGATGGTTTTTTTTAGACGAAACATTAACTGCACAGTCAATTATTGCTTCTGTTATTTTATTAACTGGTGTATATTTTATCACTTCAAGAAAAAGAAAATAATTACATTTTGGATGTAAAAAAAGCCATAAAATACATGTTATTTAGCACGCTTGCATTTGCGTGTATGAATTCTACCGTCAAATATTTAAATGAAGTAAACACTTATCAGATTGTGTTTTTTAGATCTTTAGGATCTCTTTTTTTTACGATGTCATTTTTGTTAAAAAATAAAATACCTTTAATAGGAAAAAACAATAAGTTATTAATAGCAAGAGCTGTCGTAGGTACGTCATCTATGGTTCTTTTTTTTATGTCTATTAAATATTTATCTATAGGAACAGCAGTTTCTTTAAGATATATAGCACCAATTTTTTCAGCAATATTTGCTGTTTTTTTATTAAAAGAAAAAGTAAAACCATTGCAATGGTTTTTCTTTTTAATTTCTCTTTTAGGTGTTTTTATTTTAAAAGGATTCGATAATCAAATAAGTACAATAGGTTTAGTTTTGGTATTAATTGCATCGGTACTTAGTGGACTTGTTTATATAATAATCAGTAAAATAGGTAAAAGTGAACATCCTATTGTAATTGTTAATTATTTTATGCTATTTGGTACTCTATTAGGCGGCATATTATCAATTAACAATTGGGTTTCTCCAAAAGGTATTGAGTGGCTTTTTTTAATGATGTTGGGTGTATTTGGTTTTTTCGGGCAAACTTATATGACCAAAGCTTTTCAAACTGCATCTACAAATATTGTGGCACCTATTAAATATTTTGAAGTAGTATATACGGCAACTTTTGGTGTTTTTATTTTTAATGAAATATATACAATATACAGTTTTGTAGGTATTGCTTTAATTATTGGTGGTTTGGTTTTAAATATTTGGTATAAATCTCGTATAAAATGATGGAATATTTATTTTATTCATTTTTTATAACTTTACTTTTATTCAATGAATGTAATGATATTTTATTGTTGTGTGTAATTTAACGCAACCATATTAGAATTTGAATATCTAATTAAAAAATAGATTTATGAAAAAAACATTCTACATCTTCATTCTATCCTTGGCAATAATTTCTTGCAGCTCAGATGATGAAACAAGAATTGATAATTCGGATTTAATTGGAAATTGGAATTGGACAAATACCGAAGGTGGAATTGGATTTCATATTCACGAAACACCAGAAACAACTGGAAAAATAATCCATCTAAATTTAAAAGAAAACTATGAGTTTTTAGTAACCGAAAATGGAACTGAAATATCGAATGGAATTTATGAGCTGATTATGAAAGAGTCTATTTACTCTGGAGAAATGGAAAGATTTATTCAATTTCCTGAAAACAATCAGTATTTAGGATTTGTGAAAAATGGAATAATAGATATTTACGAAAACACAAAACTTAATATTTCTGACAATAATGCTGATGGAATTGGAAGTGAGTTTGAGAGAATTGAATAAAAACTACACACAACAATGTGTAACCAAAATTACGGCAGATTCGATTACGGCCGATCTTTCTGTTAAACTTTGTCGTATTTAGTACTTGTTTCTTTTTCTTTGTTTAACTACATTTTTAATCAATTTTCCTAAATCTTTATCTTTCTTTTTACGTTCCTCTGAACTCGAGTCGAAAAATAGTCGTTCTCGTTCCATTTTTTGAAAGTTTTGATACGATTCTGAATCTAATTCTCCGTTTTCCAAAGCATTTATAATAGCACAACCTTTTTCATTTGTATGTGTACAGTTATTAAATTTACAGTCTAATGTTAAATTGGAAACTTCATCAAAAGTCAATTCAAGACCTTTGAAATTATCAGTTATTCCAACTTCTCTCATGCCAGGATTATCAATTAAAATTCCATTTTCTGTAACAATTAATTCTCTGTGAGTTGTAACGTGCTTTCCTCTATCAATACTTTCGCTAATATTTCCAGTATTCATAATATTTTTTCCAATTAAGGTATTTATTAGCGTTGATTTTCCAACTCCCGAAGAACCTAACAAACAATACGTTTTTCCTTTTATTAATTGTTGTTTTATTTCACTAATTCCATCTTTTGATTTATTGCTAATTGCAATTATTAAAACGCCTTTAATTCGTTCTTTAGTTTTATTTAAAATTTCATTTAATTCTGATGTTTGGATTAAATCAATCTTACTAATAATAACAATAGGTTTAATATTAGCCGAATTACAAATAGTTAAATAGCGTTCAATTCGGTTTAAATTAAAATCTCGATTTACTGATTGAACAATTAAGCCAACATCAATATTAGTTGCAATTATTTGAGTTTTAACAAGTTTACCAACTGCTTTTCTTTCTAATATAGATGTTCTTGGATATACGAAATGGATTAACGCCTTATTGTCATCATATTCATTAATAGCTACCCAATCTCCGACAACAGGTAAATCGTATTTGGATTCTGCTGTAAATCTTAAATTTCCAATAAGTTCAGCCTCCAATTCATTAGAAACGGTTTTAATTGTGTATCTATCTTTATGTTCAGAAACTACACGAGCAACTTCAAAAGAGTCTAATTGATTTTCTTTTCGATATATTTCTAATTGTTTATTAAAACCTAAATCGTTTATTGTCATTTTTCTAACCTTAAAATTGAATATCAAAAATGATATTTGAACAATAAAAACCAGCTCTTTCAATTGCTTTTTGTGAACCAATATTGTCAATTGTTGTTGAGCAAATTGGTTTTCTGTTTGCTTGTATCACTCTGTTTGCTTGCAATTTTAGAACTTGAGTAGCAATTCCTTTTCCTTGCATATTTTTATTTACAATAATTCCCAAATCGGCTATTTCTGCCTGTGTATCACTCCATCTACATTCACTCGTAGCAATAATTTTATTGTCTTCTTTTATAAAGTAAATTTCTTTTCTACTTACCAAGTTTTCAGTATAGCCAAAGGTATCATCCATTCCTATTTGTTCCTTTAAAAACGATTTGATTTCTGGAATATCAGTTTCTGATACTAATTGAAGATTTAAAGATGAATTTACATCAACTTCTGAATTTGTATGCTCAAAGCAAAACGTATTTGGTTTGATTGATTTTGAAAGTGATAAACAAGTGTTAAATGCTATTGGTTCGTTAGAACTTAAACTTGCTGAAACTATTAATTTTTGCTCAATAAGAGATTCAACTACAGTTTTCATTTTAGCTTTAAAACCATCTAAAATAAATAGTTGCAGAAGGCTATGATTGTTGTCAATGGAGCAATATCCTATATTTTTTTCTTGACTATAAATTAGATAGTTTTTAGTTGATGCTATGTATAATAACTCCCACATTGCATCAATGGGAGCTGTTAATTTTGAATATAACTGAGCTTTTAATTCGTTAATTTTGTTTGTGTCTTGTGTTATTTTAAATTCCATTTTTAGTATATTTTTTTATTAGTTGTTTTTTGATTTTATCTAATGGATAATCATCAAAAATCCCTAAATAATTAAGTGCAATACCATCTAGTTCTGCTATAAATAAATAACTTTTAATCTCTGCACTTTCTGTATCTATTTGTTCAAAAAGTTGAGTTACAGAATTTAGGATAAAAGCACTTCTTTCTTTTATTAAATCGTTTAATAGCACCCTTGTTTTTGGTTGAATCATAATGTTTAAATTCAATTGAAAAAATAATTTATCCTTTTCTATTTGCGAAAAGAATGAATTGATTAAATCCAACAATTGTTTGATTGGAGATTGTTCTTTGTTAACAGATTCATTTAATTTAATTATTGTTTCTGTAGTGCTTGAAAATATTTCCCTTAACAATTCATCTTTAGATTTAAAATGATGAAAAACTAATCCTTTTGAAACATTACTTTCTTCACATATTTTTGAAATAGGTGTGTTTTCAAATCCTTTTTCAGAAAAAAGTTTAGTTGCTATTTCTATTATTTGTTTTTTTTTATTCATAAAATTAATTTGACTGACCGTAAAGTCAGTGCAAATGTATGTAATATTTTTAATACCATAATTATATATTAAAAAAAGGAAAGGTGTTTTGTTTTTGGTGTAAAATATAGCGTGTTTGTATAGTATAGTTTTTGCCTGGTAAACCACGGAATTTAGTATTAAAAATCAAATAAAAAATTCATGAAGGTTTATATGTAGGCTAGAACTATCAATAAATTAATTCTAACGATTATTAATAGTTTAAAAATAAGTCAAAAGTAGTTAAAGGATAAATTATCAGTTTTTTTTTATTTTTTTTAAGCTAATTATATCTCATATTTAAAATAGGAAATAATTCCTATTTTCATTTTTCTTTATTATTATTGCTCACGTGGTATGTCTTGTTGCGTAAAAACGTCCATCGGACTTATACGCTGTAATCTGAAGATAGGATATTGTAATAAATAGTTTTGTTTTCTATCGTATTTTAAATTTAAAAATTCCAAAATGCCATAATATTCCGCAAGGATCGTGAAGAAAAAACTCGTTTCCCCATTTATTATATACAATGTCGGACAAGCGTACATTCTCATACTTTTCAGTTAACTTTAAATTCTGAATGTATTTTAAAGTATTTTCTAAATTATCAACTTCAAAGAAAATCATTGAGTTATCAATCCAATCTTTCACATAAGCGTCTTGCAGATAAAATCCGAATTCTCCAATATAGAAATAAGACATTTTTTCGGATGTAATAACTTCTTTAAACCCTAAATCTATGTAGAAATTTCTAGAAATATTATAGTTTTTAGATCCAATAAACGATCTGATAGATTTTCCTGATAATTTCATTTAGAAATGCCTTTTTAAATTTATATTTAATGAATTGTTTTTTAGATTATTTGATTTTCAATATCAGTGTTCATTTTCAAATTGTAGCTTAAGTTTTTCTATAAGATTAGTGTGGGAGGTAGACAATCTAAAAGAAGCACAAAACTATGGAAAACTAAAACCCCGCATTAATTTTATACTGTGTTAGCAAATGTTTTTGTTGTAAAAATGTAGTTAAACCTATTGTTGTTTATCTCTAGTTTTGATAGATTTCCGTCATTATCAATATAATATTTAGAATAACCAAGGTTATATAAAAATTCGTGAATATTTTTACTGTTTTTGTTAGGTTTTCCGTTACCTAGTATTTCAATAAGTAGTGTCGGTTTATATTTTGTTAAAGTGGCTTTCATACCAATTAATGCAGGATATTCAAAACCTTCTATATCAATTTTAATTAAATCAATATGGGTAATGGCTTTGTGTTGTAGATAGGAATCCAAAGATATTATTTTGACTTCTTCTTCTATAGAAGATTTTTCAATATTTTTTGCAGAAACCATTCCTAAATTATTTTCTCGTTTATCATAGTATAAATTGATTTTACCATTTTTTTCTCCTACTGCAAGATTCTCAATTTGCACATTTTCGAGTTTGTTTAATGTAATGTTCTCCATCAGAGATTTATAATTTTTGGAGAACGGTTCAAAACAAATAATATTTCCTTTTGTGTCAATGAGATTAGATGCAATGAGCGTGTACAATCCAAAGTTTGCTCCTAAATCAATGAATGTACTGTCTTTTTTTAAAAAAATTTGAAGTGTTTTTAATTCATTTTTCTCATATTCTCCTAAAAAATATATATTTTGTTGTATCCAGTCTTCAATATGTAATTTCAGTTGTAAATGATTATATTTTGTTTCTATAACTATTCCTTTGAATAGATTCAGTGGTTTAAAGAATCTCTTGTAAATCCCAAAATACCATTTCTTTTTTAAGATTTTCACTTTAAATAGAAACCTGAAAAGTATTGCTAAAGTTATTCTCATATTTAAATTTGCTAACTGACTTGTGTATGGAACGTAGCGTGCAAAAAGATACTAACTTTTAGGATTAACACAGAGCCGAATTTTTATCTTTTGTTTTTAATTTATCATTTTTTAAAAGCCAAATTAAAAATTTGGCGGACATTAGCTATGTTTTATACACCGTGTTACCTACAGGCTATTATGTTGTATGGTAAGCATTTCATTTCCTCCTTTTTGAAATTCATACTTTACTTTTTCAATATTCACGAGGTGCTTATTTTTAAAATGAGAGATAACATCATCAAGCATTTCTGATTTTTCTGCATTTAAATTTAGGATAGGAAAGATTCTAACTTCTTTACATAATCTCAACATCTCATTTATAGATTTTATGTGAAAATCAAATCCAAGCTTAGGGTATAATAATAGAAAATGTGAACTTAAACCTAAATCAAATGTTTGCTTTTCAAAATTTAATTTTTCAGGTAAAGAATGATAAATATATCTCTCTTCTTTTTTTCCTTTCGAAAAATCTTTTAAGAAATCAGACATGGATTTGACTCTTAAACATTCTAATTCATCAGGGGTTTTAATACTTTTCCAAGTAAAGTTTTCAGTATTATTTCTAACCTGTTTCAACACTTGTTTTTTAACAACTTCAAATCGTTCTTTAAGTTCATTTTCAGAAAATTGATATATCAAATCAATTGAAGTACATTTTTTTTCAAGATTATTTAGTTCAGAATTAAAGCTTGCAGGTCCATCTCCGAAACTGATAATGTTTTTATCTAAATCATTATTAGATAAATTAAACATTTCCCGATACTCTTTTAAATTTCTTCCCCAAGGGACAACTTCTTCTAATTCAAATTTCATTTTTTTTTTCGCTTGTAGGTAACGGTCTCGTAAAACCGTCAGTTACGGATTTTAAATTACTTTTTTTCGTTTAAGCACTAACGCTTGCAATTCCGAGTGGATTCGGACGTAGTCGAATCTGCCGTAATTGCGTTTATACATTGTAGGTACTAGCATTTATTTTAAAGCTTCATTTCACTTACATAAACATTTTTACCTTTCTCTAATTGTATAGGTCCTTTTTTTAGTCCTTCTACAATAGTTCTGTATCGTTCATATGGCCATTTTTTCATATGCTTTTTATTCTCGGCATCTCTCCATTTTAAGATCAATTCATCTCCATTAAATGATTTCAAATTAACTTTTGTTGAATCTACACCATCTGGACCAGTATTTACCCATTTTTGATATTCAAGAATTCGGTTGTCGATATAGTCAATCGTTGAATAAGGTGTAAATAGCAAATCATAATAATATTTGTAATCTCTAATGGTCTTGAGTAGTCCAACTTCTCCTTTTCTTCTGTTATGAATCGTCGTAATAGAAAGTTCAATATCTTGTATTTTATCAACAGATTCGTCAATTTGAATGAATAAATATAACTGTCTTTGTTGATTGTTAGTTATTAGAATATTTACAAGTTCCAATTGTTTGTCTATAGAATCGTCAATAGGCAATATATTGGTGATTTTTTCTTTAATCCAACTGACAAAATTCACGTTTTTAGTCCAAGCCAAATAAATAAAATAGACTGCTATGGCAGTTATTATTATTCTTGTAATTAAAACTATTATGTTATCAGGCATTTTAATATTCTTCTATTTTTTTTTAGGCTCCTTGGATTCAATGTTGTAACGCAACAAACCGTATTGTTTTTTTGATGTTACTAAGCTACAAATTTTAGTTCTAAGTCCATCATTTCTTTAGGTGTTTTATATCCAATAATTTTTCTTGGTCTGTTGT
>NZ_JAHDAU010000120.1 GCF_021991835.1 Polaribacter sargassicola
GTGTTCTACCAGCGCATCGCGCTGATCGCCGACCTGTTGGGTGCCGACCTCGACGACGGCGAGACCCTCTCCGCGCTCCACCTGGCGCTGCTGGCCTCCGGGCGGTGAGGGCCTGACTGGAGGGCCGCCTTCGTGCTCATGTCCAGATGTCGGTTGCGTGGGTGTGGGCGTCGATGCTGTGCTGGTTGGTGTTTGCGAGGCGGCGGGTCATCTCGCGGAGGACGTCGTTCATGGCCTGGTGGGCGGCGGTCCACTGGTCGTGTGCTGCCCGGTAGGCCTCTTGTGCTTCACCCGTCCACTGGGATTGAAGCAGTTTCGCTTCGCGGT
>NZ_JAHDAU010000121.1 GCF_021991835.1 Polaribacter sargassicola
GAGCTGATCATGTCGTCGTGACCGGTGTCGTCCTTGATGTCGACCGTGGCCGTGGCCTTGGTGTCGACGATGAAGGTGTCCGTGCCAGTGGCCGGCGTGCCGCTCGTCGTATTGGTGTTGCCATACGGGTCGACCGTCGTCACCACAATGGTGTGGCTGCCTTCGCCCAGCGGGGTGCTCGGCGTGAAGCTCCACTTGCCGTCCGTACCGACCGTGGTCGTGCCCAGCGTCGTCGGGCCATCCGTCAGCGTGATCGTGCTGCCCGGCTCGCCCGTGCCGGTCAGGGTCGGGGTGTTGTCAGCCGTGTCCGGGATCGGATCCAGGGTC
>NZ_JAHDAU010000122.1 GCF_021991835.1 Polaribacter sargassicola
GGTGCATGGTTACAGTGCTGGCACATAACTGGTTGGAAAGCAACTTGTGGGTTTTCTGAAGCATGCTCCATTTCACCAAATTCACTTAATGAACTTCCCAATCCTGAAATATTTTCTTTCTTTTCGTTATCGCCTTCAAAAGATTCTTCTGAAGAATAATATCTATCAATACGCAACCAGTGCATATCTCTACTTTTACGTACTTCTTCTTTACCTACAACCGGAACGTTGTTTTCAGCATGACATGCAATCACACAAGCACCACATCCTGTACAGGCATTTAAGTCTATAGATAAGTTAAAGTGATGTCCTATAGAACGATCAAAT
>NZ_JAHDAU010000123.1 GCF_021991835.1 Polaribacter sargassicola
CCGCGCCGTGTTCGCGCACCGCGCGGAGCCAGCGATCGGCGGTCTCCGTCCAGAACAGACGGTCGGAGGCGCCCCGGCCGGGATCGTGCTCGGCAGTCACGCCTTCAGCGCCTTCTCGTACTCCTTGCGGATCGCGTCGCCGCCGGCGCTCTTCCACGCCTTGATCGCGGCCTTGACGTCATCGAGGGTCTTGCGGCCGGAGATGTAGTCCTGCGTCGCGTCGCTGACGGGCTGCCTGATCGTGTTGCCCTTGGATGCGTCGGTCGGGCTGAACAGCGTGGCGGCCGGGTTCGCGACCCCGAGCGGGATCATCGCGGCGTACGCCT
>NZ_JAHDAU010000124.1 GCF_021991835.1 Polaribacter sargassicola
CGGCTCGTTGCGCCACGTACGCATCGGACACCGGAATGAACTCGCCTTCGGTGACGATAGGGATGCCGTGAGCGCGAGCGGTCTTCGCCTTGCCCGACTGGCTCGCGGGATCCTCGGCGATGAGCACCGCGCAGCTCTTGGTCACACTTCCGGTGATGAAGCCGGCATCCGCGAGCGCCCGAGCCCAGGCCTCGCGGGGACGACTGAGCGTGCCGGTGAAGACCACGCGAGCGCCCGGCGCGAGAGCAAAGACGGCTCACGTGGCGACCGGCGCGGAGCTGACCGCCGGGCGTGCCTTCGGCGCAGGCTCCGTCACCTCAGGAAT
>NZ_JAHDAU010000125.1 GCF_021991835.1 Polaribacter sargassicola
CGCCCCAGCAGGGCCAGTACGCCCCGCCGCCCCCGCCCGGCGCCGCCGGACAGACCGCCGCGTTCCAGCAGGCGGGCATCAACGCCGCCGCGCAGGCGAACCTCGAGGGCATGTACGCGGCTCCGGCCGCCGGCGCCATCGAGACCGACCGCATGACCGTTGAGGACACGATCTGGAAGACCGCCGGCCTGTTCGGCATCCTGCTCGTGGCCGCGGCCGTCGGCTGGGTCTGGACGGTCGCCGGCTCCGCTGCCGGCCAGGCGAACCTCACCCCGTGGATCGTCGGCGCGCTCGGCGGCTTCGTGCTCGCCATGGTCGTCATCTT
>NZ_JAHDAU010000126.1 GCF_021991835.1 Polaribacter sargassicola
CCCCCAGCTCAGGTCGTGCCCGATGACGTCTGCCGTGATCTCCGCCTCCCGGCCCTTCTTCCCGTCGCCGGCCTCCCAGTCCCGGATCCGCAGACGCCCCACGACGATGACGGGATCGCCGCGGTGCAACGAGGCCTTCGCGTGCTCGGCGATGTTGCCGAACGCGGAGACATTGTACCAGCTGGTCGGGCTCTCGACCCATTCACCGGTGCGCTGATCGACGTAGTTGTGCGACGTCCCGACCCGGAAGTTGATCACGGCCTTGCCGTTGCGGGTCTCGTTCTTGGTGGGATCGTTGCCGATGTTCCCGGCGATCACGATGGT
>NZ_JAHDAU010000127.1 GCF_021991835.1 Polaribacter sargassicola
TGTATTAGCCGCACGAACATCGACATCGACGATGCCCTCGTGAGCGAGGTCATGCGGCGCTACGGCCTGACCACCAAGAAGGACGCAGTGAACTTCGCGCTGCGTCGGCTGGTCGGTGTGCCGCTGACGAAGGAGTTCCTGCTCAGCCTGGAAGGCTCGGGCTGGGACGGCGATCTCGACGAGATGCGCGATGACGCGCCCGGCGAGGTGTGGGCGGGTAGATGATCCTGATCGAGACCTCCGCGTGGATCGATTATCTTCGCGCGGCTCGGACGGAGGCGCATTTCGAGGTGCGGTCGCTGCTGCAGTCGGATGCTGATGTTC
>NZ_JAHDAU010000128.1 GCF_021991835.1 Polaribacter sargassicola
TGCGCGAGGTGCGCGGGCTGATCGAGGCTGCCTCCACCGACGACGAGCGCGAGAACGCGTACCGACGCATGAGCAGGCTGATCGGCCGCATGCGGCGCACCGCGCCCGACTTCGCCGAGCTGATCGACGTGCGCAACCACGTGCGGGTGTCGGCGGAGCGCGTCGTCGCGGCGACGGGCGAGCATGTCGCCCTGTACGACCACATCGGCGAGAAGTCCGGTGGCGAGTCGCAGGAGCTCGTCGCGTTCATCGTCGGCGCCGCGCTGCGCTACCAGCTGGGGGATGCCGGTGCCGAGCGCCCGCGCTATGCGCCGGTGTTCATG
>NZ_JAHDAU010000129.1 GCF_021991835.1 Polaribacter sargassicola
ACGTTTCACTCCATGCTTGCATCTTTTTTGCAAATGCCTCTCCATAGGCTTCTTCAAATTTCTTTGAATAAGCTTCAAGATATTTTTCACCTTCTTTTTTGTAAGCATTATAATCAAAAGTTACTGCCCCAACGCCCTCAGGTAAAGGCGGTAATGGTGGTAACTCAGGAACTTCTGGAATCTCAGGTACTTCTGGGACTTCAACGTGTACATCAAAATCTATTTCTGGAATTTCTGCCAACTCATATTTTAATTCCTTTATTACGGCTTCAACCGCTTCACCATCACCATGCGTATCTGTTCTATACACCCAAACATTTGT
>NZ_JAHDAU010000012.1 GCF_021991835.1 Polaribacter sargassicola
TTAATGAAATTGACATAAAACAGCTTCAAAATATTCAACAAAAATTAAACAACAGACCAAGAAAAATTATTGGATATAAAACACCTAAAGAAATGATGGACTTAGAACTAAAATTTGTAGCTTAGTAGCATCAAAAAAACAATACGGTTTGTTGCGTTACAACATTGAATCCAAGAAATAATTAAAGAGAAATTATCTAAAACTATATTTGAGTTCACAAAGAAACCAATCCAAATGAACAAGACTTTTAGAATTTTAAAAAAGATAATTTTATATACTTTTTCAATATTAGTTCTTCTCTCAATAGTAGGTTATATTTATTTCTACAAACTTCCCAAAGGACCAGAAATTACAGAAAATGTCAAAATAAAAAATGGTCAAGATTCTTTTGTTATGTATGCATACAAGCAAAGTGAAAGAAAATCTATTAAAGTTTGGACATACAAACCTGAAAATTGGAAAAATGAAGATAAGATAGTTTTCGTTATGCACGGAGGCGGAAGAAATGCGGATGATTATCTTGACGCTTGGATTGACATTGCCAAAAAGAACAATTTATTAATAATAGCACCTGAATTTGAAAATAGGTTTTCAAAATATACAACTAACGACTATCAAGAAGGAAATTTATTCACTTTTTTCGGGACTAAAAACCCTAAAGAGGAATGGGCTTATACAGTAGTTGAAAATATATTTGACCATATCAAATCAATTAATAATATTACAAATGAAAATTACGACATCTTTGGACATTCAGCTGGTGGACAGTTTGTTCATAGAATGATACTATTAATGCCTGAATCGAGAATTAGAACAGCTATTTCAGCTAATTCTGGATTTTATAGTTTACCAAAAGAGAATCTTAAATTTCCATACGGTGTTAAAAATACAGGAATGGATTTAAAATCTGATTTACAGAAATCTTATAAAAAAAGATTGATTATTTTATTAGGAGAATTAGATAATGACCCAAGTTTAGGAACTTTCAGAACAACTAATTTAGCAATGGAACAAGGAGCTCACAGATTAGAGCGTGGAACAAATTTTTATAATGTAAATAAGGAATTAACAAACAAAAATAATTGGATATTTAACTGGAAAATTGACACAATAAAAAATGTAAGTCACAATTATAAAAAGATGTCTGAAAGTTCAATTGAATGGATAAATAACTAACCTTAACATGTGTATAATTTATTGCTAATTCTAGCCTACTTACTAAAATCCTTGCGGATTTTCTTGGTTAGTTTTTATTTGCTACAATTAATTACTTAAACATGGCACTAATCTTTTACTAACACGTTACCAACAAGCACCAAGCAGAACGTAAAATGAAAAAGAAGTTAATACTTTGGAGTTTGATTTTTATTAGTCAATTTGTGGTTTGTCAGAAAAATAACAAAATATATTTTACGAGAAATCATATTTATAGAACAACTTATTCTTATGGAATAACTGAAATTATAATTCATTCTGACACAACTTACACAAGAAGAGACTGGAGTATGCTAAATAAAAAAGAATGGAAAGATTATAAGAAATATAAGCCTAAATTGAGTGTAGGGAAAATTAGTTTTAATGGAAAGAATTATGTTTTAAATGAATTTAGAAATGGGAATAAATCTGACTTTGAGTAGAATATAATTCTGACTGAAAAAAAATTGACTTTCTTTTTCTATAAAGAAAATGGTGGAATTGATAAAGTCTCAAAATATAAAAGAAGAAAAAGAAGAAATTAAGCCAGTTGGTAACAATGTGTATGCTTAGCGTTATTTCCTTTGGAAAAAACTCGTCCACAGCCAATTTGAGTAATTTATTACTTTTAACATAACAAAACGCAATTAAACATAAGTACTAAACCTTTATTAATGCAAGAGCAAGTTTACGGAATTGTATTTATGAACTGAATAAAAAAAATTTGAAATCGTTCGCTATAAATTATCTTTTATCCAGTTCATAAAAAAAATTAATATTTACTAATTTTCTTTATGTAAACACCATCAACAAACGTAAATCTAAATATATATATACCGCTATTAAAACTATTCAAATTAATAGCGTTTATATTTTCTAAATCCAAAATTAATCGACCATTCAGATCTAACATCTCTACTCTTTTTGGAATTTTATTTCCGTAATCTAAATGAATAAAGTCTTTGGTTGGGTTTGGGAAAATATTTATTTCAAATTTTTTATTTTCCTCTAAACTTAAATTTCTTTCTTCACAAAGTTCAATAACTTCCTCTTTAGTATTACAACCGTTTTTGTTATTTCCTATACCAATTTTGTTGATATTATTTTCTAAAAAGTCACATACAATATTAATATTACATACATCTAAATTTGAATTCCCATAAATTCTAATAAACTGTCCAACACTATTTATGTTGTTTAATGAGTTAATGTTAGTTAAATCATTATTATAATTTATATCTATATCTAATCCAACTGATGTTAATAAATCAAAACCTTTTAACTCAGTTATTCCTGTATTAAAAGAAAATCTCATACGCCATTCAATAGAAGATAATTTTTTAAAACCGCTTAAATCACTAATACTGCTATTTTCAATTATAAAATTCTGATTTACTTTTTCTAAACTTGCAAATCCAGATAAATTATCAACTGAGCTAAAAGTTATCTGAAATAAGCCAACTGACAACAACTTATTAAATCCACTAAAATCAGAAATACTACAGTCATAAAAGCCAAAAGAATTATTAACAGATTCTAGTTCATTAAATCCATTTAAAACGGATACTCCAGAATTTTCCCTTAAAGAAAACCAGCCGCCAATAGTTTTTAAATTACTAAACCCACTAAAATCCTCCATTGCATTCCTATAAAAACTAAGGTTTGATCCAATTGACGTTAGTAAGGTAAACCCGCTTATTTTATTTAGATTAGTATTATTCTCAACTAACAAACTTTCACCTATCTGATTTAAGTTATTGAACCCAGTTATTTTTGTTAGGGAACCATTGTACTCAATACCAAGATCTCCAGTTAGCACTTCTATTGAATTGAAGCCCTCAATAGATTCTAAAATTGAATTATGTTCAATATTGATATTTGAAATAGTCCCAATTAAAGAATTAAAACCATTGATTGACTTTAGTGAACTTTCCCATATAGAAAAGCTTCCTTTAATACTTTTTAAACTTGGGAAGTCGCTTAATGTTTTTAATTTAGGATTGGAACGGAATGACAAATCCCCTTCTATACTAATTAAATTTTCAAAACCAACGACCGAAGTTAGTTCATCATTTCCATACACAGAAAACAAAGAACCACCAATGGTTTCTAGAGTTTTAAAACCACTAATATTTTGTAACTGAGGATTTTCATAAAAATATAAAACACCAGTAATACTTTTTAATTTATTAAAACCTAATACTGATTGAGTTGTGTTATACCTAAATTCTAAATCACCCCCTATACTATTTAATTCTGTAAAACCTTCAATTACTTCTGTATAATTATACCAAAACTTAACATTGCCTGTAACTATCTGTAAAGTATCAAAAGCATCTAGAGATGTAAAATCATGACTATTTCTAAAGGTTAAATTTCCATTAATCAAATTTAGTTTTTCAAACCCACTAAATAAGGTTAAATTTTCATTTTCATCTATTAAAACGTCACCATTAATAGACTCTATAATGTTAAAGCCATTGATGTCAATAAGTCCGTTATTACGTTTTAGTAAGATTCCATTGTTAATAGATACTAGCCTTTCAAAACCATCGATATGTAAGCTTGTATTTTGTTCGAAAATCAAAGCTCCTTCGATAGAGGTTAATTCTGATAATCCTGCAATTGTTTGATCACTATTATTAGAGAATTTTAGATCCCCATTAATGCTTTTTAGGTTTTCTAAATCATTTAGACCTGATAGATCATCATTATTATTTAAATTAAAATTGCCACCAATTGTATTAAGGTTTTTCAAGTTTTTCAAATCATCAACAGAATTATTAGAAAAAGTAAAATCTCCATCGATTGAAGTTAAATTTATCAATCCACTAGTATCTGTTGTTTGGTTAAGCCCTGCAAGAGTAAAATTGCCATTAATTGAAGTAATATTTGACAATCCATCTAAATTGTGGATTTCATTTGAATAATTATTGATATATAAATCTACATCTAAATCTGTACAGCTAGGAAAGTTAGTTTTAAATAAATCAATATCTGATTGTTTATAAAAATTCAAATTACTGGTTGGACATTGAGATAAACCAATATATGTAACAAAAACTAGTAAAAGAGTGAAAATATTTTTCATATTGATTTTCTACCAAAACTACAAAAAAAAACAAATTTTCCTATAATATATTCAGCCAATATTCAAGAAAAAAATAAATAAACTATAAATATATAAAAGCACTAAAAGCTAACAAAGTATATAATTTATTGCTAGTTCTAGTCTGTTTACAAAAGTCCACGCGGACTTTCTATTCGGTTTTTATTTGCTATAATTAATTACTTAAACATGGCACTAATCTTTTACTAACAATTTGTGTTTAATATCCAAACTGTAACAAAACTCTTGATAATTCGTCAAATATATAAACGAACTATTTTATAAAATTAATAAAAAGAATTGCAATATCTATCGGAATTTTAATGCTAATTGTGTTTCTTTTTTTGGGTTTAAAACTTGGAACAAAATATTATAAATCTTATCAAAGTTCTGAATCTTTAACCAATACAACTCTAGATTATAAAATTAGCGCTGATGATTATAAGAATTCATACAATCTAAAAGATGGAGCTATTATATCTAAAAAAATAATAAATCTTTCAGAAATACCACCAATTTGGAATAGCATCTCTGAAAATAATTCTTTAACAAAAAACTATAAATATTTAGATAACATTAATTTTTATGTTATTCTTTATAAGAGTGATTCTCTTTTAGTAAATGGAATAATTGCTGAACCAAAAAAAGAAGGTAAATTTCCTGTAATTATTTTTAATAGAGGAGGAAATAAAGAAGTGGGAAAAATGGCTAAAGCAAAAACGCTTCATTCTTTAATACAATCGGCTTCAAAATTAGCAGACCAAGATTATCTAATTATAGCCAGCTGTTATAGAGAAAATGATGAATTTGGAGGTGATGACATTAAAGATGTTCTAAATTTAACAGAAACGATTAAAACAATTAAAAAAGCAGATTCTAGCCGTATTGAAATGTTTGGATGGTCAAGAGGTGGAATGATGACTTACCTATCTCTAAAAAACAGCAATCTAATTAAAACCGCGGTAATTGGAAATGGACCATCTGATTTGGGAAAATTAATTATTGAAAGGCCTGAAATGGAAAGATTAGTATGTGCTAAACTGATTCCGAAATATAAAGAAAGTAAAAGTGAAGAACTAAAAAAACGTTCTGTTGCTTATTGGGCTGACGAATTAGATAAAAGTGCAAGTTTACTTATTCTTTGTGATACTGAAGACCAGCAAGTAAACCCTAATCAGGCTGATATAATAGCTGATAAATTAACTAAAATAAATTATGATTTTAAGCTTGAGAAAGTAAAAACTGACCACAAGTTTTCTGATAAAAAAAATGAGCTAAATAAGTTATTAATTAATTGGTTCAAAGAAAAATTATAAAGTACTAAGAACAACACCGTGTAAAAAATTGCTGGTAAAAGCCTACTTTTTGAAAATCCTTGCGGACTTTCTAGCTGTATTTTATTTGTTAACTTAGTACCACAACATGTAACCTTCAATAAACAAACACTTTGTACAACATTAAAAAATGACACAAAAAATAGATAAAGTCCATAAAACTGAATATCAAGAAGTCCTAAATGTTTGGGAATCTTCAGTTAGAGCGACTCATCACTTTTTAAAAGAAGAAGACATAGCGTATTTTAAACCTTTAATTTTAAACACGTATTTGGATGCCGTTGAATTAAGGTGTGTACGAAACCATGAAAATAAAATTATTGGTTTCCTTGGTGTTGCAGAACAAAATTTAGAAATGCTATTTATTGACCCCAAATATAGAGGTAAAAAAATTGGAAAAACGTTATTAGATTACTCAATTAGTCATTTAAATGTTACAAAGGTTGACGTAAATGAACAGAATGAACAAGCAGTTGGGTTTTACAAACATTTTGGATTTGAAATGGTGAGTCGTTCTAAATTGGATTCCTCTGGAAAACCTTATCCGACTTTACATATGAAATTAAAAAAGTAAAACTACTACCATATAAAATTAAATACTTCTTCCTTACTTACAAAATCCTAGATGGTTTTCTATTCAGTAATTATTTACTAAATTTAGTGCTTAATCGTAGTAATTAACTCTTTACAAACACGTTCCGATTTTATTACCTGAATAATTTAAACATCAAAAACATGAAAAAAGTAATTATTGTAGTAGTCACGTTAATCTTTTCGTTATCAACACATGCGCAAGGAATTATTGGTGCTTGGGAAACAATTTCTAAAGCACAAAATGGAGATCAATTAAAAACTGTTGTAATTTTTACAGAAGGTTATCAAGTGTCCACAACGTATGATGCCACCACTGGAAAATTTATAAGCACAAATGGCAGCGCATGGAAATTAGAAGGCAATACGATAACCGAAAAAATTGAATTTCACACAAAAAAGCCAGCACTAGTAGGTACTGAATTAACTTATAATATTGCTATTTCTGATAATGAAATTAAAATTATAAACAGTTCTACGATAATGAAAAGATTAGATAACGGTACTCCAGGGGTTTTACAAGGTGCTTGGTTAATGTCTGGCAGAGTTAAAGATGGTAAAACTCAAATGCGAGATATAAACAGACCTAGAAAGACCATGAAAATTTTATCGGGAACTCGATTTCAATGGATAGCATACAATACCGAAACTAAGCAATTTATGGGTACTGGTGGTGGTACTTATACTACCAAAAATGGTGAATATACAGAGAACATAGAATTTTTCTCTAAAGACGATACCAAAGTAGGTCGCAAACTACAGTTTAATTACGAGTTGATTGATGGCAAATGGCATCACTCAGGTTTATCAAGTAAAGGAGCACCTATTCATGAAATATGGACTATCAGAAAATAACATGAAAAAAGCCAATAAGACATATAATTAATTATCTGTTGTATTAATTGTTCTCTAATTTAGATTTTTCTAAATTTTACATCATACATAGAAATGACAACTAATCACTCTAATCACCCTTTGGCTACCCCTATCGAAAGCGTAGGGATGTGGGGTTATCCAATTGAAGACAATATCACCGCTTATTTAGATTTGTTGTATGAGGGCAAGCTTTACGAAACGTTGAAAATAGGTTATTCTGGAAAAGACATCATTCTCAATTTGGCAGATGCCTATGCCAAAATATCAAAAATAATCTTCTGGGAAGAAGATGAATACTATGATGAGGCACTGAAAGCCTTTCCTTACCTTGTTAGTTATATTCTTGAAACAGAGCTAGAGATTAATGATCTTTTCAATGTGTCTAAAATCATCAACAATTATTTAGATGATGAAACTCAAAACGGGCCAGAGCATATTGAAGCGTTCAAGAGTGAGGTTCAAAAACTCTCAGCTATTTTCCAACAGGAAAAATATAAAAATGTAATATATGCTGAGCTACAGGATAAATCTAGATCGGATTATTTTGAGCTGATTTCCATTGCAACTGATTTTTATGGTGAGGATGAGTTTGAGTTGTTTTTCACTTTTGCAAAACATCAACCAGTACAAGTCCTTTTCTGGTCGCAATGGACTTTTGGAATGGATGAGGTACAAGTTAAACGCTTTATCGAATGGGCACGCAGTTACATGCCCACTGATTGTTTAAGAAAACCAGTATCTCGTAATCACCAATATAACAAAATCGAGAAAGCTATTCTGGAGAGAGTGTTGGCTTATCCTGAAAATACGTTAAGAAATAGGCAAGACCGTCATGACTTCATCGTCTGGGGGCTTTCCTCAACTGATCCGTTTTTGCCATGCAACGCAGCCTGGTTGCTAGAAGACATGCCGCTTTCTGAATGGCCGAATGGTAGTATAGAAATCATCACAGAACTTTTTGATATGATGGAGCCCAATTGGACATCCTGGATAGCAAAGGAAAGTCGATACGTGACGATAAAAGAGAGGCTTGAAATACTTCTGCAAAAGGATTAACGACAATCAATATACAATTACAAAAAATTATAAAGAACAGGATGCAACAAATAGATTTAAAAATTGATAATTGTCAATAATAGCCGACGTTGCACATTTGACGCAACCATTCCGTAATTATTACATCTATAAAGTAAAAACAGTTTAATGAAAATTAGAAAATTATGTTTAGGAATTATTTTAATAATTACTTTTTTTGTAGGTTGTAATAATAACAATGATACTTACAATTCAATGACTTGTGATTTCTCCACATTAATTAGTTCGGAGAAATATGCAAATGCACCATCCGACCAATTAACAATTAATAGTTTAGAAATAATCGAAAATTGTCTTAAAATAAACTTTAGTTCAAGTGGATGTGGTGGAGATACTTGGCAATTAAAACTCATCGATTCAGAAGATATATTAGAATCAAATTCAGCTCAAAGAAATTTAAGACTATCCTTAAAAAATGAAGAATTATGCGAAGCATTTATTACAAAAGAGTTGAGTTTCGATATTTCAAATTTACAAGTTGACGGAAATCAAGTACAACTAAATATTACTAATTCTAATGATGAAATATTGTATGAATATTAAAAACGTGCTACAACACCGTGGATATAATTTATAACTACTCCTCTCCTATTTTTAAAATAATTCTAAGTCTGCTATTCTTTATATATTTGCTAATCTAAAAGATTTAACGCTTAACAACTATAATACAAACACTTTGTGTATTATTGAAATCAGATGAAAAAAATTAAGGTAGTAAAAAAACAGATTCTACAACGTAAAGGCGATTTACACAGTAAATCTTATAAAGTAGAATCTGGCTTATTAAGAAGTTATACTATTGATGATAAAGGAAAAGAACATATATTTATGTTTGGTCCTGAAGGTTGGATTGTTACAGACTACGTGTCTCCTAATGAACCTTGCGAATTATATATAGATGCTATAGAAGATTCTGTAATTGTTCCTATAGAAAAAACATCTTCACAAGATATTGACCTAAAAAAGTTTATAAAACGAATTCGGGTATTACAAAACAGAGTAATCATGCTTATGAGCGCTTCAGCAGTTGATAGATATGAACATTTTATATCTACCTATCCAAATATTATACAAAGAGCACCACAACACATGATTGCTTCTTACCTTGGTATTACACCCGAAGCTTTGAGTACTTTAAAAAGCCAGAGACTTCGCTCTAAAAAAAAGTAAATTTCTTAATCTACATTAATGTATAAAAATTCAGTTCTTCTGTTATTTACACTCTAAATAATTTTTAACCAAAATACCAGAAAAAATGAATATTACACTTTACATTGCACAAGGCTTATTAGCCTTTATGTTCCTTATGGCAGGAATAATGAAAGTAACAAAAAATAAAGAAACGCTTCGTGAAAAACTAGGAGATTGGACAGATAATTATACCGAAAAAAACCTAAAATTAATAGGACTATTAGAAATTTTAGGTGCCATAGGTATGGTTTTACCTATATTTATTAGCGCATTAGCAATACTAGTACCAATTGCTGCAATTGGAATAGCTATGATTATGGTTGGAGCGTTAATAATTCATTTTAAAAGAAAAGAAAAAGACAAAGTAATTGTAAACCTTATCCTTTTATTTCTAGCTCTATTTATCGTGGTAGGAAGACTATATATATAACCAGTACTTTAAAATACATCACTATTTACCTGATAGTAATTAATAAAATTTAAAAACAATCTAAAAGAATGAAAAAATCATTTAAATTTTCATTACTAATACTATTGATTACTATCAGTAGTCAACTTCAAGCTCAAAACAATGTTTCAATAACCAAAACTATTGATATCCCTGTAAGTAAGGATAAATTATTCAATTATATATCAGACTTAAATAATGATGTTGTTTGGAGAGCTGAAGTAGATAGTATGGTGCAAATTACTTCACCAAAATATGGTACAGGTTTTACTGAATATTCTTCGTTTGGAAAAAAGCGTACCATAACACCAACATACGTAACGGAAAATAAAGATCATAAAATTGTATATACAACTCCAGATACTGCAAAATATTACCTACAAAGTATTAGAGAAGTGAGTACTCTTGAAAATGGAGAATCTAGATTTACATACACTTTAATTTTTGATAATAAAATGACTGGAGAAACAGCTCCTTTTGTAATACCAAAGTTTTTAACAAAAATGTTTTACGGTAGCACAATGAAAAAGTATTTAAAAGTACTAGCAAAAGAGTTGGATAAATAAAAAAATAATGAAAAAACAATTTATTCATCAAATTCAATTTCAAACACCTGCTTCTATTAGCACTGTATATAATTTTGCAAAAAAAGTTGAAAGAAGAAGCGAGTGGATTTCCATAATTAAAAAAGTAGAATTAGTAGACAGCCCTATTAAAATAGGCAGTAAATTTAAAGAGTTTACTAATAAAGGAACAATGATTCTTGAATTTACAGCTCTTGAACCAAACAATAAAGTTGCATACAAAACCATTGAGTCTAAAGGTCTTTTTGCAGATATAAATTGGGATATCAAAGAAAAAAATGAAGGCAGTTTTGTTCAAATTTCATTCTCTTTTAAAGCCAAAGGATTTCTAAAAATAATATTACCTCTTATTTTTAATAAAATTAAAAAAGGAATAAACGAAGACATTAAGGTACTGGAAAGCCTATTGCTTAAAACTAGCATCAATTAGCACTCATTATTACTAAAACTAAAATCTACTAATGTAGCATTAAACAAAAGTTTATCTAAAATAAATATGCTATTATTAATACAATTATCCATTCTGTTTTTTAGTTTTATATTACACATGTAATTTAAAGCATAAATAGAATGGATAATTTAGATTTTTTTCTTGAAAAAGCTAAAGAAAATAATTTAAGAGAAGATGTAATTAATGAATTAATACGGGTTTCTAAATTAGAACAGATAAAGTCTAAAACAGTACTTTTAGATTATGGCCAAAATTGCAATAAAATATATTTTATTTTAAAAGGAGCATTTATAACTAAAGCTTGGGATGAAGAAAAGCAAATTGAAAAAACAATAAGCTTTAATATAGATTCTTTTCAGCCTTTTTTAACAAATCCAGAATCCTATTTTTCAAACGTAGTAAGTGACACATGTATACAAGCTATTAGCGACGCCACTATTATGAGCTTTAATAAGAGGGATTTAGAAAAAATATCGTCTAATAATAAAATATATAATCAGCATTACAATAGAATGATAATTGATGGTTTAATAGCAGAAAATCAAATTAGAATAAAACTATTAACTTACTCTCCAAAGAAATTTTACTGTTATTTAAGAACTAATCATCCCGAAATCATTCAAAATATTCCTTCTAAACATATCGCTAGTTTTCTTGGTATTTCAGATGTTTGGCTTAGTAATTTAAGAAAAAGCTTATCGCTTTCTTAAATTAATTTAAGTGTAATCAATTTTACACAGTCTACTTTTGTGTTATATAAATATAAAACATAAAAATTATGACAACAATAGAAAATAAATCAATCAACTACATAAAAGCAGATGCAACACACATCAATTTTCCGGTAACTAATCGTGAAGAACATTTTGAATGGTGGTATTTTGATGCACATTTTGATAATGGAGACCATTTTGTGGTTATGTACTCACTTAACGATACAAGGTTAAACCCGAGAATGCCATCAGTAAGACTAAACATTTACCCAAAAGGACAACCAGAAATCTGGAAACTTAAAGAATATACAGAAGCAGAAGTTACTACAAGTTATGAAAAGTGTGATGCCACATTTGGTGAGGAATACTGTAAAGATTGTGGTGATTATTATGAGCTTTACACTATGATTGATGGTTATGGTGCTAAATTAAAGTTGCAAAAACAAAACCACCCATATACTACAGAAGGTACTAACGCTCCAATGCCTTGGACAGTTGCAGTTCCTTCAGGACCAATAGAAGGTGAATTATATAAAGGAGGCGAAGTAATACAAGTAAAAGGTATTGGATACCACGATCATAACTGGGGAGAAAAAACACTTGCAGGAAAAGTTAAAAACTGGTATTGGGGAAAAATACATACACCAGATGTTTCAATTGATTACGGAATTTTCATGGACTTCAACGACCAGGTAGCTATACCAGGTGCAATAGTAACAGATAAAAACAATTTACTAATGACACCTATAGATTCGCCTGAAACAACACAATTTGAAGCTACTATTAATGATACGATGACAGAAGAAACTATGGGCTATACTTTCGCCAAAGATTTTACACTAAAAGGCAAAAAAGGAGACGTTAGTTTTACTGCAAACATTAAGCTTAAAGAGATTGTTATGGTTGAAAAAGCTAAATTACATCCAGGTGAAGATGCATATAGATATATTGCTAATGAGGAGTTAACAGTTAGTCGAAATGGTAGTACAAAGACCTATCACACAGAAGGATTACACGAAATAGTATACCTAAAATAATAATAGAAACTTATTACATTTAGTAGAACAAGTAATTAAAGCCCAATTTATTTGGGCTTTTTTATAATATAAACCATTATTAAGTTTTGTTATTGTACAACAAAATATTATCAACTTTAAAATCTAACATTCTTTTAAAACAGCTATACAATTATATCCAAAATTAATTAAAACATATAGTTTATGGCTTGTTCTCTCCTACTTTATTAAAAACTTTAATAGATTTTTTATTTAATTTTTATTTGCTAAATTGGTTGCTTAAACACATAATTAAAACACACTCCTAACCTTTTTATCATAGCCAAAAATGGAAAAAAGATCCTTAATTTTATTAACCTTTCTATCAATTTTATTTGCCAATTGTTCTTCTAGTAAATATGTTAATTATTTAAAAGTAAATACGGAATCTATTCAACTAACAGACTCTTTACAATTTAATTCATTAGACAATGATTTTTATAATAAGAAGCTATTTTTTGTTGGAGAGATACATGAGGTAAACACTTCTCCAAGAATTGATTTTGCAACATTTGCTCAAATTAATGAAAAAAAGAAAATTGATTATTATTTAGCAGAAATGGATTTAATACAAGGTTATTATCTACAAAAATATTTAGAAGGTTCTAACCAGTTAACACTTAAAGAAATACTTGAAAATTGGGTGGTTTATATTGGTAGTATCTCTAACCAGTATAGACAAAAATGGGTTAAAATGCGTAAATATTATGCTGATTTGCCTGAGGATTCAAAATTTAAATTAATCGGTATTGATAAAATTACCGATTACGACCTTTTAAGAAAATGGTTAAAAGAAAAACTTCCTAATAAATATTCTAATACTATTCCTTCAGATAATAAAGAACTTATTTTATGGTCTGAAAACAATTTAAAAACCATTATAAATGCTGTGAAAAATACCCTTGAAGTTGAGGACATAAAACTACTTGAAGATGTTTATTTTAATTTATCTAATTTAAATAAAATTAGAACCAGAGATAAATTTATGTACACAAATTTTAAGAGATATTACAAACAAAATAACTGGAATAATAAAACATTTTATGGAGGATTTGGGTTTGCACATACATTACAAGCATATGATTATACTCTAGCTGGTAGAATAAAAAAAGATACGTTATTACCTTTTTCTAACAGTATGGTTAGCATTAATGCATTGTATGTAGACTCTAGACTAACTGTACAAAGTAGAGCGTTGCCTAAGTTTTTACAAGATAAAGGTAAAGATTTTACAAGATTTAAATTTTCTTATGATAGTAGACTATTTATGTATATAAGAGGTATTGCAGATTATAAAAAAGTAACTAAACCAAATACAATCAGTTTAATGAAGTTAGATGCTAAAAACTCGCCTTATTTACAATCGACTAGAGGAACAAAAACAAAAAGTATAATACCTATTTGGGAAGGATTTGACATCCTAGAAGAAAGTGTTACAACAGATTACGCCCAATACATATTATTTGTAAGAAATGCTGATTGGATTATACCTGATGAACAATAATAGCTGTACATAATAAGATAGTTTTCATTTAAATAATTTTTACAAGTATTTTGTTTGTAATTATTTATCAATTATAATATTAAAGAAAGTAAGTATTTCTTTATAAAATATATCTAAATAATATTCCTGTTTGAATTAAAAAAAACGTAAATTACTGACTAACAATAAGGTAAAAGTATTTTACACTTTGAATTTAATTATTATGAATAAATTTTTAATTTTAGTATTAATCATTTTTGGACTTCAAACTGATTGGCTTACTGATACAAAAAAAGCTATATCTGAAATTGATGAAAAAGCTATTTTAATCAACTCTAATGTAAGTGAAGAAAATGATGTTAAATCTATAATTTCAGAATATAAAGAAAGAGAAAATAAAAAAATAAAGATGGAATTCTCTCATACTAAATTAATGGATATTGAACAGATTTTTTATCAAAAAAATGGTTTTATATTTGGTCAAATCATAAAAGGAAAAGATGTTATAATTTATAAAAAAAAACCTTTAAAAAACGAACCTTACGCAATACTGCTTGACTCTAAAACATATTTTAAGAATGAAACTGAAGGAATAAACTTTACTAGAAAACTTAATATTTATGAAAATGACAAAATTGAAAATATTAGAAAGAAATTAAATAAATTAGAATTTGAAACCAAAAAATTAAATAAAGAAGATTATATAAGATTAAAAGAAAAATTTGACAGAATTACAAAACAAAAATAATTACAAAAAAAATGAGTTTTAATCTTTTTTTCAATAAATAAAACCTTCACTTATCAGTTTTTTTTAATTTATGGAAAAAACATCATTTGTAATCATACTATAACTTCAATTCTAAAAATTTAATAGTGCTACATTTTTTAAATTTTTATATATTTAAAAAAACATTCTAAATAATTATGAAACAACTGATATTAATTTCCTTTATTTTAACTGTAATTTTAGGATGTTCCTCTTCTAAATCAATTATCAACAACAACAAAGCAGTTGGTATAAAACAAAAATCATTTAACTCACATATACCATATACTTATATAAATGGATATAAAAACTATGAAATTAAACCGATTCTTTCAATTAAAAATAACGACTCAACTTACACAAATGAATTAAGGTTTAATGCTGTAAATTCCGCTATGTACACAAAAAAAATAATGTATGATAAATTTGGAAAATGGGATAAGGAATTTTGGCCTGATGGAGCAAATCAACCAATTTTAATCTGGGAAAAAAGAAAATTAATTAAAAATCAAAATGAATTGTATTCTGTAGCAACAAACGGAAAAGAAAGTATGAAGGAAATGTTTGCTTCAGTTATTGTTTTTGATTCAAAAAATCAAGATTGTTTATCAGAAGACTATAAATTAAAAGATCCTGTAGTTAACTTTTTTGCTACTAAAATTAAAAATCTAAGTTCAAATCATGATTTTTATGATGTTTATTGGAAAATGGTAAAAGAGCACAATGGCGCAAAATAACTATCTACAAAGTGCTCATCTACTTATATAATTTTTGTAAATTTTCTTTTGTATTTTTATTCAATAATTTGCCTGCTAAAACAGTAATAAATTAACGGTAAACAATTTGTTTCTAATTTAACAAAAACTTATTTGTATTGAATAACCTAACTAAATTCGACCAATTTTATTTAGAAATAAGGTCCAATAGATGGTATTGGTATTTTTCTATTTTTTGTAGAATAATTTTAGCTTATGCTTTTATTGTAGCAGGAATCGTAAAAATTATGGATGAAAAGTTCGCAAATGGTTTGTCTGAAATTCATCCAATGGGCGCATATTTAACAGCACTTCATCATACAGGATATTATTATCCTTTTATAGGGTTTGCGCAAATAATTGCAGCAATACTTCTTTTAATTCCTAGAACAGTAACATTGGGTGCACTTCTATATTTTCCTATAATAGTAAATATATGTATTCTGTCTTTAGCTCTTAGGTTTGAAGGTTCTTTTGTTACTGCTCCCCTAATGGTTTTGGCCAATTTATACATTCTTATTTGGAACTATGATAGGCTAAAATACATTTTGCCATTTAAACAAACGCCTATTTATGGTATTTTAAAGAAACCCGAAAAGTATAATAATAAATTCCCTTTTCTATTTTTTATTGGAGTTATCATAACTTTTGTTTTAATCATTTTAATATTTTTAAAGGGTTTTGATATTATGCCAAGAAATTCTATATCAGATTGTAAAAAACAATATATAAATACAAAATATGAAACAATAGGAAATGAATTTTGTCTATGTGTTCATTCTAAAAATACTATTTTAGATACATGTTTAGAAGACTTTTCTAAGAAAAAGAAACAATTGGATAAAAATAGAAAGTATAACTACCTTTTTTTTGATGATATAAAATGACCCAATCTGAACTTATAATTTTAAATTTTACAGAAATAAGAAGGAAAAGTATAAAACTTTGGAATGCTTTACCTGAAAACTATTATGATTGGAAACCAGATGAAAAAGCTATGACAGCTATAGAAATGGTTAGGCACGTTTTAGAAGCCGATTATGGATGGAATATCATAATTAACAATGGAAGCATGGCAAATTATAAAACACCTTGGTATAATAAACCTTTTATTAGTATTGCTGATGAACTTAAATTTGCAAAACCATATAGAAAAGCATTTTTAAAAAGTATTCAACAATTTTCGGATACAGATTTAAATAAAACCCAAATTATCCATCCTGGAAACGGAAAAAAGAAATTCTTAGGAAAATATTTATTCCGAATAGCTTATCATGAATCTGTTCATGCTGGGCAATTTCTTTCGTATTTAAGAGCAATAAAAGTTGATAGACCTAATATATGGGATTAAAACATCTTAAATTACATTGAATTTTCTTATTTCTTCTGATATAAAATAGCTTTTTCATTTATTTAATCCTCCAAAATAAATCTATTCAAAAATTATTCAATTGTTCTATTGATTACTACTTTGTAATTTTTATTACTTTTATTTTCTGTTAATTAGACTAAATATTAAAAATTAATACTCATGATTTCTAATTTAGACAACAAAACACTATCCGTACATTTATTACGTATTTCCTTTGGTATCAATTTTCTATTTCATGGTATTGTTAGATTACCGAATTTAGAAGGTTTTGTTAATGGAATGCAAAACACATTTCAAGACACATTATTACCTACTTTTTTAGTAACCCCTTTAGCATATATGATTCCTTTTATAGAATTAACTATTGGTATTTTATTGTTGATTAACAAATTTACCAGACAAGCCTTAATTGCTTCTTTCGGGTTGATGAATGTATTAGTAATAGGTAGTTCTTTTGCCCAAAAATGGGATCTTGTTGGTTTGCAGGCTACTTATATTGGTTTTCTATTTTTACTCCTTTATTTTATGAAAGACACTTCTAATAGAACTGTAAAATAATTACCAAAAAAACACTTGTTTTTTATATTAAATAATTAACTCTCCACATTTAGTTCTAAAATTTAAATGTACTCTAAAAGTGTAAATTATGTTTTTTTATAATTTATACAAAATACTGTACCTAATTTTAAACATATAATAGATTTTCTTTTTTTAAAAGGGAATCTTATTACTTAATAATAGCATTTTAATACATCTTTTAGTTATACGTTAAAAGATTTTTCTCATCAATCATAAAATACAAAATACCTATTACTAGGTATTGATATAGATGTATTTAAAAATAATTTTACTACAGAAATTATAAACTATGATTAAGTGAAATATTTATTTTTAATTGCAACTTTTTTTGCAATTTACACTACCACAGCACAAACAAGCGTAAAGACTTTTTCCGTTACATCTAGCGATTCTTATAATGGATACAAATACGATTATAAAGTAACTATAAAATATCAAATGTCTGATGCTGGTTATGGCAATAGCCCTACTGCTCTAAAAGTAGGTTTTACAAATTTTGAAGTTACAGAAGTTTATTATAATGATAAAAGAGCATCGTCTTATTTAAAGAATAAAAATTTTCCGATATCTAAAAAACTACAAGCAGATTTAAACGGAGATGTTAGTATTAAAAGAGGTACTTTGTCAATATCTTACTCTTTTAAACTTGGTTCGGTTTCTACAGGTGCTTTAGATAATTATGATTTAACTTCTTCGGATAGAAATAAACTTTTTAAAACCTTTTCTAAAGACGTAACTTGTAATGATATAAGTATACAAATGAATTCTGCTAAGATTACTAATTTAGGCGTTTCCTTTATTGGTTCTATCATAGATGAAATGAAAGCACAAATAAGATATGAAAAAGAACAAGCTAAAAAAGTAACAGAAAATAAAGTTGTAAAAACTAAAATTAATCAACAAAATAGTGATAAAACTTATAAAACAAATACTACCACCACTCAAGTAAAGAATAGTGATAACACTCAAAATACAACAGAAAAAGCTGCAAAAACAGAAGCACAAAGAGCGGCTCAATTAGCTGCTTATAAAGCAGAACAAGCTAAAATTAAAAGAAAAAATATACAAAAAAAACAAGCTGTAGCAAATGCAGCAAAAGCAATATCTGAGTTTTCTGGCGGGTTTAATAATAACGTATTTACAGACTTACGATTTTCTACAAATTATAGAATATCTGAAAATATAATAGATGAAGATGATAATGATGCACATACTTATTTAGATATGATTACCTATGATTTAGGTATTGGTGTTGGTAGAAACGGTTTTTTTAGTGTGGGATACGGAACTCCTGATTATAAACATATAGAAGGTTCTTCAATAAAAATTGGAATAGGCTTTGATCTTATAAATTTAGCTCCTTTAACCAATTATAATAGATATGGAATTACCATAGGTATAGAAGGAGAATTCGCTTTTAATAATATAGAAAGCATTGAAGATAATTACCGTGATGTTTTAAGCGAAGATGGTACTCTTTATGGTGGTGCTGTAACTATAAGATTATTTGAATTATTCTACATAGGTGTAGGATATGGTTATATTACTAGTGAAGAAAATGGCCCAAACGGTAACAAAACTTTAAAAGGAAATTATTCTAATACTGTTCTTGGCTTAAACATTCCTTTTTAATATCAACTAAATAATAAAACTTTAGCTGCTAATTTTTCATAATGTATTCTAGCATCATTATATAAAAAAATATTTAGCAAATTATAATTATAAGTTTACTAAATTTAAAGTTTATTACCAAAAAGCCAAATCATTTAGATTTGGCTTTTTGGTAATAATATTATAAAATTAAATTCAGTTAAAATGGATGAAATAAAGAGTTTTATTGAAAAAATTACTCCAATTAATAATAAAGATTGGTTGTTTTTTTCTTCTAAATTACAAAAAACAACAGTTAACAAACACGTTCCTTTAATTAAAGTTGGAGAAATTGAAAACTCATTGTCTTTTATAGTAAAAGGAATGGTAAGAATTTATATCCCAAAAGAAGAAAACGATTTAACCTTTGGTTTTTTATTTGAAAATGAATTTGTTACAGCTTATGACTCTTTTTTAACACAAACGCCATCTAAATATCAAATAGAAACTTTAACAAAAACTACCATTTTAAGAATATCTTATAAAGACTTAGAAGATGTGTATTTAAAAACAAGTTGTGGTAACATTATTGGAAGAAAAATGGCAGAAAATATGTTTTTAATAAAGTCTAAAAGAGAGCTTTCTTTATTAAGTAAAACAGCAGAAGAAAGATATCTAGATTTATTTTTAGAAAGACCTAACGTGTTAAAACAAATCCCTTTAAAATATATTGCTTCTTATATTGGTGTAACTCCACAAGCTTTAAGTAGAATTAGAAAACGCATTACTTAACCCAAGTTCATTGTTAATACTTTTATCTTTTCTGACATTTGTACAATAATAATTAAGAAAACATGAAACCTTTAATTGTACTTTTTTCTAGTTTTATCATCTCTCTATTTGTAATAAAAATTATAAAAAAAGAATTTGATATTTCTTTATCTGCCAGAATTGCGATATCAATAATGTTCCTATTTACTGCTATTGCACATTTTTTTTATACAAAAGGGATGTCTATGATGATTCCTAAAATAATACCTTATAAACAAGGTTTAGTTTATTTAACAGGAGTATTAGAAATTTTACTCGCCCTAAGTCTTCTAATACCTAAATTCAAAGAAATATCTGCATGGATATTAATTATACTACTAATATTAATGTTACCTGCAAATATTTATGCAGCAATACATAATGTCAATTATCAAAAAGGAACTTTTGATGGTAACGGCATTAATTACTTATGGTTTAGAATTCCTCTTCAAATATTATTCATTTTTTGGATATATCTCTGCTCTATAAAATCTAGTTTTTTATAAAAGCACTTATAAATTTATTTGTAATTTTAGCATTTGTGTTTTATTTAAATCACATAAAAAATTATAAATAAATTCAATAAAAATTGATACACAGATTTTATAACAAAACTAAAAAAGAGCAAAACAAGATATTAATTACAATAGCATTTTGTTCTCTTGTAATAGTAATACTATCTATAATTATCTCTATCTATTTTAAAATATATCTAATTGCATTTTTAATATTTGCTATAATCTTATCTATAATTGCTCCTTTTTTTGACATGCCTTCCTTAAAAAAAAGTGGTAGAATGATTTATTATTCTTCTCTATTTATCACAGAAAAACCTAAAAATGGACTTATTAAAATTCATGGAGGTACATTGTTTGATTACTATTTTGTAATTGATAAAAAATGGAATGGAAAACAAAGAACTAAATTTATCATTCAACAATATTTAGAAGGATTATTAAACCTAATTGAAAAGTACGAGAATGATGAGCAAATAAAAATTAAAGGAACAAGCTACATTATAAATAAAAGAACTGCAGAAAAAATTGGCTTTAAAGTTGATAAAATTGATGCTTTGCAAAAGATAACATTAATGTATAATTACTTTAATATTTTAATTTCAAATTCAATTGCTAAAAAGCAATTATCATTTCCTAATTTAAGCAGAACCAAAACATTTTATACAGATATTGGTCAATTAGTTGAAAGAAAAAAGTACATAGAAAATTTAAATAAATCATTAAAAAATACTTTACCTAACAACAACTAAAAAAACTCTTAAAATTGTGAAATGCTTTTTAATTCGTTTTTATTTTTAAATTAGATGTTCAGTTTACAAAACAAAATTGTTTATGATTAAATATCTAACATTCGGCATATCAATATGTTTTATCTCTTGGATTATAGGAATGATTTTTAATAGTATTCTTCAAAAAACGGAATATTATCAAAAATTATCAAATCTAAATTTTATTGAAAGTAAGCGTTTAAACAAAAAAATTGGGATTCAATATTTTAAGTGGATTGTAAAGAACACCTTTTTTAAATTCTTTAATCAGAAATTAAAAATTGATAATAATAAAGTTGATTTAAATGAAATTAGAAAAGAAATGACTTACGCCGAAATAAGCCATTTAATAGGATTTATTTTTGTCATCTTTTTTGTCATTTATAAGAGTTTTACTCATAATTTATTATTCGGGTTTGTAATTATGATTATAAACATTTTAATGAATTTATACCCTTCTTTATTGCAACAAGAAAACAAAAGACGTATTGATAAATTGCTTAAAAAAAAGTAATTTATAGACGTAAAAAAACAAAGACGATCATCAATTAGCAATACCTAAAAAACGTAAACTAGAACTGATCTTAAGGTGTAATTTATAGAAAAACTAAATAAATACTTTAGCAATAAATTTGTTAACTTTTTACTTTTATTCCAATCCTAGACTTTTAATATAAGCTTTATTATTTGTAGGTCTTCCTAAAAAGGCTTCAACAGCTTCATCTATATCTCTTTGTGCACCATTTGCTAAAATTATTTTTCGGTATCGAATGCCTGTTTCAGTATCGCGCAATCCGTTCTTTTTAAATTCTGTAAACATATCTTGTGCATAAACTTCAGACCACAAATAACCATAATAATATGTTGGATTGGTATTAATGTGAATCCAACTTGCCTGAGGATGGGTACCTTCTATATAATAATCCATTACTCCCATTTTGGTATCAATATCTTTCCATAGCTGATTTGTGTTTAAAAAATTATTTGGATTAAATTTATCATATAAATTCATATCATAGAGACAATACCTTAAAGACAGTTGAGCCAATAAACCAGAACCTGCATTTTTAGCTTCTATTTTTTTATTGAATAGCTCCTTTGGAAATACTTCTCCTGTTTTATAATGCTTAGCAAAAGAGCTTAAAATATCATAATCATCAATCCAGTTTTCAAAAATTTGAGACATTGCTTCTGCAAAATCATCTTTTGTATTTGCTAATAAAGAAAACTCACCTTCGTAAGACATCATATCAACAATATGCCCAAATTCATGAAACAGTGTAGTAAGTTCGTTAAAACTAATTAGAGACGGTAATTTATCTGTTGCTTTTGTAAAATTACCCAATAACATAGCTACTGGAACTTCATAGCCTTTAGCAGTTTGGCTGCCCCATTTTAAAGGAACTCCATAAAACCAAGTTTCTTTATTTGGCCTTGGATATAAATCTAAATAGAAACTCCCTTTTAATTTTTCTCCTTCATATACTTCATACATGGTAACATCTTTGTGCCAAACTGATGGATTTTCTACTTTCTTAAATTTTAACCCAAGAAGTTCTTGGTATAAGGTAAGCATACCTTCTAAACAGGCATCCATTGGCAGATATTCACGCATTTTTTCATAATCTAAATTATATTTTGTTTTTAATAATTGATCAAAGTAGTATCCATAATCCCAAGGATCAATAGCACTATCATCATTGGGCGTATTTAAATGTGTATTTCTTACCGTTTTTAATACTTCAATATCTTTAAGTGCTTTGATCTTAGATTCAGCTAAAAGACCATCTATAAAATCCCATACTTTTTCTGGTGTTTTAGCCATTTTATTTGCAAGGTTGTAACCTGCATAAGAATCATATCCCATTAATACCCCTAGTTGATGTCGTTTACTAACCAAGGAATCTAAAATGGGTAAGTTTTGTTCTGCTGCAATATTTGCTATTTTAGTTGCATAAGCTTTTCTAACCTGGCTAGAAGAAGCATTGCTTTTTACTAAACTAGTGGCATTTATTACAGGAATTTTATAGGTACCATTTTCTAATGTATAGGTGTCTTTAAAGTTTTCTGGTAAACCATCAATTTCTTCTTCATTTAAGATCAGATATTCTTCTGCAGTATTCATATTGGTAGAATATTGTGCTGATAGTTTATTAATCTGGGCAATAAGTGTCTTGTAGGTTTTTAAATCTGCTTTATTTAAGTTTACACCATATTGTTTAAAATCTTCAATTATATAATTGGCTAATATTTTTTTATTGCCTTGTAATAATTTCCCATCATCAGAATCAACATAGCCTTTAAAGGTTTTAAACAAATCTTTGTCAGCTCTAATTTCAGTTATTACAGAGTCTATTTTTTGATAGCCTTTAGTGCCTTCTATTCTAACAAGTGAATCAGCTGATACCCAGTTTAATAAAAAAGTATTACAATAAACTTTATCTAACTCATTATTTATTCTATCGTAGGTTTTAAATGTATTTTCAAAATTATGTACATCTTTAGATTTAATAGACTCTATATCTAATAGCGAATTATGTATTGTAACATTTACGTATTCTTTAATATGGTTTGCATTCACCTTTGCGTAAGCAATAGGCTCATTTAAGTTTACAAGAAAAGGGTTATCTGCTTGCAATACTATTTTTTCATTTTTTGAATTAGTACATCCTAGAACTAAAGTGGCTAATAAAAGTAAAGTTAGTCTCATTATTATTGGTATTAGCGTTGATATTAAATTGGGGACAATAAATTAAAACAATAAAAAACTGTAAATAATACATCAAAAATTAAGAAAAGTAATCTTTTATATCTTTTTTACAGGCTCATTATTAGTAATTTACACCAATATAAGCACTTTTATAAAAACAATAAAATAAATTTTTAATAATTATAAAACTTATATCTAAATGATGTTTGTTTAGTGACTGGTAATACTATACACTTTTTTGTAATTGAAATTAGAGGATACTTAAAAACTTATAATTAAAATTTAACTTATTAAGTAATTTACCATTTCTATAGTATTTAAAAATAAGTCCTAAGAAACAAATAGGAATATTATTGGTTAAAACATTCTAGCAAAAGGCAATTGTAATTGTAATTGTAAAAGCATTACAAATATAGGCTGACTTGTACACAATGTCCTTTAACTAAAAATTAGTGAAATTTTACTTACTTTTTAACTCAGTTTTTTGGTGGCATCAGTTATTTTTTAAACTTCAAATTTTTAACTCTTCCTGAATCTAATTCAAAACCTAAAATTGCTCCATCTTTTCGTTGAAATCTTACTAATCCTAGTTCCGTTGAAAATTGGTCTAAGTCACTAATTGTGCATTCAATAATTGATTGTGTATTTTCAATTCTAACCATTAAAATTTCGTTTTCTATTTCAAAATTATAATTCACATCTAGTTCTTTACTATAATAACTTCCTACGTAATCTTTTAGGTTGATTCCTGAAGTATCCATCGTTTTTTTTCTTGCTGCGATGGTCTCACTATCACCTTGTAAAACTTTAAGTGTTTGTGTAAAACCATCTTTTAAATTAGAGAATGAAAAACTTATATTTTTATTTCCTGATATTTGGAAAGTATTCCCACTTACTTTTAAAATGTTATAGGTTGATTTATCCCAAGTTTGAAGGACATTTAAGGAGTCATTCTTAATAGATAAACTGAGAATAACACCAGGCTGTATTTCATAATTACCTACTAATTGGTTTAGTTGAAATTCTTCTTTTGGAACATCAATTTTAACTTTTTTATCTTTTTCAACAACCTTTTCAATTAGTTTGTCTTTCAGTAATACATCTGCTACTTGATTGGCCATTCTTGACGGGTTGGCATCACCTCTGTTGGCAAATATTGCAATGGATAATTTTTGTTCCGGAAAGCGCAATAGTTCCGCTCTAAAACCAACAAAAGCTCCTCCGTGTCTAATCGTTTTTAATCCCTTGTATTTACTTATCATTAAACCAGAAGCGTAGTCAATAACTTTTCCATTGTTTAATATACCTTGTTGTGTCATCACACTCCAAAACTCTCTACTTAAAACAGCTGACTCATAATAGGCGTCATCCCATTTCTTTATATCATTTATGGTAGTAAATATTCCCCCATCACCAATCATATCTAATGTAGTCATACTGATTTTATAGTGCTCATTATTATCAGGAACATATCCAGACGCTCTGTTTTTTACAATTTGCGTATGGTCATTATGAAAATGTGTATTACTCATTTCAAGAGGATCAAATATTTCTTTTTTAGCAAATTCAGCCATATTCATTCCAGCTACCTTTTTTACGATTTGACCAAGAAGCCAATATCCAGAATTACTGTATAGATATTCTTCACCAGGTGCAAAGTTTAAATCAGTTTGATTTATTAGCCATTTCATAACATTGTCATCAGTATAATAGTCATCATCCCCCAATCCTTTTAAATAACTAATCATTAAATAGTCTCTAATACCGCTCGTATGATTTAGTAAATGTCTAATTGTAATCTTTTCTGCATAATCAGGAAAATCAGGGAATAAGCTTTTTAAATTATCATCAAGACTTAATTTGCCTTTTTCTGCAAGTAATACAATACATGCAGCCGTAAACTGTTTGGAAGTTGAACCGATTCTAAACACAGAAGTAGCAGAATTCGGAATATCATATTCCATATTTGCCATTCCGTATCCCTTGGCATAAATTAGTTTTCCTTCTTTTATGATTCCTAACGCACATCCTGGAACATCTGTCTTATTCCATTCCGTGAAAATGTTGTCTATTGCTTGACTTTCTTTAATTTGTCCAAACGAATAAATTGTAAAAGAACTAAGCAATAAAAAGATAAAATATTTTTTCATAATTGTTTTTTTTTGAGGTAAACGGTTTCGGTTATGAATAGTTTTGTGAGTTTATACTAAATTTTATAAATACCTACAAGACTGAAAATCCTCTAGATTTTCAGAAATAGGCGAGAATAAGCAATTATTTATAGCTATTGTTTTACCAAGTTATTTTTTTATTCGATTATATTTTTTAAGTATTTCAATTAGCAAGTCGTGGGGAATTGCATAAGCTTTATTTTCATTAATTCCTTTCATTGTTTCGGCGGCCACCATTGCATTTATTATTGCTTCTTCCACTGCTTGAACTGTTGCTTCAAAAACTGGCATCAATAAATCATTTGACATAGTTTCGACTGTCGTCATTTCATCACGATTAAACGCTTTTTCATTTGCAGTTGAAAATGCTAAAAAAATGTCTCCAGAACCATTACTTCCTCGTCCACCAACAATACCAACGCCTAAGGGAATTCTTTGTGCAATTCTTTTTAATTGATGTGGTAATAAAGGTACATCGGTTGCAACAATAACAATGATGGAACCATCTCCTTCTTGTCTTCTAGATTTTGGTGATGCTTTATATTCATAATTCAAAGTATCTTTTAGCTCAATACCAACTGGAACACCTGCTATTGATAGGTTTCTTTTGGCTCCAAAATTGGATTGAACAATTACTCCTACAGTATAAGTTGAATCTTTAATTTTAAAAACTCTCGATGACGTTCCTGTTCCTCCTTTAAAACCTAAACACATCATTCCTGTTCCTCCACCCACGTTTCCTTCTGCTATTTTTCCACTTGAACTATTTTCTATAGCTTCTAATACATGTTTTTCTTTCACGTGAAATCCATAAATATCATTAAGAAATCCATCATATGTTTCAGCAACTACAGGATAGGTATACCACCAATTTTCTCCGCTGTACCAATCTGTGTCTACAAACCACTTTAGTACAGCTTGTCTTACTTCTCCAACGCTATTAGTATTAGTTATCATTATTGGAGTTTCAAGAAAACCAGATTCAGTTACCCAAGTTGTACCAGTCATTTCTCCATTTCCATTTAAACTGTACCAATTAGCATAAACTGGGCTAAATTTTTTGGCTTTTCCTCTTGGAAATATAGCGGTAACTCCAGTTCTAACAGGTCCTTTACCTAAAATATTTTCTCCTTTACCAGAAATAATTGTGCTATATCCTACCTCAACTCCACTTACATCTGTAATAGCATTGAATTCTCCTGTTTTTCCTACAAAAGGAATTCCTAAATCTCTTGCTCTTAATTTTTGTCCATATGATTGAAAACAAACAAAAATAACTATAAAAAATACTAATATTTTATTCATTCTGATTGGTTTTTAATTTCATATAATTTATGGCTAAACCCAACTTTTTAAATTAACAACTGCCCTCTCTTCATTTAAAGAATTGTATTAAAAAACAGCATCTAAATTCCATTTACATTGTTCACCTATCGGGCTAACTAACTAATTTTCATAAAGATAAAATAATTCTTGTTATAAGATAGTCCAACCTAAAAAAATTAAAGTAACAAAACACCAGAAATTCAATTAAATGGTTTAAAAAACTATAAATTATGCATATTTCAATAGGTTTTTCCTAGTTTGCTTTGGGTTTTGTTCGTAAAACCATGCTTTTTTGAAAAATACACCTTAAAATCACCCGAAGGAACCCGAACAAACCTCGCTAAAAATAAGAAAAGTGCTTCATGGGAGGTTAAAAAATAGCTTAAATATTAGAAGTATGAATGGAGGTTACTCATTACCAAGCGAATTACTTAATCAAATAGATTTATTAATTTAAAAAAATATATGACTGCAAAAGCAATTTATGATGCGATAGAATTTGGTTTATTACCCAACAATGGAAAATATCCAACTACTGGAGATTTAGAAAGAATGGATAAAAATCAAACTCCTAAAACCATTATTAAAAGACGGAATAGATTGTAATTCAATTTAGGGCGAATTAGATACAAAAAAGGAAAAGAATTAGGATATTGGTAAAACTAGCTAAACTAAGTACAAATCTTATTGCTGTCTTTAGCTTAATTGTTAAAATTCTAGCGAATTTTTAATCAGTCTATTACTTACTAACTCTACACTTAACCAAACGTAACAAGGTTTATTCAAAGATTCTTACTAAAATTAAAAAGTATGAAAGTTCAACTTTTAAAATTTAAATTTATTTAGTTTTATCTGATGATTATTTCGAAAAAAATATAATAACTACACTCAACAATGTTATGTACAATTTAATACAAAACAAAGCTATTATAAGCTTATAAAGCCTTTTAATTTTTTTATATTTAAACATATAAAAAAACAAAAAAAAAGATGGGATTAATTAATAAAATTTTGGGAAATGCAAGTGAAATATCTGCTGAAAAACTAACTAGTAAATACGGACGATTATTACTAGAAAATGAAAATATAGAATTAGGTTTTAAGCTTTTACGAGATACATTTATGTTTACAAATAAACGCTTAATTTTGATTGATGTACAGGGAATTACAGGAAGTAAAGTAGAATATAAGTCTATGCCTTATAAAAGTATTTCTAGGTTTTCTTTAGAAACCTCTGGTACATTTGATTTGGATGCAGAATTAAAAATATGGATATCGAGCGAAAACATACCTTCGGTAAGTAAAAAATTTAATAAAAGTATAGATGTTTACGAAGTACAAAAATACTTAGCATCAAAAGTTATGTAAAACTATATTACTTAAAAGTTAGGCTACTTCCCTCCTCTTTTAATGTTGTTGGGCTCTTAAATAAATATCTTATACTTAGATTAAAACATGGATTATTCCGAAACAAATAGACTCTCTCGATTAACAGCAATTTTAATTCAATTTCAGACAAAAAAAATTATAACAGCATTTGAATTGTCTGAAAAATTTAATGTTAGTAAAAGAACAATTTATAGAGATATAAAATCTTTAGAACAAGCAGGAGTTCCTATTGTAACAGAAGAAGGAAAAGGCTATACTTTAATGGATGGATATAAAATTCCGCCAATAATGTTTACAGAAAACCAAGCAAATGCACTTATACTTGCAGAACAATTGGTTTTAAAAAATAAAGATTCCTCTTTTATAAAAGACTATTTAGAAGCTATTGAAAAAATAAAAGCAGTATTAAAAGAAAGTGATAAAACAAAAGCCAATTTACTTTCTGAAAGAACACGCTTTAAAAACAATATAAATAAAGAAAGAAATAGTAACAATTTATCTCAGTTGCAATTTGCGTTAACAAACTATTTTCTTGTAAATATAGAATACACAAACGAGTCTAAAATTAAATCTAAAAGAACAATAGAACCTTTTGCTTTGTTAAGTACAGAAAACTGGTTGTTGGTTGCTTGGTGTAGATTAAGAAATGAATTTCGATATTTTAGGCTTGACAGAATTGATAAAATGACACTGCTTTCTGAGAAGTTTGAACCTCATAAAATGACCTTACAAGAATACTTCGATAAATATTATTAATTTATTTTTTACCCTTGCCATAAGGCTGTCGCACCCCCATTCTATTTTTGTATCACATTTAAAAAACAAATAATAAAATGGAAAAAATAATTACAAATCCTTGGGAATGGGGTAAAAACACAAACTCTGCACAGGCTGTAGAAGTAAAACAAGTAACAGGTACACTTTATTGTTCTGGCCAAGTAGCTTTAAATGCTAATGGCATACCAAGTAATGAAGATATGCGATCGCAACTGATACAAACAATTGCTAATTTAGAGCAATTAATAAAAGAAGCTGACTATGAGTGTAAAAATATTGTTAGACTTAATATTTATACAACATCTACCCAAGAGTTTTTTTCTACCTGTATGGATGTTTACGTTCCGTTTTTGCAAAAGCATGCTATTGAACAGGCAACAACGTTACTTGAAGTAAAAGGACTTTTTGCAACTTTAACCGTAGAATTAGAAGCTACTGTTGTAAAGTAATATTTTATGAAGGTTTTTAGATAAAATAAAAACCCTAACAATAAAGTATGTTTTGCTTTATTGTTAGGGTTTAATTTTACTCGTAACGCAATGCTGTTATAGGATCTAATGCTGATGCTTTACGTGCAGGATACCATCCGAAGAAAATACCTGTTATTGCACACACGGCAAAAGAAATTACTATAGAATACAAAGCAACACTTGTAGGCCAGTTTAAGAAGTTTTCTATAAAAACGGTGGCAGAAAGCCCGAGAATAACACCCAAAAGACCACCCGTAATACTAATTAAAATAGCTTCTATTAAAAACTGCATTAATATGTCTGCTCCTTTAGCCCCAACAGCCATACGCAAACCTATTTCTTTGGTACGTTCTTTTACAGAAACGTACATGATATTCATAATTCCGATTCCCCCAATTAATAAAGAAATACCAGCAACAGCAACTAATAAAATGGTTAACATTTCACTGGTAGAGCTAAAGGTAGAAATTAACTCCTCCATAGAACGCACTGTAAAATCATCATCTTCACTATCTAATAATTGATGCTGAGAACGTAAAATATTGGTTACTTGTGTTACCGCTTCTGGTGCATCATCTTCACTAATAGCAGATGCCATAATTTGGTTTAAATAATCAATGGCTAAAATTCGCTTTTGTACCGTTGTATAAGGTGCAATTACAACATCATCTTGATCTTGACCAAACGTGTTTTCTCCTTTTTCTTCTAATACCCCAATTACTTTAAAAGGAATGTTGTTAAAACGAATCATTTTACCCACCGGATCTTCTCCGTCAGGAAAAACATTCTCTACCACAGTTTGTCCTATTAAAGCCACTTTAGAAGCAGAACTTACTTCTGCATCTGTAAACATACTTCCACTTTGTAAGCCTACAACTTTAATATCTAAATACTCTGGGTTTACCCCATAAATGGTACTTGGCCAGTTGTTAGAACCGTTAATAACTTGTCCGCCACCATTTACAACAGGTGTCATATAACTTAGCAAAGAAGTTTCTTCTTTAATTTTTTGATAATCTTTTAGCGTTAAGGTTTGTACATTACCCCCACTACCCCTTGCAGGTCCTCTATCATCTGCACCAGGTCTTACAGTAATCATGTTAGAACCCATACTAGAAATGGTGGTTCTAATACTTTCTTTAGAGCCTTCTCCAATAGCCAACATAGCAATTACAGAAGCTACCCCAATAATAATACCCAACATAGTAAGCAATGTTCTTGTTTTGTTAAGAACTATGGCTTTAAACGCAATTTTTAATAAATTTAATAGTCTCATAATTAATGGTCTTCTTTAGGTAATTTAGCCAATTCTGCAGCAGCAGAATGAATATTGGTGTTTTTATAATCTTGTATAATATGCCCATCTTTTAAAACAATAGTTCTGTTACTAAACGTAGCAATATCTGGCTCGTGCGTTACAAAAGTAATGGTGATACCTTTTTTGTTTAGCTCTTGAAACAAAGACATAATTTCATAAGAAGTACGTGTATCTAAGTTTCCTGTAGCCTCATCTGCTAAAATCATTACTGGGTTGTTTACCAAAGACCTAGCAATAGCCACACGCTGTTGCTGACCACCAGATAGTTGCGATGGTGTATGATCTAAACGCTCTCCTAATCCCACCATTTGTAATGCTTTTATAGCTCTTTCTCTTCGCTCTTCTGTAGAAACTTTACTGTTGTATAGCAATGGTAATTCTACATTTTCTATTGCAGAAGTTCTTGCTAACAGATTATAAGATTGAAAAATGAATCCTATTTTTTCGTTTCTAATAGTAGCCAACTCATTTCTACTTAAATCTTTTACTTTTACACTATCAATTTCATAATTACCAGAAGTTGGCTGATCTAAACAACCTAAGATATTTAACATGGTACTTTTACCAGAACCACTAGATCCCATAATGGTAACAAATTCTCCTTCTTTTATGCTATAAGAAATACCTTTAAGTGCATGAACCGTTTCGGTTCCCATGGTAAACTCTCTTTTTAAGTTTTCTATTTTAATAATTTCTTTACTCATAGCTGCTTATTTTTTCTTGTTTCCTCCTGGTCTTTGTGGCATAAAAGGACTTTCATTAGTACCTGCTGGCATACCTGCAGATTTAGAAATACCTTTTAAACTATATACCAATTGATCTCCTTGTGCTATACCGCTTAAAACCTGTACATTTACCCCATCACTTGCGCCTAAGGTTACTTCTTTTTCTGTAATACTTTTATCTTTACCTAATACCCAAAGTGTTTTACCTTTTGTAGTTGTTGTAGTTGTTGTAGGTAAATTATGATGCATATTGTAAGTAGCTAAAGTTTCTGCTTCTGGTTTAAAATTAATAGCCTTTGCTTCTGCTGTTAACACATTATTTAACTCTAAAGTAAATACAGAAATGGTTGCAGTTAAACCTGGTTTAAGTTTTAAATCTTCGTTATCTGCTTTAATAACTACCGTATAAGTTACTACGTTAGAAGTTACAGTAGGGTCTAAACGAACCTGTGTTATAACACCGTTAAAAGTTTCACCTAAATAAGCATCTACAGTAAACTCTACTCTTTGCCCTTCTTTTACTTGTCCTATATCTGCCTCATCTACATCTGCTTCTACTTGCATTTCTTTTAAATCTTGTGCAATGGTAAATAAAGTTGGTGTGCTATAACTAGCTGCAACTGTTTGTCCTTCTTCAATATCTTTAGACAATACAACACCATCTATTGGCGAATAAATATTTGCATAACCTAAATTGGTAATGGCAGACTGTAAGTCTGATAAACGTTGAGTAACGGTACCTTTAGCAGTTTCGTAATCAAACACAGCATCATCAAAATCAGATTTACTAATTACTTGGTTTTCATACAACGATTTTTGTCTTTCATAAATCGTTTTCATGTAGTTTCTTTGTGTAACTGCATTGTCATAAGACGCCTGTGCTTGTGTTTTAGCAGCTTTTAAATTGGTCTTATCTAACTCTGCAATTAACTGCCCTTCTTTTACAATAGAGTTGTAATCTACATATACTTTTTCTACAACACCAGATACTTGTGTACCTACATCTACTTGGTTTATAGGTTCTATAGTACCTGTTGCAGTAACCATTGTTGTTACGTTTGCTTTTTTAGCTGTAATTGTTTTTGCTTCTATAATGATTGCATCATCTCCTTTTAAAAAAATGAATGCTGCAATAGCAACAACTGCTACAATTACACTACCTATTATAATATTTCTTTTTGTTTTCATGGTGAGGTCTTAATTAAAGTTGAATGTCGTTTCCTTGATAAAATTGTAATAATTGATGATATAAAATATTTAAATACTTAGCTTGTAAATAGTTTTGTTGTGCATTTGTATATGTGTTTTGACTAATTACAAGATCAGTTGTGCTTAAATCTCCTAATTCATATTTCTTTTGTGCTAATTTGTAAGATTGCTCTGCTGCTGTTTTAGAAGCTTCAGAAGCAAGTACTTGTTCTTGTGCAGAAAGTGCATTTTGATAAGCCGTTTCTATTTTTTTATACACTGCTTTTTCTGTAGTTTGCTTTTGTATTTCTGCCTTTTCTATATTTATGTTTGCAGATTTAACTGCTGCTTTAGTTTGGTTTCTATTAAAAATAGGAATGGTTAAAGACAAGCCTAATTTTTGATTAAAGTTTACATCAAACTGATCAGTAAAAGTGTTATCACTAATACTTGTATATCCGGTTCCTAAACTACCAGATAAAGCCAAGGTTGGTAAAAAACCTCCTTTTGCAATGTCTAATTCTTTTTTATTAGCGGCTACACTTAAACTACTCGATTTAACTTCTGGCAAATACCCTAAAGCTTTTTCATATATTTCTGCCTTATTTAATTCTATATTTAATAGATTTATACTGGTGTCCAATGTTTCTACCTCCATTTCTTCCATTGGCGATAATTCTAACAATTGCTTTAAAGTAATAATGTATTGTTGATATTCATTTTTAGCTGCTATAACATTGTATTTATTGGTTGCTGCTTGGCTTTGGGCTTCTGTATAATCGCTTAAAGCAATAGTACCTGCATCTAAACGTGCTTTTGCTCTTTGTACTTCTGTTTCAGAAGCTTTTAAGTTATTTTCTGCAACAGTAATACTTTCTTTACTGTAAAGTGTTTGCAAATAGGTTTCTAAAATATTTAAAACAATATTGTTTTTTTCTACTTCTGCATCAAAAATACTTTGATCAAATAATATTTTATTTTGTTTTATTTGATTGTTAATTTGATTACCCTGAAACAACGTTAAAGAGCTATTAAGACCTACGTTTGTACTATGTATTTGTTCTGTAACATAACTACTTGTAATAGGGTCTATAGTATTACCGTTAGAAAAACTTTGAGAGGCACTACCAAAAAGATTTGGTAATTTAGAAGATTTAGAAGTACTATAATCTAACTCTGCCATATTTTTATCTAAAGCGGCATCTTTTATAGAAATATTATTTTCTATAGCATAGGCAATACATTCTTGTAAAGACCATACTTTTGTAGATGTTTTTGTGGTTGCTTCTTGCGCAAAATTGAATTGCGCTAAAAACAAACTTGCAATGATTAGGAATGATTTCATTTTTTAGTGTTTTTATTTAACACTTCAAAGATGTAACCATATGCATTCTTATAAAATAGTAATAGAAGTTTGATGTAATTACCTATACAAAAAGTCTGTTTTTATCGATGAGTTTTTTTAAAGAAAATCAATTTTAAAGAGTTTTATATACAAACTGATTTTTAGAAAGTTACATTTAAAACATATAAATTAATTGCATAAAAAAAACCCCCACTATATAAATATAATGAAGGTAAAAAAAGGGGGCTTTTTAATATCTTATGTATTAGTAAACCCTAAATAGTATAATACTATTCAATTTTTATATTTTAATGTATATGCTAATTTTTTTTAACAAAAAAACCTGCTAATAATGCTGCAATACCAATACCTATACTAATGTATGCATTTGTATTATTTTGAGATTCGAACTCTGCAATACCTATATCTAATGAAGCTTCAGGAGATACTAATTCTATTCCACCATAAATCAATAACCCTAATCCTGCTAAAATTAAAATTGTTTTTGTCAATGTATTCATATATCGTTTTTTTAAGGTTAATTTATATTCTAAAAGCAATAAGTTGCTTTAATACAAAGATAAATCACTAAAAAAAGAGACATTAGCTCATATAAATTTCTTCTTAGCTCATATAAATTTTGACAATAAATTTATTTTTGATGAAAACTATAAGTTTAAATAATCTTTTGCGGTGTTGTATATTTTTTCGGAGTCTTTAGTGTCTAATCCAGAATAGTTTGACACCGGAAAACGAACAGTAGTTTTTGTGAAATCGAATTTAAAACTTTCTGCTGAATGTGCTCTTAAAAAAGATGCATGTGTTATTACTTTTAGTGTAGTATTTAATTCTTGAGGAGTTTTTTTAGCCGGTTCGCTTACATAACTTCCTATAATTGGATACGCAGATTCTAAAAAAGGTTTTACAGGAAAATTATCTAAAATACCACCATCTGAATACAAAATATTATTGATTTTTATAGGACTAAAAATACCCGGAATTGCACAAGATGCTAACACTGGTTTTAGTAATTTCCCTTTGCTAAAATAACGTGGTTTACCATTTTGCATATTAGATGCGGCAATATACACAGGAACCTGAAGGTCGCTAAATTTTGGTTTTATTTTATCTTCTATAATCGATCTAAATAAAATAGTATCAAACAAACCTGCTTTTTTAATACTAAAAAAGGAAAATTTAAAAAGACTTGTATTTTTAAAGATGAATAAAATTTCTTGAGTAGAAAGCCCAGAAGCGTATAAAGAAGCTACTAATGCACCACCACTACTTCCAGAAATTGCATTAATTGTCAACCCTAATTCTTCAATTTTTTCTAGTATTGCCAAATGTGCTGCACATTTTACTCCACCACCAGACAACACTAAATTTATAGGTTTGTTTTTATTTAATTTATGAAGTTTATCAATACTTTTATTCACTAATTTAACAATTTGTAGAACTACAAGTCTATATGTATTTTCTTAAATTTTTAGTAAATATACTTTATAAATTAGAAATATTTAAAACTCTAACTATCTTAATTTTAAAAAATATTCACTCCTGTTTTTAATGGTTACTAATATTACCTTTAATAGTAAATGATGATTTTTAAAAAAAAATTTGAAGTAGTTTTTCTGAAGTATAATTTATAGCTATCCTTTTCTGCTAACAAGATTTTCTATCAACAGAATTACCGTACAAATATTATCTGATTTTAAAGGTGAATACTATTTTTAATGTTTTGCATCACATCTTAGTATTAGACTTCTCAAGTGATTTTCTAATATATTCACTATCCCAATGGTTATCAAAATCTACAATACCTCGTTTAAAATCTGCATTCAATAATTCTTCTTGTTCCTTCAGTTCTTTTCTAGCTTTAAATATATAGTTTTCATCGAATTTTGGTGATTTTGCCAAGCGTCTTAAACTTGTTTCATCATATTTAATAAAATTTTTAACCTGTCTTTTTAATGTATATTTTCTAAATCCTAATTTATGTAAAACATCACTGGCTAAAGCTAAAGATGTGTCTAGAGATTCTCTGTAAAAATTCTCATGCCCAAGATTTAATAATTCGTAAGCATCTTCTCTATTTTTAGTACGAATCATAAGTTCTATATGCGGATACTTATCATTAACTATTTTAGTAATTGCTTTTGTTACACTTAACCGATTTGTTGCAATAATTACAATTTTAGCCTCTGCAATACCCGCAGATTCTAATAAATCTAAGCGTGTTGCATCACCATAATACACTTCGAATCCCATTTTACGAAGAAAATCTACACGATTTGAGTCTTGATCTAAAATAGTAGCTTCTACACCATGCGATCTTAAAAATCTACCTACTGTACTTCCAAAATTACCAAAACCAACCAAAATTATTTTTTGAGATTTAGCAATGTGATCCATAGGACGTTGTATCGATTCTTTTGTTCCTACTTTAGGCAGAATAAAACGCTCATTTACAATACTTATAATTGGTGTTAACGCCATACTTAATGCTGTTATTACCAACAGTATATCCATTTGTTCTTGTTCTAAAATATTTAAACCAAAAGCAAAAGACAACAATACAAAAGCAAATTCTCCTACTTGTGCTAAACTGAAAGTCAATAATAATTTTTGATCTAGTTTTAACTTAAAAACACGACCAGTAATAAATAAAACAATTGCTTTTAATATAACTATTGCTATTAAAATACCACCAATAGTAAGCGGACTTTTAGCGATTACTATAAAGTTAATAGACGCACCAACTGCCATAAAAAACAAGCCTAATAACAAGTTTTTAAAAGGCTCTAATGTACTTTCTAATTCGTGTTTAAATTCACTATTAGACAATACTACACCACCTAAAAAAGCACCTAATGCGGGACTAATTCCTACCAATTCCATAATAAATGAAATACCGAAAACAATTAAAAATGCTGCTGCAATTAGCAACTCACGAACGTCTGTTTTAGCTACTTTTCTAAGCATTGGTACTATAACATAACGTCCTAATGCAATAATAACTGCAACAGATAAAATAATGGCTATAGTTTGTAAACCGAGAGGTAAACTTTCTATAAGACTCACAGATTCACTATGATTATCGGTTTGTGTTTCTGCCTTGGAATTAGATAATAAGGGCATTGCACCAATCATAAAAATCACAATAATATCTTGAAATAATAAAATAGAAAATGCCGAAGTTCCAAAAGTAGTTTCCATCAAACCTTTTTCTTTTATCGTTTGCATTGCAATTGCTGTAGAAGATAATGCTACCGCCATAGAAATTACTAATGCTACTTCCCATTCATATCCTAAAAAGGTGAATAATAAATGGGATAATAAGATGGTTCCTCCTACTTGAATTCCTCCCATACCAAGTATGGTTTTTCGCATGTTCCAGAAGTTTTTGGGTTCAATTTCTAATCCAATAAGAAACAACATCATTACCACTCCAAATTCTGCAAAATGTAAAATATCTTCTCCTTCTTCCCCAATAAAACCTAATACATAGGGTCCTATTAATATACCTGCTAATAAATATCCAATTACAGAACTTAAGCCTAATCGTTTAGCTATAGACACACAAATAATAGCACCGGCTAAAAAAACAATGGCATTAAAAAGCAAACTTCCAGTCATATACTACTAGTTTTTAAGTTGTGGAATATCATTAATAAAAGATTTTTTTTCAAAATCGTGCAATGCTAAATCATCTTGTAATAAATCAATTAATTTTCCATAATTAATTTTATAATCGTGCAATTTTTCATCAGATAGATTATGTGTTCCCATTACTGCAAATGGTGGATAATAGGTCATTCCGCATAAATTAGCAGTTTGTTCAAAAGGTCTTAAAAATTGCTCTACTGTAAAACTATTATATCCTGCAGAACAATATACTTCTTTAGACCCACCAGTTGTAATGGTATTTAAGCACGTTTTATTGTGCAACGCTTTTCCCTTTGGACCATAAGCCCAATTGAATTCTAATACCATATCAATCCACTGTTTCATTAATGGCGGACAGCTATACCAATAAAACGGATGGTGCCAAATAATTATATCATGTTGTTCTAATAATTTTTGTTCTCTTGGTACATCAATATGAAAATCAGGATATTCATCATATAAATCATGAATCATCACATTTTCTTTATCTTTTATATGATTGATTAAAGCCAAATTAGCTCTAGATTTTTCTAGTTTAGGGTGCGCAAAAAGAATTAGAATTTTTTTCATAAAACGAATTTAATCAAATAAATTGTAACTATAATTTTGATAAAACCATTTCGGTTATATTTAATAAGTCTTTAATTTTCTTTTGGTCATAAGCGTCTTTATGAGCTACAGAAAAACGTCCTTTTACATCTCCTTTATCATTATCAAAATATTCTCCTGAATTACCCTTATACGATTCTGTAATTGCTAAATCATATAAGATATTTGCTCCTTTTTCTGCAGAAGACCAATGCTGTCCGTAAGCTTCTTTGGCCATTTTTGTATTTAATAACGAACCTGGATTTACAGCAATAGTTGTAATATTTGGATGTTGCCTTGCAAAGTAAAAACTCCACATGGTTAATGCTAATTTACTTTGTGCATAAACCTCGTTGGCGCCAATAGAAACATTGCCTGTTAAAATACCTTCTTTAACTGAAGATTGAGCTGCAGAACTTAAATTAACAATTCTTGGTTCTGAACTTTGCTTTAAAACAGGCATAATGTTTTCTGTTAAAAGATAAGGTGCTAAATAATTAACTACCATTCTTATATCTAAACCCACTTTTGTTTTGGTTAATGGAGTTTTAAAAACTCCTGCATTGTTGATTAAAATATCTAAACTAGAGACTTCTTTTTTAATTTGTTCAGCCATTTGTTTTACAGCTTTCAAATCAGAAAAATCAGCAACAATTCCCTTTACATTATCATTTTTTGAAGCGTCTTTTATTTCGCTAATTGTATTGTTTACTTTAGCTTCACTTCTACCGTGTATATAAATTATATTACCTTCTTGGGCTAATTTTAAAGCGGTTAGTTTTCCTATACCGTCTGTACTTCCTGTTATTAATATATGTTTCATTGTATTTTTTTATGTTGATGAAAACTAGCAATACAACTATTGTATTTTTTGTTTAAAATAATAAACTACGCTTATTGTATTAAAAAGGTGCAACGGTATCTTTAGGGCCGTCGGGTAAACTCCAACGTTGGCGAGCGGTTACGCTTTCTAGTGCAATTTCTTTGATTGTACCATTGCTACCAACGTTTCCGTAACTGCTAGTACTACCACGTGGTATTTGCATACGGTCACCATACAACCAAACCACCAAGTTACTACGTTGTCCGCTTGTAATTGGGTGTGTTGCGTGTGGCACATTACCTCTATGGATGATGGCTTTTCCTGGTTCAAAAATTACTTGTACCGTTTTTCCTGAAGCTTTATCATAAAAATCGACTTCAGATCCTGTAAACTTTTCATCAGGTAAATTAATGTTGATATTTAAGGTAGCAGCAGAAGCATCGGTATGTGCGTGTAAATCCTTGTCCTTATCTGGATTGTATTGTATTGAAAATCCAAAAGTCTGATTGTCATAACCGTAAGTCCCTAATAACAAGCGCGCTATCGGACGCATAAAACGGTCCATCATATCATTATAAAATGCCTGAAAATTAGGTGCTGCCAAATGCCCTTCAGAACGAGGATCCAACATCATTCCATAGCGATTTAGTTGTATACCATAAGGCGCACGTTTAGGTACTTGAGAATTTGCTACAGCTTCTAAATAGTTACGAAAATCTGCTAAACGATCTACATCAAAAAACTGTGCCACATAAACACCAGGTATAATTTCTTCCCATAAATCGGCAACAGCAGATTCTTTTTCTGGATTTTCCCAAGCGTCTTTAATGGCTTTACGTAATTTTGGATCTAATAAAGTTTCGTTAGGAACTAATAAATCGTCTTTGTTTTCTATTTCCCATTCTGCCCAAGCTGCTTCTAACAATTTACGGTTTTTATTCCAAAATTGAGAAACCGATGGATCGCGTCTTAAGGATAATTCTCTTGAAGGTACTTCTAGAGCACGAGCTTCTGCAAGTGCATTTGCATGTTCTATTGTTTTCATGGTTATATGTTTTTAAGAATAGCTACTGCTATGGTATTTTTTATCTATAATAAAATTACTTACAACCGGCTGTTGTGCTTTGGTAGTAAAAATGGAGGTTTTAGTAAAAAAAAAGTTCCAAAACTTTATTTCTTGGAACTTATTTTTAATTTCTAGGCTAATATTATATTATTTCCAAGTTACAATGTCTTCAAAATTACGTCTTGATTTAGGAAACTCTGGGTCTGCTTTTCGGTAACCAAAAGCTGCCATAAAAGCCAATCCGTATTTATCGGTATCAATTCCAAATTTCTCTTGTAATAAAGCCTCTGCTTTTTCTTGATGAAACCCTTCAATAGGGCAAGAATCTATGCCTGTTAAAGCCGCAACTGTCATCATATTACCCAAAGCAATGTATGTTTGTTTAGAAGCCCAATCGAACAATTTTTTATCGGTATCTAAATTAAAATCTCGTTCTTGAAACTCTCTGTAAAATTTAGCATACATTTCCATTACGTCTGCTGGCAATTGTTTTACCTCTTTCATCATATGTGTTATGTAAGCTGCATCGTGTTTTACCATGGGTGCTTTCATGGCTAAACCCAAAACAAAATGGCTCGCTGTATCTAGTTTTAAGGGCGCTCCCCAAGCAACAGGTTTTAAAAGCTCTCGTAATTCTTTGTCTTGTACTACCACAAAATGCCAAGGTTCAAAACCAAATGAACTTGGTGATAAGTTGGCTGTTTTAAGTATAAAGTTAATTTGCTCATCTGTTAATGTTTTTGATGCATCAAATTCTTTAGTGGCATGTCTGTAATTAAAAGCATTTAAGATGTCTTCTTTTGCAATGTTTGGTGTATTCATTTTATATATTTTATATCTGTGTTCTATTTTTAAGACAAAGATATACACAGTACATAGCTGTTTTGTTGTATAAAAAAAGGAGATAATTGTATAAAAAAAGGTTTTTAATCATACAATCATTAATAAACAATTTTTTTTAGCTAATTTCGTCTTAAATATCATACAAATGAACATAATTGAGTCTTATAAACCTTTTGAAATACAAGAAATAGAATTAACAGAATGGAAACAAAGACCTGTTAAAAATAATTTTTTTGAAGTAGTTTTAATCAAAAAAGGTCAAGGTACACAATGTATCAATTATAACGAATCTGTTTATAAAGAAGGAGCCGTTTATTTACTTCCGCCCTTAAAATGCCATTCTTTTACCATAGAAAAGACAACAAAATTTGTATTTTTAAAATTTACTGACTCTTTTTTTAAAAGTGCAACGAAAGCTAATATTGATAGAAATGAGTGGTTTAAAGAGGCTTCTTACATTCTATCTAACTACAACCAGCTGCCAGGAGATATTATTAAAAATGAACTAGATAGAAATCATTTATTTAGTTTAATTGATATTATTTTACAAGAATCTAGAAACTACGGAGATTCTTCTATTAACCTTATAACAAGTTTAATGACGAGTGTTTTAGAAGTATTAATACGCAATATTAAAAAAAGTAATTATTTTAAAAGTGATAAAAACAACGATGACAGAATCATAAAAATGTTAACCTATATTAATGAGAATATTGATAAAACTGAATTGTTAAAAATTGAGAATTTAGCAGATGTTTTTATGATTTCTCCTACTTATCTTAGTGAGTTTTTTAAAAAGCAGGTACATATGTCTTTGCGCGAATATATTATAAAAGCAAAGCTTAAATTAGTAGAAATACGTTTACTAAACTCAGATTTTACACTAACCCAAATTGCAGACGAACTTGGTTTTACAGATGTAAGTCACCTTTCTAAAACGTTTAAAAGGTATGTTGGTAAATCTATAAGAGATTTTAAAAATGATGGAGATTACATCCTTTTAAAACGCAATGTTTGTGTAAACAACATCAATGCTTAATAACCTATAATTTTAGGTAAGGTAACTAACATCTTCGTTTAATATTTTTGTTGATTACATAAAAAGCAGCTTCCTGTTTATTTTATTAAATTTTTAATTTATTACAATTAAATTAATAATTTAAAAAATAATCTACCTATATAATGATATATTTACTATTTTTAAGAGATTTTTTTAACTGATAAAAATCATAAACTAAACTAATTAGATATAACATCTTTACACATTCTTTAAAAATAATAAAATGAGCACAACAAAATTAGGAAATCCTGCTGTAGTAGGTTTATCAGGTTTCGGATTAACGACATTACTTTTACAATTTCATAATTTAGGTTGGTGTGGCTTAGGTCCTATTGTAGCCATGGGTTTTATTTTTGGAGGCTTGGCACAATTAATTGCAGGTTTTATGGAACAAAAAACAGGTAACAATTTTGGGTTTGCAGCATTTTCTACTTATGGTGCTTTTTGGATTGGTTTAGGTATTATTTGGCTCTTAAACTTTTTTGAAATATATCCCTCTTCTACAACCGATGTTGGTTTTTATTTAGTTGGTTTTACGTTATTAACTCTTATTTTTTTAATTGGTTCTTTATTTATTCATAAAGCAATGGTTGTTACATTTGCATCTCTAGCACTTGGTTTTATCTTATTAGATTTTGCTCATTTTGGTTTTCCAGAAGCAACCAGTATTGCTGCAATTGTTTTAATCTTTTGTGCTTTTAGTGCTTGGTATATGATGGCAGCTATTGTAATTAATGATTTAGCTGGCAGAGAACTTTTAAAAGTAGGTAAACCTATTATTAAAAGTCATTAACCCCTATTTACCACTCTATAACAGCTATTTAGCTTTTTATTTCTTTATTTGTCAACTATAAAATTAACATAGTTTACCTGTAATGTTAAAATTAGCATAGGTTATTGTTAAACTTACATTAAAAAAAGAATGAACATTCATTTTTATCGTATCTTTGCATCAGAAATAAATAAAAATGGCAAAACTGCAAAAGAGTATCGATAAAAAAAACGCTTTGGTAAAAGCAACTATAGAACTGGTTAACAACCACGGTTTTCATGCTACTCCAATGAGTAAAATTGCCAAAATGGCAAATGTATCTCCTGCTACCATTTATTTGTATTTCGAAAACAAGCAAGACTTGGTAAATAAAACTTATATAGAAGTTAAAACAAAATTTACCCAATATGCTTTTAATACGTACAAAGAATCTATGCCTGTTAAAGAAGGTTTTGAAATTATATGGAAACGTATTGCTCATTTTAAACTAATAGAATGTGAACATGCCATGTTTTTAGCACAATGCGATAATACACCTATGATAGATGAACCTAGTAGACAAGAAGGTATTAAACACCTTCAACCCCTACTCGATCTTTGGCAACGTGGTAAAGATGAAGGTATTATAAAACCAATATCCGATTATATTTTATATGCTTATGCTATCAATCCTTTATCTTATTTAATGATGATGCAAAAAAATGGTAATTTTTTATTAACAGAAACGCACATAGAAGAAGCCTATATTGCGGCATGGAACAGCATTAAAATATAATTATAGTATGAAGAAAACAGCAATTATTTTAGGAGCTACTGGCCTTACAGGCAATATTTTACTTCAAAAATTAATAAAAGACACTCGTTATAAAAGTATCAAATTATTTTCTCGCTCTAAAATAGAAGGTTTACCTAAAAAAGTAACACAATTTATAGGAGATCTTTTATCATTAGAAACATTTAAAAATGATTTTATAGCAGATGAGGTGTACTGTTGTATTGGTACTACAACCAAAAAAACACCAGATAAAAGCTTGTACAAACAAATAGACTATGGCATTCCGGTTACTGCTGCAAAACTATCAAAAGAAAACAACATCAACACATTTGTAGTAATTTCTGCCATGGGAGCCAATGCTAAAAGCAATGTTTTTTATAACAAAACAAAAGGCGAAATGGAAAAGGCTGTAAAACAACAAAATATTAAAAACACTTTTATATTAAGACCTTCTTTAATTGGTGGCAATCGTCAAGAAAAAAGAATGTTAGAAAAAATAGGTTTGGCTTTCTTTAAATTAATTCAGCCCTTGTTTATCGGTAAATTAAAAGATTATAAAATAATAGATGCCAAAAACATTGCACAAGCAATGGTTAACTTAACAAATAAAATAGAAAAATCAGAAGTAATTATTACTTCTCATCACATATATAAACTTTCAAAATAAATAAAAATCATATGGAATTATTAGATAAATTAAATTGGAGATACGCAGCAAAGGCTATGAATGGTGAAGTTGTTGCAGAAGATAAAATAGAACGTATTTTAGAAGCTGCTCGTTTGGCTCCTACTTCTAGTGGTTTACAACCTTTTGAAATTTTGGTTGTTCAAAATCAAGAAATCAAAGAAAAAATTAAACCTGTTGCATGGAATCAATCTGTAATTACAGACTGTTCTCACTTATTGGTATTTGCCGCTTGGGATACTTATACACCAGAACGTATTAATTATATGTTTGATTTAACCAATGAAATTCGTGGATTTAAAAACGAAGGATGGGAAAACTACCGTCAAATGTTATTAAGTTCTTACCCACAGAAAGATGCAGAAGAAAACTTTAATCACGCTGCTAAACAAGCATACATTGCTTTTGCACATGCTATTATTGCTGCTGCATACGAAGGTGTTGATGCTACGCCTTTAGAAGGTTTTGATCCTGCTGCTGTAGATGAAATTTTAGGCTTAAAAGAAAAAGGATTACGCAGTGCCGTTTTATTACCAATAGGTTATAGAAAGGAAGATGAAGATTGGTTGGTAAATTTAGTTAAGGTTAGAAAACCTATGACTGATTTAGTAACTGTAATTAAGTAAAAATTTATGAAAACGATATTATTGAATAATAGACCTCAAGGAAAACCTACAACTTCTAATTTTAAAGTTGTAAAAGAGGACAAAATATTAAGTATAAATAAAGGAGAAATCTTATTAGAAGCAGCTTATGTTTCTGTAGATCCATATTTAAGAGGTCGTATGAGTGATGCCAAATCTTATGTACCGCCTTTTGAGTTAAATAAACCTGTACAATCTGGTGTTGTTGCAAAAGTAATTGTTTCTAACAACGAAAAATTTGCAGAAGGAGACTATGTTTCTGGTTTATTAAATTGGCAAACACAACAAGTTTCTACAGGAGAAGGTTTAACTATTGTTGATGAAAATAAAGCGCCTTTAAGTGCTTATTTAGGAATTTTAGGAATGACTGGTTTAACTGCTTTTTTAGGTTTACAAGAAATAGGAAAACCCAAAGCAGGAGAAACTATTGTAATATCTGGTGCTGCAGGAGCTGTTGGTTCTGTAGTTGGGCAAATTGCTAAAATTTTAGGTTTACATGTTATTGGTATTGCTGGTACAGATGAAAAAATAGATTTACTGAAATCTAAATTTGGTTTTGATGCTGGTATTAATTACAATACGAGTTCAGATATAAATGCCGATATTAAAAAATTAGCACCTAACGGAGTTGATATTTATTTTGATAATGTTGGTGGGGCAATTTCTGATTCGGTTTTAGTCAACATCAATAGATTTGCACGTATTATTATTTGTGGGGCAATTTCTACCTATAACGAAACAGAAGCTTCTAAAGGTATACGTGTACAAACAACTTTAGTTAAAAATAGTGCTTTAATGCAAGGGTTTATTGTATCTGATTTTGCAGCAAAATTTCCAGCAGCAATACAACAATTAGCAACTTGGTTAGGTGCTGGTAAATTAACGTATACAGAAACTATTGTAGAAGGTTTCGATAATATACCTAATGCCTTTATTGATTTATTTGAAGGGAAAAATAAAGGAAAAATGATTGTTAAAATTTAAAAATATTATACAATGAATAATTTTGAATTTAAAAATCCGACCAAAATTATTTTTGGTAAGGATACCATACAAAAATTAAAAGAAGAGATTCCTGCAAATGCAAAAGTGTTATTATTATACGGTGGTGGAAGCATTAAAAAAAACGGAATCTACGAGCAGGTAAAGTCTGCTTTAAGTGATGTTGATGTTGTAGAGTTTGGTGGCATACCTGCCAACCCAGAATACGCTAAATTATTAGAAGCTTTAAAGGTAATTAAACAAGAAGAAATTACGTATTTATTAGCCGTAGGTGGAGGTTCTGTAATAGACGGAACCAAATTTTTATCTGCAGCAGCTGTTTATAAAGGCGAAACACCTTGGGATATTTTAGCAAACAATATTAGAACAGAAACCGGAATGCCTTTTGGTACAGTGTTAACATTACCAGCAACAGGTTCTGAAATGAATTCGGGTGCTGTAATTACAAGAGATGAAATAAAAGAAAAATTAGCCATGGGTGGTCCTGGTTTATTTCCTCAATTTTCAATCTTAGATCCGCAAGTTATTGTTTCTATTCCTAAACGTCAATTAGCAAATGGTATTGCAGATGCTTTTACACATGTTTTAGAACAATATATGACGTATCCTATTGGTGCTATGTTACAAGATCGTTTTGCAGAAAGCATCTTACAAACTTTAATTAAAGTAGCTCCAAAAGTGTTAAAAGATCCTACAAACTACAAAGCTGCTTCTAATTTTATGTGGAGTTGTACAATGGCTTTAAACGGATTGATACAAAAAGGAGTGCCTACAGATTGGGCTATACACGCTATGGGGCACGAACTAACAGCTCTATTTGGTATTGATCATGCACGTACTTTGGCTATTATTACACCAAGTCATTACAAATACAATTTTGATGCTAAAAAACAAAAATTAGCACAATATGCAGAACGTGTTTGGAAAATTAAAAAAGGAAGTAAAAACGATAAAGCTTTTGATGCAATTGAAAAAACAGAAAAATTCTTCCAAGAATTAGGTATCGATACAAAATTATCTGATTATACAGATGATTATGAAGGTACTGCAGAAAAAATTGCTAAACGTTTTACAGATCGTGGTTGGGTAGCTTTAGGAGAACATAAAGATTTATCACCAGATAAAGTTGAAAAGATTGTAAAAATGGCTTATTAAAAATATTTTATTGTCAAATTAAAAAAGGATGTCTTTAAATAGTCATCCTTTTTTAATATTCTCTCTTATAATTACATATTATGTGCTTTAAATATCTCTATTAAAACAATTTTAATGTAATTTTATGCTTATTTAAGAGCATCTAAACCTTCTTTTATTTTTTATAAACCTCACTTAAGTATCTATTTAGGTTATTATAACTTTAAAAAAAGATTAACTGTACTTGTTGCTATTGACTTGTATTAATTAAAGTAATTAATTCGTAAAAAACTATTTATGACAATTTTTGTAGACATGGATGAAGTGTTGGCAGACACTTATGGTAAACATATAGAATTATACAACAAAGAATTTAATAAAAACTTGACTTTGCATGATATTACCTCTGGTGAAATTTGGGATAATGTACCATCAAACCATAAAGAAGATGTTTTAAAACACGCTTGTATTCCTGGTTTTTTTAGAAGCTTAACACCAATGAAAGATGCTATAGAAGTTATGGAAGCACTTTATAAAAAGCATCAAGTTTATATTGCTACAGCAGCAACACAATTTCCGTCTTCTTTAAAAGAAAAATGCGATTGGTTAGACGAGCACATGCCTTTTATTACTTGGCAACATCGAATTTTATGTGGAGATAAATTTATTTTAAATGGAGATTTATTAATTGATGATCGTGTGTATAATTTAGAAAACTTTAAAGGAGACACTTTGCTATACAACTCGCCACACAATGTAAATGAAACCGGATACACTCGTGTTTCTAACTGGCAAGAAATTGCCAATAAATTGTTATAAAATTAGACTGTTAAAGCATCTTTGTATGTTTTAATCGCTCTTTCTCTAGCCATTTTATGGTCTACCATAGGTTGTGGGTAAGAAAGATCATCAAAATCTTGTACCCATTTTTTAATGTATTTTAAATCTTTATCAAACTTTTTTATTTGTTCTGATGGATTAAAAACTCTAAAATAAGGAGCAGCATCACTACCCGTACCGGCACTCCATTGCCAATTGCCATTATTGGCAGACAAATCATAATCTAAAAGTTTTTCTGCAAAATAAGCTTCTCCCCAGCGCCAATCTATCAACAAATGTTTGCATAAAAAACTAGCCACAATCATACGTACTCTGTTGTGCATATATCCCGTAGTATTTAACTCTCGCATACCTGCATCTACAATTGGGTAACCGGTTTCTCCTTTACACCATTTTGCAAATTCTTCTTTATTGTTTCTCCAAGGAATGTAATCGTATTTTTGCTTAAAATTGTCTGTTACCACTTTTGGGAAATGGAAGAGAATTTGCATAAAAAACTCACGCCAAATTAGTTCGCTTAAAAAAGTAGCATTGGTTTCTAATGCTAATACTACCATTTTGCGCACACTTACCAAACCAAACCTTAAGTAAGGCGATAAATTAGAAGTTTTATCTAAAGCCGGAAAGTTTCTTATTTCATCATACTTAGACAAAGACTCTAAATTATAAGGTTTTACTTTTATTTTACTAGTTACAAAACCAATCTCTTCTAAACTGATAAAAGCTGTGTTTAGTTTTAATAAAGCACCTAAATGCGCTTCGCTCTTATAACCTTGTGTATGTATTTCTCTCTCAAAATGTTTTAACCATTTCTTTTTATATGGAGTAAAAACCGTATATGGTGTGTGGTCATTTTTTAAAACTTCTTCTTCTTCAAAAATTACTTGATCTTTAAAAGACTTTGTTTGTATGTTCTTAGTCGCTAAAAATTGCGCAATTTCTTTATCCCTTTTAATTGCATAAGGCTCGTAATCTTTATTAAAAAAGACCGTATCTATATCAAATTCGTCTACCAATTTTTTCCACACTTCTAAAGTAGTTCCTTTTTGAATGTACAAACTACCATCGTTGTTTTTAAATTGATAATCTAAGTCTTTTAACGTTTGATAAATAAACGTAATTCTAGCATCATCTTTGGGTAAAGAATCTATAATTTTTGTATCAAAAATAAAAATAGGTAGCACCGAAAAACCGGATGTTAATGCTTTATAAAAAGCGACATTATCATCGATTCTTAAATCTCTACGAAACCAAAAAACAGCAATCTTATTTTTCATTAAATAATTGATTTAAAGTAGTAAAACGATGTGTAAAAATATCTTTTAATTGTTTTTTTATAAACAAAGTTTGGGCAATATCACCTAAAAATCCCATCGGTAATTTATAAGATATTTTATCGTCCATTAAAGTTTTTCCGTCTGGCATTTCTTTAAACCAATGTTCGTGATGCCACATTTTATAAGGACCAAAACGTTGCTCGTCAATAAAAAAGTGATTTTCTTTTACCTTGGTAATTTCTGTTACCCAATTTTGTTTAATGCCTGGTAAAATGCCCACTTTATAAGTTATTATTTGCCCTTCGTATGCTTTGCTATCTACTTCAGAAGTAATAGAAAACCCCATGTGTTTTGGTGTAATATTTTCTAAATTTACGGGAGAACTAAAAAAAGACCAAGCTTGTTCTAAAGAGATATTTAAAATCTGTGACGTTTTTAAGGTATAAATACCCGAATGTTTTTTAAATGTGATCATATTACAATAATTTGGTTATTTTAGTACTCATTGGTTTTGTTAAAGAATAAAAATAATCCATCAATTTTCCGTTTTCATCAATTAAATATTTTTGAAAATTCCATTTTACGTTAGAATTAGATTTTCCGTTCAGCTCTTTTCTCGTCAGCCATTTGTATAGCGGATGTTGATTCTCTCCTTTTACAGCTACTTTTTCTGTAATTAAAAAAGTAACTCCATAATTAACCTGACAAAAAGAATGAATCTCAGAAGAATCCCCAGGTTCTTGACCGCCAAACTGATTGCATGGCACACCAATAATCATCAATTGATCTTGATAACGGTCATACAATTCTTGTAAGCCTTTGTATTGTCCTGTAAAACCACATTCTGATGCTACATTTACAAACAATATTTTTTTGCCTTTGTATTGACTTAAATCAATTAAATTTCCTTTAATATCATTTATTGCAATTTTATAAACGGACTCTTTAGGCGTTAGCGTATTTGCTTTTATGTTAGTGTTAAATAAACTCATAGGTAAATAATTGATTCATTTATATTTTTAAGGTAACCATTCCAGCATCTATCGGAAATATTTGCCCTGATATAGATTTTGCCTTGTCGGATAATAAATAAGCCGCCAAAGAAGCTACTTCTGTTGGTTCTAAATATTGTTTTAAAGGATGGCGATCTTTCATGGCTTCTTGCTGTTTTTCGTTTCTTAATAAACGAGCCGCTAAAGGGGTATTAGTTACTGTTGGCGCAATGGCATTAAACCTGATTTTAGTAGCATATTCTGCCGCCAATGATTTTACCAAGCCTTCTACACCAGCCTTACTTACCGCAACACTGGCATGAAAAGGCATGCCCATTTGGGTAGCTACAGTACTAAACAATAATACACTTCCGTTTTGGGTACTTAAAGACTTTTCGTATTTCTTTAAAACTCTTATTGCACCTAGTACATTAATGTTAAAATCCTCAATAAAATCTTCTGATGTTAACCTTTTAAATGGTTTTAAATTGATACTACCTGGGCAATACACCAAGCCATTTAATACATCTATTTCTGGTAATTCGTCTTTTAAAACATCTAAAAGATACTGCTTGGTATTTGCTTTAGAGGCTATTTCTGTACGACTCATTACAATTACATTGTGGTCTACTTTTAAAGTATTTACCAATGCTTTTCCTATTCCTTTACTACCGCCAACTATTAAAATTGTTTTCATCCTTATTTTATATTAATTAGTGAATTTATCATGCCCTTAAAAACAAATGCATGAAATGGCAATACCATAAACCAATACAGCCTACCCATAACACCTTTGGGTCTAAAAACGGCTCTTTGCTGTAGTTTACCGTTGGTTATTTTAAACTCTAACCAAGCCTCTCCTGGCAATTTCATTTCTGCAAATAATAACAATCTTTTTTCTTTTTTATCCGCTAATAAAACCCGCCAAAAATCCAACGGATCTCCTGCTTCTAAATGGGTTTTATGCGTTCTTCCTCTTCTCAACCCAACTCCACCAAAAAGTTTGTCTATATATCCTCTTATTTTCCATAGCCAATTAAAACTATACCAACCATTTTGCCCTCCAATAGACCAAATTTTGTGTAATGTTTTCTCTTCGTTTTTAATAGTTTTTACTCTTACATCTGTAAAACAACCAAACTCTGGCAATTGAATATGCTTTGCTAATTGATCGTTAAAAACACCGCTACTCATGGCATCTTTCCAACTAGAAACTACATCGTTTTGTTCTATTTTTTGAAAAGCAAGTGCCACAGCTTCTTTGTAAGTAATCGGTTTTATTTTTAGAATTTTATTGATATTATTTGGCTTAGCAATAACTTCAATCTTCATACTATCTACCAAAGCTTGTGCTAAATTAAACGAGGTAGAGGTTACAAAATACAACCAATAAGAAGATAATTTAGGACTTAATACTGGTAAGGTGTATATGTATCTTTTAAACCCTCTAACTTCTGCAAATTGCAATAACATTTCTTTGTATGTTAATACCTCTGGCCCACCAATATCAAAAGATTGATTGAATAACTCTTCTTTATCCAATGCTTTTTCTAAATACGATAAAACATCTCTAACAGCAATGGGTTGTGTTTTGGTATTTAGCCATCTTGGGGTAATCATTACAGGTAGTTTTTCTACAATATCTCTAACAATCTCAAAAGAAGCACTACCACTACCCACTACAATCCCTGCTCTAAAAGTAGTTAATCCATACTGTTTAGATCGCAATGTTTTTTCTACTGCAAAACGAGATTTTAAATGCTTAGAAAGCGAATTGTCATTTACAATTCCACTTAAATACACCACTTGCTTTGCCTTTGTTTGTTCTATTAACTTTTTAAAATTTACCGCACAGATCTTTTCTAAATCCTCAAAATTATTAGCATCTGTAGACATAGAGTGAATTAAATAATACGCTGCATCTATATCTTTTGGAAACACCACTTTATCAGTGTTTAAAAAATCAACTTTTAAAAAGGTTACATTTTTATGATGTTCAAACTCATCGGGAATTCTATCTAAATCACGGACACAACAAACCAACTGATGATTGTTTTCTAGTAAATTTAAAACCAATCTCTTAGCAATATAACCTGTTGTACCTGTAATTAATATTTTCATATTTTATTTTAAAAAATACTTTTTCTATGCTTCTTTTTTGGGTCTTTGATATCCTTTTCGGCTTATATCTTCTGGTACAGCATAACCGTCTAAACCATTGATAACTGCTGTTTTTGCTTTGGCAAGATTTACAAATCCATCTTTAGACACCAAATCATCCGCTATATATAAATCCACAATTTCCCCCAGCACTAAAATGGTATCGTTGGCTTTAATGTGATATTCTTCTAAGTACTTTAATCCCATTTTAATGGCACAACCTTTTACAAAAGGAGCTTTAAAATCGTTTAAATATTCTTCTTGTAAAGTTGTTTTATAAAACTCAGATATTTCTGCAGGGTATTTTGCTGATGTATGGTGTGCCTCTTCTATAATATCTTTATAAATATGGTTAATCGTATAAAATCCTGTTTCTTTTATATTATCATAAGTATTGCGCACAACGGTATTAGGTCTTAAAACAAACCCTAAAATTGGCGGATTAGAACCATAATGCACTACCGAGCTAAAAACGGCTACATTCGTTGTGCCTTTTTTAGATTGAGTAGCAATTAAGTTTGCTGCTTTAAATCCAGATACACTATTTATTAAATTAATTTTGTACAAGTAATTTAGAGCATTTATGTCTTTTAAGGTAAAGTGCATTTAAAGATTTTTAAAATTGTTGATTTTAATATTAGTCGCTTTTAAATCGTGCATTAAATTATACAAACCAAAAAAGGTTCTGTTTATGTATATAAAATGTTTAGATCCTCGGTTACCATTCATTTTCTTTAACTCGGTACTTTTGGCATATTTTTGTCCTAAATCACTAATTTTACCAAAAAACACATCGTCAGAAAAATCGAAGATTTCTTTGTGAAATGGTTGTGTAAATAGCGCCAACATTTCATAAAAAAGCGCTTTAAAAAAGGCCTTTTCTTCCTCAGAATCATCTGATCTTAATATTTCTAACTCATATAATTTAGCTTCAAAAAAAGCAGGATTTTCTATGTTTTCTTTCTTAGCCAATTCAAAATAAGGCACATAAAAACTATCTGGTACTTCTTTCATACAACCAAAATCAATAGCTATTAATTGATGGTCATCAGAAACCAAAAAATTACCAGGATGCGGGTCTGCATGTACTTTTCTTAAAACATGCATTTGGTACATGTAAAAATCCCAAAGTGCCTGACCAATTTTTGTTAAATCTTCTGGTGAATTCTTTTTACTTACATATTCTGATAGATGAATGCCTTCCATCCAATCCATTGTTAAAATTCTTTGGGTAGAAAATTCTGGATAATAATTCGGGAATTTTAAATTTGGTATTACACTGCACTTACTAGATACCTCGTTACTTTGTGCCAACTCTAAAATATAGTTGGTTTCTTCTGTAAGTTTATTTTCTACTTCCTTAAAATATTCATCAGATCCTTTTCCTTTAATGTTAAACATTTTCATGGCAATGGGTTTTACCATGGCCAAATCTGTAGAAATGCTTTCTGCCACACCAGGATATTGAATTTTAACAGCCAATTTTTTAGCTCCTTTCGTCGCTTTGTGTACTTGACCAATACTGGCGGCATTTATAGATTGAGTAGAAAATGTATCAAAAACCTCTGTAGGACTTTGCTTAAAATATTTTTTAAATGTTTTTACCACCAAAGGTGGAGATAAAGGAGGTACAGAAAATTGTGATAAAGAAAATTTTTCTACATATGCTCCTGGCAATATGTTTTTTTCCATACTTAGCATTTGTGCTACTTTTAAAGCAGAACCTTTCATGGTTTTTAAACCATCGTAAATGTCTGTTGCATTTGCTTCGTCTAAATTTTCTTTTGCTTCTTCTTCTGTTTTTACTATTTTTTCTCCGTAATACTTTACATAATTCACCCCTACTTTTAAACCTGTAGAAACCAATTTAGATGCACGCTGTATTTTAGAAGTTGGTATACTATCTATATTTTTCATAAGGTTGATTTTTTTTCTTTCCACAAAAATTTAGCAAAATCAATAACACTCTGTACCGGTGTAATATCTCTTAAATCGAAACTTGCTTTTACAGACTTTTCAATAAAAATATCTGTTTTCTCAAAATTATCAGAACTGTCTTCTAACCAAAACTGTAGGGTAAACAATAAATGTCCCCATGCAGCTTCTTGCATTCCCTTTTCTTGAATTTTGTTAATGGTTTTATTCTTAAAATCGATGCTATCCGTTTCTATCTCTTTATTGATGAACTCTTTAAATACGGTTCTTAATTTTGATAATAATTTTAAAGATTCTAATTTATTTTTGTTCTCTTTTAACTTTAAGTGTACATAAGATCTGTTGGCCGTTAGCAACTCAAAAAAGGTATAATAAAAACTTAACAATTTACTTTTAACATCATAGGTTTTGTACTCTTCATTTTGCAATAACAGCGCTATGGTTTTGGTACAGAACACTGCAAAAATGTGCTTTTCTAAAGCTTCAAAATCGTTAAAATGTTGGTAAAATAAACTTTCATCAAAATTATTTTTTTTACTAAAAGCATACACAGTTTTAGAGGTCGTTTCACCCATTAAAACCTCATCCATGTATAATTCTATAATTTTATCAGCAGAAATACTCTTTTTTTTAGGCATAATTCTATTTTTTAATTATTTAAAACAATGTAAGCATTTAAGCTTGTTGCAATGGTCATCCATATTAAGTACGGTAGAATTAACAAGGTAAACCATTTAATTTTATAAATGTATTTACAGGTAAAATAACCTATTAATAACCACAACAATACAATAACAACCAAACCTATTTTGGTTTTATGTAAGTTAAAGAAAACTAAGTTCCAACCCACATTTAAAAGCCATTGTAATGCATACAAACTAATCAGTTTTTTATCTAGAAAGTAAAACTGGAAACTCAATTTAGTCATGTAAAAAGAAAACAATAACATAATGCTAGTCCAAGCCGCACCAAACACCCAACCTGGTGGAGTCCAAGGTGCTTTGTTTAAAGAAATATACCAATCTTCTTGTGGTCCGTTTTCCATTAAAATAACTCCGCCCCCTAAGGCCAAAAAGTTAAAAAATAGAAAAATTAAAGTTTTAATTATTTTGTTGTCTTTCAATTTCATATGCAAATTTACGAATTTTGTTTAACTTTTAAATATAATATTTAAACAAAATGGTTTTTAAGCATAAAAAACACCCTACACGTATTTGGTGTGGGTGTGTTTTGTAAGAAAATATAAGTAAAAACTTTCTAAAATTTGAAAAATTAGAAATAATTATAAAAAAATTAATACAAAATTATATTTCTTAATTTATCATTAAAATCAAAGATATCTACTAATATAGAATTTAAAAATAGTTCACGCCCTAATCTCTCTATCAACTCAACATAGGCTAATTTCTCACTATAACCTTTATCATTAAACAATAACGAAACTAAAAATTCATAATCTGCATTAGTTTTCATTTCCAAATAATAATTACCATTATTTGGTATGAATAACCCAGTTCTAGATAAGATACTAGGTTGCCCTGCAAAAAAGTTTTTACCAGAAGCATATTTAGTACTTTTTGCTTCAATTTTATCTTGAAAAGACTGACAAATTCCAATTTCTACAAGTCCTTTACTTAAATCTTCTTTCATAAAATCCCATACTTTGATTTCATTTTTTTTAGTAAATTCAAATGAATTTTCTTTACTAAATGCATTGAAAATTATCAACAAACTAACAATTAATTTTTCTTCATCTTTTAAAACCCATTTGATTTCCTTATAAAAACTATCCTGTAACTTTTTAACTAATAGGTTTTTAAGGTTTTTATTTTTTTTTGAATCTAAATAAAACAAACCATTTAGATTTATAAAATAAAAATTTCTTTTTGAAGGCTTAAGACATTCTGAAATAAATTCTAAATCGATACATTTTTTAAAAACATCACTTTCAAAATCATCTATATATTTTGAACTTAATTCAAATAAACTTTCAATTTTCTTTTTTTGCCACTTTAAACCACACTCAGTAATTGATAAAAAAAGAGAGTCATCGTTATTCTTTAATGTGCTCATACTATCTTTATCTCCAATTTCTATAAAGTTAGATTCTAGTATTTTTTTTAAATTTAATAATTCTTTATTCATAACTTAATATGATCTAATTTTAAATGTATTCGATTCTTTTGCTGGTTCTACTAAAATTGCTAGTAATAATTTATTATTGTTATTTAACTCTTTTAATCTATCTATTACCATTTCAAGTGATTTATTATCCATATTCGCAATTTCATCAATTAATACAATGAATTTTCGTTCTTCACTTATATTTAGTTTTGCTTTTAAATAATTACTGGAACCTTGCCCACCACTAAAATCTGAAAAAGCTATTCTTCTATCATTTTGAGTTACAAAATATGGTGTTTTACTTGAATAATCTATATAAGCTATATCTACATTACTGTCTTGATAAATAATTTTATTCCCCATGAGTGATGCTACATATTCTCCTATAATTTTCATATAAGATTTGTATTCTAATGAATCATCTGATTTTAATTCGCCATTATCACTTATAAGAGCATTTCTTTGAACCATATACCTTGTAAAAAAACTTAACTTATTACTAAATATTTGAATTTCTCTATGGTTTAAAGCATACTTAGATGATTTCTTAGAGTTTTCTACTTTTAATTTTACATTATCATCTAACAACGCTTTATCCAAAGTGACTAAGAATAACTCACTTTTTTTTATTTCATTTTTGTATTCATCAATTTGCTCTTTTTCTTTTCCCTTACAATAATTGTTTTTCATATATAAATTATCACACAATTCATCAATACTATTTGCATCATTCAGCACAGATAATTTAACACCATTAATTTCTAGATTATTTCTTAATTTATCTATTTCTAATTTATCTCGATTAATAGATTCCTTAATATTGTTAGCTCTTTCTATTTTTTTATCATAACCATTATTTCCACTCTTATTTTTAGTAATTTCTCTCGATAACTTTTTTGAAAAACTAAGACCTTTATTTATCTTACCAACAAGACTACTTATAGCGTTATTTAATTCTTTCTGTAACTTATTTAAATCATCAACTATACTTAATTTATTTTCATAAATATCAAGTTTTTCCATGATTAAATACGGATTCTTATCGAATAATCCGATTATAAGTTGACTTTGTCTACAGTTGTCTTGATATTTAGTAAATGCATTTTTTAATTCTTTAATAAACTTATAATCAAACTCATTATATTCTGATTTAAGTTCTTTAAAAACTTTATCTAAAGAAATATTCTTAAAACTCTCTAAACCCTTTATAAATTTGGATATTTTTTCAACATCATTCACTAATAAATCATCTACTATCGACTCTGGATTATCAAATAAATAATTAAACAAATTGACATCTGTTTTAGAGAAACTATTAGTGAATTTTTCATAATATACATTTTCAATTATTTCCTCCTTACAATAAACTAATAAGCTTGAAATATGAAGATTTCTGATTTCTTTTTTAAGAGCTGAAATCTTATTTTTATTATCTGTATTTTTTTTTGACCTAGAGCTTGGTTTTAATAATTTTAATTCTTTTTCGATATTTGAAAATTCAATTACTTTACGAGCTTTAGAATCTGTACTTTTTTTAAGTCTAATTAAATTATCATAATTTTCTAAGTCTTTAAGATTTTCTTTTAACTTATCTAATTTATCCTCATGAGTTTTTTTTAATTCAAGATCTCTATTAATTCTATCTTGAATTTTTTTAATGACTACCTCATCTCTTTCTTCTTTAATTGACTTTAGGATATCTCTAATTTTTATATCTAAAGGGTTAAGATTTCCTAAAATTTCTCCATTAAATTCTTTAATTGATTTTAGTAATTTATATATTCTATCCAATGGTTTTTCTGGTATGTCATATAATAATTTATATCTACTTGAAAACTCATCAGAATTTATTTTCTCAGCCCCCCCTTTTTTATCTTTTATTCTTATTTCATTTTCATCTAAATAATTAAACTTGCCATTGATTTTAAAACCATCAGGGTCATCTATATCAATTTCAAAATTAATTTTTTGATGTTCTTTGTCTATTAAATAATTTAATGACCTTCTTAATGACGGTGAAAGTTCATCATCAGGTAATTCTAGTGCTTTAAACGCATAAGCTATACTATTTAAAAGAAAACTTTTACCAGAACTATTAGATGCTTTTATTACTAATATACGAGAATTCCCTCCCTCTCTACTATTAATAAATTCAACAAGATTATTATTTGGAGTAAAGGTTTCTTCAGATATTGTGTTTGGCTGTTTTATTAATTTATAATCTATAAATTTTATCATTATCCCTTAATTATAATTTCAATAATTTCATCAAAAGAGCCCTCTTTATCCTCTACAGCCATTAATTTTTTGAGCACAGTAGAGAATTCATTTTTCTCTTCACTTGAATAACCATTTATTTTACCAAAATCTTTAACTAACTTTTCTAAATATTCTTCTTCATTCATAATTTTATTCTTTTTAATATATATATAACCTTCTTAAAAATTCATTTTTTATTTGCTCTTGTTTTTTCTCAAAACTTAATTTAATAATAGTATCTAAATCATGTTTATCTGGAAGTATCAATTGATTCAATTTATTATTAATTTCTTTTTTAAACATATCACAATAAACATGGTCTTTACCAACCATCATTTTAAAAATATTACTATAAGATTCTTTCTCGTAAGACTTGCTAAGAAACTTTGATAGCCTTATGTTGTCTTTTAATTTATTTCGTTGTAAATTATATCCAGTAGTTGATTTTATTTTATTGTCTAAAATTGGATAATAATTTAAATCTTTAAAAAGTAAACTTTTCATCCAAATTCTTAAATCAATTACTATTTGATTTAAATTTACATATTCCCCTTTATTTACCAATGCAGTAAAGGTTTTATTTAAAGTATTGTAAAAAACGATTGATTTCTCATCAAAGTGTTCAATATAATTCACATAATGATTCCATATTTTACACAATAACAAATAACTATAAATATTTACCTGTTTGTTAATGCTTGTTTTATTAGATACAATTAACCAAGTTGCATATTTCTTAATTATAGAGTTTCTATTAGTAATTAAAGAATCCCAATCATCAGCTTTTAATGAAAGTAATTCTGTTAATTCAAATTTTAAAAAATCAGTGACTTCATCTTCTGAAAAACAATTATTCATGTAATTAATAAATTTGTAAGAAAATAAAAAACTTTTATTAAATTTTAATTCAGATAATTTTCCAAATTTTATATAGTTAAAAATCCTATTGCAATCCTGTTCAAAAAATAAGTTTATAATTAAGAGTTCCTGTTCAAAATAAAGAAGGTGTTCAAAAGTCTCCTCATAAAATTCATATAAATTGTTACATGTTACATAAGCTTCTCTTAATCTTTTTCTCATTTCAACTTTTATATTTTCATATTTATCTAACTTTTCTATATCAGAAAGTCCATTCATTTCTGAATGAAGTTTAATATGAATGAAATTTTTATTAGCCGAATAAAAGCTCATTAATAATAAATTTAATTAATAATTTCTTTAAAAAAACCATTATCTGAATCTACTAATATTTTACGATCCAAATATAAATTTCTGTGTTCACAAGATGTTTCGCTCACCAAACTACAAGAGAAGCAAGATGCTAAATTCAAGTCAAATAAGCCTTGTCCTTCAGATTCCCAACAAAGAGGATCACTATTACAAATGGTAGCTCTTTTGATAGCACTTTTAATTAAGTTATTTAGGTTTTGTGGCCTTGTTTGAGCTATTAATCCACCCATGCTCCCTTCTGCTCCCTCAGCTGTATAAATTAAACAACCATACATTTTATACTCTTCTTCATTAGAAACATATATTCTTTCCGATAAAGAGGCAGTTGGATATCCACACCTAAATTCTAATTCTCTCATTATTAAATGAGAAAATGTGTGAACTAAATACATTTGCCAATTCATTACATTAGCAAAATCAACTGCTCCTTTGTTAAATCGATTTGCTGTTTCTTGCTTCTTTTTTAATTCCCTCTGTAGTTTCTCTATGATTGTATTATCTGTGATAAAATCACTGATTAACTCATCATTAAATGAAAAGAAAATTCCTTCTCCAAAATTCTCAACTACGGGGTAAACTAATACGTCTTCATTTTTACTTTTAAATATATTTTTAGGATGGGCATTTTCAGCATCTGCATCTATTGGGACAACTCTCGAAAAATCCAGTTGAGCAGATGTTATTTTCATATTATCTACTCGTAAAACTCTTTTGAAGTAACTCCTTATTGTTTTTTTATCTAAATTTTCAGTAACATCTTTTACACTTAAATCTTTAGGATTTTTTTTTAATAATGCCTCATCTTTGTGAAAAGCTTGAAATTCCCTAAATCTGAAAATAGTTTCTACTTCTGAATCTGGAATATCTTCTTCTACTTCAATAGGCAGGTCATGTTTTAAATCACTAATTTTATTTTTTAACACAATTGCAAACTCTAAATTATCATCTCGCATTGCTTGAGTTTTCTCTTCTTCTAATCTCAGTATTTCCAAAGTAATATCACTCTCAAACAATTCACTATGTAAATATATACTGGAAAGAGTTCTTGAATAATAAATATTATTACCTGTTGTTAAAGCCACTTTCATGGGTTTTGGCTTTGTTTGTCCATTTTTTTTCTCTGTACAAAGACAAACTTCTGAAGGTGGATTTTGATTTCTTGCATTTCTATCTCCTGAATAATATTGAATATCTCCTGTATCAGCTTCCCAAGGCTTATGCCCTGCACATTTAATTTTAACATTCATTAAACCTTTAAGCGAAACCCCTTGACTACAACTTGAACATTTTAACCATTTACCATCATAACCAGATGCACTTCCTGAATTTGAAGTTATTTTAATATGAGGTGTATTACAACAACTCTGATTATTTAACAAGTCTACTACTAAATCTTTTTGTAAAATAGCTACAGGGTCATCTGTTCTCCATCTTAAAAATTTAGACCAAGGAAAATCACTAATATGTCCATGTTCACATAGTAATATGATATTATCTTGTTTTAAATCACTTGTCCAGCCTTTTTCTTTGTTAAAAACATATTTTGGTGGATGAAAGTTATCACCATACTTGTCATTATTTGCGGTTCTATTAACCCACTCTTTATACCAGCTGCTATAAGTTTTGTAGTTATTAGACCTATCAGCAAAAACTTTGGGCATATAGGTACTTGGAATAGCTATTTCGACACCATTATTACCAATTTTATTATTATGAGTGACCACCTCTATATCTGGTATTAATACCAAATACTCTAAACTTATTAGGTCCTTTCTTATTTGTAATGCTTCCAACAATCTATGATCATTTGAAATACCAATATTTCCATTCTCGCCTTCCCTAGCTTCGGCAATTACATACTTAATTTTTTCCTTATCCTTCTTCCCTTGATTAATTGCTTTTTGATTTAATTCTAAAACTTTTTTTAAAAACCCCCACTCTTCTATACACGAAACAATGATACTACCATATTGCGTATGCACTAAAGATCCTGGTCCTCCATATCCAGAAAGCAATTTATATTTACTAACAGATTCGTTTGCTGTATTATTTTCTTTATATCTATTTGCCATGGTTATTATTGTTGAACAGTTTTAATTACTGCAGAAGCTCCTATCTCTCTTAATGAATGGGATACTTTCCAACGGTTGCCATCACTTGCACTTGTAAATAGTGATCGCAACCTCTCGTTATGAATTCTATAGTTTAATTCTACAGGTGGTTCTTGCCCATCAATTAAACCTATCCAATTATTAAGTAATTCATTTAATTTAAAATTAATGTCATCCACTTCTTCTTGTGAGATAATACCATCTATTGTAGAAGTTACTCCTGCTTCTCTAGTTTTTAAGTGTTCATCTAATTTCAAAGAATTATTATACACTTCTTGAATTTCTACATTAATTAAACCTTTAATAGTTTCAATTTTATCGTTATCAATTTCTCGTGCAGAATCGTTATTCATTAAGCCTAATATTTCATTGTGCCTAATAATAACAATAGCATACATAGCCAAATAACGATCCAATGCTTTACTTGCAAATGGAGTTACAGATATAGGTTCGACGTAACTATAAAATTTTTCGTGAAATTCTTTAAATTTTTGATAATGCGAAATATCTCTAGACCTAAACGGATGATGCACTGTGAAAACAATACCATCTTCGTCTCTAGCAACCCTACTAGAAGCCTGGATATATTCGGCAATGTTTCTAGGCATAGAGTTAATGACAATGGTGTTAAAACGAGATACATCTATACCCACAGAAATCATATTTGTAGCTATAATAAACTCTGGATTGCTTATTTTGTTTAACTTAAACTTATTTCCATTATCTATTTTATCTAATAAACTCCATTTTTTCTCAATCTCAGCTAAATTCGTTTTAACCTCCTCTCCAGATAATCGACCTGTAAGCTCCGAATAGTTAATCTCACCATCGGATCTAATTATACTATCTAGAAAACTCCAAGGAATTGTGTTTTTTATTATAAAACTTATATCTCCAGGTAAATAATGATCTAATTGAGATTGTGCTTTACCAACATCTTTTAAACTGTTGTAATACGCTAAAACAGTATGAAAATAATCAAACACTTTTTTCAATTCATCCAAAATCGTAGGATTTTCAAATACTTGATCAATTGTATACTTCTCCTTAAAGTACTTTAATCTATGGCTTAGAGTAATTGAAATAATACGCAATTGCATCCATACCTGTGTTTTCCCTATGGGTAAAACTCCAACATATTTTCTTTTAGATTCATAAGTCTCTATTGCTGTTTTTTTTCTTTTATAAAATGCAAAAAACGAATCATCACAGGTAATACCTTGCTTAGGAAAAATTTCTGATCTTCTATTAAATAGGGCAAATATTTGTTTATCCGTATTTCTTGTAGTAGCAGTAGATGTAACTATTTTAGGTTTTATTTTGTTTCCATCTTCATCTGGATAAGTGCATAAATAATCGATACTTTTTTCGAATAAGCCAACGGAAGACCCTAGAGGCCCTAATAACAAGTGTAACTCATCTTGGATAATTAGTTCTGGCGGCAATACATTTCGTTGCCTGTTTCTTCCATCATAACCTTTACCAATTAATCTTTGAGAATCTTTATTTCTTCCACTAGCCACTGTAGAAACATTATTTGCAAATGCTGCAAATTTATCTACTGTTCCAAATAACAAAGTTGGTGGGTATTTATATATATCCTCATCAAACAGCCTAAGTGGAAGACTTTTGGTATTCGAAGACCTTCTACTATGAAAAGTACATCCATCTGTATTACAAGAAATATTTAACTGTGATTCTATTGAAGTTGGCTTATATTTTCCACCACCATCTATTTCTCTCCTATGATTTGGCAGAACATTATTCAAAGCAGCATCTTTAAATAAATCACCTCCACACCAAGGACAATCTGTAAAAGGTAAACTAGTAGAAATTGGTTGATTGTTTGTAATTGAATCAGAAATTTTCTGTAATTCACCTATCATAGATTTATCACCTTGATTCCAATAATTAGGTAGCGAGTCTCCTCCTACAAAAAGTCCAATGGTAATTCTTTCATCTCCTAATGATAATTTATTAGGCAAAGTAAAATTATCTTTTCTTATTACTTCTAACGCACAGATTAATAAGGTTGCTCTTTGAAACTGCTGTAAGGTTAACATTCTTAAAGTATAACGCATTAATACCGTTGTACCATAGCCAAGTTCACCTTTTGTAAACCTTCTTAATGAAATTGCAAAAGCAATAATCCCTAAATAAGCCTCTGTTTTACCACCACCTGTAGGGAACCAAACCAAATCTGCTATTTCGTTACGTTCTGGCCAACCTGAATCAAATAGATCTTTTACAGTATTATCTCCTTCCTTTGGTTTTACAAAAGCATCTACATTAAGTAAAATAAATGCCAATTGAAAAGAACGCCATTTATATTCGGTTACATTACCTTCTTTATCTGTAACTATTTCTTCAGAATAAAACGCTTCAACATCTTCATTATTTGGAACAAATGGAATTTTACCCTTTGATTTTATGCTATGATGCAATTGCATAAACATAGCTGTATTCATTGTTCTAAATGCAGCTAAAGCTTCATCATTATTTTCTAATAATGAAATGTTTCTTTTTAAACGCTTATAATCGTTTCTGCAGGCTTCTAATTGCTTGTTTAATAAACCTTTTGACTTATCATCAAGGCTTTCGTTATCTAATGCTTCTTGCTTGTCTTTAATCCAACTAATATTATTTTCATTACCATACGAATCAATAAACGAATTAAGTCCATCAATAACATCTGTCTTTATAGAATTACTTAAAGTTGACAAATAGCGCATTGATAAAATATTATCGTCCTCTAATCTATCTTTAATTTCCCCATCTACAACCTTACTTGGCTTAAAATCTACAGAAGGGGTTTCTTGTGTTGGTAAAAACTCTGAAGAAATAAAATTTAGATTATCTTTAGTTTTACCCCAATTTACCGATGTGTTATAGCCTTCACCATAGTCTATATAATTTCTATATATCAGTTTATTAAAACTATCTTCTTCATCAAAGTCAAGTAATTGTGGTGGATTGTATTGTAGCAATGAGTTTTCAATAGTTTCATGAATTGTTAACTCAACACCAAAAAAAGACAACTCATTTGCTTTGTTTTTTTTATTTAATTGAGGTGGCTCATTTAGTTTTAATTTATACTCATTAATGTTTTCAATTAAAAGCTTTACATAAACTTTATTATCGTCCGGATTTGGGATATAATACTGAACATAATATTGTAGACTTTCTGTATCCTGTTCATCTACAGATTTACGGTTCTCTCTTTGAATTAAATCTCTTTTAACAATAGGTAAGCTTATTTCTTTAATAAACTTCTTAGACTTCCAAATAGGTACAGTATCTTTTTTCTTTAAAATTGATTTTAAATCTGTTGTAATTTGTATTAACTGATTATAAATCTCTAATTCTTTTATTAAGGCCTTATATTTACTATAATTAAATATTCCTTTTTCTAATTCTTTTTGAATAAAGTCAGATATTGAATCGGTAAATATTGTATAAACATTTGTGTGATTATATTTAGAAGCTGAAATAGAGTAGAATTGATTATTCCCTAAACCAAAATATCTTACCTGATTTGTATTATTTAGTTCTACCAGCTCATTATTAAATGTATTATTTAAAATTGGAATAAATTCTTTATCAACATAATGGTTTATCAAATTATAATCTATGTTATAAATTTCGGTTTGATCAAAAATTTTACGAGGTAAAATAAATATATTTGAATTTTTATTTTCTATCGAAAAAAGCGAATTAAGGTATTTTTCAACGATTTCTTTAATCTCTGTTTTGTATTCTTTAACCTGTATTGCTATTTTATTCTGTAAAAGATTTTTTTTAGAAATACGCTGATACTTGCGATAAGATAATGAAACTTTTAAATCTTGATTAATATTCTTATTATTATCAAAAACAAATGAAATACCAAAAGTTGTTGGATAATTTTGTTGAGTTAATACTACGTTGGAAGAAGTATCCTCAATTATATCATCATCATCTGCAGATGTATTTACACTTGTTTCTTCATTTTGTTCTTCTTCCTCATTTTCTTCTTGTTTAATATTTTTACCTTCATTAGATTGGGTTGTTAATGGAAATAAAATAGCAGAGCTATATTGGTATGCAGGAACTTCTGGTATTACTTCATCAAAATTTTCTAATGCAGGTATTTCAGATAAATCTTTATCTGAATATATCGATTTCTTCCAATCTTTAAGAAAGAAATATTTTTTATTGTAGGCACCAGGACCTATAACTTGTTCTTTAACATAGCTTTCTAAGCTATCTCTTTTCTCTATAAACTTATTCATTTTTAAGAGTCTTAATGGTTTTTATTTCTATGAAAGTAAGCTGGCTTATTATTGTTGAAATAATAGATTCTGCAATATTTGTAATTTCATCTTCGTTAGTGGACTTGAAAATTTCACTTTCTTGATTAAGAATTGTAGATACTGAATTAATAATTACGGGATTTTCAATAGTACCTAGCCAATTATTTTCTATTAACAAATTAATAATAGATTTATATAATTGCTTTAAATCATTTTGCTTACTTCTACCGTAATAGGCAATAAATGATAATTGCTGATCGGAATGATTAATATTTAAATATTCACAAATTATTTCCCAATCTTTTTTTCTTCTTGGAATTCTAAAATTATGCTCTTTGCCTGGAGCTAACAAATAATTATTATCAAAATAATTTTGATGTTGATATGAAATACCTTTTCTTTTTAAAGCTTGATAAACGTTTGACCTCTTATTTAACTGGTTTTGATAATTCAATACATTTTCAGGAATACTAACAAGTTTATCATAAAGCTTATCAGATTTGTACAAATCTGATATATTTGAATCTGTAATTATAAAATCACCAATTTTTAAGGCTGCAGCCTTTATATACAACAAGGAATCTTTTTGTAATAAAACTTTTTGAGTTGATACAACTTCGAATCTGTTAGCTGCATTTTCATTTATTAAAATGCAATAATTCTCTTTCTCAACTTCGTTGTCATGATTTTCAGTCTCCTCTGTATTAGTATATTCTAAATCTTCTTCATCTGGTATTGTTTCATCTTCTATTTCCTCCAGAATATCTTCCTTATAATTATCTCTATAAACTTTTAAATCATTTTTTATTTCTCCAATAATTTTAGTTTTTAGCTGTTCTAACTTATCTTTATTCTCAGAATAATTATCATCTAATTCTTCCCTTATTTTAGATAATAATGGTGCAGATTGATAATTAAATAAATGAAACTTAATCCAAGGTTGGTATCCATAATATAAAAAATCAGGAACAACGATATTAATATTGTTCTTAGCGTTCTGATTTTTGTTTACTAAATCAATTATGTTGAATGAATCCAAAACGGTAACATCTTTATAGTCACTCTCTTCAATAGAGTTAATAAATTCTATTTTAGGATTAATAGAACTTACATAGTTTTTAAAATTATTAAATATAGATTCTAATCTTTTTTTTCTATTACTCTTTAATTCAGGAAAAAGAATTTTTGGTTCATTTGTAAAACTATTTTCAATCCAGTTTAATTTTACTAACTCTTCTATTATTATTTCAACTGTATTTATTATTGGCCTTTCAGCAACTGCAGGGAAATCTTTTTTAAATTGCTCTAGCCATTGATCCTTAGTTAGAGATTTATTAACAAAAAGCAACCAATATTTAGGAAATGGTGTAGTAAATTTATTTAACTCTAATGAAGTCCAGTCTGACTTAAAAGATTTAAATGAATCATATAAATTTTTGCTATGTCTTGTATCTATTACGTTGTACTTTAAATTACTAGCAATATTATTTTCATTAAATAATAAAAAAAGATCATTTTCTGAAATTTCATTATACACAAAACGATTATTAAATATTAAATTAAATTTCTTTTTAGCAACATCAATTAAATAAGGATGTGGGTTTTTAGAATAAGGGTATTTTATTAAAAGACTATTTTTAATTTTTTTTTCCAACAACTCATCCTCAATATCCATAGCAGAATCATCATCTAAAACATTTTCAATATATATTTTTTTTTCAGAAATGATTTCATCATTGACATTTCCTCCCCTACTAAAAGACAATATTTTATCTTCAATTTCAATAAGTTGTGGGTAATCAATGAGCCTATAATTGCGAATACTTTTAAATAATTTGAAAGTATTTCTAATTGTTTTTGGGTTATTAACTCGGATTAACTCCTCTTCATCAAAAACAGGTAAAAAAGCATCTAATTTTGTAAGTGTTTCTGCCTTCCCCCAAACAATAACATCGTTTTTAACCTTCTTGTAATTTAAAGTTAAGTCTGCCATTTGATTATTTTGCATTGGTTTGAATATATCAAATAAACAAGTACCTGAGTATTCTGTAAGCTTTTTTTCTTTTAACAGGTTAAATACAAAAGTAAAAGCCCTTATATAATTAAATGCTAATGAAGAAAAATCTTTATCGTAATAAGGTAAGTACAGATTAAACTTATGGTTTTCTGAACATAAAAATCGAAAATACCAAGACCCTATAATTTCTAACTTATCATTTTTTTCTTCACCTAAAAAGTCAATAATGACATTATGGATTTTTTCAAATACTATGCTTTCCATAAAACAATCTTTAGATGTTCCATTGCTCTAGTTACCGCAACATAATTTTGAACCTTTGATTTTTCGTCCAAGTTATTCGTTATTAAATACACCGCTTTATTTTCTAAGCCTCTATATTTAATTGGTGTTGTAAACCTAATTTTAGAAGATGGTATATTAATATTTTTCTCAATGAGTTCTTCTAAATCTTTATTAAAATAATCTTTTGCTATTTCTTTAAAACTATCTATTAAAGAGCTGTGAACTAAAATTACTTGCTCTGATTTTAAAAATTTTGTTTCGTCAATTATTTCTTTAATTACTTTAAGCTGATCTACTATTTTTATAGTATTAGGAATGTCTTTTATTTCTTTACTATTCAATATATCATTAGAAATTTTTATAATATTTTCATTTTGACCACACCTATATGTTTCATCAAACAAGTAATGAGTAAACCCATTATCTATATAAAAATCAGTATAAAAAGATATATCGCTAAAATTATAAATTATAGTTTGCTTAGGGTCATATAAAACTAAGAATTTCGGAAATTCCTTTTCTCTCTCTAATTTTTCAATTAACTCAAATAATCCTTTATTAAAATACTCCTGAGCTTCATCGAATATGATAAAATCAATTTCATTTGATAAATTTTCAAGTTTGATGTTTTCAGAATAAACTTTGAAATCAATTAGACCATCATTAACCCCATAATCTCTTAAAATTAAATGTTCTATTTTGGACTTAATAAGTTTATTTGCACAATAATAAATCCCTTTTTGTTGCTTTAAAATATGTTCTGCTAAAAATTTTTTTGCTAAAACAGTTTTTCCTGTTCCTGGAGCACCTTGAATGATTACCTTTCTATTTCTACTTAAACCTTTTAAAGTTTCATAATTTTCTTTTAATATAATTTCTGAATTAATTCTTTCGGGATTATACCCATATGAAGATTGAGATGGAAAAAGTTGTGATCTTAGAGATTTTATTTTTCTTGAAGATAGCTCAGGATACTTCTCAAATCTCTTATTATTTATCTTATCATTTGGCCAACTTGGATTCAACTCCTTTATAATTTTGCTTCTCGATGTTTTAGCTAAATCTATTAAAAAATCAAAGAAAATTTTATTGATAACCTTTTCATCTTCTATTTCGTTAAAGTTTGTAAAATCTTTTTTTGAAAAAAATAAATTATTATAACCTCTTAGTTGAGGACCTTTTAACACGAAACCTGCTTCATGAGGCAATACAACAGCTCTATATATAAATATACCTTCATCTATCAATTGCTTTAATGTATGAGTATATTCTTTTGCTTGATTAAATGGATTTTGTGTTTTAAATTCTCCTTTTCTGTCATAAGAAAAATAATTATCACTTTCATCAACTCTTAAGCCACCTCCTTTTACTTCAATAATTAAAATCCCATATTTTGATAATACAACGAAATCTATTTGACCTTCAACCTTTTTTTTACTTGCTGGATGAGTTGACAAATTATAATCATGTTTTAAAAACCATGATTCATTTTCTAAAAATTTGTTTTTATTAAATTTTAGAAATTGCTCGTATAGCCATATTTCTCCATAAAGCGGAGAATTATCTTTTTTAGTAATACTTTTTTCTAAGTTATTTTCCGGATAATTGTTTAATAATGTTACTGGCATTCATTTTTTCTTTTTCGTTAGCTACTGAAGCGATTTTGTTTATTGCATATAAGGCAAATAATTGTTCCACTGGAACTTCATCTTTATACTCAAAGATTTTTCTATCTTTTTGTTTAAGTAAGTTATTATCTAAGTTTATTTTTTTAATGATTATATTTATTTCACTCACTAATTCGGTTGGTTCTTTAAAGTTCCCTTTAGATTCTTGTAATTCATACATTTTTTGTAAAGTAGAAGCATCAGCAATTTTTTCTGAAAAGCCACTATTGATTATTTTTACAAACTGTTTTCCTTTTTTATTTTTAACCAACAAAGGTTCAATTACTTGATAGAAACCATCTCGAACATCCTGATTTTTAAAATTTATACCTGTACCATATTGAATTGATGTAAACCAATTATTTTTTGCTTTTGATTTCTTTTCAATATCATAATTTGATAAAGTAACCGTTAAGTTTCCTGCTTTAATCGGATGTCTTCTAAATCTTGAATTCTTAGTCCTTTTAGGTTGTTTATCAAATGGTTTCTCTTTAAAATCATTTAGATTTTCAACTTCATCAATATCTACTTTTTTATTTAATTTTAGTTTTTTAGGCGATTTCATACCCAAACTAAACAGAACTTCATTAGCTAATGATCTACTGACCGATGGACAAACAGCATTACCTACTAATCTCCATTTAGAATTAATACTCCCTAGAAACTGATATGTATAAGGAAAACCCATAATACTAGCAGCCTCACGAACAGTGGGTGTTCTATATTCACCATTACCTTTTCTGTTATATTCTGATTTATAAATTAATGCTTCACGTGAAGTACCACTTTTTGTTGCAGTAATTGTTCTACTAGGTTTATTAAGATTTTCTGGAAATGACATTTTCCCCATACAATAGTGATTTGTTTTATGCTCCTTAGATTGACGCCATTCACTTTGGTATAAACCACTATCATAAAAATGATCAGTAAGATCACTTTGCCTTAATTTAATATCTTTATAAACAGGATCTTGTATCTCTAAATTAGATTCTTTTAATATCGGAGATATTGTATTTTTTATTAATTCACCTAATGTATTCCAATATGCTAAATTATCACCTTCAATATTTGAATGTGTTGGTTTTGGAATATGAAATTTTTTAGTTGAAATAATTTCACCCGAAATAGCTCTTTTTCTTGCCTGATATGAACCATAATCAGCAGAATTAATTATCTCTGTATTGTCTTTTAGATTTAAAGCCTCTGAATTAGGATCTTTATCATTTATAAGAGCCCAATCAGAAAGATCTAGATCTTTAAAAGAATATTTTTGGCTTATGTATTTTTTTGAATTAGCTACATTCTCCATAAACCAAGCTTTTAAAACAGAACCTTTTTTATGTTTCTTAACAGCTACTATTCTTAAAAAGCATTTTGTTAAGTCTAAACCTAAAGACTTATCAGCTTTACCAGACTTATTTGAACTTGAAAATGATACACAAGGAGGTGAACCAATTATAACATCTGTATTTGGTAAATTATCTATTTCTTCTAAGGAATCTTTAAACTTTAAAATATCTGTAACTTTAGAATTATTTCCAAAATTATGGTTGTAGGTATTAATAGCGGGTTGCCAGTTATCGTAACCTTTAATAATTTCAAAACCTACTTGTTTAAAACCTTCAGAAAAACCTCCAGCTCCACAAAAAAAATCAATGACAGTTAATTTACTCATAAATATTACCAAATAGAAATAATACACCTAATGAAATTAATAGGTGTTAAAACAATTTTTTACCATAAAAATATTTGTTTTTATTCCATTCACCAAGCAATACACAAGTTTTTTATTAAAAGTTTATATAGTTATCAACTATAAACTTATTACCCCCCTTCTTAAGAAATACATAATAAACTAAAAAAAAAAAACAATTTACATTAAAACATGTTCTAAATTCTAATAGAATATTCAAATAATTATAATTTAAAAAGCCAAATTTCACTGTAAAAAACGAGTTATTTTTCATGATTTTTCAGTCAAAACCAAAGCCTTTTTCACTCCAATTTTCACTCAAAAAAAGGGTGATTTTAGTCCAATTTTCGAGTGATTTTCAAGGTTTTTTTTTAGAAAAAAAGGGGTTTCAGCCCAAATTTTACGCATTTTTATGCAAATTGACCTTTTCTCAGATGCGTCCTGACGCAACTTTTACTCCATCAAGACGCAACTTCAACTGCATCAGTACGCGATAAAAGTTGCGTACGGACGCATATGGGCCAAAAACGCATAAAAAAGCCCCAATAATCATCGATTATTGAGGCTTGGGCTATAAAAAACCGACTTGGTTTTTTATAATTTTACGCTAAGTTTGCGTAGTAAATGTAACCGTTTTTAGCAGAGATCGTAACTTCTTTGCTGGTCTAAATAATACACGTGTTTTGGTAATGGCAGACGCTCCTACTTCTTCTGGTGTATCAAAACCTTCTGAACTTAAACTTATTTGAAAATTACCCAATTTTCCCAAACGAACAATTCGTCCGTTTTTAAGCTCTCTTACAATATTGGTTTCTAAAATGTTTAGCGCAGCCAAACAATCGGTTTCCGATAAAGCTGATTGTTCAGAAATCATTTCTGCTAAAGTTTCAAAATCTACACTTCCGTTTGCGGTTACTGCTGCATAATATTTTTTTGGTGCAGTAACATCTTGAGGGTTTAACCTCTCTATTGTCTTAAATTTTATGGACATATTAATATTCTTTTAAATTATAAAATAGCAATAACTTATTTTAAGAGGGTATTGCAACGACACCTCTCCGTTTCTAAGAAAACCTCCACAATTATTTGCCTTACCCTGCCGGAATTTGCAAGATAAATTACCATACTAGCTGTACTGAATAAGAAGTTTGTAATGTGCTAAGTCATACCGTTTACCAAATGCAGGATGGCAGCCTGCTTTAAAAATTAATAAATAATTTTTGGTAAACTTTTAAAAGAATTGTAATTTTGATATGCGAATAACAAAACACAGCACCTTTAAAAGTGTTACCGTTTTATAAAAAGTCTTAAAATGCCATTTTTAAGGCTTTTTTATTTGGCTATTTTTAGGTCTTAAATCCAATTTTAAAAATATCATTCCACCAGTTTTAAGGGTTTTAAAAAAATATTTACATAATTGTGTATAAAAAACCATAAAAACAGCGCTATCACGCTGTAAAGATAGTAAATTTAAATTAAAAAACACCTTTAACTTATGCACACAATATTCACATTGCGCAATTCCTTTTCTCAACAACTATTTTCTCTATAAAAATCACCGCTATTTTCATCAGATAATTCTTTAATACTTCCGTTTGCACTTTCTTTACTAGAAGCCAAATTTGTATTAAAATGCATCTAAAGAAAAGTACATTCCATTTAAAACCAAAAAAACCATCAATTACTTGATGATTTTTTTAATGAATACGCAATGTGCAATTATAAATTTACAACACCGTAACTCTTACTTTTTTCTTTTTTAAACGCGTATTATTTAAATCTGCTACCAATGTAGTTGCTTTTGCCATAGGTACTGCTACAAAAGCACAATCTTGCTTTAACTCTATATTACCCAATTCTTCTCTAGACAAATTACCTTGTTTGATAAACAAACCAGCAAGATCTCCTTTAGATATTTTATCTTTTCTACCTCCAGAAACAAACAAGGTTTCCCAATAAGGGGCTTTTCTTTCTGCTTGTTTACTAATATTAACCACATCGGCATTTTTAATAAAGTCTGGCAAACTTTCCTCTTTCCACTTTAAAACATACGCAGTTCCTTCTGCTGCAACCCTTGCTGTACGTCCGTTTCTATGTGTAAATTCTTCTATAGCCAAAGGCAATTGATAATGAATAATGTATTGCATTTCTGGCACATCAATCCCTCTTGCAGCCAAATCTGTTGCAATTAAAATCTGGTTGGTTCCGTTTCTAAACTTAATTAAAGAACGCTCTCTGTCTTTTTGTTCCATTCCGCCACTAAAACAACCATGTCTTATATTTTTACTTTCTAAAAAAGTACTGACCGTATTAATTGTATCCTTTAAATTACAAAAGATGATTCCTTGTTGATCTCCCAAATGGTTTAACAAGTGTAATAAAGTATTTAACTTGTTTTTAGCAGGAGAAATAACTGTTTTTATGGCTAATTTAGACGTAGTTGCTTTTAGATAATTGACCGTATTTGGTTTTTTTAAACCTACAAAATCCGGAATTTCGACTCCTTGTGTCGCAGAAGTTAAAATACGTTTGTTTACCGCTGGTAATTGATTGATAATTCCTCTCATTTCATACTCAAAACCCACTTCCAGAGATTTATCAAACTCATCTAAAATTAAGGTTTTTATAAAGTCTTTAGAAAATCTTTCATTTGCAAAATGATCGGCAACCCTACCCGGAGTTCCTATTAAAATAGCCGGCACATGTTTTAATTCTATTTTATCTTTAGACATGGGTCTACCACCATAAACTGCATTTACCTTATAACCAGAACCCATAGAACGGATAACTTGTTCTATTTGAATGGCCAACTCACGAGACGGAACCAAAACAAGTGCTTGTACTTCTTTTATAGTAGGATCTAATGTTTTTAATAAAGGCAAACAAAAAGCCAATGTTTTTCCTGTACCTGTTGGCGATAATAAAATAGTGTTATCGTTTTTAAGAATGGTTGCAATGGCTTCTTCTTGCATGCTATTTAACTGACTGATGTTCAGTTTTTGCAATATTGCTGCTTGGTCTTTTATTTCGTTTGCCATGTCTTTTATTTTTTACGCTTTTTAGGTGCGTCTATTTTTAATGTACTCGGTTTGCTTTCTGCCAAATGAAGCGTCAATATTTTATCAATCAACTCTTCTTTGGTTAAGTGATGAAACACCGTTCTTACTTGTCCTTTTAAATCGCCAGAAATGGCACGATTCGGTTTAGTTTTAAAGATTTTTTTCGCCCATAAAAGCGTTTTATTTTCTTCGATGCTTTTAGCATCTGCTTTTTGGTATCTTTCAAAAGAAATGCCCAATTCTTGTTCAAAATCGGCAATGTCTTGTACCTCTTCTTCTTGTAAAATAGTTAAAGAAAGTCCTTTGGCTCCTGCTCTTGCCGTTCTACCACTTCTGTGTACATAAGCATCGTAAGTATCTGGTAAATGATAATTGACTACATAGGCAATTTCTTTAACATCAATCCCTCTTGCTGCCAAATCTGTTGCCACTAAAATATCGATGTGGCCTTCTCTAAACTGATTCATTATTCGGTCTCTAATCCCTTGAGTCAAACTACCGTGTAAAGCCCCAGAAGAAAATTTATTGATGGCCAAATTCTTAGCCAATTTATTAACAGCGGCTTTTGTTTTACAAAAAATGATTCCTCTTTGGTTGGGTTTTGTGCTTAAAAAATGGAGTAAAACGTCTAACTTTTCTATGGGTGCTACCACTACATATTGATGATCGATACCTTGATGACCTACGGTAGCCATATCTGCATCTACCCAAACCACTTCTTTAGACATGTAGTTGTTTACCAACTGCTTAATAGCACCCGATAAGGTTGCTGTAAACAATAAAGTTCTACATTTTTTAGGTATCGCTTTTATAATACTATCTAAATCTGTTTTTAAGGCAGTAACCATTTCATCGGCCTCATCTAAAACTAAATAGTTTACATTTTTAACGTTGATGGCTTCTCTTTCTATTAAATCTACCAAACGCCCAGGAGTGGCTACTACAATTTGTGTAGGTGTTTTTAAGCGTTCTATTTGTGGTTTAATTGGGATTCCTCCGCAAACAGCCGCTATAGAAATATCAGGTATTTCTGCTGCAAAAGAAACCAAATTGGCATGTATTTGATGCCCTAACTCTCTAGTTGGCGCTAATATAATAGCTTGTATGTGGGTATTTGTAACATCTATCAACTGCAATAAAGGCAAGCCGAAAGCAGCCGTTTTTCCGGTTCCTGTTTTTGCTAAAGCAACCAAATCTTCTTTTTGTTGCAATACAACAGGAATCGATTTTTTTTGAATATCTGTAG
>NZ_JAHDAU010000130.1 GCF_021991835.1 Polaribacter sargassicola
CGCCCCTGGTCAGCGTCGGCGCCTACAGCGAGGACACCAGCGCCGTCTCGATCGACGACGCCGCCGCCGCACGGATCGCCACCGAGCACCTTATCGACCTCGGCCACCGCGACATCGCCTTCCTCGGCGGCAGGGCGGATGCCGCGACCCACGCCTTCGGCGACGAGCAGCGCCGGTCGGGATACCGCGAGGCCATGACCTCCGCCGGACTCTCCGAATTCATCCGGCATGCCGACGGCGAGCCGACCATGCCAGGCGGATACGAGGCCGGCGTGCGGATCCTCGGCGACAGGCAGAATCGGCCGACCGCCCTCGTCGCCGT
>NZ_JAHDAU010000131.1 GCF_021991835.1 Polaribacter sargassicola
CGCGGTACGTCAGCGCCTTCATCGCGATGCGCTCCAGGGGCTGGTCGTGGACGGTCGTCGCGACGTACAGGACTTCGTGGCGATCGATCACGTCAGCGTGCTCCGGGACTCCGAGGGGCGCGGTCAGCGCGGAGTCCCGGCTGATGCGTCGTCGCCAGGCGAAGAACATCGCGGCGAGGATCACGAGCGCGACGGCGATCGTGATCAGCACTGCCCCTTCACGGGTCATACCAGCTCCTGCACGAGGTGTCCGTCGTCGACCGTCACGACGCCGCCGTGGATCGTCCACCGCACGCGCCCGGGAAGATCGCGGCCCAGGT
>NZ_JAHDAU010000132.1 GCF_021991835.1 Polaribacter sargassicola
CGAGGATCGGCGTCCCGATCCCGCTCCGGCGCAGCAGGGCGCCCTCGGCCACGTCGGTGACGCCCAGCCACTCGGCTCCCGCGTCCACGGCCGCATTCGCCACGGCGAGCGCGCCGTGGCCGTACCCGTCGGCCTTGACCACAGCCATGACCGGTCCTCCCGTGCGCATCCGTCGCAGGTTCTCGGCGACGGCACCCCGGACCAGCTGCAGCGTGGGCCCCTCGAAGCGCGTGGCTGTCATCTCGTCGACCCGTCCCTCCTCGATCAGCACGCTCATCGCCTCCGCTCCGTGGGATCGCGCAGCATCCGTGGACACCCTT
>NZ_JAHDAU010000133.1 GCF_021991835.1 Polaribacter sargassicola
CTACAAGGCCTACAACCCCAGTGGCGCGACCGGCATCCCGCAGGCGCTGCCCGGGAGCAAGATGGCCACCGCTGGTGCGGACTGGCGCACCAGCGCCGCGACGCAGATCGCCTGGGGTCTGGACTACATCAAGCGGGCCTACGGCTCGCCCTGCTCGGCGTGGTCGCACTCCCAGGCAGTGAACTGGTACTGAGCCGAAGGCCCGAGACCTGCGCGGTCCTGATCACCGGAGTTCGGTGATCAGGACCGCTGTCGTTCCGGCGGTGCGCGCCTCGAAGATGTGCGGAGCGTCGCCCGGATACGAGAGGTAGTCGCCAGGG
>NZ_JAHDAU010000134.1 GCF_021991835.1 Polaribacter sargassicola
TCACGAGTGGGTCCCTGAGCCTGTCGAAGGGTCCAGCGAAGCCAGCTGGTGCTCCCTGAGCGACGCGCAGCCGTTCACGCCGAGCTCCAGCAGGGCGTCCAGCTCGCGCTTGTCGAAGGGCGCGCCCTCGGCGGTGCCCTGCACCTCGACGAACAGGCCGCGGCCGGTGACGACCACGTTCATGTCGGTCTCCGCGCGCACGTCCTCGACGTATGCCAGATCGAGCATGGGCTCGCCGTCGATGATCCCGACCGAGACCGCGGCCACCGAGTCCAGCAGCGGCGTCGCGTTCTTCCCGATGAACTTCTTCTCGCGGCC
>NZ_JAHDAU010000135.1 GCF_021991835.1 Polaribacter sargassicola
GCGCAGGCAGCGCACCGCTCTGGTCGCCCTGATCGCGGCGGCGGCCGCACTGGTCGGGGTGAGCGTCTGGCTCGACGTGCTGCCCGCCCAGGAGTCGGCTCCCCCGGCCCCGCGCGACTCCGACGGCCCGGTCGACATGGGCGGCAATCGGCTGGAGCTGGTCCGCGCGGTCCCCAACGAGTTCCCCGCGCCCGCCGGTGCGCACACCCTCAGCATCCGGCTGTCCGCCGACAGCGCGGAGGATGCCGAGCGCTGCGGCACGTTCACGCTCCGTGAGAAGGATGGCGAGCGCGTCTGGCTCACCGCGGGGTCCGCGG
>NZ_JAHDAU010000136.1 GCF_021991835.1 Polaribacter sargassicola
GGGGATCGACGACACGATCGACACCGCCCGACGCCTCTCCGCAGCCGGTGTCGACATCGTGGACACGTCATCCGGCGGCATCACGACCGACCGCACGTCGGACACCCGCGTGCGCCGCAGCTTCGCCTTCCACGCCGACTTCTCCCGGCGAGTGCGTGACCAGGCCGGGGTGCCGACCGCCACGGTCGGACTGATCGTCGACGCCGAGCAGGCCGAACGGCTGGTCGACCGCGGTGATGCCGACCTGGTGCTGCTGGGCCGCGAGATGCTCGATGACCCGAACTGGGCTCACCATGCCCGCCTGCGGCTCGGCGACG
>NZ_JAHDAU010000137.1 GCF_021991835.1 Polaribacter sargassicola
CGAATCGGCCGACGCGGTGGTCACATACGAGGTGCGCGGCTCCACCGCGATCATCCGCTTGAACCGCCCCCAGTACGGCAACGCGCAGAACTCCAAGGTCACCTACGCGCTCGACGCCGCCTTCATCCGCGCCGTCGACGACGACGCCGTCAAGGCGATCGTCCTGGGCGGCAACGGCAAGCACTTCTGTGCCGGCCACGACATCGGCACCCCCGAGCGCGACAACCACGAGAGCTTCGAGCGCAAGGCCGTGATCTGGTGGGACCACGTGGGCGCGCGGGGCGTGGACTCGCGATTCGCCCGCGAGTCGGAGGTG
>NZ_JAHDAU010000138.1 GCF_021991835.1 Polaribacter sargassicola
CGCTATTTGAAGTAACCTCAACACCTGCAGCTCTACCTTGTAAGGCTTGATCTACCCTAGCCACGGGTTGATTTTCCAGAACATCTGATTTAACAGATGATACTGCCGAAACTAAAGTTTTCTTATTAGACGTTCCATAACCAATAACGACAACCTCATCAAGTTGTGCAACATCCTCTTGTAAGACTATATTAATAGTAGAATTATTCCCAACGGAAACACTTTGAGAAATAAATCCAACATAAGAAAATTCTAAAACATCACTTGCCGATGCTTCAATTGAATAGTTTCCGTCAAAATCTGTAGTTACACCTTT
>NZ_JAHDAU010000139.1 GCF_021991835.1 Polaribacter sargassicola
TGGGAATCCCGGTGATCCTCGCAGGCGGTCTCTCCGCGGCGAACGTCGCCGAGTCGATCGCGGCCGTGCGTCCGTGGGGCGTGGACTCGCTCACGCTCACGAACCGCCCGCTCGGGGACGGGCGCTTCGAGAAGGACCTCGACGCCGTGGCCGCGTTCGTCGAAGGCGCGACCGCGGTCGCCGCGGTCTGAGGACGGCCGCGGTCGCGCGGGCATCCGCCTACTCGGCGGGCATCCGGCTACTCGGCGAGATCGAGCACGGCCCGCACCATGGTGTCCTCGTCGATGCCGTGATACTGGTAGACGTCGGCGAGGTC
>NZ_JAHDAU010000013.1 GCF_021991835.1 Polaribacter sargassicola
TTATAATATTAGATTTGCTTTCTCCCCAAGCCATTAAAATGACTCTCTTGGCTTCCATTATTTTCTTTACTCCTAATGTTATTGCTGTTCTTGGCGTATTTTCTAAACCAGAAAAATCTCCACTTGCTGCAACTCTTGTTATGTGATCTAAAGCTACTAATCTTGTTTTTGAATTTTGTAATGATCCAGATTCATTAAAACCAATATGTCCGTTTCCTCCAATTCCTAAAATCTGTAAATCGATGCCTCCTAAAGCTTCTATTTTTGCTTCGTAATCGCTACAATATTCTCTAATCTTATCTTTTGGTAAGGTACCGTCTGGTACAAAACAGTTTTCTGGTAAAATATCTACATGATTAAACAATTGTTCTTGCATAAAACGAACGTAACTATTTACAGAATCTGGCTCCATTGGATAGTATTCATCTAAATTAAAAGAAACAACATTCTTAAAACTTAAACCTTCTTCTTTGTGCAAACGCACTAATTCTGCATACAAGCCTTTTGGTGATGAACCTGTAGCTAAACCTAAAATACATGGTTGTTTTTGAGACTGTTTTACCTTTATTAAACTTGCTATCTCTTGAGCGATAGACTGTGAGGCAGAAGTAGAATCTGAATAAACTATGGTACCAACGTTCTCAAATCGCTTTTCAAATCCAGTAGCAATATCTATTTTACTCTTTAACATTTTATTTTATTTTTTGATTTAAATATTAGTTATCAGCCAAAAGTTATCTTTAATATTAGAAAGTTCTGTTTCTTTTTTTAATCATTTATTTAATAAAAAGATTAAGACATTTCTAGAGTAAAAATATTCTAAGACTAATTTTACATAAAAAAACCAACAAAAGAATACATATTAAAATTTGTTCGACCAATAACAATCCTGAAAAGATGTTGGTTCTTTATTTTTTTAAAAGTAATATCTTAAGAAACGAGCCAATAGTTGAATTATTTTTTTTAATTTTTAGATATTTCATTAAAATAAAACTAATTCTTTTAAATATTCGCAAAATTTAAAATAAATTATTTTTTATACTCTTCTCAAAATAAAAAAGTTAGAAGATTACTAAACAAACATTAGTGTATTTATTAGAAAAAAAACATTAATATCTAATAAATTAAAAGTAAAAAGTTATTAAAATGTATAGAAATTACATAAAGACAATGCCAATTCAGTTAAAATAGCATTATTATTCTTTTAGTATAATATTTAAAGTTGCACCATTTACCAAATCTTTATGGTCTATAAAATATTCTTTGTGTATTTTATTGTTAACTTTAATTTTATTTATAAAACCATCTTTTTTATTACCTGTTTTAGTAATTATTAATTGGTTACCAGTATAATAATCTTTATCTAATTCTATGGTTACTTTATCAAAAACTGGAGTTGTAATTGTGTAAAAAGGTTCTCCTGGAGAAATTGGGTAAATACCCATCATACTATAAATTAACCATGCAGACATTGTTCCTGTATCATCATTACCAGGTAATCCATCTGGACTGTTTTTAAAGTATTTAGAAATTAACTCTTTAACTTTTTGTTGACTTCTCCACTCTTCTCCTTTTACATAATTAAACAAAAAAGGATAACCTATATCTGGCTCATTTGCCATATCAAATTGATCTTTATCAAATACTTTTTGTAACTGATTGATAAATGATTTTTTTCCGCCCATTAATTTTATCAATCCTCTAATATCATGAGAAACCATAAAAGCATACTGCCAAGCATTACCTTCTATAAAACCAATACTCTTTTCAAAATCAGCACCTTTTAACGGATTAAAAGGCTCATACCAAGAACCATCAGGATTTTTAGGTCTTAATAGTTTTAAATCTTTATCAAATAAATTTCTATAAGTTAAAGACTGTTTTAAAAATCTTTTATAATCTTCTTTTTTACCTAAAGATTTTGCTAATAACGCAATAGAATAATCACCTATATTATATTCTTGAGTTGTAGATACAGAACCAATATTTTTTGTTGTTAAATATCCTGTTTTAACATACTCATTTATGCCTGGCCTTAATGGATTATTTTCTAAAACTGTAGCACTTTTATGCATAGCATTGTATGCTTTTTCTATATCAAAATCTTTAATCCCTTTTAAGTAAGTGTCTGTTAAAACAATTCCTGCTGGATCACCAACCATTGTGGTTGTTTCTGTAGAATTTAGTTCCCATTTAGGCAACCAACCACTTTCATCATAAATATCTAACATACTTTTTACCATGTTAGATTGCTGTTTAGGATACACTAAAGACATTAATGAATGTAAATTTCTGTAAGTATCCCAAAAAGAAAACACTGTAAAACGGGTTCCTTCTGTTTTTAATGTTTGACGAGTTGTCATACCTGGATATTCTCCATTAAAATCATTTAATGTATTAGGATGAATTAAAGTATGATACAATGCTGTGTAAAAAATTGTTTTATCATCTTTTGTACCTCCTTCTACTTTTATTTTTGATAAAAGCGAGTTCCACTCAAAAGATGTAGACTTATAAATATCATTAAAAGACAAATTTTGTGTTTCTTTTTCTAAGTTTTCTCTTGCATTTTCTATACTTACGTAAGAAACACCAACTTTAACTTCTACCTCTGTGGGTTTTAAAAAATTGTATTTAAAATAAGTACCAATACTATCTCCTATAACTTCTTTTTTATACCCTTTTTTTATTCTAGTTTTACCATTGTAAGGCATCCATTTAGCTTCTACTCCTTTGTATTTTCTTGTTTTTTTCCAAACTCCAAAATCATCTGCAGGTTTACTAAATTTTGCTACAAAATATACAGGATAAGCTTCTTCTGGTTTGTAATAACAAAAAGAACCTACAGTTCTAACTCCTTCTATTTCGGTAGAAGAAACCACTTTTACAGATGCTCCTTGTTCATTGGTTAAACCCAAACCTAAATTTAATAATATATTAGATTCTCCTTTAGGAAATGTATATTTAGAAACGCCTGTTCTTGTTGTTGCAGTAGTTTCTACTTTTATGTTATATTTTTTTAAAATAGTACTGTAATATCCTGCTTTAGCAATTTCATTTGTATAAGTACTACCATATTTTAAATGGTTTGTTTCTAAAGCTCCTGTTGTTGGCATAAATAATATTACACCTAAATCCGGACAACCAACTCCACTTAAATTTACATGAGAAAAGCCTGTTAAAAAAGTATTTTCGTTTACATATGGATTAGACAACCACCTGCTATCTTTTTCTAAAGAATTTTGTTTACCAGAAACATTAAAAGGAGAAACACTAACCATACCTCTTGGTGCAATTGCCCCAGGATTTGTAGCGCCAAAATTAGATGTTCCAATAAATGGATTTACATAATCTACTAATTGTTGTGCATTAATAATTAACTGATTTCCTAAAAGAAATAATATACAAAGCTTAACTCTCATCTAAATATTTTAATTAACTAATATCTCATCCATAAAAAACCAAACTTCATTACGATTTTTGTTATTTTTTAAAAGATTAACTTTTAACTTTATAAACTTTACTTTATGTGGTTTAAATTCTAATTTAAAATCTTTAAGTTCTGACTGGTTATTTTCTTTAAACTCTTTAGTTAAAGACTGTATTTCTGTAAACTTTTTTCCGTCTGTAGAAGTTAGAATATTAATTTTAGCTGGATAAAATATTCCATTTTTTTGATTTTGCATACTACCAATTACAACTTCTTTAATTGTTTTTTCTGCTTCTAAATCAATAACAATATCTACGTCTTTATTTAACCAAGCTTGCCAACGACCATCTCTAAAATTTTTACTACCTCTTAATGTATTAACTAAATTAAATTTTTCTGAACCTTTATGCCTCTCGTGGTAACTTGTTTGGTAATCAATTATACTAGAAACCGCTTTATGAAACACAATAGTATCTGTAAAAACGTTACCTACTGGTAAATTATTTTCGAATAAAGAAGCTTTTATTGAGGTAGTTTCTTTTAAAATAATTGGTTTATCAAACTTTGTTGAATTCTTATTAAGTCCCTCTTCATTTAAAGCATATCTAATATCAGAATCTTTATATTCATTATATAACGTTAATGCTATTGTTTTATTTTGATTATCGGTTGTTGCTTTAGAACCAATGATAAAAGTACTTTTTGCAAAATTAATATCTAAAGTCTCATATCTTTTTAACATTACTTTTAATCGTTTAGAAAAATCATCCCAATTTCTAGAAGATTTTGTACTCCAAACTGTTTCTGATAAAGCTGTTAATCTAGGAAAAATCATGTATTGAGAATGCTCTTCTGTAGAAATATGTTCTGCCCAAAGATTTGCTTGTCCTCCTAAAATATGTTGCGCTTCTTGTTCTGTTAATTCTTCTACAACAGGATCAAAAGTATACACCTTACTAACAGACAACACACTACCGCCTGCTATAGGTTCTAATTCTGGCGGCCCTTGATAATAATCAAAATAAGAATGAGATACAGGCGTCATTATTGCATCATTACCATGCTTAGCAGCTTCTACACCTCCTTTTACACCACGCCAACTCATTACAGTAGCATCTGGTGCTAAACCTCCTTCTAAAATTTCATCCCAACCAATTATTTTTTTTCCTTTAGAGTTAATAAACTTTTCCATTCGCTTAATAAAATAACTCTGCAGTTCATCTACATTTTTTAGACCTTCTTCTTTAATTCTTTTTTTACAATGCAGACACTCAATCCAATTGGTTTTAGTTGCCTCATCACCTCCAATATGAATATATTTAGATGGAAAAATTTCTATTACTTCTGATAAAACATTTTCTAAAAACTGAAATGTACTTTCTTTTCCTGCACAATAAATATCTGTTATTGGCCATATAGCACCAGAAGGAACTGCTACAGGTTCTGATAAGCATGATAATTCTGGATACGCAGCTATAGCACTAGTTACGTGCGCTGGCATTTCTATTTCTGGTACAACCTCAACACCTTTTAAAGATGCATAAGCTACAATTTCTTTTAAATCTTCTTGTGTTAAAAAACCACCGTAGGTACCTTTTTCTTTTGGATTATTATCTTTTCTAGAATTCCAAGGAGTAGATTCTTGATCTACTCTCCAAGCACCAACTTCTGTTAGTTTTGGATATTTTTTTATCTCTATACGCCATCCTTGATCATCTACTAAATGAAGGTGAAGTATATTCATCTTATGCATAGATAATGCATCAATGGTTTCTTTTATGTATTCTTTATCAAAAAAATGACGAGATAAATCTAACATTAATCCACGCCACTTAAATCTTGGTCCATCTTTTATTTCTACATTAGGTACTTGCCATACAATATCTTCTACTTTTTTTTTACTTTCTATTTCAATTGGTAATAGCTGTCTAAGACTTTGTATTGCATAAAGAAAACCTGCATTATCTGATGCTGTAATATTTATATGCTTTTCTTTAATAGTTAAAGTATAAGTTTCTGGAAGTAGTTTCTCATCACTTTTAAAAAGAATATAATTTGATGTTGGTAATTTTTCTACAGTCTTTAAAGCCCAACCTGTTGCATTCTTAAATTTATCTATTAAAACACTTGCTGCAGTTATTTGCTCTTTTTTAGAAGTAACAAAAACAGTATTTTTATCAAACTTAAAAACTCCTGGATTAATTTTTAAACTATTAACCTTAGGTATAATAGTAATATCTGATTCTGAAAAAATTTTTGTTGATTTTTCTTTACAAGCATTGATTATTATGACAAAAACTAATAAAAGGTATAGATAAATCTTTTTTTTCATCATCAAAAAAATCTTATTTTCTTACTATTTTAGAAGCGGCTTTTTCCATACGATTACCTTTTTCATCATCGTAAACAGCATAATTAAAACCTGGTCTAATACTATAACCACCATACTCACCTTGTTTATTTACAGCAATAAAACCAACTTGTAAATAAGCCATATCTTTATGGTTTAAGTGCTTTTTATAAATACGCTCTACAATTTCTTTACAAGCTTCTGTCGGCGATTTCCCTTGCCTCATTAACTCTACAACCATTGCGCTTCCTGCTGTTCTTATTACAGCTTCTCCTAAACCTGTTGCGGCAGCTGCACCTACTTCATTATCTAAAAAAAGACCAGCTCCTATAATTGGTGAATCTCCCACTCTACCATGCAATTTCCACGCAGCTCCACTTGTTGTACAACCACCATAAAGATTACCATCTTCATCTAAAACCAACATACTTATTGTATCGTGGTTCTCAATATTTATTACAGGTTTATATTTAGATTTTTCTAACCATTTTATCCAAGATTGTTTAGATTTTTCAGTTAATAAATTTTCTTCTTTAAAACCTTTTTCTAATGCAAATTGCAATGCTCCTTTTCCTGTAAGCATTACATGTGGCGTTTCTTCTAAAACTTTTTTTGCTACTGCTATTGGGTGTTTTATACCTTGTAAAAATGAAACCGAACCACAATCGCTATTCTTATCCATAATACAAGCATCTAATGTTACTTTACCTTCTCTATCTGGTAAACCACCATAACCTACGCTTCGTACATTTGGGTCTGCCTCTGGAATACCAACACCAGATACAATAGCATCTAAAGCTGGTTTATTATTTTTTAATTCTTTCCAAGCTTCTTCATTTGCTGCCAAACCATGTCTCCATGTAGAAATAATAATTGGCTTTTTTTTGATATTAGTAGTTAGAACATCATTTGTTGATGCATCCTCTTTATTTGATTTGTTGGCGTAAGTATATAAAGAGCTAATTGCAACAGAACCTAATGCTGCTTTTTTTATAAATTTTCTTCTACTACTCATAAAATTGTTTATTTAAATACTTCGGATGAAAGTGCTATTAAAAAATTTTTATCTTCATTTGGTTTTTCTCCCATAAAAAACTCTAGTTTACCTCCTTTAATAATTTCTTTATGTGTGATGTAATTTTTATTTAATTCTACACCGTTTAAAACTACTTTTTGAATGTACTTGTTAGAGGAATTGTTATTTACGGATTCTACTATAAAAGTATTTCCGTTTTCTAAATTTAACTCTGCTCTATCAAATAAAGGAAACCCAAAACTATAAACACCTTGCGCAGGATTAACAGGATAAAAACCTAAACTACTAAAAATATACCAAGAAGACATCTGCCCGCAATCTTCATTACCACAATGGCCGTTTGGTGCATTTTTATATTGTGTTTCTAATATTTCTCTAACCCTTTCTTGTGTTTTCCATGGTTTACCAATATAGTTATACAAATATCCAACATGATGACTTGGCTCGTTACCATGTGCATATTGCCCAATCATTCCTGTGCTAAAAATAGGTAATTTATCGCTAGGAAACGGACTGTAAGTAAACATTGAATCTAATTTTTTTTCAAAAACCTCATTACCACCAACTTGTTTTATTAGACCTTCTACATCTTGCGGAACCGACCAAAAGTATTGCCAAGCATTACTTTCACAAAAATATGATGTGTATTCTTTAGGAATAAAGTGTTCTATAAATTTACCATTTTTATATTTAGGACGCATAAAAGTACTTTTAGAATCGTAAACATTTTTCCAATTGTTTGCTCGTTCAGAAAAATATTTATAATCGTTTTCTTTTCCTAAATCTTTCGCAAACTGTGCAATACACCAATCATCATAAGCGTATTCTAGTGTTTTAGAAACCGACCAATTTTCGTGATGACCATCAATAGGTACAAAACCATATTTCATGTAATCATCAATTTGTCTGTTTTTATCTATCGCACTTTGTTTACATGCTTCAAAAGCTAATTCTGCATCAAAATTTTCAATTCCTTTAAAATAGGCATCTACTATTACTGGCACTGCATGGTAACCAATCATCATATTGGTTTCGTTACCTTGCATAGACCAAACAGGCAATAAACCTGTTTCTTTATAATGTGCCAAAAGAGAATTTATCATATCAGATACTCGTTCTGGATGTAAAATAGTATGTAAAGGATGAGCCGCTCTGTATGTATCCCATAAAGAAAATGTATCGTAACGATCATAATCTTTAGCATTCATAATACTATCGTTTGCACCTTTATAATCGCCATTTAAATCACTTAAAAGTGTTGGAGCTAACATAGATTGATACATCATAGTATAGAAAATTGTTTTCTTTTCTATATCATTCGTTTCAATCTTTATTTTTTGTAATTGAGCATTCCAAACAGCATCGGCTTTTGCTTTTATTTCTTCAAAATTAAAACCAGCAGCTTCTGCTTTTAAAGATTTATAAGCACCATCAATACTACCTGTAGATAGACCTGTTTTTAAAACAATTTTCTCATTTTCTACAGTACTAAAATCAAGTATCAATTTTGTATTTACGCCTTTTACAGGTGATGTTACCTTCTCTCCATCACTTAACAATGTATAAGATTTAAAAGGTTTAGACAGGTTTATTACAAAAAATAAACGTTGGTCTCTTGCCCAACCTTTAGACATTCTGTAACCTTCTATTGTTTTATCATCAACAACTTTGAAATAAGTTTCTGTTGGTTTATCCCAATTTAAAGAATAGCCTAAATCTACATGAATTTGAGATAGGCTATCTTTAGGAAAAGTATATTGATGAACACCTGTTCTTCTTGTTGCTGTAACTTCTGCTTTTATACCAAAATCAGATAACATAACACTATAATAACCTGGTGAAGATGTTTCGCTATCATGCGAAAAACTAGAAAACGGTTTATAACTATTCTCTTTTATTTTTTTTGATGATCTACTATTGGTTGGCATTACCAAAATATCATACATATCTCCAGCTCCTGTACCGCTTAAATGTGTATGTGAAAAACCAGAAATTATAGAGTCTTGATAAAAATAACCTGCAATTCTGTCCCAACCCGGAATACCATGATCTGGACTTAATTGCACCATTCCGAAAGGAACCGTTGCTCCTGGATATGTATTTCCAGGACCATCTGTACCGATAAAAGTATTTACAAACGATGTTAATGCATCAGGTTTAACTTCTACTTCAACTTGCTTTTCTTTTTTACAGGCATAGCAACAAAATATTAATACCGCTATGTAAATACTTTTAGTCATGTATTTATTCTTTAGAATTTTTAATAATTTTAAATTGCTCTTCTGTCATTTTTCCATCATCAAAAAATGCAATTCCATTTGCGCCGTTATCTTTTGCCATTTGAATCGCCTTTTTTAAATCTTCTGGCGTTAATTTAGGTGTATACAACCCTGTATGTAGTTGGGTTGCTTTTCCTTCTAAATCTTGAACTCCTTGTTTGGTTGCATAACCAATCCAATCTAACTCTTCGTTGTAAAAGTTGTAATATATCATTGGTAAAACCATATCTACATTCCATTTATCCCAACGTTGACGCACCATATGGTCTGCCATTTCTGGATAAGGAAATACGGCTGCACTTAATTTTTTATCGTGTTTATGTACCACTTCATATGCTTCGTTAACAAGAGATCTTATTTCATTTAAACGGAAATTTTTCCATTCAATATCAATCGCAGGGTTTTCCATTTTTCTTGGATCTTTATGGTGAAGAGCCATAAACTTCTCTACACTCGCATCAGAATAATCGAAATCGTAATCTGGTAATTCTTCCTCTTGTTTTAAATCGTATTTTGGAAGTAAGCCAATTGGTAAATACACATCTGGGTAACGTATATAATCTAAGTGTACACTTGTTACTCCTTCTACCTTAGCCAAACCTTCTACCAAACTTAAAATGTGTTTTCTTGCCTCTGGATGACTTGGAGATAACCATTGATAATACCCAACATACGGTCTTTCTTCTTTTACAAAGCAAGACTTTCCGCTACGACTTACCATATACCAATCTGGGTGCTGTTGCGCTATAGAATCTCCTGGTCTATTTGTAGTAAACATCCAAGCATGCACCTCTAAACCTAACTTATTTGCTATTGGTGCTGCCTTAGATAATGTTTTAGGATTTGCGTTTGTATTAATTAAAATAGCATCAATACCATTTTCTTTTAAAATACTAAATCTCTTTTCTATACTAGATTCTGATTCTTTATCTCCTACAGCAATCCATTTCCAATATTTATATTTTCCTTCAGTTTTTTCTGTTATCTCTTTAGAATCAACAACTGCATTTTGTTTTGATGCATTGTTGCAAGACATAAAACCTAATACAAGGGTAATTATTGCTATTCTTAATTTCATATTGATTGTTATTTAGATATAAATTTTCCGTCTTCTTTTACCGTTAGTATTTTATTTGTGAATGGACTTTTAACTGATATATTCCATCCCATACTATGGGTTTCTAATTTCGGTTCTATTAGTTTTCCGTCTATTTTAATTTCTGATGTTTTTAATTTTTCTACTGAAGTAAAGTAGGCTTTGTTCTCTTTATAGTGCGCCGTTTGAATACGATACATTTTATATAATTCCCATTTAATTTTATCGTCTTTAGGAATTATAAAATTGTTGTCTTTTTTAGGTGCTTGGGAAGAGAAAAACACATAACCCCATTTTTCTGGTTCATGCATATTTATAACTCCCATTGGCGACCACACCCAATTGTATTCGTGTAAGCGTTTTCCGTTAGCATCTTTTTTTCTTTCGTATTTACCGTCTGTAATTTGATAATCCCAGTTTACACGAGAAAAATTAACACGCCAAAACTTATCAGATGGTACATTCTTATGAAAATAACCTGTTTTATAAGCAGCCCATGGTATTGCTATTTCTAAAACCCAACCTTTATCTACATCATTTGGATTATTTAGTGTTCCGTTTACTTTTACTGCTGATTTTAAACCGGTAATATTCCAATCATTTAAAACTACATTTGCATTTCTGTATGGCTTAGATATAAATAAATCCCATGGTGTGTTTAACGCATTTATTTCTAACTCGTAATAATTATGTGTATCTCCATCGGGGTCTACAAATACTTCAAAATCGTTATTATGAAATATTATAGCATCTCTATCTTTTATATCTCCCCAAACATGAGGTTCTTCTATTTTTGCTAAAATATAAAAATAAGTATCGTCCCAAAGCATTTTAGCCTCTGTCTTATACTTAGGTTGCTTAACACCTTCAATATCAATAAAAAGATTTGTCCACTGCACGGCATTCCAGGCAGCATCAGAGTCTTCACCATCAATAATAATTTTTTCTGATGTTTTGTAAGCTGTATATGTTTCTGGAATTATATCTTTTTTATTCTGAGCAAAACTTAGTACAGTTATACCACAAAATGCAAACCTCAAAAACGTATTTTTAAACTGCATACTCTGTATATTATAAACTATTATTTTTTGTAAAATCTACAACTTCACTAAGTTTACCAAAAGCCAAAGCAACAACTGTATCTGCAGCACCATAATATACTGCTAGTTTATCTTCTTTAATATCATGTAAAGCAGCACAAGGAAAAACTACATTTGGCACATCTCCTACTTGTTCATAAGTTTCGGCAGGTCCTAATAAATAAGGTTGCGTTCTATATTTTACCTTATCAGGTTCGTTTTCATCTAAAAGTGCAGATCCCATTGCATACCTAAATCCGTTACATGTATTAATTACTCCGTGATAAATCATAAGCCAACCTTCGTCTGTTAAAATAGGAATTGGTCCTGCTCCTATTTTGGTACATTGCCAAGCACTATCTTCAAAATTAGAAGCTTTCATAACACAACGATGTTCTCCCCAGTATTTCATATCTGGGCTATAGCTAATGTAAATATCTCCAAAAGGTGTATGACCGTTATCACTAGGTCTGCTTAGCATCGCATATTTACCATTAATTTTTTGTGGAAATAAAACCCCGTTTCTGTTAAATGGTAAAAATGCATTTTCGCACTGAAAAAACTCTTTAAAATCGAATGTATATCCAATACCAATTGTTGGTCCGTTATAACCATTACACCACGTAATCCAATATCTATCTTCTATAAAAACAACACGAGGGTCGTATTTATAATCAGACTCTATCATTTCGGTATTTCCGGCTTGCATCACAATAGGTTCGTGTTCTATATCCCAATTAATACCATCTTTACTAAAACCTGCAAAAATATTCATTTGCACTGCTTTATTATCGCAACGAAAAACACCTGCAAAACCATCTTTAAAAGGCACTACAGCACTATTAAATATACTGTTTGATGAAGGAATATCATATCTATCTATAATAGGATTTTCATTATAACGCCACATAACATCATTACAGTTACTAGGCTTATCTTGCCAAGGTATTTGTTTCATTCTTATTATCTTTTGATATTTCTATATTATTTACTCTGTATCTGGAAGTTTTTTTACTTTATCTAACCATGTAAATTTAAGTATGATTGTGGTTATTACAAAAACTAACAATGCCATTAATGTTTTTGGATAATCTCTAATCATAAAATAAATAGGCAATAAAATCATACTTGATTGCCAAATAATACCAATTACGCAATTTAGCATATCTGATATAAAATCTCCATTTTTAGTGATGGTATTATCATCTTTTTTAAGTTCGTTTAATACCGGTTTCCACCATCCCCAAGGACGTACGTTAAAATAAAAAGACTTTAATGTTTCTATATTTGTGGCTGGCGTAAATAAAGTTCCTAAAAAAGATCCCAATAAAGAAACCGAAAATATGATAGGAAAAATATAAATTACATCTATATGAGCACAATCATATAAAAAAGAACCAACCTCAAAATTATCTTTATTCATATCTACTAAAAACTGTAAGGTTGCTATTATTAATCCTGATGTCATTCCCCAGAAATAACCCCAACCGTTAAAACGCCACCAAATCCATTTTAAAAAATTAGATGCCACATAACCGCCATAAAGTGCACTTGTAATCCATAATGTTATTGCATTTATAGATTCTGCGAAAAAGCCCATTATAACACCTAAAATTACAATAACAAAAGAGGTTAAATGACTAGCTTTTATATAATGAGATTCTTTTTCATTAGATTTATAATATTTTTTATAAATATCATTTACTACATAAGCTGGACCCGAATTTACAAACGCAGAAAAAGTAGACATAAATGCCGCCAATAAACCTGCTAACAAAAGCCCTTTTATACCAACAGGAACATGGTTATTAATTACTGTAGGTAAAATTATTTCTAAATCGCCTAAACTTAAAGTTGAAGAAGCTGCCATAGACGGTGCTAAATATACCAAAGCTAAAACAACAATACCACCAATAAGTAAATAACGAGGTATAAATAAAATTAAGTTTGTAAAACCACTCATATAAGCAGCTTCTTTTACAGATCTGGTTGATAAAATTCTCTGCATATCATAACTTGGTGTTGGCCCTGCAATACTTGCAAACAATCCTTTAAATAAACACATACCTATAAAAGCACCAAACATTTTATAACCTTGTGTATCTACAAGTTTATTAAAAGCTGTAAGTTCTCCCGTCCAAGATCCTTCTATAGAATTTCCGAAGAAAATAGTACTCCATTCTGTAGAAATAATGTTATTAATTTCTACATCTGTAACAGTTACAAATGCATAAATAGCCACCAAAACTCCTGATAAAACCATAATACCGTATTGTAAAACCTCTGTAGCTACTACAGAAAACATACCTCCTTTTATGGTATAAATAGTTGTTAAAAAGATGATAATTAGCGCATAACTTTGACTAGATGTTAATAATACAACATCGTTTAAAGCTAGAGTAATGTCCCAAGGTAAAATAACAGACATAAATTTACCTACACCTTCAAAAAAGTAAGCTATAAAACCAACAGATGCTACAATTGCAAAAATGGCTACTATTAAATGTGATGCTCTACCTGCTTTATCGTCTCCAAAACGGGTTAAAATCCATTCAGAACCTGTCATTATATTCGACCTCCTAATCCATACGGCTAAGAAAACCATAATAAAGATCTGATTCCAAATTGGCCACATCCACATAAATAAGAAACTTTTTGCTCCGTAAAGAAAAAGTAAACCTACCATCCAGGCAGTACCAGAAACATCAAACATACCAGACCCATTACTTAAACCTAAGTAATACCATTTTATACTTTTACCTCCTAAAAAATAAGAATCTAATCCTTTAGATGCACGTTTAGAAATCCAAATACCAACTCCTAGAGTTAATAGAATATACAGTACAATTATTATAAAATCTACACTATGCATTAGTTATTTTTATTATTTCCCCAAGATTTATTTGGTGTGTCTCCCATTACAAAATGAAGTGTTCCGCCTTCTAAAATTGTTTTATGGGCTATTGAAGATTGATTAAATACTTGTCCGTTAAGAGTTGCAGATTGTATATAAATATTTTTAGATGATACATTTTCTGCTTCAATAGTAAATACTTTATCTTTTGAAATAGAAATTGTTGACTTATCAAAAATAGGACTTCCTATTTCATATTCTGTTGATGCTGGATTCATAGGATATAAACCTATAGAACTTAAAACATACCAAGCACTCATTTGCCCACAATCTTCATTACCACTTAAACCATTTGGTGTTGTATTGTATTGTGTATCTAAAATATTACGAACCCAATATTGCGTTCTCCATGGTTTATTTGCAGTATTAAACATATAAGCTATATGATGACTTGGCTCGTTACCATGTGCATATTGACCTATTAAACCAGAAATATCTGCAGAAGTATTAGAACCTGTAATTTCTGAACTTTCTGTAAAAAGTTGCTCTAATCTATCTGTAAAAACATCATCACTACCATGTAAATCAATAAAATTCTCAACATTATGAGGCACAAACCAACTGTGTTGCCAAGCATTACCTTCTGTATAATCTGTATGTTCTCTATGATTAGAATATTTAGGATCAAAAGGCACATTCCAAGATTTTCTATCATCAGATTTACCTCTCATAAAACCAGTTTCTGCATCAAACAAATGTTTGTACGCTTTAGATCTATTTAAAAAGTAATTATAATCTTCTGTTTTACCTAAAGCCTTAGCCATTTGTGCTACACACCAATCATCATAAGCATATTCTAAACTTATTGTTACAGATTCATCTAATAAATTATAAGGAATATATCCATACTTTTTATATAATTCTAATCCTCTTTCGTTTTGCATCATGGTAGTTTTCATTGCTTTATATGCTCTTTCTGCATCAAAACCTCTAATACCTTTTAAATAAGCTTCTACAATAACAGGTATAGAATGATACCCTGTCATAGTATTTGTTTCGTTACCGTAAAGCGTCCAAACCGGAAGAATTTTTTTAGTCTCATAATACGCTAACATTGTATTAATAATATCAGAAACTTTTTCTGGATCTAACAATGTAAGTAATGGTTGTTCTGCTCTAAAAGTATCCCATAAAGACAAGGTAGAATAAGCCGAATAATCTTTGGCAACCTCTATACTATCGTTTTCTTTTCTAAACTCACCGTTTTTATCACTAAATGTTACTGGTGCTAATTGCGAATGATACATTGCTGTGTAAAAAATAGTTTTTAAAGAATCTACTGTTGTTTCTACTTTAATTTTAGACAAAGCCTCATTCCATGTACTATTTGCCTCTATTTTTACATCATTAAATTTATACTCATCTGTGTCTAAGTTATCTTTAGCATTTGCAATACTTACAGAAGATAGTGCAACTTTTACCAATAACTCATTATTATCATCTGTCTTAAAAAATAATTGTGCTGCAGTTTTCTTTCCTTCGACTACATTACCTTCTAAAACTTTTTTATCTGATAACAATTCTTGATCTATTATAGGTTTAGAAAACTTTGCAACAAAAAATACTTTTTGATTTTTTGCCCAACCAGTACTATAACGGTAACCACTAATGGTATATTTATCTTCTACATTAATAGAAGACTTTGTAGCTTTATCCCAATTGATACCAAAACCTAAGTCTACAACCAAAGATTGTGTATCATTTTCTTTAAAAGTGTATTTATGATAAGCAGTTCTTAATGTTGATGTTAACTCTACATTAACATCATGATCTTCTAAAAAAACTTGATAATATCCTGGAATTGATTTTTCATTTTTATGACTATAAGATGATTTATAAGATATAGAATCTCTAGAATCTGGCATAAAAGATAAATCTACTTTTTTATTTATTGGCATAAATAAAATATCTGCTAGGTCTCCAATACCAGTTCCACTTAAACTTAAATGACTAAAACCTACGGCTATAGAATCAGAATAATGATAACCAGAGCACCAATCCCAACTACTTCTTCCGTTTACAGGGCTTACTTGTAACATACCAAAAGGAACCGTTGCGCCTGGGTATGTATGCCCATGACCACCAGTACCTATAAAGGCATCTACATAAGTAGTTAAATTACTATTTTTTAATGTTTTATGTTTAATATTTTTTTTACAGCTAACTATAAAAATTAGAAGTAAAAAGGCAGGTATAATCTTCCTCATAAAAATAATGTATTGCTATAATAACATAAAAATTCATAAATTTAGCAATATTTAAAAGTAATTTAGACAGACAACCTATTAACTTAGTTAAACATCAATAAACCTCAAAAAAACAAATCATTTTAAAAAATGAATTTCAATTCTAAGCAACATTATCAAATTTCTTTAAAACACCATATTATTTTCTGGTCTATATACTTTGTTATAACCGTTATTAGATGGGGAGGAATTCATGAAAATTATTTATACTCTTTAAAAACTACATTAATAGGTTTTCCTATAGAAATGATTTTGGTTTATTTAAATGTATATGTGTTTATGCCAAAATTTGCTTTTAATAATAAAAGGTACACCACGTATATAGTACTAATTTTGTCTTCTATATTTTTAATGGTGTTGGCAAAGTTTTATTTAAACTACTATTTATTAAGTTCTGATGCTTGGAAAGAAGGTTTAAATACCGCAAACAATATAACACTTACTTATATTTTAGATAACATGATTGGTGAGTTGTATGTTATTACTTTTGTAACTGCCATAAAAATTACTCTAGACCTTCTTAAAGAACAAAAAAGGGTCACTAGCTTAGAAAAAGCACAATTAGAAACCGAACTTCTGTTTTTAAGAACACAAGTTTCTCCTCATTTTTTTTTTAATACATTAAATAACATTTATTCTTTAGCTGTAGAACGATCTAAAAAAACTCAAATAATTATTTTAAAATTATCTGAGTTAATGAGATATCTTTTGTACGAAACAAAAAGTAAAAGACAAACTTTAGAAAACGAAATACTTTGCATTCAAAACTACTTAGATTTAGAACGTGTAAGACATAATGATGACCTAGAAGTAAACATGTCTATCTCTGGAAATATAGAAGATAAAGAAATAGCACCTATTCTATTATTATCTTTTATAGAAAACGCTTTTAAACATGGTGCATACAAAAATATTGGAAAAGTAAAAATCGATATTGATTTTTCTATTAAAAATGATTTTCTTTTTTTTACAATCACAAATCCAATGCCCGCAAACTCAGAACATGAAAAACCTTACAATCAATCTAGTGGTATTGGTTTAAAAAACGTAAAAAAAAGACTAGCTTTAGGATATCATAAAAATGATTACAAATTAGTTATTAAAAACAATAAGAAAAGATTTTTTGTAAAACTTAGAATAAGAGTAGCAAACGCTAAATAATTACAAATTTATCTTTAAAAAATATATAGATACACATGAAAATAAAATGTTTAATTGTAGACGATGAACCTTTAGCAATAAATGTTATAAAAAACTACTTAGAACAAATGGAAGGTTTTGAGGTTGTAAAAACATTTAACAATGCTATTGATGCCTTAAATTTTGTAAAAGACAACACAGTAGATGTTATTTTTTTAGATATAAACATGCCTGTTTTAGACGGAGTAAATTTTATTAAAAGTTTACAAAACCCTCCTTTAATAATTATTACTACTGCTTATCATGAGTTTGCTGTAGAAACTTACGAGCTAGATGTATTAGACTATTTAATAAAACCTATAGAGTTTCCTCGTTTTATGAAAGCTCTAAATAAAATAAATAGAAGACTAAAAACCAACATAGCACCTGTAGACAAAATAAATGATCGACCATATATTTTTATTAAGATTAATAAAAAGACTATGAGAAAAATATATTTAGATGAAATTTTAGTAATAGAGTCTTTAAAAGATTATTTAAAAATTAATACAACTACAGAAAAACACATTATACACAGTACATTATCTGGCTTTACAGAACAATTACCTTCTAGAGATTTTATAAGAATACACAGATCTTACACAGTAGCAATAGATAAAATAGACACCCTAGAAGGAAACAGCATTGAAATACAAGGTCTTAGGTATGTTATTGGTAGATCTTATATAGATGATGTAAAACAAAAGATTCTTAAATCTTCTTTATAACTAACAACTTTAAAACCTCTCTTACCCTCTTATCTTTAAAAAGTTACATACTTTTTTTAATTATTAGTTTTAATTTTAATAGCTTGTTTTTTATCTGAGTTGAAAAGTTATTCGTCGAAATTTTTATTTTTCAAGAAATAAAAAAAGTTAGATTTATTAAATATTTAAGATATCGTTAACATTTATGTAACATATACTAAAATGTTAACATTTTTTTCATTTAAATAATTTAAATGAACTAAAATAACTTTAAATATAATAATTGCAAATCTTAATATTTTCAATCAATTTAATTCAACATCTATGAAATTTAAACCAAAACACTCTTTTTTTACATTTAGGAAAAGACTACTGCTTCTCATTATGAGATCTTTTATTTTCTTATTTTTTGCTTCTATTTTTGGAGCAACACCAAATGTTGATAGTACTTCTAAAAGTATTCAACAAAAAATTACTGGTATTATAACAGATGCTCAAGGAGAACCTTTGCCCGGCGCAAGCATTACAGAAAAGGGAAACATTTCTAACGGTACGCAATCAGATTTTGATGGTAACTTTTCTTTATCCGTTGCAGATCTAAACACAAAAATTGTTATTTCTTACATCGGTTTTAAAACAAAAGAAGTTTCTTTAAATGGTAAAACCAATTTTACTATTGTCTTAAATGAAGACTCAGACACTTTAGATGAGATCGTAATTGTTGGTTATGGTACTCAGAAAAAAGTAAATTTAACCGCAGCTGTATCTCAAGTAGGTACAGAGGTTTTTGAAAACAGACCTACAGCAAATGCCCTTAGATCTTTACAAGGTACAGTACCTGGACTTGTAATATCTAACTCTGCATCTGGTGGTGAGCCTGGTGCATCTGCAAATATTAATATTCGTGGTTTTATAACAAGTGGTGGTACAGGAACTTTAAGTAACGCTAGCCCATTAGTACTTGTTGATGGTATAGAAATGAGTCTAAACGATATAGACCCAGAAGATATTGAGTCTGTTTCTGTACTTAAAGATGCAGCAGCAGCTTCTATTTATGGTTCTCAAGCAGCAGCAGGAGCAATTATAGTAACAACTAAAAGTGGTAAAAACTTAGATGGTAATGTAAGAGTTAACGTTAGCACTAGTTATTCTATTACACAGCCTTCTATTTGGCCAGAAAGTGCAAGTCCTATAGACTTTGCTTATACAATGAATGATGCTAGAATAAACAATAACCAAGCTGCTTATTATGATGAAACTGATTTAGCAAACATTATGGCTAATATGGAAAACCCTGGTAGCGCACCTTCTATTGTATCTAATGCTTCTGGTAATGCGTGGAATTACGGTACTATTGGTATTGAAGCTACAGGTGCTACTAATTGGGACGATGTAATTATGAAAGAATGGGCTCAAAGAGTTAAACATAACGTAAGCATAACTGGTGGTAATGAAAAAACTAACTACTACTTATCTGCTGGTGCTTATGATGAAGATGGATTGTTAAAAGTTGGTAACGAATCTTACCAAAGATATAATTTAGATGCTAAAATATCTAGCCAAGTAAACGATTGGTTAAAAATAGAATTATTAACTAAGTTTAGAAAAAGCTTTACAGATTTTCCTACCGAAGCAAATAATGCAAGTACATTTTGGAACAAGTCTAGAGTACTAGATTTAATTACTAAAATTAAACCTACATTACCTCAATACGACCCAATTTATGGAGAAGAATTATTACAACATGCTTATTACCCTTTTTGGGATACACAACGTGTAAAAACAGAAAACGATCAAGTAATTCTTATCCCTAAAATAGTTATAGAACCTATAGAAGACTTAAAATTTAATTTTAACTTAAATTATAAGAGAAACAACAATTTCCAAGAAACATCAATTTTAGCTAGTCAAATGGTAGTTCCTAACGGAATTGTTGATAAAGTAAGTCAAGCAGCAACATCTTACAGTCCTACTGTAATTGTTAACGAGTATTTCTCTCCTAACATTTTTGCTACTTATGATACATCTATAAACAACCATAACTTTAATGCTACAGTTGGTTTTCAAAGTGAAATTTATGATTACTATGCACTTGGTGCAACATCAGATTACTTAATTAGTAATAATATAGTTTCTTTAAACGCATCTTTAGATGATGATCAATTAGTAAGCGAAGCTATTTCTCACTGGTCTACAGTTGGTGTATTTAGTAGATTTAGATATAACTTTAAAGAAAAATATTTATTCGAATTTAGTTACCGTAGAGATGGTTCTTCTAGATTTTCGCCAGATAATAGATGGGCAGGATTCCCTAGTTTCTCTGCAGGTTATAACGTTGCTAAAGAAGATTTCTGGAACATAGATCAAATTAGTACTCTTAAATTAAGAGGTTCTTACGGTACTTTAGGTAATCAAAATGTTAGTAACTACTTATACCTTACATCAATACCTTTAAATACAACAGGTACTTCTTATTTATTTGATGGCGATAGATTAACCTATGCACAAACACCAAGTATAGATAGCCAAAACTTAACATGGGAAACCGTAAAAACTACAGATATTGGTTTTGATTTAAGTGCTTTTAATAACAAATTAGATCTTGGTTTCTCTTGGTATAGAACAGACATAGAAGGTATGGCTGCTCAAGGTGCAGATTTACCTGCTCAATTAGGTACTAATGCTCCTTTAACAAACATAGGTACTTCTAGAGTACAAGGATGGGAAGTAGAAGCTACTTGGAAACAAAAATTAGGTGATTTTAGCTATAGCATTAGAGGTGTATTAAGTGATTACAAAAGAAGTATTGTAGAATATCCTAATGATACAAAAGCATTAACTAACTATTTTGAAGGTCAAGACTTAGGAGATATCTGGGGATTCCAAACAGAAGGATTATTCCAAACAGATGCACAAGCAACAGAAGTTACTTCACTTGTTGATTATTCTTTTATTACAGGTTGGGCTCGTGTAGCTGGAGACATTCAATACAAAGATATTGACGGAAATAATGTAATAGATAGAGGAAATTACCTTGCTGGAGATACTGGAGATTACACTGTAATTGGTAACTCTACTCCTCGTTATCAATATTCTGTTAACCTTGCAATGACTTACAAAAACTGGGATTTAAATGCTTTAATACAAGGTGTTGGTAAAAGAGATTTATCATTTGCAACACAACAACGTTTTAAAGGTCCTGCAAACGGTCCATTCCACGCATTTGTTTGGGAAGGTCATTTAGATTACTTTAGACCAGAAGATACTACAAGTCCGTTAGGTGCTAACACAGATGGTTATTTCCCTACACCTTACTTAAATGGTGGTGGTAGAAATAATAAAAACTACAGCTATAATACAGACAGACTTTTACAAAACGCAGCCTATACAAGGTTAAAAAGCTTACAAATTGGTTATACTATACCAGTTAAAGTAACTAATAAATTTAAGGTAAATAAACTTAGACTTTATCTAACAGGAGAAAATCTATTAACTTTTACAGACTTAATGTTCTTTGACCCTGAGACTAATACATCTGGATTAACTGGTAGTGCTCAATCTTATCCATTATCAAGAATAATTTCTACAGGAGTAAATATCTCATTTTAAATAAAAAATAATAATTATGAAAAATATATTAAAATTATTTATTCTAAGTACAATTCTAACACTATCATCATGTGAAGAATTTTTAGATAAAACACCATTAGATGATGTTTCTGAAACTGCTTTTTATAGCACACCATCAGATTTACAAGCAGCTGTTAATGGTTTTTACAACGACCTTCCTGGTTGGGCTGCAACCTCAGTTGGATTTAACATTTTACCAGATATGTATTCTGATATAGGTGTGGCACAAGAACCAAGTAGTAGAATTAGTGGTTTAAGCTATACTGTACCAACATCTGCAAGTGCATCTGTTTGGAGTTTTGATGAAGTAAGAGAAACTAATTGGTTAATAGATCATTTAGACCAAGCTTCTGGAGACGAAACTTTAATAAACCAGTATTCTGGTGAAGCTTACTTTTTTAGAGCTTATTATTACTTTGAACTGTTAAAAAGATATGGAGATTTACCAATTTTTCCAGAATATTTTGATAATACAGATGAAGAGTATGTTTACGCTGCTAGATCACCAAGAAATGAAGTTGCAGATTTTATTATATCTGATTTAGATACAGCAATCTCTTTAATGCAATCTTTTCCGGATGTTGCTACTTCTCGTATAAGTAAAGAAGTTGCTCTTTTAATGAAAGCTAGAGTTGCTCTTTATGAAGGAACTTGGGAAAAATACCATAGCGGTACAGACTTTGGTGTAAGCGGATATGATGGATCAGAGTTTTTACAAATAGCAGCAGATGCTTCTGAAGACTTAATAGATAGCGGTGTTTTCTCTTTACATAGTGATTATAAAAGTCTATTTAATCAAGTTGGTTATAGTGGAAATAGCGAAGTATTACTTTCTAGAGACTACAACTCTATTGTATTAGGTATTAACAATGTATTACAACAATCTTGGCCTAACAGATGTGGTTACACTAAATTTGCTGTAGACAGTTATTTATGTACAGATGGAGACCCTATTTCTGTTAGTTCTCTATATCAAGGTAATACAGATTTATCTACAATAGAAATTAATAGAGACCCTAGATTAGCAGCTACAATTATGGTACCTGGTGATTTAGTAGAAATTAAATCTGACGGTACAGAAGTTTATTGGGAAAACCCAAACTTTAGCTCTACAGACACAGGTTTAACAGGTTACGAATCAGAAAAATACAGAAACGTTTCTTTTGATGGTAATTATGATGATTTTACAGAAGATACTTCTAGAATTATTATGAGATACGGAGAAGCATTATTAATTTTTGCAGAAGCAAAAGCAGAATTAGGTACTATAACACAAGGAGATTTAGATAAATCTATTAACTTATTACGTGCTCGAGTAAATATGCCTAATATTACTTTAGGTGCTATCACTGTAGATCCTAATTGGCCAAATTACGGTTATTCTCTTTCTAGTATATTATACGAAGTAAGAAGAGAAAGAACTGTAGAATTAATGGCAGAAGGTTTTAGAGCTGATGATTTATATAGATGGAGAGCACATACGTTATTTGACAATGATCAACCGAGAGGAGCATATTTAAATGACGGAATTGTTGGTGTAGAACTAGACGCCTCTAACGTTACTTTAGATGAAGATGGTTTTATATTACCATTTGCTTCTACCGGAATTTACAATTTTGATGAATCTAAAGCTTATTTACAACCTATACCTTTAGATGAGTTAGTGTTAAATCCAAACTTGACGCAAAATCCTGGTTGGTAATATTATTTGAGTTAATTTTTTTTAATATGGTCGTAAAAATTTGGTTAATTTTTATGGCCATATTTTTTTTATTGATTTTTTAAACCTGTAACAAACCAAACTTAAAATATATACTTTTTAACATCCTTTACACAAAAAGACAAAAAAAACACCTACTAATCAGTATTTTACAATTTTGAATTGAATTAAATAAAATACAAAACCTAAACAATCCACAAAACTTCGTTATTTAAAATAATTCCATATAATCAAAAATAATTTATCGATTTAATATATTTATCGTTAAAAAAATATTTAATTACTACTTTTATATAAAAATATTTTTTTTCATAAAACCAACTATCCCTCAAGTTATGGATTTTAATAATATATTAATTCTATTTACACAAGGATCTTTAATTGCCTTTGTAATTCTTTTACTTTTTAAGTTTAGAAAAAGTTTAGGAATAGGAGTTCTGTATGCCTCTATTGGTTTATTTCAGTTCATACAAGTAATCGCCTTTATTTTAAATACCAATTACGGTTCTTTTGCAAATGAATTTCTCGTATTACCAGGTTCATCTGTTTTTATTACCATCACACTTTTTGCTTTTTTAATAGTATACATAAAAGAAGATGCTATAGAAACAAAAAAAATGTTTTACTCAATACTTATTGTAAATATTTTAATAAACCTTATTTTCTTCGCTTTTTTTTGGAACCTTAATCAAACAAGTTCAGACAATCCGTTACGCATTACAAATAGTATTTTTAGAAATTACTCTACATATATTGTTGGTAATATTACACTATTTTTAGACGTATTGCTTTTAATAACCATTTTCGAGTTTTTCTCTAAAAAAACAAGGTTCTTATTTTTACAAATTTTAGTAACTATGTTAATTGTTACTAGTTTTGATACAGTCTTTTTTTCAACATTGGTTTTTTGGGAATTAGAAAGTTTAAGTTCTATTTTAAAACAAGGTATAGTATCTAAAGGAAGTTTTACTTTTTATTATAGCCTTCTCTTTTATTTGTATTTAAGATATTTAGATGAAACAGATAAAGACTTACTACATTTTAAAGTAGAAAATGTTTTTAAACCCCTTACCTATAAACAAAAATTTAAAACTGCAGTTAATAATATAAAAAAGGCGAATGAAATGTATCGTGTTTTAACAGATAATTCTAATGATATTATTTGTTTACAAGAACCAGACAGTACCTTTAAATACATTAGTCCGTCTATAAAAAAAATATTAGGTTATGAGCAATCTACTTTTTTAGGAAAGAAAATCTTTACAATTGTACATAAAGATGATTTACAAAATTTAATAGATTCTATTGATAAAAAAATTTACAGTAATAATAAAGGCATTAATACCATCACCTTTAGGTTATTACATAAAAAAGGTTATTATGTTTGGATAGAATACAATACATCTCCTATATACAATGATAAAAAAATAACCTCTTTTGTTACCTCTGCTAGAGATATTACAGAAAGAGTTTTAGCAACTAACCAATTTAAAACCTCTTTAGAGCTTTTAAAAAAAAGAGAGTATACTTTAAATGAAGCTAGTAAAATAGGTAAAGTAGGTTTTTTAGAATATAATACATATACAAATAACTACATATGGTCAGATTATTTATACTCTATTTTTGGATTAAAATTAACAGATAAAATTCCGGTTGGTAAAGAGTTTTTATCTTTTCTTGATAAAGATTTAAGATACAAAATAATTACAAATTTAAAAACCTTAAAAAAAGAAGGTAAGTCTTTTAATATAGACGGAAAAGCTATAAATAATCTTAAAAAAGAAATTTGGTTAAAACTTATTATAGAACCTGTTTTTAATAAAGAAAATAATATTATAGGTATAAGAGGTATAATACAAGACTTTACAGATTATAAAAATACACAACTTAAAATACAAAACTCTTTAGACTTATTAAAGAATAAAGACGAAGCCCTTAACCAATCTAGTAAAATTGCAAAAATAGGATTCTGGGATCATTACACAGAAACCGACAACTATATCTGGTCTGATTATTCATATAAAATTTTTGGATTAAAATTAAAAGATAAGATTCCTGGTAGAAAAGAAATGATAAAGCTTTATGATGAAGAATCTCAAAAAAAAATAAAAGCAGCTACTTTAAAAATACTTACAAATAAAGAACCTTATGATATAGAGTTAAAGCTAACAAACTTTAAAAATGAAATAGTTTGGATTAGAAGTATAGTACATCTTATTTATAATGATAAAAATGAAATTATTGGTAGAAGAGGTGTAATACAAGATATTACAGAATCTAAAAAAACTCAATTAGAACTAGAAAGTAGCGAATTTCTTTTAAGTGAAGCCGGCAAATTAGCTAAAATTGGTGGGTGGGAACTAAATTTAAAAACAAACAAAATACGTTGGTCAGATCAGGTTTTTAAAATTCACGGACTCCCTGTAGGTAAAGTCCCTACTGTAGAAGAAGCTATTGGATTTTATATAGAAGGATCTGAAAAAGTTTTAGAAAAAGCAATAAAAAAATGTATTTCTGAAAACAAAGAATACAACCTTATACTAAGGTTTTTAAATAAACAAAATAAAAAATTATGGGTAAATGCTATTGGTTACCCTATAGTAGATATAACTGGTAAAACAATTGGTTTAAGAGGTATTATACAAGATATTACCGACCAAAAAAACATTCAAATTGCACTAGACTCTCAAAATGAAAAGTTAAGTAAATTAAATAAAGAACTTAAAGAGGCTCAAAAAATATCTAGTTTAGGAAACTGGGAATACAATACAATAACAGATAAAATTATATGGTCTAAAGAGTTACACAATATTTTTGAACGACCTTATAAAATTGGTGCTCCTAGTTACGAAGAACATAAATTGCTGTTTAAAGAAGAAAGCTATATTTTAATGAATAAGGCTGTGCAAGATTGTATTAACAATAGAACTCCTTACATTTTAGAGCTAGATATAAACACCACTAAAGGAGAAATTAAACACATAATTATAAGAGGAAAAGCATTAACAGATAAAGATAATAATGTAATTGGTTGTTATGGTACTGCGCAAGACATAACAACTCTAAAAAACATTCAAATTGAATTAGAAAATAAAAATAAAGAACTTAATACATCTCTAAAACTTTTAGAAGAAAGCCAATACACCAAAAGCGAATCAAGTAAAATTGCCAAAATAGGTTATCATGAATATAATAGTATAAATGGGACCTTTTATTGGTCTGAGTATCTATATAATATTTTTGGTTTAGATCAAAATCAAAAAATACCGTCAAGAGAAAAACTTGTATCTTTATTTGATGAAAAATCTGTAACTAGATTAAAAAAAGCTACAGAAAATTTAGAAACTTATGGTATACCATATGATTTAGAACTAAAACTTACCAATTTTAAAAAAGAAGAAATCTGGATTAGAATGTCTAACCAAGCGTTATATGATAAGCATAACAAAATTATTGGTAGAAGAGGTGTAGCACAAGATATTACAGAAAGAAAAAAAATTGAAGAAGAGAATTTAAAAATCAAAAATGATTATATAAAGTTATTTGACAATGCAACAATTTCTATTTGGAATGAAGATTTAACTTTACTCTATAAAGAAATAGACAAATTAAAAAAACTTAATATAAATAATATTAAATTATATTTAGAAGAAAACCCAAATGTTCTACTAAACTTAACCAGTAAAGTACAAGTTAATTATGTAAACAAAGCTACCTTAGAGTTATTTAAGGCAAAAAATCATCATGAGTTTTTACAAAATATACATTTATCTTTTGGCCGTGGTGCAGAAAAAGTTTTTATAAACCTAATTGAAGCAATTTGGAATAATACTAAAAACTTTACAACAGAAGTAAATTACAAAACCTTAAAAGGTAAAGAATTTACAGCTATTTTATCTGTTCCGATACCTCAAAATATAGAAGAACAAAAAACAGTACCAGTAACTATACAAAGTATACAAAAAATTAAAAATGCAGAATTAGCTCTTAAAGAATCTTTAAAAGAATTAAACGAGGCGCAAAGAATAGGTCGTTTAGGCAATTGGATTGCAAACCCTATTACTAAAGAGTTTATTTGGTCTGATGAAGTTTTTAATATTTTTGGTTTTGACCCTAAAGATGGTTACCCTAGTTTTAATGAGTTAATGAATAAAATTCATCCAGATGATGTAGATTTTCATAACAAATGTTTAAAAGATGCAGAAATTTCTGGAGTTCCATTTGATATAGAATTAAGAATTATAGTTTCTAAAAATGAGCAAAAAACAATAAGGGTTATCTGCGAAACTATAAAAGATAAAAACGGAAAAGTAATAAAATTAAAAGGTGTTAACCAAGATATTACAGAACATAAAAAAATTCTATTAAAATTAGAAGAAACTAACAAAAAAATTAAACAGTCTTTAGAACTCTTAAAAATAAGTGAGCATTCTAGAAACGAAGTAAGTAAAATTGCTAAAATAGGATATCAAGATTATAATTCTGTAACAGACACTTACACTTGGTCTGATTATGTTTATGAAGTTTTAGGCTTTAATCCTATAAACGGAATTCCAAAATTAGAAAAGGTAATAAAAGTATTTTATAGAGAATCTCAAATAAAACTACTAAAAGCCTTTGAAGAAATAGAAAAAAGAGGTACTCCTTTTGATTTAGAGTTAAAATTATTTGACAAACAAAAAGGATATGTTTGGATAAGATACGTTGGACAACCAATTTTTAATGACAATAACGAAATTATTGGCAGAAGAGGAATCATTCAAAACATTACAGATCAAACAATTAAACAAAATAAATTAGATCAACAAAACGATAAATTATTTAACCTAAATCATGCATTAAACGAAGCTCAATCAATATCAAAAGTAGGAAACTGGAAATATATTAACACCAAAGAATATTTTACTTGGTCTAAAGAATTATATAATATTTTTGAACGTTCGCCTGCATTAGGTCCGCCAAGAAATTATTCTGAATATATTTCATATTTTACCGAAGAAAGTTCTTATATTCTACAAAAAGCAATTGAAGACTGTTTTATTAATAAATTATCTTTTAATATTCAGCTAGATATTTATAGCTCTAACGGTAGTCTAAAACATGTAACTATTAGAGGTAAAGTTTTATACGATAAAAATAATATAGCTATTGGTTGTTATGGTACCACACAAGATATAACAGAACAAAGACAAATTTTAGATGAAATAAAAAGAACACAAGAATTATACAGACTTGTAACAGAAAACTCTACAGATATAATTTGCTTGTTATACCGAGATACAACATTAAAATACGCTAGTCCTTCTGCAAAAAATCTTTTAGATTACAACATAGAAGACTATTTGGACAAACAAGTTTTTGATATTATACATAAAGATGATATCAAACTTTTAAAAGAAAAAATTAATTACAGAAAGATTAGTAATAATTACGATAGTGCTTTTACCTTAAGAGTTCGTCATAAAAAAGGTCATTATATTTGGATGGAAGCATTATCATCTCCTGTTTATGTTGATAATCAAATTAACTATTTTGTTATATCTGCCAGAAACGTAACAAGTATGATGTTAGCAAAACAAGAAATTCAAGAATATCAAAACTCATTACAAAAGTTAACTACAGAAATTACTTTAATAGAAGAAAAACAAAAAAGAGAAATTGCAACTAATATACACGATCATCTTAGCCAATCTTTAGTTATTTCTAAAATGAAAATTAATGCGTTAAAAAAGAATCCTCAGTTAAAAATAATAAATGATGATTTACAATTTATAGATACTCATATTTCTGACGCTTTATCTAATAGTAGAAAAATTACTTACGATCTTTCTCCTCCTGTATTGTATCAATTAGGTATTGTAGAAGCTTTAAATTGGCTACTTAATGATGTAGAGTCTAAACATAAAATTAAATGTATATTTAATGATTATGTAAATGAGATTACTCTTAATGATACAAAATCGATTTTACTCTTTAGAAGTATACAAGAAGTTTTAAATAATACAATAAAATATGCAAAAGCATCAATAATAACATTAGACATCAATAAAAATAAAGCTGGTTTAAAAATTATTATATCAGACAATGGTATTGGTTTTGACACCAATGTATTAAAAAAACATAATAAACATACAGATTCTGGTTTTGGCCTGTTTACGGTAAAAGAACGTATTAAAAACATTAATGGAGAAATTATAATCTCATCAATAATCAACAAAGGAACAACAGTTAATATCTTTATCCCTCTATAAAAAATGAACAAACTAAATAAAATTAATATAGTACTGGTAGATGATCATAAACTATTAAGAGATGGTTTAAAAAACATAATAGAACAAAAATCTAATTTACATATAATTGGTGAAGCCTCAGACGGTAGAGAAGCAATAAAAATTTGCTCTAAACTAACACCAGATGTTCTTATTATAGATGTTGCAATGCCTGGTTTAAATGGTATACAAGCTACAGAACAAATTCATAAAATTAATCCTGATATAAAAATAATAGGGCTTTCTATGCACTCTAGTAAGCCATTTATACAAGGTATGTTTAAAGCTGGTGCTTTTGGTTATTTGTTAAAAGATGGAGATTCTGATGAGTTAATTACAGCAATAATTTCTGTAGTACAAAACAAGAAATATTTATCAAAAGAAATAAATCAAGACTTTTTATCTTTATTAAAAAAAGGAGAATCTTTAGAAAAAGCTAAATTAACAACAAGAGAAAAAGAAGTTTTACAATTAATCTCTGAAGGTAATTCTTCTAAAGAAATTGGAGATATTTTATTTTTAAGCTCTAAAACTGTTGATGTTCACAGAAATAATATTATGAAAAAAATTGATTTATATACTATTTCTGAATTGACAAAATATGCAATACAACAAGGAATAACATCTTTAGACTTATAAAAAAAGTCAAACTTCGGGGGACAAGTTTGACTTTTAAAAAAAATTTTACTCTAAAAAACTAACTAAAAATAACCTCTACTTTATTTCTATACTCCAAAGATATAACTTAAGTTAACTACAAAGTATAAGCAATTTTCTTAATCTTTAGGTTTTTAAAAAATCAATAGAATTTTACACTTAAATAAAAGCCTTAAACTGTTTTTTAAAAAACAAAAGCCAAACTTCGGGGGACAAGTTTGGCTTTTATATAAACTATTTATTCTAGGGGAACAAATTATAATAATCTCTACTTTATTTCTATACCTCAAAGATATAATTAAAGGCAATGTTAAAGTATAAGCAATTCTCTTAATTTATAAATTCTTAAAAAAAAAACAGAAAAATTTATACTAAAAATAAAACCTTAAACTGTTTTAAAAAAACAAAAGCCAAACTTCGGGGGACAAGCTTGACTTTTATAAAAACTAGTTTACTCTAAGTAAAACTAACTAAAAATAACCTCTACTTTATTTCTACACTTCAAAGATATAACTTAAGCTAACTACAAATTATAAGCAATTTTCTTAATCTTTAAATTTTTAAAAAATCAATAGAATTTTACACTTAAATAAAAGCCTTAAACTGTTTTTTAAAAAACAAAAGCCAAACTTCGGGGGACAAGTTTGGCTTTTATATAAACTATTTATTCTAGGGGAACAAATTATAATAATCTCTACTTTATTTCTATACCTCAAAGATATAATTAAAGGCAATGTTAAAGTATAAGCAATTCTCTTAATCTTTAGGTTTTTAAAAAATCAATAGAATTTTACACTTAAATAAAAGCCCTCAACTGTTTTAAAAAAACAAAAGCCAAACTTCGGGGGACAAGTTTGGCTTTTATATAAACTATTTATTCTAAGGGGAACAAATTATAATAATCTCTACTTTATTTCTATACCTCAAAGATATAATTAAAGGCAATGTTAAAGTATAAGCAATTCTCTTAATCTTTAGGTTTTTAAAAAATCAATAGAATTTTACACTTAAATAAAAGCCCTCAACTGTTTTAAAAAAAAACAAAAGCCAAACTTTTGAGGGATAAGTTCGGCTTTTATAAAAAACTAGTTTATTTTGAGGGAACTAACTAAAATAACCTTAACTCTATTTCTATGCCTCAAAAATATAATTAAAGCCAGAGTGAAAGTATAAGCAATTCTCTTAATTAATAAACCAATAAAATTAATTAAGCAAATTGCTTAGAGCATTAATAATATAGTTTAATTAATTTCGAATCAACAAATTATGTTAATCTAGACCTAGATATTTTGAAAGCAGAATTAAAAGACTTACTAATAGTAGAAGATAATGCTTATATTGGTAATAGTATACTTAATTCTGTCAAAGAAATTGATAGTGTTAGAAATATCCATTTAACCGACTCTATACAAGAAGCCATTTCTTTGACAAATAAATTAAATTTTAATTTAATTGTATTAGATTTAAGTTTACCCGATGGAAATGGTTTAGAATTATTAAAATTATTTCGAGAAAAAGAAAAAAAGAAAATCTTAGTTTTTTCTACAAGTACAAATTTAAAACAAGTTTGTTTAAAATACGGAGCTTACGATTTTTTTGATAAAGCCAATGATTTTGATAAATTAATTGAAACAATTAAAGTAATCAATTAACCCTCCTTCTAGTTTTCAAAAAACATTAATTACTCCTACTCTATCCATAATTATTAAAACCAATCTTCTTTAAAATAAATTTAATTCTGATAAATTATTTTAATGTAATGCAATCAAAAACATTACAAAGTATATTTTTTAATTTATCACTTAAAAAATTAAGTTTTTAGATTAAATTTACCTTTTTTTTATTTTATCTGACACTATTTATTATTCAACAAATATGAAAATACATATTATTAAATCAGAAGATATTTTATCTATAATTCCTCTTTTAACAAAATTAAACTCAAAAACACCACAAGCTACACTTAAAGAAAGGGTTTTAGAAATGTCTAAATATACTAATTATGAATGTGTCGGTTTATATATTGATAATCAACTAGCGGGTATTTGCGGTCTTTGGTATTCTACAAGGCACTATATTGGCAAAACTGTAGAACCAGATCATGTTATTATTGATGAATCTTTAAGAGGAAAAAAAATAGGAAATCAATTTTTTAACTGGATAGACAATCACGTAAAAAATAAAGGGTGTGAAGCTATAGAATTAAACACTTATTCTGGCAACACAAAATCGCATAAATTCTACTACAACCAAGGTTATGATATATATGGATTTCACTTTTTAAAGGTTTTACGAGACGACAAAAAATTTTATTAATTTTTTTTTGATAAAAAGTTGTACAACTAAAAAATGTTTGTATATTTGCAACCGCTTACCAAAAACGCGAAAGTAGCTCAGTTGGTAGAGCGTCAGCCTTCCAAGCTGAATGTCGCCAGTTCGAACCTGGTCTTTCGCTCAAAAGACTTCATAATTAAATTATGAAGTCTTTTTTTTGTTAGAAACTTTACAAGAAAAACAAATATTTTTATCCTCTATTTTATTTTTATATTTTTTTTAGTTTATCACCAAAGACCAATAAAAGGATGATTAATAAACCTAAAGAAATTACTAAGATTTTATTAGAAATAAATAATGATGGATTTAGTAATAAAGTTATAACAAAACCACCTATAGCACCTCCTAAATGTGCAGAATGACCAACATTACCTAATTGCTTTTTCATACCATATATAGAGTATAATAAATAACCAATACCAAAAACAAAACCAGGTATAGGTATAGGAATAAAGTATAAAAACAACTCCATTTCTGGATATAAAAGTATTGCTGAGTAGATAATACCAGAAACAGCACCAGAAGCACCTACAGCACTATAATAAGGTTCGTTTTTATGATATTGTAAAGTGTACAAACTACCAGCTAACAAGCTAGCAAAATAAACAATTAAAAAATTAGGAATCCCTAAAAAGCCAACTACAATACCTCCAAAAAGATATAAAGCATACATATTAAAACCAAGATGCAGCCAATCTACATGTAAAAAACCAGATGTTAGTGTTCTAATTTTTTCTCCTGCTAAAATTTTACCTACCTGAAATTTATATTTATCTAAAAAAGAATAATCATTAAATCCTTTTATAGAAACAATAACATTAGCAATAATAATCAGTAAAATAGCTTGGTTTATATTATTCATCATTCAACAAACATAATAAAATCTAACAACCTAATACTATTTGTTATTAAATTTATATACGATATTTGTATTTTAAAAAAACACTTTTTATGCATTTAATAATTTTTACTCTTATATATCCGTTTATATGGTTAATTTCTAAACTTCCTATGAGAGTATTATATTTTTTTTCTGATGTTTTTTACATCTTAAACTACTACATTATAGGTTACCGAAAAAAAGTGGTTTTAAACAACTTAAAACTCTCTTTTCCTGATAAAAGTGATCAAGAAATAAAAAAAATTAGCAAAGGTTTCTTTAAACATTTAACCGATTTTATTGTAGAGAGTATTAAAACTTTTACAATTTCTGAGAAAGAAATATCTAAAAGAATAAAATATAAAAACATAGATTTATTAGAAAATGTAGCAAAAAACGGAAAAAGTATTGCCTTAGTTGGTATTCATCAAGCAAATTGGGAATGGCTTACAGGCTTACCTTTACATATAAAAAATCCTGATTTTTATGCTGCTTACACCAAAGTAGAAAACAAACATTTTGAAAAAGTAGTTAAAATGTCTCGCTCTAAATTTGGCGGAACTTTATACAGAACTTCAGATACTATTAGAAATCTTCACAGAAATTTTGTAAATAAAAAACAAGGAATTTATATTCTTTTAAGCGATCAATCTCCGTTACTAAGTAAAACTCAATATTGGGCAAATTTTATGGGAGTTAAAGTGCCTGTACACACAGGTGCAGAAGCTTTATCTAAAAGATACGATATGTCTTTTGTTTATTGGACTTCTAGAAAAATTAAAAGAGGTTATTATGAAATTGAGTTTGAATTGATAACAGAAAACCCTAAAGAATACAAAAATTACGAGCTTACAGACAAGTTTTTAGAAATAACAGAAAGGAATATAAGAAATCAACCAGAAGTATATTTATGGTCTCATAAACGCTTTAAACATAGAAATAAAGTACCAAAAGAGTTTTTATAATCTTATTTTATATCATTAAATTAAAACTGTAAAATGAATAAACTATTTTTAACTATTATAATAAGTATTGTTACTTTTAATCTAAGTTTTAGTCAAAAATTACAAGACGGACAAATAAGATGGTCTGCCAATGAAAAATTAACTATAGACGATTTTAAAATTAAAATTAATAACGATAATAATACTGTAATTTCTAGTCAGTTTTTAATATCCTACTCTGCACAAGGATTTGATTTTATAAAACGAAATTTAAACCAAAGAGTTGAAAATTTGTTTATAGGTAAAGCTTCTTGGATAAATACCTCTAAAATTAAAGAGTTAGATAAACAAGTAGATTTTCAACAAGTACAATTTGATTTAGCTGAAATTCAAGCAAGAAAATTTAGACAAAGACTCTTTTTAGATAAATGGAATATTACAAAAGGTTTTTCTGTTTTAGATAAAATTAGTAATGAAATAATGGCTGAATTCTCTGAAATTAGACTTAAATTAATAGAAGATACTCAAAACGGTACTAATGAAAAAGAAGTCTTAAAATGGAAAGAAAAGATAACAACTCAATTAAAAGAATTACATGAGTTTAGATATGAAAATAAAAAGAAAATAAAGCGTAAAAAATAAGGTTACATTTTGTTGATTTAAATTCTCAATCAAAAAAATGTAACCTTATTTAAATTAAAAATATATAATTTTTATTTGTTTTTCTTTTTCCCTCCAAAAACGCTAAACCTTCCTCCTATTAAAATATTTTTCTGAAAAAAGGTAAAGCTTTGAGAAGCGCTATCACTTTTATTTGATGTAGTTCTAATGTCAGGCATATTTATATACCCAAATTTTAAATCTGATTGAATATAAAAATATTTAAAGAAAGTTAAATCTAAACCAACTACAGCAGATGCTCCCCAACCAGAAAGGTGAAATTCATCCCAACGTTCTTGGTTAAATAACGTTGCATTTGTTTTTGGCAACAAAATTCCTGCACCAAAACCTTCTGTAACATTAATTTGAAAATTTTTACTATTCAAACCAAATAAATGACCAATTTCATCAAATCTTCTAAACTCTACATTTACATAATTTAAACCATCTGTATGCTCAAACTGTAAAAAGTCTTCTGATAATAAAAGATCTTGATTATTATATGTTCCATCAAAATCTGTCCCAGAATTTATAAAACCATTTGCTTTTACCGTTTGGTTTGCAACCATCACATATTTCATATGATCTACACCTAAAGAAATAGTATAGTTATCATTTAAAAAATAACCAATTCTGTAATTATTTTGTGGTATTGTTATTTTAGCGGGATTAAAATAATCGTTAAAATTAAAAGGAGTTTGTCTATCTTTTGCTACAACATCTTTAAGAGTAATATCATAATTGTTTCCTTTTAATCGAATATCAGAATTAGAATAACTAGCTCCATTCCAACCCCAATAAAAAAACATTTTACCTTTATAAGATATTTTATCTACTTTTTCCTCTTGAGAAAACGAGGCAATACTTATTAATAAAAACGATAAAATTACAATTGCTTTTTTCAAAATACTATGCTATTATTTCTTTAATTTCATTGATAAATCTTACAGCTAAATTATCTGCTGCTTGTTGTGATTTTGCTTCTGTATAAATTCTAATAATTGGCTCTGTATTCGATTTTCTTAAATGAATCCATTCTTCTGCAAAATCTATTTTTACACCATCAATAGTATTTACATCTTCATTTTTATATGTAGATGCCATTGTTTCTAAAATTTTATCAACATCAATCCCTGGTGTTAATTGAATTTTATTTTTACTCATAAAATAACTAGGATAAGAATCTCTTAACTCTTTACAAGACATTTTATTGTTTGCTAAATGCGATAAAAATAAAGCAACACCAACTAAAGAATCTCTACCATAATGAGAAGCAGGATAAATAATTCCTCCGTTACCTTCTCCACCAATTACGGTGTTTGTCTCTTTCATTTTAATAACAACATTTACTTCACCTACAGCAGATGCAGTATACGTTCCTCCATGTTTTTCAGTAATATCTCTTAACGCTCTAGAAGATGATAAATTAGAAACTGTATTTCCACCACCTAATTTTCCTAAAACATAATCTGCACAAGCAACTAAAGTATACTCTTCGCCAAACATAGAACCGTCTTCAGAAACCAAAGCCAATCTATCTACATCTGGATCTACAACAATACCAAAATCTGCTTTTTCTTTAACAACCAATTCAGAAATATCTGTTAAGTGTTCTTTTAAAGGTTCTGGATTATGAGGAAATTGCCCATTTGGTGTACAATACAATTCTACACACTCTACATTTAATTCTTTTAATAAAGCAGGTATAAAAATTCCTCCAGTAGAATTTACTCCATCTACAACAACTTTAAAATTAGCTTTTTTAATAGCTTCTACATCTACTAATTCTAAATCTAAAACTTCTTTAATATGTTTTTCTACATAAGTTTTATCTTTAGAGTAGGTTCCTAAATCATCTACTTCTGCAAAAGAAAAATCTTCGCTTTCTGCCAACTCAAGAATTTGTTCTCCTTCTACTCCATTTAAAAATTCTCCTTTTTCATTAAGTAACTTTAAAGCATTCCATTGCTTTGGGTTATGAGAAGCTGTTAAAATGATTCCTCCATCTGCTTTTTCTAAAGGTACAGCAACTTCTACTGTTGGTGTTGTAGATAAACCTAAATCTATAACATCTATACCCAAACCAACTAATGTATTTGCTACTAAACTAGAAATCATCTTACCAGAAATACGAGCATCTCTACCAATTACTACTTTTATTTTTTCTTTATCAGAATTTCTTTCTTTTATAAAAGCACCGTATGCAGACGCAAACTTTACTGCATCTATTGGTGTTAAATTATCTGCGGTTTTTCCGCCGATGGTTCCTCTTATTCCTGATATCGATTTTATTAATGTCATATATTTTATCGTCTTTTTTAAGCAGAACAAATATAATTCTATTAAACCATTAATTAAATTAGTAATCAGTTAAATTTTGGGTTAGAAATTTATTGGCAAAAAAATGCGTTAGGGATTGTAGCATTTGTATGAGCTCTTTTTTGAAGAATGAAAAAAAGCGAGTGCGAAAAGCCCGACCTGAAAGGAAACGCCAAAATAAATTTAAAACAAAAAAAAGCCGTTACAAAATGTAACGGCTTTTAGTATATTATAAATATCTACTAGTTCTGAAACTTGTTCAGTTAAAAAGAATTACTTCTTTTTGTTACCAGCTTCCATTTTCTTTTTTAAGTCTGCAAGACCACCGATGTCTCCAAAAGTAGCTTTTTCTGCTTCAGCTGCTTTTTTAACTGCTGCCTTAACATTTCTTTTCTCTTGCTCTTTAAATAAAGATGTATGAGATACAACAACTCTTCTGTATTCTTTAGAAAATTCTAAAACTACAAATTCTACTGCATCACCTTTTTCTAATTTAGAACCATCTTCTTTTTCTAAGAATCTTGTTGGTGCAAAACCTTCTACTCCATCAGCAAAAGTTACAACTGCTCCTTTATCATTCTTTTCTTTGATTGTTCCTTCATGTTTAGAACCGATTGCATACGTAGCTTCATGCTCATCCCAAGGGTTAGATTGAGTTTGCTTATGACCTAAGTTTAACTTTCTGTTCTCTACATCTAATTCTAATACTTGTACTTCTAATTTATCACCAACAGTTACAAAATCTGAAGGATGCTTAACTTTCTTAGTCCAAGATAAATCTGAGATGTAAACTAAACCATCAATACCTTCTTCTAACTCTACAAACACACCAAAGTTAGTGTAGTTTCTTACTGTACCAGTATGAGTTGAACCAACAGGATATTTGCTAGTAATATCTGTCCAAGGATCTGGGTGTAATTGTTTGATACCTAAAGACATTTTACGGTCTTCTCTATCTAAAGTTAAAATTTGAGCTTCAACTTTATCTCCAACTTTTACGAAATCTTGTGCAGAACGTAAGTGAGTTGACCAAGACATTTCAGAAACGTGGATTAATCCTTCTACTCCTTGCTCTACTTCTACAAACGCACCATAATCAGCTAAAACAACAACTTCTCCTGTTACTTTATCTCCAACTTTTAAGTTAGCATCTAAAGCTTCCCATGGGTGAGCAGATAATTGTTTTAATCCTAATTGAATTCTAGATTTGTTATCATCAAAGTCTAAAATTACAACGTTTAATTTTTGATCTAATTCTACAACCTCATTTGGATGGTTGATTCTAGACCAAGATAAATCAGTAATATGTACTAATCCGTCTACACCACCTAAATCAACAAAGACACCGTAAGAAGTAATGTTTTTAACAACACCTTCTAATACTTGTCCTTTTTCTAATTGACCAATAATTTCTTTTTTCTGTAATTCAATATCAGCTTCAATAAGAGCTTTATGAGATACAACAACGTTTTTAAATTCGTGGTTGATTTTAACAACTTTAAACTCCATTGTTTTCTCAACATATTGATCGTAATCTCTAATTGGTTTTACATCAATTTGAGATCCTGGTAAGAATGCTTCGATACCGAAAACATCTACAATCATACCACCTCTAGTTCTACATTTAACAAAACCGTTAACTACTTCACCAGTTTCATGAGCATTATTAACACGTTCCCATGCTTTAATAACTCTTGCTTTTTTATGAGACAATACTAATTGACCAGAAGAATCTTCTCTTTTATCAACTAATACTTCTACTTTATCACCAGCAGCTAATGCTTGGTTGTAACGAAATTCGTTTAAAGAAATAACTCCTTCAGATTTAGAGTTAATATCAATAATTGCATCTCTTTCTGTAATTCTTACTACAGTTCCTTCAATTACATCACGCTCGTTTACAAATCCTACAGTACCTTCTAAAGCTTTTTCAAACTCGGCTAATTTATCTTCATCTACAGCTTCAATACCTTGTTCGTATTTATGCCAGTTAAAATCAGCTAAAAATTGTTTTGGATCTACAGCAGGAGTAGCTGTTTCTTGTACATCAGTAGCAACTACTTGCTCTTCTGTGTTTTTTGTTTCTTCAGACATGTGTCTAAATTAATTTTGTATCTTATTGTTTTTCAGATTTCTAACGATAAAACGCTAAGAGTTGTTTTTATAATGTGTTATATCTAAATCCTTTTATAAATCTGTTCTCGTAAAAAGGAGTGCAAATTTACAAAAAACATTTTATTTTAAACACCTAATAATTAAATTATTATTCTTTTTATTCTTGAATTACAAAAAACTACCTTTGCATTTTTAAAAACCCACGGGTTGATATTAATGAAGATGGATAAAAAAACAAAAGATTTAGTAGATAAAGGTATAATGCTTCCGTTAATGGAAGAGTTTTACACAATACAAGGTGAAGGGTCTCATACAGGAACCGCAGCTTACTTTATTAGAGTTGGTGGTTGCGATGTTGGTTGCCATTGGTGCGATGTTAAAGAAAGTTGGAATGCAGATTTACACCCACCAACTTTAGCAGACACAATTGTAGATAATGTAAAAAAATACGCACAAACTGTTGTTATTACTGGTGGAGAACCTTTAATGTGGCCTATGGATTATATAACAGAATTGCTACAAAACAACAATATAAAAACCCATATAGAAACTTCTGGTGCTTATTCTTTTTCTGGTAAATGGGATTGGTTTTGCCTTTCGCCTAAGAAAACAAAATTACCTTTAGATGAATGTTATAAAGAAGCAGATGAATTAAAAATGATTATTCATAATAAATCTGATTTTGATTTTGCTGAACAACAAGCCGCTAAAGTTGGTAAGGAATGTAAATTGTATTTACAGCCAGAATGGAGTAAAAAAGAGAAAATGACCGAGCAAATTGTAGATTATGTAATGAAAAATCCGAAGTGGAAAATTTCTTTACAAACACATAAATATCTGAATATTCCATAATATTCAGATATTTAATATTTTTTAGAAGCTATTTCCTGCTTTCCGCACTCGCTTTTTTTTTCGCTTCGCTAGATTGGTTTTATAAAAAATATCTTTTTATAAAATCAATCTAAAAAAGAGCTCAAACAAATGCTACAATCAGGGCTAAACCTATTTATAAGTTTATAGTTTTACGCTAACTTATTTGTATATGGTTTGTTCCGTGTTTGTTTAGCTAAAAGTAAGCAAATTATTACTGATTAGAAAGTCTGCGAGGACTTTCGCAAGTAAGCTAAAAGCAGGCAATAAAATTTATATTTTGTTGTAAACAGTTTACTCCTTTAATGATATCTGTAATTATTCATTAATTTTTGTTAAATTATATATGTTATAAGTCTTAAGTTTTTTGTCATAATTAATTAACCTTATATTATCTTTTTGAATAATATAAAAATGTCTTTCTAGATTCATAATATTTTTCAATCTATTGTTATAAATATTTTCATCAATATCATAATATTTATAGGCATTATCACTGTCAATTTTTTCTAAAGACGAATTTAAATTTACTTCAAAATAGTTCCCAGTATTTTTTGCATCTGCGAGTGCTTTAAATATCATCATTTGAGCACCTGTACCATTAATCGAAAATGCACCAGAATTTAGATTATAATTTAAAGCATATGCATTGTTATTCCACCAAAAGTTATTTGTTGTTTTATTGTTATAAGAATTTTGGTCTAAATGACCTATTCTTACTAAGTACTCATTATCTATAGTTTTATTCACAGAAATATTAAGGGCAGGTAAATACATTGAACCAATTGCTTGTGGTGTAAAATCGTTATATACTTTTTTTGGTTTGAAAGACTTCGTAATATCTTTTCCTCTCATTACAATTTTGTTGTGTTTACCAAACTCTGATTTAGTATAATGAAAAGTTTTTAGTTTTTCCAACGAATTTAGTGCATATATATCAAAAAAAGATTCTTCCTGGTACATTTTAAATGTAAAAAGTAAAGAGTCTTTAACAAAAGAACTTAATCTTTTTAATTCGTTTTTATTTCTAACCTGAATCTTTCGATTAATAATTTTACCTGAAGGTTTAATAGTTAGAATATTAGTGACTCCTTTTTTTTTATCTTCATTAGTAAAAACTAATTCTTCACCATTATAAAAGCCTTTATAATCTAAAATAGGTCCATTAGCAAGAAATTGTTTATCATTCACAAATTCAGATTTTTTTCTTAAAGAACTAAAAAAAGATTTATCAAGTTGGGTCTTTGGAGTAATAATTTTGGCTACAGTATTTGATGCTTTTTTTATAAACGCAAAAGGATATGAAACATTCGTTTTTTGGCCTACAATAAATGTAATATTTTTATGAGAGAAAATTTGTTTAGCCTCAAATGGAATTTTAGAAAAAGTTATTTTTCTATTTATGTAATTTATATCTTGTACAATAATCTTTTTGTTGGTAGATTCCCTTACAATCGTTAACGTACTATCATTAACATGGAAAGTCAAGTAATTAGGTTTATTTACCTCATTATATATTTCTAAATTGTTAATTTCATTGTTTTTATCCAAAAAATATATTTTTGAATTGTATCCTGTGGAAATTTTATTTATTACTATGTGAAATGAAATTGAATCGTTAACTGCACCTGAAAGATTAGTTAAGTTTCTGCCTTCGATTGGAATACTCTTAATTAAATCTTGAGAGAATATAGTCTGGTTAATTCCGATTAAAATCAATATTAAAATTGATATAGGTTTATATTTTTTAGATTTCATATTTTCAATAGTACTTAATAAGTTAATTTGGATTTCATATGTAATTGTTTACAACTTATTGTCAACTAAAGTGCAAATACTTTTAAACTGCTCTTCTATACTCATATCAGAATTATCAAATTCTATTGCTTCTTCTGCTTTTACTAAAGGAGAATCTTTTCTTGTAGAATCTATTCTATCTCGTTCTTGCACATTAAAAAGTATTTCTTCAAAATTAACATCATCACCTCTTTCTATTAATTCTTTATAACGTCTAGTTGCTCTTTTATCTGCAGAAGCTGTCATAAACAACTTTAATTCTGCTTCCGGAAAAACTACAGTTCCTATATCTCTACCATCCATTACAACACCACCTTCTTTACCCATTAACTGTTGTTCTTTTACTAGTTTTTTTCTTACTTCAGAAATTGCTGCAACCTTACTAACTAATTGAGATACTTCTATAGATCTAATCTCTTTTTCTACATTAACACCATTTAAAAACATCTCTGCAAAACCTAAATCTTTATTAAATTTAAACGTTAGTGTAATGTCTTTTAAAGAATCTATTAATTCTTCATCCTTTAAAAAATCTAAGCCTACTAATTGATTGTTTTTTGCAAAAAGAGTTACAGCTCTGTACATTGCACCTGTATCAACATAAATATAATTATATTTTTTTGCAATTAATTTGGCAATTGTACTTTTTCCTGTTGATGAAAACCCATCAATTGCAATAATAATATTTTTACTCATTTACTTTCTTCTATTTAAATCTATTAATAAACTGAATGTACTTGTATTAAAGGCTGAATGAAATTTAGAATATGCATAATTAAACTTTAAGTTATTTAATTTAATTCCAAAACCGTAAGATAAACCACTAAATGTTCTTACATTTTGTAACTTTAACTCTGCAGCTCTCCTAAAGTTATAACCCAATCTAAAGTTTATAGCACTTTCTGGAAACAACTCTCCACCTATTATAAAGTGTCTAAAAGAATTTTCTATAAAACCAATCTTTTGTTCTGTAACATTACCTTCTAAATCTGTTGTTTGTTCAGATGGATTAGCAACAGAAATATCCCATTGTTGTAAATTATCTATAGTTGCATACCATTTAAGAGGCACATGTTCTAACTTATAAGAACCACCCAAAGCAACTTTTAATGGCAACTTTTCTTTTGTACCTGTGTAAGATTTAGTTTGTACACCAATGTTTCTTACAACTAAACTAACTGTAAAAGGTTTGTATGGATTACTAAATAAAACTGCTAAATCTGTAGAAATTCCTGTTGAAGTATAACTAGCAATATTAGAGTTTATAACTCTAATATTAGATCCAATAAAAAAATCGGTATTAGGTATATTAACAGCATATCCTAAAGAAATGGCAATATCACTAGCACCAAAACTACCTGTTTCATTTCCTTGTTCATCGGCACCTATTAAAGAACCATAATCTACATATTTTATTCCTCCGTGTATTGTACCAAATCTTCTAGAAATTGTTTTTGCGTAAGATAAAGATCCAATATTAATTCCTCCTAAATAACTTGTATAGTTTACAGATACTTTATTATCAAGATCTTCATTAATTACAGAAGGGTTAGAAATTGGCTGATTAACATCATCTAATAAATTTAAAACTTCTCCTCCTAAAGCTACTTGCCTAGCAGAAGTAGGTAAATTAAGAAACTGAAACACTTCTTCTCCTCCTGTTTGAGCTTTTAATGAGACAGATAAAAATAAAATAAAAACACAAAATAACCTTATCATCAACTAATTTTAGTTTGGTTATACAAATATACTTTATAACGGACTAGCATCATAAAAATTACTAAGTAAACACTAAAAATCTTCTTAAAAGAATAAACTGATTAGTAATTTTTAACTTTCTAAGATTTTATAAATCTATGTAATTAATAATATTTTTTAACCAGCAATTTTAGATGTTTTTTCTTACAAACCATAAACAACTGTAAATAAAAACATTACAAACCCATTGTTAAAAGTTTAAAAAAAACCTCATAATAACGCAAAAAACCAAACAATTCTTCACAAAAACACTTAAAAACGCATAAAAACAGCATAAAAAACGCAATAAAAATAAAAAAAACGCATAAATATTGTTTTAAATTGTTAAGTTTGTCTTAACTAACCAAATTAAAATAACTTATGATTAAAAAAATTAAAGTTACACTTCTGGTTTTTTTTACAACTTCATTCTCTGTTCTGTTTTCACAAAACATAGCAGTAAAAGGAACTGTTGTTGATAAAATTGACAACCCTTTGCCGGGAGTAACTATTCTAATTAAAGGGACTAATAAAGGTACGTCTACTGATTTTAACGGAAACTATAACATATCAGTAGAAAAAGGTAAAACTCTTATTTTTTCTTCACTTGGTTTCGAAAAAAAAGAAGTTATTGTAAATGGTTCAACTATTAAAGTTGTTTTAGAAGAAGACACCTCTGTTCTTGGTGAGGTTGTAATTACTGCAGAGTTTGGTTTAAAACGTGTAAAACGTAGTATAGGTTCTTCTGTTCAACATATTGATGGAAAAACAATTGGCGATTCTGGTAGAGAAAGCTTTATTACAGCATTAGCAGGTAGAGTCCCTGGCCTTAATATAGGTTCTACTAGTGGTAACCCAGGTGCTTCTACAAATGTAGTTCTTAGAAATATTACATCTATTTCTGGTAATAATCAACCTCTTTATGTTGTAGATGGTATTCCTATGAATAACTCTACTTTTGATCCAAGTGGAATGTCTGGTGGAGAATTCTCTGTCCGCGACATGGATTTTTCTTCTAGAGGAAATGACTTTAACCCAGAAGATGTTGAATCTATAACGGTTTTAAAAGGAGCTAGTGCTGCTGCTTTATATGGTTCTGATGCGTCTAATGGTGCAATTATTATTACAACTAAAAAAGGTAAAGCAGGAAAAGGTACGGTAAGATTTAGTAATTTTCTTAAGTTTAGTAAAGCATACGGATACCCAGATATGCAAGATAAATATGCAAACGGAGCTAAAGGAACAACCAATTACTATTATACAAGTAAATACGGAGGATTATACCCAGAGGGTACAAAAATTTATGATAATATTGATGCTGTCCTTCAAACAGGTTTTCAACAACGATACAATGTTTCTGTAGAAGGAGGGTCAGAAAAAGCAACAATACGTGGTAGTTTTTCTCAATTAGATGAAAAAGGTGTAATTAAAACTACTAAATATAAAAGAACTAATTTAAGCTTATCTGGTAAAGCTGATATTACTGATTGGTTAACATTCGAAGGAGCTCTACAATACACTAGTACAGAAAACAATAAAGTTAGAACAGGTACTGCTGGTCCTTTATATCGTGCTATGTTATGGCCAATGGTAGATGATATGAGTAATTACCTTGCAGAAGATGGTAGTCATATGAGAACACCAGATTATTACCTTGATGACGATTTATTAAATCCTCTTTTTGGGATGCATAAAAATAAATATTATGATGAATCTGATAGGTTTATTAGTAATATATCTGTTAATATTACCCCTATAGAAAATGCATTTTTAAGAGCTCAAGTTGGTTGGGATGTTGGTATGCAAACTTACATAACATCAACTCATCCATATTATGCAAATGCTAATGCAGGTGAAGGTAGTTACAGTATAACTCAATCAAATTTTTCTGATCCAACAGTTAATATTATAACAGGTTATACTAATAATTTTCTTGATGATAAATTCTCTTTTTCTGCTCAATTAGGATATCACCAAGTTGAAAATGGAGTAACTAGATCTAGCAGCTATGGTAGTAATTTTATAGAAACAGATTTTCAATCTATCAACAATACAGATCCTTTAACACAAACATCTAGTCAAAGAAATACGACAAGAAGAGTACAGGGAATTTCTGGTTCTTTTGAATTTGGTTATAATAATATGGCTTTTGTTACTTTAAGAGCTAGAAACGACTGGTCTTCTACACTACCTGTAGAAAATAATAGTTATTTTTATCCTGCTATAGAAGGATCTTTAATCGTTTCTGATTTTGATTTTATGAAAAAATTAGAAACAATAAATCATTTAAAACTTCGAGGTTCTTGGGCTCAAGTTGGTAAAGATGCAAGACCGTTACAAATTGATCCTCAATTACAACAAACCTATTTAACTGGTGGTGGTTTTCAATATGGTTTTACAGGACCAAACCCTAATCTTAAACCAGAAATTACAACTGCCAATGAAATTGGTATTGACTTAGGTTTATTTAAAAATAGAGTAAAAGCAAGCTTCACTTATTTTACAACAGAAAATTCAGATCAAATAGTACAAGGTTTCCGATTAAGTTATGCAACAGGTTTCGTATTAAATACATTAAATGTGGGTACTTTTAAAACTAAAGGTTGGGAAGCTAATATAGATGTAGATGTTATTAGAACAAATGATTTTACTTGGAATGTTGGAGTTAATGGTTCTAAAGGAACTTCTGAAGTTGTTTCACTTCCAGAAAATGTAACAGAATACTATAACTCTTATACTTGGAATTCTGGAAATATTAGAAATGGAATTATGCAAGGTGAGCCTATTTCTACCATAACAGGTAGAGCTTATGAACGTAATGACAACGGAGATATATTAATTAGTCCAACTACAGGGCTACCTATTACTGCTAGTGAATGGTCTATAATAGGTAATAGAGAACCTAAGTTACGTTTTGGAATAACAACTGGTTTTAAATATAAAAACTTTAGATTATCTAGTTTATTTGCCGGACGTTTAGGTGCTACTGTTGTTAACGGTACAAAAAGGTATATGATGGAAAGAGGAACAAGTTGGGAATCTGTTGCTTTAAGAGAAAGTGGTCCTCAAGTGTTTAATGGTGTTATTAGAGATGGTAATGAAAATAGTGATAATCCTACTGTAAACACTATTGCTGTTGATTATAGTATGTATGGTTCTTCTATATTTACGGGTGGAGATGAAGATTGGTTAGAAAAAAATGTTAACTATTTAAGAATGCAAGAATTACGTTTTTCTTACCGTGTACCAGAAGATCTTTTTGATAAATCAAAACTTTTTTCTCAAATGAATCTATACTTTGTAGCAAATGATTTATTTACTTGGACAAACTATTCTGGTATTGATGCTGTTGGTAACACTGTTTCTGCTGCTGCTGGAGGTACTGGTGGAGAAGGTATTGACGTTTTCTCAATGCCAAACCCTCGTAGTTATTCAATCGGATTAAGTTTAACCTTAAATTAAAAAACATCATGAAAAATAAATTAATATACATACTAATCGTCTTTTTTAGCTTAAGTAGTTGTGAAGATTACCTTGATGTAAATGAAAATATAGATGCTCCGGATTATGTAGACGGATATTTATATCTAGCAGGAATAACGCAACAATACCAAAGTATATACTGGGACCTTAGAGCAATTGCTCCGATGACTCAAATGATGGGTACAACAAGTTATACAAGTTTTGCAAATCATTATTATAGTTTAGGTAGTGACTCTGGAGGTGAAATCTGGAAAATGGTTTATTTTACTCAAGGTCAAAACCTAGAAAATTTAATAAATCAATCTCTAGAAGCAGAAGATTGGACTTTAGCCGGAATTGGATTAGCTATGAAAGCTTTTAGTTGGGATTTATTAACAAAAGTTAATGGAGAAGTTCCTATGAATGATGCTTTTGTTCCTGGCTTATTACAACATGATTATGATTATCAAAAAGAAGTTTATGATCAAGTTCGTCAATGGGCATATGAGGCTATTGAGTTACTAGAAAAAACTGATGACCAATCATATGGAGATAAAATAAGTAGTAATGATTTTATTTATGGTGGCAATAAAGAAATGTGGATTAAGTTTTGTTACGCTGTTATTGTTCGTAATTTGGCTTCTCTAACTAATAAAACAGATTTTCCAGGAACATATGCTCAAGAGTTAATTACTGCAGCAGGCAAATCTTTCCAAAGTCCTAGTGATGATGCTACCGTAAAAATTGGCGGTGGTTCACAGTCTGCTCCTTATAGTAGTTATAATAATTTCTGGGGTACAGCAAGAGGTAATTTAAGTTATAACTACTATCAGCACGATTATGCAGTTCAAGTATTTACAGGTACTGTACCAGAATATGAAGAATCAACAGGAGATAAAATTCACATTATAGATGGTAATCCATACCACCCTTTCGAACTTGCAGATAAACAAATAATTACAGACACTTTAGTTAATGAAACAGGTCATTTTGATCCTAGAGTTACTGTTAAACTAGCAACAGAAAGCAATCCTACATATTTAAACCTAAATAATGCAGATAGTATAAAAACTTACGAATATTATGGAGGAACGTTTACTGGTAAAACAGGTCCAATTGGGCAAGCTCCTTCTTTTTATGGTAGAAGTTTAACATCTCAATATCAGGGTACTGTTCACGACGGTACAGGTCGTTGGATATATAGAGATGATGCTCCTTATATATTAACAACTTATGCTGAAATACAGTTCTGTTTAGCAGAAGCTTATTGGAAATTAAATCAAAAAACAGAAGCTTATGAAGCTTTTAAAAGAGGTGTTAGTGCAGATATGCAAACTGCTGCTAGATATATAACTACAGGTACAGAAGGTAGTGCTTCTGGTGGTGATAAAATAACAACCGGAGTTTTTAACTCACTTGCTTCTGATTATTTAAATGGTCCTTTTGTTGGAGCCTTAGCTATAGATGATTTTACATTATCTCATATTATGATGCAAAAATGGGTTGCTTTATATCCTTGGGGAGCATCAGAAGCATGGGTTGATATGCGTAAATATAATTATGATATTGAATATACTGGTGAAATTCCTAGCAATGGTAATGGTTTTGTACATGGAATTGTTGAACAAAAAAAGGATACAGATGATACAAAAGTTTATAAAGGTCTGTATTTAGCACCAGCACAAGTAGAAGGAAGAAAAGGATCATATTATACTCAAAATGAAGGTTCTCCGAGTTATAGAATAAGACCGCGTTTTAATTCAGAATATATGTGGAATTTACCTTCACTAGAAGCTATAAAACCTACACCAGGTACAGCAGATAATTATCATACTTCTATTCCATGGTTTGTTTATCCAGGAGATATACCAGAATAACAGCACATATTAACTTAAGAAATATAAAAACATGAAAAAAATAACTAGAATAGCTCTCTTTCTTGTATACACTTTTTTAATTGTAGCATGTGAGCAACACATAGTAGAATACGATACCACAGAAATTGATATTGAAACAACAGCTCAATTTCAAATACACTATATGGTTCCTCTTTCAAGTGGTACCGCAAATGATATAAATAGAATAGAATTAAATGATCAGCTACTTACAAATGAAACATTTCCTTTGTATACAAATTATTTTATTCCGTATAGTGCAACAGGTGGTAAATTCTTTACAACAGATTCAGGGGTAATAAATCTAAAATTATACAAAGGTTCTGCAGATAATTTAACATTAGTTTACGATAAAGAAATAGAATTACCAGCAGGAAAAACAACTTTAATTATTCATGACTTTGATAAAATGCCTACAATGGTTGATTATGGAGAATATCCTAAAATAACTACAGAACATACAGGAGAAACAACATGGATAAAGTTCCATAATTCTCTTTATGAAACACCAGGAGTTCCAACTACCTTAAAATTACAATACCAATATCAATATACTACAGATTGGGATACAGGTGAAAAAAGTGAATGGATTAATGTTGGAGAACCAGTGTCTTTTGGAGAAGCAACTGGATGGGAACCAGTAACTGTTAATAAAACAATAGAAATTTCTTCTGGTTATGCAAGAGTTGATTACCGTATTAGAATAATTGGAGATGATGGCTCTGATCAAGGAAATTTAACAGTAGAAAGATCATGGGGTATGGTAGAATATGGAGATTATTGGACAGGGTATATAGGTAGCTATAGACAACATATCCTTTCTAGATATCGAGTAGATAACACATCTTTTTATGGTAGAGTATACCAGCATACGGCACTATAGAGAATTGAATATATAAATATGATAAAAAAGGCAATTAATTTATAAATTAATTGCCTTTTTTATTAGAATAAATGTCCCCTATTAGGCCTTAAACGAGATTCTCGATCAAATTACCAGGCATCATATGGTAAATACCAGACCAATGTAAAGAACATCTTTACAGCAGGCGATATGCGTCGAGGACAGTCGTTAATTGTCTGGGCTATTT
>NZ_JAHDAU010000140.1 GCF_021991835.1 Polaribacter sargassicola
TGATCCTCTCCGCCCTCGGTGCGGTCACAGCGGTCGGCCTTCTCGCCGGCTGCGGTTCGAGCACTCCCGGCCAGGGAGCCGGCGACGGCGACGGCAGCAGCGGCGGCGCCACCACGGTGCAGTTCTGGCACCGCACCTTCACCCCGGTGGAGAACGCCTGGTACAAGGACATCGTCAAGAAGTTCAACGCCTCGCAGGACAAGATCAAGGTCGTCGACACCGAGGTGCCGGCCGACGCGTGGGACCAGAAGATGAAGGCGGCGCAGGCAGCAGGCAAGGCTCCCGACATCTACACGCACTCCGGCAGCATCCAGG
>NZ_JAHDAU010000141.1 GCF_021991835.1 Polaribacter sargassicola
TAGCAGGGTTGTGACGCACTACATATATCTGGTCAGACACGGTGAACATCAGGATGCCGAGCACGGCATCGACGACGGACCCCTCTCGGCTCGAGGTAGGCGGCAGGCCGAGCTCATCGCGGACCGTCTCTCGGGCCTTCCGCTGGACGCCGTCTGGCACTCCCCGCTGCTGCGTGCCACGGAGACCGCGCGTGCGATCGCGGAGCGGCTGCCCTCGGTCGACCCCGTGCCTTCGGCGCTGCTGTTCGACTGCGTTCCGACCGGCATGACCGCGGACACCCCCGCGGCCTATGAGTCCTTCTTCGGGTCGG
>NZ_JAHDAU010000142.1 GCF_021991835.1 Polaribacter sargassicola
GGCTGCCGACCCTGGTCATCCAGTACGGCATTCCCGTCGAGCGGGTGTCCTCGGCGACCGCCGCCTTCAGCGCGGGCATGGTGATCGGCGGACTGGTGCTGGCCTTCGTGTCCACGGTGATCCCCGCTCCGCGCATCATCCTCGTGCTCACCGCGGCCGCCGGCGTCACGCTGGCGATCATCGGCAGCCTGGGGATGCCGGCGGGCGTGCTGCTCGCGCTGATCGCGGTGGCCGGCATCGGCGCGTCGTCCGGCACCATGGGGCAGGCGGCGATGGCGGTGACGCTGTATGGCGAGCACCAGCGCACCGTG
>NZ_JAHDAU010000143.1 GCF_021991835.1 Polaribacter sargassicola
TCACCGCGTGCGACAGCAGCACCCTCGAAGCCGCGCTCGCGCGCGAGGACGCCTTCGACGTGCTCATCGACGTGACCGGAAACGCACCCACCCTCGGCGCGGGCATCGCCGCGCTCGGCTGGGGCGGACGCGCCGTGTTCTGCTCGGCATCCGTCGATCCTGACCTCCACATCGACGCCCGCGACTTCTACCTGCGACGCAAGAGCCTGCGCGGAGTGGCCAGTGCAGGCTACCGTCACGTGAGGGAGGCGCTCGCGCTCGCCGCATCCGGAGTCCTCCCCGACCTGGTCGGCGAGCGCTATCCGCTCGCC
>NZ_JAHDAU010000144.1 GCF_021991835.1 Polaribacter sargassicola
GCACGACATAGACCGCGAGTGACTTCTTGGTGCCCGCCTCGGTGAGGTCGAAGCCGCTGCCGTCGTCCAGCGCGATCCGCAGCGCGATCGGGCTGCGCCCGGGCTTGATCAGCGTCGTCGGCAGCGTGTCGTACCAGCGCAGCCAGCCGGCCTTCGCCAGGTGGAACACGAGGTGGAGGTCATCGCCGCAGGCGAGACGTGCGAACTTGCCGTACCTCGCGGTGGCCGTGATGGTCGCTCCGTGCAGCGCGGTGTTCGGAGGATCGTAGGTCTTCAGAGCCGCGATCTCGCCCACGCTCGTGCGCGTGATC
>NZ_JAHDAU010000145.1 GCF_021991835.1 Polaribacter sargassicola
GTGCACGCAGCTCGGGGATGATCTCGGCGAACCGCCGGCCGATCGGCTTCACGGCCCCGCCGTTCTCCAGCAGGCCCAGCGAGTACTCCAGCTCGGGGTAGTCCGCGAGCTCACGGCTCACATCGTGCGAGCACCACCAGGTGACGCCCCACAGGTTCTCGGTCCGGGCGGCGGAGCGCACGGTCGCCTCCAGGAAGCCGGGCGTCTCCTCCGGGGTGAGGCAGTTCGACGGGGCGCCGACCTCCTGCAGCCAGATCGGCCTCGCGGGATCGGTCGCGAAGGCGCGGGAGAGCTCGATCATGTACTCGGC
>NZ_JAHDAU010000146.1 GCF_021991835.1 Polaribacter sargassicola
TCCGGACGCCCGGGAACGTCTGAGCCCAGCATCCTCCGGATCCCGGATCCTCCTGCGGCCATGGCCGTGTCGAGCGGGAAATGCCCTGCCGCGGCGAGAGTGCCCAGTCCGTGCACGAGCCCCCAGGTCGTGATGACGTCGTCGTCGGTCAGGCCCGCCGCGACGACCGCGTCGGACAGCATCGACTCGAGCTCGTCGATGAGTGGCGCCATCGTCTCCGTCGGTGAACCGGGAACGCAGACCGTCGGGTCGTAGACCGCGTCGAAGGCGTGCGAACGCTCGACGGCGAAGCGGATGTACGCCTGCCCG
>NZ_JAHDAU010000147.1 GCF_021991835.1 Polaribacter sargassicola
GTTCTAGAACAGGATTAAAATAGGTGTTTCCTGCAGGACCAGCAGCTTGACCAATACCTCCGCCTTTGTGTACAAGAGCTTCTTCAAATCCTTGATCGGTTGGTCTCATAGGAGTGTTATCTCCTAGATGCCATTTTCCGAAAATTCCAGTTCTGTAACCATTATCCTTTAGAACTTCCGCAATAGTAACTTCAGAACTATTCATGAAATGATCAACTTGCGTAACGGCGGTTACGCCAGTACGATATGGATATCTGCCCGTTAATAAAGCAGATCTAGAGGCAGAACAATTAGGATAAGAAAAAAAAT
>NZ_JAHDAU010000148.1 GCF_021991835.1 Polaribacter sargassicola
CTAAAACATAGGCCTTTGCAAAATTTACGGCATCAACCGCTAATAATTCATCATCTTTGAAATACCATGCTGAAAAACTATTTTCAGCTTCTTCATCTCTAACAACTATGTTATTATAGCCAATTGACAGCCCTACCATTTGAAGTTTTACATCAAACTGGTCTGACCAAAACCAAGGAATAGCATCATAAATAACCGCTTCTCCACAAATGGCTTTAGCAGCGGTTTTTCCTTGATCTACAGCATTTTGAACGGATTCTAATCGAAGACAACAATTATAATGTGGGTTATAATGATAGGTACAATCG
>NZ_JAHDAU010000149.1 GCF_021991835.1 Polaribacter sargassicola
CGCCATAAAACGTTCATCCGTTCAACTTTTCCAACATTATATATATTATTTATTGTAACTGTTTAATTATTAGTTAATTAGCGTTTTTTTTATTGAAAAAATATAAGTGTTTTTTGTTGGAAAACGTTGAACGATGTTTTTTTTGTTCCAACATTTACAACTGTTGTTCAACGTTTTCCAACAATTAAAATAAACTTAAGTGTTTGTTTTTTAGTTGTTTGTGTTGTTTGTTGGAAAAGTTGAACAATAATTCAACGAAATTAAAGGCACTTAGAAATTAGTCCTATTTTGAGGTTTTTAATAAAATT
>NZ_JAHDAU010000014.1 GCF_021991835.1 Polaribacter sargassicola
GTCTTTTTTTCTTTTAAAAGGGTCTGAATAATGACTCTTTCTTTAAGGGTTAATCGTCTATGTTTTTTTACTTCCATTTTACAAATCTATAATTTTAGATTTGTTGCGTTAAGTTATTGAATAGACCAGGTTTTAAAGATGAGTTTTTTTAACGTGTTTGTGTATGGCTTAGTTACGTGGTTTAGAGATTAAGTTAGCAAAAAACCACGAACCTGAGAAAATTCCAGCGGAATTTTCGTACGTAATCTCAAAAAGCAATTAACTATACACCGTGTTGTGCGTAGTTATTTTTCCGTCTGCTTTTGAATCCAATCCATAAGTTCATCTTTATTTATTGAATCCCAAGTTGATTGAGTATTCTTTTTTGTTGATAGATTATCCTCGGGTTGCAATACGATTAATTCGGTGTTTTCATTTCCTGCTAATTTCAATTCAGCTAAAAAGCCAACAATATCTGTCGAATTATTTTCATATAAGGTTCTTAGTTGTTTTGTTAGCTTATATTTTATAGCTGGTTCTATATATGCTCGAACTCCATAGTCTTTGTAAATCTTAATATTTTCATTCTTTTCGTCAGAGTAACTATACGATGAGAAGTTGTGATATTTTTCGGGATTAGTTTTTGGTGTTCCACCCAAATTGGTTTCCAATAGATAGTTTATAAATTTTGGTTCCCAAAGGTCAATTTGGTTAATTCTTATATCACGTTGATGTTGATACCATTTTCTTGTAAAATCCATTGTGAAATTACAAACGACAATGCCTTTAATTTTAAGTTGAAATCCTAAGTCACTCTCTTTTATGAATTTAATATAACGCATAGCTCTATGTCCAACTAAACTTGCTCCTAAAAAGAAAATGTTGTCATTCGGTAAATTATATTTATCAAATACTTCTTGAATTAATTTATGCGTAGAAATCATAGATGATTCAGAAAAGTAAAAATCAAGAGGGATTTCGGTTGAAACTGACAATACAGCAAAGTCTTTTTCCGATGCTTGAGTATACATTTGTTTTGAACTCCTGTTCTTTTTGTCGAACTTTGAATCTTCGAGGAAAATTAATACACCTTTTATTTCCTTATTTTCAGGAAGCATTAGAGTATAACCTTTTTGAATAAAAGGGAAAAAGTCATTTTCTCCTATTCCAATTCTTAGGCTATCATTTTTTACTGGTTCGTAATATTCGACCATTTTCTGTGAAAAAGATTTAGTACTAAAAACAGTCAGGAAGAATAAAAATAATACCTTAAAAGTTGTTTTCATTATCGGTTGTTTTTAATTACGCACAACGGTTAATATAGCAAGTAATTAATTGATATTTTACCGTAAATTTGACCGTTTGTGTATACTAAGTCTTCAGATTTTGCTGTGTTATAGAAGTATGCATAGCCAAAATTAAAACGATTGGCAGTAAACCTTAAACCAGCTTCTAAATTAAAAACTAAAGGTTTTATAGTGTTGGTTACATCGCTGTTTTTGTTTAAAAAACTACCTTCTAAAGTAGCATCGTACATTGCGAATCTAATACTTGGTTTTACATAAATAAAAGATTCAATTTCTCTAAAATTCTTTGTAGAGTTATTGTTTAAGTTGGTATTAAAAGCTATAGAATTTATAATTCTTTGTAAAGGTTTAAGTCCTATTCTAGCTTTAAATCCGGTAGAAATATTTGTGTAAATAGTACCAATTTTAAGTTGATTGGTCCAAGTAAGATCTAATGTGTTTTTTTGTGTTTTAAATAAGGTTTTTAAGTACTTTGCATTTAAATTAATTCCCAAAGCATTTTTTATTTGATATTTCCAACCAGCAGCTTTTTCAAAACCATAAATATTGTGTATAAAATCTTGCGTTTCCCTTGCAAAAGCATTTTCTCCTATGGTACCTAGTTGAATAGAAGTATTAAAAATTTTATCATTCTTATATACTCTATTAATACCAAAACTACCATACAAATAACCAGCAAAAGGTCTGTCATGCAATGCAACAATACCTACGCCAGCTTTATAAGGTGTGTACATTTCTTGACCTAGTTGCCACTCTATTATTTTCTTTTCTAAAGTGGTTTTAGTATTCTTAGAAAGGTATCTATAAGTTAAAAAAATACCGCTAGTATAGTATCTGTCTTTTTTTACTGATACGTACAAGTCATTATCTGTAACAAAGCTAATTTCTTTAGAATATTTTTCTTGAGAAAAGATAAAAGAGGAGATAAAAAAGAAGAAAATTAAACTGAATTTTTTCATACCAAGCAAATATAAAATAAGTTGGTTAAAAAAAGATTTTTTTTGGGGCTTTAATAAAAAAATAGTTATTTTAGAGCACTAATTATATTAAATGGAGACTAAAGATGGATTAAGTGCGGAAGACTTTTTAAATGCGAAAAATAAGGAAGATTTATTAGCTCTAATAAAAGAGAAAAATTCTGTATTTAAAAAAGTTAAAGAAACACTTTTATATAACGAAGAATTAAGATTATTACAAGTAGAACTAGTAAAGCTGCAAAGGTGGGTTTCTGCTAATAATAAACGTGTAGCCATTATTTTTGAAGGAAGAGATGCTGCTGGTAAAGGAGGTAATATTCGTCGATTTATGGAACATTTAAATCCTCGTTCAAGTAGATTAGTTGCTTTAAATAAACCTACCGAAGTAGAAAAAGGGCAGTGGTATTTTCAACGATATATTAAAGAGTTGCCAAACCCAGGAGAAATTGTTTTTTTTGATAGAAGCTGGTATAATAGAGCTGTTGTAGAGCCGGTTATGGGCTTTTGTACAGAAGTACAATACAAAGAGTTTTTAGTGCAAGTGCCAGAGTTTGAGCATATGATGTATGAAGATGGTTTAATTATTATAAAGTTTTGGCTTTCTATTACTAAAGACGAACAATTAAAACGTTTTGAAGGTAGAAAAGAAGATCCTTTAAAAAGGTGGAAGTTTAGTCCAGTAGATAAACAAGGTCAAATTCTTTGGGATCGTTATACACACTACAAAGAAGAAATGTTTTCTAAAACACACACATCTTATTGTCCTTGGATAATGATTAAAACTAATGATAAAAAAGTAGCAAGGTTAGAGGCTATGAGACATGTTTTATCTCAGTTTGATTATGATGGTAAAGAAGATGCTAAAACAGTGTTAAACCCAGACCCTAATGTTGTAATGCGTTATTATAGGTCTAATTCTAATGTAGATTAATATTTTTATGGAAAAACAATTATCAAATAAAAATTTAAAAAAACTAAACTCAAAAAAAGGGTTGTTATCACTGTTAACAAAAGAACCTATTAGTTTAGATAGAGCCATTAGATATGTAGACTATCAAAAGAAATTAGAAAAGTTACAGATAGAATTAATACGTTTACAAACTTGGGCAATAGAAAATAATGAAAGAATAATTATTGTTTTTCAAGGAAGAGATGCTGCGGGTAAAGGTGGTGCAATTAGACGTTTAACAGAAAGAATTAATCCGCGTCATATGCGTATTGTGGCTTTACCAAAGCCAACAGAAGACGAGCAAACACAATGGTATTTTCAAAGATATGTAGAGCAATTTCCAAAAGCGGGAGAAATTGTTTTTTTTGATAGAAGTTGGTATAATAGAGCTGTTGTAGAGCCTGTTAACGGTTTCTGTACACAAGAAGAGTATAAGATTTTTATGAATCAAGTAAACGATTTTGAAAGAATGATTTTAGAATCGGGTATTCACTTGGTAAAAATTTATATGTCTATTTCTAAAAAAGAACAAGCAAAACGTTTTGCAGACATTAAGAGTGATCCATTAAAACAATGGAAAATGACCAAGTTAGATGAAAAAGCCCAAGATCTTTGGGATCAATATACAGAGTATAAAAAGGCAATGTTTGAAAAAACAAACACTAAAGAATCTCCTTGGAAAATAATTAGAGCTAACAGAAAAACAGAAGCTAGGGTTAACGTAATTAACCATATTTTAAATAGAATTCCGTATGATAAGAATTTAGAAATTTAATGTCTTTTTTTATTGATTTCTAAAAAAATAAAATAAATCTCTGCGGCTATTTTTTCGTTTATTTCTAAATATTTTTTGTCTCTCAATTCTGTGTTTTCAGAAGATTGTGGATCCTCAAAAGGAAGATGAAACCTACGTGATGCTTCTGGTATAAAAAGACATTTAGCATTTGCATTATCACAGGTTGTTATCGCAATAAAAGGCGTTTTATTTTCTTTATAATCATATCTTTTAGAAAAAACCAATAGAGTTTTAGATATTCCTTTAAAAGAAATTAGGTATTTAGGGTTTTGATGAGAAAAATCATCTAACTGAAATTTTATACTTGCTTTTTGCAGTGTTTTTATTGTGTTTCTGTTAAATGAAGTTATTTCTGTACCACCAGAAAAACTATTTATATTTAAATTAAAATATTGGGCAGCAAAAAAAGCCCAAACTTGTGCCATTTGGCTTCTTCTAGAATTGTGAGTGCAAATAAAATTTATATTAACAAGCTTATTGTTATTATATTCTTCTATTATTTTATTAGCTATATTTAATAAGATATCTCTCCTTTCACTATTTAGAAATGTTTTTTCGAATGCATTTAAAAAGAATTTCTCTGTAGAAATAGTGGAAGTCATACTCATCGTTATTATTTTTGCTACAAAATACTAACTTCGTAGTTTAGTTAAATTAATTCAATGTTAAGAAAGCGTATAGAAATTGGTGATAAAGTAGCGGTTTTAGACGATGTTTTAAAAGGACGTGTAGTAGAAATTGATGGAGGGAATATTACTGTAGAAACTTTAGATGGTATGATTTACAGGTTTGATAAATCAGAACTAATAGTAATTGAAGTTGATCAACACGAGCTAACTAAGTATTCAGATATAAATAATTCGTTGTTAAAAGAAAAGATACATCAAAATCAAAATAAAAAAAGTCTGTTTAAAAAACAGAAAAACGAAATTATTTTAGAAGTAGATTTACACATTAATAAGCTAACTAAATCTACAAGAAATATGGATAATTATGACATGTTAAATCTTCAGTTAGATGTTGCTAAAAAGAAAATAGATTATGCAGTTTCTAAAAGAATTTCTAAAATTGTTTTTATTCATGGTGTAGGAGAAGGCGTTTTAAAGTCAGAACTTGTAAGATTGCTTAAAAAATACAATGTAAAATTCTACGACGCTTCTTATAAAAAATATGGTCTTGGCGCTACCGAAGTTTATGTTTATCAAAATCATGTTTAATTATAATTTGATGTTATGAATACTGTTTATTTAGATAATGCTGCAACAACACCAATAGATCCTGAGGTTATAGAGGTTATGAGTGCTTCTATGAGCAAAAATTATGGCAATCCTTCGTCTACACATCAAGTAGGAAGAAAGGCAAAATCTGCAGTAGAAACTGCCAGAAAAAATATAGCCAAGCACTTTAATGTAACTGCAAGCGAAATTGTATTTACAGCAGGTGGTACAGAAGCCGATAATTTAATTTTACACAACGCGGTTTTAAATTTAGGAGTTAAAAGAATTATTACCTCAAAAATAGAGCATCATGCGGTTTTACATACTTGCAAGTATTTGGCGGCAACTTATAATGTTGTTTTAGAATATGTTAATGTTAATGATTTTGGAGCGGTAGATTTAGAGCATTTAGAATCTTTATTATCATCATCAGAAGCTAAAACTTTGGTTAGTTTAATGTTTGTTAATAACGAAATTGGTACTGTTTTAAATGTTTCTGAAGTTTGTAAACTATGTAAGCAATACGCTGCTTTTTTTCATTCAGATACTGTACAAGCAATTACACATTATCCAATAGACTTACAGAAAACACCCATAGATTTTATGGTTGCAAGCGCGCATAAATTTCATGGCCCTAAAGGAGTAGGTTTTGCATATTTTAAAAAAGGTTTTGGTATTTTACCAATGTTGCATGGTGGAGATCAAGAAAGAGGAGCAAGATCTAGTACAGAAAATGTACACGCAATATTAGGTATGGAAAAAGCCATAGAAATTGCAATTAATAACTTAGAGGGAGATAAAAAAAAATTAGAGAGTTTAAAAGAATATTTTATTTCTGAATTAAAAAAAGTTTCTAAAGAGATTCAATTTAATGGGTATTTATTAGATTCAGATAAAAGTAGTTATGCCATTTTAAATGTACGTTTTCCTGTAAAAAACAATATGCTTTTATTTAGTTTAGATATGGCTGGTATTGCGGTTTCTGGAGGTTCTGCTTGCCAAAGTGGTAGTAATAAAGGCTCTCATGTTTTAGACGAAATTTTAAAAGGAGAAGAAGCAGATAAAACTTCTGTTCGTTTTTCATTTTCTAAATTTAATACCCTAAAAGAAATAGATATTACAATAAATAAAATAAAAGAGCTGCTATAAGTTAGTCTTTATTTATAGTTCTTATCCGTTGTTTTTTCTGCTTAATTTGTAAATTAGACATTTAACTGGCTTATAAATAGAACAGGTTAAAAACGAACGGAATTCTACATTGAGTTTATAATCAGTTTTCTATCGTAATTTTTAATGTTTAAATAACATTGATATGCCTTTACACTAAAAATTAAAAACACTAAATTAGCTGAAACAATTATAAGAAATATTAGTACTATTTATAGATTAATCAGCTTTATTTTACTTGTTCAAGTCAGTTCTTTTTACGCATTAATAAAGTAGAATATTCATTTCTAAAATGATTGGTTTTGGTTACGTATTTGTATAAATTAAAACAAATTAAATGAAAAGAGGATTTATTTTCGATTTGGATGGTGTTATTGTAGATACTGCCAAATATCACTATTTAGCTTGGAAAAAATTAGCCAACGAATTAGGTTTCGAGTTTACCAAAGAACAAAACGAATTGTTTAAAGGCGTTAGTAGAAAACGTTGTTTAGAAATTTTATTAGAAATAGGAAATAGAAAAGCTACACAAGAAGAATTTGATACTTGGATGATAGAAAAAAATGTAGACTATTTAGAATACATTAAAAAAATGGATCAATCAGAAATTCTGCCAGATGTTCCTAAAATATTACAATATTTAAAAGAAAATAACATTCCGATCGCGTTGGGTTCTGCAAGTAAAAACGCACAACCTATTTTAGAAAAAGTAGGATTATTACATTATTTTGATGCAATTGTAGACGGTAATAATGTAACCAAAGCAAAGCCAGATCCAGAAGTTTTTCTATTAGCAGCAAAACATTTAAATGTAGCGCCAACAGACTGTGTTGTTTTTGAAGACGCTGTAGCAGGTATAGAAGCAGCAAATAGAGCAAAAATGATAAGCATTGGTATTGGCGATAAAAATGTACTTACAGAAGCGCAGTTTAATTTTGTAGATTTTACAGAAATCAGTTTAGATTTTATTAAAGAAATAATAGATAATTAATATGAATCAAGATTATATTATACCAAATGAGTGGTCAATTTTAGAAGAAGGGTTTGATGCTAAAATGGTTAAATCTTCAGAAAGTTTATTTAGTATTGGTAATGGTGTTATGGGGCAACGTGCTAATTTTGAAGAACGATATACCGGAGAAACTTTTCAAGGCAGTTATATTGGTGGTGTTTATTATCCAGATAAAACGCGTGTAGGATGGTGGAAAAATGGTTATCCAGAATATTTTGCAAAAGTTTTAAATGCACCAAATTGGATTGGGATTCATGTTTTAATAAATAATGAAGAATTAGATTTACATACTTGCAAAGAAGTTTTAAATTTTAAGAGAGAACTTAATATGCAAGAAGGTTGGCTGTCTAGAAGTTTTGAGGCGGTGTTGCAAAACGGAATTAAAATTAAGGTAACAACAAAGCGTTTTTTAAGTTTAGAAATAGATGAGGTTGGTGCAATTAATTATAGTGTTACTCCTTTAAATTCGGATGCAAAAATTACTTTTATTCCTTATTTAGATGCAGGTATAAAAAATGAAGATACCAATTGGGATGATCAATTTTGGGATATTTTAAATATTTCTCAAAAAGACGCGCAATCTTTTATAGAAGCAAGAACCATGAAAACACATTTTTATACGTGTACTTTTATGGGATCTAAATTGTTTTTAGATAAAAAAGAAGTTACAGAGGCTTCTAATAATCATCAAACTTCTAGCCTTATTTCTTGTGAATATTCACAAGAAGTAAAAAAAGATCAAACATACAGTATTCATAAATTTGGTGGTTATGTGACAGATAGAAATCATAATAAAAACGAATTGGTTACTGTTGCAAAACAAGTTTTAGATAACGCATTGTCTTTAGGTTTTAATGCTTTGTTGGCAATGCAAAAAGAGTCTTGGGCTAAGATTTGGAGCATGTCTGACATTACTATAGAAGGAGATGTAAAAGCACAACAAGGTATTCGATTTAATATTTTTCAATTAAACCAAACATATTTAGGTACAGATGCCTCTTTAAATATAGGACCAAAAGGTTTTACTGGCGAAAAATATGGAGGAAGTACTTATTGGGATACAGAAGCGTATTGTATTCCTTTTTATATGGCCACCAAAGATCAATCTGTAACAAGAACTTTGTTAGAATACAGATACAATCATCTAGAAAAAGCCATAGAAAACGCAGAGAAACTTGGTTTTAAAAACGGGGCAGCCTTGTATCCTATGGTTACCATGAACGGAGAAGAATGCCATAATGAATGGGAAATTACTTTTGAAGAAATCCATAGAAACGGAGCAATTGCATTTGCAATATATAACTATTACAGATTTACAGACGATTATTCTTACATACCAGAAAAAGGATTAGAAGTTTTAATTGGTATTGCACGTTTTTGGCATCAAAGAGCTACGTTTTCATCTAATAAGAATAAGTTTATGATTTTAGGAGTAACCGGCCCAAATGAATATGAAAACAACATCAATAATAATTTTTATACAAATTATATTGCAACCTGGTGTATTAATTATGCTTTAGAGAATATTAAAATTGTTAAAAAAGATTATGCAACCGATTATATTAGAATAAAAGAAAAAGTAAATTTTTCTGATGAAGAATTATCGCAATGGAAAAAAGTGGCAGATAACATGTATTATCCTTATTCAAAAAAGCATAATATTTATTTGCAGCAAGATGGTTTTTTAGACAAAGAATTAATAACAGTAAAAGATTTAGATAAAAGCCAAAGGCCAATCAACCAAAAATGGAGTTGGGATAGAATATTGCGTTCACCATTTATTAAACAGGCAGATACGTTACAAACTTTTTATATGTTCGAAGATCATTTTTCTGAAAAAGAACTAGAACGTCATTTCGATTTTTACGAGCCATTTACAGTGCATGAAAGTTCTCTATCACCTTGTGTGCACAGTATACAAGCAGCAAAATTAGGAAGAATGGAGCAAGCATATCAGTTTTATTTGCGTACTTCTCGTTTAGATTTAGATGATTATAATCACGAAGTAGAAGAAGGTTTGCATATAACCTCTATGGCAGGTACTTGGATGAGTATTGTAGAAGGTTTTGGTGGTATGAGGGTAGAGTATAATTTGTTGTCTTTTTCTCCAAAAATTCCAAAAGAATGGGTTTCTTATTCATTTAAGGTCAATTTTAGAAATCAAATAATTACTGTAAATGTATCGCAAAACGAAACTTATTTTGAGGTAGATGGAAAAGAAGAAATTAATATTCTTGTCAACGGAGAAAAAGTTACAATTCCACCCAATAACTAATGATTAAATAGATATGAAAAAACTTTTTTTCTTAGCATTCGCTTTTATATTTCTGGGTTATAAATTTCAAGCGCAGCAAAATAAACCTTTATCAAAAATTAAATCTCAGGTTTTAAATCAAGCAGTTTTAGCAGGCGGAAGTTTAATAAGAATAGATAGCTTTCCTTCTAAAAATATTGTGCCTAGAGCAGTAGATGTTTGGTTGCCAAACAATTATTCTCAAGAAAAAAAATATGCAGTTTTGTATATGCATGACGGTCAAAATTTGTTTGATGCAACTACAACTTGGGACAAGCAAGAATGGATGGTAGATGAAGTAGCTACTAAATTAATGGAAGAAGGAGTTGTTAAAGACTTTATAGTTGTTGGTATACATAATATTCCGGCAATTAGATGGCAAGATTTATATCCAGAAAAATCGATAAATTTTTTATCAGCAGAAGACAAGAAAGCATTATTTGCAGAAGCAGAAAAAAACAATTTACGTATAAATTTAACTGGAGATGAGTATCTAAAATTTATTGTAGAAGAGTTAAAACCTTATATAGATAAAACCTTTTCTGTTTATAAGGATAAAGAAAATACTTTTATAGCAGGTTCTTCTATGGGTGGTTTAATGTCTATGTATGCAGTGGCAGAATATCCAGCAATTTTTAAAGGAGCAGCTTGTCTTTCAACCCACTGGGTTGGTGCAATGCCAAAAGAAGATAATAAATTACCAGAAGCAATTTTTGCTTATTTAGAAAGTAAAATATCTGCAATAAATTCTCATAAAATGTATTTTGATTACGGTAATAAAACCTTAGATCAATTTTATCCACAATATGCACCAAGAGTTGATGCTATTTTTCTAGACAATGGATACACTACAGAAAATTTTAAAAATTTATTTTTTGAAGGAACAGACCATTCAGGATTATCTTGGCAAAAAAGAATAGACATTCCTTTGATGTTTTTATTAAAAAAGTAAATTGCTTTAAGAATAGTCAACCGTTTTTTAATAGAAAAACCTCTTAAAAATGATAAAGAATAAAAAAAATAATAAAAAAGCAGTAGTTTATCAGGTTTTTACCCGCTTATTTGGTAACACAAATACAACAAACAAACCTTGGGGTACTATAGAAGAAAATGGCGTAGGAAAATTTAACGATTTTACAGACAAAGCTTTAATTGAGATTAAAAAATTAGGAGTAACTCACATTTGGTATACAGGAGTTCCACATCATAATGTAATTAGAGATTATACAAAATATGGTATTTCTAATGATAATCCAGAGGTAGTAAAAGGGAGAGCTGGTTCTCCTTATGCAGTTAAAGATTATTATAATGTAAATCCAGATTTGGCGGTAAATGTAGAAAATCGTTTACAAGAATTCGAAGATTTAATAGAGCGTTCTCATAAAAATGGCTTAAAAGTTATTATAGATATTGTGCCCAATCATGTTGCTAGAAATTACAAAAGCATTTCTAATCCAAAGGGAGTTAAAAATTTTGGAGAAGATGATGATACTTCTGTTGTTTATAGTGTAGATAATAATTTTTATTATGTGCCTAATACTCCTTTTGAAATGCCCGATTTTTTAAATGGATATCAACCTTTGGGAGGTGAAAAAAGTACTTTTTTTGATGAAAAATTTATAGAAAATCCTGCAAAATGGACCGGGAATGGAGCGCGTGTATCTAAACCACATTTTAATGATTGGTATGAAACGGTAAAAGTAAATTACGGTATTTCTCCAGATGGAAGAAAAGATTTTGATGAATTGCCTAATGGTTTTGAAAATGAAGATTATAAAGCACATTATGAGTTTTGGAAAACAAAAAAAGTACCAAATTCTTGGATTAAATTTAAAGATATTGCTCTTTATTGGCTAGATAAAGGTGTTGATGGTTTTAGGTATGACATGGCAGAAATGGTGCCAGTAGAATTTTGGAGTTTTATGAACTCGTCTATCAAAATAAAAAATCCAGAAGCTTTTTTATTGGCAGAAGTTTACAATCCAGATTTGTATAGAGCTTATATTAGAAAAGGAAAAATGGATTATTTGTATGATAAGGTTCAGTTATACGATACCATAAAACATATTATGCAAGGCCATGGGGTAACAGATTATATTCCGCCAATACAAGAATATCTTAAAGATATAGAACATAATATGCTTCATTTTTTAGAAAACCATGATGAGCAAAGAATTGCGAGTCCTAATTTTGCAGGAAATCCTTTTAAAGCAAAACCTGCAATGGTAGTTTCTGCAACAATTTCTACATCGCCAACCATGCTTTATTTCGGACAAGAAGTAGGAGAGCCAGCTTATGAAAACGCCGGTTTTGGGAGTGCTTCTAGAACCTCAATATTCGATTATGTGGGTGTGCCAACTTTGCAAAGATGGGTAAATAATAAAGAGTTTGATGGTGGGAAATCTACAAAAGAAGAATTAGAATTAAGAGACTTTTATCAAAGGTTATTAAATTTTACAATTAAAAGTGATGCTTTAATGGGAGCTTATTTAGACATCCATCAGCATAATAAATACAATACAGAATGGTATAATAGTAATGTTTTATCTTTTGTTCGTTGGCAAGAAGATGAGCAGTTGGTGGTTGTTTCTAATTTTAATGCTTTTGATACTTATGGATTTGATCTTGGTTTGCCTCCAGAAATTATTCGTAAATGGAATTTAGCAGAAGGAACTTTTATTTTAGAAGATCAATTGTACAACCAATATTCTACAGTTTTAAAAGTGGCAAATAGCCAAGCAACATGTAGGGTAGATGTAAAACCTTTAGAGTCTTTTATTTTAAAAGTAAAGAGGTAAACTTTATTTGTTATTTCTATTAGAAGAATTTCTTTTAATGAGTTCTACATCAAGAATTTTTTTGGTTAGCGTTTGCTTTACATTGTCCTCATCAACATATTTTAAAAAAGCAAGAGCAGCTTGTTTGCCAATTTCTTTGCTGTGTTGCTCTATACTGGTTATAGATGGTGTTACCATTGCGCTAAAAGGTTCGTTACCAAAACCTACCAAAGCAATTTCGTTAGGTACATTAATATTTTCTTCCTTTAAAACTTGTAAAGCCCCTAAAGCAGCATAATCACCCACTACATAAACAGCATCTGGTCTGTTTTTTAAATCGAGTAATTGCTTCATTTTTATTCTTCCATCTTTAATGGTTAAATCACTTTCTATTAGTAATTCATCATTAATAGGTAAAGAATGTCTTTCTAGAGCATCAATATAACCTCTAATTCTATTGTTAAAAATTCGAGTACGTTTAAAACCACCAATATGAGCAATCCTTTTGCAGCCTTGTTCTACAAGATGGTCTACAATTAATTGGCTACTATTATAATCATCAATACCAATATAATCTACATTTAAATCATTTTCTCCACGATCAAATGTTATCAACGGAATTCCTTTCGATTTAATTTTTTCGTAGTGCGATAAATCTACCGTTTGGTTTGCCATAGATGCTATAATACCATCTACTTGTGTATATAATAAAGCATCAATACTATCGCATTCTTTTTTGTAAGATTCGTTAGATTGAGTAATAATAATATTATATCCTTCTTTATTTAACACCTCTTCTATAGTTTGTATTACAGAAGAAAAAAAGTTGCTATTTGTTCTTGGTACAATAACACCCACTAGTTTGCTTTTACCGCTTCTAAGTGCACTTGCTAAATAATTTGGTTGGTAATTTAGGTTTTTAGCAACCTGTCTTACAGCTTCTTTGGTTTTTTCGCTAATACGAGAATCATCATGTAATGCTTTAGAGACAGCAGCAGGAGAAATGTTTAAAACATTTGCAATATCTTTTATAGTGGTTTTCTTTTTGATAATAAAAAAAATTATATCTTTGCTTAATCGTTAAAGCAAAGGTAATACGATTTTTTAAAAACACTTTAAAAGATAAGAAAAATAAGTGTTTTTTTATTTTTATTTACAAATTGCTTAAACGTTTAATCAATTAACTTAAAAAAAGTTTAAATAAAATTAAAATGGGTAAAGTAGTAACATTTGGAGAGATCATGTTAAGATTAGCTCCTCAAGGATTTTTAAGATTTTCTCAAGCGAACAATTTTGACGCTGTTTATGGTGGAGGAGAATCAAATGTAGCAGTTTCATTAGCAAATTACGGAGTAGATGTAGATTTCGTAACTCGTTTACCAAAGAATGACATTGGTGAGTGTGCAATGATGGAAATGAGAAAACGTGGAGTTGGAGTAGATAAAATTGTTTGGGGTGGAGATCGTTTAGGAATTTATTTCTTAGAAACAGGAGCTGTATCTAGAGGTTCTAAAGTGGTTTATGATAGAGCACACTCTGCAATTGCAGAAATAGAATCTGGTATGATAGATTGGGATGCTGTATTTGAAGGATGTGAGTGGTTTCACTGGACAGGTATTATCCCTGCAATTTCTCAAGGTGCTGCAGATGTTACTTTAGAAGCTTTAAAAGCGGCAAGTGCTAAAGGAATTACAATTTCTACAGACTTAAACTATAGAGCTAAATTATGGAAATTCTGTGACGATGCTCATAGAGAAAAAATAATGACAGAATTAACTTCTTACTGTGATATCGTTTTAGGTAACGAAGAAGATGCAGAAATGCATTTTGGTATTAAGCCAGAAGGAATTTCTGTACAAACAGAAGGACACAATGTAAAAGCGGAAGCGTTTTTATCAGTTTGTGAGCAAATGATGAAAAAATTCCCAAGAGCTAAAAAAGTAATTACTACTTTAAGAGGTTCTATTTCTGCATCTCATAACACTTGGGCTGGAGTTTTATTTGATGGTTCTACTTTATACCAAACACGTCAATATCAAATTACAGATATCGTAGATAGAGTTGGTGGTGGAGATTCATTTATGGGAGGTTTAATCTACGGATTATTAAAATACCCAGAAGATGATCAAAACGCATTAGACTTTGCTGTTGCAGCTTCTTGTTTAAAACACACTATTAAAGGTGATGCAAACTTAGTAACTGTATCAGAAGTAGAAAAATTAATGGGTGGTGATGCATCTGGACGTGTAGCAAGATAAAAAAGAATCAAATGGCACAATTTTCAAGATTAGAAGTAGCGCAAGCAATGAAAGATACAGGAATGATTCCTTTATTCTTTCATAATGATATAGAATTAAGTAAAAAGGTATTAAAAGCCTGTTACGATGGTGGAGCTCGTTTAATGGAGTTTACTGCACGTGGAGATTTTGCTCACGAAGTTTTTGGTGAATTAACAAAATATGCCATTGCAGAGTTACCAGGTATGATTATGGGTGTTGGTTCTGTTACAGATGCAGGTCAGGCTTCATTATACATGGCTTTAGGTGCAAACTTTATTGTAACTCCAGTTTTAAGAGAAGATATTGCAATAGCTTGTAATAGAAGAAAAGTACTTTGGTCTCCTGGTTGTGGTACGTTAACAGAAATTACAAGAGCAGAAGAGTTAGGATGCGAAATCGTAAAACTTTTCCCTGGTGATATTTACGGACCTCAATTTGTAAAAGGAATTAAAGGACCACAACAGTGGACGTCTATTATGCCTACAGGTGGTGTTTCTCCAACAGAAGAAAACTTAAAAGGTTGGTTTGATGCTGGTGTAACATGTGTTGGTATGGGATCTAAATTAATTTCTAAAGATATTATTGCTAACCAAGATTATGCAAAGTTAGAGCAAGATGTAAAAGCTGCTTTAGCAATTGTAGAAAAAGTTAGAAAATAATAATATTTTTAACACTAAATAATAAAACCCTTCAGTACTTTTACTGGAGGGTTTCTTCTTTTTTATTATGAAAAATAACAAGGCAATTTTTTACATGATTTTTAGCGTAATGGCATTTGCTATTATGAATGCTTTTGTAAAGTACTTAACATCTTTTAATGTGTATCAGATCGTTTTTTTTAGGTCTATTGGTACTTTGGCATTTACGGTTCCTTTAATTTTAAAAAATAAAATTCCGATTTTAGGAACACATAAAAAATTATTGTTCTTAAGAGGTGTTGCCGGGGTTATTTCTTTAACCTGTTTTTTTCAATCTTTAAATTACTTGGCGGTTGGTACAGCTGTTTCTTTAAGGTACACATCTCCTATATTTGCCGCTATTTTTGCAATGTTTTTCTTAAAAGAAAAAATTAAACCTATGCAATGGCTGCTTTTTGTAGTCGCTTTTATTGGGGTTATAATTATAAAAGGTTTTGGTGGTGAAGTTAAAACAGCAGGTTTGTTGTTTGTTTTGTTTTCAGCTATTTCTTTAGGAGTTATATTTATTGTTATCCGTAAGATAGGAGACAAAGAACATCCGTTAGTAATTATCAATTATTTTATGGTGCTAGCTTTTGTGTTTGGTGGTTTAATGTCTATAAAATATTGGGAAACACCTACATTAATAGATTGGATTTTATTTTTAAGTTTAGGTGTGTTTGGTTATGTTGGGCAGTTATATATGACAAAAGCAATACAGCTTGGTGAAACCAATGTTGTGGCTCCTTTAAAATATTTAGAAGTAGTTTTTATGATTATTGTAGGAGCTGTTTGGTTTAAAGAAGAATATACACTTTGGACCTTATTAGGGATTGCCTTAATTTTATTAGGTTTGGTGTATAATATTTATTTAAAAAACAAAACAAATAAAAACTAGTTTAAAAGGTTTTTAGAATCTGTAACTCTAAAACAATTTTCTGTACCAAGAAATTTAGGATCTCCAAACTCTTCAGACCAAAAGCCTTCTAAGATATCTTTACTTAAACATTTGTAAACGACAGTGCCTTTGTAAATGGTGTTTTCTAAGCCTAAATAATTAAAGTTAATAACAAGAATATTGTTTTTAAAAAAACCGTTTCCAAATTGTTCTTGGCTATCATTTATTGTCCACTTAGCAACAATTCTATAGTTGTTGTCTAAAGATAAATAAAGAAAACCTTTGTAAGAGTTTTCTTCATCGTCTTGGTTACTACCTATTACAGAGAACGTGCCTACTAGATCTTTAATTGTCATTTAGATTTTTTAAAAATAAAATCAAAAGTACTATAATTCTAATAGAAGTTCATTGCAATTTTGTTGATTGATGATTCAAGAAATAAAATACTGAATGTCATATAGAGGTATTAGAGATGACTTGTTTCGTAATTCAAAAATTTTAAGGTGTGATAACCGGTCTTCGCTCTATTATCGTAGTTAAGAAGTGGTAAAATAAACCTTCTAGGTATCATGGTAGAGGTACTTAAAATTTTACATCTACTTAAATCAATTCATTCTATCTTTTAAAAACGTTTTCCAATACCAATACCTAAAGACCAAGTATTAAAATGATTGATACGGTGGTCGTAAAAAACAGTAGGAGAAACATCCCAATGATTGCCAAACTCTATTTCATACTCAATTCCTGTTCTAATCACAAAAAGAGTTTCCTTGTTTTCTAATTCTATCCCACTACCTAATACTAAAACCCATTCTTTGTGAAATTTCCAAAGTCCATCAAAAGTAAAAACAACAGGATATTCTTTTTCTATATAAAGTTGATGCTCTTTTTCTACTTCAAAAGTTTCTAATTCTAAATCGTTATGAAAACCGAATCCCCATTCTTCATTAACCCAATATTCTAAATCTAATCCTATAGAAGGTACAATAACAGTTTTGTTTCCTTCATTAGTGGCCATGGGTATGTACGTTTGACTTAGTACGGGGCTTACTCTAAAATGTTTGAAATGTTCTTGAGAAAAAGACAAGAAACTACTCAATAAAAAGACGATTAAAAGGCTATTTTTTTTCAAAATGTATAATTTTTAATGGGATAAAATTAGAGTGTTTTTAATTTTTAAAACATGATAAATGTTACTGTTATTTTAATAAAAAATCTGTTTTATTGTGCCAGGTGTTAGGAGTATGGATGGTTTTTGCAGCCTTGTTCTGTATTTTTGTTTAATTTAGTAACCAAACATTAGAGAATTAGAGATGTATAAAGGTTTATTTATTTTATTTTTTACGATGCTTTCATATAGCTGTTTTGGGCAAGAATTGCCACCTATTAACACTTATACAGCTAAAGAATATAAAGCGGAAAATCAAAATTGGGCCATTTCTCAAGCAAAAAATAAATTTATCTATGTTGCTAATAACAAAGGTTTATTAGAATTTAATGGAGCAAATTGGCAATTATATCCGACTCCTAATGAAACTATAATGAGAAGTGTAAAAGTGGTAAATGATAAAATTTACACAGGCTTTTATATGGATTTTGGGTTTTGGAAGAAAAATAATTATGGCGAATTAGAGTTTACTTCTATTGTAAAAAGTGAAGGCATTAAAATGCTAGAAGATGAGCAGGTTTGGAATATTTTAGAGGTAGATAATTGGATTATTTTTAAAACTTTAGAAAGAATTTATCTCTATAATGTAGCAACTAAAGAGGTGAAGATTATAAACTCTGACTATAGATTGCATAAACTATCAAAAGTAAAAGGAGTTATTTATTTTCAAGAAGAAAACAAAGGCGTTTTTAAAATTGAACATGGAGTTGCTAAATTGGTTTCTGATCATCAAATTTTAAAAGATGGAGTTGTTGTAGAGTTTTTTAGTCAAGGAGATGAAATATTAGTTTTAACTCAGAAATCTGGTTTTTTCTATTTAAAAAATAATCAACTTGTTAAATGGGAAACACCATCAGAATCTATACTTAATAAAGTAACTATTTACAGTGCTAAATTACTAAAGAACAATGATTATGCTTTAGGTACTATTTCTGATGGTTTTATTTATTTAAAGAGTAATGGTGTTATAGATTATCAAATAACCCAAAGTTCTGGATTAAATAATAATACACTGCTTTCTGTTTTTGAAGATGTAGATAATAACATTTGGTTGGGTTTAGATAATGGTATTAATTGTGTTAATAACAGTTCGCCTATTAAGATTCATACAAATAAAGTGAATTTTATAGGTACTATTTATGCCTCTGTACTTTATAAAGAAAAACTGTATTTAGGAACCAACCAGGGTTTATTTTATAGAAATCAAAATTCTGATGATGCATTCAAGTTGGTAAAAAATACGCAAGGTCAGGTGTGGAGTTTGTCCGTTATAGATAATCAATTGTTTTGTGGTCATACATCTGGTACTTTTTTGGTAGATAATGACACTTCTACATTAATATTTAATAAACAAGGTACTTGGCGATTTAGTAAAATAGATGACAATACAATTTTACAAGGTACTTATGACGGTTTGTATATTTTAAAAAAAGCAAATAACAAATGGTCTTTAAGAAATAAAATAGAAGGCTTTAATAATTCTAGTAAGTATTTTGTAAAGTATGATGCGCATCAATTTTTTGTAAACCACGAGTACAAAGGTGTTTTTAAAATTACTTTAGATAAAGAGTATACAAAAGTTGTAAGTTTAAGTAAAGAGGAATCTTTAACTAAAGGTTTGCATTCTAGTCTTGTATCTTATTTAGATAAAATATTGTACACCAGTAAAAAAGGAGTCTTTTTGTACGATAGAGAAAAAGATGTTTTTAAAAGAGATACAGTTTATAGTCAATTAATTTCAGAAGAGGATTTTATTTCAGGAGAATTAATTTTTAGCAAACAAAAGAATACACTTTGGTCTTTTTCTAAGAATAATATTAAATATTTAAGACCGGGTAAATTAAGCAATAAACCAATTGTTAAAAGCATTCCATTTTCTAGTGCAATGCCAAAGGCAGCTTATGGGTACGAAAATATTATTCATTTAGGTAAAGATAAATACCTTATTGGTACATCTAGTGGTTATATAATTATCAACTTAAATCGTTTAGAAGTAAATAGGGAGTTTGATCTTAAAATTAATAAGATAAATAATTTTGTTTTAGATCAACCAAAAGTAAAAGTAGATCTAACTTCTAAACAAGACTTTTTATATAAAGAGAATAATTTTGAATTCTTTTATAGCGTGCCCAATTATAGTAAGTTTATAGATATAAAATATCAATATCTTTTATCAGGAAAAAGTGAACAATGGAGTGATCTTTCAGATGCGGAATCTGTATTGTTCGAAAACGTGTCTTATGGTAATTACATTTTTAAGGTAAGAGCTGTAGTAGATGGTAAAATACTCGGCAAAGAAGCTTCTTATCATTTTACAGTAGGCAAACCTTGGTATTTGTCTACTACTTTTGTGGTACTATATATTGTATTGTTTTTATTTGCTTTTTATTTGGTGCATGCTGCATCTAAAAGATATTACAGAAAACAACGAGTAGAACTGCTAGAAAAAACAAACAAAGAGTCAGAGTTAAGAGAATTAGAAAATTCTCAGAAGCTTATTAAGCTGAATAATGAAAAGTTAAAAAGTGATATAGAAAGTAAAAATAGAGAATTGGCTACTTCTACTATGAATATCATTAAAAAGAATGACTTTTTAAATATGATTAAAAATGAGTTGATAAAAGGTGATGCTAATAGCGTAAGTAAAGTTGTGAAAATTATTGACCGAAACTTAAATAATAAAGATGATTGGAACATGTTTCAAGAAGCATTTAATAATGCAGATAAAAACTTTCTAAAAATAGTAAAAGAAAAGCATCCAACTTTAACACCTAACGATTTACGACTTTGTGCTTATTTAAGATTAAATCTTACTTCTAAAGAAATTGCACCTTTATTAAATATTTCTACACGAAGTGTAGAGGTTAAAAGGTATCGATTGAGAAAAAAAATGGAATTACCTCATGATTCTAATTTAACAAACTACATTTTAGAGCTGTAACTTCCCCTACATTTTAAGTTTTTACCTATACAATACCACAACAAAGGTAATTTAGCATTAAAATATGTTAATTAAATACATATTTAAAATCGCCTTGTTTATTGGCTATTTAATGATTTTACTAGGTTTAATTTGCGATGTATGTTTTTTGTAGGGGTTATTTTTACGATTTAACTAATTATTAACGGTATTTTTATGATGAAATAATAAATACCCTTATTCATGAGAAAAAAAATAACATTATTACTCCTTTTATTGATAGGTTTTTTTGCGAGTGCACAAACTTTAAATGTAAAAGGTGTTGTTAAAGATGCAAAAACAGGCGATCCCTTACCTGGAGTAAGTATATTAATAAAAGGAACAACAGTAGGTACGCAAACCGATTTTGATGGACTATACAGTTTTACGAAAGTAAAAAAAGGAGAAACTCTTGTATTTAATTATTTAGGATATACTATAGTAGAAGTTTTAGTTACTAAAGAAACCATTGATGTCTCTTTAGAAGAATCTGCAGAAACTTTAGATGAAATTGTTGTAGTAGGTTATGGTAAGCAAAAAAGAAAAGATGTTACAGGTTCTGTTTCTATTGTAGGAGAAGAAACATTAAATGTATTAAAACCCATAGATGCTACTTCTGCATTACAAGGTACAACATCTGGTGTTGCTGTAAACTTGTCTTCAGGAGCGCCAGGAGCTAAGGTAAATATTTTAATTAGAGGGGTTAGTTCTAATACTAACAACCAACCTTTAACAATTGTAGATGGTTACGAAGGAGATTTAAATAGTATCAACCCTAATGATATAGAATCTATTACAGTGCTAAAAGATGCACAAGCTGCAATTTACGGTATTAAAGGGGCAAATGGTGTTGTTTTGGTTACTACAAAAATTGGTAAAAAGAATAAAAAAGCAATTGTAAAGTATGATACTTATGCCGCTTTGCAACAAACTACCAAAAAGTTAGACTATTTAAACGCCACAGAATATGCAGTGGTTTTAAATGAAGCGTATGCTGCAAGCGGGCAATCAATTCCTTATACAAATTTAAGTGATTTGGGTAAAGGTACAGATTGGCAAGATGAATTGTTTAATAATGCAATGCTTATTAATCATAATATTAGTTTAGCTGGAGGAGGAGATAATTTTAGGTATTTTGTAAGTGCTTCTCGTACAGAACAAGACGGTATTATAGCTAAAGATAAATCTAATTTCGAAAGAAATAATATAAAAATAAACATAGGGATAGATATTACAGAAAAATTAAACTTCTCTTTAATTTCTAACTACTTTACAAGTACTTCTAGAGGTTTTGATGGTTCTTTATTGTTTAATGGTTTAAATTATGCACCTACTTTTGGGGTGGATGAAGATGATACAAATAATTTTTTAGGGATAGAAGTTGTAAACCCTTTATCATTGTTAAGTAATACTTATGGAGAAACAAATGGAAACGGAATTGAAGGTAATTTTAAATTAGAGTACAAACCAATTGAAGGTTTAAATGTGGTTTCTCGTGTTGGTTATAAAATTTATAACGAAAAGCTTCGTTCTTTTACGCCAATTCAAGATTATGGATCTAGTAAAGTGTATAACAAAACACAAAGTTCTGTATATCAATATAAAACAACGTCTTCAAGAGTCTTGTGGGAATCTTTTGCTACTTATCAAAAAACCTTTGCTAAAAATCACAATACTAGTTTTACAGTAGGTACTAGTGTACAGAATGATTTATTTGATGGTATTTATGTAACAGGTTTTGATGTGCCTAACAACTCTTATGAATTTGCAGACATTAGTTTAACAAACACACAAAGCGAGCAAAGAAGTTTAAATACAGGAAATAGTGATATTAGATTAACGTCTTATTTTGGTAGAGTTCAATATGATTATAAAGGAAAATATTTATTTTCTGGATTAATAAGAAGAGACGGAGCTTCTGTTTTTGCGGAAGATAAAAGAGTAGACAATTTCTGGTCGGCTACTTCTGGGTGGAAAATTTCTGATGAAGAATTTTTAAAAGATAGCAAAACAATTTCGTTTTTAAAATTAAGAGCAAGTTATGGTACTTTAGGAAACTTGGTAGGTAATAACTTATACAGATCTTTATTAAATGGAGAAGGTACTTATGTTTTTGATGGTAGTTTGGTAGATGGTGTAGCACAAGGAGGTTTGCCAAATCCTTTAGCTACTTGGGAAACTGCGGTAAAATTAGATATAGGTTTAGATTTAAATTTATTTGACGATAAACTAACATTTGTTGCCGACTATTTTGAGGAAACAAGAAAAGATTTATTGATAGAGAGTTTTCCTGTGTCTGGTTTGTTAGGTGCTGGTGCTGCAGGAGGTTCTAATCCAACAGTAAATGCAGGTACTTCTAAAAATACAGGTGCAGAATTAGCAATTAATTACAATGCTATTGCTAAAAATAATTTTAGTTTAAACTTTGGTTATAACATAACTTATGTTAAAAATAAGGTAACCGATGTTTTAGATGATGCTTTTGTAGAAGGAGGTAGTTTTGGTGTAGGTAATCTAGCGCCTTCTAGAATGGAGGTTGGGCAACCGATAGGTTATTTTTACGGATTAGTATCCGACGGTATTTTTCAAAATCAAGCAGAAATAGATGCGCACCCTAGTCAATCCGGTTTAGGGGCGTCTACATCACCAGGAGATATAAGGTATAAAGATACCAACAATGACGGTGTTATAAATTTTGATGATAGGGTTAATATTGGTAAACCTCAAGCAGATTTTTACATGGGCTTTAATGTTGCTGCTAAATATAAAAATTGGGATTTTACCTCTTATTTATACGCAGAGTTAGGCAAAGATATTGTTAGAAATTACGAACGTTTTTTACCAAATGTTAATAAACCAGCTTATTATTTAGATAGATGGACAGGAGCGGGAACTAGTAATTCTGTACCAAGATTAACAAATGACGCAACAAATAATAAGTTGTTTTCAGATTTCTTTGTAGAAGATGCATCATTCTTGCGTATGCAAAACATTCAAATAGGATATAGTTTTTCTCAAAACTTATTAGAAAAAATAGGTTTGTCTAAGTTAAGATTATACAGTTCAATCAATAATTTATTTACACTAACAGATTATTCAGGTTTCGATCCTTCTATAAATGATGGTGCAATAGGCGCAGGTATAGATTCTGGTAACTATCCATCGGCAAGACAGTTTTTATTAGGATTAAATGTTGAATTTTAAAAAAGAAAAGATGAGAAATTACAATCAAAAAATAAAATTAGGAATCATCTTTATAGCTAGCTTATTTGTTTTAAGTGCGTGCTCAGATGATTATTTAGATGAAGCTAAAACATATGCAGAAGATTCAGAATCTTACTTTAATTCAGAAACAGATTATTACAATGCTTTAGTAGGTGCGTACGATCCTTTACAGTCTACATTTATCAATGTTTTAATGGGAGAAATCGCCTCTAATAATACTTTATGTGGTGGAGAAAGTGCAACAGATGTACCTGGTTATCAACAAATAGATGATATGACACATACTCCTGTAAACGATCAGCTTCAAAACCTTTGGAACTGGATGTTTGGTGGTGTTAACAGAGCAGCATACATTATAGAATTTAAAGACAAAACAGAATTTACAGGCAAAGAAGTAATTATCGGAGAGGCTTATTTTTTAAGAGCCTATTATAATTTCGAATTGGTAAAGTGGTTTGGAGACATTCCAATCAAAGCAGAAGGACGTTTTGAGTTGGGTGATGAAAAAACAATACCAAGATCGCCTAAAGAAGATGTTTATGCATTAATAGAATCAGATTTAGAATATGCTGTTGCTAATTTATCGTATACAGCTCCAGAAGTAGGTAGAGCTACAAAAGGAGCAGCAGAAGCTTTATTGGGAAAAGTTTATTTATATCAAGAAAAATTTGATGAAGCTGCCGCTGTTTTAGAAAGTGTCATTAATAACGGAGGTTATGTTTTAGAATCTGATTATAATAAAATTTTTGAATTTGATGGAGAAAACGGTACAGGATCTGTTTTCGAAATTCAATATACAGATACAGAAGGTGCTGGTTTTGAGTGTTTGCAATGTAGCGAAGGAAACGTAGCGGTAGGTTTTCAAGGAGTTAGAGGTTACGAAGGAGATTTGTTTACTTCTGGATTCAGTTTTAATGTGCCAACACAAGAAGTTGTAGATGCTTTTGAAGAAGGAGATCTTAGAAAAGAAGTCGCCATTTTAGATATAGCTGCTTGGGCTGCAGAAACAGGAGCAACTTATACTACAGGTTATGAGCATACGGGATATTTTAACAGAAAATATTTACCAAGAAAAAGAAGCGAAGATGCTGCAGGAGATTTAAACCTTACCAATCCTAATAATTACAGAGCTATTCGTTTTGCAGATGTTTTATTAATGGCTGCAGAAGCAAATAATAGAAAATCAAGTGCCGATGATACAAAAGCTAAATTGTATTTAAATAGAGTAAGAGAAAGAGCTTTTGGTAATTCTAATAACAATATAACTACAACGGGTTCTAATTTAACATCTGCAATTTACAATGAACGTAGAGTAGAGTTGGTAGGCGAGGGTCATCAGTTTTTCGATTTAGTAAGAACAGGCAGAGGAGCACAAATACCAGGTTTTACAACAGGGAAAAATGAAGTTTTTCCTATTCCGATAGAAGAAATACAGTTTTCTCAAGGTAACTGGACGCAAAATAATAACTATAATTAATATTTAGAAGTATGAAAAAACTAACAATAATATTTAAGGCGTTACTAATACTTCTTGTAGTTAATGCTTGTACAGATGAAAGAGATTTAGATTTTTTAGAGGCGGTAAAAGCACCAACAAATGTTGCGGCAGCCTATAATATAGTACAAGATAACTCTGGTTTGGTAACCATTACACCAACGGCAGAAGGAGCCAATTCTTTTGATGTTTATTTTGGTGATGATACAACAGAACCTGTAAATATAGAAGCTGGTAATAATGTACAACATACTTATTTAGAGGGGAGTTATACAGTAAAAATAGTTGCCTATAATGCTAAAGGAGATACAACAGAAGCAAATCAAGAATTGGTTGTTTCTTTTAAAGCACCAGAAAATGTAGTGGTTACTTTAGAAAACAATATTGCTATTTCTAAACAAGTAAATATTATGGCTACTGCAGATTATGCAACTACTTATGAGTTTTATTCAGGAGAAACAGATGTAACACAACCTGTTGCAACAGCAAATATTGGCGATGCTATTAGCTATCAGTATGCAAATGCAGGTACTTATACAATTAATGTTATTGTAAAAGGTGGGGCTATAGAAACAACAGAATATACAGTAGATTTTGAAGTTACAGAGATTTTAGCACCCATTTCTTCTGCGGGTACACCGCCAACAAGAAGTGCAGAAAATGTAATTTCTATTTTTAGTGATGCTTATACAAACGTGGCAAATACAGATTTCAATCCAAATTGGGGGCAGCAAACAACCTATACTGCTTTTGATTTAAATGGAGATGCCATGCTACAATATAGCAATTTAAATTACCAAGGTATTCAAATAGGGGCAACGCAAGATGTTTCTTCAATGGAGTTTCTTCATTTAGATGTTTGGACAGCAGATGCTACGGAATTAGAAACTTATTTAATAAGTATTGCAAGTGGAGAAAAATTTATAAAATCTACTTTAACAAAAGATGCTTGGACAAGTATTAATATTCCAATTTCAGAATTTACAGATCAAGGTTTGTCTGTACAAGACATTCATCAATTTAAGTTTGTAGGGGCTGGATCTGTATTTATAGACAACCTTTATTTTTACAAAGCACCATCTGGAACCGTATCTACAACTATCGAAGATTTTGAAGGTACAGCACCAGTGTTTACAGATTTTGGCAATATAGCACCTATAGAAGTGGTAGATAATCCTAGTGCAACAGGTATCAATACTACAAATAAAGTAGCAAAGTTTGTTAAAACTTCAAATGCAGAAACTTGGGCAGGTGCATTTTTTGATGTTGCTGCTCCGTTAGACGTGGTTAATAATAACAAAATAACTATTAAAACATGGTCTCCAAAATCTGGAGCTACAGTAAGATTTAAAATAGAAAATGCTTCAGATAACACGCAATTTGTAGAGGTAGATGCAATAACCACTACCACAAATGCTTGGGAAGAATTAACTTTTGATATTTCTTCAGCCGTTGCAGGAGTCACTTATAACAGAGTTGTTATTTTCTTCGATTTTGGTAATGTAGGTGATGATGCTGTATATTATTACGATGAAATAAATTTAGTAAATGAATCAGCAGGCTCTAGTGCTCCAGTTTTATTTCAAGATTTTGAAGGTACAACACCAGTGTTTACAGATTTTGGAAATATAGCACCTATAGAAGTGGTAGATAACCCTAACGCAACAGGTGTTAATACCACAAGTAAGGCAGCAAAGTTTGTTAAAACTGCAAATGCAGAAACTTGGGCAGGTGCATTTTTTGATATTTCTAGCCCTATAGATGTTGTTAATTACAGCAAAGTTGTAGTAAAAACCTATTCTCCAAAATCTGGAGTTACCGTAAGGTTTAAAATGGAAAATGCAGCAGACGGCGCTCAGTTTGTAGAAGTAGATGCTACAACCTCTAAGGTTAACGAATGGGAAGAGTTAACTTTTGATATATCGGAAGCAGTAGCCGGAACAACTTACGACAGAATTGTAATTTTCTTTGATTTTGGTAATACAGGTGATGATGCTGTTTATTATTATGATGAATTAGGGGTAACTAATTAATAAATAAAGATTTAATATTATGAAAAAAAATAAAAATATTTATATCGTATTGTTTTCTTTACTGGCAGTTTTTTATGGTTGTCAAGAAAATGAATATGAAGTGGGTGATTTAGTAGCGCCTTCTAACATTCTTATTTCGGCAGAAGTAGTTGGGGTAGATGATGATAATCTTTATGGTGATGGTACAGGTGTGGTTAATTTTACAGTAACGGCAGACAATGCATCATCTTATGTGTATTACTTTGATGGAGTAGCAGAAGTTTCACCTTCTGGGGTATTAACCAAAAGGTTTTCTAAAGTAGGTGTAAACGTTTATACTGTGGTGATAAAAGCCAATGGTACAGGTGGCGTATCTTCAACAGAAACCATAGATGTAGAGGTGTTTAGTTCTTTTTCTGATGTAGATGCAGAAAATTTATTAAGCGGTACAAATATAGGAGATAGCAAAAAATGGTACTGGCAAGCAGATAAAAGTTTACACGTTGGTTTAGGTCCGGTTACAGATGATTATGGAAATGGAGAGTTTGCTTATGAGGCTTGGTGGAGTGGTATACAAGCTTGGGATGATGAAAAAAGCTGTATGTATGATAACGAGTTTGTTTTTACAAGAACAGCTTCTGGTATTACTTTTGAGCAAACAGTAGGGCCTGCTTTTGTGCCAGGTACGTATGCTGGTGTTTTAGGTGTTGGTGGAGACCAATGTCATGATGAAACAGTGGTAACTTCAATGTTTGGTGTTAAAAGTGTGTCTTTTTCACCTTCAACTTCTAAAGCAGCATTAGAAGGAACTTATAACAACGAGTCTTATAGAGGTACTACTTTTCAAATTTCAGAAGGTGGTTTTATGGGATGGTATGTAGGTGCAAGTACTTATGATATTATTTCTGTTACTAATGATGAATTAATTGTAAGAATCATAGAAGATCCTGCTTCTGGTAGTGGTGCTGCTTGGTATCATAAATTTACTTCTACAAAACCTGTAGAGGGAGAAGGCGATCTAGATTCTGCATACAATACATTAGTTTGGGAAGATGATTTTAATACTGATGGTGCGCCAGATGCTGCAAATTGGACTTATGATTTAGGTACAGGTAGCAATGGTTGGGGCAACGGAGAAGCACAAACTTATACAGATGCTTCAGAAAATGTAAGAGTAGAAAATGGTTCTTTAATTATCACTGCAAAAGCAGATGGTAACGGAGGGTATACTTCTGCGAGATTAAAATCGCAAGGATTGTTCAAATTTACTTATGGTAGAGTAGAAGTAAGCGCAAAATTACCTGCTTCTGCAGGTACTTGGCCAGCCATTTGGATGTTAGGATCTAACAATCCGGTTGTAGGTTGGCCTGCTTGTGGAGAAATAGACATTATGGAGCAAACGGGTAGTGCTAAAAATACAGTATTAGGTACTACACATTGGTTTGATGTAGCTTCTAATGCAGCTGCTAGTTACGGTACAACTACAGAGGTTACCAATGCTTCTTCCGAGTTTCATTTGTATTCATTAGAATGGTCAGAAACGTCTTTAAAAATTTATTTAGATGGAGTAATGTATTACGAAATAGCAAATAACGAAACATTGCCTTTTAATGAAGATTTCTTCTTGATATTAAATGTAGCTATGGGCGGAACCTTAGGAGGAGATATACCAGATACATTTACAGAAGATACTATGGAGATTGATTACGTAAGAGTTTATCAATAAAAATAAAATTGTTGATTGTTTAGATAGGGTCAGTTTTACATGGCTGATCTTATCTTTTAATAACAACCCAAAAGTTTAATTATGAAACCCATCTTAATACCTATTTTTCTCTTTCTGTTCGCATTACAATCTTGTGCGCAAAAAGAAGACAATGTTGTTGTTGTAAATAATGCAGAAGGCAGCAAACTGGTTGTAAATGGTAAAGATTTTATTGTAAACGGTATGAATTGGGATTATTTTCCGATAGGAACCAATTTTACATATAGTTTATGGAGCCAATCGGATGCTTTTATTAAAAAAGCATTAGACTCAGAAATGTCTTTATTAAAAGAAATGGGGGTAAATGCAATTCGTGTTTACAGTGGCATTCAGCCCAAATGGATTACATACATCTATAAAGAATATGGCATTTATACCATGTTAAATCATCCTTTTGGTAGGTATGGATATTCTTTTAAAGGAGATTGGGTAAAGGTTACTGATTATGCAGATGTTCATGCACAACAAGTTTTATTAGAAGAAATAACCTTATTGGCTACAAAATACAAAAACACGCCCGGTTTGTTATTGTACCTTTTAGGAAATGAGAACAATTATGGACTCTTTTGGGCGGGTTCCGAAACAGAAGATTTTCCAGAAGATGAAGCAGAAAAGAAAAAAATAGGAGAAACGAGAGGTAGAGCCTTGTATCAATTGTTTAACAAAGCAGCGGTTAAGATAAAAAGTATCGATAAAAACCATCCTGTAGCCATTTGTAACGGAGATCTAATGTACTTAGATCTGATTGCAGAAGAATGCAAAGACATCGATGTTTTTGGAACCAATATGTACAGAGGAGTTTCTTTTACGGATGCCTTTAAAAAAGTAAAAACAGTATTAAACAAACCGCTTCTTTTTACAGAATTTGGTTCGGATGCATTTAATGCCCTTACAGAAAAAGAAGATCAAAAAATGCAAGCTTTTTATTTACTTAAAAACTGGCAAGAGATTTATACAAATATTGCAGGTTTGGGTAAAGCATCTAATGCAATTGGTGGTTTTACGTTTCAGTTTAGTGATGGTTGGTGGAAATTTGGGCAGACCATTAATTTAGAAAAACACGATAAAAATGCGTCTTGGGCTACCGATGCTTATGCTTTTGATTATAAAACCGGTCGTAATAATATGAATGAGGAATGGTTTGGTATCTGTGCAAAAGGAGCTACAGATGCGCAAGGTTTTTACACCTTACAGCCCAGAGCAGCATATTATGTATTAAAGGAAGCGCATCAATTAAACCCTTACCAAAAAGAAATGAGTTCTCATTTAATCAATCAACATTTTGATAAAATTAAAATAGAAGAAGCCATTTCTAAAGTAACAAGCAACCAAAAAGAATAGAATATTTAAAAATATTCACAAGAAATAAAATACAAATAGAACCTCTTTTAAAACAAAGTAGAGGTTAAAAAAATAATTTTGATGACAAAAAAGACTATTTTTTTAGGAGAAAACAAAGCCAATTTTCAAACTCATAAAGTAAAAGGAGAAATGATAAACTTCGATAATGAGGTTTATTATAAAATTGCAAATAGTAACGAAATGAGACCTTTTTTTATGAGTATTGTTTCAGACTCTAATCATTGGATGTTTATTTCTAGCAACGGAGGTTTAACAGCAGGTAGAAAAAATAGCGAACATTCTCTGTTCCCTTATTATACAGATGATAAAATTACAGAATCTGCAGACACAACAGGGAGCAAATCTATTTTTCAGGTTCATAAAAACGGAAAAATTTATTTATGGGAGCCTTTTTCTAAAAGACAGATTGGGTTGTATCAAACAAAACAAAACTTGTATAAAAACAGTTTTGGTAATAAGGTGATTTTTGAAGAAATTAATGAAGATTTAGAAATCACTTTTAGATATCAATGGAGTTCTTCAGATCAATTTGGGTTTGTAAAAAAATCGACTTTAGTAAACAATTCATCAGAAAAAATAGAGGTTACACTTTTAGATGGTTTGCAAAATATCATTCCTTCAGATGTAACTACAGATCTGCAAAACTCTTATAGTAATTTGGTGGATGCTTATAAAAAGAGCGAATTACAAAAAGAGGTTGGTTTGGGTATTTACGCATTAAGTGCCATTATTGTTGATAAAGCAGAACCAAGTGAGGCGCTAAAAGCCAATATTGTGTGGTCTTTAGGGATTGAAAATCCTACTTATTTATTGTCTTCTTTGCAGTTAGATGCTTTTAGAAGAGGCCAAGAGATTGTACAAGAAGAAGATATAAAAGCAGAAAAAGGAGCTTATTTTATAAGTACAACGCTAACTTTAGATGCAGGCAAAACCAAAGAATGGTATTTTATCGCCAATGTCAATCAAACCATAAATACAATTCAATCTCTTTCTAGTGCCATTAAAAAGGAAGAGAATCTCCTAGAAAATATTCAAAAAGACATTCAGTTGGGTACTAAAAACTTAATTGCTTTAACAGGTGCGGCAGATGGTGTGCAGTTGTCTAATGATGCTTTGGTAAATACAAGACATTTTGCCAATACGCTTTTTAATATTATGCGTGGTGGTACTTTTGATGATGATTATAATATTGAAAAAGAAGATTTTACAAAGTATATAGCAGCGGCAAATAAAGAGGTATACAAACATAAAGTAAGTGTTTTAGAAAGTTTGCCAACGGTTTTTACATTAAAAACTATTTTAGAAATAGCAGAAAAAGATGAAGATAAAAACTTTAAAAGACTGTGTTTTGAGTATTTACCATTAAAGTTTAGTAGAAGACACGGAGATCCTAGTAGACCTTGGAACAAGTTTTCTATCAACACAAAAAATGAAAATGATGGTTCTAAAATTTTGGATTATGAAGGAAATTGGCGAGACATTTTTCAGAATTGGGAAACGCTAGCACATGCTTATCCTGCTTTTATAGAAAGCATGATTCATAAATTTTTAAACGCAACTACTTTTGATGGTTACAATCCGTATAGAGTAACCAAAGGAGGTTTTGATTGGGAAATTATCGAAGAAAACGATCCTTGGTCTTATATTGGTTATTGGGGAGATCATCAGATTATCTATTTGCTAAAGTTTTTAGAATTTATAGAAAAGCATTATCCAAATCAATTAGAAAAACGTTTTTCAGAAGCCGTTTTTGTCTATGCCAATGTGCCTTATAAAATTAAAGATTATAAGAGTATTTTAAAGAATCCGAAAGATACCATAGATTTTGATTTTGATGCACAAACAGAGATAGAGCAAAAAAGAAAGCTTTTAGGTGTAGATGGCGCTTTATTAAGTAATAAAGAAAACGTTATTTACAAAGTAAATTTAATAGAAAAGTTATTGGCAACGGTATTGGCCAAAGTAGCTAACTTTATTCCTGAAGGTGGTATTTGGATGAATACACAGCGACCAGAATGGAACGACGCCAACAATGCGTTGGTGGGGAATGGAGTTTCTATGGTGACCTTAAATTACCTAAACCGATTTATCAACTTTTTTGAGAATTTAATCGAAAAGTCAACTACAGATGAGGTGGTTATTTCTTCGGAATTGGCAATCTTTTTTAATGAGGTGGTTGCTACTTTTCATCAACATAAAAACATTCTTTCTGGTAAAGTATCAGATCTAGATAGAAAAAAAGTGTTAGACGGGTTGGGAGAAGCTGCGAGTAAGTTTAGAATCGTAATTTATGAAAACGGATTTTCTGGTGATAAAAGCACGCTTAAAAAAGAAGATCTTTTAAACTTTTTTAGTCTTACAAAACAGTATTTAGAACATACGATTAAAGCAAACAAACGTACCGATAATTTGTACCATGCTTATAATTTAATGACGATAAAAAACGATCAGGAAATCGCTATTTCTTACCTGTCAGAAATGTTAGAGGGGCAAGTTGCGGTTTTAAGCGCTGGTTATTTATCTCCAAAAGAAACTTTAAAAGTTTTGGATGGTATGAAAGATAGTGCCTTGTTTAGAGAAGATCAATACAGTTATATTTTATATCCAAATAAAAATTTACCTCGTTTCGATCAAAAGAATGTCATTCCGAAAGCTTCAGTAGAAAGTTCGGAGTTGTTATTAAAATTGTTGGGCGATAAGAATAACCAAATTATTACAAAAGATGTTTTAGGTAAGTTTCATTTTAATGCCAACTTTAACAATGCAAACAAGTTGGCAGAAGCATTAACGGGCTTACCAAAAAGATATACCGAATTGGTTGAAAAAGAAACCGATTTGTTGTTAACTATTTTCGAAGAAGTTTTTAATCATAAAGCATTTACAGGACGTTCGGGTACTTTCTTTGGTTACGAAGGTTTAGGGTCTATTTACTGGCACATGGTTTCTAAATTACTGTTAGCAGTACAAGAAAATTGTTTATTAGCCATTGCCAATCAAGAAGACGGGGCTTTAATAGGTCAATTATTAGATCATTATTATGAAATACAAGCCGGTATTGGCGTGCACAAATCTCCAGAATTGTATGGTGCTTTTCCAACCGATCCGTATTCGCACACACCAGGAGGTAAAGGAGCGCAACAACCCGGTATGACAGGGCAGGTAAAAGAAGATGTGTTAAGTAGAATTGGCGAGTTGGGTGTTTTTGTAAAAGAAGGCAAAATTTATTTCAATCCAAGATTATTACAAGCAAGTGAGTTTGTAAGTGAGCCTAAAGTATTTGCCTATACCAATATCCAAAAAGAAGCTAAAACAATTCATTTAGCCAAAGGTTCGCTTTGTTTTACCTACTGTCAAGTACCGATAGTTTATAAAAATACGGATAAAAATAGCGTAAGCATCTTTTTTGTCAATGGAGAAGTCGTTGCATCAGAAAATTTAATTCTAGATAAAAGTGTTTCAAATATGATGTTTGAAAGAACAGGAGAAATAGATCGAATAGAAGTTTCTGTAACGATATAAATACATAAAAAAAATGACCATTCGTTTTCTTAAATACTTGTTTTTTAGTTTGCTGTTGCTTCTTGTTTTTGCTTGTGATAAAAATACATCATCAAAGCAAGTGCATCTAAAAGAAGCACTTAAAAAAGAGGTAACTGCAGCAGATATTTTAGGAAACCCAAAGTATTTGGCCATTTCTTATGGTGGTTATAGAGAAAAATCTAGAGAAGATCATCAACCTACAATTCCGCAATTAAAAGAAGATTTAAAGTTGATGCATGCCATGGGCATTCGGGTGTTAAGAACGTACAATGTACAACCCAAATTACCACATGCGGCTAATGTTTTAGAAGCCATCAGTCAGTTGAAAAAAGAGGATGCCAATTTTGAAATGTATGTTATGCTAGGGGGTTGGATTGATTGTTTAAACGCTTGGTCAGACAAAGAACCGAATCACAATATAGAGAGTCCCCAAAATGCAGAGGAAGTTGCCCGAGCAATTATTTTAGCAAATAAATACCCTCAAATAGTTAAAGTAATTGCCGTGGGTAATGAGGCTATGGTAAAATGGGCAACGAGTTATTATGTACAACCTGCTGTTATTTTAAAATGGGTAAATCACCTTCAAAATTTAAAAGAATCAGGTAAGTTGTCTAAAGATGTTTGGATTACAAGTTCAGATGATTACAGTTCTTGGGGAGGCGGAGACGCTGTGTATCACACCCAAGATTTAGAAAAACTGATAAAAGCAGTAGATTATGTTTCTATGCATACGTATCCTTATCACAATACGCATTACAATCCAACATTTTGGAAAGTACCCGTAGAAGAACAAGAGCTCTCTAATCTAGAAAAAATAGACCGTGCCATGTTGCGTGCGCTTCAATTTGCTAAAAAACAATACAAAGACGTGGTTAAATATGTAAAAAGCATCGATAGTACCAAGGCGGTACATATTGGAGAAACCGGTTGGGCTACTGTTTCTAATGGACATTATGGGGCAAATGGCTCTAGAGCAACCGATGAGTACAAGCAAGCTTTGTATTATTCGCATTTAAGAGCATGGACAAACAAAGAAAGAATTTCATGTTTTTATTTTGAGGCTTTTGATGAACAATGGAAAGATGCTGAAAACGAACAAGGTTCAGAAAATCATTTTGGCTTGTTTACACTAAAAGGCGAAGCAAAATATGCGCTTTGGCCTTTGGTAGATGCCGGAGTTTTTAAAGGACTTACAAGAAACGGAATGCCTATTAAAAAAACATATCAAGGAGATAAAAAAACATTATTAAAAGAGGTTTTAGTACCCAATACAACTTATAACAGATAAATAAATACCTATGAAAACAAGCTATTATTTTTTAATTTTTTCTTTGCTCATCATCAGTTGTAAACCTACAGATACTTCTTTAGAGGTAACTGTTTATGAAACGTCAGAAAAAGGGAATAAATTAACAGAAATTACCACATTTACCAATACGGAAAATGCAGCTACTATTGTATTGAATCCGGCAGAAAAAAAACAAACCATTACGGGTTTTGGAGGTGCTTTTACAGAATCGTCTGCTTATTTGTTAAATCAATTAAGTAAAAAAAATAGAGACACTATTTTACAAGCTTATTTTGCTCCAGAAGGAGCCAATTACTCGTTAACAAGAACCCATATGAATTCTTGTGATTTTTCTTTGAATCAGTATTCGTATTCACCAGTAGCAGATGATGTAACACTAGCACATTTTACCATTGAAGAAGATCTGGATGATTTGATTCCGATGATTCAAGAGGCGATGGAACTTTCTGAGGATGGGTTTAAAATATTTGCATCACCTTGGACGGCGGCTCCCTGGATGAAAGACAATAACCAATGGGTTGGCGGAAAATTATTGCCAAAATATTATGATACTTGGGCTTTGTTTTTCTCTAAATACATCGCTGCTTATGCTAAAGAGGGTATTGATATTTGGGGATTTACAGTAGAGAATGAGCCACACGGAAATGGTAATAATTGGGAAAGTATGCATTTTACGCCCAAAGAAATGACAGATTTTGTTGAGTTCCATTTAGGACCAAAATTAGAAAAAGACGGTTATGGTGATAAAATTATTTTAGGTTACGATCAAAACAGAGCCGGATTAAAAGAATGGGTAGATGAAATGTACCGAAATGATGCTTCTTCAAAATATTTTGATGGAACTGCAATTCATTGGTACGAAAGTACGTATAAAATATATGCAGAAGCCTTGCAATATGCACATCAAAAAGCACCAAATAAATACTTAATAGAAACAGAAGGTTGTATTGATTCTCAAGTACCAGCATGGAAAAATGATGCTTGGTATTGGCAAAAAGAAGCAACCGATTGGGGATATGATTGGGCTTCTGAAGAAGACATGCATTTGCATCCTAAATATGCGCCAGTAAATAGATATGCTAGAGATATTATAGGCTGTCTTAACAATTGGGTAGATGGTTGGGTAGATTGGAACATGGTTTTAGATACCCAAGGAGGACCCAACTGGTTTCAAAATTGGTGTGCAGCTCCTGTAATTGTAGATCCAGAAAAAGATGAAGTGTATTTTACACCACTTTATTATACCATGGCACATTTTAGCAAATACATAAGACCAGAAGCTAAAATAATTGGTTTAGATAATTCTGATAAAGACTTACAAGTAACTGCGGCAGAAAATCCAGATGGCTCTATTGCGGTAGTGGTTTTTAATGAAGGTAAAACCCAAAAGAGTTTTACGTTGCATTTAAACGAAAAGGAAACATTGGTAAATATAGATGCGCAGGCATTACAAACCATCATCATTTTATCAACAAAACAATAAAAAATATGTCTAAGGTACAAGCCGTTTCTAAAGTTTCATTTGGTCAAAAAGTAGCGTTTGGTATAGGGATGCTTTCTAATCAAATGTTTCCAGCCGCATTAAGTATTTTTATGGTGGTGCTGGTACAGAATTATGGCTTTCCAACTTGGATGTGGGCAATCCTGTTTTTTTTACCGCGTATTTTCGATTCCATAACAGATCCTATTATGGGGTTTATTTCAGACAATACAAAGTCCGTTTGGGGCAGACGAAGACAATATGTGTTTATAGGTGCTATTGTTATGGGTGTTTCTTTTGCGTTCTTATGGCAATTATATATCGATAACGGACTCTATTATAACTTTGTGTATTTTTTAATTTGGTCTTTGGCTTTTTATTTGGGATTGACCATTTTTTCTGTGCCTTACGTAGCGATGGGGTATGAAATGAGTGATGATTTTCATGAACGTACCAGTATTATGGCGGTATCACAATGGATCGGACAATGGGCTTGGGTAATTGCGCCTTGGTTTTGGGTGGTTATGTATGATGATGGTTGGTTTGGTACTACCACAGAAACAACCAGAAATTTAGGTATTTGGGTAGGGGTAGTTTTTGCGGTCTTAGCCATGATTCCTGCTTTGTTTATAAAAAGTAAATCCACAAAACACGATGCTAGTTTGGCGCCCTTAACCCTAAAAACAATTAGTGGTAGCCTTAAAGAAATTGTGGTTAATTTTAAAGAAGCATTTAAAATTAATGAATTTAAAAAGTTGTGCTTTGCTACTTTTTTAATTTACAATGCCTTTAATGTAGTAGCTGGTTTTTCTTTTTTTATTGTTGTTTATTATTTGTTTCAAGGAGATGCTGCTGCTGCCGGACTTTGGCCTACGCTTTCTGGGAGTGTAAGTGCTTTGGCTACTACTTTTATAGTGATACCTATTGTGGCCAAATTGTCTAAAAAGATGGGTAAAAAGAAAGCATTTATGGTATCACAAAGTATTTCTATATTAGGGTATATAATGCTGTGGTTTTTATTTGTACCTGGTAAACCTTATTTATTTCTATTTGCATTGCCTTTTTTCTCTTTTGGTATCGGTAGCTTGTTTACTTTAATGATGTCTATGACTTCTGATGTTATGGATATAGATGAACTAAATACGGGCAAACGTAGAGAAGGTGTTTTTGGAGCCATATATTGGTGGATGGTAAAATTTGGTTTTGCCATAGCAGGGTTGTTAACCGGTGGTATTATGGCGTTGGTAGGTTTTGTACCAGACACCGTAAATACAGAAGCATCTATCACAGGGATTCGATTATTTTATTCAGGTTTACCAATTTTAGGAACCTTAGCAGCTATGTGGATTATGAAAACTTATGACCTTACAGAAGAAAAAGCCATGGCGGTAAGTGCGGAATTGGAGAAAAGAAAAAAATGACACAATACTGTATGTGGTATTCCTCCTTTGTCGGAATGACATGTTGGTTGTGTTTGGTTCTCGATACAATTTATCGTACCTCAAAATCACTCGAACTGACATTCTTAATAAAAACGATGCCTGTCACTCCGAAGTACTGAGGAGTCTCACATAAGTAGCTAAAAAAGAATTATATTAATAAACCAATGGTAACCTTAAATAAATAACATATAAAATAAAACTTCCTAGGACATACTATTATTTCAGTAGTAATTCAAAGGAAAAGGAACGGCTAAGCATCCAAAGAGTGCAACGGTCAGGACACGAACGTGGAGCATATCGTAGAATTCAAAAAAATGATAATAAGTCTAGATTTTTTTGTTTCTTTTTTTATCAATGAAAAAAAGAAAGATGGAAAGATAAATAGGTATTTATTTCAAGTTCTCGATACAATTTTTCGTACCTCAAAATCACTCGAACTGACATTCTTTAAGAAAACAATGCTTGTCACTCCGAAGGACTGAGGAGTCTCACATAAGTGGCTAAAAAAAGAATTAGATCAATAAACAAATAGTAATCTTAAATATAAATTCAATACATAGAATTCAATCTCCCAAACGACCTATTGGGATTTTAGTAGCAATTCAAGATCTGCGGAACAGAAGAGTGTCCAAAGAGTGCAACGGTCTGGACGCGAACGTGGAGCATATCGTAGAATTCAAAAAAATGATAATAAGTCTAGATTTTTTTGTTTCTTTTTTTATCAATGAAAAAAGAAAGATAGAAAAATAAATAGGTATTTATTTCAAGTTCTCGATACAATTTATCGTACCTCAAAATCACTCGAACTGACATTCTTTAAGAAAACAACGCTTGTCACTCCGAAGCACTGAGGAGTCTCACATAAGTAGCTAAAAAAGAATTACATTGGTTGATAAATGATAGTTTTTAACAAATTCAATACATAGAATTAAAACTCCCAAACGACCTATTAGGATTTTAGTAGCAATTCAAGATCTCGATTTACTTCGACTTACTTCGACTCCGCTCTGTAACCACCGCTCAGTAACCATCGCTCTCTCATCGTTGTTTTTTTTATCATGATGTATTGTTCTTGGTCTTCGAGCGGAGTCGAGAAGCATTGCTTAGTATCCATCCTAAGATCTTGACTTCGCTCAATCACCGAAGTTGTTTTGAATTTTTGGTCTTGTTTATTATAGTTGGTCTTCAAGGGGTGTCAGTAATAATTTCTGAGTTTAATTAAGAATCGGTCTTCGAGCGGAGTCGAGAAGCACTGTTAGTGTCCACTCTAGGATCTCGACTTACTTCGACTTCCCTCAGTAACCATCGCTCGATCACCGTTATTAATAAGAAATAAAATAAAACATCCGCATGTCATGTCGATATATTCGAGACATCTCATAAATAAAAATCATTAAAACGCCTCCTTTTTCCATAATCATAAAAAGAAAACTATTCTATTAATAAAGTTTAATTAAGGAATAATTGTATTTTTAGACCTTAAAAAAAGCTCCTAAAAACCAAATTATGAAACTGAAACAGCTATTACTGAGTATATTATTAATCTTTTCCCTTTCTCTATTGGCACAAGATCAAAAACAATCTTTAGACTCCATAACAAGCCGAAATCATTTTCAAACTGCCGGTCATGTATTTAAAACGAGTTTTAATACCATACCGAGTGATTTTGTATATTTAGGAAAAGAATTTTCGGACGATTGGAAAAAAACAGGTTATTATGCAGCGGGTATTTTAGGGTTGATTGCCACAGATAAAATAACCACAAAGTTTTATCAACAGCATGTTGAACCAAAGATAGATTATAGTTTGCCAAATATTACACCTGATTTTTTAAGAAATTCAAAAAATATGTGGATTAATGGAGAAAATACTTATTTAACCTATCCAATTATAGGTATGTATGTTGGGTCTTTGTTTGCTAATAAAGAAAAGGGACAGTTTGCAGCGGTAAATTCACTAAAAGCAATTGCTTATTCAACTCTTATTTCACAGATAACTTTAAAAACAATTTTTGGTAGAAACAGACCTAATAGGCCGTTAGGAGGAGAGGATACAGGGACTTTTACAAATAATAATTGGGATTTTTTTAATAGTAGAAATGGTACTTATATTTTAAGCGGACCTTACGGTACATCGTTGCCTTCTATGCATGCTACAGGGTATTTTGCTATTGCTAAAGTAATTCAAATGGAGTTTGATAATTATTGGATTCCTTATGGTATTATGGCAATTACTTTTTTATCGGATATTAAAAGTCATGAACATTGGATAAGCGATATGGTTGCAGGAGGGATTATAGGAACTTTAATTGGTCGTTCTATAGTAAGGAGTAGTTGGAAAGCAAGGGGTCTTTTAGGTAAAAAAGAATCGGAATTTTCAATAAATTATACACCAACATTTTCATCAGAATTCACAGGACTTCGTGTCGTGGCAACCTTTTAAAAACATTTTGAATACTACCGAAATTATCAACGACCTGCAATTTAAAGCGGTTAGAAGTGCAGGGGCTGGAGGACAACATGTTAATAAAACATCTTCTAAAGTGGTGCTTGTTTTTGACTTGGAAAAGACAAATGCTTTGTCGGAAGAAGAAAAAGAGCTGTTAAAGCTGAAGCTAGCATCCAAATTGACCAAAGATCAAATATTGATTTTAAGTTGTGATACTTCTCGCTCTCAGCATAGAAATAAAACATTGGTAATTCAGCGTTTTTTAGAGTTGTTAACTCAGAATTTAATTCGACCTAAAAAAAGAAAACGAACCCAACCAAGTAAAGCGACTCTTAAGCGAAATGTTGAAAACCAAAAGAAACACAAAGAAAAAAAGGCGCTGCGTAAAAATCCAAAACTCGATTGAATTCGTTTCATTCCGAAGCATTGTGGAGTTTCACATCAGTGGCTAAAAAAAGAATTACATCAATAAACAAATAGTAATCTTAAATAAATTCAATACATAGAATTAAACCTCCCAAACGACCTATTAGGATTTTAGTAGCAATTCAAGACCTGCGGAACAGAAGAGTGTCCAAAGAGTGCAACGGTCTGGACGCGAACGTGGAGCATATCGTAGAATTCAAAAAAATGATAATAAGTCTAGATTTTTTTGTTTCTTTTTTTATCAATGAAAAAAAGAAAGATAGAAAAATAAGTGTCTATTTATTTCAAGTTCTCGATACAATTTTTCGTACCTCAAAATCACTCGAACTGACATTCTTAATAAAACAACGCCTGTCACTCCGAAGTACTGAGGAGTCACACATAAGTAGCTAAAAAAAAGAATTACATCAATAAATAAATTCAATACACAAAATAAAGCTTCCCCAACGAACTATTAGGATTTTAGTAGCAATTCAAGATCTGCGGAACAGAAGAGTGTTCAAAGAGTGCAACGGTCTAGACACGAACGTGGAGCATATTGTAGAATTCAATAAAATGATAATAAGTCTAGATTTTTGGTTCTTTTCATCGATGGAAAAGAACGAATAATATAAAAAAAGATAAAATTTAAACATTACCGAGTTCTCGATACAATTTTTCGTACCTCAAAATTACTCGAACTGACATTCTTAAATAAAGTAACGCCTGTCACTCCGAAGTACTGAGGAGTCTCACATCAGTAGCTAAAAAAGAATTAACCCGTTAAACCAATAGTAATCATAAATAAATTCAATATATAGAATTCAACCTCTCCAACGACCTATTAGGATTTTAGTAGCAATTCAAGATCTGCGGAACAGAAGAGTGTCCAAAGAGTGCAACGGTCTGGATGCGAACGTGGAGCATATCGTAGAATTCAAAAAAAGAAAAATAAGTGTCTATTTATTTCAAGTTCTCGATACAATTTTTCGTACCTCAAAATTACTCGAACTGACAATTTTAAATAAAACAGCGCTTGTCACTTAGAAGTATAGAGGGGTTTCACATAAGTAGCTAAAAAAAAGAATTAAATCAATAAACAAATAGTATTCTTAAATAAATTCAATATATAGAATTCAACCTCCCAAACGACCTATTAGGATTTTTGTAGTAATTCAAGATCTGCGGAACAGAAGAGTGTCCAAAGAGTGCAACGGTCTGGACACGAACGTGGAGCATATCGTAGAATTCAAAAAAAGGATAATCAGTCTAGATTTTTGGTTCTTTTCATCGATGGAAAAGAACGACTAATATAAAAAAGATAAAATTTAAACATTACCGAGTTCTCGATACGATTTCTCGTGCCTCAAAATCACTCGAACTGACATTCTTTAAGAAAACAACGCTTGTCACTCCGAAGTACTGAGGAGTCTCACATAAGTGGCAAAAAAAGAATTACCTCATTAAACCAATAGTAATCTTAAATAAATTCAATACATAGAATTAAACCTCCCAAACGACCTATTAGGATTTTAGTAGCAATTCAAGATTTGCGGAACTGAAGAGTGTCCAAAGAGTGCAACGGTCTGGACGCTAACGTGGAGGGTATCGTAGAATTCAAAAAAATGATAATAAGTCTAGATTTTTTGTTTCTTTTTTTATCAATGAAAAAAGAAAGATAGAAAAATAAATAGGTATTTATTTCAATTTCTCGATACAATTTTTCGTGCCTCAAAATCACTCGAACTGACATTCTTAAATAAAGCAACGCCTGTGACTCCGAAGTACTAAGGATTTTCAAAGAAATAATACTGTATGTGAGATTCCTCCTTTGTCGGAATGACAAGTTGGTTGTGTTTTGTTCTCGATATAATTTTTCGTGTCTCAAAATCACTCGAATTGACATTCTTAATAAGAATAACGCTTGTTACTCCAAAGTACAGAGTAGTTTCAGGGTAAAGTATTAAGCTTATAAAAGGAAAAACTTACTATAAATTATGAGTTTTATTCAGTTTTAAGATTTTGCTTAGTGTAATTTTTGAAAAAAAACAAATTTTTTACTTTTTTTTATTCAAAAAAAAGATTTCCAAAAAAAATACTTTAAAAAAAGGGGAAAGAAAAATAATCTTTTTTTTAAAAGGTGAAAATATTTTAGTGTTTATGTATTTATTTGATTATGAGTGTTTTAAGTGTTGTTTTTTGAGTTAAGACAAGTGGCTGTATCTTTAAGAAAAGAAAAAATAGGTGCTTATTTGCTTAAAAAAAGCAGATAGAAACATAATAAAGAATAAAAATTGTGAACAACTTCAAGGGTTTTGTTAAAAAATGTTGTATTGTTTTTCTATAAAGTGCATTACCTTTACATCGTGTTAGAGCTATTATTATTTAATTCGTATATATAGGGTGTAAAAATGCGAATTAAATTGCTTAAAACTGCTTAAATGTATTTTTAGGATGATATTTTTAATACATAAACAATCAGTATTACAATTACGATTAAATTGACAAGATTAAGACTTTTTGTAAAACGGTAACACTTTTTAAAGATGTTGTGTTTTGTTATTCGCATTTCAAATTCACACTTCTTTTAAAAGTTTACCAAAAATTATTTATTAATTTTTAAAGCAGGGTTTGTCACTCTGCATTTGGTAAACGGTATGACTTAGCATAATAACAACCTCTTATTAAGTACGAATAGTACGGTAATTTACCTTGTTAACTCGAGGCAGGATAAGGCAAAGAATTGTTGAGGTTTTCTTAAGAACGGAGAGGTTGCGTAGCAATACCCTCTATAAAAAATATTGTTTTTTAATTAATTTTTAAACCCATAATTATGGCGATTAAATACAAAATAATAGAGAGGTTAAATCCTCAAGATGTTACTGCACCAAAAAAATATTATGCAGCAGTAACCGCAAACGGAAGTGTAGATTTTGAAACTTTAGCAGAAATGATTTCTGAGCAATCGGCATTGTCGGAGACAGACTGTTTGGCTGCGCTAAACATTTTAGAAACAAATATTGTAAGAGAACTTAAAAACGGAAGAATAGTACGTTTAGGAAAATTAGGTAATTTTCAAGTAAGTTTAAGTTCAGAAGGTTTTGATACACCAGAAGAAGTAGGGGCATCTGCCATTACCAAAACACGTGTATTATTTAGACCTGCAAAGAAGTTACGATCTTTGTTGAAAATAGTTTCATTTAGCACGCAGACTTAGCGTAAAATTATAAAAAACCAAGTCGGTTTTTTATAGCACAAGCCCCAATAATCGTCGATTATTGGGGCTTTTTTATGCGTTTTTGGCCCATTTGCGTCCGTACGCAACTTTTATCGCGTACTGATGCAGTTGAAGTTGCGTCCTGACGGAGTAAAAGTTGCGTCAGGACGCATCTGAGTAAAGGTCAATTTGCATAAAAATGCGTAAAATTTGGGCTAAAAAGCCTTTTTTTGATGTCTTTTTTTCTGAAAAAAACCTTGAAAATCACTCGAAAATCGGACTAAAATCACCCTTTTTTTGAGTAAAAATTGATGTGAAAAAGGCTTTCATTTTTGCTTTTTTTAATGGTGTTTTAGGTCTTAAAATAGGTGTTAAAAACTTACTTTTAGAAGTGTTGGAAAGTGGTCTTCGAGCGAAGTCGAGAAGCAGTATTTGGTATTAACTCTAAGATCTCGACTCTGCTTGATCACCGTTGTTTATTGTCTTTTGGTTCTTGTTTATTATAGTTGGTCTTCGAGAATAGTCAAGAGTAAGTTCTGGGTTTAATTTAGAAGCGGTCTTCGAGCGATGGTTACTGAGCGGAGTCGAAGTAAGTCGGAAGTGGTCTTCGAGCGGAGTCGAGAAGTGTTGTTTAGTATCAATTCTAAGATCTCGACTCCGCTCGATCACCGCAGTTTATTGCCTTTTGGTTCTTGTTTATTATAGTTGGTCTGCGAGAATAATCAAGAGTAAGTTCTGAGTTTAATTAAAAAGTGGTTTTCGAGCGTTGATTACAGAGCGGAGTCGAAGTAAGTCGGAAGTGGTCTTCGAGCGATGGTTACAGAGCGGAGTCGAAGTAAGTCGAGAAGTGTTGTTTAGTATTAATTCCAAGATCTCGACTCCGCTCGATCACCATAGTTTATTACTTTTCTGTTATTGTTCATTATAGTTGGTCTTCGAGAATAGTCAAGAGAAAGTTCTAAGTATAATTAAGAAGCGGTCTTCGAACGGTGGTTACAGAGCGGAATCGAAGTAAGTCGGGAAGTATTGTTTAGTATTAATTCTAAGATCTTGACTCCGCTCGACCACCGTAGTTTTTTGTTTATCTGTTATTGTTTATTATAGTTGGTCTTCGAGAATAGTCAAGAGTAAGTTCTGAGTATAATTAAGAAGCGGTCTTCGAGCGATGGTTGCAGAACGAAGTCAAAGTAAGTCAGGAGGTGGTCTTCGAGCGAAGTCGAGAAGTATTGTTTAATATTAACTCTAAGATCTTGACTCCGCTCGATCACCGTAGTTTTTTATTTTTCTGTTATTGTTTATTATAGTTGGTCTTCGAGAATAGTCAAGAGTAAGTTCTGAGTATAATTAAGAAGTGGTCTTCGAGATATGGTTGCTGAGCGAAGTCGAAGTAAGTCGAGAAGTATTGTTTAGTATTAATTCTAAGATCTCGACTTCGCTCGATCACCGTAGTTTATTGTCTTTTAGTTCTTGTTCATTATGATTAATCTTCCAGAATAGTTAAGAGTAAGTTCTGAGTTTAATTAAGAAGCGGTCTTCGAGCGATGGTTGCAGAGCGGAGTCGAAGTAAGTCGAGAAGCAGTATTTAGTATTAACTCTAAGATCTCGACTCCGCTCGATCACCGTAGTTTTTTGTTTATTTGTTCTTGTTCATTATAATTAATCTTCGAGTATAGTCAATAATAATTTTTGAGTATAATTAAGAAGTGGTCTTCGAGCGGTGGTTATAGAGCGGAGTCGAAGTAAGTCGGGAGGTGGTCTTCGAGCGGAGTCGAGAAGTATTGTTTAGTGTCAGCTCTAAGATCTCGACTTCGCTCGATCACCGTAGTTTTTTGTTTTTCTGTTATTGTATATTATAGTTGGTATTCGAGAATAGTCAAGAGTAAGTTCCGAGTTTAATTAAGAATCGGTCTTCGAGGGTGGTTGCTGAGCGGAGTCGAAGTAAGTCGAGAAGTGTTGTTTAGTATTCATTTCAAAATCTCGACTTCGCTCGATCACCATAGTTTTTTTGCCTTATTTGCTCTTGGGCATTATATTTAGGTCCCGCTAACTCATCATGGGTGTACTCTATTTCGATTCCTTATTAGGCTGTGGAGGTGTAGGCAATCGTTTTACTCATAAAAAATACAAAAATAGATTTCTGTATGAGCTTTAAAATAAGATCATTATTTATTGAAATAATTCTTATAAGTAATTTTAATTAATACAGAATCTTTAAAAGAAGGTTCTTTTTATTTTGTGATTCTAAATGTATCTGAATTATAATTAGAAAAAGCACAATTATAAAAAGGAATACTGCTTTTCATAGAATTTGATTTGGATGTTAATCTTAAAAGTGTAAATTTACACCACAATAAATAAATAATGAATCAATTTTAAAGTATTCAATGTTAATTTCTTGTAAAAAAATAAGTATTGCTATTTTTTAGATGTTAAGGTGTATTCCTTTGTAGTCTGATTATGTGATATAGTGGTAAGGTACCATGATAACATAGAAAAATTAAATGTAAAGTTATGTATATTCCCCTTTTTGAATACAGCACTTTTTTGGGTGGTTTTTTTAATATTTCTGAGTTTTTGTTAAGTAGAAAGACTATAATAAAAACATGTGGATAGAATAAAAACAGTATATCATTCGCTTAAAGGGTTCAACGTTTATACGTCCTTTCAATTTTTACACTTCGTAAAAGAAATATATTCTTTTGCCAATTCTGATGCTTTTTTTAAAATACTTCGCGTATCAGAAAAAAAAGTAAACCATAGTATTTATGGGTACTTTTTAATTAAATTCAATCAAAAAAAGTCACTTAAGTATAATCAAATTACAAGTTTTAATACTTTATTCAGCTATTTAATCAATCATAATTTATGTGTTTAAATAGTTTATAGAGTGTTAGTTGTATTGTAAAAAAAAAGAAAAATAAAAAATAAATAATAATTATGAATATAGCAGTAGTAGGTTCAGGATATGTAGGGTTAGTTTCAGGAACATGTTTTTCAGAAATGGGAAACAAAGTAACTTGTGTTGATATTGACGAGAAAAAGATTCAAAAATTAGAAGAAGGAATTCTTCCTATTTATGAGCCAGGTTTAGAGCAAATGGTATTAAAGAATGTAAAGAATCAAAATTTATTTTTTACAACTAATTTATCAGAGGCAATCTCAGACGCAGAAGTTGTATTTATTGCTGTAGGAACCCCAATGGGAGATGATGGGTCTGCCGATTTACAATATGTTTTGTCTGTGGCAAAATCTATTGGTCAAACCATGCAAAAAAAGTTAATAGTTGTAGATAAGTCTACAGTGCCAATTGGTACAGCAGACAAAGTAAAAGCAACCATACAAGCAGAGTTAGATGCAAGAGAAGTAGCACTAGAGTTTAGTGTGGTTTCTAACCCAGAGTTTTTAAAAGAAGGAGCTGCCATCGATGATTTTATGAAGCCAGACAGAGTGGTGATAGGAGCCGATGCTGAGTATGCTTTCGAAAAAATGAAGCAATTGTATTCGCCTTTCTTTAGAACGCACGATCGTTTTATTACTATGGACATCCGTTCTGCAGAAATGACAAAGTATGCAGCCAATACCATGTTAGCAACAAAAATTTCATTTATGAATGAGATTGCAAATATCTGTGAAAGAGTAGGGGCAGATGCCAATATGGTAAGAATCGGTATTGGTTCTGATAAAAGAATTGGATATAGTTTTATATACCCAGGTGCAGGTTACGGAGGATCTTGTTTTCCAAAAGACGTAAAAGCCTTAAAAAAGATTGCCGAAGAGCATGGTTATAAAGCAGGTTTAATAGAGTCTGTAGAAAATGTAAATGACGCGCAAAAGTTGGTGATTGCTCATAAAATCGTAAAAAGATTCGGAGAAGATTTATCAGGAAAAACTTTTGGTTTATGGGGATTGGCATTTAAGCCAGGTACCGATGATATGAGAGAAGCTCCGGCTATTTATATTGTAAAAGAATTAGAAAAAAGAGGTGCTAAAGTAAAGGCTTATGATCCAAAAGCCATAGAAGAAGCACAAGAGTTTTACTTAAAGGATGCAAAAAACATCACTTACTGTAGCTCTAAATACGAAGTATTGCAAGATGCAGATGCTTTGATCTTATTAACTGAGTGGAAAGAGTTTAGATCACCAGATTTTGTAGAGATTAAGCAGCAATTAAAGCAACCTATTATTTTTGATGGTAGAAACCAATACAATGCCTTTAATTTAGAAGAGCAAGGTTTTGAATACTTCCAAATAGGAAAATAAAAAGATGCAAAAAGATTTAAAAATATACATAGCTGGTCATCGAGGCATGGTAGGTTCTGCCGTTTGGAGAGCTTTAGAAAAGAAAGGGTACAGTAATTTAATAGGTAGAACAAGTAAAGAACTAGACTTAAAAGATCAAAAAGCAGTTTTAAGTTTTTTAGAAGAAGAACAACCAGCAGCTATTATTGATGCAGCCGCACGAGTAGGTGGTATTTTAGCAAATAATGATTATCCATATCAATTTTTAATGGAGAACATGCAAATTCAAAACAATCTAATTGATGGTGCATTAAAATTTGGTATAGAGAAGTTTATATTTTTAGGTAGTTCATGTATTTATCCAAAATTTGCACCTCAACCATTAAAAGAGTCGTATTTATTAACCGATTCTTTAGAACCAACCAATGAGTGGTACGCAGTTGCAAAAATTACAGGAGTAAAATTATGCCAAGCCATTAGAAAACAATTTGGTAAAGATTATGTAAGTTTAATGCCAACCAATTTGTATGGTTATTTCGATAATTTTGATTTAAAAACCTCTC
>NZ_JAHDAU010000150.1 GCF_021991835.1 Polaribacter sargassicola
TCTACATCTACGGCTATCTGAACCGTATCCAGTCGAGTCGGCGACTGGAGAGAGAGGCTGGGCGGAATGTTGAACTGATGTGGCTGACCGGCCGCTTATGCCCGGACTTCAAAACGATTGCCGACTTTCGTCGGGACAACGGCAAAGGTATCCGCAATGTCTGCCGGCGGTTTGTGGCCCTCTGTCGCCAGCTTGATTTGTTCAGCGAAGCCACCGTGGCCATTGATGGCAGCAAGTTCAAAGCCGTGAATAACCGTGACAAGAACTTCACACCGCACAAGCTGGCGCAGCGGATGAAGCAAATCGAC
>NZ_JAHDAU010000151.1 GCF_021991835.1 Polaribacter sargassicola
CGGGTCCATGCGCGGCGGGATCTTCTCCGGCCCCGACGCCGACCAGGATGCCGAGGAGCAGCTGCGCCGCGTCACCGACGCCCCGCAGATGGCCGGCCAGAACCTCTCCGCAGAGGTCTCGGTCAGCGAGCCCACCGTCATCCCCGCAGAGGGCGAGCGCATCGGCAACCTCGCGGTGCTCGACCTGGGTGTCAAGCAGTCCACGCTCGACAACCTCGCCCGCCTCGGATTCGACGTGCACGTCCTGCCGCAGTCGGCGAGCTTCGCCGACATCCAGGCCGTCGACCCGATCGGAGTGTTCTACTCG
>NZ_JAHDAU010000152.1 GCF_021991835.1 Polaribacter sargassicola
TGCCGGGGACAACTGTGGGACCGGTTGTGAAGTCCGTGCCGATGCTGGAAATGAATGCGCCCCCGGCGCCGCCGACCCCGCCGGATCCTCCACGCCCGCCGCTCACCTTAACTTGACGGAGGATGTCGCCCGAGTTCCAGTCGTTGGCCCAGACGGTGAGGACCAGATCCTGGGCGTCGCCGCCCGGGCCGTTGGCGGTGGACCCGCCGGGGCCGGGAAACGGGTAGATGACGTCTGAGTAGCCGCCGCCTCCGCCGTTGGCCTCGAAGTCTTCGGACCACACGCCATCGTACGCACAATCGCCGC
>NZ_JAHDAU010000153.1 GCF_021991835.1 Polaribacter sargassicola
CGATCCGCTTCGACGACGTGACCTTCGGGTACAACGGCGACAAGACGATCCTGCCGAGCTTCTCGCTCGACATCCCCGCCGGGCAGACCATCGCACTGGTGGGCACGACGGGAGCCGGGAAGTCGACGCTCGCCAAGCTCGTGTCGCGGTTCTACGATCCGAGCGAGGGCGAGGTCACGCTGGACGGCGTCGACCTGCGGATGCTGCATCCCAAGGATCTGCGCCGCGCGATCGTCATGGTCACGCAGGAGGCGTACCTGTTCAGCGGGACCGTGGCGGACAACATCGCCCTCGGCAAGCCGGATG
>NZ_JAHDAU010000154.1 GCF_021991835.1 Polaribacter sargassicola
TAGGAAAACATGAAAAAATATACATACATACTTGCAGGCCTTTTATTAGTTAGCGGATTGGCACATGCACAAAAGAAAAATTTAAAACGCGTAAATAAGCTTTTTGAAATGCGAGCTTATAAAGACGCTGCCGAAATTTATGAAACCAAGGAGCGTAACCAAGAAGTGCTTCAAAATTTAGCAGATAGTTATTACTATAATTCAAGCCTTCAAAAAGCAATAAAAACGTATAGAGAACTTTTTGTAGAATATGGCGATTCTATTGATGTCGATTATCATTTTAGGTTTGCGCAAGCATTAAAAGG
>NZ_JAHDAU010000155.1 GCF_021991835.1 Polaribacter sargassicola
CGGGAAAATAGTTCCCATCCTGTTCTGTCGGAATGTACGCGGGGCCGTAGGTGTAGATTCGCAGCCACCATTTGATTGAGGTTGACCCCGATTCCCGGACAGGTGGTTGGTTGGTCAGGCTGCCAGCGTGAGCTGGCGGCGTTCGTACTCTAGCGGGCTGTGGTAGCCGATGCCGGAGTGGCGGCGGTGGGCGTTGTACCAGCTGTCGATCCAGGCGTAGGAGCCGCGGCGGGCGGCGTCGATCGTCGCGAATGTGTGCCGGTGGTAGTACTCGTTCTTGAATGTCGACCAGAACGATTCGGCGG
>NZ_JAHDAU010000156.1 GCF_021991835.1 Polaribacter sargassicola
TAAAGAGAAACGTAATTTACATTATTTCTATTTAGCCCGAATTAATGAGTATGAAATGGCTCATAGATATTTTACTAAAGACCAAACATTTAAAGTTTCTGAAGGGTTTTTAAAAGATTTTGATGGTTTTGATTATAATAATGAAGCTGATTTTAAATTCTCTAATAATTATAAGGAGCTTGTAACGAATCACTATGTAAAACAAGCCAATGAACGTGCTACAACAGAATCTATAGAAAGGGATTTAGCATTTGTTAAAACTGTTCAAGAAGTACAATCTGCAACCATAAAAAACACCCTTCTT
>NZ_JAHDAU010000157.1 GCF_021991835.1 Polaribacter sargassicola
AAGCTTTAGAAAAGCGTAAAAAAGCAATTATAAAAACTCTGGAAGAACAAGGAGTTTTAAATTCTGAAATTGCACAAAAAATTACCGAAGCTGAAGATTTAAGAACGCTTGAAGATCTATACTTACCCTTTAAAAAAAGCCGAAAAACAAAAGCTGAAAAAGCACGACAAAATGGTTTAGAACCGTTGGCAAAAATCATTATGAGTCAAAATGCTAACGATGTGGAGTCTTTGGCTTTTAAATATGTTAAAGGTGATGTGGTATCTGCTGAAGATGCTTTAGAAGGTGCCAGGCATATTATTGC
>NZ_JAHDAU010000158.1 GCF_021991835.1 Polaribacter sargassicola
TCGGCGACGGAGTGGATCGCCTCGGCGAGCATCGAGGCCGAGCCGGAGAGCGCCCAGGCGATGAACTTGGCGAGGGCGATGCCCATGTTCGCCAGGAATGCGGCGATGATCGCCTTGCTGCCACCGGATGCGCTCATGTCACGAGTCTAGGACGTGAACGCAGCGCCGTTCCGGGCACACGCCCGGCGGCAGGACCTCGGCTCGTAGGATGGCGGCATGGTCGATTCGCTCCCCTCCCTCGCGTTCCTCGGTGCCGGCTCGATGGGAGGGGCGATCCTGCAGGGGGTCGTCGCCTCGGGAGTC
>NZ_JAHDAU010000159.1 GCF_021991835.1 Polaribacter sargassicola
TCGACCACCTCATCCTGGACTCCTGGAGCTCCAGCGAGCAGGCCAAGTCGCTGCGGTGGTCGACGGAGTACTTCCCCAACTCGCACCACGTCTTCTCCCCCGAGCAGCTCGTGCAGGTGCGCGAGTACGCGCTGGTGCAGCTGGCGCTGCACGGCATCACCACCTACATGCCGATCGCCTCCGAGGTGCACAGCGAGTGGGCCGAGGACTTCGACACGTTCGCCGCGATGGCCGCGTTCTCGTCGAAGATCGGTCTGCGCGGCTTCATCGGTCCGTCGTTCCGCTCGGCGGCCCCGTACCTGA
>NZ_JAHDAU010000015.1 GCF_021991835.1 Polaribacter sargassicola
GAGAGGTTTTTAAATCAAAATTATCGAAATAACCATACAAATTGGTTGGCATTAAACTTACATAATCTTTACCAAATTGTTTTCTAATGGCTTGGCATAATTTTACTCCTGTAATTTTTGCAACTGCATACCACTCATTGGTTGGCTCTAATGAATCGGTTAATAAATACGACTCTTTTAATGGTTGAGGTGCAAATTTTGGATAAATACATGAACTACCTAAAAATATAAACTTCTCTATACCAACTTTTAATGCGCCATCAATTAGATTGTTTTGAATTTGCATGTTCTCCATTAAAAATTGATATGGATAATCATTATTTGCTAAAATACCACCTACCCTTGCGGCTGCATCAATAATAGCTGCTGGTTGTTCTTCTTCTAAAAAACTTAAAACTGCTTTTTGATCTTTTAAGTCTAGTTGTTTACTTGTTCTACCTATTAAATTACTATACCCTTTCTTTTCTAAAGCTCTCCAAACTGCAGAACCTACCATCCCTCGATGACCAGCTATGTATATTTTTAAATCTTTTTTCATCTTTTTATTTCCATATCCGACGAAAGCACTCAAAACGTTAAGCCTCTATAAAAAAGGTATTGTATTGATTTCTACTTTCAAAAATAATTGATTATTAGTTTATATTATCTGTAGGTAGTTTGAAAAAACAAGAATAATGTTTTCTTCTAAGTTTGATTTTAAAATCTGTATTTTACAGATTGCTTTTATTCTTTTTCCTTAATAAAAACCTTAGAAGAAGCTAAACTACTGTCTTTTCAAACCCTCTACAGTATAATATCTTTAATAATCAGCTATGCTTTTTTAGCTTTTAAAGTTTCTTTTAAGTTTTCTTTTTCTTGTACTTCTTTTCTTAAGCCACTACTAGAAAAACGGTGTTCTCTTTTGTTAAAAAATAACTCGATACCTACCTCTTCACAATACTTTCTTCCTGTAAATTGTTTGCTAGCATATTCATCTCCAACTATTCTAACATCAATTTTAAATGAACGTAATACATCTTCTAAATCTTGCTCTGTAGCATAAGGCACAATTTCATCAACATATTTACATCCTTTTAATTGGATATATCTTTCTACTACTGATTGAATTGGTCTGTTTTTTTCTGGTCTATCTAACGTTGGATCTGTTTGTAAACCACAAATTAAAAAATCACATTCATTTTTTGCATCTTCTAACATTTTTACATGACCTGCATGAAATAAATCAAAAGCACTAAAGGTAATACCTACTTTCATAATTGTTTTTTTTTCAAATATATAATTAATTATTATTTTAAAATAATATTGCTAATATCTTTTAAATTTAACATAAAAATAATATAATCAGTATATTATTTTTTATTTAGTAACCATGATGATGATTGTATTTTTTCTCCCAAACCATCAATTAACTTAATACCTAATTCATTGCAAACTGGCACTTCTGGAATAGAATTATTGTTTTGATCACCTCCGTTTGCAAAACCTAATTCATATTCTTCATTATAAGTTGTAAAAAAATGACGAATAGACTCACATACAGTTCTATCTTTATCTATAGAGATAATTGCTTTATCTACTGCTTTAATATTCTGAACAATAAATAATCTTTCGTCTTCTTTTTGAAATTCTTTAGACCCTTTTAATCCTCTTTGAAGATCGCTATTAACAATTACAAATAACTCATCTGCTAAAGCTTTTGCATTATTAAAATATTCTAAATGTCCTTTGTGAATTGGATTAAAATAACCCGAAACAATAATTGCTTTTTTTTTCATCTTGTTTAGATTTTATTTAAGAAAAGATGTTTTTCACCTTTTAGATTAATTTCCTGATTTCTAATATCGTGAACAATTTGAATAGAGTTTCTAGCATCTTCTAACCCAAAACCATTCCCTTTTAAAATATCTTTATAACTATCTGTGTGTAATTCTGTAAACCCTTTACTAAACTCTAACTCTGTATTATCTATAGTTATAGAACGAAATGTTCTTTGACCAATTTCTTTAATATTTTGAGGCAAATCATTTTCATCAATAGATAAAAACCATCTTACTCTTGCATTTTTAAATTCTAAATAACCAGCTGCTTTATTTTTTTCTTTTAAATGTACGTTATTTTCTTCAACTTCTCCAAAAACCCAAGAAAGCATGTCGTAAAAATGAACTCCGATATTTGTAGCAATACCTCCAGATTTTGATTCATCTCCTTTCCAAGAAATATCATACCAATTTCCTCTTGAAGTAATGTATGTTAAATCTACATCGTATTTACCTTTTTTATTTTCTAAAACTACTTTATTCTTTAATTGAATGATACTAGCGTGTAACCTCAATTGTAAAATAGTGTGTATTCTTTGTCCAGATTCTTTTTCTATATCAGCTAACGCATCTACATTCCAAGGGTTTAAAACTAACGGTTTTTCGCAAATAGCATCTGCTCCTCTTCTTAAAGCCATTCTTATATGAGAATCATGCAAATAGTTTGGAGTACAAATACTAACATAATCTAAACTTATATTTTTTTGACGCTTAATCTTTTCTATGTGACGATCAAACCTTTCAAACTCAACAAAAAAATCTGCATTAGGAAAATAACTATCCATAATACCAACACTGTCAAACTTATCTAGTGCTGCTATAAGGTTATTATTTGTATCTTTTATTGCCTTTAAATGTCTTGGTGCAATGTAACCTGCAGCACCTATTAAAGCGAAATTCTTCAATTTATAATGTTTTATTTTTTATTGATTCTGGTAAAATATTTTTCACATCATAAATAATAGATTTTTCTTTTTTTATTGATTCAAAATCTAAATTTATAAATTCATTATGCGAAACTGTTAATACAATAGCATCAAATTTTTTATTTGGTAAATCTTTTACAGAATCTAAATTATATTCATTCTTTACATCTTCTACCTTTGCCCACGGATCAAATATTGTTACGTTAGTTCCATATTCTTTTAAAGCAGAAATAACGTCTACTGCTTTTGTATTTCTTACATCTGGGCAGTTTTCTTTAAAAGTAATACCTAAGACTAAAATTTCAGCATTTTTTACATTAATATCTTCATTGATCATTAACTTAACAACTTCAGAAGCTACATAATTCCCCATACTATCATTTAATCTTCTACCTGCAAGTATAATTTCTGGATGATAACCATATTCTTGAGCTTTCTGTGCTAAATAATAAGGATCTACACCAATACAATGACCACCAACTAAGCCTGGTTTAAATGGTAAAAAATTCCATTTTGTTCCTGCAGCTTCTAAAACATCGTGAGTATTAATATTCATCAACCCAAAAATTTTAGCCAGTTCATTTACAAAAGCAATATTAATATCTCTTTGAGAGTTTTCTATAACTTTTGCTGCCTCAGCTACCTTAATTGTTGGTGCTAAATGTGTACCAGCAATAATAACCGACTTATATAAATCATCAACTTTCTCGCCTATTTCTTTTGTAGAACCAGAGGTAACTTTTAGTATTTTTTCTACCGTATGTTCTTTGTCTCCCGGATTAATTCTCTCTGGAGAATATCCTGCATAAAAATCTTTATTAAATTCTAATCCTGATATTTTTTCTAAAACCGGAATACATTCTTCCTCTGTTGCTCCAGGATATACTGTAGATTCATAAATTACAATATCTCCCTTTTTTAATACCTTCCCAACAGTTTCACTTGCTTTAATTAAAGGTGTTAATACAGGTCTATTATTTTTATCAACAGGAGTTGGCACTGTAATTATATAGTAATTACAATCTTTTATACTATCTATTGAGTCTGTGCAAAACAATCCTTTTTCTTTTGTAGATTGCTCTAACAAAACAGATTGTAGAGATTCATCAGAAACCTCTAATGTAGAGTCTGTACCAGACATCAACTCTGCTACTCTCTTTTTATTTATATCAAAACCAACAACGGCGTATTTAGTTGCAAACAATCTTGCCAATGGCAAACCTACATAACCTAAACCTATTATTGCTATCTTTTTATCTATCATAAATTTTACAAATTCTCCCAATACCACTTTACAGCTTCTTTCAATCCTTTTTGCAATGAAAACTGAGGGTTGTATTGTAATAACTTTTTCGCCTTAATAATACTTGCATGAGAATGAGGTATATCTCCTACTCTATTCTTACCATATTTTACCTCTACATTAGTAATGGATTCATCATATTCAGATAAATATTCTTTTAAAAAACTCATTAGGTCATTTAATGTATTTCTATCTCCGTATGCAACATTATAAACTGTATTAACAGCACTTTTATTTTCTGTAACTAAACTTAATAAATTAGCCTGAATAACGTTGTCAATATAAGTAAAATCCCTTGAAAAAGAACCATCCCCATTGATAACTGGAGATTCTCCCTTCATCAATTGGCTAACAAATTTTGGAATTACAGCTGCATATGCTCCATTTGGATCTTGTTTTCTACCAAAAACATTAAAATAGCGTAATCCTATTGTCTCTATTCCGTACGTTTTAGAAAAAACATCTGCATATAACTCATTTACATACTTAGTAACCGCATAAGGAGATAATGGCTTACCAATAACATCCTCTACTTTTGGCATTGACTCAGAATCCCCATAGGTTGATGAACTTGCTGCATAAACAAAACGCTTAATCTCATTCTCTTTAGAAGCAACCAACATATTTAAAAAACCTGAAACGTTTACAGCGTTTGATGTAATTGGATCTTTAATAGACCTAGGCACAGAACCTAATGCTGCTTGATGCAAAACAAAATCACAACCTTTAGTTGCCTCTAGACAATCAGACAAATTTCTAATATCTCCTTCTATTAAAGTAAAGTTAGAGTTCGTTAAAAAATCAGAAATATTTTCTCTCTTTCCTGTTGAAAAATTATCAAAACAAATAACTGTATTATTCCTATCAAGTAAAGCTTCACATAAATTAGAGCCAATAAAACCAGCTCCACCTGTTACAACTATTTTCTTTTGAGACAAATCTTCTAACATCAACAAAAATTGTTTTCCTTTTTCTTGATGACGAATGTACAAAAAATGTTTTAGTCTATTATTCTTAAATACCTTATAAAAAAGAAAAAATCCTTTACTATTATGTAAAGGATTTTTTTGGTGGGCAATGAGGGATTCGAACCCCCGACCCCCTCGGTGTAAACGAGGTGCTCTGAACCAACTGAGCTAATTGCCCTAAGCGGGTGCAAATATAGTATTGTTTTTTACATCAGCAAAAATAAAAGTTATTTTTTTTTAGATTTTCTTTAAAAAAGAAAAAATCCTTTACTGTTATGTAAAGGATTTTTTTGGTGGGCAATGAGGGATTCGAACCCCCGACCCCCTCGGTGTAAACGAGGTGCTCTGAACCAACTGAGCTAATTGCCCTAAGCGGGTGCAAATATAATACCTTTTTTTATTTATAAAAAATAAAAATGTAGTTTTTTTTAGATTATTTCTGCAACAACAAATGTACTACCACCTACGTAAATTACATCATCTTGATTAGCAGTACTCAAAGCAAATTTAAAAGCAGATTTAACTGATGAAAATTTTTCTCCAAAGAGTTTAAAATTAAAAGCATTCTCTTTTAATACTTCTTCAGACAAACCTCTTGGTATATTAGGTTTACAAAAATAATAAGTAGCTTCTTTTGGAAACAAACCTAAAACATCTTCAATCTTTTTATCCGAAACTACACCCAATACAATATGTAATTTTCTATATGGTTCTTTTTTCAGCTGATTTAAAACTATTTTTAATCCTTCTTTATTATGTGCTGTATCGCAAATAACTTTAGGATTATCTTGTAATATTTGCCATCTACCTTTTAAACTTGTATTTTTTACTACATTTAATAAGCCTTCAATAATATTTTTTTCAGAAACATCAAATCCTGATAATTCTTTAATTGTTTTTACAGCTGTTTTACTATTCGATTTTTGATAATCACCTAACAAATCTGTTTTGTAATCACTTTTATCATCAGAAGCATAAAATATTTTAGATTTTGTTAGTTCTATCTTATCAGTAAAAACCTCTACTACTTCATTTTGTTTTTCTCCAATAACTACAGGTACATTCTTTTTTATGATTCCTGCCTTTTCGTAAGCAATTTCTTGTAAAGTTTCTCCTAAAATTTGAGTATGATCTAAACCTATATTTGTAATTACAGATATTTCTGGCTCTATTATATTTGTAGAATCTAACCTTCCTCCTAAACCTACTTCTATAATAGCAATATCTACTTTTTCTTTTGCAAAATAATCAAAAGCCATCCCTACTGTCATTTCAAAAAAAGACAATTTTTGTTTTTCTAAAAAAGACTTATTTTGATTAATAAATAACGTAACTTTTTCTTCAGGAATTTCATTCCCATTAATTTTTATTCTTTCTGTAAAATTCTTTAAGTGAGGTGACGTATACAAACCAACTTTATAGCCTGCCTCTTGCAAAATAGAAGCCAACATATGACTTGTAGAACCTTTGCCATTTGTACCTCCTACATGAATTGATTTAAATTTTTTCTCTGGAAATTTTAACTCTTTAGATAACTCTATAATATTAGTTAAATCTTTTTTGAATGCTGTTTTACCTTCACTTTGATACATAGGTAACTGTTCAAACATCCAATCTAGTGTTTGTTGATAGTTCATTTTACAAAAATAAAAGATTATTGGGTAAGAGAAAACTTATAGATTATAGTTCCTACTTGTCGTGAAGGTGCCTCATCATCAGCATTCCATTTTGTTTGCAAAGCAGCTTCTTTTGCTGGTTTTAATAAACAGGGATCAGAATTGGTGGTTCCTTTATAACCAGGTTCTGCAGACACAACCTTACCATTTTTATCCACTACAATCCTAACAACTACCGTACCTTCTTCTTGACAATCTGGTTGTTGTTTAGGTGTAGACAATGCTTTTCTACCGGCTAAATTATAATTACCTCCAAAGCCACTACCGGTATTACCATAATACTTAGAAGATGAAGGATCTCCGTTTACATCTCCTTTAACACCTTCTTTTTCATCATCTCCTTCTCCTTTAACATCACCTTCAGATGATTTTCCATTTAGTAAGTTATTTAAAGCATCTTGCGTTGCTTTTGATGGTTTAGGCTTAGGTTTTTGTTTTACAACCTCTTTTTTAACAACTTCTTTTATTGGTTCTTTTTTATTTTCTTCAACTTTTTCAACAACAGGAACATCTTTAGAAGTATCTTCAGTTATAATTTCTTCTTTAATTATTTCTTGAGGAGTTTCTTGCACCTCTTCAATAATTTCTTCTACAACTTCTTCTTCTTTTACTTTTGATACTGGTTGTTCCTTTGTTTTTAAAACAGGATCTCCACTACCTACATTTGCATCTCCAAAATTTATAGCCAAACCATATTCCTCTGGAGGATCTAGATATTTCATTCCATAATTAAAAATCCCAAAAATTAAAATTATTAGGATCACAACAGTAATTATAGCTGATTTACGTTTATGTTTAGTATCTAAAATAGACATTTGTTTTTAAACTAGTTAATTTTGCAATAAGTAAACTTTATTTACCCTTTACTGCTAAAATCATTTTTAATTTATTTTTATTAGCAATATCAATTACCTTCATAACATTTTTATAAGGTACATCCTTATCGCCTCTTATTACTATTGTTTTCTTTTTATCTATACCAACACTTTTTAAAATTTCACTTTCTAAACTTGATGAACTTACTTTAGTTTTATCAATATAGAAAAGAGATTCATTTGTTATTGTAATAGCTACAGATTTACTGTTTTCTGTTTTTCCGCCTGCTTTTGGCAAAATAACATCAATTGCACTTACAGTTACTAAAGTAGATGTTAGCATAAAAAATATTAATAACAAAAAAACAATATCTGTCATTGATGACATATTAAATGACGGATCTACTTTATTTCTTCCTCGTAAATTCATGACAATTATTTAAAGTTAAAAACAATCAATTATTTATACTGGCTCGTTTAACAAATCTAAAAACTCTACAGATTTTGCTTCCATTTGATAAACAACTTTATTTGTTCTTACAACTAAGTGGTTATATGTAATGTAAGAAATAATACCCACAATTAAACCAGCAACTGTTGTTGTCATTGCTGTATACAAACCGTCTGAAAGCATTTTTATATCTATTTGCCCACCTGCATTTGCTATCTCATGTATTGCAACAATCATTCCAATAACGGTTCCTAAAAACCCAATCATTGGTGCTGCTCCTGCAATTGTAGCTAGAACACTAACATTTTTTTCTAGTTGATAAACTTCTAATTTACCTGCTGTTTCTATTGCTGTATTAATATCTTCTAATGGTTTTCCTATTCTAGAAATTCCTTTACCTATTAATCTAGATGTTGGTGTGTCTTTACTTTTACAAAGAGTATCTGCAGCTTCTAATTTTCCTTCAGATATAAGTTCTTTAATCTGATTCATAAAATTTTTATCAACTTTAGACGCTGCTTTAATAGCAAAAAAACGCTCAAAATATATATAGAAAGTAATTGCCAATAGTACAAAAAGAATGGCTATAATTATTTGTCCTCCTACACCTCCATCCATAATTAAATTATAGATAGACAATGTTTTTTCTTCTGAAACAACCTCTTCTAACAACTCTGTATTTTCTTGAAAAAATGATAACATTTAATATTCTTTTTTAATTTTACTTTATAACGATTATAATAACTTAAAATTGCATCAAAAAAAATCCTGAATATTAATTCAGGATTTTTATTCTAGAATTAGATAAAACTAAGATAGTACAATTTTTACCATTATATATCCTAATCCTCCTAAAACAATAGTATAAGGCAATGCCATTTTTACCATTTTTCCATAAGAAAGATTAATTAACGGAGCCAAAGCAGATGTTAATAAGAATAAGAATGCTGCCTGTCCATTTGGCGTTGCAACACTAGGTAAATTTGTACCTGTATTAATTGCTATTGCTAAATTTTCAAAATGTTCTCTATCAATTGTACCGCTTTTAAACGCATTTTGCACTTCACCAATATAAACAGTTGCCACAAATACATTATCACTTATTGCAGATAAAGCACCATTAGCTATGTAAAAAAGACCTGGTTGAGAAGCTGGATCTTGATGTAAAGCCCAATCAATTATAGGGCTAAATAAATGCTGATCATGTATCATTGCAACAATAACAAAGAAAACCACTAATAAACCTGTAAAAGGTAAAGCTTCTTCAAAAGCATGACCTAAACTATGCTCTTCTATAATACCCATAAAAGCAGTTTGTATTATTATTAATGCTAAACCTATTAAACCAACAGGAGCAATATGTAAAGCCAAACCAGCAATTAATAATACTGCAGAAACTCCTTGTACTATTAAACCATATTTTTCTTTTTGAGAACGATTATTATCTTGTTCTAATGTATAACCTTCTATAATATCTGCTGCTATTTTAGGCAATTTAGCTCCAAAACCAAACCAACCTGTCAACTCTAAAACAACTGTTGTTGCTAAACCAGCTATAAGTACAGGTATAGTAACTGGCGCCATGTGAATAAAGAATTCAACAAAATCCCATCCTAAACGTTCACCAATTAATAAGTTTTGAGGCTCTCCTACCAATGTACAAACTCCACCTAGAGCAGTACCTACAACCCCATGCATAATTAAACTTCTTAAAAAGCTACGAAATTGCTCTAAAGTTTCTCCGCTTAATTCTTTGCGGTCTAATTTTCCATCATCATTATAGTCTTGAGAACTAGAATGTATTTTGTGATATACACCGTAAAAACCAACTGCAACACTAATTAATACAGCAGTTACAGTTAATGCATCTAAAAATGCTGACAAAACAGCTGATAAAAACACAAACAATAAAGATAAAACCAACTTAGATCTTATCTTAGTAAACACTTTACTAAAAATAAACATTAATAAAGGTTTCATAAAATAGATACCAGCAACCATAAAAACTAAAAGCAATACAACTTCTAAATTTTGATCTACTTCGTGATAAGCATTTTTAGGTGTAGTTAAGCCCAATGCGATAGCTTCTATAGCTAATAAACCTCCCGATTGTAGAGGGTAACATTTTAGTGCCATTGCTAGCGTAAAAATAAACTCGGCAATAAAAATCCAAGCTGTTATTGTTTTTCCTAAAACAAAAATTGAAAAGATGTTAAAAATCAGAAAACCTATCATGGTCATTTTAAACCATTTTGGCGAATCCCCTAAAAAGTACTTAAACATGTTATTGTTATTTAATAGTTAATTATTATATTAATTCTTTTAGCGCTATTTCAAACGCAGTTTCACTTATTCTTGTTTTAGAAGCACTTTTTGCAAAAGTTCTTTGCAATGCTTTTTTAATTACATCAGAGGTATCTTTAAAAATAGCTTCATCGCTCATTTTTACTCTTCTCTCCATAAAATATGCAAATACTCTTGCCATACCACAATTAGAAATAAAGTCTGGAATTAAACTTACTTTCTTATCTGTGTCTTCCATTATAGAGCCAAAGAAAATTTCTTTATCTGCAAAAGGCACATTTGCCCCGCAAGAAACCACTTCTAATCCTCTTTCTATCATTTTATTAATTTGTTCTTGTTTTACTAATCTAGATGCTGCACAAGGAGCAAAAACTTCTGATTTCAATTCCCAAATTCTTTCATTTACTTCACTAAAAGGTATCATTTTTTCTGAAAATAATGTATTTCCTTTCTTATTTAAAAATAATTCTTTTACCTCTTCAAAAGTAAATCCATCTTCATTAATAACACCACCAACAATATCTATTATACCTACAACTTTAGCACCCATTTGAGCTAAATAATATGCTGCTGCAGAACCAACATTTCCAAAACCTTGTACAATAGTTCTCTTACCAACTACAGTACCTCCATAAATATCATAGTAATGACGAACAGCTTCTGCAACCCCAAAACCTGTAATCATGTCTGCAATTGTAAATTTCGATGCAATATCAGGAGAATAAATAGGGCTTTCTATGACTTTTATCACCCCATGTCTTAATTGACCGATTCTATTAATCTTGTCTGCTTCGGATGGTTTAAAATGACCGTTAAAAACACCTTCTTGTGGATGCCATACCCCAACATCTTCTGTCATTGGTATTACTTCATGTATTTCATCTACATTTAAGTCTCCTCCTGTTCCGTAATAATTTTTTAATAATGGAGAAACAGCTTTGTACCAACGCTCTAAAACACCTTTTTTACGAGGATCTTGCGGGTTAAAATTTATACCAGATTTTGCTCCTCCAATGGCAGGACCAGAAACAGTAAATTTTACCTCCATCGTTTTCGCTAAAGATAAAACTTCATTTAAATCTAAGCCTTCTCTCATTCTTGTTCCTCCACCAGCTGCGCCACCTCTTAATGAATTTATCACTGTCCAGCCCTCTGCTTCAGTTTCAGAATCTTTCCAATTAAAGACTATTTCTGGTTGTTTGTTCTCGTATATTTTTAATAATTCTTTCATTTTAATATTTTAAATAATTAACTTTTACTTTTATTTCTTTTAAATAATTTTAGTCTTGTAATAAAATCCCCTTCTGGGGAAAGTTAAAGCTGATTCATTTTAAAAAAATTGAATTATTATATATTTTGTGTGTCACACAAATCTAATGTAAAAAAACGACTGCTCAAATTTTTTTTATCCATCAGTTTGGTATAAAAATTTTACCGGAAGAATGATCTTTTATTGCACCTGTAACAGACTTTAAACAATTAACCTGATTATCAACTCTTAGCACACCTAAAAAAGCAAAAATTAAAGCTTCTTTAAAATCTATTAATTCTTTATTAATTAATAAAATTTTAACACCTAAAACATCTTCTAATCTTTTAATCAAAAAAACATTAAACGCTCCTCCACCAGTTATTAACACAGAATCAGATTTAATAACAGCACTTAATTGAATTGCAATATGCTCTACAAAAGTTCTTAATATAGAAGGTACATCTTTTTCTAGATTATCTATTAAAGGAAATATATTTTTTTGCACCCATTCTAAACCTAAAGATTTTGGAGGCTTAATTTTGTAAAACTCTAAATTATTTAGCTCTTTTAAAAGTTCTTTATTCAACTTTCCTTTAGCAGCTATTTTACCAGAATCATCATAATCAAAGCCTAATTTATTTACATAATAATTTAAAACAATATTTACAGGACAAACATCATAAGCTATTCTTACATCATTTTCTTGATATGAAATATTAGAAAAACCACCAAGATTTAAACAATAATCATAATTAGAAAAAAGTAATTGATCTCCGATTGGCACTAAAGGTGCTCCTTGCCCACCTAATTTTACATCTTGTGTTCTAAAATCATAAACTACTTTTCTGCTTGTAGCTTTAGCTATTTCTTTTCCAGAACCTATTTGTAGTGTTATTCCTTTTTCTGGTTGATGTAAAATAGTGTGACCGTGAGAAGCAATAAAATCAATATTATTAATTTGATTTTTATCAATAAAAGAATTCAACACTTCTCCTAAAAACTTACCATAAGAAACATTTAACAGCTCTAATTTTTCAGAAGAAAAATGAATGGCATTTTGCAAAGTAGTTTTCCATTCTTTAGAATATCCAACAGTTTCTGAGCTTAAAATTTTAAATTTCTTATAATCATTTTTAAAAAACTTAACATAAACCAAATCAATACCATCTAAAGATGTACCAGACATTAAACCGATAACAAAAACTTCATTTTTATTCATGCGTGTAAAAATAACTAAAACAACACTCAAATTCTATTACGAATTTAATATATTTGAAAAGGTTATTTTACGAATATAATAAAAAACACACTTATGGATTTTAGTTTAACAGAAGAACACATCATGATACGTGATGCTGCAAAAGATTTTGCACATACAGAATTACTACCTGGTGTAATAGAAAGAGACAACAAACAAGAGTTTCCTGATGAATTGGTAAAAAAAATGGGTGATTTAGGTTTTTTAGGAATTATGGTAGATCCTAAATATGGAGGAAGCGGCATGGACACAATTTCTTACATATTAATAATGGAAGAACTTTCTAAGATTGATGCTTCTGCCTCTGTTATCGTTTCTGTTAACAACTCACTAGTGTGTTATGGCTTAGAAGCTTTTGGCACAGAAGATCAAAAACAAAAATATTTAACAAAATTAGCTACAGGAGAATATCTTGGCGCCTTTTGTTTAAGTGAACCAGAAGCAGGTTCTGATGCTACATCACAAGCAACTACAGCAGAAGATAAAGGTGATTACTACCTTATTAACGGCACAAAAAACTGGATTACAAATGGCGGTAGAGCAGATATCTATCTAGTAATTGCACAAACAGATAAAAACAAAGGACATAAAGGTATTAATGTTTTTATTGTAGAAAAAGGAACTAAAGGTTTTCATATCGGCCCAAAAGAAGATAAATTAGGAATTAGAGGTAGCGATACTCACACTCTACAATTTAATGATGTAAAAATTCCGAAAGAGAACAGAATTGGTGATGATGGTTTTGGTTTTAAATTTGCCATGAAAACACTCTCTGGCGGTAGAATAGGTATTGCAGCACAGGCTCTAGGGATTGCTTCTGGTGCTTACGAATTAGCGCTTAAGTACAGTAAAGAACGAAAATCTTTTGGTACAGAAATCTGTAATCATCAGGCAATAGCTTTTAAATTAGCAGATATGTATACTGAAATTGAAGCTGCAAGAATGTTAGTAATGAAATCTGGTTGGGATAAAGATAAAGGCTATAATTACGATATGTCTAGTGCAATGGCAAAATTATACGCATCTAAAGTAGCAATGGAACAAACGGTAGAAGCTGTTCAAATCCATGGAGGAAATGGTTTTGTTAAAGAATATCATGTAGAGCGCTTAATGAGAGATGCAAAAATTACACAAATTTATGAAGGAACTTCAGAAATTCAGAAAATTGTAATTTCTAGAGGAATAACAAAAGGGTAAAAATCTTACACAAATAAATTACAACTTGTTATCTCTTCTTTTATATAGATTACTAAAACTAATCTATATAAAAGAAGAGATAACATTTTATTATAAATTAAAATTCTAACTCAACATTAAATAATTGCAAACCAGAAGAAGGTGCATTATTTCTCATAAACTTTCTATCATTTCCCTCTTTTAAAGAGTCTTCTATAAAAGTTAAATCTAAGTTCCCTTTACCAACTTCAAAGAGAGTAGCCATAATTAACCGAATCTGATAACGTAAAAAACCCTTACCTCTAACTTTTAATACATATGATTTTTCAGGAAAAAAGTTAGCTCTTAAAATATCATTCTCTACAATCTCACAAGAATTAATTACCCTTTTAAAAATGGTATTTTCTGATGGTTTGGTACAATATTTATGAAAGTAATGCTCACCAGCAAATAAATTTGCAGCCTTCATCATCAAGTTTACATCAAGATTTTCTGCCACATTAACTAAAAAAGGCGCTGCAAAAGGATGATTTTTTTCACCAAAAGAAAAATAATAATGATATTCTTTAATTTTAGGAGCATTAATAACATTAAATCCTCTATCAACTCTTCTTATAGATAATGCTCTAAAATCTGGAGAAAAATTAGAATTTAAAGATTTTATAAAAGTTACTTCATCTACTAAAACCTCTGTAAACATCTGTATATAATAAGTATTTGCAGATACTTTTGCATCAGTTCTACCAATACCTATTGTTTTATAATTCTTGTCTTCAAATACAAAAGACAAGGTCTTATCAACCATATCATGTAAAGTTTTAGCATTTTTTTGTTTCTGCCAACCAGAAAACCTAAAACCTAAAAATTGTATACAAACTACGTAAGAAACCGAATATTTCATGAGCACAAATGTACAATAATTACATTTTTTTTTACAAATGGTGCATTTTTATGAATATCTCAATATTATACACTTCTTTTTTACGAACCTAACATTTATTACCCTACATCAATAAAAAAATATAATTATCTCAAAGAAACCCCCTTTTTTTTGAGGGTATATGTTATAAAAATGTTAATTTTTTAAAAAACAGCTATTGATAATAAGAAATAAATATATACTTTTGAGTCAATTCAATTAATAAAAAACACTTAACATTAAAAGAACAAACATTATGAAAAAAATCATTTTTGCTTTATTATTTGCAAGTAGCTTTATAGCAACAGCGCAAGAAGAAGAAAAAAAATTCACGCTTAGCGGAACAGTTGATACATATTTTCGAGCGAATCTAAATGCACCTAACGCTGTAGATGATGATAATTCACCTTTAGCTGCTCCTGGATCTTCTTTTGCAAACCTTCCAGGTTTTTCATTAGGAATGATAAATGTTATTGCTGGTTATGAAGGAGAAAAATCTGGTTTTGTTGCTGATTTAGTTTTCGGTCCAAGAGGTACTGATGCTGTTTTTGCTTCTCCAATGTATTCTGCTACTGGTAATATAGTGAACCAACTTTATGCTTATTGGAATGTAAGTGAAAAAGTTACACTTACTATTGGTAACTTCAATACTTTTTTAGGTTACGAAGTAATTTCACCTGCTGCTAACTTTAACTACAGTACTTCTTACTTATTTTCTTATGGTCCATTTAGCCATTCAGGAATTAAAGCTGATTTCTCTTTAGGAGAAGACTCTTCTTTAATGTTAGCTATCTTAAACCCAACTGATGCTACAGAATTCAATCCTGATGGAAAGTATTCTATTGGAGCTCAGTATGGCGTTTCTGGTCAGTACTTCAACTTTTTATTAAATCCAGATTCTTATGAAATTGATTTTACAGGAGGTTTTGATTTATCAGATTCTTTCTTTTTAGGTTTAAATGCTGCTTATTTTGACGCTGATGACGCTGCTGGTTTTTATGGGGTTGCATTATATCCTCAATTATCTACTTCAGATTCTTTTTCTATTGGTTTAAGAGCTGAGTATTTTGCTGAAACTAATGGAGAATTTGGAGCTATCGGTACAGGTATTGAAGAGTCTTCGGTATTTGCAACTACTTTATCAGCTAACTATTCAATTGGTTCATTAACCATTATCCCTGAAATTCGTTTAGATTCTTCTTCTGATGACTTCTTTTTAAATAACGATAGTGAAATGGCTAGTGGTTTATCTTCTTTTGTTTTAGCTGCAGTTTACTCTTTCTAAAAAATACTAACTAAAATTACATAATAAAAATGAGTTTATTTTTAACATTATTTCAAGACGCAACAGAAGTTTCTAAAGCTGTTGAACAAATAAATGGAGACATGGGGATGCTATGGATGCTAATTGCAGGTATCCTAGTATTCTTGATGCAAGCAGGTTTTACCTTAGTAGAATCTGGTATGACAAGATCTAAAAATGCAGTTAACATTGCAATGAAAAACTTATTAGACATCTGTGTAGGTTCTATTACTTTTTGGCTTGTAGGTTATTCTTTAATGTACGGAGATACTTCTAACGGATGGTTCTTCTGGAGCGGTTTATTCCAAGGTGAAGGAGCAGATTTATTTTTCCAAACAATGTTTGCTGCAACAACTGCAACAATTGTTTCTGGAGCAATAGCTGGTAGAACAAAATATACTACCTACATTATCTTTTCTTTAATAATGACAGCTATCATTTACCCAATCTCTGGTGGATGGGAATGGAATGGTGGATGGTTAAACGATACAGACGGTATTATGCCAGCTGAGTTTATCGATTTTGCAGGTTCATCAATTGTACACTCTGTTGGTGGATGGGCAGCTTTAGTTGCTGCTTACATGGTAGGTCCTAGAATTGGGAAATTTGTTGATGGAAAAGTTTTACCTATACCTGGTCACAATCAAATACTAGCTACTTTAGGGGTATTTATCCTTTGGTTTGGATGGTTTGGTTTTAACGGTGGTTCTCAATTAGCTTGGGGTGGTGATGATGCTACTGCTGCATCTAACGTTGTTTTAATTACAAACTTAGCTGCTGCTGCAGGTGGTTTAGGAGCATTAATTACTACTTGGATATGGTACGGAAAACCTAACTTAGGTCAAACGTTAAACGGTTCTTTAGCTGGTTTAGTAAGTATTACTGCTGGTTGTGGTAACATGACTGCTGGTGGAGCTGTACTTGCTGGTTTAATTGGTGGTATTCTTGTAGTATTTGCTATTGAATTTATTGAAAAGAAATTAAAAATAGATGATGCAATTGGAGCTGCTTCTGTACACGGTGTTGCTGGTGCTTGGGGAACTTTAGTTATTGGTCTTTGGGGTGTAGATGGTGACACTGCTATTGGATTACTTAACGGTGGTGGAGCCGCTCAATTAGGAGCGCAAGCAATTGGTGTTTTAGCTTATGCTGTATGGGCTGCAGGTTTATCTTTTATTGTTTTAGCTATTTTAAAAGCAACAATGGGATTACGTGTAACTAAAGAAGTAGAAATAGAAGGATTAGATATCTCAGAACATGGTTCTATCGCTTACCCAGGTAAGAGAGTTAGAGAGTTTGAAGACAAATAAACCTCTAAAACATATTTTTAGTAATTAACTTACATTACTAAAAAAAATCTTTAAAAACACTTGTAAATTGAAAAATTTACAAGTGTTTTTTATTTTTTAACATTTTCTTAATAAAAAAAGATTTTATTAAAATAACTTAATTATTTTTAATGATTTTTTACATTCATCATAAAAATTATATTAAATTCATAAAAAAACCATTTTTTTATTAATAAAAAATATAAATTAGCCGATATAATTGAACATAATATGGAGAAACAAGGATTATATTTACCAGAGTTTGAACACGAAAATTGCGGTGCTGGTTTTATCTGTAATTTAAATGGTGATAGAACAAACCAAATTATACATGACGCACTAGAAATACTAGTAAAACTAGAACATAGAGGTGGTGTTAGTGCAGATGGAAAAACAGGTGATGGAGCAGGTTTATTAATTGATATACCCCACGATTATTTTAAACGTGTCTGTAGTTTTTCTATACCAGATCAAAGAGAGTATGCTGTTGGTATGGTTTTTCTTCCAAAAGTATCTAACCAATACAATTTTTGTAAATCAACTTTTGAAAAAGAAGTAGAAAACCAAGGTCTTTCTGTCTTAGGATGGAGAGAAGTACCTGTTGATTCTTCTCAACTAGGTGAAATTGCTTTAGCTTCAGAACCTAATATAGAGCAATTATTTATTGGTAAAACAGATCAAATAGACGAAGCTACTTTTAAAGCTAAGCTATATGCTGCAAGAAAAATTACTGAGCATACAATTAGAAAATCAAAAATTTCTGAAAGTAACTATTTCTATGTACCAAGTTTATCAATAACTACTATTATATATAAAGGTATAATAATGCCTGAAGATATTGGGCCATATTATAAAGATTTACAAGAAATAGATTTAGTAACTCGTTTAGCATTAGTACATCAACGTTTTTCTACCAATACAATGCCTACTTGGGAGCTAGCTCAACCATTTAGACATATGTGTCAAAATGGAGAAATTAATACTTTAAGAGGTAACGTAAGTAGAATGCGTGTTCGAGAAGAAATCATGAAAAGTGATGTTTTCGGTCCACAAATAGATAAATTATTCCCAATAATTTTACCAGGTAAATCAGATTCAGCTTCTATGGATATGGTTGTAGAGTTATTAACTCATACAGGTCGTTCATTACCAGAAATTATGATGATGATGATTCCTGAAGCATGGGAGAAACATGCAACTATGTCTAAAGATCGTAAAGCTTTTTACGAATATAATGCTTGTATTATGGAGCCTTGGGACGGCCCTGCTTCGGTACCTTTTACAGATGGAGATTATATTGGAGCTTTATTAGATAGAAACGGATTAAGACCATCTAGATATACTGTTACCAAAAGCGGTAGCTTAATAATGTCTTCAGAAATTGGAGTTGTTGATGTAGCGCCAGAAAATGTTAAAGAACATGGTAGATTAAAACCAGGTAAAATGTTCTTGGTAGACATGAATGAAGGTAGAATTATTGAAGATGAAGAAATAAAAAGTAAAATTGTTTCAGAAAGACCATACCAAGAATGGTTAGATAATACACGTTTACATTTAAGAGACGTACCGTATACTAATGAAACTTGCCCAATTGAAACTATTGATGTAAAAACACGTCAACGTTTATTTAATTATACTTTTGAAGATATTCAAGAAGTTATTACTCCTATGGCTATTGCAGGTAAAGAAGCTTTAGGATCTATGGGTATAGATACACCTTTAGCTGTATTATCAGATAGACCTCAGTTAATTTCTAATTATTTTAAGCAATTATTTGCTCAAGTTACAAATCCACCTTTAGATGGAATTAGAGAAAACATTGTAACAGACATTAGTTTAAATTTAGGAAAAGATAGAAATATTTTTAGCATAACAGATAGACAGTGTAGAAAACTAAGAATTCAAAATCCTGTTATATCAAATGCAGATTTAGAAAAAATTAGAAATATTGATATAGAAAGCTTTAAAGCAGAAACTATACAAATTTTATATCCAAAATCTAAAGGTTTAAATGGTTTAGAAGATGCATTAGATAATATTATCATTCAAGTAGAAAAAGCATTAGAAAATAAAAATAATATTATTATTCTTTCTGATAGAGGTGTTAATCAAGAATTTGCACCAATACCAGCATTATTAGCATGTTCTTATGTAAACCATCAAATGAATCGTTTACGCAAGCGTTCTTATTTCGATATAATTATTGAATCTGCAGAACCTCGTGAGCCTCATCATTTTGCAACATTATTTGGTTATGGAGCAAGTGCCATAAACCCATATATGGTAAATGAAATCATTAGAATGCAAGTTAAAGAAGGTTTTATTACCGGTATGGATGAACAAAAGGCCGTTGATAACTTTAATTACGCTATTGGAAAAGGTATTTTAAAGGTGATGAACAAAATTGGAATCTCTACTTTACATTCTTATAGAGGTTCTCAAATTTTTGAAATCGTAGGTTTTAACTCTCAATTTGTACAAAAATATTTCCCTTATACTGCCTCTAGAATAGAAGGTATTGGTTTATATGAAATTGAAAAAGAAATAGATCAGCGTTATAAACAAGCTTACCCTGATAAATCTATCGACAAAAATTTAACTTTAAATATTGGTGGTGATTATAGATGGAGAAGAAACGGAGAACGTCACTTATTTAATCCAACAACTGTTGCAAAATTACAACAAGCTGTTAGATTAAGTGATCAATCTAGCTATGATGTTTACTCAAAAACAATTAATGAGCAGTCAGAAAGTTTAATGACAATTCGTGGTCTGTTTGAATTTGATAATTTAGATCCAATTCCATTAGATGAAGTAGAACCTTGGACAGAAATCGTAAAACGATTTAAAACAGGAGCAATGTCTTACGGGTCTATTTCTAGAGAAGCTCATGAAAATTTAGCCATTGCCATGAACAGAATTGGAGGTAAATCTAATTCTGGAGAAGGTGGTGAAGATAGAAGACGTTTTCAAAAAGATATTAATGGTGATAGTAGAAATTCTGCTATAAAGCAAGTTGCATCAGGTAGGTTTGGTGTTACATCACACTATTTATCTAATGCTAAAGAAATACAAATAAAAATGGCTCAAGGAGCTAAACCAGGAGAAGGTGGTCAACTACCAGCTCATAAAGTATTACCTTGGATTGCTAATGCAAGAAATTCTACACCTTTTGTAGGTTTAATTTCTCCTCCTCCTCATCATGATATTTATTCTATTGAAGATTTAGCTCAATTAATTTTTGATTTAAAAAATGCTAATAGAGAAGCTAGAATTAATGTAAAATTGGTATCAGAAGTTGGTGTAGGTACAATTGCTGCAGGTGTAGCAAAAGCAAAAGCAGATGTTGTACTAATATCTGGTTATGATGGTGGTACAGGAGCTTCTCCTTTAACATCATTAAAACACGCTGGTTTACCTTGGGAACTTGGTTTAGCAGAAGCACAACAAACTTTAGTACTTAATGATTTAAGAAGTAGAATTGTTGTAGAATGTGACGGACAGTTAAAAACAGGTAGAGATGTAGCAATTGCAGCTCTTTTAGGTGCAGAAGAATTTGGTTTTGCAACAGCGCCTTTAGTTGCTTCTGGCTGTATTATGATGCGTAAATGTCACTTAAATACTTGTCCTGTTGGTATTGCAACTCAAGATAAAGAATTGCGTAAAAACTTTAAAGGTACACCAGAACACGTAATTAACTTCTTCTATTATGTTGCAGAAGAATTAAGAACAATAATGGCTCAATTAGGTTTTAGAACATTATCAGAAATGGTTGGCCAAACTCATAAAATAAACTCTAATAAAGCAATTAAGCATTATAAAGCTAAAGGATTAGACTTATCTAGTATTTTACATAGACCAACAGCATATAAAAACATGACTGTTAAAAACACTGAAAGTCAAGATCATAACTTAGAAAAAGTTTTAGACTTTACTATATTAAAAGACTCACATAGAGCATTATATAGAAAAGAAAAGATGAACTTAACTTACCCAATTAATAATACAGATAGAACTGTAGGAGCAATTGTTAGTAATGAAATTTCTAAAATATATGGCCATTTAGGTTTACCTGAAGATACTTTAAATGTTAATTTTACTGGATCAGCTGGTCAAAGTTTTGGAGCATTTGGTGCTTATGGATTAACATTTACACTAGAAGGTAACTCTAATGATTATTTAGGAAAAGGATTATCTGGCGCTAAATTGATTATTAAAAAACCATCAAAAGCAGACTTTTTAGCTGAAAATAATATCATTGTTGGTAACGTATGCTTATTTGGTGCTGTAAATGGACAAGCCTACATTAATGGTATTGCAGGAGAGCGTTTTGCTGTTCGTAATTCAGGAGCAACAGCAGTTGTAGAAGGTGTTGGTGATCACTGTTGTGAATATATGACTGGAGGAAAAGTAATAGTTTTAGGTGACACTGGTAGAAATTTTGCTGCAGGTATGAGTGGAGGAATTGCTTATGTGTATGATCCTGAAAGCAAATTTGTAAATGGTCTTTGTAATACAGAAACTATTCAATTTGAAACTCTTTCAGATGAAGATAGTGCCGATTTAAAAGCTACAATTGAAAAGCACGTTTTATATACTGATAGTAAAAAAGGTAAAGATTTATTAAACGATTGGGAAACTAGTTTAAATAAATTTGTAAAAGTGATGCCTACTGAATATAAACTTGCTTTAGAGCGTTTAGAAACAGAAGAACCAATGTTTGAAGAATTAACAATAGCATAATGTCATGGGAAAAGTAACAGGATTTAAAGAATTTGAAAGACAAGATGAAACTTACACTTCTGTAGAAGAACGTGTAAAAAATTATAAAGAATTTACAGTTCCATTATCTAATAAAGATATTACAAAACAAGGATCTAGATGTATGGATTGTGGTATTCCTTTTTGTCATAGTGGTTGTCCATTAGGTAATCTAATTCCAGATTTTAACCATATGGTTCACCAAGGTGAATGGCAAAAAGCTTCATGGTTATTACATTCTACCAATAATTTTCCTGAATTTACAGGTCGATTATGTCCAGCTCCATGTGAAAAATCATGTGTATTGGGTATAATAGAAGATCCGGTATCAATAGAAAATATTGAAAAGAATATTGTTGAACGTGCATTTAAAGAAGGTTGGATAAAACCACAACCTCCTAAAAATAGAACAGGTAAAACTATTGCTGTTGTAGGTTCTGGACCTGCAGGTTTAGCAACAGCACAACAATTAAATAGAGCTGGTCATACAGTAACAGTTTTCGAAAGAGATGATGAAATTGGAGGTCTTCTACGTTATGGAATTCCCAATTTTAAAATGGAAAAAGGAATTATAGATAGAAGAGTTAAAATTTTAGAAGCTGAAGGTATTATTTTTAAAACCAATATTAATGTTGGAGTTAATTATGATGTAAAAGATTTAAAAACTTTTGATGCTATAGTTTTATGTGGTGGTGCAACTGAAAGACGAAGCTTACCTACTCCTGGTATAGATGCTAATGGAGTTGTACAAGCTATGGATTTTTTAACACAACAAACAAAAGTTGTTTTAGGTAAAAAAGTCGAAAATCAAGTACTTGCTACAGACAAAAATGTAATTGTAATTGGTGGTGGTGATACAGGATCAGATTGTATTGGTACATCAAATAGACAAGGTGCAAAATCTGTTGTAAACTTCGAAATTATGCCAAAACCACCAGGACATCGTTCACCTACTACACCTTGGCCTTTTTGGCCATTACAATTAAAAACTTCTTCATCTCATCAAGAAGGAGTAGAAAGAAATTGGTTAATTAACACGAAAGAATTTATAAAAGATGAAAACGGAAATTTAACGGCATTAAAAACAGTAAATGTCGAGTGGAAAATGGTTCCTGGCCAAAGACCACAATTAATTGAAGTTTCTGGTACTGAAAAAACTTGGCCTTGTGATTTAGCTTTATTAGCTCTTGGATTTACAGGTCCTGAAAGTACTTTAGCAGACCAATTAGGCCTTAAACGAGATTCTCGATCAAATTACCAGGCATCATATGGTAAATACCAGACCAATGTAAAGAACATCTTTACAGCAGGCGATATGCGTCGAGGACAGTCGTTAATTGTCTGGGCTATT
>NZ_JAHDAU010000160.1 GCF_021991835.1 Polaribacter sargassicola
CGCCGGCTGGCACGACTTCCTGCAGTACACGCGCGCCCAGCTGCTCGAGCTGCTGGACCGCTACCCCGCCGCGCGCGGTCTCTGGTTCGACGGCACCTGGGACGCGTCCTGGATCTCCTCGCACGAGTTCACCCACGCGCTCGAGGCCGAGCTGCGCGCGCGGCGCCCCGGCCTGATCATCGGCTCGCGATTCCGCAACGACGAGCACGGCGCCCGGCACTTCGACTCCAACGGCGCCCTGCTGGGGGACTACGAGCAGGGCTGGGAGCGCAAGCTGCCGGCGAGCTTCGAGATGCTCGGCG
>NZ_JAHDAU010000161.1 GCF_021991835.1 Polaribacter sargassicola
TGCGCCGGGCGACCCGCGAGACGGAGCCCGCCGCCGCGCGACTGGCCGCGAGCCACCGCGACATCCAGACCCAGATCCGTGCCGGGCTCTCGGCGTCCGAGGTCGCGGCGCTGCTCGGCGTCAGCGAGGCGGACGTCGCGCGCTTCGAGGGTCCTGTGCTCGCCGAGCGCGAGCACATCGTCGGTCAGGCCCTCGCTGTTCCGGTGCTGATCGGCAGCGAGGTCGAGCCCGACGCCCAGCCGACCTTCGGTGTCGCGGTGCGTGCCAAGCTCGCCGATCTGCAGGCGACCGACGAGCGCTG
>NZ_JAHDAU010000162.1 GCF_021991835.1 Polaribacter sargassicola
TTTGCTATCCGCACTTTAAGTAGTGAATCCAAAGCATATGTTTTAGGTAGCCTAACCGATACCCTGCCTTATATAAAACTCGCACCTCATATTTTAGAAAAACAAATAGACGGTCTGTTCTGCACCGATGGCATGTTGCATTATAACCGTAAGCGTCATCAATTAATTTACCTGTATTACTACCGTAATCAATACATCCTTATGGATACCCTCCTTAATATTGTTCACAAAGGCAATACTATTGACACTAATCGTGTGGCTAAAATAAACCCTGTTAAAATCCAATCTCAATCAACCAAAG
>NZ_JAHDAU010000163.1 GCF_021991835.1 Polaribacter sargassicola
TTTTTAGTTTCATGTATTGGATTACATAAACTAGATGCACAAGTGTTATGGTATGGTGACCCCAACTTATCGGTTAATGATAATTTTAGACGCCTCGATCCAAATGGTAATAGTAACCCAAGTGGTGATGATTGTGTTGACGATCCTGATAGCCCGCCTTTTGTTACCACACCTACAGATATTGACTTTGGTAAATTTTGGCGTATAACTAAACCCGTTTCTAGAAAGAGAGCTGAATTTGCCAGAACTACGGGTGACGTAAATACATTTACCCCTCAAAAGGGTGGAACTTATTATTACG
>NZ_JAHDAU010000164.1 GCF_021991835.1 Polaribacter sargassicola
GGATCGCGACGCTTCCGGAATCGATCGAGGTCGGCCAGATCGAGCTGCGCGAAGCCGTCGAGAACGGCCAGCGCATCACCCGGCATGCGGTCGTCACCGACGGGCGCGAGCTCGTCGCCGGCGGCACGGTCGGCATCCGTCGCATCCATCAGGTCGCTTCCGCGACGCTGTCCAGCTTCGAGATCCGCACCGACGAGGATGCCGAGCTGCACGCGGTGATCGTCTACCCCGCTGACGCCACCCTGATCGCTCCCGAACTGCCCGACGGCTACGAGGCCTCGACCGAGCCGCCTGAGTGAGC
>NZ_JAHDAU010000165.1 GCF_021991835.1 Polaribacter sargassicola
TCGGGTGCATGCAACGGCCAATGCGGCGCTGTGAACGCGCAGAAGAGCAGGTACGGCTCGGCACCGGCCCGCACGATGAAGTCGGCGGCGCGGTCGCCGATGCTGTCGGTGAGGTAGAAGCCGTCGCCCGGCACCGGCAGACGCCGCTCACCCTCCCACAGCCCGCGTGGGTGGAAGTAGTCGTCGGCGCCGGCCACGATGCCGTAGAACTCGTCGAATCCGCGCCGTGTCGGCCAGGTCTCGTCCGGCGCCGAGGCGCTGCTGGAGAGGTGCCACTTTCCGAACAGCCCGGTCCGGTAGC
>NZ_JAHDAU010000166.1 GCF_021991835.1 Polaribacter sargassicola
CATGGTCAGCCGGCGTCCCCTGTATTCAAGGATCTACGCGGCGATGGCCGACCGCATCCATTCGGGGGAGTGGACGGAGGGAATGCGCCTGCCGAGCGAGGAGCGACTTCGCGACGAGTTCGAAGCGTCGCGCGGGACAGTGCGTCAGGCGCTCGCGCTGCTGCGTACGGAAGGCCTGATCACCGGTGGTCGCGGCGCGCCTCCGAGGGTGCAGCGGCTCGTGCCGTCGCAGCCGTTCGATACGTACATCTCCTTCACCGAATGGGCCGAATCGATGGGCAGGGAGCCGAGCCGGAAGGTG
>NZ_JAHDAU010000167.1 GCF_021991835.1 Polaribacter sargassicola
TCTGCAGCAGCTCGGTCGGGAAGACCACTCGGTGCGGAACCGAGGAGTTGTCGATGATGATGCCCGTGAACCCACCGCCCACGACCTGCTGGTACACGAGGGTCGCGGGCTGCGCGATGGCGGAGGTGGATGCGGCATCCTCCTCGTCCTGGATGGATGCCTGCAGGGCGGCGCCCGAGCTGTAGGCGAGCATGAACGTGCGGTCGTCGTCGCGCACGACGCCGACGGAGAGCGACTCGCCGGCGGCCATCTGCTCACGCGCGTCGCCGTGCACGCGCAGATACAGGTGCCCCTGCAGCGA
>NZ_JAHDAU010000168.1 GCF_021991835.1 Polaribacter sargassicola
GCTATTACGCTTTCTTTAAAGGATGGCTGCTTCTAAGCCAACCTCCTGGCTGTCTGAGCCTTCCCACCTCGTTTCCCACTTAACTATGTCTTGGGGACCTTAATCGGCGGTCTGGGTTGTTTCCCTCTCGACACCGGACGTTAGCACCCGATGTCTGTCTCCCAAGCTCGCACTCAACGGTATTCGGAGTTTGCAATGGTTTGGTAAGTCGCGATGACCCCCTAGCCATAACAGTGCTCTACCCCCGTCGGTGATACTTGAGGCACTACCTAAATAGTTTTCGGAGAGAACCAGCTATTTC
>NZ_JAHDAU010000169.1 GCF_021991835.1 Polaribacter sargassicola
GCCGCGCGCGCGCATTTCGGCGTAGCCGAACTCGCGCTTGCCCGAGCTTTCGACCTTGCCGCCGAGCTGCTGCGCCATGGTCTGCATGCCGTAGCAGATGCCGAGCACCGGCACGCCGAGTTCGAACACCGCCTGCGGCGCTCTCCAGTCATGCGCTTCATAGACCGAGTTCGGGCCGCCGGAAAGGATGATGCCCTGCGGATTGAACTGGCGGACGAAGTCGTCGCTGACGTCGAAGGGGTGCAGTTCGCAATAGACCTGCTGCTCGCGCACGCGGCGGGCGATGAGCTGGGTGACCTGG
>NZ_JAHDAU010000016.1 GCF_021991835.1 Polaribacter sargassicola
GTTAATGGATGTATCTAAAATGAAAGCCATCGGTTGGGAGTATAAAACAGAATTGCAAGAAGGTATAGAAAAGACCTATGAATGGTTTTTAAATAATATAGATACCATCAAACAGGTAAAAATGTAAGAGAAATACAAAATCGGTCATCGAATAACGATTATTGTATCGTAACTCGAACATTTACCGTAGGTCATCGAATAAAAAAATCAAACAAACAAACAAGCATAAAAAATTTAACATGAAGGTTGCATTAATTACAGGAATCACAGGACAAGATGGATCTTATTTAGCGGAATTACTATTAGAAAAAGGTTACATGGTACATGGTATTAAAAGAAGAGCTTCTTTATTTAATACAGATAGAATAGATCATTTATACCAAGATCCACACGATCCAGATCAAAGATTAAAGTTACATTACGGAGATTTAACAGATTCTATGAATCTAACAAGAATCATCCAAGAATGTCAACCTGATGAGATTTACAATTTAGGAGCAATGTCTCACGTAGCAGTTTCTTTTGATACACCAGAGTATGTAGGAAATGTAGACGGATTAGGAACCTTAAGAATTTTAGAAGCGGTAAGAATTCTAGGATTAGAGAAAAAGACAAGAATTTATCAAGCATCAACTTCAGAATTATTTGGAGGTATGCCAGAGAATAAAAATGAGCGAGGATTTTATGATGAGAACTCACCATTATATCCACGTTCACCATACGGAGTAGCAAAGATTTACGGATTTTGGATTACAAAGAATTACCGTGAAGCTTATGATATGTTTGCATGCAACGGATTGTTATTCAATCATGAGTCACCAAGAAGAGGAGAAACCTTTGTAACAAGAAAGATTACAAGAGCGGTTGCAAAAATAGCCTTAGGATTACAAGAAAAAGTCTATTTGGGTAATTTAGAAGCAAAACGAGATTGGGGTCATGCAAAAGATTATGTACGTATGATGTGGATGATTTTACAGGCAGACAAAGCAGAAGATTGGGTAATTGCAACAGGAGTAACTACTACAGTAAGAGATTTTGTACGTATGGCTTTTGCAGAAGTAGGAATTGAATTAGAATTTAAAGGAGAAGGAGTAGATGAGAAAGCTTATGTAGTTGCTTGTACTAAAGAAGAATTTCAAGTAGAAATAGGTAAAGAAGTCTTGTCTGTAGATCCAACTTATTTCCGTCCAACAGAAGTAGATTTATTGATAGGAGATCCAACCAAAGCAAAAGAAAAGTTAGGATGGACCCCAGAATATGAGTTAAAAGACTTGGTAAAAGACATGATGCAAGGAGATGTTTCATTAATGAAAAAAGATGTAGATCTGTTAAAAGCAGGACATGAGATCTTAAAACAAGCTGAGTAATAAAAAAAATAACAAAAAAACTTTTATCTAAACAAAGCTTAAGTTTATTAGATGCTTAAATTTTGTTTAGATGTTTTTTTTACAAGAAAGGAAAAGAAAAAAATGTCAAATAATTATAAGCTAGTCATAAAACCTAAAACAAGTTTGTTTGATTTTAGTATAAAGGAAGTGTGGAGTTATAGAGATCTACTTCTTTTATTTGTTCGTCGTGATTTTATTGCGGTGTATAAGCAAACTATATTAGGACCTTTATGGTTTTTTATTCAACCAATTTTAACCACTCTTATGTTTATGGTTGTTTTTGGTGGTATAGGTAAAATGAGTACAGATGGGATGCCACAAGCTGCTTTTTATTTAGCAGGTATTGTGAGTTGGAATTATTTTGCAGACGTCTTAAAAGCAACATCAGAAACTTTTGTTCAGAACGCAAATATATTTGGTAAGGTTTATTTTCCTAGAATTATTTCGCCTTTATCAATTGTAATATCAAAACTAATTACTTTTGGTGTACAATTATTTTTGTTTCTTCTTGTTTTTTCTTACTATTTATTTTTTACAGATTCTTCTATACAACCTAATTGGTACCTTTTACTACTACCTGTATTAATCTTTTTAACAGGTGGAATGAGTTTTGGTTTGGGATTATTAATAACAGCTTTAACTACAAAATATAGAGATTTTAGATTTTTAATTGCTTTTGCTATACAATTAGCAATGTATGCAACTCCTGTTATTTATCCTTCTAGTATGATTGAAGGAAAAATGAAAATATTTATTACAGCAAATCCTATGAGTGCTATTATAGAAACTTTCCGTTATGCCTTTTTAGGTGTTGGTAATTTTAGTTGGGGAGGTCTTTTGTATAGCTTTATTGTTATGATTTTATTTATTATCATAGGAGTTTTAAGTTTTAATAAGGTAGAAAAAAGTTTTATGGATACAGTTTAACTGTTTAAAAATTTGGTTATGAATCCGATAGTGGAAATTGAAAAAGTAAGTAAACAGTATAGATTAGGAGATGTTGGTACAGGTACTCTATCTCATGATTTAAATAGATGGTGGCACACCATAAGAGGTAAAGAAGATCCATATTTAGAAGTAGGTGATGTTAATGACAGGTCTGTACAAGGAAACTCTGAATATGTATGGGCTTTAAAAGATATTAGTTTTAACGTAAACCCAGGAGAAATTGTAGGTGTTATAGGTAAAAATGGTGCAGGTAAATCTACATTGTTAAAACTATTAAGTAGAGTTACAGCTCCTACAACAGGTACTATAACAGCGTACGGTAGAATAGCTTCTTTATTAGAAGTTGGTACTGGTTTTCATCCAGAACTAACAGGTAAAGAAAATGTTTATTTGAACGGTGCAATTATGGGGATGACTAAATCTGAAATTACTGATAAGTTTGACGAAATTGTTGAGTTTGCAGGTTGTGCACGTTACATAGATACACCGGTAAAAAGATATTCTTCTGGAATGTATGTAAGATTAGCATTTGCTGTTGCAGCACATTTAGAACCAGAAATACTAGTTGTAGATGAAGTATTAGCTGTTGGTGATGCAGAATTTCAGAAAAAGGCTATAGGGAAAATGAAAGAAGTTTCTCAAGATCAAGGGAGAACTGTTTTGTTTGTTAGCCACAATATGGGAACTATAAAACAAATCTGTAATAGATGTGTAGTTTTAGAAAAAGGACAAGTAAAGTTTGATGGAGACGTTGTAGAAGCTATTAATTTATATAATAGAAAAGATATTGCAGAAGGAGAAGCTAATAAAATGTCTATTAGTATTCCTTTAGAAAAAAATAATTACCCAGATGAAGTCATTTTTAAACAATGTACTTTAATGGAAGGTAACCATGTTGCTTCTGATGAAGTTTCTGATATAAATGAAGTTTCTGTAGTTATAAAAGGAGAAATAATTAAACCTAATAGAAATTTAATTGTTTTTGTATCTCTATTTGATGAGTATAATAATTTGATATCAGTAAATGATGTTTTCGAAAACTCAAATATTACTCCAGAAGATTTAGTTCCCGGAGAATTTACGTTAACAGCAAAATTGCCTGTAGATGAATTTCTACCAAGAAATTATAGAATAAATATTTCATCTGTAATTCATTATCAAGGATGGGCGTTAAAAGAAGACGAAATTAATTTTGATTTTAGATTTATAAAAACTAATTTTTCTCATCCAGTATATTCAGAATCTAATTTTCCAATGACAGGTAAAAGTAAACCTGGGTATTTAAATACAAGTTTTAACTGGGAATTGGTTTATGAGAAAAATTAAAATAATAAAGAACTGGAGTTATCCTAAGTTATCTACAATCACACCAAATAAATCTCTAATTTGGGGCGACTATCAATTTATAACAGAAGAAAATGAAAGTGAGTTTGATACAGATTACGATGGAGTTGTAATATTTAACTTTAGTAAAGATAAATTAAGTTTAAACTGTTCTAAAGTAAATACTTTAATTTGTACACAAGAACCTCCTACAGAAAGATATGCTTTTTTTAAAAATTCTTTTCCTTATGTAGGTCATGCTTTAACTCAATTTACAACAAAAGAACAAAATATTGTTCCACATCATCCGTGTTTACCTTGGTGGTTAGGTAAAGATTTTGACTTTTTAAAAAATCTAAAAGCTAGTTCTTTAAATAAAACAGAATCTATCTGTTGGATAACAAGTAATAAATCTTTTCATAGTGGACATACAGCTCGTTTAAAGTTTAAAAATGAAATAGATAATTTAAATTTAAACTATAGCTTGTTTGGAAAAGGTTTTAAGGAGATAGATAATAAATGGGATGTTCTTAAAAACTTTAAATATACTTTAGCTATAGAGAACTCAAGCCATAATAATTATTGGACAGAAAAGATAATGGATGCTTTTTTAAGTTTTACAATGCCAATTTATTACGGATGCCCAAATGTTGTAGAGTATTTTCCTAAAGAGGCTATTATTTTTATTGATATTAATAAACCAGAAGAAGCTTGTAAAATAATAGAAAATGCCGTTAAAGATAATTTATGGGAAAAAAATATAGAAGCAATTACAGTTGCAAGAAATCTTATTTTAGAGAAATATAATATGTTTGCTTCTTTAGGTAATTTTATGGATAAAAATTTTGATTTTTCTAAAAAAGGAGAGGTTATTATACCAGAAAATAATTGGCCTAATTTAGAAGTAAACCCTAGTTTTTTTAAGAAATTAAAACATTTTATGAAAACTAAACTAAATAAATAATAGTAATTCTGTACAAAAAAACAGAATGACAAGTAAAAATTTCAATTAAAAATAGTTATGAAAAAGAAAATTGAGGTAGAAATTTATAGACTTGTTAATTTTAATAAAAAGCTTAATTAATATAGCGCATTTAATCTGTGATTAAAAAATTGATATTAAAAAGTTTATAAAACATTTAATTTGGATATGATACCTAAAGTTATACATTATGTATGGTTTGGATCCCCTGATAAACCTAACTTAATAAATAAATGCATTGATACTTGGAAGGCAGTTTTACCTGACTACAAAATTAAAGAATGGAATGAAAGTAACTCTCCCATTACTCATCCATTTGTTAAATATTGTTTAGAAAATAGACAATGGGCTTTTGCTTCTGACTACGTAAGGTTATGGGTACTTTATAATGAAGGAGGGCTTTATTTAGATACAGATATGGAAGTTAAAAAAGATTTTACTCACTTATGGGATAATAAATCTTTTTTTGCAGCATACGAAAATAAGTTTTTAATAAATCTAGGCATATTTGCTTGTGAAAGAAAAGATAAAAGAATTAAAACCATTTTAAAGGTTTATGATTACTTGATTTTTCCTGCTCCTATTCCAAATATATTTACAGAAATTTTTAAGATAAACTCTCAATGGTTTAATGATGATCAAATTTTTCTTGGAGATCAAGAGATGTTTTATTCAGAAATTAAAGGTGCTCCAAAAAAAGAGCCATATACAATTCATCATTCAGAAGGATCTTGGGTAAAATCATTCAAAATTTTTCAATTAGCTTATTTAAGAAATTTTTTCAGTTTAAATGATAAAACATATATCTATCAAGATGTTCTTAAAAAAACAAAAGAAATGTTGCTAGATACAGATAATACTACAGAGAAAGTAATATTATCAGAATTAGAACAATTTAAAAAAGTTTATATTTTCGAAACACATTTAAAAGGGCCTTCTTTTAGTATAAATAAGCTTGTAAATACATTTAAAGATTTAAAAAGTGATTATTTTACAGAGTTAAGTATATATCAACAATTAGGTTTGTTTTTTAAATCAGTAATGAATAAAAAAAAGTAATTTTTAAAACCAATTAGAGCTTTATTTTATAGATGTTTAAAAAATGATATATAGCTGAAAATACAAAATTATGGAAAGAAGATTAATATCAGTAGTTATACCTAATTTTAATAATTCTCTCTACCTTAAACAGTGTATTTCTTCTGTACTTAATCAAACATATAGTTGTATAGAATGTATAGTTATTGATGATAATTCTAACGATGATTCTGTTGATATAATAAAAACTTTACAAGAAGAATATTCAAATTTATCATTTTATAAAAATGAAATAAATAAAGGAGTTTCTTATTCTAGAAACAAAGGTGCAGAGTTAGCAAAAGGAGAATATATTTCTTTTTTGGATGCAGATGATTATTGGTTACCTACAAAATTAGAAACAGAATTAGATTTAATAGAAAAAACGAATGCTAAATTGGTCTTTTCACCATATAAATGGTTTGATAGTAAAAAAACTTTTGACAATACAGATGCACTAAAAAACCCTCGTACAAATGTATTTGATTATTGGAAAGATAGTTTAATTTCTCCTAGTGGTTTAACTGTAGAAAAAACTTTTTTTAATAAAGTAGGTGGTTTTGATACTAATTTAAAAGGTGCAGAAGACATGGATTTCTTTTTTAGATGCGCGCTTATAGATTTAAATATACTTTCTACAGAAAAGTTTAATGTTAAAATTAGAATACATGAGGGGAATACAAAAAAAAATTACCAAAGAATGTATGATGGTCATATAATATCTTTAAAAAAATGGTGTAGCCTTGTAGATGATAATAAACAATATAAAACATCAGAATATATAGTTGCAGTAAGAAACAAACTTAGTAAAGCAAGGTATTACGCATCAATGTTAAATAGCAAAGAATTAAAATTAAATACTTTTAAAATAGGTTTTAAAATATTTGGATTAAAATATTTTAATAAAGTATTAGTATTTTCTCTTTATAAAATAATATTCAATGGAAAATAATAAAATTTTACAAATTCTTACTCAAGAAGAATATTATTCGCCCAAAAACGGAGGAGCAATAGCCACTTGGGTAAAAGAATTTTCTGATGAATTAACAGAATATGAAACCACAGTTTGTGCACCATATTCAGATAGTCCATTTAAGGTTAGTAACCTAAAACAAATAAAAACACAATTTGCTAAAAAGCTACGAAAATTTTTTGGAGGAAAAATAGAACATCATTTAAAATACAATACTTACGTTATTTTGGCGGGATTATTTGCAAGAAGAAAAAAATATAAAATTATACATGTACATAATCGTCCTAATTACATACCTATTATCAAGCGATTAAATCCGCAGGCAAAAGTGATGTTGCATATGCATAACGATCATGTATTGGACGCTAATGAAAAACAAATAAATGATTTACATACTTATTGCGATAAAATAATTTCTGTAAGTGGTTATATTGAAGGAGAAATTCTTAAAAAAGGAGTAAAACATAATTTAGATTTTAAAGACAAATGTGCGGTTTTACTTAATGGAAGTAATCCAAAACATTTTAAAAGAACAAAACCTGCAAAAAATAAACAAATTTTGTTTGTAGGTAGATTAGATGAAACTAAAGGGATAAAACAATTAGTAGAGGCAGTTTTATTAGTTAAAAAAAAGATAAACAACGTAAAATTAATTGTAGCAGGTAGTGCTGGTTTTGGTAAAATGGCAGACTCTCCTTTTGTAGCATCATTAAAAGAAATTACAAAGAACGATAAAGAAAATTTTGATTTTTTAGGTTATGTAAATCACGAAGAAATACCTAATTTATTTAAAGAAGTTGCATTGTATTGTATACCATCTATTTGGAATGATCCTTGTCCGCTTTCTGTAATTGAAGGTATGGCGTCTGGTGTACCAATGATTGTTGGTAATAAAGGAGGAATACCAGAAGAAGTGGCAGATACTGCATTAAAAATAGATTGCGAAGATGTTACAAAATTATCAGAAACCATTATTTATGCCTTAGAAAATGAAACGGAGATGAAGTTATTAGCAGATAAAGCTCATCATCGTTTTACAAATAATTTTACATGGAAACACGTAACTGAAAATTATATTAACATAATTAATAACTTATAAGTTAAGATATTAAATGTATTTTTATCATATTTAGGGTAATTATATTTAATAATCATTAGTATAAAAATTGTTTAATTCTATATGAAGATTTTATATTTTTCAACAACAATTGCTATAAGCGAAACTTTTATATACGAATTATCTAAAGGTTTATCTATTAAAAACGATGTAACACACTGTGTAACAGAAGAACCTTTTTATAAAAAAGAAATAAATTATAAGTTAATAAATTTTGAAATTCCACAAAAGATAATTTTTTACCTTTCGTATATTCTAGAATCTAGAGGACATAAAATTTTATATAAATTAAGACAAAAGAAAGCTTGCAAAAAAATGCAAGCAGAAATTGCTAAAAGTGATGTAGTTTATATTGATTATGGTACAAATGCAGCAAGAATTTTACCTGCTTTAATGGCTTTAAATAAGCCTTTTGTAATTCATTTTCATGGTTTTGATATTACATCAGAATTAAAAAATGCGAGTTATAAAAAAGATTTAATAAAAATTTTTGAAAAAGCTAGCTTTATTATAGCAGCTTCTCATCATATAAAAAGACTATTAATTATTAATGGTTGCGATAGTGCTAAAGTTAAAGTTGTAAGATTAGGATTAAATTCTATAAATAAAAATTTAGATTTAACTTGGGATAAAAAAGAAATCGATTTTGTGTTTGTTGGACGATTAACACCTAAAAAAAATCCGATAGCTTTAATTTACTCTTTTTATCAATGTTACTTAAAACAGCCCAATACTAATTTGCATATAGTTGGAGATGGAAATTTATTAAAGGAGTGTAAAGAATTATGTGTAAAATTAGGAATTGAAAAAAATGTAATTTTTAGAGGCGCATTAGATAACGATTCTGTACTAGAAATATTAAACCATTCAAAAATATATGTACAACATTCTGTTACACCTGTAACGGGAGATCAAGAAGGTTTTGCAATTAGTATTGCAGAAGCATCTTCTTTAAGTTTGCCTGTAATATCTACTTTTCATAACGGTATTCCAGAAAATGTAATTCATAAAAAATCTGGTATTTTGGTAAAAGAATACGATTATGAAGCTATGGGAGAAAAGATGTTATATCTTATTAATAATCCAGAAATAGCAAGCGAAATGGGTAAATATGGAAGAAAACATATTTTAGAGTTATGTTCTAATGAAAAGAGAATTATAGAAATAGAAGATTTGTTAAAAACTGCCATTAAAGAATAGAATGAATATAAACCCAACTTTAAAAGTTTCTATAATTATACCTGCATTTAATGCTGCATCTTATGTAAAAGATACAGTTAAATCGGTTTTAAATCAAACATATAAAAATATTGAAATTATTATTATTGATGATTATTCTACCGATACAACATGGTCAATTTTAACCGATTTAGAAGAGAAAAATCTTGCTTTAATAAAGGTTTTTAAGAATTATGGTAAAGGTGCCTGTGCAGCAAGAAATTATGGTTATGAGTTAAGTAGTGGAGATTACATTCAATATTTAGATGCCGATGATATTCTACATCCAACTAAAATAGAAACACAAATTAAATTGTTTACAGAGTTTGGTAATGCAATTATTTGTAGTGGTCTTTGGGGACGTTTTTATAATTTACCTGAAGATGTAAAATGGGAACATCAAAATATAAATAAAGATTATGATAAACCAATAGAATGGTTGGTAGATAGTTGGAACGGCAATGGAATGGGGCAAACATCTATTTGGTTAGCCCATAGAAGTTTAATTGAGAAATCTGGAAAATGGAATGAAAAATTATCTTTAAATCAAGATGGAGAATTTTTTTCTAGAGTATTAATGAATGCAGATGCTATAAAGTTTGCTAAAGAATCTAAGGTTTATTACAGATCAGGAAATTCCGAAAGTATATCACAACAAAATACACAAACAATTAAAAAAGCAACATCGTTATTGCTTTCTTATGAATTGTATCAAAAAAATTGTAAAAAATTTTTAAATTTAGAAATGGTTAAAAAAGGTCTGGCTCAAAATTATCTGAGTTTTATGTATCAATTTTATCCATTATTTCCAGATTTACAAAAAAAAGCAGAAAAGAACTTTTATAATCTAGGTTACAAAAAAATGTGGCCAGTTGGTGGTGAAAGTTTTAAAAAAATTGCAAAAATTATTGGTTTAAAAAATGCTCTTAAATTAAGAGGATTAGTTTTAAAAATTAAGTAATGAAAATAGCCTATTTTACAAATATTGAGTTAAAAGAACAAAGTGGAGGTGCATCTGGTTTAAATGTAGCTATATTCAATCAATTGAAAAAAAGGTTTGAAGTTTCTTTAATGCCTGTTATTTATCCTAAAAGTGATTTTCCTACCAAAATAATTTCAAAAGGGAAAAGAATTTTAGGATTAAGAGGAGAATATCACTTTTTTTCTGATGATCGTTTATCTAAAGTTAGTTCAACTTTTAATACGATATCGGTAAAGCAAAAATCTAACAAATGTTTTTTCTTTGGTTTTACACAGTGGATTAAAACAAAACCACAAGAACCATATTATAGTTTTAATGATGCTTGTTTTGCAACTTATGTAAATGTTTACAATGATAAAGAAGATTTTTTAGAGAAAGATTTAGAAAGAATTTTTACTTTAGAGAGTAATTGGCTTAAAAATGCTAAAAAAGTTTTTTTTACCTCTCAGTGGGCTTTAGAAGAAACAAAAAATTATTATAAAACTAATGGCGAAAATTTTATTAATGTAGGTGTTGGTGGTTTTATAGATATTCCTAAAAAAGATAATTACAAAGAAGGATATAATTTCCTTTTTATTTCTAGAGAATTTATTCCTAAAGGAGGTGTAACAGTGGTAGATGCACTTATACTTGTAAGAAAAAAATACCCAGAAGCAAAGCTTTGGATAGTTGGAGAAAAACCTTCTGATGAAATTTTAAGTAATGAAGGTGTTATTTATAAAGGTTTTTTTGATAAAAGTAATCCAGAGGAAGAAAAAGAACTTAACACTATTTTTCAAGAATCTTTTGCGATTGTTCATCCTACTTTAAAAGATACTACAACTTTAGTTATTAATGAGTTGGCTTATTTTGGCTGCCCAGCAATTTCTTCTAATAAATTTGCAATACCAGAATATTTAATAGATGGTAAATCTGGATATTTATTAGATAATCCTAGAGATGAAAATGAATTAGCTAGTAAAATGATTTTGATGATGCAAGATAAAAGCAGCTACTTTAAAATGCGCGAATTTACCAGAGAAAACTCTGTAAATAATAATACGTGGGATAAAGTAGGAGAAAGAATGATTAAAAGTATAGAATATTAATAAATGATTTTTAATTCTTTAGACTTTGCTATTTTTCTACCAATTGTATTTATACTTTATTGGTTTGTATTTAATAAAAGCTTAAAACTACAAAACTTATTAATTGTAGCTGCTAGTTATTTATTTTATGGCTGGTGGGATTGGCGTTTTTTATCACTAATAATTTTTAGTACAATTATAGATTATTCTATTGGTAGAAAATTAAAAGTAGAAGAAAATACAAAAAATAGAAAGTTACTTTTATGGATAAGTATTTTGGTAAACCTAGGGCTTTTAGGATTCTTTAAATATTATAATTTTTTCTTAGAAAACTTTGTTGCTGCATTTTCGTTTTTCGGGTCAGAAATAAAGGTAAATTCTTTAAATATAATTTTACCCGTAGGTATTAGCTTTTATACTTTTCAGACATTAAGTTATACAATTGATGTTTATAGAAAAAAATTAGAACCAACCGATAATTTTATAGTTTTTGCTGCTTTTGTAAGCTTTTTTCCTCAATTGGTTGCAGGCCCAATAGAAAGAGCGACTAATTTATTACCACAATTTACAAAAGAAAGAAAATTAAAGTTTTTAAATATTCAATTTGGTCTTATTCGTATTTTATGGGGATTGTTTAAAAAAGTAGTAGTTGCAGATAGACTATCATTAACGGTAAATTCTGTTTACAATTCGCCAGATGATTTTGGAGGAATTCACTACATAATTGCTACTATTTTATTTGCATTTCAAATTTATTGCGATTTTTCTGGTTACTCAGATATTGCAATTGGTACAGCAAGAATGTTTAACTTTAAGTTGATGGAAAACTTTAGAAGTCCATATTTTTCGAAATCTTTGGGAGAATTTTGGCGACGTTGGCACATTTCATTATCAACATGGTTTAGAGATTACATTTATATTCCTTTAGGAGGAAATAGAGTAAAAAAACATCGATTTTATTTAAATACTTTTTTAGTATTTGTAATTAGTGGGTTTTGGCACGGATCTAAATGGACATTTATAATTTGGGGAGCAATACACGGTATTATTTTGGTTTTAGAAAATATATTATATTCTAAAAAAACAATAACGAACAAAAATAAATCGGTTGTTTATTCAATAATAAAAACATTAGTAACATTTACAATTGTTTGTATTGCTTGGATATTTTTTAGAGCAAACTCTACAAGCGATGCTTTTTTAATAGTATCTAATTTATTTGATTTTTCGCAACCTTTACTATCTGTTACAAGAGGTATGCATTTGTATTTAAATAATCCTTTATGGAAATTTATAGGTAATTTTATTTTGATTGCAGTTTTACTGTTTATAGAGTATTTAATAATAAATAAGAAGATAAGTGAGGTAATAATTATTAAAAAGAAACCATTATTTAGATGGTGTATTTATACAAGTTTAATTTTAATAATAATGATTTTTGGTTTTTATGAAATCGATCAATTTATTTATTTTCAATTTTAAAAAGGATGAAAAAGTTAACACCAGAAGTTAAAAAGCTTCTGATAAATTTTATTGGGTTTTGTGTGTTCTTTAGCATAATAGCTTTTTCATTAGAAAAAGGAATCGCTTATTTTGTTACATTATCAGGAGATTCTCAAACAGGTAAAGTTAACTTAATAATGGAACACAAAATAGATTCTGATGTTATGATATTTGGATCTTCTGTTGCAGAAGTAGGTTTTAATTCTAATGTTATTGAATCTAATTTAAATAAAAGTGTATACAATTTGGCAATAGACGGAACACCTATTTTAAAAAGTGAATTTTTAATTGACGAATTTTTAAGCTATTCAGAAAAGTGCGATACAATAATGATTGGTTTGGCTTTTTTCTCTTTTTCTAAAATGCAAGAAATGAATGAACCTGGTAGATATTTGGCACATAAATCAAATAAATATTTAAAAGAAAATATAAGAAAAGTTGCACCAGAATTACATGCTAAGTTATACAATGTTCCATTTTATTCTTTTATTGTGGCAGACCATACATATTATAAAAATGCCTATTTAGGATTAAAAAATGTAATCAATAAAAAAACGTTTTATGGTAATCAAGAAAAAGGATTTTCGGTTCATGATGAAACATATTACGATACAAGAAGTACAGATGGTTTAAAAATGGATATAGAATTTTCAGAAAAAGTGATAGAGAGATTTAAACGAGTAGTCGAAAAAATTAAATCTCATAATATTACTCCAATTCTAATAATTACACCGATGCACATAAATGGCCAAAGTTTTTATAATAACTATAAAGAATACACAAATATTGCAAAAGATATAAGTGAAAAAACAAATACTAGATTAATCGACTTTTCTAAAAGTAATATTACAAAAGAAGACAAGTATTTTTATAATAATGGACATTTAAATAAGTTAGGAGCATTAACATTTAGTAAAAATGTTTGTGATAGTATTGCAACAAACCCCCAAACCCCACAAAAAGTTTACGTTAAGCAGAAGTAATGAATATAGCATATTTTACAAATATTAAAATTAAAGAATCTAGCGGAGGTGGCTCTGGTGTTAATTTCGCGATTTTTAGTTTTTTAAAAAAGGAAAGTTCAACAATTACTTATTCTGTTATAAAACCAAAATTTGATTTATTATCAAAAATTAAATCTATTTTTTTAAAGAAAATAGGCGTAAAGAGAAATTATCATTATTTCTCAGAAAAAAGATTATTAAAAGTTGATAAAATATTTAAATCTTACAAAAAAGAAGATAATATAGATGCTTACTTTTTTCATGGTTTTACACAATGGATTAAAACAAAACCAGATAAACCATACTACTGTTTTAATGATGCTTGTTTTGCAACTTATGTAGAAATTTATAATAATAAATCAGAATTTTCAACTAAAGATTTAAAAAGAATTTATAAACAAGAAGCAGAATGGTTAAATAATGCCAAAAAAGTTTTTTTTAGATCTAAATGGGCTTTAGAAGAAACAAAAAAGAAGTACAAGATAAAAGGTTTAAATTTTGAAAATGTAGGTGTTGGTGGTTTTATAGATATTCCAGAAAAAGATGAATACAAAGAAGGAATTAATTTTTTATTTGTTTCTAGAGAGTTTATTCCTAAAGGAGGTTTGGTTGTTGTAGAAGCAATAAAATTATTAAGAAAAACAAATAAACAAGTAAATTTATGGATTGTTGGTGATGATCCTGGTGCCAAAATAAAAGCTATTGACGGAGTTAATTATTTAGGTTTTTTCAAAAAGAATATAAAAAGTCAAAAAGAAGAATTAGTTAAAATCTTTAAAAAAGCTTTTGCATTAATTCATCCTACTTTAAAAGATACAAACACCTTAGTTATAAGTGAATTGGCTTATTTTGGATGCCCATCAATATCAACTGATAAATTTGCAATACCAGAATATTTAATAGATGGAAAATCTGGATATTTATTAGATAATCCTAGAGATGAGGTAGAACTAGCAAATAAGATGCGTAAAATGATTGAAGATGAAAGTAATTATTTAAAAATGAGGCAATTTGCTAGAGAAAATGCTGTAGAAAATAATACTTGGCAAAAAGTAGGAGAAAGAATTTTTAAAAGTATAATAGCTAGTAAATGATATTTAATTCATTAGATTTTGCTGTTTTTTTACCAATAGTATTTATACTTTATTGGTTTGTATTTAATAAAAACCTAAAGTTACAAAACCTGTTAATAGTTTTAGCAAGTTATTTGTTTTATGGCTGGTGGGATTGGCGATTTTTATCGTTAATTTTTTTTAGTACAGTAGTAGATTATACAATAGGAAGACAATTAAAACGAGAAGAAAATAATGTTAGAAGAAAAGTTTTACTTTGGATAAGTATTTCTGTAAATCTAGGTTTTTTGGGTTTCTTTAAATATTATAATTTCTTTT
>NZ_JAHDAU010000170.1 GCF_021991835.1 Polaribacter sargassicola
GGGGCCGGCTCGCTCTGCTTGTCATGGGTGACCTCAGCGGTGGGGTCGAGCACGTCGCGCATCGCGTCTCCGAGGAAGTTGAAGGCCAGCACGACCGTGAGGATGGCCAGGCCCGGGAACACGCCCAGCCACCAGGCGTCGAAGTTCTGCATGGCCGCGGAGATCATCGATCCCCACTCCGCCATCGGCGGCTGCGCACCGAGTCCGAGGAACGAGAGCCCGGACAGCAGCAGGATCGCCGCTCCGATGTCGAGTGTGGCGAGTACCAGCAGCGGGCCGGCGACGTTCGGGAGGATGTCG
>NZ_JAHDAU010000171.1 GCF_021991835.1 Polaribacter sargassicola
GGTTCCACTGGATCATGTTCCAGCCCGACGTGCTGGGCCAGGCGGACGGCATCGAGCGGGTCGGTGACGAGCCGCGCCTGCTGCGGGGAATCGACATCCGGCCGCTGCGTCTCGCCGAGGGCGCCGACGCCGCGGGCATCCGGCTGCCGCCGCTCGCCTATGCGGACGCCGCGATCGAGTCCTACGCGATCTTCAGGCGTCTGCGCGATGCCGGTGACATCGCCGCCGGCGTGCGCTTCCAGGTCTCGCTGCCCACTCCCGTGGCGGTCGTGTCCTCCTACTTCAGTGGCGACGCCCGCG
>NZ_JAHDAU010000172.1 GCF_021991835.1 Polaribacter sargassicola
GACGAGTGCGAGACGGCTGGACACGTCCTTCGCCTCGGCGGCGACGATCATGCAGCGGGCGCAGCCCTCGAGGTGATCGTCGATGCGCTGCTGGGCGCGGGCGCCCAGGTTGCCGCGCGAGTAGGCACCGAGATGCTCGATGGTCCACTGGCAGTCGGAGCCCTCGCCGACGCTGCGCAGGTGCGCCTGGATCCAGGCCTCGCGCAGACCCTCACGGGCGCGGAACGTCAACTGCGACACGGCGCCGGCGCTCATTCCGAGCAGAGCGCCGATCGCGGCCGGCTTCATCTGCTCGATCTC
>NZ_JAHDAU010000173.1 GCF_021991835.1 Polaribacter sargassicola
GCCCTGATCCTCCGCCCCCGGGTCGGCGAGCTTCTCGGCAACACGGTGCTGCTCGTCGCGCTGGCCGTTCCGCTGTCCGCTGTGCTCGGGGTGGGCGGAGCATGGCTGGTGGAGCGCACCGCGCTGGCCGGTGCGGGCTTCTGGGGCGCCGTGCTCGCGATGCCGCTCGCGATTCCCGCCTTCGTCAACTCCTACGCATGGGTGTCCGCCATCCCCTCGCTCGCCGGTCTCGGCTCGGGGGTCCTGCTGTCGACCCTGTCGTACTTCCCCCTGGTGTATCTGCCGGTGCGAGCCGCGCTG
>NZ_JAHDAU010000174.1 GCF_021991835.1 Polaribacter sargassicola
CTCGGCCTGCTCGGCTTGCCTGGCCTCCCAGGCCTCCCGCATGAAGCGGCGCACGTCCTCGTCCACCTGGATGTCGCGCGGACGCAACGGCCGGGACAAGTACAGGCCGTCGAGCGAGGTGAGCCTCGACAGCGCCACGTAGGTCTGGCCGGGCGCGAACGCCCCCGATCCCAGGTCGACGATCGCCCGGTCGTAGGTCTTGCCCTGCGACTTGTGGATCGTCACCGCCCAGGCCAGTCGCAGCGGGAACTGCGTGAACTCGGCGACCACCTCGCGGGAGAGCGTCTTGGTGCCCGGGTT
>NZ_JAHDAU010000175.1 GCF_021991835.1 Polaribacter sargassicola
CTTCTCCTATTTTTACTTCTTCGCCTCCTTCAGGAAGTCCAGGAACAATGGTGCCCGCTGTAGCAGGAACCACAATATAGCCCTCTTTATTCTGCTCATAAAAAGCGCCACCGTAGTAGTAATTGGTAGTGTTGTTAACTTCAACCTTTTCGGCATCTTTAGGGATATCAGGAACTTGTGCTCCAACAGGTGCCTGTACAGCTTCAAACCCATTTTCTGTTTTTAAATAATAGGTGCCATTTTCATAATGATACTCTTCATTGTTAGATTTATCATTGTCATTTACAATGCTTACTATG
>NZ_JAHDAU010000176.1 GCF_021991835.1 Polaribacter sargassicola
GTGCTGGCAACCCTGATGCTGGGCCTGTTCTCGGCGTTGCCGGACGAGCAGTTCCTCGCCTGGGGCTGGCGCGTGCCGTTCCTGTTCAGCGCACTGCTGGTCATCGTGGGCCTGGTCATCCGCCTCAAGGTCTCCGAGACCCCGAACTTCCGCCGTCTCGCCGCACAGGCCGAGAGCCGCCGCAGCCGCGTGCCGATCGTGGAGGTCATCAGGCACCACTGGCGAGCCGTGCTGCTGTCCCTCGCGGCCGTCCTCGCTTTCACCACCAGCCAGGGTCTGATGACGGTCTGGGGTGTCG
>NZ_JAHDAU010000177.1 GCF_021991835.1 Polaribacter sargassicola
GAGCAGCGTCGCCAAGAGAACAGCGGAGTTCACCGACGCCCACGGCATCGCGATCGTCTACGACGTGTACGAGGCGCGGGGCCAGGCGAGAGGAGTCGTGCAGCTGCTGCACGGGGTCGGCGAGCACGCGGGCCGGTACCAGGCGCTCATCGCAGAGCTCACGGCCGCCGGCTTCCACGTGTACGCCGACGACCACCGCGGGCACGGGCGCACCGGCATCCGGCAGTGGAACGGCCCCGCGAAGCTCGGCCACCTCGGCAAGGGCGGCATGCGGGCGACCGTCGCCGCATGCTGGCAG
>NZ_JAHDAU010000178.1 GCF_021991835.1 Polaribacter sargassicola
GGCGGGGCGGTGGTAAAAGCCGCCGCTGGCGTCGAACTGCCAGTAGAAGAGGGCGAAGGCGGCGAGGCCGGCGAGCACCGGGAGGTGACGCCCGGCCAGATCGCCGCGGAACTGGAAGGCGAGCATGCCGAGCGCGAACTGGTCGACGCGCCCGACGATCGTCCAGTAGGCGAGCGTCTGGATTTCCCCCGTCTGCCGGTAGAGCGCAAGGCGCAGCGCGAGCGCGGCGAGGACCACGCACAGCGGCAGCCAGCGCGAATGCCGCAGCAGCCAGAGAAAGACCGGGAGGACCAGGTAG
>NZ_JAHDAU010000179.1 GCF_021991835.1 Polaribacter sargassicola
CGTCTGCAGCCCGGGGTCTGGACGAGAATCCGGGGTCTCGGCGGGGGAAGAGGAGAGGTCCACCACGGATGCCGCCCCGCGGCCGGCATCCGTCAGCAGCGCCTGCGCGGTCGCCGGATCCACGGCGGTCGCGAGCACGGCGAGGTCGGGGCCCGCATCCCGCAGCCGCGCGGCGAGCTGGTCGCGCTCGGCGGCGGTGAGCCGGTCGACGCCGTCGAGGACCACCAGGCGCGTCCGCCCGCGCAGGGCCTCGGAGACCTGTGCCGCGGCATCCGCCTCGCCGAGCAGGACGACGCCG
>NZ_JAHDAU010000017.1:0-2500 GCF_021991835.1 Polaribacter sargassicola
ATAAAGAAAGGCGGCGACCTACTCTCCCACATAAATGCAGTACCATTGGCGCTATTGGGCTTAACTTCTCTGTTCGAGATGGGAAGAGGTGAGCCCCAATGCAATAACCACCCTAAAATTTTCAGCTAAATAAATCTAACTGTATAAGTTAACATATGGTAAAATGATATGATGTAATTTTTATCAAAATAAGAAAAAAAGAGTGTCTCTTGCCTCCTTTCAGAGGCAAGAAGCGTACATAAGTCTATGGGTTATTAGTATCACTCGGCTATGACATTACTGCCTTTACACCTATGACCTATCAACGTAGTCATCTCCTACGACCCTTTAAAGAAATCTCATCTTGTGGTGGGTTTCGCGCTTATATGCTTTCAGCGCTTATCCCTTCCCGACGTAGCTACTCTGCAATGCTCCTGGCGGAACAACAGATGCACTAGAGGTCAGTCCAACTCGGTCCTCTCGTACTAGAGTCAGATCCACGCAAATTTCTAACGCCCACAGCAGATAGAGACCGAACTGTCTCACGACGTTCTGAACCCAGCTCGCGTGCCACTTTAATGGGCGAACAGCCCAACCCTTGGGACCTTCTCCAGCCCCAGGATGTGACGAGCCGACATCGAGGTGCCAAACCCCCCCGTCGATATGAGCTCTTGGGGGAGATCAGCCTGTTATCCCCGGAGTACCTTTTATCCTTTGAGCGATGGCCCTTCCATGCGGAACCACCGGATCACTATGCTCTTGTTTCCAACCTGATCGACCTGTATGTCTCTCAGTCAAGCACCCTTATGCCATTGCACTCTACGCACGGTTACCAAGCGTGCTGAGGGTACCTTTAGAAGCCTCCGTTACTCTTTTGGAGGCGACCACCCCAGTCAAACTACCCACCAAGCACTGTCCTCATCTCTGAGTTAGACTCTAGATAAGCAAAGGGTGGTATTTCAAGGATGACTCCACAACGCCTAGCGACGCCGCTTCATAGTCTCCCACCTATCCTACACATTACTTATCCAAAGCCAATACTAAGCTATAGTAAAGGTTCACGGGGTCTTTTCGTCCCGCTGCGGGTAATCGGCATCTTCACCGATACTACAATTTCACCGAGCTCATGGCTGAGACAGTGTCCAGATCGTTGCACCATTCGTGCAGGTCGGAACTTACCCGACAAGGAATTTCGCTACCTTAGGACCGTTATAGTTACGGCCGCCGTTTACTGGGGCTTCATTTCAGATCTTCGCCGAAGCTAAACCCTCCACTTAACCTTCCAGCACCGGGCAGGTGTCAGGCCTTATACATCATCTTTCAATTTAGCAAAGCCCTGTGTTTTTGATAAACAGTCGCCTGGACCTTTTCACTGCGGCCCATCATATGATGGGCGACCCTTCTCCCGAAGTTACGGGTCTATTTTGCCTAGTTCCTTAGCCATGAATCTCTCGAGCACCTTAGAATTCTCATCCCAACTACCTGTGTCGGTTTACGGTACGGGTTCTTATAATCTGAAGCTTAGAGGTTTTTCTTGGAAGCCTTTAGGCACACTATCCACGCAGCCGAAGCCTTATGGTACTATCAACCTTCTCCAAAATCTGCGGATTTGCCTACAAATTCTATAGATACAGTCTTCAACGAACTATTCCGTCAGTTCGCGGTGCTTTCAATACTCCGTCACCCCATCGCAATTATAAGAAGTACAGGAATATTAACCTGTGAGCCATCGACTACTCCCTTCGGATTCGCCTTAGGACCCGACTAACCCTCAGCTGATTAGCATCGCTGAGGAAACCTTAGTCTTTCGGTGTGGGGGTTTCTCGCCCCCATTATCGTTACTTATGCCTACATTTTCTTTTGTAATCACTCCAGCATACCTCACAGTACACCTTCTACGCAGATTACAATGCTCCCCTACCACTTTAATAAGTCCATAGCTTCGGTAATATGTTTATGCCCGATTATTATCCATGCAAAACCGCTCGACTAGTGAGCTGTTACGCACTCTTTAAATGAATGGCTGCTTCCAAGCCAACATCCTAGCTGTCTAAGCAGTTTCACCTCGTTTTTTCAACTTAACATATATTTGGGGACCTTAGCTGATGGTCTGGGTTCTTTCCCTCTCGGACATGGACCTTAGCACCCATGCCCTCACTGCTGAGAAACATTTTATAGCATTCGGAGTTTGTCAGGAATTGGTAGGCGGTGAAGCCCCCGCATCCAATCAGTAGCTCTACCTCTATAAAACTTTAACTCAACGCTGCACCTAAATGCATTTCGGGGAGTACGAGCTATTTCCGAGTTTGATTGGCCTTTCACCCCTACCCACAGGTCATCCAAAGACTTTTCAACGTCAACTGGTTCGGTCCTCCACTGTGTGTTACCACAGCTTCAACCTGCCCATGGGTAGATCACTCGGTTTCGCGTCTACTACTACTAACTAAAGCGCCCTATTAAGACTCGCTTTCGCTACGGCTCCTTGACTTAATCAATTAACCTTGCTAGAAACAGTAACTCG
>NZ_JAHDAU010000180.1 GCF_021991835.1 Polaribacter sargassicola
GCCTGTCGATGATCTCGGTGATGCCGCGCTGGTTGGCCAGGTCGAGGTTCGACAGCGGCTCGTCGCACAGCAGCAGCCTGGGCTGATCGGCGAGCGCCTGCCCGACCCGCAGCCGCTGTTGCTCACCGCCTGAGAGCAGGCCCACTCGGCGATCGGCGTAGTGCGCGGCGCCCACGCCCTCGAGCAGGGCGTCGACACGCGCGCGGTCGTCGCGGCGAGGGATGGGAAGCCCGAACCGCGTTCCCGTCACGCCCAGCGCGATCAGGTCCCGCGCCCGCATGCTCGTGTCGGGAGGAAG
>NZ_JAHDAU010000181.1 GCF_021991835.1 Polaribacter sargassicola
CGCGAGCCGGGCCTTGTTGGTCGCGGCCCAGCCGCTGCCCTTCCGGCGCGGCGAGAACCACTGGCCGACGGAGTTCTCCGCGAAGGTGCGCACCGGGCCGTCGATCCACCCGAAGCACAGGGCGTGCCGCACGGCGTCCTCGTAGTCGATGCCGCTCGCCGCCGATCCCCGCACGTTCAGCAGCCACACGCCGGATGCCGTGGCGTGATTGGTCTCCAGCCAGTCACGCCAGGCCGCGGCATCCGCCGCCGTCACCTGCTCGCCTTCGTCGAGAACGCCCATCCGCACCTCCGTGTCG
>NZ_JAHDAU010000182.1 GCF_021991835.1 Polaribacter sargassicola
TTGGAGGAAGTCACGTAACTATTGCAGGACCAGGAAACGGCTTGGTAGGTGTTTTATTGGCCACTATAACCACACTTGGTATTGAAAACGCCTATGTTGCCATTATGCTCTCTGGCTCCTTATTGCTGCTTTTAGGTTTTTTTAGAATGGGAACTATTGCCGATTTCTTTCCATCCGCGGCAATTCAAGGTATGCTAGCTGCAATTGGTTTAATCATTTTGGGTAAACAGTTTCATATTATGTTGGCGCATAAAATAAAAAGGCCAGATACAATTGATTACTTAATTGAAATTCCG
>NZ_JAHDAU010000183.1 GCF_021991835.1 Polaribacter sargassicola
TACTAATGAAAAATAGTATTTTCGAAATTGTAATTTTAATTTCATCTAATTTTAGTTATTTGTAGTTACTCAAATGTAAAAACCCATACACATCTTATTGTCATCTATTTATGTCAAAATATGGTAATGAATAGTTCATTGATAGTACGTATAGATTATAAACAAACAAAACTTATCTTCTATTAAATTTTCTAAACTAATCTCATAAATTTTAACACCCTTGGATATTAAGGATACCTACAGAACACTTAAAACCAGTCCTCCCCCTATTCTGTTTAAAGATAAAAACAGTAAGT
>NZ_JAHDAU010000184.1 GCF_021991835.1 Polaribacter sargassicola
TGGCTATATTTAAAGAGAAAAATAAACATAGAAATTTAAAAATTCGGCTTGTGTTCAACCGAATGGTTTGCGCTCATTTTCAGCCCTACTGTTCTTATACAGAGCCGTTGGCAAACATTAGAGAAATGAAGAAACTATTAATAATATTCATTTTAATTTCAAAAATTGGATTTGGACAAGACACCAAATACCTCTCTGAAAACTATGAATTTAAAAATGGAGAAATTGCTTATATGTTTGGTAACGATGTTAAACTTCGAGACCAACCAAATGCGGAATCCAATGTATTGACTCTT
>NZ_JAHDAU010000185.1 GCF_021991835.1 Polaribacter sargassicola
TCCGCCTCCGCGAACTCGAGCGCCGCCGCCTCATACAGGCCCAGTAGATGCGGCGGGATCGTCTCGTCGGCGACCGCCTGCTGCACGGGAGACGCGGCAGACAGGATCTCCCGCACGTGAGAGGCGGTGATCGTTCCGGCCTCGAAAGCCTCCTGCACTGCAGGGAACGACTCCCGGAGGCTGCGCGCGGTCGCGAACGCGTGCTCCACGCTGCCTTTCGCGACCCGGCCCGCGGCGGCGTATTCGGCGATCATCGACCGTTCGATCGCGTTCCTGTGCAACGGTGCCTCGGCCAC
>NZ_JAHDAU010000186.1 GCF_021991835.1 Polaribacter sargassicola
CGAGCAGCCCAAGGCCGCCGAGCTCGCCGAGCTCGCGGAGGAGCAGGACGTCGTCGTCGTCAGCGATGCCGGGATGCCCGCCGTGAGCGACCCCGGCTACGGCCTTGTGGCTGCCGCCGTGGAGCGCGGTGTGATGGTGACCGCGATTCCCGGGCCGAGCGCGGTGCTGACGGCCCTGGCGATCTCGGGTCTCCCCACCGACCGCTTCACGTTCGAGGGCTTCCTGCCGCGCAAGCCGGGGGAGCGGCGCTCGACCCTGTCGGCGCTCGCATCCGAACCCCGCACGATGGTGTTCT
>NZ_JAHDAU010000187.1 GCF_021991835.1 Polaribacter sargassicola
TCAGCGCCTCACGGTAGCGCCCGAGCGTGCTCAGCGAGTCGGAATGGTTGACCCAGTAGCGCAGTTTCGCGTCGGTGTCGCAGGCGTGCTCCCACGACAGCTCGTACAGCTCCAGCCCCCGATCGACCTCACTGAGATGCAGCCGGCTGCTGGCGATGAGGTTCGCCGCCACCGAGATCACGTTGTCGAAGCCGTGTTCGCGCCCGATCCGCAGCGCCTGCTCGCCGGCCTCCACCGCCGCCGCCAGATCCCCTTCGACCATGAGCCGCCCCGCGAGCAGGTTCAGCAGCACGGCG
>NZ_JAHDAU010000188.1 GCF_021991835.1 Polaribacter sargassicola
CGGGTGCGCGCCGGTGACTGGAGCGTGCGCCGCGGCCGCGAGCTCGGCGCCGCCACCGTCGGCATCGTCGGGTTCGGCCGCATCGGCCAGGGCGTCGCGAAGCGCCTGAGCGGCTTCGGGCCCCGCATCCTGGCATCCGACCCCTTCCTGCCCGCCGACGTGATCCGGGCGGCCGGGGCCGAGCCCGTCGACCTGGACGAGCTGTTCCGCGCCGCCGACGTCATCACCCTGCATGCGCCGGGGGGACAGCGGCTCGTCGACGCCGACCGGCTCGAGGGCGTCCGGCCGGGCACCGT
>NZ_JAHDAU010000189.1 GCF_021991835.1 Polaribacter sargassicola
GACCGATCGTGGAGTACGACGCGATTCTGGTCGGCCGTGAGCGTCCGGTCTTCACCGGCGGCCACGTCAGCTGAGGTGGGAGGAGTCGCCAGGGGCGGCCCTGCTCGCGCGCGACCCTGACGAGATTCTGCCCCACGAGCGCACAGTCGTTCAGATGAAGCACACGCGGAACAGTCGCCATGCCTCCATCGTATGCGCGGGGTGACGCGTCGGTGCCCTGTATCATCGAGGTGTGAAGCTCGTCGTGGTCACCACCTGGTTCCCGACGAGACGCCACCCCGGCGCCGGCTCGTTC
>NZ_JAHDAU010000018.1 GCF_021991835.1 Polaribacter sargassicola
TCCTTTTCTCGGCATAACTTTCTAGACATTGTCAATAATACAAATAATAATATGAACAACTTTATCGTCTCAATTATTAATTTAATAATATAAAATATTATGACAATAATTGAATCAATAACGTGAGATACTATGCAACAATTACTGTGGCAATAATTGAATAAAACTCAGTGACTTCTCACGTAAGATGAAAGTAGTATGCACACAAGCCAATCATGTTTGATGATAAAGCATATACTTTGTAACAATCTTATTCATTTATTAATAAAAAGTATTAATTTATTAAAGGCTTTTAATTATCTACATGATGCTGTTTTATAATATGTGATAAACCCATAGTTTTAAGCAATGCTTTTAGAATAATGATGATGATCATTCTAATGAGATCTAAATTCTTAGAAAGCTTAAAACTAAAATAGTTCCCAATCGTTGGATTACTAAATTGGGGATTAGTGAATCCGGATAGATTGGTACATACGTTGCTTGCTCATTGGATGAGGATGATTGATCTCATGATCATTTGTGTGGAGACACTAAAGCAAGTATGTAGGTGCTTATTAGAGAATAAGTTCACTGAACGTGGCTCGCTAAGGAATACCTAATGGAGTTTTACTTGCCTGTCAATAGGAATTCCTGTAGTGATAGTAGTACAAGTGATCCTTGGACTTGAGATCATCATAGTATCTTGTGTATGATGAGTTATACTTTGACTTATTCCTTAAGACCCTTAGGGTATATCAAAGGGTATGCTTGGGTATAATAAGTTGTACATGGAGATAATGTATGATCAATAAAGAATCTACCACTTCTAGTAAAAGAAGAGAAATGTCCTATGTGATTCGATAAATGACAACCCAGTAGTCCTTGGCCAAGGCAGAATGAAATTAGAAAGGAGTTTCTAATTTACATTATTTGGGGTTGTGCATTTAAGAGTCGAAATACATATAATTAAATAAAATAAGACTTGACAGTAATTCCATGTCTTATATTTAATTGGGACATTGTATGGTGGAAGGATTGAATTGTACGGTAACTATTTACTCAAAGGTTCTTTTATGATTAATGTTGAAATCTATATTATCTGGAAAGTCGTTGATCGCTAGGGAGGCTTATCCCTATTGTAGAATAAATATTATTTATTTAAATAAATTAATAGTTTAATTTATTTATTTAAATAAGATTAGAATTGTTCTAATTGATTTATTCACAACCGGTTTAATATGGAGAACCTAAAGGGTCACACCATAAAAGGAAGAATAATTATTTAAGAAGTTAATGGCATAATCGTAATAATATGTTAAGTATATTTAATTTAATCTATGGTGATAGAATAAATTAAATAGCTTAATATTTATTATTTAATATTTTAGAAATATTAAATATAAATTAATAAGAGGAGTCTTATTATTATTATTATTATTATTATTATTTTAATTTCTAAAAGAGTTTAGGAATTAATTTAATATAAGTACTCTCATTTATTCCTAATAGAATTAGGAGGGAAAATTAGTTAAAGGAGTTTAATTAATTATCCCTAATAAGATTAGGGAGCCCATTTAATTAAAAGAGTTTAATTAAATAATACCTTATTTTATTAAATAGGGTTACCTGATATCTTTATAAGAGGAGTCTCATATCAGATATCAATAATACGTTATTCCAATTGTTGGAGAGTACGCTCCTTTTCTATGAGAGATAGAAAACTAGGGTTTTGCCAAATACCCATCTTCTTGAATTCTTCTTCTTCCTTGGTGGATCACCTCTAGAGGCCAAACACTTGGGTGGCTAACGTTGATCAAAGGAAGGAACCAAACCCGGTGGATTCAAGTTGAACGCGAAAAGGATTGGAGGTGAACTTGTACCTGAGGAAGCTCGGATCTTCAAGGGTATGATTCTCGTTCTTTATCTTTTCGTTTAATTAATAATTGTGCATAAAGGGTGATCCGGGTATATGGTTTGTAAAATTTTAAAACTCTGATTTTACACGTTTCCGCATATTTTTGCAATTTGATTGCGTTCATGAATATTACAAACCTAACAGTGGCATCAGAGCCAAACCTTTATGCGAATTATTAATTATTTTAATTTGATATGTATATTGATATGTGTTTAGAACAATTTAATTGGGCATTATTTGTTTTATAAAATTTATTATAAAAAAAATCGTAATCAATTTTCGCGAAACCCGCTTTTGAAAACGGTACTGTGATTCGCATGTATGAGAGCTGCAGATTCGCTGGCCAAGATGCACGTGAATCACTTAGTTATTTAACAAGCCAGGATGGGT
>NZ_JAHDAU010000190.1 GCF_021991835.1 Polaribacter sargassicola
GGGATCTGCACGAGCCCGCCGATCGGGTCGCAGGTGAGGCCCAGGTGGTGCTCCATCGCGATCTCCGCGGCGTTCTCGATCTGCCGGTTCGTGCCGCCCATCACGGCGGTCAGGCCGCCTGCGGCCATGGCGCACGCCGATCCGACCTCGGCCTGGCATCCGCCCTCGGCACCCGAGATCGACGCGTTCGCCTTGAACAGGGAGCCCAGCGCTGTGGCGGTCAGCAGGAAGCGGCGGATGCCCCGGCGGCGGTTCGCCTCGGCGATGACATCGGGGTCGTCGATGGCGCCGACG
>NZ_JAHDAU010000191.1 GCF_021991835.1 Polaribacter sargassicola
GCGCGACTGGGCGGCCAAGGGCACCAACCTGCTGGGCGTCAAGGCGGTCATCGCGGAGAGCTTCGAGCGCATCCACCGCTCCAACCTCATCGGCATGGGCGTCGTCCCGCTGCAGTTCCCGGCGGGCGAGTCCTGGGAGTCGCTGGGCCTGGACGGCACCGAGATCATCTCGATCGAGGGCCTGACCGAGCTCAATGAGGGCACGACGCCGAAGACGGTGAAGGTCACCGCGACCCCGAGCGAGTTCTCGCCCGAGGGCCACGCGCCCGTCACCTTCGACGCGGTCGTGCGCAT
>NZ_JAHDAU010000192.1 GCF_021991835.1 Polaribacter sargassicola
TCGGTCTCGGCGGCGAGCAGCTCGATGACCTTCTGCGGGAAGCCCAGCGGGGTGTTGATGCCGGTGCCGACGGCGGTGCCGCCGAGCGGGACCTCTGCGACGCGGGGGAGGGCGGCCTGCACGCGCTCGATGCCGAGGCGCATCTGGCGGGCGTAGCCGCCGAACTCCTGGCCGAGGGTGACCGGGGTGGCGTCCATCAGGTGGGTGCGGCCCGACTTGACGACGCTCTTCCAGGCATCCGCCTTCGCCTCGAAAGCGACGGCGAGGTGGTCCAGAGCCGGGATGAGGTCGTCG
>NZ_JAHDAU010000193.1 GCF_021991835.1 Polaribacter sargassicola
TGATCGCGAAGTACCTCGGCGAGCCGATGGCGGTCATCGCGACGATCCTGCTGCTGGTGAGCCTGTTCGCGGCGATGCTCGCCTTCCACAACTCGGCGACGCGGTACCTGTACTCACTCGGCCGCGCCCGCGTGCTGCCGCATGCACTGTCCCGCACCAGGGAGAACGGTGCCCCGGCCGTCGCCGGGCTGCTGCAGGCGCTGTTCGCCGCCATCGTCGCGGGATGCTTCGCCCTCGCGGGCCTGGACCCGATGCTCATCGTCGTGCCCGCCATGCTCGGCATCGGCACGCTGT
>NZ_JAHDAU010000194.1 GCF_021991835.1 Polaribacter sargassicola
ATCAACTTCCTCGCCTTTTCCTGAACTTCCAGAGGAATAAGATAGCAAGGCTACTTTAGGTTCAACACCAAAATTTTGAGCGGTTTGTGCAGACGAAACAGCTATTTCTGCCAACTGCTCTGCATTAGGGTTTGGATTAATAGCGCAATCACCAAAAATAGATACGCGGTCTTCCAAACACATAAAGAATACAGATGATACAATATTACATCCAGGTTTTGTTTTGATGAATTGTAGTGCTGGTCTTAGGGTGTGTGCTGTGGTATGTACAGCACCCGAAACCATACCATCT
>NZ_JAHDAU010000195.1 GCF_021991835.1 Polaribacter sargassicola
GGATCGAGAGCCCTGAACCGCAGCGGACGCGTCTCAGCGGCCCGGGGCGCGCGTGCGGTGCTTCGCCACGGCGATCGTGGCGGTCGCGGACGCGTCCGCCCCACCGCCACCCGGTGCCGCGGACAGCGACGTCAGGTCAGGAGCGGCGACGGCCTTGCGGGCCCGCCCGATCGCCCGCCGCGCCAGCAGCCCCTGCAGGCCGTAGCCGATCGCGAACACCATCAGCGTGAAGATCAGCGCCATCGCGGCACCCTGATCCGGCGCGTACAGCTGCGCGGACCGCGGATTGATC
>NZ_JAHDAU010000196.1 GCF_021991835.1 Polaribacter sargassicola
GGTGACGGTCTGACCGATGTGCTCGGCTCGCAGCGAGCCTGCCGTGTGTGTGCGAAGCACGGAGGATTCCTTCTGATCGGGGAATATGGACTGCTCCAGTCTACGTGGGCCTCTGTGCGGCCCAGCATCCGCCTGCAGCCCGCCCGTTCTCCTGCCGAGACTTCTGTTCCAGCATGAGACGGCACGAACCACGTGCTGTCTCATGCTGGAAGGCAAGTCTCGCGGATCGATTCCGGATGCTACTTGCATCTGCTTGCGGCTGGGAACATACTTGCAAAATGGAAAGTGAATC
>NZ_JAHDAU010000197.1 GCF_021991835.1 Polaribacter sargassicola
CTTGGACTCTAATAAATCGTTTAAAACCGTTTTATTTTCTACTTCAGCCAAACCAATTAAGGCAGGGTGTTTACCTGTTTCTCTTCGACCAATATTTGCCATGCAAAACCCTAACTTTCTCAGTTTGTTTTCATAGCGCTTTGGGGTCCAGTTTTTAACCGAACTTGAAATAAATTCACGGTCATTAGTGTACTTATTACTTTTTAAGTCAAATAGATTTTCAACATTATAAAAGGCCAGAGTTTGCATATCATGGCGTACCATAATATTCTCATAAAAAGGATTTGTCATA
>NZ_JAHDAU010000198.1 GCF_021991835.1 Polaribacter sargassicola
TAATTTGGTGTATCATGGTATGTACAGCTTTGAAATTAAGCCCTTTGTTGCTTTCAATCTGTGTAATGTTGTAAGCTTTGGCAATTGGCCTGTAACCCCGCCATAAATCGGTTGTCACCTGTGCTTCCCTACTAATGTGGTTTACGAAAATATATTGCAGGGATTTTGCTGAAAAGTCATCGATACGCTTAGCGTACATTCGTTTCACCTTGCCATCATCGGTAAGCTGTACCGCCGTGACGGCTTTCTTTTTCTTGGCGTCATAACTGCGGCCTATTTTGCCCTGTTCGT
>NZ_JAHDAU010000199.1 GCF_021991835.1 Polaribacter sargassicola
TGGAGAAGCACTTCGTAGAGCCCGCCGATACGGCGACCCTCGTCCGGTTCGCGAACGCCGCGATCACGGGATCTGCTCGAGACCTCACCTGGCTGCACCTGCCCGTGCCGATCGACCGCGACGACGAGGCCTACTTCGCCCCGCTCGCCGGCCTCGCCCCGACCTCCGAGCTCTACCTCGGACTCGTGCACCGCGAGGACGGCGCCGAGGGTGCGCGACGGCGCATCGCCGCGGCATCCGCCGTCGTCGCGCGCTTCGGCGTCGCCACGGAATGCGGTATCGGGCGCGCC
>NZ_JAHDAU010000019.1 GCF_021991835.1 Polaribacter sargassicola
CTTTTTTTCTTTTAAAAGGGTCTGAATAATGACTCTTTCTTTAAGGGTTAATCGTCTATGTTTTTTTACTTCCATTTTACAAATCTATAATTTTAGATTTGTTGCGTTAAGTTATTGAATAGACCCTATATTCTTTTGTATTTAATACAACGTGTTTGTGTATGGTTAGTTGCGTGGTTAAGCAACTAATTTAGCAAACTTTTACGAACCCGAGAAAATTCCGCAGGAATTTTCATAAGTAAGCACTTAAAAAGCAATTAATTATACACGGTGTTGTAGCCAGTTTTTTCTTTTTTATTCTTTCCCCAAGCAATAACTTTTACTCCTTTTGAGTATTGGATATTGCTAGGCTTGTTTTTAATCAATCTGTCAAATTTTGGGTAATTAAATTCTAAATTTTTCAAGTTAATTTCGTTAATTGGCCATTCCAAATGATGAATTTCAAATTCGTTAATCGACTTTTCTGTGTCTTGAAAAAGAGCGTATCTTTCAGTCAACCATTTGTCCAATTCCGTTTTCTCCGTAATTTCTTTTCCAATCTCAAACTGAATATTTAATTTGTCATTAAATTCCGAATTATTTGATTCGTATTGGTTTTTAGTCCGTTTTATTTTTGTAAATCTATATGGAAGTTCAGATATTCCTTTCGCAACTTTACAAGACAAACTTTTTCCGCCTTCAATGCTCAAAAAATATACTCCAGTTTTGTTATTTGATTTCACATAAGTTCGGATATTAATTTCGTCAAAATCCGAAATAGGTGGAAAGGAAGGTAGGTTTTTCGGTCTTATCTTTTCCATTGTAAAAGCAACAACTGAAATCCAGGGTTTTCCATCAAAAAGGTCAATTTCTAATTCTTTCGGTACAAACTTTTTCAGTTCGTTTAATTCCACTTGCCAATGAAGAAATATAGCATTATTCCACTCTTGATAAAATTTCCAATTTTCAGTTGGCATTTTCCAAGGTCTGTGTTCATTTGTATTTAATATCTCTCGGATTGTCATTTTTCTCAAATTGGCTACAACGTGTTTGTGTATGGTTAGTTGCGTGGTTTAAGCACTAAAGTTAGCAAATAAAAACCGAATAGAAAATCCGCAAGGATTTTCGTAAGTAGGCTATAACCTAGCAATTAATTATACACGGTGTTGGCAACTGGCTTTTATTTTTATTCAACTAATTTTAATTCAGTTCGTTTTGTTTTTTTTAGTTTCTTTATCTCTAAATCCGTTAAATTCCATTTGTAAATCCTATTATTGACTTCACTTAAATTTCCAAATTCCGATATAATTTTCTTTTGTTCTGAGTTCGATAAATGTGATTTGTTCAAATAGTTTATTGGATATAAATTCTTTAATGTTCCGTTTAAAATATTGATTTTATTTGAAGTCCAAATATGGTCTTTTTCTATAATATTGACTGAAGTTGAAAATAATCCTTTTTTTATTTTTCTTTCAGTTCCAGAGTCATAATTTGAGTTTAATTGAGTTGTATATCCATAATCAAAATCTAATTCGTTTATTAAAACTCTATTAAATTCTATAATTGAATCTTTCTCGCAATATTTTGTGCTTATTTGAAGGCAAAAGTCAATTGTTTCTTTTTCAGGTTTTTCATTTAAATTCAACATTTGATTTGTGATTGAAAAATATGTTTCGGTTTTTTCAGAATCGAAATCGACAAAGCAATAAACCAATTCTTTATTAGATTTTAGTGCTTTTTCAAAACCGCTTTTCGTTTTATAGATTGATTGATAATTAATGTCAAAAGTTTTTGCTTTAAGTTCCGTTAATTGTTCAATTCGTTTAATACAGAATAGAATTTTAGATTCCATTTCATACTTTTCTGCCAAATTTTGGTCAGTCATTTTAAACAACTTAATTATCCAATTTTTTGTTCTATTTTTCTTTAGAAACTTCACTTTTTGTTTTTAGTCACGGCTTGGATTCAATGTTGTAACGCAACAAACCGTATTGTTTTTTTGATGTTACTAAGCTACAAATTTTAGTTCTAAGTCCATCATTTCTTTAGGTGTTTTATATCCAATAATTTTTCTTGGTCTGTT
>NZ_JAHDAU010000001.1 GCF_021991835.1 Polaribacter sargassicola
CCAAACAATTTTTTCTACCAACCAAGGCGTATTGATTCTTGTTAATTTAGAAGCTGCCGCTTGATCTAAAACAAACGTTGCATTATCATGTTCTTGTAAATAAGAAGCGGGTACATGACTTGTAACTGTATCTTCTACAGAGGCTTTTATAATATTAGATTTGCTTTCTCCCCAAGCCATTAAAATGACTCTCTTGGCTTCCATTATTTTCTTTACTCCTAATGTTATTGCTGTTCTTGGCGTATTTTCTAAACCAGAAAAATCTCCACTTGCGGCAACTCTTGTAATATGATCTAAAGCTACTAATCTTGTTTTTGAATTTTGTAATGATCCAGATTCATTAAAACCAATATGTCCGTTTCCTCCAATTCCTAAAATCTGTAAATCGATACCTCCTAAAGCTTCTATTTTTGCTTCGTAATCGCTACAATATTCTCTAATCTTATCTTTTGGTAAGGTACCGTCTGGCACAAAACAGTTTTCTGGTAAAATATCTACATGATTAAACAATTGTTCTTGCATAAAACGAACGTAACTATTTACAGAATCTGGCTCCATTGGATAGTATTCATCTAAATTAAAAGAAATTACATTCTTAAAACTTAAACCTTCTTCTTTGTGCAAACGCACTAATTCTGCATACAAGCCTTTTGGTGATGAACCTGTAGCCAATCCTAAAATACACGGCTGTCTTTGAGACTGTTTTACTTTTATTAAACTTGCAATTTCTTCTGCTATAGATTTTGATGCAGAAGTAGAATCTGCATATACTACAGTACCTATGTTTTCAAACCTTTTTTCAAAACCTGTGGCTTTATCAATACTACTCTTTAACATCTTATTTATTTTTTATAAAAAATTAATTTTTAGTGTTGTTTTAGATTATTTATTTCAATAAAAAGAACTAATTAATACATTGTATATTTACTTCTAACTTTCTTAAAATTGCTCAATCCTTCTTGCCAAGTTTCCTTTATTTCTTTAGAAGACAAACCTTGTTCTATTTGATTTTGTAATTGCTTTGTTCCTGCCAATTTTGGAAAAAAGTTATTAAAAAATGTTGCTTTATTATCTGTATAACTATAAGCTTCTATTAACCAATTTAAATTTAAACCACTCAATTTTTCGTTATTTCTTAAATCTCTACCAAAACATATTTTACCTTGATGTTTTGGATGTTTTGCACCAAAATTAGGCTGAGGAGTAAAACTAAAATCGAATGATTTGTTAGATATAAAAGGAGATCCAAAGATTTGAAACTGTGTTTCTGTTCCCCTACCCGCACTTACATTAGTTCCTTCAAAAAAACACAAACTAGGATATAAATTAATTGAGTTTGAGTTCGGTAAATTAGGCGATGGTATTATAGGTAAATCATATTCTGATTGATATGTATAGTTTTTTAACGGAATAACAGTTAAATTACATTTAAGATTATTTTCTAACCAATTTTCTCCGTTAATCATTTTACCATATTCGCCAATTGTCATTCCATACACAATTGGTACAGGATGCATACCAACAAAGCTTTTTACTTCTTCTTCTAATATTGGTCCATCAACATAATGTCCATTAGGATTTGGTCTATCTAAAACAATTAACGGAATATTTAATTCTGCACAAACTTCCATCACATAATGAAGTGTAGAAATATATGTATAAAAACGTACACCAACATCCTGAATATCGAACAGCATTACATCTATTCCTTTTAAATGATTATGAGACGGCTTTCTATTGCTACCATATAACGAAATAATTGGCAAACCTGTTGTTTTATCTATACCATCTGCAATATGTTCTCCTGCATCTGCTTTTCCTCTAAAACCATGTTCTGGTGCAAAAACTTTGGTAACATTTATATTTAAACTCAACAAAGAATCTACTAAATGAACATTCTCTTTTTCTTTAAAAATAACACTTGTTTGGTTTGCAACAACACCAACATTTTTACCTTTTAGCATTGGTAAATATTTTTCTGTTTGATTAGCTGCTACAATAATTTTGGGTTCAGTTTTATTTTCTAACAAGTTAGGATTTACTAAGTTCTCTTTATTTTTTTTAGAACTACAACAAATTAAAACGATAGAAAATAATAGTATTATACTTTTTTTCATGAGGATTTTTTTAACCTTATTATTTTAATATTTCAATTCCAGAACCAGACTTAAATTCATCGTTAATAGAAGCTGATAGTTTTCCTTTAGAGTTTTTATTACCTGTAATAATTTCGGCAGAAATTTTTTGAGCTATTTCTGAGTTTTCATAAGAGATAATAACGGCTTCAATATTTTTAAATGATAAATTTTCTAGAGTATATTGACTTGCAAAGACATCTAAAACAACTTTATTATTTTTTGCTATTTCTTCTATTTTTATTTTATCATCCGTAGAAATTTTAGCAGTGATTCTACTATTTAAACGATGATAACTAATGATAATTTTATCATAATTGTTAAGTTTATGAACTTCTTTTAAGTTAGAAAACTCATCAACTTTTATCTCTGATTTTAATGTTTTTAAAAAAGACGATGAATCTCCATCACCCAAAGTTACAATTGCTATTTTTTTGTCTTCTTCATTTTTAATTGGAAGAAAATCATTTTCATTTTTTAATGCAGTAATCGCATTGGTAAAAACCTCTTCATTTAAAGATTTACTTTCATTATCATTTAAATCGTTAATAAGATTTGATATTTCTATTGGTTTATAATTATTTAAATGAACTTTAAATTTTGCTGCAAGAATCTTTTTTACTGAATGTGCTAAACGTTCTTCTGTTATTTCTTTTTTATTAAAAGCCTCTATAATTTTATTAATCCCTTTAGAAACATTTTCGCCCATCAATAAAATATCATTTCCAGCCTTAAAAGCAACCAAATCTATTTCTCCTTTTTCTTTATAATTAGCAGCTCCTTTCATGTTTAAAGCATCTGTAAAAACAAGCCCTTTAAAACCCAATTGCCCTTTTAAAACATCTGTAACAATATGATTTGATAGAGATGACGGCACACCTTCTTCTTTCTCTAAACTTGGTACATTTAAATGCGCTACCATTACACCTGCCATATTATTTTTAAACAATTGCTTGTATGGATACATTTCTACCGAATCTATTCTTTCTTTTGAAAGAGAAACTGTTGGCAGTGTTTTATGAGAGTCTTTATCAGTGTCTCCATGACCAGGAAAATGTTTTGCACTTGCCAACACATTTTTACTTTGCATACCTTCTGTAAAAGCCAATGCTTTAGCTGCTACATTGTATTTATCTTCTGCAAAAGAACGCACACCTATAATTGGATTTTTAGAATTTGTGTTGATATCTACAACAGGTGCAAAATTGATATGAACTCCTAAACGATTACTGTGTTCGCCTATTTTTTCTCCTACTTTTTTTACCAAACTATTATTTGATAAAGCACCAAGCGTCATATTATAAGGAAATCTAGTAGTACTATCTAATCGCATATTTAAGCCCCATTCTGCATCCATTGCAATAAATAAAGGTACTTTAGATACAGATTGATATAAATTTGTTTGTTTTGCTTGCCTTACAGGACCTCCTTGAAAAAACACCAATCCGCCAACACCATATTCTTTTATTATTTTCTGAATAGAATCTGTATGTTTTTTATCTTTATTTGAGTACGCAGCAATCATAAATAACTGACCTACTTTTTCTTTAAGTGTCATGCTATTATAAATACTATCTACCCATTTTTTTTGATCAGTATTTTCTGATGTCTTTTTTGGCATCTCTTTTTTATTACAACTAATTAAAATTGTAAGCAGAATAACTATTACTGATGTTATTTTTTTCATTTTTAAAAAATTAAATTTTTATAAATATTTTATTTCTAAATAGCACATAAACCAAACTCCAAAAAAAGAGAATATGGGCAATTGCAAATAACAAAGAACCATTCATATTACCTGCAATTGGAACAAATATATTTTGATAGATGTATTTTAATCCACTTGTTATTTCTCCTTCTGAATTTGTGATTTTCACCAAATAAATCATTGTTTTTACATACAAACCAGAAAAAACAAAAATAAATAACGGATTTGTACCAAAATGGATAAATGGTTGAGACCATTTAGTATATTTTTTAACATCTATAATCCATATTAAAAAGGCCAACATTAACATTGCCCAACCTGCGGCATAACAAACAAAAGTACTTGTCCAAAGAGATTTATTTATAGGAAATACAAATCCCCAAATAAAACCTAATGCAACAAGACCCACTCCATAACTTAAAAGTGTCTTTATTTTGATACCGTTTTCTATTGGTTTACTTAAAAAACCGCCTGTTAAAAAGCCAATTAACACTGTTGCTATTGATGGTATTGTTGATAATAATCCTTCTGGATCAAAAGGAAAACCTAGACCTTTCCAAACATGATTTGCGCCAAATAAATACAAATCTATTTTACCTACTATGTTTGTTTTAGGTGCAAAAGGGTTATCTGAAACAGTAAAATACAAAATTCCCCAATAGGCAATTAAAATAAATAATGTACTGTAAATCAGTTTTCTTTTATCAAAAAAAAGACACAAAACAGCACCAATACCATAAGCTATTGCTATTCTTTGCAATACACCAAAATACCGAACAGTTTCGAAATTAAATTTTGGAAAAAGGTTTAAAAAAAATCCTAAAGAGAAAATAACTACCGTTCTTTTAACAATCTTTATTAATACTTTTTGATTTTCTTTTTCTTTATTTTTTTTAAAAGAAAAATGAATAGAAACACCTACAATAAATAAGAAAAAAGGAAAAACTGCATCTGTTGGTGTAAAACCATGCCATTTAGCATGCAATAAAGGCCAATAAACATAAGACCAACTACCTGGTGTGTTCACCAAAATCATAGCAGCAATTGTAATTCCTCTAAGAACATCTAATGCTTTTAGCCTTCCTTGTATTTCCATTTTACAGGTTTAACTCTTTTATTTCTTTCTTATAGGCTTCTAAAGATTTTCTTACACTTTTGTGTTTTTTTAACAGCCTCTTTGCAAAAGATTCTTCTACAGTAAGTTCGTCCATTATCATTTTTACACCTCTAGATACTAGCTTTTTATTAGAAAGTTTCATATCTACCATTTTATTCCCTTTTACTCTACCCAACTTTATCATTACAGTTGTAGAAATCATGTTTAATGCTAACTTTTGCGCAGTACCAGCTTTCATTCTTGTACTACCAGTAACAAACTCTGGCCCAACTACTAATTCTATTGGGTAATCTGCCTCTAAAGCAAGTGGAGAATTTTGGTTACAAGTTATGCAACCTGTAATTATATTTTGTTCTTTGGCTTTTTGTAAACCACCTATTACATAAGGTGTTGTACCAGAAGCTGCAATACCCAATAAAACATCTTTATCTGAAATAGCATATTCTTGTAAATTTTGCCAAGCTAAATCGGCATCATCTTCTGCATTTTCTACTGCTTTTCTAAGAGCGATATCTCCTCCTGCAATAATTCCGATAATCCAATCATCAGAAACTCCATAAGTTGGCGGACACTCAGAAGCATCAAGCACACCTAAACGCCCACTTGTTCCTGCTCCAATATAAAAAAGACGTCCACCGTTACTCATTTTTTCATGAATAACATCTACCAATTTATTTATAGAAGGTATGACTTTTTCTATTGCTAAAGGAACTGTTTTATCCTCATTATTCATATTTGTAAGCAACTCAGTAGTACTCATTTGCTCTAAGTTGTTGTAATCAGACGATTGCTCTGTTATTAATTTGTTAATCATTCTTTTTTCGTATAAAGATTAAACACACTATTGTTAGACAAGCATTAAGTAAAATATTCATAAAACCTAAATCAAATGAAAACTTGTCTTTTACTATATAATTTATATAATAGGTTAATAATGGCATTAAAACACATATGTAAGGTACAACTGTGTCTTTTATTTTTATTTCTGTAAAAATACCTAGCATATACAGCCCCAACAAAGGGCCATAAGTATAACCTGCTACTTTAAAAATTGTTGTTATTACATCTCCTTTACTTGCAGAAAACAGCATTATAATAATAAATATTACCAAAGAAAACCCTAGCAAAACATAGTTTTTAAGTCGTTTTTTTTCTTTTGAATTCTTATGATTAATGTCTAAAAAATCATGTGTAAACGATGTTGTTAATGCTGTTAAAGATGAATCTACACTAGAAAATGAAGCAGCAGTAATTCCTAAAATAAAACTTATTGCAGCTACTATTCCAAAATTATTTAGAGATAACATTGGAAATAAATTATCTGTATTTATAAACTTACCATTTTCTATTTCTAATTGTATTCCAAATTTTTCTGCATACAGATATAACATTACTCCTAAACCTAAAAAAAGAAATTGAGCTAAAGCCAAAAATAAACTGAATGTTAAAATATTACGCTGAGCTTCTTTTTTGTTTTTACAAGTTAATGTTTTTTGCATCATGTTTTGATCTAAACCAACCATAGCAACTGCAATTAAAACTCCTGAAATAAATTGTTTAAAAAAATTACTTCCTGAATTAAAATCCCAATTAAAAACCTTAAAATACTTATGTTCTGTTACTGATGTTAGTGTTTCTGAAAAACTTAAATCTAAAGAGTTTTTTATTACAAATATTGATACAATTGCGGCCATCAATAAAAAAGTGGTTTGCAAAGTATCCGTCCAAACAATTGTTTTAATTCCAGATTTGTTTGTGTACAACCATATTAAAATCAATATTATAATTACGGTTAAGTAAAAAGGGATATTAAATGCATCAAAAACGGCATATTGTAAAATCTTTGCTGCAAGTAATAATCTTAAAGCCGCACCAAAAGACTGAGATATTAAAAAGAATAAAGAACCTGTTTTGTATGTTATAGAGCCAAATCTTGTTTCTAAATAACTATAAATTGACACTAATTTTAAATTATAATAAATAGGTATTAAAACAAAAGTTATAAAAACATAACCTACAACATTACCAAAAACAAACTGCAAATAATAAAAGTAATTATTGCTAACCATACCTGGTATAGACACAAATGTAACACCAGACATTACAGCTCCAATCATACCAAAGGCAACAACTTGCCAAGGAGATTTTCTATCTCCTGTATAAAAAGAATCATCACTTGTATTTTTTGAAACAAAATGAGAAATTAACATTAATACTCCAAAATAAGAAGCTATAATTAATAGAATTATTGTTGAATTCATTTTTTAAACACTTAATTTTTGCAAGTATTTTTTTTACGAAGGTCATTAATTAAAGATAGGAAGTGAAACGGACTACTCCTGTCACTTCCTATCAAAAACTCAAATTAAAAAAACAACCAAAAACAATACACAAACATACTGCTGGGGGATTTAATTGTTATTTAATTACATATAATTTGAACACTCATTATTAAACTTTGTAAACACATCACTTAAACATTTAATTTATAACAAGTAGAAATTATAACTACGTTGCATTAACAATAGTGTAATATAAATCTAACTTAATATAAGCCATGGTAAATGTAGTATAAAATTCATAAACATGCAAATAATTGACAATTAATTGCATTTTTAAACCATATAAAGAGCACAAAAAATGCAAAAACATAAAAATATTTTATTAAAAATTTTCACAAATCCATTATTTATCACTTAAAAACTAAAAGAAAATAAAAAAATTAAAACAAAAATTTGCGTTTTTATTAAAAAAAACACAACAAAAACCGCAATATATCATTCTTAACTAAAAAGTTATTTGCATAAATCCTTAATAAAATCTTATTTTTGAAAAAATGAACTTAAATGAGAAAAAAAGATAGATTACAAAAAGTTGTAGATGAGGTAAGTATTAACAGACAAGTTAGCTCTAGTTTTTTAGCTGAAAAACTTAATGTTTCTGAAGACACAATTAGAAGAGATATAAAAGAATTAGACAAAAAAGGTTTGCTAACCAAAATACACGGTGGCGCAATATCTACAATGCAAAAACTTTATCATTATAATGAAGATGTAATCTATAAAAGAGAGGAAAAAGTTGCTATAGCCAGAAAAGCGATTACTTTAGTAAAAGACGGAATGGTAATAATTATGAGCGGTGGTACTACCAACCTAATGCTAGCAAAATTATTTCCAAAAAACTTAAAAGCAACTATTTACACATACAGTTTACCTATTGCAATGCAACTTGCAGAACACCCAACTATAGAAACCATTTTTATTGGAGGTAAAATACAAAGAAACGCCATGGTTACTACAGGTATAGATGTAATTCAGTTTTTAGCAAACATTTCTGCTAATCTTTGTTTTATAGGAGTAAGTGGTTTTAGCTTAGAACAAGGTATTACAGGAGAAAGCTATGAGGTTGCGTTGGTTAAAAGACAAATGATTAGCTCTTCTGAAAAAAATGTTTATTTATCTACTTCAAATAAATTGAATCTTAGACTTAATTATGATGTTTGTAGTTTAAAAGAAATTGATATCGCTATTACAGATTTAGACACAAATGACCCAATACTAGAACCATATATTAACGCTGGTATAACTCTGATGTAAATAAAACAAGAAGCAAGAAAATCCGCTATACTTTTTGTAAGTAGGCTGCTTGCAACAAATTATATATGATGTTAGCAAGCGTTATTTGGTTTTCATTGTTTTCTCAATTATAATTTTTTTGTCAGTCTTAAATTCTGTTGTAGTTGCAAAGAATTTCTTATTACTTTTTTGTCCATAACCAAAAGCCCACATAAATAATTCAACCCCTAAATTAGAGGGTTGAATTATTATTCCAGATTCCTCTGCGCCACTAAATTTTTTTTTCAGATATTCACTCGGACCATATGAAAAGTTTTCGACTAGCTCTTCCTTATTTAAACCCCAAATAGAATGAGTCATTAGTGTATGAAAATTTCCAATTTCCTCATTTGTAAAATCCATTCCTTTCAAATAGACCGAGTAGGGAATAAAAATCTCCATTTTTCTCCGATCTACACTCTCTCCAATGTTTAAATCTTGACCATCAAAATGATTTTTAATTGCTGTATAAATTAGATAATGTGTTCTTAATTGATAAGCCGACAAACGTGTTACTAGAGAAACAAAATACGCCCCTCTATCATCTCTAGATATTCCACTTCTAGAAGAAGCTAGAACTCCACCAAAATACTCAACTTGCAACTCTTCTTCACACCAAGACCCCTCTTCAAGAATACCTTTAAGGACTTTTGGCGGAACCCTACCTGGTTTATCAATTTCTGTTCCTAATTTCTTTTCTGCATTGTGAAAAATATTAGATGTATTATTTACTTTTTTTTCTGTCCATTCTTTAATTTGATTTCCAACATAATCTGCTGTCGGACCTAAAATTTTTTCTAAAACCTTGGCTCCTCCAATAGCACTTCCTAATATTGTTAATCCTGTTCCTGAGTCTATCATAGATTTCGTTTAATGCTTACTAACTCTCCGTATAATAGAATTTTTTCTATCGATTTAAATTCTGCCGTAGAGTTTCCGTATCCAACAATTTTAATATAACGTGCTTTTCTAGATAAATTAAAACTATTAGTTTTTGTTTTTGTAATTTTATTAAAAACAGGTGCGTATGTAATATTATCTCTAGAAACTTGCACATCAAAAGAATAATCTAAATTTAAGTTTTTATAAAATTCTATTTCCATCTTACATACATCATACAACTCTCCTAAATCTAGTATAATAAATTCCTCATCTCCTTTAACAGACCATTTTGCATCTACATCTTTACCAATTACATTACTGCAAGAAATACTTTTATCTTCTGGTCTTCCATCAGGAAAATATAAATTAATAAGAGAATCTATAAAACGGATTGCTTCATTTGCATCTTCAGAGTCATATATATCCCACCAAGCCTTAAAAAAAGCAGGTCCGTATGATTTTGGTACTTTTTTGTAAGATGCTTTTTTTATTTCAGCAAGAGTAAAATCACTTAAAGCAAAAGCTTTAAATTTTTCGTTATTTTTTGGCACTAAGGTTTTATAATGTTGTAAAACATCATAAATAGCAGTAGATTTAGTTAGATTGGCATCTTTAATAGAAGCGTCTAATACAGATGCATCAATAGGATGAATTCCCCAAAAATGTATTAAAGGTCTTAAATCATATCCAGAAGCAATAGACATTCTTAATATTCTACTATCTGTAGGGTCATTGTTTCTAGGATATTCAATTCCTTTTGTTTCGTAATCATCAGAAACTGAAAGATAAAAATTTATAATAGGCTCCCAATCGAATAATCTAACAATATCAACATATTTAGCATGACCTCTGTATTGATAACCAAATTCATGCTGAGAGTTACCGGTTTTTGAACTCATTTTAATACCCTTTCTAAAGTTTTCTGTTATCATCCAACTTATTGCTGCTTCATCAATAGAGTGACCATATTTATAATTTCTAGAACTAGCAAGAGCCTCATTTAAGTTCATTTTAAAAGCTCTATTTTGTACCGCTACCCATAAAAGATTTACATAAGACTCCATTTCTCCTCTAAATTTAGGAATCCTTTCTCCATGTCCCATTTCATGGTAAACAACATCAATATTATTTACATAAGATGTTGGACCCGCCAAAAAAACATGATCAATAAAGTTACCAGAAGTATGTGTGTTATATGGATTATATGCATGATTAACCATTGGATAACCTGGTGCAAAAACATTAGCTCTAAACAATAAATCTACCTGCTGATACATCGGTGTTTTTGATCTAACCAAAGCTCTCCCATGAATTGTTGATATTGCATCCATTGCATCATCCCAATCTTGTAATGTTTTTGAAGGATCGTCCCATGCATAAATCCATGAAGTAGGCACTTGCATCATATAACGTTCAGTTTCAAAATCTGCCCATGGAGCAGGATATTTTCTCTCTGTATTCTGCCATTCTTTTAATGTTGTTGATTTAATAGAGGTATTTGCGTAATAAGGAGATTTTACAGCATTTTCTATAGTTACTTGTATTTTACCCAAATCTAATCCTAAAGGAATATTAACATATATACCTCCACCCAAAGGGTTTGCAATAGTTACAACACCATCTTCTATAAGATAAAGTTTTGTAACTTTATCCATTCTCTTAACTGTTCGTTTTTTAGAAAAATCCCACGTATGCGCTCCCACCAAAATACTTGCTCCTACACCAACCAACTTACTTGGCACCTTTATTTTAACAATACTTCCTGGCGCTAAATAACAACCAGTAGGCCTTCTAGCATCTTTAAGATAATAATTATCTTGTGTTCCTGCTTGTTTTAAATGAGTTGCATTTACATCTACTTTATAAGATATTTTACTATTTTCAGGAGGAGAAACTGCCCCTGGAAAATATGAAGAAGTTTTAAATAAATAGTTTTTAAATAAATTTGGATATGATTCTATATTATGCTCAGTGTAAGAATGAGTTAATATAGATTGCATAATTTCTAAAATTAAATTTTCGAACTTTTTATTTGCTGCCGATCTATTATAACCACCAAAAGTAGTTGTTCCTCTGGTAAATAAACCTCCATTTAAATTTTCATAAAGTGCAACAACTTCAAAAGCCAAACTCATTACATCATAATCAGTTTTAAAAAAATCAGCATCTTTTTCAACCTCTGTTTTAATTGCTAAAAAATCAGGGTTTGTTAAAACTACATCACCTTTAATATGATCTTTTAAAGATTTTAACCTTTCAATTAAAGTAAACTTCCCAGAATCTAATTGATTAATATTACCTGTAACAGCTATCTTGTTAGCATTTACACTCATTGTTACAGTAATCATGATTAAGATTATAAGGTAACTTGTTTTTTTCATTTTAATTGAGGTTTATTATTTTTTTAAAATAGTTTTTGAAAAATATCTTTTTATTTGATTTTTGATAAAATATTAAGACAAAGAATATTGAGGGTAAATTTAAATTATAAATATTAATGTTTGTTCTTTTCCTCTATCCATTTACTCATAAACTTTGTAGCTTGTAAAGTTTGGTGTTGCAACAGACTTCCTAAAAAATTTTGATTTCTATGATATGATAAATTACCTTTAATCTCTTTTATCTGATTGATAAAAACCTCTCCGTTTTGCTTTTTATCATAAATCTGATTGATAATTTTAAATCCGTTTTTCTGAGATTCTTCCCAAAGAGATTTATCAGAATATAACTGAATTGCTTTTTCTGAAAATTTAGTAAAATCAGTTTCTACAAAACCATTCCAAGGTAAATTATTGTGCATTCCTTCTGCACCAATATTGGTAGTTATACTTGGCGTTCCGCAAATCATAGCTTCGGTTAACTTACCTTTTATTCCTGCGCCAAAGCGCAAAGGAGCTAAAACAACACGTGCATTTTTTACAACCTCTTTAGCATCACTTGCAAAACCTTTAATAATAAAACCTTCTTTTTTATTATGTAATTGATTTATTTGCTGATTTGCATAAGCTCCGTAAACATATAGTTCTGCCTTAGGTAATTGCTTTTTAATTTTTGACCAAATCTGTGTTTTTAGAGTTAAAACTGCATCTACATTAGGTTTATGAAAAAAATTACCAATAAACACAAAATGATTTCTTTCTTCAAAAGGTTTTAAAATCTCTATTTGATCTTCATCAATTTTATCTAATAAAAATGGCAGATAAGAAAGAATTTTTTCATCAATTTTAAAAACAGATTTTAGCAAATCCATTTCGTAAGTAGAAATTATCAATGATAAATCACAACGTAAAATAGAGGCAATTTCTCTTTTTGCATCATCAGATTTTAACAAAGCTTCGTTAGTAAAGTTCTCTCCTTTTTTTAATTGTTGATGACGCGTTTTTCTTAAAAAATGTAAATCTTCTGTATCTAGAATTCGTAAAGCATTTGGGCAATTTTCTGCCACACGCCAACCAAATTGCTCTTCCATCATAAAACGATCGAACAATACCATTGTTGGCTGTAATTCTTTTATAAAATCATCAAAAGAAATATTATTTAATTCAATTGCAACCTCATTAATTCCTAAAGAGGCTAAACTAGCAGCTTTTTCACTTTTTTGAGCAGGAGAAGCAAATGTTATTAAATATCCCTTTTGTAAAAAAAGCTCTATTAATTGCAACATTCTACTGCCTGCTGCAGAAGAATTTGGTTCTACCCAAACATAACCAATTATTAAAATGTGTTCGCTGTTCAATTATTCAGCATTAAGTTGTTGCTTATAATCTGCTTGTACTTTTTTACCCCAAGCAACCACAGCTTCTATTTGTTCTTCCGATAAATTTGCTTCTGTATGTACCCAAGTATAAGAATCTAAAGGCATTTTACCTTCCTCTACTTCCTCATACAATTCATCCATTTTGTGTTCTTTCTTTTTTAAAGAATAATTACTCCATTCAGAAAAATTTAAATGTTTTTTACCATCTTTTATATGATCATCTAACCAATAATTTACAGGTGTAATTTTACTATACCAAGGATAAACAGTTACGTTAGAATGACAATCGTAACAACTTTCTTTTAAAATCTTTTTTACATTTTCTGGCGGATTTGTTTCTGCTAAAAAAGAATTTACAGAAGACAACTCTCCTTCATTTTTTTCTGGACCAAAAAATTGCGAAATCAACAAAATAATAAGTATTAATAGTACTATTTTTTTAAAAATTTTCATTGTGTAAATTTTAAGATTTTCTAATTAGTAAAACTACTAAATTCCGTCTTTATTCTGTGAAAATATCCGTATTTTTGTCAAAAATCAATAGAAAACAAACCGAAAGGTTACATTATACGCAAAAAAACGCAATCATGAAATACGATATTATTGTAATTGGATCTGGTCCTGGAGGATACATTTCTGCAGTTAGAGCATCTCAATTAGGTAAAAAAGTAGCAATTATTGAAAAATATTCAACTTTAGGAGGTACTTGTTTAAATGTTGGATGTATTCCTTCTAAAGCACTGTTAGACTCTTCTCATCATTATTACGATGCTGTAAATCATTTTGAAGAACACGGAATTTCTGTAGAAAAACCAACGTTCGATTTTAGCAAAATGGTAGAAAGAAAAGCCAAAGTAGTAGAAACTACAACAGGCGGAATTAAATACTTAATGGACAAAAACAACATTGACGTTTTTGAAGGTTTTGGTTCTTTTGAAGATGCAACTCACGTTAAAGTTTCTAAAAACGATGGTTCATCAGAAATTATTGAGGGAACTAATATTATTATAGCAACAGGTTCTAAACCATCTACACTACCTTTTATCTCTTTAGATAAAGAACGTGTAATTACTTCTACAGAAGCTTTAAAATTAAAAGAAGTACCAAAACATTTAATTGTAATTGGTGGTGGTGTTATTGGGTTAGAGTTAGGGTCTGTATACAAACGTTTAGGCGCAGAAGTTACTGTAGTAGAATATGCTCCTAAAATTACACCAACTATGGATGCTGATGTTTCTAAAGAACTTACCAAAGTTTTAAAGAAACAAGGTATTAAATTTAATGTAAGTACTGGTGTTACTTCTGTTGAAAGAAATGGTGATGAAGTTATTGTAAAAGCAAACAACAAAAAAGGAGAAGAAGTTACTTTTAAAGGAGATTACTGTTTAGTTGCTGTTGGTAGAAAAGCGTATACAGAAGGTTTAGGCTTAGAAAAAGTAGGTGTAGAAGTTAACGAACGCGGGCAAGTTTCTGTAAACGATCATTTACAAACTAATGTTTCTAATATTTATGCAATTGGTGATGTTGTTAAAGGAGCAATGTTGGCGCACAAAGCAGAAGAAGAAGGTGTTGTTGTTGCAGAATATTTAGCTGGAGAAAAACCACATATAGATTACAACTTAATACCAGGTATTGTGTACACTTGGCCAGAAGTTGCAGCTGTTGGTAAAACAGAACAAGAATTAAAAGATGCAAAAGTAGATTACAAATCTGGTAAATTTTCTATGAGAGCTTTAGGTAGATCTCGTGCAAGTGGAGATATTGATGGTTTTGTAAAAGTTTTAGCAGATAAAAATACCGATGAAATTTTAGGCGTTCATATGGTTGGTGCGCGTGTTGCCGATTTAATTATGGAAGCTGCAGTTGCTATGGAATACAGAGCATCCGCAGAAGATTTAGCAAGAATTTGCCATGGTCACCCAACTTATTCAGAAGCAGTAAAAGAAGCTGCAAAAGCTGCTTGGGATGGTAAACCTTTAAATGCATAATTAACAATTCTAATCAACTTAGAATTTTACTATAAATACAAAAAAAAGCAACCTAGTTTAGGTTGCTTTTTTTCTTTGTAAACTTTAGTCTACTTTTACAAAATGATAAAAAAGAACTTGTTTTTTTTATTAATATCTGTACCTATTTTTGTTTTCGGACAAAAGAAAGATTCTATTCCTTTAAAAAACGGAATAGACAAACCTAGCTTATTACCAATTCATCATTTTGGTATGTTTTCTTCTAGAATAAATCAGAATTTTAAAGTTAGACCAACAGACAAATCAACATTAAATATTTCTTACGCAAGTGCAAATACGTTTCATCCTTTTGTAGAAATGTACCTACCAAAAGACAACGCCACAAGAAAAGAAATGAGCAATATAATTTGGTATGATAGGCATTTTTATGTTGATCAAGAAACAACACCTGCCGATTACGAAAGCATAGTTATAGATGCTGTTTTTAAAAATTTAAGGATTGATTACAATACAAAAATCAATAAAAATAATGAACTAGCAATTACACTTCGCTCCTATTTAGTTACCAAAGGAAAATATCCTTTTTCTATTTTTACAGGTGATGAATTTCTAGAATGGTTTCACAGTAATATTGCTGGTGGCGAAGATCCTTTTGGTAGAAAATATTATGGTTTAAACCAAGTGAATGTTAATTATAAAGATAGAAACGGAAATGAAATGACCTTAAAAAATGGGGAATTTATTTTTGCAGGAATCGAGTTGAATCATTTTTATTATCCAGATTTTATCAACCTTAAAAAGAAAAATGTTTTCATCAATTTTGGTTCTCATTTAGGCATCAATACATCTAAATACAATCCATCTATAGATCTTGGTTTTTCTGGAAACATTGTTAAAAAATGGTCTTTAAATAATGGATCAGAAATTAGAAGTGCTTTCGGGTCTAGTGTTTTAAGAAAAAACATTATCAATTTAAAAGACGATTTAGTCAGTTTTGGTAACAACAAATTTCTAGGAAGTTTAGAAACAATGTTTGAGTACACCAAATACACAAAAAAGAAAAACTATCATTCTGTAGCTGTAAATTATCAAATTCAATCTCGTTTTAGCAAAAAAGAAGAAGCAACATATTATCAATTAGTTGGTCTTTGGAAAGAAATACATTCTGGCTGGCAAAACGGTTTCGAAAAACTGTACGAATATCAATCTGCTTGGAGTTGGCTTTATACTTACGGAAGAAAAAATTATAATTTTACATTTTATATTAAAGAAGATCTGTATTTAAATAACTCGCCAGATTTACAAACAGGAATCAGTTTAAAAATACCTCTTTCTAACAAATAAGATTTGTAATTTTGTTTTTTATATGCAAAGAACACTTCGTACTTTTTCTATTGACAATATCAATCAATTTAAACAAAATTTATTGTCTTGGTCTCAGCAATTTGAAACTGTAATTTGGTTAGATTCTAACAATTACAAACAAAAATACAGTAGTTTTAATTGCGCACTAGCTGTAGATGAATTTACATCTATAAAAACAGATTATTACAATGCTTTTAAGAAATTAAAAGAATACCAAACCATTACAAAAGATTATATTTTTGGCTACATTACTTATGATGTTAAAAATGATGTAGAACAACTTACATCTAATAATTTTGATGGTTTAGATTTTGCTGATTTGTATTTTTTTCAGCCTAAAAAGTTAATTTTTATCAATAACAATTCTGTTGAATTTCTGTATTTAAGAATGGTTGATGATGAGATTGATGATGATTTTAAAGAGATTAAAAACTTTGAAAAAAACATTAATACCCAAAAAGAAACTTCTGAAATTAAAATAAAATTAAGAGTTCATAAAGATGAATATCACACTAAAATCAACAAAATATTAAATCATATTCATCAAGGAGATATTTATGAAGCTAATTATTGTCAAGAATTTTATGCGGAAAATTCAACAATAAATCCTATTAATGTTTACAATGATTTAAATAAAATTTCTGAACCTCCTTTTGCCTCTTTCTTAAAAATGGGCGACAAATATGCTTTATGCGCATCGCCAGAAAGATACATTAAAAAAGAAGGTTTAAAAGTAATTTCTCAACCAATAAAAGGAACCGCAAAAAGATTAATTAGCGAATTTGACGATGCCAAAATTGCAAATGATTTAATGAGAGATGAAAAAGAACGCGCAGAAAATGTAATGATTGTAGATTTAGTAAGAAACGATTTATCTAAAACTGCACAAATAGGAAGCGTAAAAGTAGAAGAATTATGTAAAGTGTATTCTTTTAAACAAGTGCATCAATTAATTTCTACAGTAACTTCTTTGGTTGATAAAAAAACACATCCAGTGGATATTTTGCAAAGCACTTACCCAATGGGAAGCATGACTGGCGCTCCTAAAGTTTCTGCCATGAAAATTATAGAAAATCTGGAAGAAACAAAACGAGGTTTATACTCTGGTACAATTGGTTATTTTACTCCAGAAAACGACTTTGATTTTAACGTAATTATAAGAAGCATTTTATATAATGAAGAAAAAAAATACATTTCCTTTTCTGTTGGTGGCGCAATAACCGCAAAATCTAATCCAGAAAAAGAATACGAAGAGTGTTTGTTAAAAGCAAAGGCGATGAAGTATGTTTTACAAAATTATAATTAAATTAGATTTTTCTTTACAGAACCCCAATAAAATTAAAACATGTTAATCTCTAAACGTAAATGCACTTTACTTATAATTATATTTATTTCTAGTCTTACAATTTCGCAAAACAAAAAGCTTTCTTACGGAAATCCGTCTGAAGTAAATATGGATTCTCTTTACATACACACAAAAGTAGATTCTATTGTAAAATTAGGAATACAACAAGAAGCTTTTCCCGGCGCAAGAATATTAGTAGCAAAAAATCACAAAATTATTTTTGATAAAGCTTACGGCTATCATACATATGACAGTTTACAAAAAGTAAATCTAGATGATATGTACGATTTAGCTTCGGTAACAAAAATTATTGGTCCGTTACTTGCTTTAATGAAATTACACAGCGAAGGTAAACTAGATTTAGACAGCCCTTTTAGTAATTATTGGAAACCTTGGAAAAAAAGAAAAGACAAAAAAAACTTAACTTTTAGAGAAGTTTTGGCACACCAAGCAGGCCTGAATCCTTACATTGTTTTTTTGAATGAAATTTACAAAAAGAACGGGAAAATTAAAAAGCGCTTTATTAAGAACAAAGCGAATAACCGATTTAAAAACGAAGCTTACGATAGTCTTTTTGTTAAAAACCGTTTTAAAAACAAAATGTTTAGACAAATTAATAGATCTAAAGTTTCTGATGTAAAAAAATACAAATACTCTGGTTTAAGCTTTTTAATTTATCCTGATTTAATATCGCAAATAACAAAAGAAGAATACACCAATTATTTAGAAAAAAACTTCTATTTTCCATTAAGCGCAAACACTTTAGGCTACAGACCAAAAACTAAAAATTTTAAAAACCTTATTGTTCCTACAGAAATAGATACTATTTTTAGAAAAGGATTGACCAAAAATTGGGTTCATGATGAAAATGCTGCTCTTTTAGGCGGAATTTCTGGTAACGCAGGATTATTTGGTACCGCCTTAGATTTAGCAAAAGTGATGCAGATGTACGCCAATTATGGTATTTACGATGGAAAAAGATACATTTCTGAAAGTACTTTAAAAGAGTTTACAAAAATTCAATATCCAGAAAATGACAATAGAAGAGGTCTTGGTTTTGATAAACCTTCTATAAACAATGCTGAATTACCTATTAAAAAAGCATATCCGGCTCCAGAAGTTAGTCCAGAAAGTTTTGGGCATAGTGGTTTTACAGGTACCTTTGTTTGGGCAGATCCTAAAAACGATTTAATCTTTATTTTCTTATCAAACAGAGTTTATCCAAACAGAAATCATAGAAACATTTATAACTTAAATATTAGACCAAAATTACAGCAAATTTTCTACAAGGCTATAAAAGAATAAAAACCTATTTATATTTACTAAATGATAATTGATCAAGAAGAAAAATTTAAAAAAACTTTAGAAAGTTTAGATGAAAAACCGAACGAGCAAAATATGTTCAACCAATTTTTAGAATTATATCCTACAGAATGGAAACAACTAAAAATTACGTTTTCTAAATTTAATAGAAGTAAACAATTTGGTAAAACAATTCCGTTACCAAAACCAGAAGTTTCTCTAAGAAAAGAAATTAGAACCTGGTTAAGAAAACAAATTTAATTTACATTTTTAAGTATAAAAATGCTACAGAAACTATCAAACCATATTGCAAATAATCTTCCTTTTTTAAAGGATAAAAAACTACTAATTGCTATTTCTGGCGGAGTTGATTCTGTAGTTTTAACACATCTTTTATCAAAATTAAATTTTGGTGTTTCTTTAGCTCATTGCAATTTTAAATTAAGAACAACAGAAAGCGATTTAGATGAAGACTTTGTAAAAAAATTAGGAGATGAATTAAATATCCCTGTTTTTACAACCCATTTTAATACTACTCAATACGCTAAAGAGAACAAACAATCTACACAAATAGCTGCAAGAAATTTGCGATACAATTGGTTTAATCAATTAATAAATCAACATCAATTTAATTATTTACTTACAGCACATCACGCAGATGACAATTTAGAAACATTTTTAATCAACCTTACCAGAGGAAGTGGTTTAGACGGTTTAACCGGAATTCCGGAAATTAACGGAAATATTGTTCGTCCGCTATTAACATTTTCTAGAGAAGCAATTTTAGCATTTGCAACAGAGAATAATATTGCCTGGCGAGAAGATAAAAGTAACGCATCTACAAAATATACAAGAAATAAAGTTAGACATCTTATTTTACCTATTTTAAAAGAAATAAACCCTAGTTTATTAGAAACTTTTGCAAATACAACTGCTCATTTAAAAGAAAGTCAGCAAATTATAGAAGACAAGATTAGTGATATTTCTAAACAAATAATCTCTTCTGACAAAGACATTAAAAAGCTAAATATTAAAGAATTAGAAAAAACATCAAACCCTAAAGCTTATTTATATCAACTTTTAAAAGAGTATAATTTTACAGAATGGAATGATGTTTATCAATTACTTTCTGCACAATCAGGAAAACAGATTCACTCTAAAACGCATGTTTTATTAAAAGACAGAAATTACTTAATTTTAAGAAAAAAGTCAATTTCTACTTCCAAAGAAAACATTTTTATTATTGATAAAAATCTAACAGAAATTACACAACCAATTCATTTAAAAATTGAAACCGTAAAAGAAAAATCAACAAAAAACAAACAAACTATTTATGTTGATAAACAAAGTTTAGATTTCCCGCTAAAACTTAGAAAATGGAAAGATGGCGATTTCTTTTACCCTTCTGGAATGGCAGGTAAAAAGAAATTAAGTAAATTTTTTAAAGACGAAAAACTATCTCTTATAGAAAAAGAAAACACTTGGCTACTTTGCAACAACAATAATGCTATTATTTGGATTGTTAATTACAGACAAGACAATCGTTTTCTTGCTAAAGAATTATCTAACAACATTTTAAAATTTTCTTTTATTCAGTAAAAAAGGTTTTGTATCTTTCAATTTTAATCAAAAAAACACCTTTTTTTATGAAAAATTTATGGCTATTAACAGCATTTTTAGCAATGGTTTCTTGTACACCAGAAAAAAAAATTGATTACACAATTATTTCTGGTAAAATTGAAAACAGTAAAGCTGACAAAATCAGTATTGTTAATCAATACAACACAAATAAAAAAACGGATATTCAATTAGCTGAAGATGGTACTTTTTTAGATACTATTTACCCTAAAATAAACACACACACTTACCTTCTTAGGCAAGACAATAGTCTTACTGAATTTTACGCTCCTAAAGGCAGTACAACTTATATAAAATATGATGCAAACAAAAAAGATTCTACCTTACAAATAACAGGTAGTACAGCAATAATAAATAATTATATAATTGCTAAGAATAAGATTTATGCCGAAAAAATGCCAAAAAACAATGAGGCTTTTTTAAAAAATGAAGAAGAGTTTAAAAAAATCTTATTAGACTTAAAAAAAGCAGAAGAAGATTTATTAACTAAAACAGATAATATTTCTGATGATTTTAAAACTAGTGAAATTAAAAATATAGAATACAATTATTTAACTGGTTTAAATAGTTACGAACTTTATCATGGTTATTACACAAAAAACAGAGAATTTAAAGTTTCTGATAATTTTTTAGATGAATTAGAAAACTTACCAATGGAAAATGAACAAGACTTTTTATTTTCTTATGCATACAGAAATCTTGTTAACTCTAAAACAAGAGAAAAATCTAATCTTTTAGCTAAAAAAGATTCTATATCTGGAGATATTGCTTATTTAACAACTGTTTCAGAAATACAAAACCAAACTATAAAAAATAATTTATTGTATCAAAGTGCTAAATATGGTATCACTTATACAGAAAATTTAGAAGAGTTTTACACACTTTACTCTAACAACTCTACAGACGAAGAAAATAATAAAGAAATAACTACCTCTTACAATAAATTAAAAGCGTTAGCAAAAGGAAACCCTTCTCCTAAATTTATAGATTATGAAAACAATGCTGGCGGAACAACCTCTTTAGATGATTTAAAAGGAAAATATGTATATATTGATGTTTGGGCAACTTGGTGCGGACCTTGTATTGCAGAAGTTCCGTCTTTAAAAAAGCTAGAAAAAGAATACCATGATAAAAATATTGAGTTTATGAGTATTTCTATTGATAAAGAAAAAGACCATGAAAAATGGCAAAAAATGATTGTTGATAAAGAATTAAAAGGAATACAATTATTTGCAGATAATAATTGGGAATCTAAATTTGTAGAAGATTATATGATTAAAGGAATTCCTCGTTTTATATTAATTGACCCTAAAGGAAACATTATTAATGCAAATGCGCCAAGACCTTCTGATGAAAAATTAGTAAAAACATTTGAATCTTTAGAATTATAATAGGTAAAATTCTTCCAGAAAAAAAGTTACTTTATTATAAAAAACTCATCATCCATACTAAAGCCTATTTAGATTATGGATTTAAAAGGAAATTAAAGTTTAAATAAAAACAAAATGAATAAGTTGTAATAAAAATTAAACATTTAATTAAAAAATAACATAATTTATATCATTTTCTTAAAAAAATAAGAAATTATTCTTAAAAAAGTAGGTTTTATCATTTTGCTTTTTTGTAATTTTATTTCCGTAAAATCATAAAACAATGAACAATTTACCCAAACTAGAAAGATTTAACGAAAATGTACTGTCTAAATATCAGATTTACAACAGTATTTTCACAACTCTTCCCTTTGATACTATAGACGATACAGGTGTTTTATTACCGCTATTGCATAAAGTTTGTAAAAAAGGTTTTAGCTTAGAAAAGAATCCTACAGAAATAGTAGATCACTTTTTTAAAAAATACCAAGAAGAACCAACAGAAAAAGAAAAAACAGATTTACTTTTTCGATTTATACAATTTATAGAACGTCAAGTTGTTTTATTTGATGCGGTAGAAGACGCTGCTTTTCCGGTAGTTAATAACATGAACGGAATTGGTACTTTAAGAAACTCTAAAGAAGTTTCTTCTTTAAGTAATAAAATGGACGAATTAAAAAAGCATTTAGAAGACTTTAAGGTTCGTATTGTTTTAACTGCACATCCTACTCAATTTTACCCAGGAACCGTACTTGGTATTATTACAGATTTAGATGAAGCTATACAAAATGATGATTTACTTTTAATAAGAAAACTTTTAGCTCAATTAGGTAAAACACCTTTTTACAAAAAAGAAAAACCAACTCCTTTTGATGAAGCTGTAAGTTTAATTTGGTACTTAGAGCATGTTTTTTATCATTCTGTACCTAAAATCTACAACTACATTCAACATCATATTTACGATGGAGAACCTATAGATAATGAAATTATAGAACTTGGTTTTTGGCCAGGAGGAGATAGAGATGGTAACCCATTTGTAACTACTAGAATCACCCTAGATGTTGCAGAAAGATTACGCCAAACTATCTTAAGAAACTATTATAGAGATGTAAGACGTTTAAAAAGACGTTTTACTTTTGATGGTGTACAAGATATTTTAGTAAGGTTAGAAAAAAGACTTTACAAGCATGTTGTTAGAAGTTATACCAAAGTAAACTTTTCTCAGAAAATACTTTTAGATGAACTTTATGCTGCTAGAGAAATTATTGTAAACGAACATCAATCTTTATTTGTAGAAGAGTTAAACGACTTTATAAATAAAGTAAGAATTTTTGGTTTCCATTTTGCAACTTTAGATATTAGACAAGATAGTAGAGTACATCACCAAGCATTTATACAAATTGTTAAAGATTTACATCAAATTGGCGATACTACTTTCCCAGACAACTATTTAAGTCTTTCAGAAAAAGAACAAGTAGATATTTTATCTGTTGTAAAAGGTAGTATAGACCCTAATGTTTTAACAGATGAAACTTCTGTAAAAACAATAGAATCTATTTACGCTTTAAAAGAAATTCAACAAAGAAACGGAGAAAGAGGTGCTAACCGTTACATTATTAGTAATAACCAAACTGCTTTAAATGTAATGGAAACTTTTGCAATGTTAAACTTATGTGGTTTCGAAAACGAATTACCTGTAGATGTTATTCCGCTTTTTGAAACTGTAGAAGATTTAGAAAATGCAGAAGAAGTAATGCGTACTCTTTACTCTAATAAAACCTATAGATACCACTTATCTAGAAGAAAAGACAAACAAACTATTATGTTAGGTTTTTCTGATGGAACAAAAGACGGTGGTTACTTAATGGCCAATTGGGGTATTTTTAAAGCTAAAGAAGCCTTAACAAAAGTTTCTAGAGAGTTTGATATTGAAGTTATTTTCTTTGACGGACGTGGTGGACCACCTGCTCGTGGAGGAGGAAAAACACATCAATTTTATGCCTCTTTAGGACCAACTATAGAAGATAAAGAAATACAATTAACAATACAAGGACAAACTATTAGCTCTAACTTTGGTACACAAAATTCATCTCAATACAATTTAGAACAATTAATAAGTTCTGGTATAAAAAATGATGTTTTTACTAAAGACCAGCTAAACGAAAAGCATAGAGAGTTAATTAATGATATGGCATCTACTAGTTACCAAACTTATGTAGATTTTAAAAATCATCCTCAATTTTTACCGTACTTAGAAAAAATGAGTACTTTAAAATACTATGCAAAAACTAATATTGGTAGTAGACCAAGTAAACGTTCTAATTCTGATACTTTAGATTTTTCTCAACTAAGAGCAATTCCTTTTGTTGGTAGTTGGAGCCAGTTAAAGCAAAATGTACCTGGTTTCTTTGGTGTTGGTACTGCTTTAAAGAAGTATGAAGACGCTGGCAGATTTGATGAGGTTATAGAATTTTATCATGCATCAGATTTCTTTAGAACTCTTTTAGAAAATAGTATGATGAGTTTAACAAAATCTTTCTTTGGCTTAACTTCTTACATGGCAGAAGATCCTGAATTTGGAGACTTTTGGAAACTAATTTTTAAAGAATATCAGACAACAAAAAGATTACTTTTAAAACTTACTGGAGAAGAAGAATTAATGGAGAACTTTCCTGTAGGTAAAGCATCTATAGAAATTAGAGAACAAATTGTGTTGCCTTTATTAACAATACAACAATATGCTTTAAAGAAAATTCAAGAACTACAAAGAAACGATGGTTCACCTGAAGAAATAGACGTTTACGAAAAAATGGTAATGCGTTCTTTATTTGGTAATATTAATGCAAGTAGAAATTCTGCTTAAAGTTTTATTTTTCAAATAATTACAGTATATTTATATCAGATTTACTGTAATTATGAAAAAATATACTACATTATTTATAATATTATTTGTTGGCAGTTATTGCTTTTCTCAGCAAAATACTGCCAACAAATCTTTTTTCCCGACAAGTATTTACACCATAAACTTTCAAGTAAACACTAACAAAACACCTTCTTATAGTTCTATTAAGAACAATTTAAAACTTAAAGAAAACTACAAATTTACTACGGTTTCTTTTGAAGATATTGATAGCGGAGAGTTTAATATATCTAGCAATAATCTTACAGCAAAATCTACACGTTTTATCTATGATGATTATAAAAGTTATAGAGACGAAAACCTTTTAAAAGGATTTTTTAAAAAATACGATCTTACCAGATGGGATCCTATCAACTTTAAACAACCTAAACCTAACGTTAATTAATTTTCTTTATCTTTAAAGAAAAAAGAATGCTAGTTAAAGTTTATGGGTCTGCAGTTTTTGGTATAGAAGCAACTACAATTACTGTAGAAGTAAATATAGATAAAGGAATCGGTTATCATTTAGTGGGTTTACCAGACAATGCCGTTAGAGAAAGTTCTTACAGAATTTCTGCCGCTTTAAACAACAACAATTACAAACTTCCTGGTAAAAAAATTATCATAAACATGGCGCCTGCCGATATTAGAAAGGAAGGTGCTGCTTACGATTTAACTTTGGCTATGGGAATTTTAACAGCCTCAAATCAAATTAAATCTGATAATATTGAACAATATATTATTATGGGCGAACTTTCTTTAGACGGAAGCATACAACCCATAAGAGGTGCATTGCCAATTGCCATAAAAGCCAGAGAAGAAGGTTTTAAATACTTTATTCTTCCTAAAGAAAACGCTAAAGAAGCGGCAATTGTAAATGATATTGAAATTCTTGGAGCTACTAATATTATAGAGGTAATAAATCATTTTAATGGCGATGAAATTATTAAACCTACAATTGTAGATACAAGAGCCGAATTTTACAAGAATATTGACTTTCCAGAATTTGATTTTTCTGATGTAAAAGGACAAGAATCTATAAAAAGATGTATGGAAATTGCTGCTGCTGGTGGCCATAACATCATCCTTATTGGTCCTCCAGGATCTGGTAAAACAATGTTGGCAAAAAGACTACCATCTATTTTACCACCAATGACATTACATGAAGCTTTAGAAACTACAAAAATCCATTCTGTTGTTGGCAAAACAAAAAATGAAGGATTGCTATATCAACGTCCATTTAGAAGCCCACATCACACAATATCTAATGTTGCTCTTGTTGGTGGTGGTCAATACCCTAGACCTGGAGAAATTTCACTGTCTCATAACGGAGTTTTGTTTTTAGATGAATTGCCAGAGTTTAAAAGAGAAGTTTTAGAGGTAATGAGGCAACCTTTAGAAGATAGAGAAGTTACCATTTCTAGAGCAAAATTTACAGTTACTTATCCAAGTAGTTTTATGTTGGTTGCTAGTATGAACCCGAGTCCGAGTGGTTTTTTTAACGATCCAAACTCTCCAATGGCCTCAACACCACAAGAAATGCAACGTTATTTGAGTAAAATATCTGGCCCTTTATTAGACAGAATTGATATTCATATAGAAGTAACACCTGTTCCTTTTGAAAAATTATCAGAAGAAAGAAAAGGAGAATCATCTGTAGAAATAAGAAAACGTGTAACTGATGCTAGAGAAAGACAATCTTTAAGGTTTAAGAATTTAGCAAACATCCATTATAATGCACAAATGAATGTAAAACAAATTAGAGAATTTTGTAAATTATCCGAAGAGAGTTTAACACTTTTAAAAACAGCTATGGAAAAATTAAACCTTTCTGCTAGAGCGTATGATAGAATCTTAAAAGTATCTAGAACTATAGCAGATTTGACTAATGAGCAAGATATTTCTCCCAATCATATTGCAGAAGCAATACAGTATAGAAGTTTAGATAGAGATGGTTGGTTAGGGTAAAATTTCTATTTTTAAAAATCTATCTTTTTAGATTTAAAAAAAGGAAATCACAACATTAAAATACAAAATACACAATAAAACAAGCTTTTTAATGAGATTTAAATACGAAAAAAAACATTTAACTTATTTTTTTTATCAAAAAAATAAATTTTTATGATTATTATTAAGTTTTTGATACCATAAAAAAGCAAATAGTTTTCTAATTTAGTGCAAATTAATTCTTATAATTTATCCTAAAATGAAAACAACAAATCTTAGTAGACGTGAGTGGTTAAAAAAAGGTACTTTAACTATAGGTGCAATGGCTTTAGTCCCTCATGATATCTGGAGTAGAAACGTATTAGCAGCTCAAAAAGAAGGTAGAACTTTTTTATACAGTTCTAATAATTATTTTAATGAATTTACGCCTCCAATTGTAAAAGAAGAGAGTGCTTTAACAATATTAAGATCTAACGAAAACCCTTACGGACCACCACCAAAATCTGCAAAAGCTTTTCAAGACGAAGTTTTTAGCGGAAATAGATATGCTTGGAAAACTTTAGGTAATTTAAAAGAACAAATTGCTAAAAATGAAGGAATAGATACAAACCAAATTTTAATGGGACCTGGTTCTTCTGATTTATTAGAAAAAGTAGCTATGGTTTTCTTTCAAGAAGGTGGTAACGTTATTAGTGCAGACCCAAGTTACATGTCTTTAATTGTTGTTGCAAAATCTGTTGGTGGAAATTGGAAATCTTACAAATTATTAGAAGACTCTCAGCACGATTTAGATGCTATGGAAGCAGGTATTGATGAAAACACAAAGTTAGTTTACATCTGTAACCCTAACAACCCAACAGGTTCTATAACTGATGCTAAAAAATTAAGAGATTTTTGTAGTAGAGTTTCAGAAAAAGTACCTGTTTTTGTTGATGAAGCTTATTTAGAATTGTCTGACAACGGATTAAAAGACTCTATGAATACTTTAGTTGCAGAAGGTAAAAACGTAATTGTTGCAAGAACTTTTTCTAAAATACATGGTATGGCTGGTTTAAGAATTGGTTATGCTATTGGTAAAAAAGAAACTTTAGATATTATTAGCGAGATTACTCGTGGAGGAATGGGAATTACTGGTCCGTCTATTGCTGCAGCAGCAACAAGTTTAGAAAATCAAGACTTTTTAGATTCTTGTAAAACTAAAATTGCCGATGCTAGATTGTATACTATGAAGTACTTAAAAGAAAATAACTTTTCTTTTTTACCATCAGAAACCAACTTTATTATATTTGAAATACCTATGGAAGGTAAAGAATTTTTAAAGAAAATTTATGCTAAAAATGTAGCTGTAAAATCTTTTAAATTTTGGGATAAAAACTGGTGTAGAGTAAGTATTGGTACTATGGATGAAATGAAAATTTTTACCAAGGCTATGACCGAAATATTTGCCTAATTTATGGATGGAGCATTAGAAAAATCAATTTCTTTTATTTTATTCATAATAATAGGAGTAATCCTTAAAAAGAAAATTTCTACAGGAGACGAAACAAACGGATTAAAAAAAATAATTCTTTCACTTGCTTTACCTGCTACAATATTTATCGCTTTATTAAAAGTAAAGGTTGATGGTAACTTAATTCTTTTTCCAATATTAGCATTAGGTTTTAATGTAATACTTTTTGCTATTACACCTTTACTCTTAAAGTTAATTGGTATTGATAGTAACTCAGATAAAGGAAGAAGTGCTAAGTTATTAATACCATCTTTAGCACCTGGTTTATCTTGTTTTCCTTTTATATTAGAATTTTTAGGTGACGGATCTTTAGCAAAAGCTGCAATGGCAGATTTAGGAAACAAATTTTTTGTACTCTTTTTGCTTTATTTAGTTGCATTAAAATGGCATTATAAAAATGCAGATTTTGAAGCCAACTCTTTAAAATCTAAACTAAAAGGACTTTTAAAAGCTTTATTATACGAACCTGTAAACATGTTTATAATAGTAGCTTTAATTTTAGTTTCTTTTGGTATTACGTTTGATAAAATTCCTAATTTTTTATCGATGACGTTAAGTAGACTAAGTTTTATTATGACACCTTTAGTTCTTCTTTTTATAGGTTTAGCAGTTAAGATTAAAAAACAACAATTTTTTCAATTGTTTTCTTTATTACTTTTAAGAGCCTCTTTTACTCTATTACTAATTGCTGCAATAATATCTTTTGCAGATTTATCAATTAAAAAAGATATTTTAGTAATGATTGCTTTTGGTTTGAGTTCTGCTAGTTTTTGGCCTTTTGCACATATTTCTGCAATACACCTAAAAGAGAAAAAAGAAGAAACTGTAGAAAAAACGTTTGACACTAACTTTGCTTTATCAATATTAGCTCTTTCGTTACCTATTTCTGTTTTATTAATTTTAGGAATATTAACAGCTGGTAATACTTTTACAGAAACAAATAATATTTTTATTCTTTGTGGTATATTATTTTTTATAGGAATTTTATATCCTATTTTAAATAAAATAAAACAAAATATATCTGCTAAAGAAAGCTCTATCAGTTCTATTAGTAGCGAAAATAAACATCAATTTTCTGCGGATAAATAATTGAAAAATAGATTATAAAAAAACAACCCTTTCAAATTAATGAAAGGGTTGTTTTTTTTATTAAAATACTCTTCTACCTTTTTAAAAAAAGATAAGACAGTTTTACTTTTTTAGTATCTGTAATGCTCTGGCTTATAAGGACCATCTACTGTTACACCAATATAAGATGCTTGATCTTCTCTTAACTCTGTTAACTCTACACCAATTTTTGCTAAGTGTAATTTTGCTACTTTTTCATCTAAATGTTTTGGTAACATATATACATCATTTTTATAAGCGTCTGCATTGTTCCAAAGTTCTATTTGAGCCAATGTTTGGTTTGTAAATGAGTTAGACATTACAAAACTTGGATGCCCTGTTGCACAACCTAAATTTACTAAACGTCCTTCTGCTAAAATAATAATGTCTTTACCAGCAATATTATATTTATCTACCTGAGGTTTAATAGTATCTTTAGTGTTACCATGGTTTTTATTTAACCAAGCCATATCTATTTCATTATCAAAATGCCCAATGTTACATACAATAACTTTGTCTTTCATTGCTTCAAAATGACGACCTTGAATAATATCTTTATTACCAGTTGTTGTAATAATAATATCAGAATTTGCTACAACTGTTTCTAATTTCTTCACTTCAAAACCATCCATTGCAGCTTGTAAAGCACAAATTGGGTCTATTTCTGTTACTGTAACAATAGAACCTGCTCCTTTAAAAGAAGCTGCTGTACCTTTACCAACATCTCCATAACCACAAACTGTTACTCTTTTACCTGCTAACATAACATCTGTTGCTCTACGAATTGCATCTACAGCAGATTCTTTACAACCATATTTGTTATCAAATTTAGATTTTGTAACAGAATCGTTTACATTAATGGCTGGCATTGGTAACGTTCCGTTTTTAACTCTTTCATATAATCTATGAACCCCTGTAGTAGTTTCTTCTGATAAACCATTGATTCCTGCAGCTAATTCTGGATATTTATCTAACACCATGTTTGTTAAATCTCCACCATCATCTAAAATCATATTTAATGGTTTTTTATCTTCACCAAAGAATAACGTTTGTTCTATACACCAGTCAAACTCTTCTTCAGATAATCCTTTCCATGCATAAACAGCAGTTCCTGTTGCAGCAATTGCAGCAGCAGCTTGGTCTTGAGTAGAAAAAATATTACAAGAACTCCAAGTAACCTCTGCACCTAAAGCCTGTAAAGTTTCAATTAAAACTGCAGTTTGAATTGTCATATGTAAACATCCAGCAATTCTAGCTCCTTTTAAAGGTTGTTCATCTTTATACTCTTCTCTTAAAGACATTAAACCTGGCATTTCTGCTTCTGCCAATGTAATTTCTTTTCTTCCCCAATCTGCCAAAGAAATATCTTTAACTTTAAATGGTACGTAAGCTGTTGTTGTGCTCATATTATGTATCTTTATATTCTATTTTTTGCAGTTGCAAAGTTACAACATCCATTTTAAAAAAGTATGCCTCTTTATAAAAGTTTAACGGTTAACAAAAATACTAAAGTATTAATTTGGAAGATTGAAGAATCTTTTAATCAATTAAAAACAAACATTTTACTTACAGATAAAAGTCAGAATCGTTTAAACGGAATGAAATCTGATTTACACCAAAAAGGTTTTTTAAGTGTTAGACATTTACTTAAAGAAGTTGGTTATTCTGATAAGGATTTAATCTATGATGAATTTGGAAAACCACATTTAAAAGACGGAAAACAAATTTCTATTACGCATTCTTTTACTTTTTCTGGCTTAATTATTTCTGATGATGAACAACCTGTTGGTATTGATATTGAAATGCAACGTGATAAAATTTTAAAAATTGCACATAAATTTACACCTGTAGAAGAATACAAAACCATTGCAAACCATGATGCTTTAATAAGCAAACTAACCATTGTTTGGGGAGCAAAAGAAAGTTTGTATAAAATCTATGGAAAGAAAAAATTACGTTTTTTAGAAAACATTTATATAGAAGATTTTAAGTTTTCTGATAAAAAAACTTCTGGAGAAATTAGATACAACCATACAACCTCAACTTATAAAATTGAATTTTTAGAATTTGAAGGTTTTACCTGTGTTTTTGCTTATTAAAATTATGCTTTTTTTAAATTAATCAATCTTAATAAAAAATAAATGCCACATTGTATCATTGAATATTCTAATGATTTAGAAACTCGTAATAAAATATCTAAAACTGTTAAGGTTGTAAATCAAGAACTAATAAATTCAGAATTGTTTGATAACACAACTATAAAAACAAGAGCTTTGCCAATAAAGGAATATTTGGTTGGTGGTAAAAAAACTTCTTTTATACACACTACTATAAAGTCGCTACAAGGAAGAACAGACAGTCAGAAAAAAATATTAAGTAATAAAATACTTAATGTTTTATCAGTAGAATATACATTTGTAAAAAATATTTCTGTAGAAATAATTGACATAAATCCAAACACATATTCTAAAAAACAATAATTTAAATCGTGAATATTTATCAAGACATTTTATCAGCAAAAATAGCAGGCAAAAAACTATTGGCTGTTTTAATTGATCCCGAAAAAATAAACCTTGAAAATATTCCTTCATTTTTAAATAAAGTACATCAATCTATTGCAACCCATATTTTTGTTGGTGGCAGTACAGATAAAAATCATCAAACAGAAAATGTAGTAATCGCCATAAAAAAAGCAACTCATTTACCTGTTGTTTTATTTCCTGGTGATGTTGCTCAAATCACACAAAAAGCAGACGGAATTTTATTTTTAAGTTTGCTTTCTGGTAGAAATCCCGAATATCTGATTGAGCAACAAATTAAAGCTGCTCCTTTTTTAAAAAATACTGATTTAGAAATTTTACCAACCGGTTATATTTTAATTGACGGACAAAAAGAAACTGCAACACAAAGGGTCAGTAGTACCAAACCAATTGCTCAAACAAGCATAGAGTTAATTATAAACACAGCTTTAGCCGGTGAATTTTCTGGAAAAAAGCTAATTTATTTAGAAGCCGGTTCTGGTGCAAAAGTACCTGTAGATGAAAATACGATCTCTATTGTAAAGAATAACATATCTATTCCGTTAATTATTGGCGGTGGAATTCGCTCTAAACAACAAATAGAAAACACTTTTAATGCTGGTGCAGATATGATTGTTATTGGTACCGCATTTGAAAATAATGAATCTTTTTTTGAAGATTTAAAAAGCTCTAAATTTACCCAATACAATTAAAACAAAATGTTAGAAATTTTCGATTTTCTTTTTGGTCAATATAAAGAATATTCTGTTGTAGACATCACTCTAGAAATTATTGCTGTAATTTTTGGCTTTTTATCTGTTTGGTATTCTAAAAAGAATAAAATTTGGGTTTTTCCAACAGGTATGGTAAGCACACTAATTTTTGTTTATCTACTTTTAAAATGGGAACTTTTAGGTGATATGATGATTAATGCTTACTATTTTATTATGAGCATTTATGGTTGGTATGTTTGGACATATAAAAGTGATGGAGAACATGAAACACCAATATCTACAACTACTTTAAAAGAAAAAAAACTAAGCATTCTTATTTTTATAGCAACACTAATTTTTGTCTACGGTGTTTATACTTATTTCGAAAAATGGACAAGTTGGACCGCTTATGTAGATACTTTTACAACAGCAATTTTCTTTGTTGGTATGTGGTTAATGGCAAAACGAAAAATAGAAAATTGGATTTATTGGATTATTGGTGATATTATTTCTACACCTTTATACTTTTACAAAGGTTTTACTTTTACAAGTATTCAATATTTAATATTTACTTTTATAGCAATATTTGGTTATTTAGCATGGAAAAGAAACTTAAACAAGACCCAATAAATTTAGTGAAAGTTGTTTTATTTGGGCCAGAATCTACTGGCAAAACAACTCTTTCTCGTCAATTAGCACGCTATTACCATACTGTTTGGGCACCAGAATTTGCGCGTGAATACCTTCAAAAAAAATGGAATAATGAACGCAAAACTTGCGAATCAGAAGACTTAATCCCCATTGCTATTGGGCAAATGAAACTAGAAAATAAACTAGCAAAAAGAGCAGATAAAATTCTTATTTGCGATACAGATTTATTAGAAACAAAAGTTTACTCTCAAGAATTTTACGGTGGTTTTGTTGATGAAAAACTAGACAAAGCGGCCAACGAAAATAAATACGATTTGTACCTCTTAACATACATAGATACTCCTTGGGAAGAAGATGATTTAAGAGACAGACCAGAACAACGTTTAGAAATGTTTAATGCTTTTGAAACAGCACTAAAAAAACACAACAGGCCATACATTTTGTTAAAAGGAGACAGAGAAACTCGTTTAAAAGAAGCAACAACAGCTATAAATAAAATCATCAAAGAAAAAGAAGATTTATACTCTTTTTCATCGATTCTTTAATCGGTCTAGACATGCATTTATGCACCAAAATAGGTTTTAGCAATTCTTTTAATTATTAAAAAAAGCGTTAAGAAAAAAAACTAAGTTAGATTAAAAGAGAAAACTAAAAATTAGTTATTCATCTAATAAAACACGATCTAATTCTTCTTCTAAATCATCATGATATTCAACCCTTTTTAAAACTTTCCCTTCTTCGTTAATAATAAAAGTAATTGGTATTGATGATACGTTATATTGTATAGAAACCGGATCAATATCTGCCTTAGTAAGATTAGAAAAATTAGGCCAATTAATATTCAGTTTATCACTTGCGTTTTTCCACATTTTTTTATCAAAATCAAATGAATAACTTACAATCTGGAAATTTTTGTCTTTGTATTTTTCTATTAATAGAGGAAACTCTTCTTTTATTTGCTTAATACAAGGAGGGCACCAACCTGCCCAAAAATCTAACAATACTACTTTCCCTTTAAAATCGCTTAACTTTACTTCTTCTTCCTTTAAGTTTTTTCCGATAATATCTATAATATTACCACCTTCTTTAATTTTTTCTAAATGTAAAAAATCATCCAATATTTTTCCGTAACTAGATTTTTTTAAGTTTAAAGAAAGTTGACTAAAATAGTCTTCTAGTTCTTCTTTTTTTAAAGAAAATCTTTTTAAAAGAATTTCTGATAAAGAAAAATAATTATTCGGATTCTCTAAAATAAATTTTAGAGAAGTATTATAAATAGAATCTATAAATTGTTTGTGTTGTTCTTCAGAAATAGTTTTAGATTGTTTTTTTAGATACATTTCTCTTTGTCTATCCTTTAAAGGCTTCAAAAAAATTTTATAACGAAGTGCTATTTTATTTGTTTCACTCCCTTTAATAATTTTATTAAAATCATTATCTTTTTTTAATAGCTCTTCTTTAGAAGAATTTATTGTAATTTTTTTGTTTTCCAACCAAAAAGAAAAACTAACACCTGTAGATGGGCTATTTATAACAACATTTGTAGGGTCACTTAATTCTCCTTTAAAAGTAAATTTATTATCTATAACAATTGTAGAGTCTAGGTTTTTATAAGTATTAACATTAAATAAAATTACTTTTGCACTGTCTTTTAAACCTGTAATATTTGCTTCTATAGTATAACCACTTTGTTTTTTTTGACAAGATACTAAGCCAATTATAAGAAATAGAATTGCAATACTTTTTTTCATTTTTATAGTTTTTGATTTCTAAAGATAAACAAATAATAACAACTACAAAATCAAATCATTACGCAACCTATTTTAATAAAACCAGCAAACAAGCTTAGCCCTGATTGAACGGTGTGTTTGAGCTCTTTTTTAACCTTTTTAGGGTAAAAAAAGCGAGTAGTGAAAGCAGGAGACAGCTTCTAAAAATTTAAAAAATCTACTTTTTTGTTTTCTATTAATTTTTTACAGTATACATTTGCACCGTTCTCATAAAGGGGTGCTGTAAAAGGCTGAGATCATACCCAACGAACCTAGAACAGATAATGCTGTTTAGGGAGGCGATAATCGCCATTTTGTAAAACATATCATTAAAAAGGTTATTTAGTTAACTTACAAATAATGATAAACATTAATTATTCAATATTAATTACAAGAATAATTGCCTCTTTTTATTCGTTTTAAAATTTTTTAAAATGAAAAAAATCTCATTTTTTTTATTCTTGTTTGCCAGTTTACTTGCAAACGCCCAATCACTTACATTAAAAGGAAAAGTGATAGATGAAAATAATACTTCTTTACCAGGTGCAACTATTTTGGTAAAAGAAAACAACAAAGGTACTTCTACTGATTTTAATGGAAATTTCAGCATAAATTTAGAAAAAGGAACCTATACAATTCAGGTTTCTTTTATTGGCTACACAACCGTTTCTAAAGAAATTACTTTAGTACAAAACAAAGAAATAAACTTTGTTTTAAATTCTAATGAAAATGTTTTGGAAGAAGTGTTGGTTTCTGCTGTTCGTGTAAACGCAGATGTACCAGTTACGTTTTCTAACCTATCCAAAAAAGAAATTGCAACGCGTAATTTAGGGCAAGACATACCTGTTTTACTAAATTATTTACCTTCTGTAGTTTCATCTACAGATGCGGGTGCAGGTGTTGGGTATACATATATGAGTGTACGTGGCTCTAACGGAGAAAGAATTAATGTAACCGTTAACGGAATACCTTATAACGATGCAGAAAGCCATGGTTCTTTTTGGGTAAATTTAGGTGACTTTGCTTCTTCTACAGAAAACCTACAATTGCAACGTGGTGTTGGTACCTCTACAAACGGTTCTGGTGCTTTTGGTGCAAGTTTAAACATTTTAACAGATGCTGTTGCAGAAGAAGCCGGAGGAGAAATTTCTAACTCATTCGGTTCTTACAACACTAAAAAACATACTGTAAAATTTACTACTGGTAAAATTAACGATCATATAGAAATTGCAGGGCGTTTGTCTAAAATTTCTTCGGATGGTTATGTAGACAGAGCTTTTTCTGATATAAAATCTTATTATTTACAAGGTAGTTATACTGATGAAAATACCTTAATAAAAGCGGTAACTTTTGGTGGTAAAGAAGTTACATACCAAGCTTGGTACGGTTTAACTGCAGAAGAATTAGAAGAAGACAGAAGACAAAACCCGTATACTTATGAAAACGAAGTTGATGATTACGGACAAAACCATTATCAATTACACTGGAATGAAAAATTAAACGATAATTGGTCTACAAACTTAGGTTTAAACTACACAAAAGGATCTGGATTTTTTGAGCAATACAAAGCAGAAGAAGATGCTGCAGACTTTAACAACTTAATTGTTGATGGTTCTGATGTTATTGTAAGACGTTGGTTAGACAACGATTTTTATGTAGTAAACTTTAATGCAAATTACAAATCAGAAAAACTAAATTTAATTTCTGGAATTTCTTATTCTGATTATTCTGGAGATCATTTTGGTGAAGTTATTTGGGGATCTGATTTGGCAGAAAATGTAAGTATTAGAGATCAATATTATTTTTCTGATGCTAAAAAAACAGACTTTTCTATCTTTACAAAAGCAACTTTTGATATTAGCGAAAAACTATCTGGTTACGCAGATATTCAGGGGCGTTTTGTAGGTTATCAAACACAAGGTTTAACTTCTGATAGAGATGCTATTGATGTAGATGCTAACTTCAATTTTTTCAATCCAAAGGTTGGTTTATCATACAAAATTAACGACGATAATAATTTATACACTTCTTTTGCTGTTGCTAACAGAGAACCTAATAGAAACGATTTTGAAGGCGGGGTTACAACTCATGAAACTTTAAATGATTTAGAATTTGGATGGAGATTAAAATCTGAAAACTTTAAATTAAACACCAATGTTTATTATATGAATTATAAAAATCAATTGGTGTTAACAGGTGCTTTAGATGATGTTGGTGCACCAGTAAGAGCAACCTCTGGAGATAGTTATCGTTTAGGTTTAGAAATTGATGCAGATATTACTATTTCTAATCAATTATCAATAAAACCAAATGCTGCTTTTAGTTCTAATAAAAATAGAGATTTTTATTCTCAAATTGATGGAACTTTACAAAATTTAGGAAATACAGATTTATCTTTTTCTCCGGATATTGTTGCAGGAAACTTATTTATTTATACGCCTGTACAAAACCTACAATTTACTATCTTATCTAAATATGTTGGCAAACAATTTATGAGTAATTTAGGAAGTAGAGTTTCTGAAAATGATGTTTTAGATAGCTTTTTTACTTCAGATTTTAATATTGTTTATCAAATTAACCCAAATAGAATCTTTAAATCTATTGTATTTACAGCTTTGATTAATAACATCTTTAACACAGAATATGTAGACAGAGGTTATTATGGTACTTATGATGATACTTGGTCTGTAGCTGGAGAAACTACAACATTAGATTACGCTGGTTATTACCCACAAGCAACAACAAACTTTTTAGTAGGTGTTACTTTAAAATTTTAAAAACTTAATGATTAGAAAAAGGAAGAAATCTCAGGTGTAAAACTTGAGGTTTTTTCATTTTTATAGACATTTCTTATTACAACTATAAGTTAAGTATATCTTATACAAGCAAATATTTTTATTACTTTTCTTAACTTATCGGAAATCAAAAAAACATAATAATTATGAAATTTTTAAAATTTATCGCACTTATTTTGTCTTTAACATTTATAATAAGTTGTAAAAAAAGTAAAGAAGAGGCATCTAAAGAAATAAGCACACAAATTGATTCTGTTAGTAAAAAATCTAAAATTTATTTAACACCTCTAACGGATTCTCCTTCTTATTCGGATGCTAAATTGACACTAAACACTCCTAAAACCATTAACTTTAATGAAGAGGATGATTTTAGTTTTAATTTTAAGCTAGAAAACTACACACTTGGTGATCAAACAAATAGTAATAACACAGAAAAATTAGCAAATTCTAATAAAGGACAACACATCCATTTTATATTAGACAATCAACCTTATTCTGCTCATTATGAATCAAACATAAAAAAGGAAATACCAGCAGGAACACATCATTTAGTCGCTTTTTTAAGTAGATCTTATCATGAATCTGTTAAAAACGACAATTCTATGGTAGTAAGAAAATTAGTTGTTGGAGAAAATGCAACAGATAGTTTAAATATTGATATTGATGCACCAACATTAATCTATAGTAGACCAAAAGGCACATACACAGGTAAAGATACAGAAAGTATACTTTTAGATTTCTTTGTTTTAAATACCGAATTATCAGAAACTGGTAATAAAGTAATAGCTACTATTAATGGCGAAGAATTTACCATAACAGAATGGATTCCTCATGTTATCTCTGGTTTAGAGATGGGAGAAGTTACCATAAAATTAAAATTAGTTGATGCAGAAGGAAATGTTATACCTGGGCCTTTTAACACTGTTGAACGTAAAATAATGTTAAAACCTACTGATAAATAAAAATCTATTAAAAAGAGAGTATCAACTTATAATTTTTGTTGCTTATTTTCTAATATTTTAATTAGATAAAAAACAAGTCTCAAGTATAAAAACTTGGGACTTTTTGTTTAATTTTTAATCACAAATAACTAAAATCAGAAAACACCTTTCTTAAAAACTTAATTTTATTATTTTTACCTAAAAAAGATGCTATTTAACTCAATTGATTTTGCAATTTTTTTACCTATTGTCTTTGTGCTTTATTGGTTTATTACCAATAAAAATCTTAAACTTCAAAATTTTTTAATTGTAGTTGCTAGTTACCTTTTTTATGGTTGGTGGGATTGGAAATTTTTATCACTAATTCTGTTTAGTACACTAGTAGATTACTCTATCGGTAGAGGACTTTTAAACCAAGAAAATGCTTCTAAAAGAAAAGTTTTATTATGGCTTAGCATCGTTGTAAATCTAGGTTTTTTAGGTTTTTTTAAGTATTACAACTTCTTTATAGACAACTTTACAGCTGCTTTTACTTTTTTTGGAATGAATATAAAAGCAAGTTCTTTAAATATTGTTTTACCTGTGGGTATTAGTTTTTATACATTTCAAACATTAAGTTATTCTATAGATGTTTATAAAAGAAAGCTAGAGCCTACTAAAGATTTTATTGCATTTGCTGCCTTTGTTAGTTTTTTTCCGCAATTAGTTGCAGGTCCTATTGAAAGAGCAACCAATCTTATTCCACAAATTTTAAATAAAAGAAAATTTGATAAAATTGAATTTATAAATGGAATTAAATTAATTATCTACGGTTTTTTTCTTAAAATATTTATAGCAGACACCCTTGCTCCTATTGTAAATGATATTTTTAATAATTACGAAAATGTATCAGGAGGAACATTAATACTCGGTGCTATATTTTTCTCTTTTCAAATCTATGGAGACTTTGGTGGTTATTCTAAAATAGCAAGAGGAACATCTATGCTTTTTGGCTTTAACTTAATGGAAAACTTTAATTTCCCTTATTTTTCTAGAAATATTGGTGAGTTTTGGCGACGTTGGCACATCTCTTTAAACACCTGGTTTAGAGATTACTTATACATCCCTTTAGGTGGTTCTAGAAAAGGAAAATACAGGTCTTTATTAAACATTTCTATCATTTTTCTAGTTTCTGGTTTTTGGCATGGTGCAAACTGGACTTTTATTGTTTGGGGAGCATTGCATTCGCTGCTTTTTATTCCTATCTTTTTATCAAACAACAACAGAAAATATTTAGGGCCTTTTAAATTTGATAAATTAAATTTTGATAAACTTAGACAACTATTCGGTATTTTATCAACCTATATATTAGTAACATTTGCTTGGATTTTCTTTAGATCAGACACAATAACAGATGCGGTAAAATACATTCAAAAAATCAATTTTAATTTCGATAATTATCTTGGTTTTCTTTGGATAATTTTAATTGGTGTAATTGTAGATATATTAATACAGTTTCCTAAATATAATAAATTATTATATCCTTTAATGATAGGTGCATTTATTGCGGCAGCTTTTTCTAGCACCAAATCAGAATTTATTTATTTTCAATTCTAAAAAACGATGAAAAAATTTATATTAAATACTTTCTTAATACTTATTTCTTTTATTCTTTCTTTTGAATTGATTGCCAATCTTTCTTCTAAAGACAATGTACTTAGGGTTACAACTGATACTTTTTCTGTTAGCACCTCATCTATTAATAAAAATATAAAAGATGATGTTTATTTTCTTGGTGATAGTTATGCAAGCACAGCTTATGCTAAAGAAAGTTATCCTATTTTATTTAGAGATTATTTTAAATCTAGAGGTTATAACTTTATAGATTTAACAAAATCTTCTACAGAATTGGTAGATCATAAAATTGTTTTAGATTCAATTGGCAAACTAAATCCTAAATTTATAATTTACTTTTATAATATTAGTGATATTATTTCTCGCACTCAAAACTTACCTCCAATAACACAAAAATCAGTTGTAAAGAATGATGAAAAAGCTACAGAAACCAATAAAATTCATGTAAAAAATATTATCAAAAACTCTGCTTCTCTTCTATTTTTTAAAGAAAGTATCCAGTATTTATCGTTAACATTTACAGGTAAATTTTATCCTGGCACAACTGCATATAATTTTCCTAAAGATAATTTAAAAGACAAAGAATACTTAAAAAATTACTTTAATTCTATTAATGCAGAAAATGTTTTCATTTTTGTAAACACACCTTTTACTGCTGGCGGAAGTCCAAAAAACTGGGAACAATATCAAATGTTTAAAGAATTTAGTAAAGACGCCAATTATCATTTAATTCAATCTGTAGATATTATTAATGATGCTAAATATGCAGAATCTTTTAGAAATAGTCATCCAAACCAAGAAGCTATCAAAATTATAGCATCTACACTTATTAAAGAATTTGACAAAATAAAATAATTAAAATAACTTCATAAAAACAAAAAAACTCAAGCTTAGGCTTGAGTTTTTTGTTTTTAAACAACTGATAATGAAATAGGTAAAATACCTATATATTGGTATTGACAATGCTAATAAAACCATATAACTTTGACAAATAGCATTATAGAAATTAAAAAAGAACATTAACCAATATTAAAACTAACGAGTATGAAATCAAAATTTGTAATTAAAATTTTACCTCTGTTTTTATTGATTATCATAATCAGTTGTAAAAATAATATTAAAGAAAAGAAAGAAACGCCACTTGCCTCTGGAGTGTTAACAGAATATATGGATACTTCTGTAAAACCAGGTGATAACTTTACATCTTATGTAAATGGCACTTGGATGAAAAATACTGAAATCCCTTCGGATAAATCAGCATACGGTATTGGATATATTTTATATGAAGAATCAGAAAATCATATCAAAGAAATTATAGAAGAATCTGCCTCTAAAGAATATAAAAAAGATTCTGATGAACAAAAAGTAGGAGACCTTTATAAATCCTATATGGATATTGAAACAAGAAATAAATTAGGAGTTTCTCCGTTACAACCTCAATTTAATAAAGTCGATGCCATAAAAAATTATGATGATTTGGCCTCTTATTTTGCCTACGCTAATAAATATGGCATCAATATACCCTTTTCTTTATTTATCTATCAAGATTTTAAAAACCCTACAATTTATAGAATGTATACTTGGCAAGATGGTCTGGGACTACCAGACCGTGAATATTATTTAAAAGATGATGAACGTTCTAAACAAATAAGAATTAAATACACTGAACATATATCTAAAATGTTTGCTTTAGCTAATTTACCTAATGCAGAAAAAGCTTCTTCAATAATAATGTCTATTGAAACCGCATTAGCAGAAAAGCACTTAAAAAAAGAAAAGACTAGAGATTTGGTTAATCTTTATAATATGTTTTCAACTGATAGCCTTTCTATTATTATGCCTAATTATAATTGGGATACCTACCTTAATGAAGCTGGTTTAAAAAATGAAAAAAAACTTGGAGTATTAATGTTAGATTACATGAAAGCTTTAGACAAAATCATTACATCAACAAGTATTTCTAATTGGAAAATATATTTAAAATGGCATATTCTTAATAAAAACGCTTCTAAATTAAATGACGATATATCTAATCAAAATTTTGAATTTTACAGTAAAGAACTTCGTGATATACCACAGCAAAGACCTTTATGGAGACGTGGAGTTACAATTGTTAATGATGCTTTAGGAGAAGTTGTAGGTAAAGTATATGTGAAAAAACACTTTCCACCAGAAGCAAAAAAAAGGATGGAAGCACTAGTAACAAATTTATTAAAAGCTTATGAGCAAAGTATAAAGGAACTAGATTGGATGAGTGATGATACTAAAAAAGAGGCTTTAGATAAACTGAATAAATTTATGCCTAAAATAGGATATCCAGATAAGTGGAAAACTTATGATGTTGATATTAAAGCAGATGATCTTTTTGGTAACCTACAAAGAGCTGCTCTTATAGAATATAACAGAGCAATCTCTAAATTAGGACAACCAATTGATAAAACAGAATGGGATATGACACCTCAAACTGTAAATGCTTATTATAACCCTACATTGAATGAAATTGTTTTTCCTGCAGCTATTTTACAACCTCCTTTTTTTGATTTAAATGTTGAAGATGCTGTTAATTATGGTGGCATAGGAGCTGTTATTGGTCATGAAATAGGACACGGTTTTGATGATATGGGAAGTACATTTGACGGAGATGGAGCTATGCGAAACTGGTGGACAGAAAAAGATAAAGAAGAGTTTAAAAAACGGACTTCTACCTTAGTTTCTCAATATAATTCTTATGAAGCCTTGCCTGGCTTAAATGTTAATGGTGAATTTACTTTAGGGGAAAATATCGGAGACTTAGGTGGTCTTAGTATTGCTTTAAAAGCCTATAAAATATCACTAAATGGTAAAGAACCTCCTGTTATAGATGGATTTTCTGGAGAGCAAAGAGTTTTTATAGGTTGGGCTCAATCATGGAGAAGTAAATCTAGAGCTGAAGCGTTAAGAGTTCAAATAAATACAGACGAACATTCTCCTGCTAAATTTAGGGTAAATGGTGTAGTTAGAAATATTCCAGAATTTTATTCTGCTTTTAATATTCAAGAAAATGACTCTCTGTATTTGCCACCAGAAAAAAGAGTTAAAATATGGTAATCTATTAAGTAAAACATAATAAGTATTTTTAATTAACTTTCATAAAAAAAACTCAAGCTTAAGCTTGAGTTTTTTTGTTTTTAAAATGCTAATAATCAAATATATAGAATACATATATATCACTTAGCTCGGACAAGCTTTAGCTTACAAAATTGGAAAATTAAAAATAAAAGAGTTACGCAAGAAATCTGAAAACACTCTTAAAGAAAAATTTGATATTAGAGCTTTTTCATGACGTACTATATAGGTAGTGGTGCTCTAACATTTGATGTATTAGAAAACAATATTAATAATTGGATTGATGAACAAATAAAAATCTAATAATAAAATGCTTTAAAAAATACCTATAAATGAGTATTGTCTTCCCTTAAAATTTAATATAGCTTTGATAACTAATGATATAAGTCATTAAAACGACATCATATCATGGGGAAGTTATCAAACCTCACTAAATCGAAATAAAAAAGAGAGCAAAATTGCTCTCTTTTTATCTTACTCAAATTAAGTTTCAAGTCAAAATTAATTAGTGTTTACAACCAATTAATTTACCTAAAAGTAGATTGTTAATCAATCACTATAAAGAACTTTGTATTTTATTATAAGAAAGTATAAATAAAAAAAAGGATATCTTCTAAAACAATAAATAAAACTTAAAAGTAATTATTTTTTTTCTATAGGTAATTACAATCTTATATCTGCTTATTCACTTTTTTGTTAAACCAATAATTTCTGTTGATATTTAAACATTAAAAACCTACTTTAGCTACCTAATGATATTTATTTATCATAAAAATATCAACTTGTTATTTTAACTAAAATCAAAGAAGGTAAATTTATTTAGCAGTATAATTTTCTTCTTTTTGTAATCAACTATTTATTCTTTTTAACAAACAACAATTAACTATGGCTACAAGTAGCATTTCTTTTTTAGAAAAAACGAAAAAAAAAATTAAAGACTTCGGACCTGCTTTTTTTATTATAGGTTATGTAGTAGGTACAGGTAGTGTAACTTCTATGGTAGTTTCTGGTGCTAAATTTGGCTTAAGCTTATCTTGGGCACTTTTGCTTTCATGCTTTTTTACTTATTTTTTATTAATATCCATTAGTAAACTAACCATTATGTCTGGTAATACGCTTATGTATATTTTTAAAACCACATTTGGTAAACCCATTACGCTGTTTATTATAACCGCACTTGCTGTTTCTATTATATCATCTGTTATTGGTGTTATGGGTGTAGTTGCTGAAGTTAGTATGGAATGGATTTCTGTTAAAACATCTATTTCTTTTTTAAATAAACCAGCAATTGCAATTTTCTTTATTGCTCTTTTAATAGGTCTTTTCTGGACAGGTAAGCACGAAAACTTTATTAAAGCCATGAGTATTATGGTCGGTTTTATGGCATTGGCTTTTATTTTTACAAGCTTTATGGTGTTAAAAGAATCTGGTAAATCTATTATCGACTTTTTTCCTAGTTTACCCGCAGGCAATAATACCGGTTTAATTGTTGCAGGAATTGTAGGTACTACAATGGCTGGTGTTTGCTTGGCCTCTCGTAGTATTTTGGTACAAGAAGAAAATTGGGGTTTAAAAGACTTGCAAAAAGAGAATAAAGATGCAATGTCTGCAATGATAATGACTTTTTTAATTAGTCTTGCAATTATGATTAGTGCAACAGGTACACTTTATTTTAAAGGAACACCTGTTAATGATGCTACCGATTTAATGGCTGCTTTAGGTCCTTGGGCAGGTGACTTTGCCCTTACATTATTTACTTTAGGAATTATTGGAGCTGGATTGTCTTCTATTTTTCCTAATCTATTATTATTTCCTTGGTTGATTGCAGATTATTCTAACACACCTCGTAACATGAAAAAGCCATTGTATAAAGCCATTGTTGTTTTGGTTGCTTTGTCTGGTTTAATTGTTCCTTTTTTAGGAGGAAAACCTGTTTGGATTTTAATCGCATCTCAAGCTCTTAGTCCGTTTGTAATGCCATTAATTACTTTATTTTTAATTATTCTTTTAAATAAAAAAGAAATAATGAAAGATCAAAAAACAACTCTTTGGATGAATATTGCCTTAACAGCAACTTTTATTTTTAACTGCTTTATGCTGTATGTTGCAATTACTGGCTTTATAGATTTTATCTAATAAAAAAAAACGCTTTTCTTACTTTACTTACAATAATAAAACATGAGCACAAATTTAGAAAAACACGCACATTTTCCTTTAAAACAACTTTCTAACAGAGTTTGGAGAACTTATGAAGGTGGTGCATTAATTGATAATTGGAAAAAAATATCTCCTGAAGTTGATGGAAGCATGCCGGAACAATGGATCATGTCTACTATTACAGCAAGAGGAAATGGAAGACCAGAAGATGAAGGTTTATCTCTTATGGAAACTACAGACGGAATTATACCGTTAAAAGAATTAATAGATTCTAATCTAGAACTATATTTAGGTGAAAAATTAGCCAAAAAATACGGTACAACTGGCGTGCTAATTAAAATGTTAGACTCTATGGAGCGTTTAACTGTACAAGTTCATCCAGATAAAGAGTATGCAAGAACCGTATTTAACTCAGAATTTGGTAAAACAGAATCTTGGTATGTGTTAAATACTCGCGAAATAAATGGTGAAAAACCAGTTGTTTACATGGGCTTTAAAAAACATGTAACTAAAGATATTTGGAGAACTCATTTTGAAAACCAAGACATACAAGGTATGCTAGATTGTTTGCATAAAATTGAAGTTAAACCTGGTGATGCATTTATGATTTATGGTGGTGTACCACATGCAATTGGTGCAGGTTGTTTTTTAATGGAAGTGCAAGAACCTACAGATTATACTATGAGAGTTGAAAAAACGACTCCTGCTGGTTTAAAAATTGGTCCAGAATTAATTCATCAAGGTGTTGGTGAAGAAAAAATGTTAGAATGTTTCCATTACGATACTTTTACAATGGAAGAGGCTTTAGATGAATGGAAAATAGCACCAGAAGTTCTGGATAGTTCTAATGATTTTACTCTAAAAACGTTGTTTAATAAAAAGCACACAAATTGCTTTGGTTTAAACGAATTGCTTTTAGATGGCCAACATACTATTAAAGGAAATTCTTGTTTTTATGTAGCTGTTATTTATTCTGGAAACGGAACAATAACTTGTAATGGAAAAGAATATGATTACAAACAAGGTGATGAAATATTTATTTCTGCAGCAATTTCAGAAATTACTTTTAATTCTAAAATAGCTTCTAAAATATTACTTTGCTATCCACCATCTGCTTAGTTTAAAATATTTAAAAACAATAAAAAAGGGTATTACTAAAAAGTAATACCCTTTTTATTTTAAATGATATCGTTTTATTTAGGCTCTAATAACAATACTATTTTATTAAAATCTGCCGCACTATTAATTACTGTTCTATATTCTTCATAAACAGCAACATCAATTTTGTTTTCTGCATAATGTTCATCTGCAGTTACTGTTAATTTATTTCCTTCTAGCTTATAAGAAGATTTAAAAGAAAATAGCTTTTTACCTTCTTTAGAAAATGAATTATCAATATTAATATCCTCTAAATTGGTAATTTTATAACCTTCTGGTATATTAATTGTTAAGGTTCTAAAATAACTTCTATGAAACTGTTCTTCTAAAGGCAAGACTCTTACTTTTTCTTGATACAATTGCGATTGTTCTCCAATAATATCTCCTAATTTAAATAAATACTTTCTACCTGCTTTTTCTACAAAAGCTTCAGTAGTAAAATCTGCAATTACTTGTAAAGGTTTTACTCCAAATAAATCAGAATCATCATTTATTAATTTTCTTTTTGATGTTTCTGCTTCACTTGTAATCGATTCTATAAAACTATCAACTAAATCATCTGTATCTTGTATTAAATGCATAAATGGCTGAATATTCATTGCATAATATCCGCTAAAAGATCTATCTAAATGCACACTATTTTCTGTAAGATTATCTTTATCAAAATCTACAGTTATTTTCATTATATCAACTGTTTTATCAACTGTAACTGGTTCTATATATTTTATTTTACCAACAGCAGATTTGTAATCTCCAACAACTACTTCTTTTATAAATAATCCATAATTATCTGTTACAAATGGCATTGGAAAACCATATCTTGTACCTGATGCATTTGGCGATAAATATTTTTTAGAATTAGGAAAATACAGTAAAAAGTCTGTTAAAAAGTTATTTGCTTCAAATTCTGGATCGAATCTTAGCTCATTTCTATCACTTGTTAAAACAATTTCTGGGTTAATATTTAATGTTTTTAAAACGGCTATATACAATTTTAAAACCCCACTTTCATTAGCTACTTTATTGGTTAAAATAAGTTCTAGATTTTCTAAATCATCACTATAAACGTCTTGAGAATATAAGTTAGTTTTTATGTAAGCATCTACTTTTCTAATAATGGTTTCTTCGTCTGCTTTTTTACTTAACTCTAATTCTTTTATAAAATCGTTTATCAATTCTACTTCCTTTTTTGTGTATTCAGAAAAGTAAAACGAATATAAATTTTGAGCTACTTTACTGTATGAAACAATATCAGAAACATTACCAGCTTTATTTCTATCTATCTTATAAACAATAAATTTTCTAGATGCATTATAAGGTGCTTGGTACTCATTTTCTAGCTTTTCTACTTTATCTAAATGTATTTTCCAATGTAATTTACCTGTTGTTAAAGTGTCTTCTTTTACTTCTGGTAAATCATTATAACTTTTAAATTTAAAAACTAAATTTTCTGGAGAAAACAAATCGAACTCTGCTTTTTCTATATAATACTCATCTTGTAAATAAGCCTTTTTACCCATGTAACCTGGCTGTCTTTTTACTACATACAAATACTCTATAAAACTACCTTTTGTAATACCTTCTAACGCAAAATATTTGTATTGTCTGCCTGTTTCTTCATCTGCAGCTGTTAAAATCTTAGATTTGTCTAAATCTATTAAGTTTCCTTCTGGGGTTATTACTCTTGCTTTATTTACTAGCAATTCTGCACTTGAAGAGAATGGTAAATAAATTTTATTATACTCTTCTATAGCATCATCAGAATTTAACCATAAAACTTTATGTTCTAAAAAGTATTCTATTAAGTCTTCTTCTTCAAAATAAAATTCTGTTACCGCTTTTTCTTTTAAAGCAATTATATCTTCAGATGTTTTTTCTATTTTATAATTCGGGTTTTTTTCCCAATCATACCCTTTAAAAAAAGGACTTTCTTGTGAAAAAGCTGCCTGAAAAGCAAATAATAATACCGTTAATAAACTAATTTTTATTTTCATAATTATCTTTTTATACTTTCTTTAAAACTACAATTTCTTTATAATTTCTTTCAATTTTTTTTATCTGATTATTTACTTCTTCTTGCTGCTCCACGCTTAAAGTCAAAAAGTTTAAATTAATTTTTTGGTTATAAATTACTTCATTATTTTTAATAATATAAGCGATACTACAAGTTAAAAACTCATTTGAAATTGAAATTGACTCTGGCAAATAATCAACTTTATAGCCTGCCGGAATTTCTAATTTTGTAGTGTAATTAAAGTGCCTTTTGTAGTCGAATTCTATAGCATGAATACGTTTTTTGTCTGTTTTATAATTAGATATGTCTTTGTTTAAGTTTAAGTTTACATAAATCTCATCGCCTAATTCTTTAAAATAACTTTTAATTTCAAAATTATAATCTACTATAAAAGGTTTATCATAATCATACTTATTAATTTCTTTAACATTGGTTACCAAAAATTTATTGTTTCCTTTATTAAACCTTCTATTATAAAGTTCTATTAATTTTGTTTGAGTATTCTCGTTTTCTAAATCTTGAAATAAATCTATCTTCGGATATCCAGAGACTGTAGTTTTAGATTGCCCAATAACAATTCCGTTTTCTAACTTAATGCTTGTAGTGTCTATAATTGCATTTTCTTTGGCCTCTATAATAGGCACTTTTTTAACCTTAAATTCATTTCCGTAAGCTACCAAGGCTTCTTTACCTTGTATAAAAGATGTTGGCGTGCCAAATTTTATATACCTACCTGTAGCATCTAAATAATAAGTTTTGCCATTGTTTTCGTAAGAAAGAATCATATGATTGTCTACAACTGGCGTTGGTACTTCTTCATAAGTATAAGGAATACTTCTTGTACCAATCCACGTTAAATGCCCTTTTACACCTGCAATTTCTAACATTTTATATAAAATACTAGAGTTGTCTTTACAATCACCATATTTTTTTCTAAAAACATCATTAGATTCTCTTGGTATAAAACCACCTAACGCATACTCAAATGCAATGTATTTTATGTTTTTTTGTGTCCAATAATAAATGGCTTTTACCTTTTCTAATTCTGTTTCTTTATCCGCAGTAATTTCATTTACCAAACTTACCAAGTCTTTACTTGGTGCTTCTGTATTTACATCTTTTACTAAAGAATAATACCAGTTATACAAATCGGAAACAGACCCTAATAAATTTACCGTTTCGTTTTTAGTTTTATAAGATGTAATTATAGGTACTATATGTGGCAAAATTGTTTTAAAACTTGGTGTATTTTCTTCGTACTCAAATTCTTTTTGATCCTTTAACTCCCAAGTATAAATTACCTTTTTTCTCTTTTCTTCTTTGGTAAATTTAATTTTATCTTCAGCAATATTAAATTTCTTAAATTCTAAATTAACATCTTTATCTGCAATAATTACAACTCTATTTTTTATAATCGGATAATAATCGCCAAAATAAAAAGGAATTAAAAAACGTGGATTTTTAATTTTTTGAGAATATTTTAATCTAGATTTTGATCCTTTTTTTAAATTAGGATAAACAAAGTTTAATAGTTTTGTATCATCATGAAAAGATTGATTTAACTCATCTTTTTCTGTAAACTTATCTACAGTAGTTTCTACGTAATTATTATTTTGATAAGAAAAAGAAGAGGCTTCAATTTGGTTTAATTCAAAAAACGATGAAAAACTAAGTGTATTTTTAGAGTTATAAGTTGCAGACTCGTTTAAATACAGTTCTTCTTCTAGAAACTCTTGGTTAATATCTAAACCATTTTCACCAATTTCTATGTTGATGATTGTTTCTTGATTTAGTTGTACCCTAGCTGCTTCTGGATATTCTTTACTATATTTTAAAAATTCTGGAGAAAACTGAGCATTTAAACTTGTAATTATTAATAAAAAGCTGCAGACTAAACCTAATTTATAAATTTTCAATCTTGTATATTTTCCCATTAAAATACTCCTTTCTGGTTTTTAATTCCCCTTCTTTATCATAATAATATGATATGCCATCTTGTAAATCATTTAAAAACATTTTTTCCTCCTTCTTTTTTCCAGATTCTAAATATACAATTTGTTTTCCTTGCTTTTTACCATGACTATAACTGGTTTCTTTTTTTAACTTACCGTTAAGAAAATATTCTTTATCTACACCGTGATATTTACCATTTAAATAAGGTGTATCAGTCTCTAAATTACCATTATAAAAATACGATTTAAAAGAACCTACTAAAGAACCCAATTTATATTCCGTTTTTACAGAAGGTTTTCCGTTATCAAAAAATGCTTCTATTTTACCAGATTCATTTTTAAAAGGAATCATATCAATTTCTGTTCCGTTTTTGTCTAAATAACTATAACCTATAATTTCTCCGTGATTATAAAAACGGATTAATTGTACTTTTCCTGTTTCATCAAAAATAATTTTCTTACCATGAATATTACCTTCATAATATTCTATTTCTGCAGATTTTACACCTGTTTTATAGTAGGTAACACTTTTACCTACTTCTAAGTCATTCTCAAAACTATAATCTCCTTGTACTTTACCATTTTCATAGTAATTAATTACTTTACCTTGTGTTTTTCCTCTAGAAAAATTAGCGATACTTTCTACATTTCCGTTTTCATAATACCAAGTCCAAAGTCCGTTTTGTTCTCCATTAAGGTAACTTCCTACAATTTTCTTTTTTCCATTGTAATAAAAAACTTTATAGCTACCGTTTTTTATTTGATTTACATAAGAAACCTCTGTATCTATATTGCCATTAAAATGTTTTACATATAATTTATATTCTTCTTTATCAGAAACATAATTTATTGTTTCAAACAAGTTTCCTTCTTTATCATATATGTTTTCAGAAGTAATATAATCATAACTAAAAAGGGAAGTAGAGCTTAATTTACCACTGACACTATAATATTTTTGCAATCCGTGTAGCATGCCTTTATGATAAAAACTTATAGTATTTAAATTACCATCAATATTATAATATCTCCATTCTCCATGAGCTTTACCTTCTTTATACCAACCTTGTACAGCCATTTGCCCATTAATATGGTAACCCACATAATAACCATCTAAAACATCATTTTTATAAGTTGTAATATTATCTATTTCTCCATTTTTAAAATAAGTAAAATACTCACCAATTGTTTTATTATCTTCAAAGTTTCCTTTGTTGGTTAAGACTCCATTATTGTCATAAAACTTCCATTCTCCACTTTTTCCTCCAGAAATATCATACAAACCTTCTGCTGTTATATTTCCTTTTGGCGAAAAACCTTGGTAATAAAATTCGCCTCCTTTTTTCTTTCCTTCTTTTAAAACCGAACCTTCTTTGTTATAAAAAGTGTAAGCAATTATTTCTCCTTTTCTGTAAACGTAATCGTAAAATAACTTGCCATCTTTATCATAATATCTGTACAAATCATTTAAATCTCCTTTTACATAATTAAATTCGCTTTCTAATGTTCCATCAGAATAAAATGTTTTCCATTGTCCGTTATAAAAACCTTCTAAACTTTGACCTATTTCTTTAGTTTTTCCATTAAAATGATATGTTTTATAACTTCCGTTTAAATCTCCATTTTGATAATTAATTTCTGATGCTATTTTTTTATTATCATAATAAACCGTTTCTAAACCTGTCTTTTTACCCGCAACGTAATATGATTTTGCATACAAATTTCCTGTAGCAAAATATTCTAGAACCTCTTTTTCTATCTCTCCGTTTTTGTAAGGAATCTCAAACTCAATTAGTTTTTCTCCAACATCAAAATAAGATTTATAGTCTCCTTCTAATTTACCAGACTTAAAATATTTTCTTTGTAATAAAGCTCCTCTATTATTAAAATATTCATATTTACCATCTAACGAATCATTTTTATAAATAGCATTTACATATTTTTTGTTATTCTTATAAAACATTTCGTTTTTACCTTCTAACAAACCGTTCTTGTAAAATGCTGTTTCTTTTATTTTGTTTAAACCATTATACCAAGTCCATTTATCAATTTTTTCTCCAGAATCATTAAAATTCCCTTCTGCAGTTAGCATACCGTCTTCATTATAAAATTGCCAAAAACCTACAGGGTTTCCTTCTTTAAACTTTCCTATTGCATCTACATAATTTCCATCATATTCATAAGTTACTTCTTGCTCTTTTCCGTTAAAAACAATTGTATTAACAGCTGTTATTTTAGCCCATTCTTGTTTTAGTTCTGCTAAAAAAGCAATAATTTCTTTCTCTTTTTTATCTACAATTTTTTTAAACTCTTTATTTTCTATTGAGTAAGTTAAGGTGTAAATAAAATCATCAAACTTATTATTCTTGGCAATCCAATTGTATAATGGTATATAAGTTTTGTCCCAAAAAGTACCTTTTCCTTTAAAGCCTTTTAGTTTTTCAATCATTGCATGGTTTTGCCTTGTTAAAGCAATGTTTATTGGGTTTCCTGTTGTGTAGTTAGCATTCATTGCAATTTTACTATTCAACACTAAATCTATTTCTTCAAAAGAGTCATCTGCATCATCTAACTTAATAGTTGCATCTCTTTTACTAGCATTTTTAGATTGCACAACATTATTTAAAGATTGTAAAGTTGCAAAAGCACCTTCTGCATCTGGCTCTAATAGTAAATACATATTAAAACACATTAGAGCTTGTGTTAACCGCTCTTGTTTATAAAAAATATTACCAATTTGTAAGTGCGATTTCTTATAAGTAGGGTTTAAAGTTATTGCCATTTTATAAGCGCCTACGGCTTTATTTAAAGCTCCTTTTAGTTCTAAAACATAACCTTTATTATGCCATAATAAATAATTTTTAGGATAAAATTTAAGTGCTTCATTGTAATTTTCTAAAGCTTTATCATTTTCACCTAAACTTATTAGTGCAATACCTTTATTAATATAAAAGTCTGATTTAGAATCACTAGAAGATTTACTAAGACCTTCATTTATAACTTCTAAAGCTTCTTTATACTTATTTAGGTTTAATAAATAATAAGATTTAGAAACAAGTAATGCATTATATGTAGAATCGTTTTTATTAATTTTATTAATTAATTCTATTTTCTTTTCTAAATTTTCTTCTTTTGAAACTTTTAAAAGAATTGAATCATAATCAATAAAAGGGAGTTTTTCTTGAGAAAAGCCTAAATTAGCAACAAGAAAAATAGCAATAAGTAGTTTTTTCATTAAACTAAAATAATAAAAAAAGCGTGTAAACACCTTTTTTTAATATAGTTTTTACACGCTTTTTTAAAAAATTATTTTAGTTGAAGTTATTTCTGATTTTCTTTTGTCCATTGATTATATCCTCCTAAAACATCAAAGACATTAAAACCTTTTTCTTTTAATAGTTTTGATGCTTTAGCACTTCTTTTTCCAGACCTACAGTATACATAAACAGGTTTTTCTTTATCTAATTTATTTACAGCTTGTTCTACAAAATCACTATTAAAGTAATTAATAAATAAAGCAGATTCTATATAACCAAATTTTGTTTCTATTGGTGTTCTAACATCTAATAACTGAACATTTTCTTTAGAAAGTAATATTTTTAATTCTTTTGTAGAAATTGTTTTAATCTCTTCTTGAGCATTACAATTGATAAAGAAAAACACCATTAAAAAAAGACTTAAAATATTTTTTGTCATACTTTCTATTTTAATGTTGATGGACAAACCGCTGCCGTTCTTTCTATGTTTGTATTTCTAATAGCAGAATAACCACCTGCAACATCTATTACATTATGAAACCCTCTTGATTTTAAAATGGATGCTGCAATTACAGATCGGTAACCACCTGCACAATGTATATAAAAATCTCCTTTTTTAGGAAACTCTGCAATATGATCGTTTAAAAAATCTAAAGGAGTACTTTTTGCCATAATAATATGTTCACTTGTAAATTCTCCTGGTTTTCTAACATCAAAAACTATTGCTTTTTCTTTAATTTTTTCTTCTAAAATATCTGCAGAAACAGATTCTAAGCTATCAACTTCTTTGCCTGCTTTTTGCCAAGATTCAAAACTACCATCTAAATATCCTAAAACGTTATCAAAGCCAACTCTAGATAAACGTGTAATGGTATCTTCTTCTCGTCCTTTTGGTGCAACCAATAAAATTGGTTGATTAATATCTTTAATTAAAGCACCAACCCAAGGCGCAAATCCACCATCTATACCAATAAAAATAGATTGTGGGATAAATCCTTTTACAAACTCCGTTTGATGACGAACATCTAAAACAATTGCATCTGTTTCATTTGCAATCATTTCAAAATCTTTTACAGATAATGGTTTTGCTGATGTTTTAATAATATCATCAATATTTTTATACCCTTCTTTATTCAATTTAACATTTAGAGGAAAATATGCTGGCGGAGGTAATAATCCATCCGTAACTTCTTTTATAAATTCCTCTTTAGTCATATTTGCTCTTAAAGCATAATTGGTTTCTTTTTGATTACCAATTGTACCCACAGTTTCCTTACTTAAGTTTTTACCACAAGCAGAACCAGCACCATGTGCAGGATATACAATTACATCGTCTACTAAAGGCATTACTTTATTACGTAAACTATCAAACAAAAAACCTGCCAAGTCTTTTTCTGTAATATCTCCTTTTTGTGCTAAATCTGGTCTACCAACGTCTCCTAAAAACAAGGTATCACCACTAAAAATAGCATGGTCTTTACCGTTTTTATCCTTTAACAAAAAGCAAGAACTTTCCATTGTATGACCCGGAGTGTGTAAAACTGTAATGGTAATTTCACCCACTTTAAAAACTTGATTATCTTCTGCTATAATAGCATCAAAATTAGTTTTTGCTGTTGGTCCGTATACAATTTTAGCTCCAGTTTTTTCAGCTAAAGTTACGTGTCCGCTAACAAAATCTGCATGAAAATGAGTTTCGAAAATATATTTAATTTTAGCTTTATTTTTTTCTGCCTTGTTAATATAATCTTGTACTTCTCTTAATGGATCTATAATAGCTACTTCTCCGTTACTTTCTATGTAGTAAGCTCCTTGTGCTAAACATCCTGTATATATTTGTTCTATTATCATAATATTTAAATTTTATTTGTATGCTTGATGAATGTATTTAGCATATTTTTCTTGTTCTTTTCTATCTCCTGTTTTATAAAATTTAACTGCTTGATTAGATTTCATAAAAAAATGATTAATTCCTATAATATCTAAAATTCCACTTCTAAAAAAGTCATCTCTAACCGGGCCTTTAACTCCTGCAAAATAGAACAGAATTTCTTTTTTCTGATAGAATTTAATACGCTCTTTTAGCATTTCTACACCTGTACTATCAACTCTATTAATACTTTCTGCATCTAAAACAATTAACTTTAATGTTTTTCCTTTTTCAATTACCATTTCATCTAGTTTATCTCTAAAATAACTAGAGTTTGCATAAAAAATTTGTGCATCAAACCTAAAAACCAAAACATCATTTTCTATAATAACTTCTTCAAAACGGTTTTTATTTCTATAAAAATCTGAATCTGGTACCTTTCCTAACTCTGTTACATAAGGTCTAGATGTTCTATAAATTAACACTATTAAAGACAACCCAACACCTACAATAATACCAAACTCTATACCTAGCAATAATGTAGCTATAAAAGTTGCCAACATTAACCAAAAATCTAAATGGTTTGCTTTCCATAAAAAGGCTGCTTCTTTAAAATTTACTAACTTAAAAACTGCTACAATAATAATTGCAGCTAATACTGTTTTTGGTAAATGATAAAATAAAGGTGTTAAAAACAATAAAGTTAAAACAACCATCAACACAGAAATTAAGGCAGACATACCTGTTTTAGCACCGCTTTCTTCATTAATTGCAGATCTAGAAAAACTTGATGTAGTTGGATAAGCCTTAAAAAGTGAGCCTACCATATTACCAATTCCTAAGGCTATTAATTCTTGATTTGGCCTTATTCTATATTCATCTTGTTTTGCTTCTAAAGATTTACCTATAGAAATAGTTTCTAAATAACCAACCATAACTAATGTAAATGCTATAGGCAAAAGCTCTTTTATTAAATCTAAATCAAATTCTGGAAAACTAAATACAGGTAATCCCGATGGGATATCTTTTACTATGGAAACGTCATTAAAAGATTTACCAAAATATTTCATAATCAAAATACCTAAAACAACTACAATTAAAGCGTTTGGTATTCTCTTATCAATCTTTCTAAAGATAACAATTACAATAACAGATATTAAACCTATTATAGTTGTATTATAATTAAAGCTAGAAAGTTGTAAACAAATATCTTCTACTACATATTGTAATTGATCACTTTGTACAAAATCGACACCAAATAAGTTTCTAAATTGATTAAAACCTATGATTAATGCTACTGCAGATGTAAAGCCGGTTATTACTGGTTTTGACAAAAAATTAACAATAAAACCTAAGCTAAAAACTCCCATAATAAATTGGATTACACCAACCATTAGTGCTAATAATATTGCTATGGAAATATAACTGTCTGAACCCGATAAAGCTAATGTAGAAACACCTGTTGCTACTATTAGAGAATCCATAGCAACTGGTCCAACAGATACTTGTCTAGAAGAGCCAAAAACAGCATACATAACTTGTGGCATTAAAGCACAATAAAGTCCGTAAATAGGTGGTAAACCTGCAATTAAGGCATAAGCAATACCTTGTGGAATTAAAATAATACCCACAGTTAAACCTGCAACTAAATCTCCTCTAAATAGAGACATATTGTAATTAGGTAACCATTCTAAAATTGGTATTATTTTTTTAATGTTCATTCGCTAAAATAATTCTCCTTGATTACTTCCTTTTTCTCTTCCTAAATGTTTATAAGCCAAATCAGTTACCTCTCTTCCCCTTGGTGTTCTTAAAATAAAGCCTTGTTGAATTAAAAAAGGTTCATATACTTCTTCTATAGTTTCTGTATTTTCTGATACAGCAGTAGCTATTGTACTTAATCCTACAGGTCCTCCTTTAAATTTATCTATAATGGTTAATAGAATTTTATTATCCATTTCATCTAAACCATGTGCATCTACATTTAATGCTTTTAAAGCATATTTTGCAATTTCTATAGTAATGTTACCATCTCCTTTAATTTGAGCGAAATCTCTAACTCGTCTTAGTAGTGCATTTGCTATTCTAGGTGTTCCCCTACTTCTTCCAGCAATTTCTATTGCAGCTTCCATAGAAATAGGAACATTTAATATGTGCGCACTTCTTTGTATAATTGTAGTTAACAATTCTGTTTTATAATACTGTAACCTACTACTAATACCAAAACGAGCTCGCATAGGTGCAGTTAATAATCCTGATCTTGTTGTAGCACCAATTAAAGTAAATGGTTCTAAATTTATCTGAACTGTTCTAGCGTTTGGTCCAGATTCTATCATTATATCTATTTTATAATCTTCCATTGCAGAATACAAATACTCTTCTACAATAGGACTTAATCTATGAATTTCATCAATAAATAATACATCTCGTTCATCTAAATTTGTTAGTAAACCAGCTAAATCACCAGGTTTATCTAAAACTGGCCCAGATGTAATTTTAATACCAACTTGTAATTCATTAGCCAATATATTAGCTAGTGTTGTTTTACCTAAACCTGGAGGCCCATGAAATAAAGTATGATCTAAGGCTTCTCCTCTTTGATTTGCAGCTTCAACAAAAACTTTTAAATTATCAATTGCTTGATCTTGTCCAGTAAAATCATCAAAAGAAAGAGGTCTTAATACTTTTTCAACATCTAAATCTACTTTTGATAAGTTGCTATTATTTGGGTTTAAGTTTTCGTTCATAATCACAAATATAAAATATTTTACTATAGACTTTTGTAAGATTTGTTACATAACAAAAAACCTTTCCGATTAGGAAAGGTTTATAATTTGTTTTATAATTTTATTTAAGAAGGCTCTTCTCCATCTAATAAAGGTGTAGTCTGTAAGACAAAATCTTGACCGTGTAAATAATCACTATCATCGTCTTTAGGATCTACTCTTTTACTATAATCATAAGGCCATCTGTAAACTTCAGGTATTTTACCTGGCCAGTTTCCATGTATATGTTCAATTGGTGTTGTCCACTCTAATGTATTAGAATTCCAAGGATTTTGTGTAGCTTTTTTACCTCTATAAATCGAGATAAAGAAATTTGCCAAGAATATAATTTGAGCTAAACCTCCTACTATTGCAAATAAAGTAATAACAACGTTAATATCTGAAATATCATCAAACATTGGGAAATTAGTATTTGTATAATATCTTCTTGGTAAACCAGCTAATCCTATAAAGTGCATTGGCCAAAAAACACCATAAGCACAAATTATACTTAACCAAAAATGCCAATATCCCATAGTCTTGTTCATCATTCTTCCATACATTTTAGGAAACCAATGATAAACACCTGCATACATACCAAATATAGCAGATACACCCATTACTAAGTGAAAGTGTGCAACTACAAAATAAGTATCATGAATATTAATATCTAATGCAGAATCTCCTAATACTAATCCTGTTAATCCTCCTGTTACAAAAGTAGAAACCAATCCAATTGAGAATAACATTGCAGGATTTAACTGTAAATTACCTTTCCATAAAGTAGTTATATAGTTAAAAGCTTTAACCGCTGATGGTATTGCTATTAATAAAGTTGTAAAAGTAAATACAGATCCTAAGAAAGGGTTCATTCCTGATACAAACATATGGTGTCCCCAAACAATCGTAGATAAAAATGCAATTGCCATAATAGAACCAATCATTGCTCTATATCCAAAAATTGGTTTTCTTGCATTTGTCGATATAATTTCTGATGTTATACCTAGGGCAGGTAGTAAAACAATATATACCTCTGGGTGACCTAAGAACCAGAATAAATGTTCAAATAATACTGGAGATCCTCCTTGATAATGTAAAACTTCTCCTGAAATAAAGATATCTGATAAATAGAATGATGTACCAAAACTTCTATCAAAAATTAATAACAACGCAGCTGATAATAAAACTGGGAAAGATACTACACCAATAATAGCTGTTATAAACAAAGCCCACATTGTTAATGGCAACCTTGTCATGCTCATACCCTTTGTTCTTAAATTTAATATAGTAACAATATAATTTAAAGAACCTATTAAAGATGATGCAATAAATATAGCCATAGAAACTAACCATAATGTCATACCTAAACCAGAACCTGGTATTGCTTGTGGTAAGGCACTAAGTGGAGGATAAATAGTCCATCCTGCTGCTGCTGGTCCTGCTTCTACAAATAAAGATATAACCATGATTACACTTGATATAAAAAACAACCAGTAAGAAACCATGTTTAAGAAACCAGATGCCATATCTCTAGCTCCAATTTGAAGTGGAATTAATAAATTAGAAAAAGTACCACTTAAACCTGCTGTTAAAACGAAAAACACCATTATAGTACCATGTATTGTAACTAATGCTAAATACATATCAGGATTCATAACCCCGTCTGTTTGGTGATCTCCTAAAAAAGCCTCAATAATAGAAAATGATTTTTCTGGCCATGCTATTTGTATACGAAATAACATAGACATAAATACACCAATAATTCCCATAAAAATACCAGTTACTAAAAACTGTTTAGAAATCATTTTATGATCATGAGTAAAAATATACTTTGTTACAAAAGTTTCTTTATGATGATGTTCTGACATAATTTTACTTATTTGTAGAATCTAAATTAAAAATTATTACTTAATAACTGATGATAATGTTGGTTGCTCTGCAATCCATTTGTCGTAAACTTCTGGTTCTACAACAGTAATTTTCATTTGCATGTTGTAATGAGATGCACCACAAATTTTATTACACAATAATAAATAGTCAAAAACATAAGGATCTTCTCCTTTTTCTTGTCTAATCTTATTAATTCCTTTAGTTTTTTCGATTACTTCTGGCTGAGCTCTCATTTCTTCTGTAGTGTACTTCGGAGTAAATCCAAATTGCGTAATCATACCAGGAACACAGTTCATCTGAGCTCTAAAGTGAGGCATATAAGCAGAGTGTAAAACATCTTGAGATCTAAACTTAAAATGTACTTTTCTTCCTTTTGGCAAATATAATTCAGTAACTTGTTTATCGTCTAAAGAGTTTTCATCAGACATGTCTACACCTAATGTATTAATCCCTTTTATAAAATTAACATTACCAAGACCTAATGTATTATCTTCTCCTGCGTAACGAGCATCCCATCTAAATTGTTGTGCATACACTTCTATTGTTATAGGATCTTCTGAATCTGATAAATCCATAACATTATTCCATTGCCATAATCCGTAACCAATTAATAATACAAGAACAACTGCAGGTGTAATAGTCCAAATAGCCTCTAATTTGTGGCTATCAGCATAAAACTTAGCTTTTCTTTCTTTGTTTCCTTTGTACTTAAATGTAAAAAAGAAAATTAAAAATTGCATTAAAAACTGAACAATACCAATTAACCAAAAAGTAATATTAAAAAGATTGTCATCATGCTCACCTTCATAAGATGCAGATTCTGGTAGCATAATTACATTCAAAAATATTAAACAATAAATCATCATAGCATATAAAAACACCATAAAGTATATAGCATTTTTACCTTGATTTTTGTTGTCTTCATCAGTAGCAATTACACTTCTAAAGTTTAAAATTCTGGTAATTTGCCAAAAACTTATACCGATTGCGACAGCAATAAAAATATAAAATAAAGCTAGCATAGTTATCTTTTCTTAATTATTTTTAATTCAAATTATATATTAATGATGATCTCCTGAACCTTCTCCTCTGTGTTCAATATTATAGTAATGATAATGCTCACTTTCTTCTAAGAAAGGATTTCCAGAAGGTATAGCATTAGCTTTTGCAAAAGCACTAAAAGTTGCAAAAATAAATATTCCTAAAAAGAATAGTAAAGAACTAAATTCTGCAATACCAAATGACCATTGAGCTCCAACAGTTGCTGGCATAATCATTACAAAAACGTCTATATAGTGTCCTGCTAATATAACAACACCTCCAATAATTACAAACCAAGGCATACTTTTAAAATCACTGTTTAATAATAATAAAACAGGGAAAACAAAATTCATACCAACCATTGCTAAAAATGGCAATTTATATTCATTAAATCTTGCAACAAAATAAGTAGTTTCTTCAGGAATATCTGCATACCAAATTAACATGAATTGAGCAAACCATAAATATGTCCAAAATACAGAAAAACCAAACATAAACTTAGCTAAATCATGTATATGACTATCATTTACAGCTGGTAATGCACCTTTAGAACGTAAGTAGATAGTTACTAATGCAATTACAGTTAAAGCACAAACTAAAAAAGTAGCTAAAACATACCATGCAAATAATGTAGAGAACCAGTGAGGATCTAATCCCATTATCCAATCCCAAGCCATTAAAGTTTCAGTTATCATAAAAACAAAAATGAAACCTACAGAAACATTGTAATTTAATTTGTATGTTTTGTAATTATCGTTAGCTGTATCTTCTTTAATTGAGTTTTTACGGATAAACCATCTGTAAGCATTCCATAAAAGTAAATAGATAACACTTCTAATAGCCCATCCAGGAACATTCATCCACCAAGATTTACCATCTACAATGGCATCATAATTAGGGCTTGTTTTATCAAAAACACCTTCTGCCATCCAAGGAAACATATGATTATAGTGTAAAACAGCAGTAATTACAATAACTATCATAATAATAGCCGTTGGAACTAAATTGGCTGTAATAGCTTCCATAACTCTAAAAAGAACGATAGACCAACCAGCTTGTGCAACTCTTTGAGCTGCATAAAAAGCTAATACAACTACTGATATTCCTAAAAAGAAAATTAATGATACATAAAAAGCTGACCAAGGTTTATTTTGTAATTGATGAAAAACATGTTCATCATGTGATGCATCATCATGATGTTCATTTGCTGTACCATGAGCATTTGAATGTTCTTCTACTACATCATTATGATGTACTTCTGATGAAACTTTATCATGAGAACCTCCATGCTCATCTCCATGAGATGCTTGAAGAGCTATAATCTCTTTAGCTTCTTCTATGCTAGAAGGAGCGTTTAAGAAACTTAGTGTTATTCCTATAGCACCTATTATAATTAATGCAATTGAGAATATTTTTAATTTACCTGAAAATTGATACATATCTTTCGTATTCTATCTTTTTCTAATTATTTTGCTAAATCTGTACGTAACTTTTCTACATACTGTACTATCTGCCAACGTTCCTTGTACGTTAATTGAGAAGCGTGTGACCCCATTAAGTTTTTACCATGCATTATAACGTGATAAATACTTCCGGCTGTAATTTCTCTGTCTTTATAATTTGGTATACCAGAAAATTTTTCTCTTTGAGATAAAACTCCGTTACCATCACCACTTTTCCCATGGCAACTTATACAATAAATATCATACATTGCTTTACCATTAGCTAAATTAGCTTCGGTAGCTTCTAAAGGATTAGTTCTTGTTTTAGACAATTCATAACCTTCATTTGTATCTGGGATATCATAAGATGGAAAACCACCTCTTGGAATTGTACCAGCAACTGGTTTAATGTTTACTGGAGCATCATTTAATCCTTCTGCTCCATTTGGATCATATGCAACAGAAACATACATATCTGGCATATATTGTAATTGTGGCGTTCTTTTATTGTTACAAGAAACAATGCTTGTAAAAATAGCTAAAGCAATAATTAACTTAAAATTCTTCATTATCTATATATTAGTGCTTATCAACAACATTAATTTCAACAGCTCCTGTCTTTGCAAGTAACGCAGTAATATCTGCTTCGTTATTCTCTACAGGAATCTCCATTAAAAAAAGATCATCTGTAGTTCTTGGATCAGGATTTTCAGCTTCTTTAAAAGGCCAAATTCTACTTCTCATATAAAAAGTAATAACCATTAAGTGTGCAGCAAAAAAGACTGTTAATTCAAACATAATAGGTACAAATGCTGGCATATTAGTAAACCAAGAAAAGTTAGGCTTACCACCAATATCTTGTGGCCAATCTTGAATCATCATATAATTAGTCATCCAAATAGCAAATGATAAACCTGTAATTCCGTAAAAAAATGCAGTTATTGCTAATCTAGTTGGTGCTAATCCCATTGCTTTGTCTAAACCATGCACAGGAAAAGGACAAAAAACTTCTTCGACATGATGACCGTCTGCTTTTACAGCTTTTACTGCATCTAACACAACTTCGTCATCATTATAAAATGCATGAATAACTTTTGATGATTCCATAATTATTCTTTATCTGATTTATCTGATTCACTTTCTACACTTACCACATTAATTGCTGGTTTTGTAAGTATACCTTGTTCTCTTCTTTTCTTGTAAAACTCACCAGAAGACTTTAATATCGTCTTAACCTCTGCTTGTGCAATTACAGGAAATGTTCTTGCATATAAAAGAAATAATACAAAGAAAAAACCGATTGTACCAACAAATATACCAACATCTACAAATGTAGGCTCAAAACGCCACCAAGTAGAAGGTAAATGACCTTTACTTAATACAATTGCAATAATATCAAAACGCTCAAACCACATACCTATATTAATAGCAATAGAAATTACAAACGTCCATATAAAGCTTCTTCTTATTTTCTTTATCCAAAGTAATTGAGGTGTAAAAATATTGAATATTAATAATGACCAAAATGCCCAAGAATAAGGTCCTGTTTCAGCACCGACAGATAAATAAGTATAGTTTTCATAAGGTGATCCTGTATACCAAGCAATAAAAAACTCTGTTGCATAGGCAATAGCTACAATACCACCAGTTAATATAATTACAATATTCATATATTCAACATGAATACGAGTAATATAATCTTCTAAGTTGGTTACCTTTCTCATAACTCCTAATAACGTCTGTACCATAGCGAATCCAGAGAAGATTGCCCCAGCAACGAAATAAGGAGGGAAAATAGTTGAATGCCAACCTGGGTTGATAGATGTTGCAAAGTCCATAGATACAATAGTGTGTACAGAAAGTACTAATGGAGTTGCTAAACCTGCAAGTACTAAAGATACCTCTTCAAAACGTTGCCAATCTTTAGCTCTACCAGACCAACCAAAACTTAATAATGCATATATTTTCTTTTGGAAAGGTTTAACAGCTCTATCTCTTATCATTGCAAAATCTGGTAATAAACCTGTCCACCAGAAAACTAATGATACAGATAAATAAGTTGAAATTGCAAATACATCCCATAATAATGGTGAGTTAAAATTAACCCATAATGATCCAAACTGGTTTGGTATTGGTAATACCCAATATCCATTCCATGGACGCCCCATGTGAATAATAGGGAATAATCCCGCTTGGAATACAGCAAAAATGGTCATTGCTTCTGCAGAACGGTTAATTGCCATTCTCCATTTTTGACGGAATAATAAAAGTACCGCAGAAATTAGAGTACCTGCGTGACCAATACCTACCCACCAAACAAAGTTAGTAATATCCCAAGCCCATCCAATGTTCTTGCTCAATCCCCAAACTCCAATACCTGTTCCTACTGTGTAAAAAATACATCCAAATCCCCAAAGCATTGCTGCTAAAGAAATGTAAAATGCTATGTACCAATTTTTGTTTGCTTTACCCTCTATAGGTTTTGCAATGTCTTCGGTAATATCGTGATAACTTTTATCACCTAATACTAAAGGTTCCCTTATGGGTGCTTCGTAATGAGACATATTTTTATTACTTAGTTTTAATCTTTATTTGTTTTAAAGTATAACGAAAACTTTATACTTTTTTTGTTACCCTTCGTTAGTGTTTTTTACTTTAACTTGATAAATTACATTTGGCTTTGTTTGTAAATAATCTAACACACCATAAGCTCTTTTATCTTCTATTAATGATGCTACTTTGTCTTCTTTGTTGTTTATATCTCCGAAAACCATCGCACCGGTAGTACATGCTGATGAACAAGCGGTTTCAAATTCATCTGTATTTACAGCTCTACCTTCTTTTTTAGCTTTTAGAATTGTTGCTTGTGTCATTTGTATACACATAGAACATTTCTCCATAACTCCTCTAGAACGCACAACCACATCTGGATTTAACACCATTTTACCATAGTCATTGTTCATATTAAAGTCAAACTCGTTATTATTTGCATAATTAAACCAGTTAAAACGACGAACTCTATATGGACAGTTGTTTGCACAATATCTTGTACCTACACATCTGTTATATGCCATTTGATTTTGTCCTTGACGACCATGAGATGTTGCTGCAACAGGACAAACAGTCTCACAAGGAGCATGATTACAATGTTGACACATCATTGGTTGAAAAGTAACCTCAGGATTTTCTGCTTCAGTCTCTAAGGCCAAATACATATCTCCTCTACTTAAACCTAATTCTTTTGCTTCTTCTCTAGTTTCTACTTCAGAAGAATAATATCTATCAATACGCAACCAATGCATATCTCTACCAACTCTAACTTCATTTTTACCTACAACCGGAACATTATTTTCTGCATGACATGCAATAACACATGCTCCACAACCTGTACAAGAAGTTAAATCTATAGATAAGTTAAAATGATGCCCAATTTCTCTATTATGCTCATCCCACAAATCTATTGTGTTTGCTTCTACTTCATTATGATCATAAGACACATACGCTGGCTTATTCCAACCATGGTGATGATCTTTAGGATCAACAGTTTTGTAATCTTTTAAAGAAGTAACTTTTAAAATATCATGACGACCAGCAATTGTTTTTTGTACTTGTGTACATGCAAACTTATGCGTTCCTGATACTTTTTCTATACTAACTCCGTATTGTATATTATTACCGTTAGCGTATAATGGATAAGCATTAACACCAACTTGCATTTCTTTTTTAAACCCAAAAGTTCTACCGTATCCTAATGCAATTCCAATAGATCCTTTAGCTTGACCTGGTTGAATCATTACAGGTACAGTAATTTCTTTTCCGTTTACAGATATCTTAGCATAATCACCATCAATAGCTCCATTATCTTTTACTGGATTAGAAAAACCTAATTCTCTTGCATCCGAAATAGACATGGTTAAATAGTTATCCCAAGAAGCTCTTGTAATTGGATCTGGAAATTCTTGTAACCAAGGATTATTAGCTTGCTTACCATCTCCTAAACCAGGTTTTGTATAAAAATTTAACTCAAAACCTGATGATTTCTTTGCAGATGCTGCTAATTTAGAAGCAACATCAGAAATTACAACAGTACTTTCTACACTTTCAACAACTTCAATAACTTCTTTTTTAAAGAAACCATTATGTAAAGCTGTATTCCATGAACTACCTGTTAATACAGAAGTTGTTGCAAAAGATTTTAAATAATCGTAATATTTAGTTGTGTTCTCAGACCACTTTAATAACGTATCTTGTACTTGACGTGTATTAAATAAAGGCTGAATGGTAGGTTGCATTAAACCGTAAGTTACTTCATCAAATTGAGTATCTCCCCAAGACTCTAAAAAATGTGGAGTTGGTAAAACGTAATTAGAAGCATTAACAGTTTCATTATTTTCTGTAGATAAGGCTACTGATAATTGTAACTTTTTTAATCCTTCAGAAAAATCAGTTGAATTAGCTAATGTATATATAGGATCTACATTGTAAGAAATTAATCCTGCAATTTTACCTGATTTCATTCCCGATATTAATTCAGCAACGTCTTTATCATTACCTTGGCGAACATTTAATGTATTATTTACATCAATTATCTCACTATTTAATGCTTTATTGATTTCTAATGAAATCAATTGTGCATTTACATCATTCAATCCTGTTAATACAACTCCTTTAGAACCTGCTTTCTTTAATTCTGAAGCCATTTTCTTAACATCTGCATCTACAGCAGTTGCTTTAGAAGGAACATTAGATCCTGTAATTGCATTATATAAGTTTAACAAAGCAAAAACTTGATCAGAAGGTTTTACAACCACCCTCTTATCTGAGTTTGCACCAGTTAAAGACATATTACTTTCAAACTGAACATGGTAAGACATCTTACCTGTTTCTGGCTTTCTACCAACTATAAATTGTTTTTCAAATCCTCCGTGAAAATCTCCTAAAAAATCTGCACCAAAAGAAACAATCGTTTTAGCTCTATCTAGGTGATAATTTGGCAAAACACGCTTACCATACATTGCTAACATTGCATCAGCAGCTCCAGATTCTGAAACAGCATCATAAATAACATGCTTAACATTAGGATAGGCAACAATAAAATCTGAAATAATTTTATCAGTAGAAGGACTTGCCATTGTACCCGTTAATAAAACAACAGGTTTATTACTTTCTTTTAATTCATTTAACTTTAACCCAATCTCTTTATCCGCATCTTCCCAAGAGATTACTTTACCTGCTTTAGCTGGTTCTTTTAAACGCAGCTCTTGATCATATAAAGACAAAACAGAAGCTTGTACTCTTGCACTTGTAGTACCGTCTGCCTCTTTATTAGGCATAATCTGAATAGGTCTCCCTTCACGTGTCTTTACTAATACATTTGCAAAATCATATCCATCCGCTACAGAAGTTGCATACCAATCTGCAACTCCAAGAGTAACATCGTCAGGTTTTACAACATAAGGAATAGATTTTCTCACTGGCCCCTCACAAGCAGCTAAAGATGCTGCTGCTGTAGTAAAACCAACATATTTTAAAAAGTCTCTACGAGAAGTAGAAGAATTTTCTAATGTTTCCTTATCACCTAAAAACTCATCTGTTGGAATCTCTTCAACAAATTCGTTTTTACTTAACGTTTCAACAATAGGACTATCTTTTAGTTCCTCAACACTTTTCCAGTATTTTTTGTTTGAAGCCATTTATATTTAGTTATTAGTTGTTAGTTTCTAGCTCTAGTTTTCACCAAAACCAAACTATCTTTCTTCTTTAATTAATAGTGACATTTACCACACTCCTTACCACCTAATTGCGCAATGGTAACCTGATCTACATTATATTTCTTTGCCAAATCCTCATGAATCTTAGCATAATATTCATTACCCTTTAAATTCACCTTAGTTTCTTTATGACAATCTATACACCACCCCATGGTTAAAGGAGAATACTGATATAATTCATCCATTTCTTCAACAGGCCCGTGACACTTTTGACACTCTAAACCACCTACAGTAACATGTTGAGAATGATTGAAATAAACAAAATCCGGCAAGTTATGAACCCTTGTCCACTTTATAGGTGACGTTTCTCCTGTATATTCTAAATTATCAGCATCCCAACCTGCTGCTTTATATACTTTAGCTATCTCTAAATCTAATTGCTCTTTACCAAGAACAAGCCCATCCTCTAACTCCACAACAGTATCATCAGAAACCTCTGAGATATTTTTATGACAATTCATACAAACATTAACTGAAGGAATTCCAGATGTTTTACTATGTTTAGCCGAAGAGTGACAATACTGACAATCAATTTTATTATCACCTGCATGAATTTTATGAGAAAAAGCTATAGGTTGAATTGGCTGATACCCTTCATCAACACCAACTTTAAAAATCGTTCCGAACACAAAGTAAGCACCAACTAGCAATAAGAATATAGTTGAAAGCACTTTCAAAAAAGTATTTTGTTTTACACCAACCCAAAGCTCATGTAAATCTCTTTTAATATCTGAAGTTTCACCCGCAGCAACATTACCCTTTAACTCATTAACCTGCTTTAACAAGCTAGCAATCATTAAAAAGGCTACAACAATTGCTGCCGCTAAAATATAGATTAACCATTCTGGAGCTCCACCTGAAGTTTCACCTGCAACAGCAACACCTTCTGCAGCAGAAGCTACCTTTTTAATCTCACCTACAGTTGTATAATATAAAATATCATCAATGTTTTGATCTGACAACTGAGGAAAAGCCGTCATGTTAGATCCGTTATACTCATCAAATATAGCATTTGCTTGAGCATCACCAGAAGCTCTTAACTCTGCATTATTTTTAATCCAAGCCTTTAACCAATCATTTTCCCTTCTTTCTTCTACACCACTTAAAGCTGGCCCAATTAGTTTCTTATCTAATTTATGACAAGAAGCACATAAAGATTTAAATAATTTTTTACCTTCTTTTTGACGGGCTTCATCTACATCTTGAGAGTAAGCAGATATACTAAATGCAAAAACAAAAAGTACAGTAATACTCTTTATAAATAATGTGTTTAATCTACTGTGCAATCCTACACTTTTCATATTTAAACTTTGTTTAAAAATACCTAATATAAAATGATAAAAGTCATTTTTTTTGTTCAGACAAAAATAGCACATCTTACCAAAATTAAAAAAACTAAAGGAACGTTAAACAACAATTTATATCTATTCTAAATAAGATGATTTAACACCATATTTATTATTAGTTCTTATTTTTGTAAAAACATTTAATACAATGAAAAATAATCTATTAGTGCTACCTCTAGCTCTTATATTGTTTGGCTTAAGCAATAAATCTTTTTCACAAAATAAAATAAACAACTCTGAAGAGGTTGAAAATTTAATTTCTAAGAAAAGAATATTTAATAAAAAATATGGTTTTGGCTATAAAATTCAAATTTATAACGGCAAGGAAGAACTGGCTAGAAAGTATAGTGAACAGTTTAAATTAGAGTTTCCTAATACAGAATCTAATTTAGTATATAAAGCACCAGAATGGAAAGTTCAAGTAGGTAATTACAAAACAAAATTAGAAGCTGATAAAGATTTAATTATTTTTAAAGAAAAATTTTCTGGAATCATTGTAATACCGATGGGTAAATAGAAAACAAAAATATATCAAATAAAAAAAAGCCGCAAATTGCGGCTTTTTTTTATTTGATATTACTATAGTATTTATTTTAATCTCTTCTTAACTGCTACTTCAGTGTAAGCTTCAATTACATCGCCTTGTTCAATATCATTGTAATTTTTAATTTGAACACCACAATCGAATCCTTTAGTAACTTCTCTTACATCATCTTTAAAACGTTTTAATGCAGTTAATGTACCATCATGAACTACAATTCCGTCTCTAATAACTCTAATTTTTGAATCTCTAAGAATCTTACCTGACATTACCATACAACCTGCAATATTACCTACTTTAGAAATTTTATATATTTCTCTAATTTCTAAATTACCAGTAACTTCTTCTTTCATTTCTGGAGATAACATTCCCTCCATTGCATCTTTAAGGTCATTAATAGCATCATAAATAATAGAGTATGTTCTAATATCTACTTCTTCTCTATCTGCAACTGCTCTTGCATTTCCTTGCGGACGCACATTAAATCCTACTATAATTGCATCTGAAGCTGTTGCTAAAAGCACATCACTCTCTGTAATTGCACCAACACCTTTATGTAAAATATTAACTTGAATTTCTTCTGTAGATAATTTTTGGAAAGAATCTGTTAACGCTTCTACAGAACCATCAACATCTCCTTTAAGGATAATATTTAATTCTTTAAAGTCTCCTAACGCAATTCTACGTCCAATTTCATCTAATGTTAATGTTTTTTGAGTTCTAACTGATTGTTCTCTTTGTAATTGAGATCTTTTTGATGCAATTTGTTTTGCCTCTCTTTCATCTTCAAAGACATTAAATTTATCTCCTGCTTGTGGAGCACCGTCTAGACCTAAAATAGATACTGGAGTTGATGGACCCGCTTCTTTAAGCTTTCTTCCTTTATCATCAAACATGGCTTTAACTTTACCACTGTTTTTCCCTGCAAGAATATAATCTCCAATTTTTAAAGTTCCGGCTTGTACCAATATCGTTGTTACATAACCTCTACCTTTATCTAATTGTGCTTCTACAACTGTACCAACTGCATTTTTATTAGGATTAGCTTTTAACTCTAAAATCTCTGCTTCTAATAAAACTTTTTCTAATAACTCATCAATACCTTGACCAGTTTTAGCTGAAATATCTTGTGACTGAATGTTACCACCCCATTCTTCAATCAATAAATTCATTGAAGATAACTGAGTTTTAACATTGTCTGGATTTGCATTTGGTTTATCAATCTTATTAATTGCAAATATTATTGGAACACCAGCTGCTTGCGCATGAGATATAGCTTCTTTTGTTTGTGGCATAACATCATCATCTGCAGCCGCTACAATAATAACTAAATCTGTTACTTGAGCACCACGAGCACGCATTGCTGTAAAGGCCTCGTGACCAGGAGTATCTAAGAAAGCAATTTTTTCATCACCAACATTTACAGAATAAGCTCCAATATGCTGTGTAATTCCTCCACTTTCCCCATCTACTATATTAGCCTTTCTAATATAATCTAATAATGATGTTTTACCGTGGTCTACGTGTCCCATTACCGTGATAATCGGTGCACGATTAACTAAATCTTCTGGTTTATCGATTACCTCTTCAATAGATTCCTCTACTTCGGCTCCTATAAACTCTACTTTATAATTAAATTCTTCTGCAACTATAACTAATGTTTCTGCATCTAAACGCTGATTCATTGTTACCATCATACCTAACATCATACAAGATGAAATGATATCTGTTACAGGAACTTCCATCATCGTAGCAACTTCACTTACAGTAACAAATTCTGTTACTTTTAAGATTTTATTATCTAAAGCTTGCGCTTCTAATTCTGCTTCGGTATGTTCTCTGTGCGCTTCTCTTTTATTTCTACGATATTTAGCACCTTTACCTCTAGAAGATTTCCCTTGTAGTTTCTCTAGAGTTTCTCTTACTTGTTTTTGGATATCTGCCTCTGTTGGCTCTTCCTTTTTAACAGCAGCAGGTCTTTGGTTACCTCTTCCTTTACCTTTAAATCCACCTCTATTGTTCCCTTGAGTTCCCCTATTATTATTTCTATTATTAGGTGAAGTTGAAGAACCTGGTTTACTTATACGTTTACGCTTTTTTCTAGCTTCAGAATTAGTATTAGCATCTTTTTTAGGTTCTGGTTTTTTCTTTTTAGGTCTTTCAAATTGCTTTAAATCAATCTTTTTTCCTGTAAAGTTTGGACCATCTAATTTTTTATACTGCGTTTTAATTGCCTCAGCATTTTCTGCAGTAACTTCTGTTGGTTTCTCTTCTGGTTTAGACGCTTCTTTATTATTAGATCTAGGTCTTTCTATCACTTTAGAAACTTCTTTTTCTATTTCAGAAACCTTTTTAGGTGCTTTTGGTTTTTCTACAACAGGCTTTTCTACAACAGGTTTTGTAGGTTCTACAATCGCTTTTGGTTCTTCTTTAGCTACCTCTTCTTTAACAACCTCTTTAGCTTCTTCAGTTTTAACTTCGGGCTTTTTACCAATGGCATCAATATTTATTTTACCAACAGTTTTAAACTCTAATTTATCTGCCTTGGCTTTTAAAACCTCTTCTTCTTTCTTAACTTCTTCCGCTCTTTTTTTCTCTAATTTAGCTTCATGCTCTAAACGAATAGCTTCTTTCTCTTTACGTTTTTCTTCTCCAACCTCTTTAGATGCTGCTTTCTTATTAGCATCTTTTTCGAAGCCATCTAGTAAAACTTGATAGACATCATCCGTAATTTTAGTGGTTGGTCTCGATTCTATTTCGTGACCTTTACCCGCTAAATATTCGACTGCTCTATCAAGAGAAATATTTAATTCTCTTAAAACTTTATTAAGCCTCATTGTTTTGCCTACAGACATATATTCTTTTTAACTTTATAATTGTAAAAATATACTTTTTACTTTATTTCTATACTATATTTAGTCCTCGAATTCTTCTTTCAGAATTCTTTGAACATCTATAATTGTTTCTTCTTCTAAATCGGTTCTTTTAACCAACTCAGCAACACTAGTTTCTAATACACTTCTTGCTGTATCTAAACCAATCTTTTTAAATTCTGCAATTACCCAATCTTCAATTTCGTCTACAAATTCTGTTAATTCTACATCTTCTTCTTCTAATCCTTCTCTTTTAACATCAATTTCATAACCAGTTAACTCACTAGCAAGACGAATATTTACACCACCTCTACCAATAGCTTTAGAAACTTCTTCTGGTTTTAATAAGACACTTACACGTCCTTTTTTACCGTTTCTTTCTTCATCATACATTTCAATCTCCATTGAAGTCACTTTTGCAGGACTTAATGCTCTAGAAATGAACAATTGTTCGTTTTTGGTATAGTTAATAACATCTATATTCTCGTTTCCTAACTCTCGTACAATACCATGAATTCTAGAACCTTTAACACCGACACATGCTCCTACAGGATCAATTCTATCATCGTAAGAATCTACAGCTACTTTTGCTTTTTCACCAGGTATTCTTGCAACACCTTCAACAGTAATTAAGCCATCAAAAACCTCTGGAATTTCTTGTTCGAATAACTTATTTAAAAATGCTGGTGCAGTTCTAGATAAAATTATAGCAGGTTTACTACCTCTTAATTCTACTGTTTTTATAACCCCTCTTACAGAATCTCCTTTTCTAAAAAAATCAGAACGAATTTGCTCACTTTTTGGTAAAACTATTTCGTTACCATCTTCATCTAACAAAATAATTGCGTTATGACGAATGTGATGAACTTCTGCACTATACAAATCTCCTTCTAAACCTTTAAAATGCTTAAAAATATTTGTACTATCGTGCTCATATATTTTAGAAATTAGATTCTGGCGTAATGCTAAAATCGCTCTCCTTCCTAAATCTACTAATTTCACTTCTTCAGACACATCTTCACCAATCTCAAAATCTGGTTCTATCAATCTTGCTTCTGCTAATTCTATTTCTTCATTATCATCTTCCGAAAAGCCATCTGCAACAACAACTCTATTCCTCCAAATTTCTAAATCTCCTTTATCTGGATTAATAATAATATCAAAATTATCATCAGAACCAAACTTACGCTTTAATGCAGCTCTAAACACTTCTTCTAAGATAGACATTAAGGTTACTCTATCTATACTTTTAATATCTTTAAATTCTGAAAACGAATCAATTAATGCTATATTCTCCATTACATCTTTTGCTTAAAATACAATCTTCACTTTTGCTTCTTTAATATCCTTATAATCTAAAGTTGCTGTTTTTTGAACAGTAACTTTTCCCTTACCAATGGGTTTAGCTTCTCTAGCTTTCCAACTTAAAACAATTTTATCTTCATCTGCTTCTACTAAAGTTCCTTCAAATTCTTCTTCTAAGGTTTTAACTTTAAGTATTCTGTTGATATTTTTTTTGTATTGTCTTTTAACTTTTAGTGGATGTGCAATATCTGGAGTAGAAACTTCTAAAGAAAAATCTTCTTCTTCTCTATCAAAACTATTATCTACACTTCTACTAATTCTAATGCATTCACTTAATGGAACTCCATTATCTCCATCAACAGTAATTTGAATTTTGTTATTTTCTGATATTACTAAATCTATCAAATACAACGACTCATCAAACGCCAGTGCCTCATCAACTATATCTCTTACTTTGGTTTGGTTCATTTTAATCTTAAAATAAAGTATAAAAAGAGGGGACTTTCTAGTCCCCTTCCTTCTCCACTTATTATAAATTTCGATGCAAATATACTAAATGTTTGGGATATACCAAATTAAGTTAAAGTCAATTATTTTTTGTAACTTTAAATACAACTATTATCAACCTCAATACCCCTCTATTATGAAAAAAATTTTAGTTCCGATAGATTTCTCCAAAACTTCTGAATACGCCTCTATTATAGCGTCTAAAATTGCCAAAAAAACCGACGCTACAGTATACCTAATTCATTTAATTGAATTACCAAAAGGTGTTATAGACATGGGAGTTAGCAGTAAATTTAGCATACCCGAAAGCATGTTATACTTAAGAAAAGTAAAAGAAAAAATACTTATTTTTAAAAAAGAATTTTTTAGTGAAAACACTAATGTAAACTATTTTATAAAGTTAAATTCACCTTTTGAAGGCATACAAAAATATGCTGACAAAATTAATGCTGATTTAATAATAATGGGCTCTAAAGGTCATTCTGAACTAGATGAAATAATTATTGGGTCTAACACAGAGAAAATTGTTAGAAACTCTACAAAACCCGTTATTATCGTAAAAAAAGACCCTGAGAGTTTTAAATTAAAAAAAATAGTTTTTGCTTCTAACTTTGAAGAAGACAACAAAGAAATATTTAGCAAATTTGTAAATTTTGCTAATATATTTAGTAGTAAAGTTTACTTATTAAAAATAAATACTCCTGCCAATTTTCAAGGAAATGCAAAAGCAAAGCAAGAAATAAAAGATTTTATATCAGACTACAACCTACCTAAATCTAAAATAAAAATTTATAATGATGTTTCTGTAGAAAAAGGAATTTTGAATTTTTCTGAGGAAATTGAGGCAGACCTAATAGCATTAGCCACACATGGCAGAAGTGGTCTAGCTCATTTTTTTACAGGAAGTGTTACCAAAAAATTATCTAAAAACTCATTAAGACCAATGATGACTATTAAAATTTAAAAATCAATAAAAAAAGCTCCAAAAGGAGCTTTTTTTATTGAGAAACACTTTATTTAGTCTATAAAATGTAATCTGTATTTATAAAATTAGAAGCTTTCTTATCTAATAATTCCTCTAAAATTGCATTATTGTAAGGTGTATCTTTAGAAGCTACAAATGTTCTTATAGAAAAAGAACGTAATGCATCATGCACACTTAAAGTAGCTACTGCAGAATCTTTTCTTCCTGTAAAAGGATATACATCTGGACCTCTTTGTGCTGCACTATTTAAGTTTACTCTACACACTAAATTAACCAAAGTATCTATTAATGGCGCCAAAGTTTTTATTTCACTACCAAAAACACTAACCTGTTGTCCATAATTAGATTCTGCCATATCATCTAAAGGTTCTTGAATATTTTTAAAAGAAACAACAGGAATAACAGGTCCAAATTGTTCTTCATGAAACACTCTCATTTCTTTAGACACTGGATACAAAACAGCAGGAAAAATATAGTTATCAGTTGTTTCTCCTCCTTTTTTATTAATCACTTTTGCTCCTTTCTCTTTAGCATCATCTATTAATTCTTGAATATATGCTGGCTTACTAGGCTCTGGTAATGGAGTTAACTTAACACCATTTTCCCAAGGATTCCCAAATTTTAGAGCATCAACTCTTTTCGCAAATCTTTTATTAAATTTATCTACAATATGTTCATGAACATACATAATTTTAAGAGCTGTGCAACGTTGCCCGTTAAAAGAAGTTGCTCCAGAAATACACTCATCTATTGCCAAATCTAAATCTGCATCTGGCAATACAATTGCAGGGTTTTTTGCCTCTAAACCTAATACTAAACGTAATCTATTTTTAAAAGGATGGTTTGCCTGTATTGCATTGGCAGATTTACTATTACCTATTAAAGCTAATACATCTACTTTACCTGTCTTCATAATAGGAGTTGCTAAGACACGACCTCTACCATAAATAACATTTACCACTCCTTCTGGAAAACTATTTTGAAAAGCCTCCATTAACGGAGATAACAATAAAACACCATGTTTTGCCGGCTTAAACACAGCTGTATTACCCATTATTAAAGCAGGTATTAATAATGCAAATGTTTCATTTAAAGGATAATTATATGGCCCTAAGCACAAAACAACACCTAAAGGACCTCTTCTAATATGGGCATGTACTCCACTGTTTTTTTCAAACTTAGCAGAGTCACGGTCCATTTGTTTATAATCTTCAATAGTATCATAAATATATTCTACGGTTCTATCAAATTCTTTTTCTGAATCTGGCAAAGATTTTCCAATCTCCCACATTAAAAGCTTTACAACCTCTTCTCTTTTGGTTTTCATTTGCTCTGCAAACTCTTCCATACACTCAATTCTATCTCCAACCCTCATTGTTGGCCACAAACCTTGCCCTTTATCATAAGCTCTGTAAGCAGAACTTAAAGCTTCTAACGCTTCATTTTCTCCTAAATTTGGCACCGTACCTAATAAAGTTGGTTTGTATTCTTTTGTTGATGAAATTGTTGAATAAACCTCCGCTACATCTCCTTTCCATTCTTTTAATTCCCCACCTACTAAATACGTTTTTTGATGTAATAAATTATCAATTTTATATGCTTCTGGAATTTCTTTAAATTTTGCTTTCATAAATTATATTTTATAAACTATACAAAACAATAATAATTTTTAAAAAAATATATCATTATTTGTAATCCAAAATTAACTAAAAATTACCGTAAAATGCACTGTTTATTCTTTAAACAACGAAATGGTTTTCGATGTTTAAAGAACATTATAGCTACTTTTATTGAAGTATAATAATTTTAAAGAAAACAAAAATTAACTTATTCTTATTGTTTTGCTTTCACTTCTTTCTTTATTATCTGCTGTCTTATAAAAATTATATTTTTAAAATCACATAACAATAATAACTATGAAAAAAACAGAATAATTACATTTAAAAGATTTATACTAAGAACTGAAATAAATCTGGCTTATCATTTAAGTAATCTCCATAAAAATTCTTCTCTTTCATCCTTTGTATTAAAGGTTCTAAGTCTTTAGAGAATTTTAATTCTAAACCAACAATTGCAGCCCCATTTACCCTATTGTTTTTCTTAGTATATTCAAAGTGAGTAATATCATCATTTGGACCTAAAATTTCTGCAACAAATTCTTTTAACGCTCCTGCCCTTTGAGGAAACTTTACAATAAAGTAGTGTTTTAAGTTTGCATAAACCAAAGCCCTTTCTTTTATTTCTGGCGTTCTAGTTATATCATTATTACTTCCACTAACAACACATACAACATTTTTACCTTTAATTTTATCAGCATAAAAATCTAATGCCGCAATAGATAAAGCTCCTGCTGGTTCTACCACAATTGCATCTTTATTATATAAATCTAAAATTGTCTGACAGATTTTCCCTTCTGGCACTGTTATAACTTCGGTTAAATTTTGCTGACAAATAGCAAAATTTAAGTCTCCTACTTTTTTAACTGCTGCTCCATCAACAAAAGAATCAATTGTATCTAAAATGGTGTTTTTTTTATTTTCAATTGATGTTTTCATAGAAGGAGCTCCTGCTGGCTCAACACCAATTATTTTTGTTTCTGGTGATAAATATTTAAAAACAGAAGACAAACCAGATGATAAACCACCACCACCAATTGGCACAAAAACATAATCTATTTTTGTTTTTGTCTGTTCTAAAATTTCTAAACCAATTGTTGCTTGCCCTTCTATTACTTTTTCATCATCAAAAGGATGAATAAATGTTTTATTATTAGAATCACACTCCAATTTTGCCGCATCAGAAGCATCATCAAAAGTATCTCCTCCAATTACAACTTCTATAAAATCTTCCCCAAACATTTTTACTTGGTTAATTTTCTGATTAGGTGTTGGAGAAGGCATAAAAATAGTGCCTTTTATCTTTAATAACTTACAAGATAAAGCAACACCTTGCGCATGATTACCAGCACTAGCACAAACTATTCCTCTTTGTTTTTGATCATCACTTAAAGACAACATTTTATTAAATGCACCTCTAATTTTATACGACCTAACAACCTGTAAATCTTCTCTTTTAAATAAAATTGTTGCGCTTAATTCTTTAGAAAGACCAAAATTTTTATTTAGTGGAGTTTTAGAAACAACACCTTTTAAATTTTCTGCAGCAGCTTTAACACTCTCTAAAGTCGGGAAATATTTTTGTTTTGTTTGCATTGTTCAAATGTAAAAAGAAAACCTATTAGATTAAATAATCTAATAGGTTTTTAACTCTACTTTAGGGAAAAGTAATACTTCTATAAAAGTTAACTCTCCTTTTTATTAAAATATTTATTTAAATTAAGCTGATTTTATCACCTTCATTGCAGTCATAGATGCTCTTAATTTTGCACCAACAATTTCTACAGGATGATTTCTAATAATATCATTAACTTTAATTAATTCTTGATTATCAACTCCATTTTCTGAACTAAATGATTTACCAATAACATTTGTAGAAACTGTTTTCATAAAATCAGTTAATAAAGGCTTACAAGCATGATCAAATAAATAACAACCGTACTCTGCTGTATCAGAAATTACACGATTCATTTCATATAATTTTTTACGTGCAATTGTGTTTGCAATTAAAGGAGTTTCATGTAAAGACTCATAATATGCAGATGCTGCAATAATACCAGAATCAGTCATTGCTTCAAAAGCTAATTCTACACCAGCTCTTACAAAAGCAACTAATAAAGTTCCATGATCAAAATATTCTTGTTCTGGAATTTCATCTGTAGTTATTTCTTGTTTTTCAAAAGCCGTTTCACCAGTTGCTGCTCTCCAAGTTAATAAGTTTTTATCATCATTAGCCCAATCTTCCATCATTGTTTTAGAGAAATGACCAGTCATAATATCATCCATATGTTTTTGAAACAACGGACGCATAATTTCTTTTAACTCTTCAGATATCTTAAAAGCTTCAATTTTTGCAGGATTAGACAATCTGTCCATCATATTTGTAATTCCTCCGTGCTTTAAAGCTTCTGTAACAGTTTCCCAACCGTATTGAATTAATTTTGCAGCATAACCTGGCTCAATTCCTTCTTCTACCATTTTATCAAAAGATAAAATTGCTCCTGTTTGTAACAAACCACATAAAATAGTTTGCTCTCCCATTAAATCAGATTTTACCTCTGCAACAAAAGAAGATTCTAAAACACCTGCTTTATGACCACCAGTTGCAACCGCATATGCTTTTGCTTGTGCCCAACCTTTACCTTCTGGATCATTCTCTGGGTGAACAGCCGTTAATGTTGGTACACCAAACCCTCTTTTATATTCTTCTCTTACTTCAGATCCTGGAGATTTTGGTGCTACCATAATAACCGTTAAATCTTCACGAATTTGCATTCCTTCTTCTACAATATTAAAACCGTGAGAATACGATAATGTTGCTCCTTTTTTCATTAAAGGCATTATAGCTTTTACAACATTTGTGTGTTGCTTATCTGGTGTTAAATTAATTACTAAATCTGCAGTTGGTAATAATTCTTCATATGTACCTACCGTAAATCCATTAGAAGTTGCATTTATATAAGATTCTCTTTTTTGATCTATTGCTGCCTGTCTTAGTGTATAAGAAATATCTAATCCAGAATCTCTCATATTTAAACCTTGGTTTAAACCTTGAGCTCCACAACCTACAATAACAATTTTCTTTCCTTTTAATGCTTCTACTCCATCTTCAAATTCTGAAGCATCCATAAAACGACACTTTCCTAATTGCTCTAATTTCCCTCTTAATGTTAACGTGTTAAAATAATTTGACATTTTTATTTATTTAGTTATTGTATGATTCTAATAATGATGAAATTTTCATTTCGTCTTTTGTTACTGCTATAAGACCAGAACGTGTATATTGCATAATACCATAAACGCTTAATGCATCGTATAAATCTGCTATTTCTTCTTTTTTTCCTGATTTTTCTAGAACAAAAAACTCTTTATTTACAGTAACAATTCTTGCGTTACTTTCTTTAATTATATTCTGTATTTGACGTTCTTCGAACAAAAGCTCAGACTTTATTTTAAATAAACCAGATATTTGATAGATAACCTGATCTAACGTATGGTAATAAGCCTTAATAACCTCTACTTGTTTTTCTATTTGCCCAATAATCTTTCTCACATCAACCTCAATCATATTTGCTACAATTGTAAATCTAGATACATTTTCTATTTCTGATGGAGAAATATTTAAACTTTCTATATTGATGTGTCTTCTTTGGAAAATTGCTGAAATCCTATTCAACAATCCAATATTATTTTCAGTATAAACTGATATAGTAAATAACTCTTTTTCTGTACTCATCTTATTCTAATCTTATATCTGAAACACTTGCTCCTGTAGGGATCATTGGAAACACATTATCCTCTTTCTCTACACAAACTTCTAAAAAATATGCTTCTTTACTTGCTATCATTTCTGCAACAGCGTCAGCCAATTCTTCTCGTTTTGTAACTTTTTTAGCTTTGATATAATAACCTTCTGCAATTGCTACAAAATTTGGGTTTACCATTTCTGTTGATGCATAACGTTTATCAAAAAACAATTGTTGCCATTGACGTACCATCCCTAAAAAGTCGTTATTTAAAACCACCACTTTTACAGCTGCTTTTTGCTGAAAAATAGTACCCAATTCTTGAATAGTCATTTGGTAACCTCCATCACCAGAAATAGAAACTACTTCTCTTTCTGGCGCTGCCATTTTTGCACCAATTGCTGCCGGTAAACCAAACCCCATTGTACCTAAACCACCAGAGGTTATATTACTTTTTGTTACATTAAAATCTGCATATCTACAAGCAATCATTTGATGCTGACCAACATCACTAACAATTGCAGCATTTCCTTTACTTTGAATGTTGATTTCCTTTAAAACCTCACCCATTGTAATTCCTTCTTTTGTAGGATATAAATCGTCTTTAATTACCTTTTCATATTCTATAGCATACAAGTCTTTAAATTCTTGAAGCCAATCTGAATGCTTTGTTTCATTTAATAAAGGCAATAATAACTCTAAACTTGCCTTTGCATCACCCAAAACAGCAATATCAGTTTTTACATTTTTATCAATTTCTGCAGGGTCAATTTCAAAGTGAATTACTTTGGCTTGTGTTGCATAAGTAGATAAACTACCTGTTACACGATCATCAAATCGCATACCGATTGCTATTAAAACATCACATTCATTTGTTAATTTATTTGGTGCATAATTACCATGCATACCAACCATACCAACATTTAACGGATGTGAAGTAGGAATTGCAGAAGCTCCTAAAATTGTCCAAGCTGCAGGAATACCAGCTTTTTCTATTACAGCCTTTAACTGTGTTTCTGCCTCACTTAAAATAACTCCTTGCCCCCAAACAATTAATGGTTTTTTTGCTCCATTAATTAATTTTGCTGCTGCTTTTACAGAGGAAACATCTGTTTCTGGCACAGGATTATAACTTCTTATTTTTGTACATTTTTCATAAGAAAAATCGAATTCTTCTAACTGAGCATCTTTTGTTATATCTATTAAAACAGGCCCTGGTCTTCCGCTTTTTGCAATATAGAATGCTTTAGCAATTGCAGCTGGAATATCTTCTGCTTTTGTTACTTGACAATTCCATTTTGTAACTGGTGTAGAAATACCAACAATATCTGTTTCTTGAAAAGCATCTGAACCTAATAAGTGTGAAAATACTTGCCCTGTAATACATACTAATGGCGTAGAATCTATTTGCGCATCTGCAATACCAGTAATTAAATTGGTTGCTCCTGGCCCAGAAGTTGCCATTGCAACACCTACTTTACCAGAAATTCTTGCATAACCTTGTGCAGAATGCGTTGCTCCTTGCTCATGACGTGTTAAAACGTGATGAATTTTATCTTGATATTTATATAACTCGTCATAAACTGGCATAATTGCTCCTCCAGGATATCCGTAAATTATATTTGCATCTTCTTCTATTAAGCACCTCACTATTGCCTCACTACCAGAAATACGTTCTGTTATCTTTTTTGAAGCATCGTTGTTTTTTATGGTTTGTGTATCCATATCAATATAATATTAAGCATCAGTAACACATCCTTTTGATGCTGATGCTACTGTTTTTGCGTATTTGTATAAAATTCCTTTTTTATGCTTTAATGCTGGTGCAACCCATTTTGCTTTTCTTTCTGCTAATTCTTCATCAGAAATTAAAACATTTATAGAATTGTCTTCTGCACTAATTCTAATCTTATCTCCAGTTTCTATAAGCCCTATTGCTCCTCCATTTTGCGCTTCTGGAGTAATATGTCCTACGACAAAACCGTGAGTACCTCCAGAAAAACGACCATCTGTAATTAATGCTACAGATTTACCTAAACCTGCTCCCATAATTAATGAAGTTGGTTTTAACATTTCTGGCATTCCTGGTCCTCCTTTTGGCCCAACGTATCTAATAACAACTACATCTCCTCTTTCTACTTCACCGTTAGAAATACCTGTATTTGCTGCTTGTTCTCCATCATAAACCACAGCTTTACCTTCAAATAATAAACCTTCGTTTCCAGAAATTTTTGCAACAGCTCCTTCTTCTGCTAAATTTCCGTATAAAATCTGTAAATTTCCAGACGATTTTAATGCTTTATCTTTAGGAAAGATGACATCTTGGTCTTCAAATTCCATTGCTTTTACATCTGCTAAATTTTCGGCTAACGTTTTACCTGTAACTGTCATACAGTCTCCATATAAATATCCATTTTCTAACAAATATTTCATAATTGCAGGTGTTCCTCCAACTCCATGAACATCTTCCATTAAATATTTACCAGATGGTTTTAAATCTGCAATTAATGGAGTTCTGTCTGAAACTCTTTGAAAATCTTCTAAAGTAAACTCTATATCTGCTGCATGTGCAATTGCTAAAAAGTGTAATACTGCGTTTGTAGAACCTCCTAAAGCATTTACCAATGCAATTGCGTTTTCTAAAGATTTTTTAGAGATAATATCTAATGGTTTTAAATCTAACTCTAATAAATTTTTAATTGCTAAAGCTGTTCTTTCTGCTTCAGATAATTTATTAGGGTTTTCTGCCGGAATAGAAGAGTTATACGGCAATGCAAAACCCATACATTCTATAGCTGAAGCCATTGTATTTGCTGTATACATTCCTCCACAAGCTCCTGCTCCCGGAATTGCTCTTTTTATAATTTCTCTATATTCTTCTTCATCTATTTCTCCTGCTACTTTTTGTCCTAAAGCTTCAAAAGCAGAAACTACGTTTAATTTTTTTCCTTTATAATTACCAGATGCAATTGTACCTCCATACATCATAATTGATGGGCGGTTTAAACGTAACATTGAAATTACAGCTCCTGGCATATTTTTATCACAACCAACTACAGCTACTAATGCATCGTAACTTTGAGCGTTCATTACAGTTTCTATAGAATCTGCTATAATATCTCTTGATGCTAATGAATAATTCATACCAGAAGTTCCCATAGAAATACCATCTGAAACCCCAATTGTATTAAATCCTAAACCGACTAAACCTGCAATTTTACTTTCTACCTTGACCTCTGCTGCCAAATTATTTAAATGCATATTACAAGGGTTACCATCATAACCAGTACTCGCAATACCTACTTGCGCTTTTTGCATGTCTTCATCAGTTAAACCTACCGCGTACAACATTGCTTGTGATGCTGGCTGAGATTCATCTTGTGTTAATCTGCTACTGTGTTTGTTTAGTTTCATTTAAGGTTTTGTTCAATTGTTTGACTAAATTACTATGTTTCTCTATTTCTATTGAATAAAATTAAATATCATCATTTAAATCCACGTGTTAAAAAAAACACATAAACACTTAAAAAACAAGTTTTTAAGTACTTTTAATTATGACATTCAAGTGCTAAAATAAATTCATAAAAAAACCTTCCATTTAACAGGAAGGTTCTATTTTAAAATTTATGGTATAAATATCACTTCCTCATCATATCGTAATAATTACGATGACAACGACAATAGAAATAATATTTAAAAATTGTTTTTTCATTTTATTGTGTCAAATATCTGAATTTAAAATTTTAAAATCCAAATAAGTAATAATTTATTTTTAGATAATAGTACTTTGTCCCATATGAATATTCTTAAAATTCATATTACTATCATCTTGGTGTGCAATATAATCAGCAATAAAATGCCCTACTTTTGATGTTGATGCTGCATATTGATTTTTACCTTTTATATCTTCTGTTGTAATTCCTAAATCTAAAGATTTTTCTACAGCTCTTTCTACAGCGTCTGCCTCTTCTAACAAACCTAAATGCTCTAAAAGCATTGCCACAGAAAGAATTGATGCTAACGGGTTTGCAATATCTTTACCTTTTGCTTCTGGATACGAACCATGAATAGGCTCGAACAAGGCATTTTTTTCTCCTATAGAAGAAGATGCTAATAAACCTACAGAACCACTAAACACACTTGCTTCATCAGAAATAATATCTCCAAATAAATTGGTTGTTAAAATAACATCAAAAGATTTTGGGTTTAAAAGAATTTGAACAGCTGCATTGTTAACATATAAAAAGTCTAAAGAAACATCTTTATATTCTTTTGCTATTTCTGTAACTGTTTTTCTCCATAAACGAGAAGTTACCAAAACATTAGCTTTATCTATTAAAGTTACTTTCTTTTTTCTTCCTTGCGCTGCTTGAAATGCTAAATGTGCTACTCTAGAAATTTCTTCTACAGAATAAGTACAACTATCAAGTGCAGATTGTCCATCATCACTTAATTCTTTTTTTCCAAAATAAATACCACTAGTTAACTCTCTAAAAATAACAATATCTGTACCTGATATGATTTCTTTTTTAAATGGAGAATTTTTTATTAATTTATCGTAAACCTTTATAGGTCTAACATTACAAAACAAGCCTAACTCTTTTCTTAAACGTAAAAGACCTTGTTCTGGTCTTACTTTAGCTGACGGATTATTATCGTACTTTAAATCTCCAATTGCTCCAAATAAAACTGCATCTGCATTTTTACAAATCTCTATTGTTTCTTTAGGCAATGGATCTCCTTTTTCTTCAATTGCACAAGCTCCTAACTGCGCTTCTTTATATAGAAAAATATGATCATAAACCTCAGCAATGGCATCTAAAGCTTTTTTTGCTTGATCAATTACTTCAGGTCCAATTCCATCTCCAGGTATAACAGCAATTGTGTATTTCATTATAATCTTCTAGTGAGTTAATATCTAATCAAAGATAATTATTTATTTTTTAAGCATTCTTAAAAAATACTGATAAAATACTCATAAGAAAAAAGCAAAGATTTTGTTACGCCATTGCTATCTTAGATGACTTATTTACTTCTTTCATTATAACATGAATATCTTCATCTTTTACTTCCTTTTGTTTATCCGCAGTGTTTAAGAAAGCATCATAAGCTAAATCTAATTGTACTTTTGTTAACTCGTAACCAATCTTTTTTGACCTATAAGCCAAAGCAGCTCTACCACTTCTTGCTGTTAATACAATTGCACTTTCTGTAACACCAACATCTTCTGGATCCATAATTTCATAAGTTTCCCTATTTTTTATAACTCCATCTTGATGAATACCAGAACTATGAGCAAAAGCATTTGCACCAACAATAGCTTTATTAGGTTGTACAGGCATACCCATACTTTCTCTTACCATAATACTTGTATCATACAATAATTTTGTATTAACACTAGTTTCTAAATTTAAGTACGGATGTTGTTTTAATACCATAACTACTTCTTCTAAAGCTGTATTACCTGCTCTTTCTCCTATACCATTAATAGTACACTCTATTTGACGAGCTCCATTTATAACACCTGCTATAGAATTAGCAGTTGCCATACCTAAATCGTTATGACAATGACAAGAAAGTATTACATTCTCTATACCTTTTACGTTTTCACGTAAATATTTCATTTTAGCACCATATTCTTCTGGTAAACAATATCCTGTAGTATCTGGTATATTTAAAACAGTTGCACCTGCCTTAATAACAGCTTCGCAAACTCTTGCAAGAAATTCATTATCTGTTCTACCAGCATCTTCTGCATAGAACTCTACATCTTCTACAAAAGACTTAGCGTAAGAAACTGCTTTGACCGCTCTTTCTATAACTTTTTCTCTTGTTGAATTAAATTTAAACTGTATATGAGAATCACTTGTACCAATTCCTGTATGAATTCTTGGATGATTTGCATATTTTAAAGCTTCTGCAGCAATTTTAATATCGTTTTCTACAGCTCTTGTTAAACCACAAACAGTTGCGTTTTTTACAATTTTTGAAATCTCTTCAACAGAATTAAAATCACCAGGGCTAGAAACCGGAAAACCAGCTTCAATAACATTTACGCCCAACAAATCTAACCTCTCTGCAATTACTAATTTCTGTTTAGTATCTAGCTTACATCCAGGAACTTGCTCTCCGTCTCTTAATGTTGTGTCAAAAATTTGTACCTTGTTATCTTGCATACTTTTTGTAAAGATTATCTATTTAAAAATCAAATGTATATATAGAGATTAAAATAATTCGTTATTTTTACCAATCCGTACGATTTCTAATATCATTAAAGAAAATACAAGTACCTAATTATTAGTGTTTTATGAGTAAAAGCGTTACATCAGCCAATCAACAAAATGATTCTCTTTTTGTATTAATTAAATCTTTAACCAAATCTGAAAAAAGACAATTTAATTTATATGTAGGTAGATTAGGTGGTAATGTTGATGCTAAATTCTTTTCTTTATTTAAGTTTTTAGAAAAACTAAAAACTTACGATGAAAAAGTAATTATTGGAAGCGGTATTGTTTCTAAACAACAATTATCTAATTTAAAGGCACACTTATACAAACAAATCTTAATTAGTTTACGATTAAATCCTGCTCATAAAAACCTTAGAATTCAAATTAGAGAACAGTTAGATTTTGCAACGGTATTATATCAAAAAGGTTTATATAAACAAAGCTTAAAACTATTAGAAAAAGCCAAACACATGGCTTTAGATAATGAAGAAAAAAACATTGCTTACGACATTGTAGAACTAGAAAAGGTTATTGAAACACAATACATTACAAGAAGTTTAAGCAACAGAGCAGACCAATTATCTATTGAAGCTAAAGAACTTAGCCAGCAAAATGTAATTGCTAGCAAACTTTCTAATTTATCTTTACAACTATACAGCCATTTAATACAAAATGGATATGTAAAAAATAAAAAAGAACTAAAATTTGTAGACAAATATTTTAATGACAGAATGCCCAAATACCACTATAAAACCCTAGGTTTTAGAGAAAAACTTTGGCTTTACAAAGCGCATTTATGGCATAGTTTTTTAGTTCAAGATTTTTTACTGAGTTACAAATACGCTCGTAAATGTGTAGATTTATTTGAAACACCAAAACTTATTCTTTTACATCCTGTTTTTTATTTAAAATCTAAAAACTACTTATTAGAAGCTTCTTTTTTAGTTAAAAAAATAAATATTTTTAAAAAGGAACTTGCCATTTTTGAATCGGAAATAGAAAACAAAGAAATTACAATGAATACTAATACAGAGTTATTAATTTTTCTGTATTTGTACACCAACAAACTTCATTTACACTTTTTAGAAGGTTCTTTTGAAAAAGGAGAATACTTAGTTGATGAAATTAATAATAAAATTGAACAATATAAAAATAGATTAGACAATCATTTTATAGTTCTATTATATTATAAAATTGCCTGCTTATACTTTGGTATGGGCAAAAACAAAGAATGTATTTTTTATTTACAAAAAATAATAAAATCTAAAAACATTGGTTCTGCAGAAGATCTACAATGTTTTGCACGTATTTTAAATTTAATTGCACATTACGAATGTGGTTTAGATTATGATTTAGAAAGACAGTTTGTAGATACTTATAAGTTTTTACTAAAAATGGAAAACCTACAAGCTGTTCAAAAAGTATTTTTAACTTCAATTAGAGATTTGAGTGATGTTTTTCCGCATGAAATTAAAAATGAGTTTAAAAAAATTCACGCAAAGTTAAAAGTCTTCGAAAATCATCCTTATGAAAAAAGAGCCTTTTTGTACTTAGACATACTATCTTGGTTAGAAAGTAAAATACAAAACAAACCGATTGCTTTAATTATTAAAGAAAAAATAAATAAACCCAACAAACAAAGTAAAATCAACAATTAAAACAACTTATTTTAAACAATTTTACATAAATTAGTTAAAAACATGAAATAATCACAATTAAAAGTTTTTAAATTAAATAATACTGTTATTTTTGCTTTGTGATTTTATCTAATACACATATCAATTCTTCAGCAACTACAAATGTAGATTGTACTTCTATGCGCACAATTATTTGCACAACTACAACAATTACCCTTTAGGGGTTTACTATATTTATATCACCCTAGGTTACATTATTGTCTCTTACAGCAAAAGAGATAAACTCAACAAAATATTAAATTACAAAACTATTCATTAAAAATGAAAGTATTAAAATTTGGCGGTTCGTCTGTCGCAAACTCAGAAAACATACAAAAAGTCTTAGCAATTGTTGAATCTGCTTCTAAAAAATATAAAATAGCAGTAGTAGTTTCTGCATTTGGCAAAACAACTAATAATCTTTTATTAGGTGCAGATGAAGCCCTAAAAGACATCAACTCTTCTAAAGAAATTTTAGAAAACATAAAAAAATTACACTTAGAGGTTATTGAAAAATTAATCACTAAAAATAAAGAGGAGGTAATAAATGAAGTTAATACACTATTTAATACTTTAACTTCTGTTTACGAAGGTATTTACTTATTACAAGAATTATCAGACAAAACCTTGGCCAAAGTTTCTAGCTTTGGAGAAAGGCTTTCTTCTTACATTATTGCTAATGCAGCAAATGAATTATTTAACACAACACATAAAGATAGTAGAGATTTAGTTATTACAAATAACGACTATTTAAATGCACAAGTAAATTTTGAAGCTACCAATGCAAACATTGCTTCTTACTTTAAAGAAAACAAACATCAAGTTACTGTTTTAGGTGGTTTTATCTCTTCTAATCCATCAAAAGAAACAACTACATTAGGTAGAGGTGGTTCTGATTTTACAGCTGCTATTTATGCTGCCGCTTTAGATGCTGATGAATTACAAATTTGGACAGATGTTAGTGGTATGTATACTGCAAACCCAAGAGTTGTAAAACAAGCATACCCTATTTCGCAAATTTCTTATGAAGAAGCTATGGAATTGTCTCATTTTGGAGCCAAAGTTTTATATCCACCAACAATTCAACCAGCTTTAAGAAAAGAAATTCCTATTTTAATTAAAAATACTTTTGAACCAGAGATTTTTGGAACATTAATTTGTAACGATCCAGAAAACACTAATGAGGTAAAAGGGATTTCTCACATAGAAGATATTAGCCTAATTACTCTAGAAGGTGGTGGAATGATTGGTATTCCTGGTTTTTCTAAACGTTTATTCGAAACACTTTCTATCGCAAAAATTAATGTTGTTTTTATAACTCAAGCATCTTCAGAACACTCAATTTGTGTTGGTGTTTACGAAAATGACTCTACAAAAGCAAAAGAGCTTTTAGATGAAACTTTTAATAGAGAAATAGAAAACAAAAAAATAAAACCAGTTATTATAGAAAACGACCTAGCTATTATAGCTGTGGTTGGAGAAAGCATGAAAGATTACCAAGGATTAAGCGGACAAATGTTTAGCGCTCTTGGTAGAAATAATGTAAATGTTAGAGCCATTGCACAAGGTTCATCAGAAAAAAATATTTCTGCAGTAATTAATAAATACGATGCAGAAAAAGCTTTAAATACTTTACATGAGCAGTTTTTTGAAGAAAAAACAAAACAGTTAAACTTATTTGTAACAGGTGTTGGTAATGTTGGCGAACAATTTTTAGCCCAAATTCATCAACAAAATCAGTTTTTAAAAGAAAACCTAAAACTAAACATTAGAGTTATCGGGATTGCTAATTCTAGAAAAATGTTTTTTGATAACGAAGGTATCGATCTAGAAAATTGGAAAGAATCTTTAGAAAACGGAGAACCAACAACTTTAGAAAGATTTCATAGCAGAGTAAAACACAGCAATCATATAAATAGCGTATTTGTAGATAATACTGCAAATCAGCAAGTTTCAGAAATTTACGAAAAGTACTTAAGAAGTAGCATTTCTGTTGTTACATGTAATAAAATAGCATGTGCTTCTAATTTTGATAATTACAAAAACCTAAAACACCTTTCTAGAAAATACAACGCTTCTTTCTTGTTTGAAACTAACGTTGGTGCAGGCTTACCAATTATTGACACTCTTAAAAATTTAATTAATTCTGGTGATAGAGTTAACAAAATTCAGGCTGTTTTATCTGGTAGTTTAAATTTTGTTTTTAATAATTTTAACGCAAACACAACTTTCCACGATGTTGTTGCGGCTGCACAAAAAGAAGGATATACAGAACCAGATCCAAAAATTGACTTAAGCGGAGTTGATGTTGCTAGAAAAATTTTAATTTTAGCCAGAGAAAGCGGTTATAAAATGGAGTTAGAAGATATTGATAAAAATGCATTTTTACCTGAAGACAGTTTAAAAACAGATAATAATGAAGATTTTTATGCATCTTTAACTAAAAACGAAGCTCATTTTCAAAATATATTTAAAGAAGCTAATGATAAAGACTGTAGATTAAAATACGTTGCAGAATTTGTTGATGGAAAAGCAAATGTTGGCTTACAACATATCCCATCAGACCATCCTTTTTACAACTTAGAAGGTAGCGATAATATTGTATTATTTTTTACAGACAGATATCCAGAAAATCCGTTATTAATAAAAGGTGCAGGTGCAGGTGCAGATGTTACTGCTTCTGGTATTTTTGCTGATGTAATTAGAATTGCAAATCAATAATAATTTAAAATAAAAAAGTATTTAATCTTCATATTTCATAGACACATAAATTGAAATTAAAAAAGACTAAATACACGAAACTAAAATTATGAATTATTTAAAAATATTTGCTCCAGCAACCGTTGCTAATGTTTCTTGCGGATTCGATTCTCTCGGCTTTGCAGTTGATGCTATTGGAGATGAAATGACATTTACCAAAACTGCAGAAAAAGGAGTTAAAATAACTAACATAACTGGCGCAAATTTAACTTATGATGTTGATAAAAATGCCGCAAGTGCTGTAGTTAAAAAAATATTAAATGAAACTAATGCTGATTTCGGTATAGAACTAACAATCCATAAAGGCTTTTCTCCCGGAAGTGGCTTAGGAAGCTCTGCCGCAAGTGCTGCAGGTGCTGCTTTTGGTGCAAATCAATTATTAGGCAATATTTATTCTGAATTAGAACTAACTAAATTTGCCATGTTTGGCGAAGAAGTTGCTTGCGGAACACCAATTGCAGACAATGTTGCTGCTGCTGTTTACGGCGGATTTGTTTTAATTAGAAGTTACCAACCTTTAGAAATTGTAAAACTACCAGTACCTAGTGAGCTAAGAGTTGTAGCCATACATCCGCAGATTGAAGTAAAAACAAAAGACGCAAGAGATGTTTTACCTACCAAAATAGCACTAAAAGACGCTGTTACACAATGGGCAAATGTTGGTGGATTAATTGCAGGTTTGTATGCTAATAATTACGAATTGATCGGTAATTCTTTAGTAGACATTATTGTAGAACCCGTAAGAAAAACCTTAATTCCACATTTTGATGATGTAAAAAATGCAGCATTAAAAGCAGGAGCTTTAGGGGCTGGAATAAGCGGTTCTGGACCTACAATTTTTGCCCTTTGCAAAGGAGAGGAAGTTGCAGAAGAAGTTTATAAAAACATTAAAGAAAGTTATAAAAACACAGGTATTGCCTTTGAAATGTTTACATCAAAAGTAAATAACGAGGGTACAAAAATAATTGAAAGTAAATAAAAAAGTATTAGTACGTCTTCTCTAAAAAAATAACTAGATATAACAATATGTTTATATATGTTATCGTAACTTTTTAGAAACAAAAATGTACAGATAACTAAATTAAAATCAAAAAAAATGAACTACTATAGTTTACATCATAAATCACCAAAATCAACTTTTAAAAATGCAGTTGTTCAAGGTTTAGCAAAAGATAGAGGAATCTACTTTCCAGAAAGCATTACTCCTTTATCAAAAGATTTTATCGATAATATTTCTGATTATTCTAATCATGAAATTGCATACGAAGCCATTAAACAATTTGTAGGTGATGAAATTCCTGCTGATAAGCTAAAAGAAATAGTTGCAGAAACGGTTTCTTTTGATTTTCCTTTAGTAAAAGTTGACGATAATATTGCTTCTTTAGAGTTATTTCACGGCCCAACTATGGCATTTAAAGATGTTGGTGCAAAATTTATGGCAAAATGCTTAGAGTATTTTAATCAAGATAAAGATGATGAAGTTACTGTTTTAGTAGCTACTTCTGGAGATACTGGCGGCGCAGTTGCAAACGGTTTTTTAGGTGCAAAAGGTGTAAATGTAGTTATTTTATATCCTTCTGGTAAAGTAAGTGATATTCAAGAAAAACAATTAACAACTTTAGGGCAAAACATTACAGCTTTAGAAGTAGATGGAGTTTTTGACGACTGTCAAGAAATGGTAAAAACCGCTTTTTTAGATGAAGAGATTACAAGAACTTTAACCTCTGCAAACTCTATAAATGTTGCTAGATGGCTACCACAAATGTTTTACTTTTTCTTTGCTTATAAAGAATTACATCAAAAAAATAAAGACTTAATTTTCTCTGTTCCTAGTGGGAATTTTGGAAATATATGCGCCGGAATTATGGCTCAAAAACTAGGCTTACCAATTAAGCATTTTGTTGCTTCAACTAATGTAAATGATACAGTTCCTAATTACTTAATAGACGGTGTTTACAAGCCAAAGCCATCTAAAGCTACTATTTCTAATGCAATGGATGTTGGTAACCCAAGTAACTTTATTAGAATACAAGAGTTATTTAACAATGATTTAGAAACTCTTAAAAGTGCTTTTTCTTCTTATAGCTTTTCTGATGACGCTACCAAAGAAACAATGAAAGAAATCTACAACAATTCTGGTTATGTTGCAGACCCTCATGGTGCCGTTGGTTATTTAGGATTAAAAAAATATGGATTAAAAGACAACGAATTTGGTGTGTTTTTAGAAACTGCTCATCCTGTTAAGTTTTTAGATGTAGTTGAAGAGACTTTGCCTGTAAAAGTTGAAATTCCTACTCAAATACAAAAAGTAATTAGCAATAAAAAAGTTGCCATAAAAGCAGCATCTTATCAAGATTTAAAAGATTTTCTGCTAAGAAAATAATTTAACTAAAAAAGGATAACATTGATTTGTTATCCTTTTTTGTTATAAAATTAAAAAAAAGGACACTATAGAAAAAGAATCAAGCTTAAAATAATTAAACTAAAATTAAAAAAATCCCCCATCTTTTTTAAAATCAACTTTTTCTATTACGTGTCCACAATTATGTAATAAATTACCTCTTCAACAAATTATTTTAATTCCTCCCTTTCTTTACTCAAGTAGCTAATGAATATTAAATTATTTTAATATTATTTTTTTTGAAATTTTTCCTTTTTCAGTTCTTACATTAACTACGTATATAGCACTAGATAGATTACTTGTTTTTAATCTAGTTTCTTTTGCTCCTTGACCAAATGACCATTGATTAATTTTTTGACCTAACAAATTAAACAACTCCACCGTTTTAAATTCTAAATTACTACTATTATTTATTACTATTTCTTTTGTGGTATTATCTAAAAATACCGAAATGCCATTCTTTAAATCAACGTCATCTACACTTAAACTACCCTCAACCTCTTTAAAAACTAATACAAACCGATCTATATACTCTCCTATATCTAACATTAAAACAATATCATCTTCTTTGATGTTATAAAAAGTATTTGTTAACTTATCTTTTATAAATATAGGTTGTGGCACATTTTGCAACTCATCAATCATCAAATAAACTTCTCCTGAATACCCCATTACAATTTCTAAAGGAACCTCTAAATCTTCAGATATTTCTTGTATACCTAAAATTGCATATTTCTCTTCATTATCTGGAAATTTCCAATACATATCTGTGTCACCAACATCAAAAATCTCTGCATCATACCCCTTATCAAAATCAAATGAATTTGAAGCACTAAAAGAAACACCTATTTGACGGTGTAACATTACATCTTCATCATCATTTTTGTAATCTAAACCTAACTTAATAATTGGCAGTAAATCTGAACTTGTTTTTGCATCATTCTTTGTTGATGCTTGTCTTGTTTTAAAGAAAACAGACTCCGACCCTTCTTTAACAAAAACTCTTTGACTATTATTAAATTGAATATCTCCACCATCTGAATCCCCTACAACCATAAATCCTTGTCCGATTGCTATGTATGGTGCTGGTGTCATATAGTTTCCTGTGCCTATCCCAGAAATTCCTTGACTATCATCATTTGCACTATTATTAGCACTCCCAACTGCTGATAACCCCATAGATTTATTTATAACCGCATAACCACCAACATAACCACTATATATATGGCCATCTATCGCCCCCTCCGTTTCACCTAAAGCACTCATATGGTGCTCCCAAAAATAAAGCGAACCTGTAAGCGAATCTTCATTGTCTTCTATAAACTTGCGTGCATTTATTGCAGACGCATAAGGGTTACCTATTAAATATTCTTCATTAGCACCAACCTCTAGCGGAGTAGTTAACACCCCATCATTTGGCACACCTAAAAATGTATAATTTTGAGGCCTTCCAGGTCCTTTGAATATAAATCCCTCTCCTCTACCAATTGATCCATGTTTATATTTATGCACCCAATTAGAAAGACCATTTGTGCTGGGAGCAAAAGTATATATCCAATAATCTGCTAATGATATATTTTCTGATGTAAAAGTCCCATCATACCCATCAATAAAAATAATATTTTTGGCTATATCTACACCAACCACCCCATTAACATTAGTTGCTAATGTACCATCTTTTAAAACACTCTCTATACTATAAGTTGTACTTGTTAAACTTGTTACAGGAGAACTCATATAGTTATACCTATATTTACTAGGAACTTCTGAATTTTGATCCACCAATAACCTCCCATTAACACCTGTACTAATTTGATTATTAAAAATATGTGTTTGTACTAATTGAGCATCATTTATCAACCTAATCTCTCCATTTAAAATAATATCATTTGATACTACTAATGGAGAATCTGTAATAGCAAGTACCTTACCATCATTGATCGTTAGCCTTCTTGCACTAAACCTATCTGTACTTGGGTGACTATAATCTGTATCAATTACTACAGAACGAGATCTATCTGGGTATCCATTAGACCAAACATCTTCATCGCTTGGCAAAAGACCACTAATTCTAGTTGTTACATCAATTCTATGCAAACCTAAAATAGAATTTGACTCCGTATCTGCATTTTCAATCTCAGAGATTAATGGTACTTGTGGATGTCTTGGGTTTAAATAAATTGACTCATCCCCTATTTCTGAATATGAAGGTATAGCATCATCAATAAAAATCTGCCATTCATCTTCATTATAATGTTTATTAGGCAATAGTGTTTCATCTATTCTTACATAAGATGTTTTATTTGCAAAATCAGCAACAACATCAAATCTATTTTCCCAAGCTGTCCCCCCAATAGAACTTCCTGTAGACAAAGTAATTATATCATCTCCATCTTCAAAATCCGTTAAGTTATCATTTTCTGCTATAAACAAATCTTGTAAAGAACTACTTTGATAGTATAAATTATTTATTCTACATGTACTTCGTTTAAACAAAACGGAATGTCCCGGAGGTAAAACACCAGAAATTCCTATACTTACATCTGGTATTAAATTTGAATCATTTAACGATTTATTTTTATATAATTGTACATAAACCACTCCTCCCGCCAGTTCTACAGAACCAATGTTTGTTATTTCTATCCATCTTTCTCCTTCAAATTGATATACTTGGGTAATCATCGGTATAACTTTTCCTGGAAGATCTCTATAATCTACATCCCCTAACAACAATACATCAGAATCACTATCTGCAAAATCTGTTTTAGGATCATCAAAAATTCCATTTATATCTGTATACCCTCTATCCATCCCATTATTTTCTGCCTCATTGATTAATCCATTTACTCCTACCTCACCTGTAACCTTACCATTTCCATCATTATCAAAACCACTACCCGACTCTACAATATCATACAATCCATCTCCATCTGAATCTAAATCTAAATAATCTGGAATATCATCTGAATTGGTGGTTAAATTTTCATCTGTATTTACTGGCACAAGACCTATTGATGTTGTACTTGTATCATTAACTTCATCAACATCCGCATCATAAGCATCATCTAAACCGTCTTTATCATCATCTACACCAGATGGTGCTATATACCTAACAGTAGACTGTGCTTCTATATTATCTGGTATGCCATCATTATCACTATCTAAATCTAAATAATCTGGCACACCATCCTCATCTGTGTCTAAAGATTCACAAATAATTGTTTGATTTGCAAAACAACTCGTTTCAACATCAGAAAAACTAGGCGGAGTAAAAGGGTTTGATGTTACAGATGAGTGCGGAACACCTGTGTCAAATGGAGAACTGTTTGTATTGGATGTATCATAAAAATTTATTCCCAAACCATCCTCTCCAAACTGATTATTCTGAACCGTGTTCCCAGAAAAATAAAATGAACCCGAACCGGTCATAGGACTATTATTTTGAAAATCAACACCAACAATAATACCATTATTTATCATAGAGGCATTATTCTTCCACTCTTCATTTCCTGCAGACCCATCAACAAATATAGTACCCTCATTTATAAAATTATTACTATTATTATTAAAACCATCATCAGCTATAAATGCACAATTATTTGTTACTGTTGAGTTACTATTGATATTTATAAACCCTGTAGCATGTACCAATGAGTTGTTAACAAAAAAACCATTTGGATTAAAATTGTTGTGATTATTTATCATAATATTACCATAATTATAAAAAGTAGTTGTGTTATCTGTATTAAAACCAGCCTCTGAAACTATTTCTCCATAATTAGTTATTTCTGTACCATTGCCTCCTAGAGCGAATTGAACATTAAAGTTTAACACTCCGCCTAAATAATTATTTATTATAGCAGCTCCATTAAAATTAACATTAGACGTAAAATCTATTTCGCCATAATTTTCTATTGTAAAACCATTAGAAATACTAAGACTAGAAAAAACTACAGTACCCTGATTAATTATTTTACCTGCAGGATTGTTTAATGTTGATGGTGAAAAAGCTGCACCAGGTGCTATATAAATTATAGACCCGCTTCCAAAATTATTAATTGAACCATTAAATATCCCAGAATTTACACAAAGTACTTCACCTGAAGATAAATTTATATTATTATCATTTTCATCATAATTACAAGTTGACTGACTTAAATCTTCTATACAATCTCCAGGTGCAACATACCCCTCATTAACATCTAAAATACCATCGTTATCAGAATCTAAATCCACACTATCTAAAACACCATCTAAATCTGTATCTGCATCCAAACAAGCCTCAAAAACACCTCCAGTAGCACCTCTTGTATCTACAAAAGCCCCATAAACCCTAATCTCACTAGCCGTTAAAACACCACCAACATCTACACCTATAACCTTATCTAATGTTATTTTTACCCCATAATACTCTTCTGTGGTTTTAAACCCAATATTAGCAAACCCAACCCCTGTTGTACCAGAAAATGTAGCACCTAACAAACTTAATCCCAGCAAGTAACTACCCGAAGCAGACTCATTAACAGTTCCATCTGCATTTAGAGTAGATATTGTTATTGCATCAAATAAATCTATACTTAAAATAGAACTATCATAAAAAATATTAAACCCAGCTACAGAACCAGCAGGGTATGCATTTGTAGCATCTCTAACCGCTATGCTCGCAGCCCCTAAAACACCCACAGCTAGATTCATTGACGCATAATCTGTTTCTGATTCTGTTATAACATTATTAGCATCTACAACACTACAATCTACACAAGCTACACCAGAAACACCTGTTTGTGTAAAATCTACATAGGTAGAAAAATCTGGAGAACTCAAATTATATGAAGTGTTACACTCTAAATCTGTTGCACACATTTTTTGAATTACACTATTGTAAATCTTAATTGTACCTAAATTTGCATTAACTACTGAACTAAACTTAATCCTTACTTCATCAAATTCCATAGAAGTTACAAAACCAATAGTCTGCACAATAGAACTATTTAGTAATGGTACATCTATCAATGAAGTAGCCCCTGTTTTAGATTCTTTAAGACTACCATCTAAATATGTAGAAACTGTAATACTATTTAACACATTTACATCTATCAGACTTGCTAACTCTATATTAAAACCAACAAAATTAGGATCTGTATAACTATCTAAAACATCATAAACACCTATTTCAAAATCACTTAGAGCACTAACATTTAAACCTAACTCTGCATAATCTGTAGTATCATTGTTTATAATATTATCTAATCCTGTTATGGTTGTACCTGCTGCTAACACACCAGCTGTAACCGGTGTATAAACCTCTACAGGATAGTCTGTATTCGTCCAAGGCAATTGCATATTACAATTTAAAGAATCATCATTACTACAATATTTTTTTATTATTGGATAATTCACTTGAACTTCACCTAAAGTAACACCTACGGGTTGAGAGACCGTTATTCTTATTTCATCGTAATCTAACGTAGTAATAAACCCTTTATTTTGAGTAGCTGCACCCAAAAGCGGTACATCTATAAGATTAGTAGATGTATCACTAGATTCTCTAAGTACATTGTTTTTATAAGTAGATATTATAATGTTATCTAAAACACCAACATTTGCAACATCCGCTAAGGTAATATTAAAACCAGCATAGGTCCCTGCAGAAAAAGGATCTAACACACCATCTACATCATCATATGCTAATTGTTTTTTTATAGATAAATATGTAGTTGCTAACACAGACACACCTGCTGTAGCCGCATTTAGTGTTGCATGATTTGTCTGATCTGTATCTATAACATTTTCTGAATTAAGAATATTACTACCTAAAACTGTAATATCAAGACCTGTAGTCCCAACATCATCAATCTCTAAGGCATAATCTGGTGCCGTAATAGGCGTCATTGTATTACAATCTAAATCTTTTACATCATCATCATATATTTTTACAAAAGCATAATAAACTCTTAAAGCAGCAGTTAGACTACCTATTAAACCAGTATTGTAAGTAATTCTTATCTTATTAAATTCTTTTGTAGTTGCAAAACCAACGTTGTATGGGGAGTTACTAGAAAGATCTAACAAACTTAAAGAACTATCATCACGAACAGCATAACTTTCTTGAAGAACATTATCTTTATAGGTAACTATAGTTACACCATTTAAAAATTCTAGCAGATTTGTTATTGATCCCAATAGGGAGCTAGACCCTATTCTTGCTCCCGCATAAGTTCCTGCTGGCATTGTTACAGGAGATGTAATTGTTAAATGAGAATCACTATTTGTTTCTGCATAATCAGATATAGAACTATTTATAGAGTTCGTTTTGTTATCCCATTCATCAAAAGAAAGAAATTTACTACTCTCCACACCAATTCCCGTAAAATTAATGGCATCATTAACCAATGGTACAATTTGATTTTTAGGTAAACTAGAAATATTATTTTGCGCATATATGCTTACAAAACCAATAAAAAATAAAAAAATAAAAAATTGTTTTAGAGTAGTTTTTTTCATCGTTAGAGAGATATTAAAAAATCAACATTCCTAACAAAACTACACTAACACCTACTTATTTAAAACTTATACAATAGCCGTTTTACCGAAAAAAGACAGAACAAAAGCGACTTAATCACATAAATTTTTCAACTAATATTTTTTGATTACAATATTTTCTAAATACCATTTATCAAACATATTTATTAACATGAAAATTAAGTTTTAAATTAAAAAGATAAAAACATTCTTACATAATAGATTATATCATAAAAAAAATCTATCTAAATAAACACTATGTATAACAATAACTATACGGATTTATTTGAAATGTTTTTTATAAACTCTGAAGGAGGTATACCAACAATTGACTTAAAACACGCAGAAAATTTACTATGAGAAGAAAAACCACATTCATCTGCTAAATAACTAATCTTATAATTTAAATAATCTTTATCTGTAGTTAATTTATCTACAATATAATTTATCCTTAGTTCATTAATATAATGATTGTAATCTCTATTTTTATGTTCTTTAAGAAATATTCTAAAGTACTTAGTATTTGTATTTAACAAGCCTACTAATTTAGTTACCGACATATTTTTATCTAAAAATTTTTTAGACTCCTCAAACTCTTTCAACCTTACAATAAGCCTCTTTTTAATTTTTTTTGAAATCATTAATTTTAATGGTTTCACTTTTTTTATTAATGGAATAACTTTTGACTTAGCAAAAGGAGTCTTTATTTTTAAGAAAGATATCAATAGAAGAAAAAACAAAACTACACCTATTATAATGTAAATTTTAATGTTAGAAAGCATAGTATTTGAATCTTTATCAATCGCATTGTAAGCTCTATTTATCATCAACCTTTTTTGCCTTTTATTTTCCTCGACCATTTTATTATGCTTAGTATCATACAGAGAAAAACTATCTATTTCTTTTAACTGCTTGTAATACTCTGCAAGACTCTTATACACACTTTCTTTTAAAGAACCATGGCTGCTATTTTTAGAAATAGCTAAAGATTTTGACAAATAAACACCTGCACTATCTAATTTTTTTGATTCTAAAAATGCGTTACCTAAACGATGATAAATAAGTGACGCCCAAATAGTATTTCCAGACCCTGATTTATTTATAAAAATATTAGATTTATAAAAATGAGATAGCGCTTCTTTTTTATCTCCCAAAAACATATGACAACGCCCCAACATTTCTTCTGCATTGGCAATAAGAAAACTTTTAGTTTGAGATTCTTCTTTTTTATTATATGTTAGAAGGGCTAATTTTAAATACTCCAAAGCTTTTTTGTACTCTTTTTCTTCTATAGCAAATTCTGCTAATTCTTGATTAGCCATTGCAAGATAATCAACTACATATTTTTTATTAGAAATTTTATTACTTACTTCAATACCTTTTTTAAGAAAACTCTTGCCTTTATCAACAAAACCTATCAACCTATACTGAGTAGATAAAAAGCCATAAACCCTTGCTTGATAAACATAATCTTTTGCTTTTTTTGCTACTTCTAAAACCTCTAAACCCTTTATAATAGCTTCTCCTCTTTTTTCTTGTTTGGCTAAAATATCAGCAATCAACATTAAAGATTTCATCTTTTGTCTTTTATTTGTAGAATACAAAGAAAGTGAATCCGCTAAGTATATTGCCTTAACAGGGTCTGATGAAGAAATATTTATAGCTACATTAAAAAATATAGAATCAAATCTTTTAGATTGATTTTCATTTTGTGAGAAAAGTGTAAATGATATTAAAAATATCAATAAAAACAATAAACGCATTTTTAATAGTTATTTTAAAATTCAAGGGCATATTAAAATCAACAATATAACATCTAGCAAAAACTACAAGAATTAATTCTAAGAAGAATGACTTTAAAAATTCATGGGGTTTTTTAAAAACCGGCAAAACTATAGTAAGATTTATTTTAAACAAACCTAAAACCTATCTATTTTACGTAAAACAGATAGACTATTTACTGACAATTTACAAGATTCCTTTGTTTAAAACAATATTTGTTCACTCTTTTCTTTTCTATGAAACTTATCAATAATCAGAATAAATAATATGCTAATAAAACTTTCAAGATTAACTATTATTTTATGAAATCCATACTCAATAAATACAATAAGTAATAGTTATTGATACAAATAAAAAGTCCTAACAATTTAAAATTGTTAGGACTTTTTTGTTGGCCTACAAGGACTCGAACCTTGAATGTCGGTACCAAAAACCGGTGTGTTGCCAATTACACCATAGGCCAATACTCTAATGCGGGTGCAAATTTAGACAAAAGTAAATAATGATATAATTCTGGGGGTGCTCATAGGGGTGCCGAAAAAGAATTATTTATGAAGTTAACAATTTTAAAGAAAAAAAATTCAATCATTATTCAGTATCGCATTAACGGAAAACAATTTAGAATATATACTGGAATTCAATGTAAAACAAACGAATGGAACAGAAAAAACAAATCCATTCTTAAAAGTTCTAATGATGCAACTTCTGCAAATCAATTAATAAAATCTTATAGAAATGAAATAGAAGCTCATATTAATGATTTAAAAAGAAAAGGACAATCTTATAATCACGATTTACTTAAAAATTTTATCAAACAAAAATTTTCTACTAAGAATGAAAAACCAAAACAAAAAGATCTTTTTTATGCTTTTGATTTATTTATAAAATCTAAAAGTAAAATATATGCACCTGTAACAATAAACTCATATAAGAATTCACTCACTCATTTAAAAAATTATGTAAATAACGATGAGGTCTTAACATTTACCAAATTAAATAAAGTTTGGTTTGAAAAATATCTTCATTTCTTAAAGACCAAACTTAAACATTCTCCTGGAACAAGAAGCAATCAAATAAAAAACATAAAATCAGTTCTAAATTATGCACACGAATTAGAACTTCATGACTTTACAAAATATCAGTCAATTAAAAAAGAAAAGACAAACACTTCTAATATATACTTGTCTGAAAGTGAAATTGAACAACTCTCAAATACTGACTTTGTAAAAACAAATGAAGCGCAAATTATAGATTCCTTCGTTTTTATTTGCCTGACAGGTATTAGATTTTCTGACTATTCTAAAATTTCTAAAAATAACTTTTCTCTAATTGATGGACACTGGTTTATTAACTTCCAACAGACAAAAACAAAAAAAGAAGTTTCAGTCCCAATTGTCCATAAAAAAGCTTGTGAATTATTATTAAAATATGATTTTGAACTACCAAAATACACTAATGCATATTTTAATAGAAGACTAAAGGAAGTTTTAAAATTGTATAATTTGTTTTCAGAAGAAATAATATTACATAAAGAAAAATTAAATGGTCTTTTTATTAAACGAGATTTAATTACGATTCACACCGGAAGAAGAACATTCGCCACAAATCTTTTCTTAAAAAACACTCCTATAAATTTAATAATGGCTGCTACTGGGCATGAGACTGAAAAAGCATTTAGAACTTATATTAAGGCAAGTGAAATTGAAAAATCAAAAGGTTTAATAAATTATGCCGATTACTAATCATTGTTCTGTAATACTAGTCAAATACCTGAAAAGAGGAAGGGTAACCCCTCCTCTTTTTCTTAATTTTCAGTCTCCATAAATGAAATTACTTCACTCATCATATTTTCCCAAGCAAACCAGGACATCCAATTAAAATATTGAGTTTCATCTTGAGGGCTTGGCTTGTTTTCTAACTTACCACAATCACACTCAAATTCATTTAGAATTTGCAATATATTCAAGTGATGTTTTTTTGCAAAAGCTACTGTATCTACATAATAGATCATACCAGGAACAGATCCGCTATCAGCAGCGTAATAATCCTGTGGATACTTTTTTAATAACGACCACTCCACACTGCCTTGTTTTAACAACTTTCTATGAAAAAATGGGTTTGAACTGTAGTGTTTTAAAAATTCTTTTTTACTTAATTTTGACATATTTTTTGTTTCCTATAAGGCTATTAGATAAGTAAATAGTCCTATCAAAATCATGTCAACACACCTTCCAATACAATCGATATTAGTTTAGCTTTATCACTTAAAAATGAATTATTTTTTAAAATTTATGATAACTAATGTGTAATAGTTGGGGAAATCTTTTTGTTATATAGAATTTATAAAAGCAAAGAGAATCAATTATGATTCAACCACAAGGAAAGATTGCTATGCTACTTTTAGCGTCAAGTAAAATGTGTAAGTTTTTATGTAACTATGTCTATAAAAATGAAAGATTTATCACGAAAGATGGGATTATTCCTAAATTAGAAGAAATAAAGACATCTGCAATCCAGATATTTTAGAAGAAACTACTATGCAAATGATTCTAAGGGGGAGGGCTCTTAGAATTACAGTATAAATCTCTTTTCTGTTGACGTAAAAGATTATTTAGATTCTACCGTATCTCTTAAAACAACAACCAAAAAAGTAAAATAACAATTTAATAACTTCTTAAAGAGTTTAATTTCTTTTGATCTAAATGTGAAACTCAAAAAACTAACTAGTAATGGGTGTAAATCGTTTCTTACTGGTTTTATTTCTTTTATGTTATTTTATTATCCTGGAATAATCAAAGTTTTTACTTTAGTAAATATATTTTATAAATACGTCCTTAAAATAACAGGTTTTCTCTGTTTTAGTATAACACTTTTTTTTGCAAAAATAATGATACTTTTATTATCCACTAAAATTCAATCGAAATGTAATATATTTGATTATATATAACCAGTTGGCAACAAGCTAAAAATAATCCGTCTAAAATTAAAATGAACGGATAAACCCACATACATAATATAAATTTTCCTTAATAGTTAAACTGTCTATATAAAAATACTTGCCTTGGGCAAGTATTTTTATATATTTGCACCATGGAAAATAATATAATTCAAAAAATTAGAGAATTTAACCGATTCTATACAGGAATTATAGGCGTTACTAATAATCACATTTTAGAAAGTAGTTACTCACTTACTGAAGTTCGTGTAATGTATGAAATTTATAGCAATCCTGAAATTACTGCTAGACTTATAAAGAACCTTGTAAATGTTGATGAAGGATATCTGAGCCGTTTAATTAAAAAATTAGTAAGGCAAAATATTATTGAAAAGGAGAAGTCAAAAAAAGATAACAGAATATCTATATTAAAACTATCTAAAAAAGGAGAAATCATTTTTCTGAAACTCAATAAAAACTCATCAAAAAGTGTGAAGAAATTAATAAGTCACCTAACCTCAGAGGAACAAAAGAAACTAATTAAAAATTTACAAGAAATACATAAATTATTAATTCCAAAGAATAAAAATGAACATTAATGAAATAAAAATACGAACAGAAATTAGACCTGGTGATTTAGGATATGTAATTTATAGACATGGTAAACTGTATGGTGATGAATACAACTATGGAATAAGTTTTGAAACATATGTCGGTCTAGGTCTTCACGAATTCTATGAAAATTATGACACAGATAAAGATAGGGTTTGGATATGTGAACATGATGATAAAATTATAGGGTTTGTATTATTAATGCATAGAGAAAATAATACTGCTCAACTTAGATATTTTTACCTAGAACCCGAATACAGAGGGATTGGGTTAGGAAAAAAACTTATGGAACTCTTTATGAACTTCTTAAAAGAAAAGAAATATCATTCTGCTTATTTATGGACAACTCATGAATTAAATACAGCAGCTTCCCTTTATACAAAATACGGTTTTGAAATGACTGAATCTAAACAATCAACTGCATTTGAAAAACCATTAAATGAGGTGAGATATGACTTGAAAAATGTTAATTAATGATAATAACAAAAAGCCAGTTGCCAACACCGTATATAATTTATTGCTAGCTTCTTGCTTACTTACGAAAGTCTAAACGGACTTTCTTGGTTTGTGTTTTATTTACTAAATTAGGTGCTTGAAACACGCAACAAACCATATACAACAACGTTGTAACACATTTGACCATACTATGAAAAACATCGCAATATTTATAATTATAGCTTCTTTTTTATCTTGTTCAAATACATCTGAAAAATTAAAATATGAAAATACTAAATTGAATAATAAAATAAATTCGCTCAAATCTGAATTAGATTCTTTGAGAAATTTACCAAGCGTTCAATTTGAAAAAATAATATCTAAAGATTCTTCCTTAGATTCTTTGAGAAATAAATCTAAAACTGAATATATTTTACCTACACAAGAAAATGAATTGAAAACATCTGATTCAATACTTGTGAAAGAATACGTCGATTTTGCTAAAAAATTTCCAAAGTCATATTTATCAATGTATTCATTAGATAGAATTAAAAATATCGAAGTAAATCAACGAATTGTAAAATTCAATCAGATTGTTGGAAAATGGAAATGGAAAGCATTAATTAATACATTTTTACCGTTTAATGGTCACAGAAACGAAAAAATAGAATTTAAGAAAGATAAATTTGCCTATTTCTTTAAAGATGAAAAATTAATCTCAAAAGAAAAATATAAACTTTCTAGAACTTATTATGCAATGCCAATAATAGAATTTGAAAAGAAAGGAATTTATACTGTTAATATTAAATCAAATGAACTATTAACTTTAAAACCTGGAAAAAGTCCTTGCGAAGATTGTGGAACAACAATTTATGAAAAAGTTGAATAAAAAAACGTGTTACAACACCATGTATAATTAATTGCTGGTTTTAACTCACTTGGGAAAATCCTTCGGATTTTCGCCGTTCGTGTTTTATTTAGTAAATTCACTGCTTATACAACGCAACTAACCATACATAAACACGTTGTGCACAATTATAAAATCATCATTTACGTAAATGAATAATAAGTTAGAAGGAATTATAATTAATCACGAACCTATTTCGGAATCATATTTGAAAAGGCTATTATTGATTTTTGATACAATATATTTTTTGGATCCAATTGAAAATAATGTACTGATTCCTGCTGAAGTCTCTACAATTAATTATGGTAAGATGACTATTACGGGATATGAATATGGAATTCTCTATAATGGAGAAAATTTTCAAAATCAAGAAGAAGAGCTTTTAGATAAATTTAATTATGCAACGAGCAAAGGAATAATCAAAATTCTTGACATAAGACTAAGAAAATTTTACCATAAAAATTGGTTGCCATTGAGATTAGCTTATGATTTTGATACAGGAAATGCAGAATTATTAAATACGTTTCTTCCACTTCTAAAAAGAGAAGAAAATATTAGTAGAAAAACCGGAATTTTTAGAGGTGGTTTTATTAGCCCATCAGGAGTGAAATTATATCCCGATATACCAAAATCCGTTAATTTTTTTGACGATAAAGAAAATGAAAAGTTCGCATTAGATCATCAATTATATTCAATTACAGCAAGAATTGATAAAGGACTTGCCGTTTGTGCTGAGTTTGATTTAATTCCGATATTTACTGATAACCAAATTGCAAAAGCTTATTCTTTCAAAAATGAAATTGCAAAAAAGAATGTAGACAAAAATGTCAATGAGAAATTTGAAAGCCAATATGGTAAGGAAATAAATAACGTTCAATATTTATTACACAAAATCTCTCAAGTCATTCTTACTGACGAGGTATTAGCCGAAATCTCTGTAAAAGAATTAATAATAGCTAGACAAAATTCATTTCAAGAATGTATGAAATTGAGACGTAAGTTATTGCAAGCTATATCGTTTTTAGAAAATAGTGATTTTGATAACAATTTCATAAAAGAAGTAGATAACTATATTTCTAAAGAAATTGAACCGTTGTTATCAAAATATCAAATTGAATTCTTAAAAAACTTAAATAGATTTTTGAACCAAGCTATTCCCTTTGGTACTGCTGTAATAGGAGCTTCAATCGGAATCCAAGAAAATTTAACCCCAATGGCTACAGCATATCTAAGCGGAATTTCTGCCATTGTAGGTAATTATAGCTCAAATTTAGTTGATTATGCAATAAAAAAGCCATCAAAGAAACTAAATAATACATTCTCATACTTTATAAATCTAAGAGAGTAAAATAACTGTGCACAACAAAGTACTGTGGTAAAAAACAAGTAAAAACTCATTAACTTTTTACTAAAGTACTTCTATAATTATTATCATAATTAAGTCCTGATTTTGCGATAGCAAAAGCCTGTCTTAAAAGCTTATTACAAACCGCTATTAAGGCTAATTTTTTGCTCTTTCCTTTGGCCACCAATCGATCGTATATTGCTTTGCAAGCATGGTTATATCTACAGGCATTAAAGCTACACATAAATAATAAATTCCGAAGCTTTTGATTTCCTAGTTTACTAATTCGCGGACGTCCTTTTACACTACTCCTACTTTGCCGAATCACTGGTGTTAATCCTGCGTAACTACACAATTCACTGCCGCTTGTAAATCGATCAAATCCATCGGTTAAAACCACTAACATAATCGCTGTTTTATCTCCTATCCCTGGTATGCTTTTTAAATTTGTTAATACTTCTTGGTGAGCTTGTTTAACTAAAACTAACAACTCTGATTCTAAATTTTTTATTTGTTTTTCAAGATTCTTTAAACTTTATTTTAAAGACTTTACAACAAACTTACTTGGGTTTCCTAGTACTTATTCTCCATATATTTTATTCTTTAGCATTGTGCTTTGTTTTGTATATACAACAAGTAGTCGGATACCAATTCACTTTAAAGTGGCATCAATACAGCGTAGATAAGTTCCTGGGTAGGTAGTAAGCTCAAGTAAAAACTAGTTAAACGGGGAAACTCCTACTATTAAGTTAAGGACAATCCCGTAGTAAAGATTCCAGAAATAGATTTAAAAGCCAAAAATTATTTAGCATACTCAATAATATTACATGAGGGTAAAGACAGTAAAATAAGCTCGCTAGAGCTTATTTTATGTCGCTATCCTGGGGAACACGTATATATTCCTTAATATTAGGTCCTACCCCCGGATAGCGACATAAATTATTTGCTTGGGTAGAATACTTAAGGTACATCTTGAGAATCCCCTAAAAGATGGAGACAGTAAAACAAGCTCGCTAGAGCTTATTTTATGTCGCTATCCTGGGGAACACGTATATATTCCTTAATATTAGGTCCTACCCCCGGATAGCGACATAAATTTTGGCTTTTAAGGCTACATAATCTGGAGGAAGAACTCTAACGACTATCCTTTCGGGGAGTACACTTAAGTAAGTGGAAAAGCTAGTCCTCAGAAATGAGTGAAGATATAGTCTAATCTGCATAGTAATATGTAGCAGTCTAATGAATAACATTCGAAACCTACGGTAAAGTGTTATTGATTAAACGCATAAAGTAGTAACGAACTTTATGGAATAAAATGTTACCATTCAACATTGCTTCCTATTCCTTACTAGCTGTAATGCTGGGAAAATTAACAGGTATGAAACCTAAAAGTATAATAGGTGATTTAAGTAATGTTCACGTATACGAACCTCATCTGGAAGCTATCAAGCTACAACTAACTAGAGATCCAGATACTTATAGCAATATAAATCTGGGAATAATTTAGGAAATAGATAAAAAATCAGAATTGGATGATTTCTTAAAAAACTGTTCTATATCCGATTTCAAATTGGAAGGGTATAAATCCTTCCCATTCATACCAGCAGAAATGTTGGCTTACAGTAAATAAGACTATTATTAATTAAACTCAAATATAAATAAATTATGAATCGCGAATACCTTATAGATATGGTGGATTCCTATGTTAAAGATTCCAGGGAGAGATCCCTGGAGTTCTTAATAGGGGATGGAAACGATAGAAAGGGAATGTCTTTAGAGGACTACCCTTACTTGGGATTAACTTACAAACGATCCGCAACAGATATAAAAGACTTTGAGGAAAGAAATAGAGGTTTAGTATAAATATAGAAACCAGCAGGTAACAAAGAACTGAGCTAAAAAACAACTCTTTTCTTAATTAAATTTATGCATTATTATTCTAGGTTCATAATACTATTCATTCGTATTTTGAGCTTTTATTTTTTATGTAAACAATACTTATTTTAATAAAACAGAAACGTTAGTTTCATCATATTCTTTCCAGATTTTGTTATTGCAAAACATTGTTTTAATAATTTATTACAGACAGCTAATTAAAACTCAAAACCTTTATAACAGGACCAAGATTGGAATTAATCCTCAACATACCCCTTCCAAAAGACCAACAGCGAGTAAAATCTTAAGACCTTATACTAAATAGGAAAATCGCTATAAAAATTGATCTATAAAACGCATTTATAGATTCCTGATATGGACCACTTGAGGAAGCATGCTTTAAATATATAATAAAGCCTAGCTTCCACACTTGGGCCATATAAAGATGTATTAAATCTTAACATTAAAAATGAATAATAACTATTATTATTTTTCAACGCACACAACCCACCCACAAGTTTACACTCGTTTAAAAGCTAATGCAGCATACCAAAAACTAGATGCAGAAACTCAAACTTTACTAGAGAAATTCGTAAAAGACTATGGGAAACGAGACAAACAATTTAGCACTTTAGAATATTGTTCTAAATTTATAGCAAAACATAAAGTTGAACTTTATGAGCTGTATAACTTGAAAGATACTTCTCCAAAAGAATTTCTTTATAACTTCTTAGGGTACGCCAACCAATGGAATGCAAGCACTAAGTCCTTTGGAAAAAACAGTAAAGACAGAGCAGAAGAAATTATAGAAAATGAGCTAATTGAAGACATGACTAGTCCTAAGTCATCTATTAAAAAGTTGTTAGACGCTTCAGAAGGAGATCTTTCTGCTGTAAAGCCGTTTTTACCAGCCATAATGATATCCCTTCACACCAATACCAGGGATACAAATAAAATGAGATTCAAACATACTGGTCGGTTTTGTTTTGATATAGATGGTCTAGAAGACAAACAACATGCTATAGAGTGTTTAAACAACATTTGGAAATGCACTAAAAATATCAAGCCTTATATGGCATTTGTTTCTCCTAGGGGAAAAGGTGTCAAGGTATTCTTCAAAATCGATACCACTAATGTAGATTTTATAAAAGACTTTGCCTCAGAAGATAAAAACACTGTAATAATGCATCACAAGGTATGGTATGAAGGTGCTAGAAAAGAATTAGTATCTAAATTTCCAGAATTGAAAGATAAGATAGATTTAGCCACCACCGACCCCCAGCGTTTGACTTACATTCCTTTTATTGCAAACAAAGAGAATGACTTCAAATACGACATCTTAAGAACCTCTACTTATTCTGAGATCGTTGAAAAGGAAAGGAAACTAAAACATGAGATCATTCTCCAAAAGATTTCAGAAAACAAGGTTGAGGTTGACAAGTTTATGAAGGAACATAATATTTCCTCTCCAGAAGAAGCTTACCAGTTATTTCAAAAAAAAAGAATATATGATTTTGATCTAGAGCTAGAGACTGATAAATTTATAAAAGTGATTGATTTTATAGAAGAGCAAACTAGTAAAGATTCTCGTGTAGAAAACTGGGTTTTGGAAGAATTTGACAACTATCATTCTCTTCAAAAATTAAGTTGGGTTTTGTATGGTGTATTTGGGGATTTAGCCATCGAACAAATAAAAAGATTAATACCTTCTGATTCTAACAAATTAGATGAAGATCATAATGATTATCGTTGGGCAATAAAATCAAAAGATGATTATGATAAGGAATTACTTGAGTCTTTGACCCCATCCCCCTTCTATGCAAGGGTAAGAAAGCTCCCGGTTATAAACGATTTTATTTCAGAAAATTTTGGAGCATCTTCTAAAAACTTCTCTGACTTTAAAATATTGAATAACTACTACGAAACTTATACACGTAATAAAGAGCTTGATGATGATACCGAGAATTTAAATGAGTTTTTGGATGATATTACTGATTATTTAAACAAAAAGAAAACAAGATTACCTTTAATAGAAGAATTTGATAATCTTATTCCTGAAGTGATTCTAGGTACCAAAGATTATCTAGACAAAGATGTGATGCATGATATTTTTCAAAATAAATATGCCACTAAAAGAATCTTCTTGTTACGAAGCCAGTGCGGTAAATTATGTGCCGTCTCAAGATGGAAACCTTGAGTAATAAAACATTTGAATTGCTGGAAGGCTAACCCTTGTCAAACAACAAGGTACGTAAGTGAACAATAAAGAACTTACGCTAAGTCGCTAATCAGCAGCTAAGCTAATTCATAATCTATATCACAGAAAGGACCACTTGGGGAAGGTGCCTTTTAATATATAATAAAAGAGGATCTCCACACTTGGTCCCTATATATTGAATTAGAAAGTTCAGAGACTATCCCTCCGGGGAGTACGCTAGAAGTCTAGTGGAAGTAAATGTTACCTAGAACAGGTAAAGATATAGTCCGATCTTATGGGAAACTATAAGCAGAAAGATATTTTATAAATATTATTTCGGGAATGAGTTAACGACTCATTCTGAACATTAATGACTGGTAAAAACAGTATAACAGGTAATCCTAAATACAAAATGCCTGGAAGGATTGCTATTGGAATGCCATACAAAAGTATAGGAGATCAGATTGCATCTGATGCTTGGAACAACAAACAAACAGAAGGAAATTCACAATTATTTGTTAACTCCACTATTGAAAAAACGCTTAATAGTTTTAAAAGTTCAAATGAAGAGTCTATCAAATTGAATTATTCTAAAACACTAAACGGTTTTCAAATCCCAGAAAACAAAAACCTAACACTTCAAACTACATATAATCAAATATTAAACATATCTCATGAAGATATGGCAACCTTTGACTATGTAGTAATTGATGAATGTCATACATTATCTGATGGGCTAAGTTACAGGGCTGAGGTAATCGCTAGGTTGATGAATTATTTAATCGAATTTGTTGCAAAGAAAAGAAAATCAAAAACCAAAATTATCTTTATGACAGGCACTCCTAATGTTGAAACTTTAGTGATTCCAGAACTCATGGAAAAACAATCTATCAAAGATTTATTCCAAATTATAAAAATAGATAAAGAATATAAAAAGACTCCTGTAATGTATTTAACACATTTAGATACTGTTGATGTTAAAATAAGAAAAGATACAGTAATAACTGAAATTAAAAAATATCTAAAAAAAGGTAGAAAGGTTGTTCAAATTTTTAATAATAAAGAAAAAATGGATGAATATAGAAGAGAGCTTCAAACTAAAATTTCAGCCGACATTAAAATAGGATTGTTTTACTCCGGCTCTGAAGGTCATTGTACAGAGAATATTCTATCAGGAAAGTTTGGAGATTATGATATTGTTTTAGCTACAATATATTTTATAAATGGTATCAATATTAATTTGGACAATATCACTAATGAGGAACATTCCAATGGGGGTACCTCTACACAACAATATGCTGTAATAATAGATCTTGGAAATATACACACAAAAGTGAGTGCTCTCGACGCGATACAAACTATAAATAGATTTAGAAATCGATTATGTTATTCTACAGTGTTTTTGCCTAAAATATTTAAACCAAATCTTAATGATACCTCAAAAAAGTTTGACTTAAGAAATACAGGGAAAGTTTTATTAGGAATCAATAGATATAATCATCATTTATTGTCCGCCAATAAAGATAGAACAGCAATTCTGTTTGAAGAAGCAACACAAAAACAAAAGATTCATTATTTGGATGAAATTAGAAAGTCTCCCAGTGAAATAACAAAAGAAATGATTGAAAAAAGAATGAAACAAAGTAAAGATGAAACTACTGTAATAAACAGTATAGATAAACAAAAAAGTATTTATGAAGATTGGTTTTATTCCATGGACGGATACCATTATATGGCCGAAGATGCTGGAATCGCATCGATAATTAAGCATATACACGTTTCAGAACCATTAAAGGATATTTCTAAAGAACACCTCGACCTAGAAAACAAAGTAATTCAAAATTTCTTAGATGATGACAAAGCATTATTTTATTTAGAAGGACAGTTAGAACCAGATAAAAGAATCTTGGTAAAAGCTTCAGGAACTATAAAGGATCCACTAAGTAATGAGGTAAGCAATTTTATCGTTGATAAATATAAGAATGATAAATATGAGATTCAAGGAGATTTTCATACTTCTCATGAAAGAGCCTTAAATAAATTAATCAGATATCATCTAAAATTATCTTATTATTATGGAGCAGATGAAGCAATTGAAATTTTAAGATTCTTGATAAGGGAGGATACAAATTTTGCTCCCTTTAAAACCCCAAGCTACCTTAAAAGCATTGCAAATTATGTAAACTCCTTCTCCTATCTTACAAATGATAAATATTTAAAACAGATAAACTACCTAAGAGCTTTAGACTACCTCTCTCAAAAAAATATTGGGATTATAAAAGAAGTATTCTCAACATATATTTCCTTTACGTTTATTAATGACAAAGTAGTTGCTTCACTAAAAGAGATGTGGGCGAAACAACAATTTGATAAAACGAAAAATGGAATTGAAAATAATAAACTTATTCAATCAACAACGTCCAAAGACGAGCTAAAAGAAGAATTTTCTGATGAAGAATTGATAAAGGAAGTAGATCTAGAGGATTTAGAAGATTTACTAAACAAGCTTACTATATACAGTCCGATGAAAAAAGATAAAACTGGAGAGGTAAAATCTCATGAAAGAATTATTATACCTAGAATATTGAGAAGTGATAAATTTTTGTCTGAAATGAAATTTTTGGAATGTGATTCTGTAACCCCGGAATATTCCGATCAAAGAGATAGCGACATTGAATTTAAAAATTTTACCGATAAGATTCTAAAAAGACTGGATGATCATATGACTCCAACCATAAGAATGAATCACGTCAATTTAGAAAATGTTTATAATTCTTTAAAAGTAAAATTAAAGAAAAGGGATGTTCAAGTAACCTCAGAGTATATCGAAGGGATATTGAATGATCCTAAAAAGAATAAGATACCTGAGCTATCCAGAATACTTAATGCACTTAAAAAAGATTTAAAAGAATTAGATCGATTTTTGTTATCCGCTTTTAAAACAGCAGAATATCTTACCTATAAGAATATCAATGATCTTAAAATAATGCCTTTTATTGAGCAAACATTTTTCTGTGATAAAGATTTTAAGTTAGAGTCACTTCTCAATAAATTTAGTACAGGTCTTATCAATTTTAATATTACAGATATTTATGATTCTTTATCTAAAGAATCTGATAAATACATAAAAAAAGATAAAATAAAAATCCGAACAAAGACAGGTAGAGAGGTTATAGATTTTAATAATTCTACACCATCAAATATCACTACAACCGCGCACATAATTAGTGATATAAAAGGTAATATCATGTACGCTAATTTTGACCAATTAGCAACCTGTAAGTTTTTATGTGATTATGCATTTAAAAACGAAAGATTTAAAATGATTGATGGCAGTATTCCTGTAAAAAACCTAAATAAAGGAATCTACAATCCAAATACTTTTAAAAAAGACTATTTCACTAGTAGCTCAGAAAGTAGGTCTCTTTCAAATTATATCATTACAACGCATGACCTTAACATTAAGGAGTATGGTAGTTATGTAAAAACTTCAGAATTTAAAAAAGCGATTTAAATAATTTCGTATAATAAAATTAAACCAACCCACATTTGGGTTGGTTATTTTTTCACTAAAATCATCAGATCTTTTTTTTAATCCAGAGAATAATTAACTCGCAGCCATCTCTAATTATCCTAGAAATCAACTCATTTGAATCTTGTTTTTTATCCATAATTTATATATTTTATAAATAAGGTATTGCTAAGATAAAAAGGTTCTAGATTTTATAATTCTCCTAGCCTCTACTATTCTTTATTCAACCTCAACTATCCATGAATATTTTGAAAAACTGTAATTATGCTTAACTATAAATAGTATATTTGTTATATAACAAGAGTCAGAGTTATATTATTTACTTAAAAAGTATAGTTAGGGGTGCAGATAGGGGGGCTGAAAAAAGAAACCCTTAAAAACATCAATGTTTAAAAGGGTTTTAAAAATTATAAGTTGGCCTACAAGGACTCGAACCTTGAATGTCGGTACCAAAAACCGGTGTGTTGCCAATTACACCATAGGCCAATACTCTAATGCGGGTGCAAATTTAATACATTCTTTTAAACACGCAAACATTTTTTAATATTTTTTTCATTTAACAAAGTTTTAAGACGTTTTTGACATTTATAAAAACAAGTAACAACTAATTTTATTCATATTTATTAGTAAATTCGCCCACACATTATCCACTAACTATGACATCAGGAAATTTTAAAAAATGGAACATCATCTTAGGATGGGCTACTTTTGCAATTGCTTTAATAACATATTCTTTAACACTAGAGCCAACCGTAAGCGCATGGGATTGTGGAGAATACATATCTACATCTGTTAAATTAGAAGTTGGTCATCCGCCAGGTGCTCCTTTATTTCAAATGCTAGGCGCATTTTTTGCAATGTTTACATCTAATTTAGATCAAATTGCAAAAATGGTTAACTTTATGTCTGCCTTGGCAAGTGCTTTTACAATTTTGTTTATGTTTTGGACAATTACAAATTTGGCAAAAAAATTAGCTCTAAAAACAGGTGAAATATCCGAAGGAAAATACATAGCAATTTTAGGTAGTTCTATTGTTGGTTCTTTAGCATATACATTTTCTGATAGTTTTTGGTTTAGTGCTGTAGAAGGAGAAGTTTATGCAATGTCTTCTTTTTTAATGGCTTTACTTTTTTGGTTAGGTTTAAAATGGGAAAGCGAATTACACACACCTAGAGGTAATAAATGGTTAATTTTAATCAGTTTTGTAGTTGGTTTATCTTTTGGTGTACATATTTTATCATTGTTGGTAATACCAGCAATTGTAATGTTGTATTTCTTTAAAACGTATAAAACCATTAATTTAAAAACTACTACAATTGCAACCATTTTTTCTATATTGGTTTTAGCTTTTGTTTTTAAGTTTTTATTCCCTTATACTTTAAGATTCTTTAGTGCTTCAGAATTATTTTTTATCAATTCTATTGGTTTACCTTATAATTCTGGTTCTATTATTGCCGCATTAATTTTAATTGGATTGTTCTATTTTGGATTAAACTATACACGCAAAAAAAACAAAGTAAATACAAACACCTTAATACTTTCTGTGTTGTTTATTATGGTTGGTTTTTCTTCTTGGATGATGTTACCAATTAGGGCCAATGCAAATACTACAATCAATGAAAACGATCCGTCTAGTGCTCGTGAATTATTAGCGTATTACGAACGTGAACAATATGGTGATGCAAACGTATTTTACGATACATATTACTCTAATTCTTATTCTAGAGAACAAGACCCAAACAATCCTTACAAAGACGACAAACCTAAATACGAAAAGAGAAATGGTAAGTATGAAATTGTAAATAATTACGAAAATGTTGTACCAAACTACTCAGACAAACACAAGGGTTTTATACCAAGAATGGTAGATCCGTCTAAAGAAAAAATGTACAAATCTATAGCTGGCATTCCTCTAAACAGTAAACGTAGACCTACTTTTGCAGAGAACATTAAGTTTATGCTTAGCTATCAATTTGGATACATGTACGGACGTTATTTTATGTGGAATTTTGTGGGTCGCCAAAATGATATTCAAGGAAACTTAGACATATTAAATGGTAATTGGCTTAGCGGAATTACAGTAATTGATGAAGCTAGATTAGGTTCTCAAAAAGAACTACCAACACAAGTTTTAGAAAATAAAGGAAGAAATAAATATTATTTTTTACCATTAATTTTAGGAGTTCTTGGTTTAATTTACCAAATAAAGTGGGATAAAAAGAACTTTTTTACGCTGTTTTTATTCTTTGCTTTTACCGGTTTTGCTATTATTTTTTACACAAACCCAAAACCTTTTGAACCTAGAGAACGTGATTATGCTGTTGTAGGTAGTTTTTACATTTTTGCAATTTGGATAGGTTTTGGCGTATTGGCCTTGTATGAATATTTAAAGAAATTTGGCTCTAAAAAAGTAATTGCTTTTGCTGTTTCTATTATTTCTTTAATTGCTGTACCGGCTTTAATGGCTTCAGAAAACTGGGATGATCACGATCGTTCTAACAGATACACAACTCATTTAAACGCACAAGCTTATTTAGAATCTTGCGACCCAAATGCAATTATGTTTACAATTGGTGATAATGATACTTTTCCGCTTTGGTACATGCAAGAGGTAGAAGGCATAAGAACCGATGTAAAACTAATAAACACTTCTTTATTTGCAACAGATTGGTATATAGATCAAATGAAAAGAAAAACATACGATGCAGATCCTATTCCGTCTCAATTAGTACACGATCAATATAAATACGGAACTTTAGATGTTGCTTATTCTATGGATCATCCACGTTTTAAAGACTCTATTATGACGATTAACAACTTTATGCGCTGGATAGCTTCTGATAATGATGCTACTTATGTAGAAACGGAAAACGGAGCTAAAGAAAAGTATTATCCTACAAATAAAATTAGAATTCCTGTTAACAAACAAAAGGTTTTAGAAAACGGAATTGTAGCTCAAAAAGATGCTGATAAAATTTTACCATACATAGATATTACTATAGATGATAGAGCTTTATTTAAGAATAGAATTTTAATGTTAGACATAATTGCTAATAATGATTGGGAAAAACCAATCTATTTTACTGGTGGCGCTAATGCTGATGAAGAATATATTTGGCTAAAAGAATATCTACAATTAGATGGTTTGGCGTATAAATTTGTACCAATTAAAACATCTATGAAAGATAAAAATCTATTTGATATGGGTAGAATTGACCCAGAAAAAATGGAGGCTAATATTGCAAAATGGAACTGGAGAAATATTAACGACGGTAAAATTTATTTAGACGAACAAACAAAAAGAAATGCAATTTCTATGCGTAATAGTTTACTTCGTTTATCAGAAACTTTCGCAAAAGAAGGAGACACTGCAAAAGCTTTAAAATACCTAGATTTATCTTTAGAAAAAATGCCTATTGCAGACTTTGACCATTATAGCTTATCTATTGGTTACCCAGAAGCTTATTACCGTTTAAAAGACTCTAAAAAAGCAAGAGAAGTATCTGCTACATTAATAAAATTGTTTAAAGAAAAATTAATTTGGTTAAGTACATTTTCTATGGAAGATACAGAACTAATTTTTGATGAAATAGACAACAATTTATACATGTACAGAAACATAATTAGCCAAGCAGAACAAGGTGAAGTTGACAAAGAATACATAGAAACTTTACAAGATGATTTTGTAGAGGTTGTACAATTATTTAGTCACTTAATGCCAGACGAAGAATAGTTTGTTTTAAATGAAAGCATATTTAGCTAAAATGCCACGTATAATTATGAGAATTTTCTCTAATTATACGTGGCATTTTTTCTCTAATAAAAAAGAGATTTTTTTAACTTTTGATGATGGTCCAACCACAGATATAACTCAATTTATTTTAAAAGAATTAAAAAAGTACAATGCAAAAGCTACCTTTTTCTGTATCGGAAAAAATATAAAAAATCATCCTGAATTATTTAAAGAAATTATTTCTGAAGGACATTCTATAGGAAACCATACTCACAACCATTTAAAAGGTTGGAAAACTGAAAAACAAAACTACATAGATAATATTTTAATGTGTGATAAAACAATTACACAATTCGGTTATACAACAAAACAAAAACTGTTTAGGCCTCCTTACGGAAGAATTAAAAAGAATCAAGCAAAAGAATTGATACAAGAAGGATACAAAATTATTATGTGGGATGTTTTATCTGCTGATTTTGATGTTACAATTTCTAAAGAAAAATGCTTAGATAATGTTTTAAAAAGTGTTGAAAACGGGAGCATTATTGTTTTTCACGACAGTGTAAAAGCAAAAGAAAGAATGGAATATGTGCTACCTAAAGTATTAAAAGACTTGTCTGAAAAAGGCTTTACTTTTAAAGCAATTAAGTCTTAAAAAGATTTATTAAACATAATTTAAGACCAAACCTATCAAAGTTTTATCGTCTTTAAAACCAGCTTGGCGCCACTTTATTTCTCCTTTTTTACAAATCATAAAAGTGGGAATATTTTGCACTTCTAACGCATCTACTAAAGCTTTATTTTCTGCAACATTTATCTTAATTACTTTTGCATTTTCTCTTAAAGTTGCAGCTACATTTGTTAATGTAGTAATTTGATTTTCTGTATCATTAGAATTTGCACAAAATTTTATTAACACAGGTTTATCTACGCTAATTAGCTCTCCAAATTTTGCCATAATGTTAAGTCTTTAAGTAAGTGACTTTTAAAATATTTGTTGTTAATACTCAAATATAATAAAAATCATTTAAAGACACTGATTATCAACCCTTTTTCAGCTCTATTACAGTAATCTCTGGCCAAATACCCACTCTTCCAGGAAAAGCATGGTATCCAAAACCTCTATTTACATTTACATATCTACCAAATTCTTTATACAAACCTGCCCATTGTTTATACACAAATTTAGAAGGACTCCATTTAATCCAACCCGGAATTTCGATTCCCATTTGCAAACCATGTGTGTGTCCACTTAATGTAAGATGATAATTAAAATCGTCTTGTTTTACTTTCATTTCCCAATGACTAGGATCATGACTCATTAAAATCTTAAAATCTTTTTGATTAATACCTTTGGATGCTTTTTGCAAATCTCCAGCTTGGTTAAAACCTTTTCCCCAATTTTCTACACCAACCAAGGCAATTTTTTGTCCATTTTTTTCTATATATCGATTTTCATTACACAGTAAATCGAAACCAATTTTTTGATGAATGTCTTTTACTTTTTTAAAGTTATCTATTTTATCTTGCGGGTTTGCCCAATCCATATAATCACCATAATCATGATTACCAAGAATAGAATATTTACCCTCTTTGGCTTCTAATTGAGCAAAAACATCAATCCAATTATCCATTTCTGATGCTTGATTATTTACAATATCACCCGTAAACAACATTAAATCAGATTTTTGTTGATTAATTAAATCAACACCGTATTGTATTTTTTCTTTATTCGTAAAACTTCCAGAATGAATATCAGAAATTTGTGTAATAGTATAACCATCAAAAGCATCTGGCAAATCTTTAAAACTTAATTGATATTTTATCACTTTATAATTATACTTACCTTGAATAATTCCGTAAATAAAAGAAGCAAAAGGTATTGCCGCCAAACCTAAAGCTAATTGCGAAATAAATTTTCTTCTACCTGCCAAAGGCTTTGTTTCTCCTCCAGAAATTGCAGAAATTAATTTTAAAATCCAACGATATGCATCTTCACCAAACAATAAAATAATAATAACCAATTTAGGAATAGAAACGGTGAGTAATAAACCCATTGCCATTTGAAACTGCGGTGTTTGCCCATCACTTCTAGAATACGTTAAAATATTAGCAAAAAAGTTAATGTACACAGCTACACTAATCAACAAAAAAGAATAACGTACTATTTTACTTTTAGAAATTGTTTTAAATGCTTGAAACGTATAAATCTCTACAGAAACAATAAGAATAGCTAAAATAATTAAAGGAAATATCCAACGTGACATAAGAAAGGTTAAATTTATCGACAAAGGTAATTCTTTAAATATTGATTAAATTTAACACGTTGTTAAAGTTTAATGGCAGCTTTTTCATCTAAAAATGTTAGCTTTTTATTTAAAAAATAAGTTCATCTTTTTAATTTTTAAAATATTAGTAACGCAAAAGCTATTAATGTTACAATTCATAACTTTTAATATTAGTTTTCAAACTAATATTTTGTAGTTTTATCCCTTCAACTCTATACAAAATGGCTGATCAAAAAAGACTTTTTTTAGTAGATGCGTACGCATTAATTTTCCGTGGATATTACGCTTTTATAAAAAACCCAAGAATCAATTCTAAAGGATTAGATACTTCTGCAATAATGGGTTTTATGAACTCTTTATTAGACGTAATTAAAAGAGAAAGACCAGATCATTTAGCCGTTTGTTTTGATAAAGGCGGTAGTGTAGACAGAGTAGAAATGTTTGAAGCCTACAAAGCCAACAGAGATGTAACACCAGAAGCAATTAAAGTTGCCGTACCATATATTTATGAGATTTTAAAAGCCATGCACATACCAATTATGGTAAAAGAGGGTTTTGAGGCAGATGATGTTATTGGTACACTTTCTAAACAAGCAGAAAAAGAAGGTTATAAAACTTTTATGGTAACCCCAGATAAAGATTTTGCACAATTGGTTTCTGAAAACATTTTTATGTACAAACCTCGTTTTGGTGGTGGTTATGATATTTGGGGAGTTGATGAAGTTAAAGAAAAATTTGGTGTAGAAAACCCAGAGCAAGTAATTGATTACCTAGGAATGATGGGAGATTCTGCAGATAATATTCCTGGCTTACCTGGCGTTGGAGAAAAAACTGCCAAAAAGTTTTTAGCTGCGTACGGCTCTATGGAAAACCTTTTAGCAAATACACACGAGCTAAAAGGTAAAATGAAAGAGAAAATTGAAGCAAACGGAGAATTAGGTTTACTTTCTAAAAAATTGGCAACAATTATGCTAGATGTTCCGGTAACTTTTGATGCTCATGACTTTACTTTAGACCAACCTGATAAAGAAAAAGTAACTGAAATTTTTAACGATTTAGAGTTTAGAAATTTATTAACCAATTTCTTACGTACTTTTAATACAGAAGAAACCACAACTTCTACAGATGTCACTTCGAGCGCAGTCGAGAAGACTCCAGCTAAAAAAACTACTCCAAAAACAGAAGGTCAGTTTGATTTATTTGCTGCTCCAGGAACCGGAAGTGTTTCTGAAGAAGAAAGTTTATCTGGTTTTAAAAACATTAAAAATACCGATCATTTTTACCAACATATAGATTCTCCTTTCTCAAGAAAATTATTATTAAAAAAGTTGATGCAACAAACTTCTGTTTGTTTTGATACAGAAACCACAGGTTTAAGAGCTTTAGAAGTTGAGTTAATCGGAATTGCTTTTTCTTTTGAAGCAGGAAAAGGTTATTATGTTTCTTTTCCAGAAGACCAAGAAGAAACAAAAATTATTTTAGAAGAATTTAGACCGTTTTTTGAAAGTGAAATCGAAAAAATTGGTCATAATTTAAAATATGATATCAAAGTTTTATCAAACTATAACATGCCCGTAAAAGGGAAGTTGTTTGATACCATGATTGCGCATTATTTAATAAACCCAGACATGCGTCATAATATGGATGTTTTGGCAGAAACCTATTTAAATTATCAACCAGTTTCTATTGTAGAATTGATTGGTAAAAAAGGGAAAAATCAACTTTCTATGCGTGTTGTGCCAATTGCAGACCAAACAGAATATGCAGTAGAAGATGCAGACATTACATTTCAATTAAAAGAACATTTTACCAAGGAACTAGAAACAGGTAATGTTACCAAACTTTTTAATGATATAGAATTACCTTTGGTTTCTGTTTTAACAGCCATGGAAATTGAAGGAATTAACGTAAACATCGATTTCTTAAAAGAGTTATCTGTTACCTTAACGGATGACATAAATCAACTAGAAAAGAGTATTTACGAACAAGCAGGCGAAGAATTTAACATTGCTTCTCCAAAACAATTGGGTATTGTTTTGTTCGAAAACATGAAGTTGGTAGATAAGCCTAAAAAAACAAAAACAGGTCAATATAAAACCGGAGAAGATATTTTATCGTTCTTAGAAAAAGACCACCAAATTATTAGAGATATTAAAGCATATCGTCAATATAAAAAATTACAAAGCACCTATGTTGATGCGTTGCCAAATGAAGTAAACCCTAAAACAGGAAGAATTCATACAGAATACATGCAAGCTGTTGCGGCAACTGGTAGATTGAGTTCTAACAATCCTAATTTACAAAACATACCTATTAGAACAGAACGTGGTAGAGAAGTAAGAAAATCTTTTGTACCAAGAGATGAAAATTATGTTTTATTAGCTGCAGATTATTCTCAGATAGAATTAAGAATTATTGCTGCTTTAAGTGAAGAAGAAACTATGATTGATGCTTTTAAAAACGGAGAAGATATTCATGCTTCTACTGCAGCAAAAGTGTTTAATGTTCCTTTAAATGAAGTTACTCGAGAGCAAAGAAGTAACGCAAAAACAGTTAATTTTGGTATTATTTATGGTGTTTCGGCTTTTGGTTTAAGCAATCAAACCGATTTATCTAGAGGAGAAGCCAAAGAATTAATTGATACGTATTATGAAACGTATCCGAAGTTAAAAGCATACATGTCTGCACAAGTAGATTTTGCTAGAGAAAACGGTTATGTAGAAACAGTTTTAAAAAGACGTAGATATTTAAAAGATATAGATTCTAGAAACGCAATGGTAAGATCTGGTGCAGAACGTAATGCTGTAAATGCACCAATACAAGGTTCTGCTGCAGATATTATAAAGTTAGCAATGATTAATATTTACAACCGTTTTGAAAAAGAAGGTTTTAAATCTAAAATGCTATTGCAAGTACATGATGAATTGGTTTTTGATGCACATAAAGACGAGCTAGAAACCATAAAACCAATTATAAAGGAAGAAATGGAAAATGCTTTTAAAATGAGTGTTCCGTTGGATGTAGAAATGGGAATTGGAGAAAACTGGTTACAAGCACATTAAAACATGGAGTTAGATTATATAGAAAACATTGACGGACACGACCAAGACATTGTACGTTTGTACAATTTTAACAAAGAAGAAGCTATTTTATTTAGAGATTTGTTGGTTGAAACTGTTATTATAAAAAAACAAAAGTTAGATTTATCTAAAGTAGATTTTATAGAACCTAGAAATTGCAATTTAATTTTAGGTTTGTTTAAAACAGATGAAGGTATTTTAACCAAAGACAATCAAACTTTTTTTTGCATTTTAACGTTAGAGGGTTTTACAAATATGATAAAATTGATAGAACCTTTTTGTAAAAAAGACTCTAGATCTTATCAATATTTATATGAAATAGATAATCCTATTGATTTGCTATTTTGCCCTTCTGCTAATTATGTAGATTAAAATTTATAATACTTTTTAAACAAAAAAAGAGGCAGATTCAAAAGAATCTGCCTCTTTTGGTAATTGTAAACATTACAACTACCATCCCCTTTACCTATTTATTTTTTAACTCTTCATGAAATTCTTCTACAATGTTTTCATGTTTTTTTGTGTAAGCTGCCACAGTTTCATCTAAAGTTTCTTTTAACTCATCAAATTTATCAGAAAGAGCCTCTAAGTTTTTTTCTACTTCGCTTTCTGTATCTTCATTATCGTCCACTAATTCTCTATATTCTTCTTGTACAGCTTCTACATCTTCTAAAACCTCTTCTGTTTTTAACCATTCTGGAATTGTGTTAGCTAAGTTTTCCATTCTGTCATTTAAGTTAATTACATTCTTTTCTACAGTAATGTATTCTTTATCTTTAAAGCTTTCTAATTCTGCATTAACTTCAGTATAATTAGACCAATCATCAAAACCTACAATTCCTTTTGCATTAATATCGTAGATAATAGTTCTACCATCTTTCATTGTATATTTATGTGTTTTTACAGCATCTTTTTCTTCTGTGTGTTCATCAATCAATTTAGCCACTTCTTCTTTTGTTTCAGAAGTTTTATTTTTTACTTTGTTACAAGAAACAAAGGCTAAACTAAAAACAGTTAATGTAATGGCTAATGTTTTAAATAAATTTATTTTCTTAGTTTTCATTGGTATTGTTTTTTAAGTTCATCACAAAACTATAAGAATAAAAAAAGAGGCTTTAACTCAAATAACATTTACTTTAACTCTTATCATAAAAGTTAAAATAATTTCTAATTAGTAGGGTTTTACTACTTTTATCAAAATTATAAATGAAAACAACTTTTAAGTATTCTTACTAACTTTAAAAAAATGAAAACTTTTAAACTCTTAATTCTTCTTGCCATTTTTACTTCTTGCTCTAAAAACATTTATAAAATTTCTAAAAAAGAATATAATAAAGAAGCCAGAAAATTAGGAAAATCTCTTATTAAAATTACTCCAGACACTATAGACAATAGAATATCTGATGTTATAAAGTCTCAGAATTTTAATTTAAGAAAACCCAATTTAATTGTTATACATCATACAGCACAAGATAGTTGCCAACAAACTTATAAAACCTTTGCTTTAGAGCGCACACAAGTAAGCTCTCATTACGTAATTTGTGATGACGGAACTATCACCCAAATGCTTAACGATTTAGTGAGAGGTTGGCACGCCGGCGGCGGAAGTTGGGGTACAAACACAGATATTAATAGTGTTTCTATTGGTATAGAATTAGACAACGATGGTAAAGAACCTTTTTCTTATGCACAGATTAATAGCTTGGTTGCTTTACTTAAAAAACTAACTACAAAATATAAAATACCTACTAACAACGTTGTTGGTCATTCAGACATTGCTCCTGGAAGAAAAACAGATCCTAGCGCATTATTTCCTTGGAAAGCTTTATCGCAAAGTGGTTTTGGAATTTGGTATGATGAAGATAAACTTAAAGACGTAAAACTACCTTTAGACTTCAATTATAATTTTGCATTAAAATACATTGGTTACAATACTAGTAATATAAAAAATGCCATTTACTCTTTTAAACTTAGATTTAACTCAGATGAAGTATCACATGAGTTAACCGAAAAAGATAAAAAAATATTGTTTTTACTGATGGATGAAATTTAAACAAATAAGAATTTCTATACTATTAATTTAGCTTACCTTAACAAGAACGTCTTCTAAAATTTATATTTTTTTCTTAATAAATATTAAGAAAAAAATATAAATATATTCATTCTATAAAATGATGTAATTAAACTTTTTTCAACAAAAAAAAGAGAGGAAAAATTTACTTACAAAAAATTGATGACCGCTGGAATTTAAGCAAAAAATTACGAGAAAAACTATAGTAAATTACCACAAATAAGTACTAAAATAACCCTTAATTTATCACTGTTTTTTTCAATCTTTTTTTTACAAAACTTTAACATTCTAAATTATTTTCGAGCATTATTTACAGTTTACATTCGCTAAAAAACTCAAAAAAAAGTGGAAAAAAACTTCATTTCACCCGTTGTCTTTTTTAGACTATTACTAATATTTTGTATCTCTTTTTCATGTAAATATTCATACGCGCAAAATGATATTTCTGTAAAATATGTAGACAATAACAAGTTTAAAATAGATGGTGTACTAGATGAAGTTATGTGGCAAAATACAACACCTTCAAGTAATTTTAATGAATACTTTCCTGCCGATAATAAATTAGCAAATTATCAAACCGAAATAAGAATGCTTTATAATGAAGAATTCTTATACATCGGAATTAAAGCAGATGCTCCTGGTAAAAAATACAGAACTCCATCTTTCGAAAGAGATTTTAGTATTAGCGGTGCAGATATTATCAATTTAATGTTTGATACTTATAGTGATCGTGCAAATGCATTTTTATTTGGTATCAATCCTTTTGGAGTTTTAAGAGAGGGTATTATTTATGGAGGAGGAATTTCTGGAGAACTCGATTTAAATTGGAATACAAAATGGATTGGAGAATCTAAAATACATGATGATTATTTTATCTCTGAAGTAAGAATACCAATGTCTGCCTTTAAATTTACCGAAGGTGTAGATAGATGGAAGTTTTCTGCCATGAGATCAGACACGCAATCTAACACCAAAAGTTCTTGGTCTAGAGTTCCTCAAAATCAAAATCAACTAAACCTTGGTTATTTTGGCGATATGATTTTCGAAAAACCACTAAAGCAAACCAAAAGTCCACTTTCTGTAATTCCATATATTACACCTTCTTATAGTAAAGACTACGTAAACAACGAAGAATCTTTTAATTTTAAGACAGGTTTTGATGCTAAAATTCCGGTACAAAATAGCTTTATGCTAGACTTAACTATAAATCCAGATTTTTCTAGTGAAGATGTAGTTTCTAGTCAGAATAACGTTACTCAATTTGAAATTATACAAGACGAAACTAGACAGTTTTTTATTGATAATGGAGATTTATTTAACAGATTTGGTCTTTCTGGTAATGCAATTCCTTTTTACTCTAGACGTGTTGGTGTAGATACTGATAGAAACGGAAATACCATTATTGTACCAGTTAATGCCGGAGCTAAATTTACAGGTAAAATAAATAATAAACTAAGAGTTGGTCTTTTAGATGTACAAACTGGTGGAGATGAAAAAGAAGAAATTTCTGCAAATAACAATTTAGTTATAGCTGCAGAACAAAGAATTTTTAACAAATCTACCATTGGGTTCTTTTTTGTAAACAGACAAGCAACTAATTATAAAGAAACACATACAAAAACTAAATACAATAGAATTGTTGGTACAGATTTAAAATTCTATTCTAAAGACAATAGTTTTGATGCTCAAGTATTTCTTCATAAATCATTTACACCTGGCATAGAAACTAATGCAATTTCTGCTGGTACAGATATAACATTAGAAAAGCGTAAATACACCTTAAATTTTAATAGCCAGTATTTAAACGAAGGCTTTAAGGCAGATTTAGGTTATTTAAAACGTACAGATGTTGTAAGAGCAAATCCTTATGGAGATTTTAAAATGTATCCTACTTCTGATGCTATAAATACAATTGTATTAAGTTTAAGTCACAATTCTTACTGGAAAGCTTCTGAAGATATGTTACTTACAGAATCTTATAACACAGCAGGCGGAACCGTTAATTTTACAAACGGAACTATGTTAGGATTATCTGGTACAAATAGCTACATATACTTAACAAAACCATTTGATCCTGTTCGTACATCAGAAAACGCAACTCCATTACCAATTGGAGGTTATGATACCAACGAGTTAAAACTAAGCTTTAGATCTGATAAAAGAAAAGCTCTTTGGACCGAAGGATCTGTAAAATATGGAAGTTTTTACTTTGGTAATAAATTTACATCAGACGTTACATTTCAATACAGATATCAACCATTTTTTACTGTTTCATTACAAGCACAATATGATGATATTCAGTTGCCTGAACCTTATTCATCAGGAAAATTATGGTACTTAGGCCCTACTTTTAACCTTACATTTAGTAAAAACATTTTCTTTAACACAGATATACAATACAGTTCTCAAGCAGAAAGTTTTTTATTAGTATCTAGATTACAGTGGAGATACGCACCTCTTTCTGATATTTTCTTAACATATACCGATGTAAAAACAACTTCTCCTATAGATCCTGTTCAAAAAGGTATTTTCTTAAAAATTAATTATTGGTTTGATATCAATAGAAAAAACAAATCATAAATAACTACACACTATAAATTAATCTAATTTAGATTCGTTTAAATAACAAGCTATTTAATTTTTTAAAATAGCTTGTTATGGCTTTATTTTTATGTTTAATTTTGCACTTATTATGAGCATTATATCTAAAGACATACAAAAGGCAATAGAGCTATTAAGCAATGATAAATTAGTTGCCATACCAACAGAAACCGTTTATGGTTTAGCAGGTAATATTTTTAGTGAAAAAGCAATAAAAAGCATTTTTTCTACTAAAAAAAGACCTTTTTTTAATCCGTTAATTGTACACATACCTTCTGTAGATTCTTTAAAAGATATTGTTATTAACGTGCCAGAAAAAGCACAGTTACTAGCAAATGCTTTTTGGCCAGGATCTATGACTATGGTTTTAAAAAAGAATGAAAAAATTCCTGATTTAATTACAGCTGGTAAAGATACCGTAGCTGTACGCGTACCAAATCATCCTGTAACTTTAAGTTTATTAAAACAATTACCTTTTCCTTTAGCAGCACCAAGTGCAAACCCTTTTGGTAGCATTAGCCCTACAAAACCAGAACATGTAGAACGTTATTTTAAAAATGATATTCAACAAGTTTTAGATGGCGGAGCTTGTACAAACGGAATTGAATCTACTATTATTGGTTTTGAAAATGATGAACCAATTATTTACAGATTAGGAGCCTTAGCTTTAGAAGATATAGAAGCTGTTGTTGGCAAAATTTCTATCAAAAACAAAAAAGAAGAAAGCCCAGATGCACCAGGAATGTTGGCAAGACATTATGCACCTTCTACCAAAACTTTTTTGGTTGATGATATTAGTACAGAAATTAAAAATCATTTAGATAAAAAAATTGGTGTATTACCTTTTAAAAACTCTTTAAAAGATGCTTCTCTTACAGAAATTATATTATCAAAAAAAGGTTCTATGCACGAAGCAGCATCAAAATTATACGACGCTTTACACGAGTTAGATCATTTAAATTTAGATGTAATTATTGCAGAAAGATTTCCTGATAATGGACTAGGAAAATCTATTAACGATCGTTTGCAACGCGCAACTTTTAGCTTGTAATTTATAATTTTAAAGTTTGAATTATTTCCAAAATTTTAAAACAGATATTTCGGAAATTGAACTTCCAGAAAAGTTTACATTTCCCTTTTATTACCAACCTCATATTTTGGCAGAGATAGCCTCTAAAGAGCTACAAAAATACCTAAAAAACCAAACTGATTTTTCACATAATTTTGGACTTTTAAAAGATGATGAAAAATCTGCCATCGGAAAAATGTTTGGAGTGTTAGTTGTTAAAAACCAACAAAATAAGACTGGATATTTAGCTGCTTTTTCTGGAAAACTATCAGACAATAGCCTACCAAAAAAGTTTGTTCCGCCAGTTTTTAATATGAGAGAAAATGGTAGTTTTTATTTGGATGGAGAAATTGAAATAAATCAAATAAATAAAGAATTATTTTCTTTAAAAAAAGACACGAATTATTTAAATCTAAAACAATCATTTCAACGAGTTTTTAAAGAGATTGAAACAGATTTGGCTTTAGAAAAAAAGAGATTAAAACTTAAAAAAGCAAATAGAAAAAGAAGGAAAAAAATTGGCTTATCAAACTTAGAAAAGGATGATTTTAATCTTTTAAATAAAGAATTAGTTCAGGAAAGTTATAACGATCAGTTTTTTTACAAAGAACTTGTAGAATATTATGATGATAAGCTTTCTAAAATAAAAAAAGAGTTAGACGTTTTTGAAACTAAAATTGCATCTCTAGAAAAAAAACGAAAAGACAAATCTAATTATTTACAAGAAACACTTTTTAAAAATTATGCTTTCTTAAATCATCAAAAAGAAAGTAAAAACTTGTTAGACATTTTTAATAATCCATCTGTAAAGCCTCCTGCGGGTTCTGGAGAATGTGCAGCGCCTAAACTTTTACAATATGCTTTTAAAAATGATTTAACGCCTATTTGTATGGCAGAATTTTGGTGGGGAATTTCACCAAACTCTGCAATTAGAAAACATAAAAATTTTTATCCTGCTTGCCAAAGTAGATGTAAACCTATTTTAGACCATATGTTAAGTGGCATTAAAATGGACGATAATTTGTTATTAGAAAACTTAGGAGAAACTCAAGATTTAGAGATTGTTTATGAAGATGATGTTTTAATTGCCATTAACAAACCTGCAGAATTTTTATCGGTTCCTGGTAAAGATATTACAGACTCTGTTTACACTAGAATTAAAGAAAAATATCCAAACGCAACAGGACCTTTAATTGTACATAGATTAGATATGTCTACATCCGGAATTTTATTACTAACAAAAACTAAAGAAGCTAATAAAGTTTTGCAAAGTCAGTTTATAAACAGAACCATTAAAAAACGTTATGTTGCTTTGTTAGATGGTACTTTATCTGAAAACAGCGGAAAAATAAAACTTCCGTTGCGTGTAGATTTAGACGACAGACCTAAACAACTAGTCGATTTTGTTTATGGAAAAAATGCTGAAACAGATTGGAAAATCATCAAACAAGAAGATAACAAAACTAGAGTTTATTTTTATCCGATTACCGGTAGAACACATCAATTAAGGGTACATGCAGCCCATAAAGATGGATTAAATGTGCCAATTATTGGTGATGATTTATATGGAAAAAAAACAAACAGATTGCACTTACATGCAGAGTTTATTGAGTTTCTACATCCAACTACTCATAAAAAAATGAGTTTTACAGTAGCTCCAGATTTTTAGTTAAGAAAATTATTCTTCTTTTAACTTTTCTATAAAACCTTCTATAGAAGTTGCTTTATCAACAGAAAAATCACCAATTTTAGTTCTTCTTAAAGCTGATAAATGAGCTCCAGAGTTTAGAGCAACACCATAATCATAAGCTAAAGAACGTATATAAGTTCCTTTGCTACAAACAATTCTAAAATCTACTTCTGGTAAGTTAATTTTAGTTATTTCGAAGGTAGAAACAGTAACTGTTCTTGCTTTTATTTCTGTAGTTTCACCTTTTCTAGCTAACTCATACAAACGTTTACCGTCTTTTTTAATCGCAGAAAAAATAGGTGGTTTTTGTTGAATTTCTCCTATAAATTGATTTGTAGTTTTGTGCAATAATTCTTCTGTAATATGTTCTGTAGGAAACGTCTTATCTACTTCTGTTTCTAAATCGTAACTTGGTGTAGTTGCGCCAATAGTAAAAGTACCCGTATACTCTTTTATTTGACCTTGATATTCATTAATATTTTTGGTTTGTTTACCAGTACAAATAATTAGTAAACCTGTTGCCAACGGATCTAAAGTACCTGCGTGGCCAACTTTAATTTTTTTAATCTTAAAGCGTTGCTTTATTTCCCAACGTAATTTATTTACAGCTTGAAAAGATGTCCATTCAAGCGGTTTATCAATCAATAAAATTTGACCGTTTTTAAAACCTTCTTCTGTCATTAAAATATGCTAAAATTAGATTTTAACTTAAAAGTGAATATCCTATTGCAATAACACCCACTATTGCACAGTATAAAGAAAAGTAAGATAATTTACTTTTTTTAACTAAAGCAATCATCCATTTACAAGCTAATAAACCTGCTAAAAAAGCAGCTATAAAACCTGCTGAAATTGGTATAATTTCTGAGGATTCAAAACTAATGTCTCCTCCTAGTAAATCTTTACCTATTTTACCAAAAATTAAAGGAACTACCATTAAAAAAGAAAAACGAGCAGCTCTTGTTCTATCAATACCTAATAATACAGATGTAGAAATTGTTGCTCCAGATCTAGAAATACCTGGTAACATTGCAATGGCTTGTGAAATTCCGATAATTATAGAATTGGAAAAAGAGACTTCTTTATCTGTGTTTTTTGCTTTATCTGCTAATAATAAAAGTGCCGCAGTAACTAACAACATTACTCCTACTAAAAGAACTTTTCCTCCAAAAAAAGACTCTAATTCTTCTTCAAAAAGTAAACCAACAGCAACTGCAGGAATCATAGAAAGTATAATTTTTAAAGAAAATTTTAACTCATCATTCCATTTAAACTGAAACAAACCTTTAAATATTTCTGCAACTTCTTTTCTAAAAATAACCAATGTACTTAATGCGGTTGCAAAGTGTAAAACTACTGTAAATGTTAAACTTTCTTCTGGTACAGAAGTGTCTCCTAAAATAGCTTTTGTTAACTCTAAATGTCCACTAGATGAAACAGGTAAAAATTCTGTTAATCCTTGTATAATACCTAATATTATTGCTTCTAAAATATCCATTATTATTTTTTTGGATTTGCTAAAATAGCATAAATTTCTATTCCTAAACCTATAATTACTAATGTTGGCGCTAAACGAATACGCTGCCAGTTATATATTTCGTTATTAAAAACTTCTGGATTATTACTACCGCCACCAGACATAAAAATAAAACCTAATGTAATAAAAATAAGCCCTACAATCATTATAATATAATTTCTTTTACCAAATAAAAATGTTGATTGTTGCATGTTTTCTTTTTCCATAATATTAATAATAAAGTTCTTCTGTTTGTAAATTTAAGAAACGTTGTGTAGCAAAAAAAGTACTAACCCAAGTTATTACAAAAGCAGAAACTATAATTCCGCTTACTAAATATGCTAAAGTAACGTAATCTTCTAAAAGTAATAAAGATGGTGCAAATTTATCTATATAATAAATAACAACACCTAAAGCTATAAGTGCCAATAAGGCACCTATAAAACCTAATTTTATGCTTTGCCATATAAAAGGTTTTCTAATAAAACCTTTTGTTGCTCCAACCATTTGCATGGTTTTAATATTAAATCGTTTAGAATAAATAGACAATCTTATAGAACTATTAATTAAAAACATAGATACTAAACCAAAGAAACCACTTATTACTAACATCCAAAAGCTAATTCTTTTAATATTTTTTGTTAGCAAATTAATTAGAGGTTTATCATAAGAAACATCAGAAATAAAAGCATTTTTTAAGAATCTTTTTTCTAACTCTTCCATTTTTTCTGGCGTAACATAATCTGCTTTTAAATAAAGATCAATTCCGTCTTTTAAAGGGTTTTCTCCTAAGAATTCTAAAAAATCTTCTCCTATTTCTTCACTATAAATTTTAGCGGCACTTTCTTTACTAGTATAAATAACTTTTTTGGTAAACTCTTCTTCTAAAAGAGAAGCCTCTAAGTTTTTTCTATTTGTATTAGAAATTCCGTCTTTTAAAAATAAGGTAATTGCTACTTTTTCTTTTACACGATTAGCAACTAAAGTAGATTTTAATAAAACTAACCCTAAAGAACCTACCAGAAATAAAACGATGGCAATACTTATTACCACAGAAAAGTAAGAAGATAGTAATCTTCGTTTTTGATAAGAATCAAATTTAGTAGCCATTATTTAGCATTGTTTTAAAGACCGCAAGATAATAATTAGTATGCAGTTAACAGTATCTGTTAGCAGTATTTTAACGATTCTATTTGTTGATATAATTAAAACACAAAAACTTTTTATTATCTAGATACTTTTATAATTACAAAGATATTCTTCTTTATCTAATATTAATTTTAAATAATGATAACTAGCAATAAATTATTCGGTTTTTATATTCAAAAACTTTTTATTCAATTTAAAATTATTTGCATTAACTAACTCAATTGCAACTATACTTTCAGACAAAATATTAAAACTTTTATTTTCAATTAAATAACCATTAACATAAATATCATTCTTCTCATTTAATCCAAAAAAACTATTTAATTCTTTTTGAGACTTTACTTTAAATTTTTCTTTGATATTTACCTCAATAATTCCTCCACTTTTTTCGTTTTCAACAAAAAGATAAGTAGAACTTAATTTTTTTTCTTTATTGACTTCAAGTTCTAAAATATTTTGAGATGATGTTTTATTTAATAAATCAATACTAGCAATAACAGAATTATTAATTATTAAGATTGGTTTTTGAGCGTAACTTGTAAACCCTATAGCTAGAATTAAAATTAATATTGATTTCATATTTTTTTTAATTATTTATAACAACCTTTAAATAAACATCTTTCATATTTAAACTTTTAGGATTAAATATTTTTGCACATAAAGATAGTGTATCATTTTTTTCTAATATTGTAGTTAGTGTTTGACGACAATAATTTAACGAATCAACATCTGCATTTGCTTTAGTTACTTTTGCTTTTTCTGAGTGCAACCTATTATTTATTACCAAAGCCAATTCTGTTTCTGAATTTTTATAATATGCACTTATAGAGTTTTGACAAAACCCCCAATCTATTTGATATACACCAGAAACGGGTATTGTTAGTTTTTTATTATTCCAATAAGAGCCCCAACTTTCATCGCATTTCTTAGAATAAAACCTAACCACTCCATTTGTAGACAATTCTTTTAATTCTACTTTAAAAGAAAAAATATTAATATTTTCTTTCATAACCTTTTCTATTAAAATATTACTTTGCATTTATAATAACGTTATCTAATTCATAAGTACCATCAAAACTTGCATTTCCATTTCCGGTATATTTAAAAGCGATGTAAGCTGTGCCAGAATAATTTGATAAATCTATATAAGTAGAGTGAATCCAATCTCTATAATCTTGTCCGTCAGAAACTATTTTTGCAGGTAAAATATTCCAACTTGCAGAGTTTATATTGTTTTCATTCCCATCAAAATCTGTAGAAATTAATACCTCTAAATTACTTCCGTTAGCAAAACTATTAGAGGTTTCAAAAGACAAAAACTCTTGCGATGTTGTTTCTAAATTAATTGCTTTTGTTATTAACCAAGTAACTGTATTTTCATCACCAGAACTTATAGAGTTAATTCTTGCTGCCTTACTTTGCGAATAGGTATCTGTATAAGATCGCCAAGATTTTGTACCAATATCTCTATAATTTATCCAATTTAAAACATCAATATCTCCAGATTCATTATCAAAATTTTCTTCTAATAAAATAGTTGTATAATCTGCTATTGACAAAGGCGTACATCTATCTTCTGTCATAAAAACATCATTGCTATCATTTAAATTTAAAACGATAAAACTCCCACCAAAATCTTTAGAAACTATTGCATTGATAACGCCTGCTTTTTCTGGCAAAGTTTCGTTAGAAAAGCTAGAAAAAGAACTTGTTTCTAATAATAAATCGTCATACCCTAAACCTAAACAAGTCTGAATTTTACGTTGTGTATCAAAATCTTCTATTGGATCTACAAATGATTTCCCTGCTAATTTTGCATCAAAAAACACATTTTCTAAAGAAATAAATGTTCCTATATGTGTTTCATTTATCCTTGCAAAATCCATTAATTTTGGCACAATTGTTTCTGTTGTTGTAGTTCTAAAAATATGATTCGGTATTTGATTTGTAGTTACATTTTCTATTTCAGAAAGATTAGATGCACTTACTTTTCCGCCAATAGTTACAATTCCGTCTCCAGAATTAGTTTCGCCTACGTACAAACCTTTTAAACGAATATAAATTTCTCTACCAATATTAAACTTATTATAACTATCTAATAAATTTAACGAAACTCTAATGCCTGAATTTGGGTTTTCTGGAGCATCTTGCATATAAAATTCTTTGTAGAAGTTACCTGTTTTATCCGAAGAAACCACATATCCTTTTACCACAATATCAGAAACCACCTCTAAAGGATCGTTGCCAATTACATACAACTCTTTTAGTTCTTGTATTGTTTTTAATTGAAGTGTACCAACAGAAATGCTATCTAAAATCTTATTTACAGCTTCGTTTTCTTCATTTCCTAAACTTTCTGGCACTTTAAAATCTGCATCATCTACACAAGTGATGCACAAAACACTTGTTATACAAACAAGTATTAGCGAGAGGATTCTATTCTTTTTCATTTTTCTTTTTTTAATTTTTCTAAAAAGAGATACTTACATTTAAAAAATAAGTTGCTCCTCTACCATACCAATATTTATTACCAAAAACGGGTTTATCTAAAGATTTATCTTCTAATAATTGTCTGTAATTAGCATTTCTTCCTTGTTCAAATCCACCAGATTTATACTCTTTATTTAATAAATTATTTACTGTTGCAAAAACACTGATGTAATGTTTATTGACGATAAATGATTTTCCGCCAACAAGATTTACCACTGAATAATTATTAAATTTTTCTTGAACCAAAAGTTCTTTTGCAATTTCTGTATCATAATCTAAAAAAGGCAATCCATCATCATCAATGTAAAAATTTCTAGACCTATTTAAAGGGGAAATATCTACAAATGTGTTTGCAAAAAAGTTGAGTGTAGCACCAAACCACCAATAATCTGGATCTCTATACTCAAAACCTATAGAATAAGCATTTTGCGGACCAGCTGCTATTTTATAATTTTTAAGATTTGTGGTTCCAAAATCTTTAAACCCATTTACAAAGCCTGCCACAATAGATTCTGTATCCGCCTCTGTAGTTAGGTATAAATTAGGATTATTAGCATACGTAAATTGCCCAATAGACGCCGCTCCTTTTAACTGTAAAGTGGGTGTAACTTGTGCTTCAACACCAATCTCTAAACCTAAATTATTTTTATCAATCCCATTTAAAATTTCTTGTACAAAAGCTGTATTATCACCACCAACTCCATCTGCAAAATAAAAAGAAATCTCTGTTGCGTCTTTTGTAGAAACATAATAGGCTGTTATTTTTGATGTAATAACCGGACTTCTAAAAATGTAACTAACATCTGTATAAAGTGTTTTTTCGTTTTGTAAATTTAAAACCACATTATTATTTTCTCTTGAGTTAGAAAACGTATTTCTAAGCGTTGGTGCATTGGTAAAATACCCAGCATTAATATCAACCAAATGACGACCTGTTATTTTATAAGTTACACCAGATTTAAAACCGTAAGTTGTAAATTTTTGCTCTTCTGACTTACCCAGAGAATTATCAATAAAACCCCCATTTTGATATAAACCTTCTCTTTGATGTGTTGTATTAACAACATTTAAAGCGGCATAAAAATCTACCTTTTTATAACTAAATTGAGTTTGAGCAAAAGCTTTTATAATAGCAGAACTTAAATTAAAATTATATTTAAATTTATCACCTTTACCTACAATTCTATTTGGATTTAAAAGATCATTTTGTTTTTCATCTTCTGTTGCTCCAAAAGGATCAATATCTAAATAACCACTTCCGCCTAGCAAATCTATTACCTCTGCAAAGTTTTTAGAATGTAATTGTTTGTATTCTATTTTTCCGTTGATAGTAACATGATCGTTAAGTTCTGAATTTAAAATAGTATTGATTGTAATTTGTTTATCATCATTTCTATCTTCATAAAAAACATACGCATTCTCTAAACCTGTATCTTTATTTGTACTATTTGCATCGTAAATAGCATTCCAGTTAATTTGTCCATCATTTTTAAAATTCTTTTCAGCCTCGTAAGCTCCTTCAAAATCATTATATCTTAAAAAATAACTTGGTAAATTTTGATAATATGTTTTACTCGGATTAGACCCTCCGTTATAATCTATTCTACTATTTCCTATTTTACCAAATTGATATGCTATATTGGTGTTTATAGCTGTTTTTGAGGTAAGATTCCAATAATGGTTTAGCATTAAAATAGGCTCACTAACCTCTTTAATTCTAGAATTTTTCTTTTCACCATTTAAAAAACCCCAATAATCGTTGTACTTTATGCCTTTTAAATCATAAACTTCCTGGGTATTTGGTGATGATTTCCCTCTTCTGTTTGGAGTAAAAATTCCTGTAAAATTAATGCTACTTTTATTGCTTAACTTTTTTTCTATGGATGTAAAAAAAGAATATGCATTATAAGAAGTTGCCTCATTAAATCCCTCATTTCCTATTCTTCTACTTCCAGAAAAAGTAAAAGCCCAATTACTTTTTAACATCCCAGAAGAGTAAGTTGCCATCATTCTATGTTGATAACTTCTATTAGATGAAGAATAAGTTATTCTAGCTCCGGCTCTTTGTTCAGAAGCTCTTGTTTCTATATTTGTAGCTCCTAAAAGCCCTCCAAAAGTAACATCAGAAGCAGATAAACCATTTCTAAATTCTTGATTTCTTAACACATCATTTAATCCTCCCCAATTTCCCCACTGAGCTCTACCGTCATAGATTTTATTCATTTCTATGCCGTTAATTAATACTTTTCCGTTACCAGAATCTAAACCCTTTATTCTAAAAAAAGAAGAACTAAACTCAAAAGCAGCTGTTCTTAAAAAAATATCTTTTGATGATAACAAAAGCCCAGAGATGTTATCTGCAGAATTAGTATCATTATTTAACTCATCATCTGTAAGAGTAATTAAACTTAAATCTTGATTGATAGAAATATCTTTAAAAAGATAAATTACACCTAAGTCTAAAATTGCATCAGAGAGTTCTATAGGTATATTTTGTGTTTGATAACCATCAAGTTGTATTGTTAAAACAACCTGTTTTTCACCTAAAACTTTAATTGTAAAATTACCGTTTAAATTTGTAGTTGTACCTTTATCTATGCCTTGTATCTTAACAAAAACAGCCCCAAGAGGTTTCTCGGAATTATTATCTAAAATAACTCCTTTTATAATATTTTGACTGTTAACATACCAAGTAGCTGTTAACAGCAAACAAGTTGCCATAACAATTTTTTTCATAAATAATTGTACTCTAAATTTTCTTTTTCGCTATTAAATTTAGTGAAAATAAATTAAAGTTCTACAATAACAGAGCATCTATTTAAAATATGCAGCTTAAGTTTCTTATTTTTACCACATAAAAAACATCATAAAATGGGTAAGAATATACTTTTTATTTTAGCTTTCTTAATTGTAATTACTTCTTGTAATTCTCAGAAAAAAGCAAAGCAATACGATATTAGAACTATTGCTTTTTATAATTTAGAAAACTTATTTGACACCATAAATGATGTAAATAAAAATGATGAAGCGAGCCCAATAATGGAGTTAAAATCTAATAAATCTAAAGTTTATTGGGATAAAATTGAAAAGCTTAGTAGTACAATTGCTCAAATAGGAGCAGAAAAAACAAATACAAGTCCGGCAATAATTGGAGTATCTGAAGTTGAAAATTTAAACGTTTTAGAAGATTTAATAAAATCTAAACATTTAATAAATAATGATTACGGCATTATACATTATGATTCACCAGACAAGAGAGGTATTGATGTTGCTTTACTTTATCAGAAAAAATATTTCAACCCTATTTATCATGAAGCTTTTAATCCTAATATATATAGCGATAACGTAAAAATTTATACAAGAGACCAGCTTTTAGTATCTGGTTATTTAGATGATGAATTAATACATATAATTGTAAATCATTGGCCATCTAGAAGAGGTGGTGAAAAAGCAAGTAGACCTAATAGAGAAAAGGCAGCTTACCAGAACACAAAAATTATAGATCAAGTTAGAAAACAAGATGAAAGTGCTAAAATTTTAATTATGGGCGATTTTAATGACGACCCAATAAATTCTAGTTTTAAAAAAGTATTACAAACAAAAAGTAGAAAAAAAGAGGTAAGTAAAGATGACTTATACAACCCTTATGAAGACATGTTTAGAAGAGGTTTTAACACCCTAAAATATAGAGATAAAATAAATTTATTTGACATGATTTTCTTTACTTCTCCGTTATTAGACAAAGGAGAAAAAGATTATACTACTTACAAAATGTATAAAGCTATGATTTTTAATAAAGCTTTTTTAACCACTAAAAAAGGAAAATATAAAGGATATCCTTTTAGAAGTTTTTCTAACGGTAATTATACAGGTGGTTATTCAGACCATTATCCTGTTTACTTATATTTAATAAAAGAAAAAAACTAAGATAAATTTATTAATAATACAAAACCCTGCAACTAAGAAAATTGCAGGGTTTTTTGATAAAAAATTATTGCCTTTATATTATAATATTTTAAGCTTTTACAGATTTAAATCTATAATATAAGTATGTGTAAGCGTCACGAGGTATAATTGTAATCCACTTTTTGTGTTTTAAATACCATTTAAAACGTATAGAATTCACTCCTTTTGTTAAATATGCAGCAATAAAAGGATGTACATGTAATTGTACTTTTTTATTTTTAGAGCTTAACAAATATTTCTCTAAATCTGCCTCAATTTTATCTAACAAAACTATAGGTGCTTCTACTTCTCCATTTTTATTTGGGTTGGCTTCGGTAGTTTTTATACTTAACTCAGGTCTTACTCTTTGTCTTGTAATTTGTACCAATCCAAATTTACTTGGAGGTAATATTTTATGCTTTGTTCTATCCAAAGCCATTTGTTCTTTAAGATGCTGATATAATTTGTTTCTATTTTCAGCTTTGTGCATGTCAATAAAATCAACAACTATAATTCCTCCCATATCGCGTAATTGCAATTGGCGTGCTATTTCTGTTGCTGAAATTAAATTAACTTCTAAAGCAGTATCTTCTTGAGAACCTGCTTTATTAGACCTATTTCCACTATTTACATCTATAACATGTAATGCTTCTGTGTGCTCTATTACTAAATAAGCACCTCTGCTCATGGAAACTGTTTTGCCAAATGACGTTTTAATCTGTCTTTCTATTCCGAATTTTTCAAAAATAGGAACATCAGATTTATAAAGTTTTACAATATTTTCCTTTTCAGGATATATTTCTTGTAGATATTCTTTAATCTCTACTTTTAGAGTTTCATCATTTGTTACAATACTTGTAAAGGTTTCGTTCATAATATCTCTTAAAATTGAAGAAGCTCTATTAAGCTCACTCAAAATTTTTGTTGGTGTATTTGTGTTAGGTATTCTCTTACACATAGTTTTCCAACGATCTAAAGAGTTTTGTAAATCTTTATCAAGTTCTGCCACTTTTTTGCCTTCGGCAACAGTTCTTAAAATAACACCAAACCCTTTGGGCTTAATGCTTTTTGCTAATCTTTTTAAACGTTCTTTTTCTTTTGGGTCTGCTATTTTTTGAGAAACAGAAACTCGGTTAGAAAAAGGAACTAAAACCAAATATCTACCTGCTATAGACAACTCAGAACTTAATCTTGGGCCTTTTGTAGAAATTGGTTCTTTTACTATTTGTACTAATAGGTTTTGACCCGATTTTAGTACACTGTTAATACTACCGTCTTTGTTAATGTCTTCTTCCTTACGGAAGTTCTTTAAAGTGAATTCTTTATACTTACCTGTGCTTACTTTCTTAATGAATGAGTTTAATGAGTTTACTTGCGCTCCTAAATCATGATAATGTAAAAACCCATCTTTTGGGTATCCTACATTAACAAAGGATGCATTTAAACCTGTTAATACTTTTCCTATTTTGGCTAAAAATATGTCGCCAACAGAAAATTTATTATCAGATGTTTCATTATTTAATTCAATAAGTTTTCCATCTCTTAATAAGGCAAAATCAATATCAGATGAATTACTACGAATTATTAATTCTGTTTTCATACTGAAATGGTTTTAGACTACACTTAATTGTGTAGATGGATTAATATTGTCAGGTATATTTATAATACCGTGAGAAGATTTACTGTTTTTAAACAATAAATAAACCTTCTAATGTCAATGAACTTTGTTTTTAACTTCTTTCGTCTAAACAAGAAACGAAAAAGTAAGCGGATGCTTACTTTTTCTTGTGTCTATTTGCTCTAGCTCTTTTCTTTCTTTTGTGTGTAGAGATTTTTGCTCTCTTTCTTTTTTTACCACTTGGCATAATTTCTGTTGTTTTTTTAACCGTTTAAGGTTTAGATTAATATTTTGTTATTTAACAGCTACTTTACTTTTTACTCCTTCTGTAAAAGTTTTTGCTGGTTTAAAAGCTGGAATATTGTGTGCAGGAATCTTAATTGTAGTATTCTTAGAAATATTTCTACCAGTTTTTTCGGCTCTTGTTTTAATTATAAAACTACCAAAACCTCTTAAATATACGTTATCTCCACTTTCTAATGCATCTTTCACTTCAGTCATAAATGCTTCAACAGTTGCTAAAACTTCTGTTTTCTCGATTCCTGATTTATCTGAAATTTTTGATACGATATCTGCTTTCGTCATGTCTCTAATATTTTACTATATTTTTATTAATTTACTTCCAAAAATGCGGATGCAAATATATGACAATTAATCAATTCCAAAAATAATAACACTTAAAATTATGTGAATTTTAAAATGTAATATTGTAATCCTATTTTTTATCAATGATTTTTTATAACACATTAATTTTCTGGTATTTACAAAACAGCCGAAATTTACCTTGGCGAAAAACTAAGAATCCTTATTTTATTTGGCTGTCAGAAATCATGCTTCAGCAAACAAGAGTTGCCCAAGGTTTGGCATATTATTTAAAATTTACAGAAGCTTTTCCTACTGTTTTTGATCTTGCAAATGCAGACGAAAGTACCGTTTTAAAAATGTGGCAAGGTTTAGGTTATTATTCTCGTGCAAGAAACCTTCATTTTTCTGCAAAATTAATTGCAAACGAACTAAACGGAGAATTCCCATCAACTTACAAAGAAATTATTAAATTAAAAGGTATAGGAGATTATACCGCATCTGCAATAGCGTCTATTTGCTTTAACGAAGCTACCGCTGTTGTTGATGGAAACGTTTACAGGGTACTTTCTCGCTATTACGGAATTAAAACACCTATTAACACATCTGCAGGAATTAAAGAGTTTAAAACACTTGCGCAGTCTTTAATAGATAAAACACAACCAGGTACTTTTAATCAAGCAATTATGGATTTTGGTGCTATACAATGCAAACCACAAAATCCTTTATGTAATACTTGTCCGTTTTCTAATAGTTGTGTTGCATTAGAAAAACAATTAATTAAAGAGCTACCTGTTAAAGAGAAAAAAATAAAAGTTAGAAAACGTTATTTTAATTTTTTAGTGATAAAAACCAACAAGCAAACAACTATTTTATCAGAAAGAAAAGGAAAAGGTATTTGGCAAGGCTTGTATCAATTTCCGTTAATAGAAACCAAAAACGTTATTAATAAAGAAGAGTTAATATCATCCCAAGAATTTATCAATTTATTTCCAGAAGAAACCACAATCTCACTTTTTAATCAAAAAGAAATTGTTCATAAATTATCTCATCAACATTTATATACACAATTTTGGATTGTTGAAACCAAAAATTTATCAGAAGCAACTATTAAATGGAGTGAAATTGAAAAATACCCTGTTCCTATTTTAATAGCAAATTTCTTAGAAAAACACCTACCTAAAAAGTAATTGATATTTTTAGTATTTTTGTTATAGAAATACACAAGCTATGGCAGGTACAATAAATAAAGTAATTTTAATTGGTAATTTAGGTGATGATGTTAAAATGCATTATTTTGATGATCAAAACTGTGTAGGTCGTTTTCCTATTGCAACATCAGAAAGTTACACAAACAGGCAAACCGGAGAAAAAGTTACAAGTACAGATTGGCATAACCTTGTTGTAAGAAACGGATTAGCCAAAGTGTGTGAAAAATATTTAACAAAAGGAGATAAAGTTTATGTTGAAGGGAAACTAAAAAACCGTCAATGGGAACAAGATGGTGTTAAACGTTATTCTACCGAAATAGTTGTTAATGAAATGACCATGCTTTCTAACAAAAAAAATACAGAAACTAATAATATTAACCCAGTACAAAATCAAAAACCTTCTCCAGCTCCAAAATCTGTAGAAATGGAAGAAGAAGATGATTTACCTTTTTAAATTAACTTAAACCTTAAAAATTGGATCCAGACCCCAAAATATTATTTTTTACAAGTATAGATCTATTAACCTCGTTTAATATAATAACTTTAATAGCGCTACTTATAAGTTCTGCATTAGTATCAGGCGCAGAGGTTGCTTTTTTTTCTCTTACACAAACAAACTTAAATGAACTTTCTAATAACGGAAAAGAAGAAAATATTGTTGTTACCTTATTAGAAAGACCTAGAAAATTATTAGCTACAATATTAATAACTAACAATTTTATTAATATTTTAATTGTTTTGCTATTTGCATCTTTATCAGAAACACTTTTTGGCAATTTTAATTATCAATTAAACCTATTTCTTTTTACTATTTCTATTAGATTTTTAATAGAAATAGTGCTAGTAACCTTCTTAATTTTACTTTTCGGAGAAGTTTTGCCAAAAGTATACGCCTCTAGAAATGCACTTAAATTCTCTAGAGTAATGTCTAAATTTATACATAGTATAAACTTTTTTCTAACACCTTTTAGTTTGCCATTAATTACCCTAACAAAGTGGATAGAAAAAAATCTAGGAAATAAAAACTCTAATTTTTCTGTAGAAACCTTATCTCAGGCGCTAGAGTTAACTTCTGAAGGAGCAACCACAAAAGACGAACAAAAAATACTAGAAGGAATTGTAAATTTTGGTAATACAGAAACTGTACAAATTATGAAACCTCGTATAGATATTTTTGCACTATCAGATGATGAACCTTACGAAACTGTTTTACAAAAAATATTAAAAAACGGATATTCTAGAAACCCTGTTTACAAAGAAAATATAGACAATATTATTGGCGTCTTATACGCAAAAGACTTACTTGCACACTTAGACAAAACAACATTTAAGTGGCAAGATTTACTTAGAGAACCTTTCTTTGTACCAGAAAATAAAAAATTAGACGATTTGTTAGGTGATTTTAGAGAGAAGAAAAACCACTTAGCAATTGTTGTTGATGAATACGGAGGAACAAGCGGATTGGTTACTTTAGAAGATGTTATTGAAGAAATTGTGGGTGATATTAATGATGAATTTGATGATGAAGATTTATCTTATTCTAAAATTGATGCGAACAATTATATCTTTGAAGGTAAAATTACAATTAAAGATTTTTGTAAAGTTTTAGATGATGAAGATGAAGATGTTTTTGAAGAAGAAAAAGGAGAAAGTGAAACTCTTGCTGGTTTTATTTTAGAAATTTCTGGAAAATTTCCTAAAAAAGGAGAGAAAATAAGTTTCAAGAACTATACGTTTACAATAGAAGCGTTAGACAAAAAACGTATTAAACAAGTAAAAGCAACTAGAAATGCGTAAATTTTTTTTATTGATTTTTTTAACTCTATTCCTTTCTTGTAAAGAAGATGTTTTACCAAAACCAAAGGCTTATTTAAGTTTAGAATATCCACAGAAAACGTATAAAAACTTAGAAATCTCTAGACCTTATAGTTTTAATATTTTAAAAAACACTACTGTTATAAACAAAGAAAATAATTGGATAACTATTAAGTACCCTCAACTAAAAGCTTCTATAGATATTACATACAGACCTATAAATAACAACCTAAGAGAACTTTTAACCGAATCTGAAAAACTGGTTTTTAAACATGCTGTAAAAGCAGAAGAAATTAAACCACCAATAGATTTTGTAAACCCTAAGAAAAGAGTTTTTGGTAGCTTGTATGAAATTACAGGAAACGCAGCTTCTCATCTACAATTTCATGTTACAGATAGCACAAAAAACTTTATAAAAGGTTCTTTATATTTTTATGCAAAACCAAATTACGATTCTATTTTACCTGCCGTAGATTATATTAAAAAAGATATTTTACACTTGGTAGAAACTTTAGAATGGGAAAACTAAACAATTTCCATTTTTTGCAGTAAAAAAGAAGCATTCATATTTTTACAAACACCGTTTTTCATAGTGTAATCAAAATGTAGCTCGTCATTAATTATTTCTGCATCAAAATAATAGTTTTTTACACTAGAAAACTCGTTTTCTAATTCGCACAAACTAATATCATGCGTTGCAATAATTCCTGTAGATTTAGATTTTGTTAATTTTTCCACGAATTTTTTAGACCCAATTGCCTTATCTTTACTATTAGTTCCTTTTAAAATTTCATCTAAAATAATAAAGTATTTTTCTGATTTTATTTCATCAATAATAAACTTTAAACGCTTTAATTCCGAATAAAAATAAGAGGCATCTTCAGATAAAGAATCAGAAGTTCGCATACTTGTTATCAATTTTATTGGCGAATATAAATAGGATTCTGCACAAACGGGCAAACCACAATTTGCCATTACAATAGACAAAGAAACGGTTCTTAAAAAAGTACTTTTACCAGCCATATTTGCGCCTGTAATTATAAAAAATTGTGCATCATCAATTATAAAATCGTTATCAACTCTTTGATCTACTTTTAACAAAGGATGACCTAAATTAGTAGATTTTATAGTTTCGTGCCCATCCAAGATTTCTGGAAAAACAAATTTTTGATGATTAAAATTAAAGTTTGCTAATGAGTTCTGAGCATCAAAAAACGCGACTACTTCAAACCATTTTTGTACAGTATGTTTATAATTTAAAATCCACTTTTCTACCTTACAAGCATTGTAAATTTCAGACAAAAACAAGCCATTACCAACCACAGATATAATGATGTTGTTTCGCTGATCAAAACCATCTAAAATCTTAGAAAATTCTTTAAAAATTGAAGAAGCTTTTTTCTCTTCAGATTTTATAATTTCTTGTTTCTCTTTTAGTATTGATGCTGTAAAAGTTTCATTTTCTATTTCATTTAACAATTGATGATATTGCCTAAAAGTTTCTCTAACTTTATCTGTTTCTGAATATAATTTTTGTGTCTTTTTAACGAAAGCACCAGTAATAAAAAGTCCGACAAAAAACCAAGCTGTAACAAATGAAAATGCAATAAAACCAAAAGAAACCAAGCCAATTAAGGTGAAAGAAATTATTGAAAAAACTATTTGAAATTTTGCCAAATGTTTAGAAAAAACAGCCTTGTAATTAGAAAATAAATCAATAACAGTTGCCGAAGTATTTTTAACTGAAACTAAACTTGCTAAGGCAGAAAAATGTTGCCTCCAAGTTACTTTTTTAGAAAGTTCTTTTATTGCATGCTGTTTTTCTACAATATTAGACGTGTTATTTGCAGAAAGTGTAGTTGCTAAAAGTAATTTCCCATCATTTGTAGCGGTTCTATTCATGTATTGAAAAAACGAACCTCTACCAAATAAATCTACATCATTGCTAAAATAATGCAACGGATTTACAAATTCTTCACCAGTTTCTAAATCATAAAAATCTCTATTTAAAACTTTAATTTCTGTGCTATTAATTACAATTTTAGCTTCTATAACCTGTTTTTTTCTTTTTATTTTAGTGTTTGTTAACACCAAAAAAGAGAATAATGCTATTCCTAAACAAGCGATGATAAATACATCTGGAAAATCACCAAAGGTCAAGTAAATTAAAAATGTAGTTGCTAAAAAAACAGCAAATCTAAAAATAGAAACATTGATTAATTTTTTCTTTAATACCAAAGCTTCTTTTTCTAAATCTATTTTTGCTTGTGTATAAAATTCTATAGGATTATTCTTCATTTAAAATTATTTAAAGCTTAAAGTTGACTTCTTTTCATTAATTTCCAATCTCTTTTTTGGCAATTTTAAACTCTTCTGGTGTATTTATATTTCTGATAAAATCATCATTAATTTCTACAATTTCTACATCAGAATTGATTAACATTTTACGCGGACAAGAATAACCTTGTGCTAAATATTGTAGTAAAACAGGATATGCTTTTGGCTCGTAAATGGTAATTAACGGCTCCGGAAAATCTTTGTTTTTCCCTTTAATTGCAGTAGCTGTTTTACTCGGATTTCTAGACTTTAAAAGCTGTTGAATAATTTCTTCATTTACAAAAGGTACATCTGTTGCCAAAACCAACCAAGCTGCATTTGGGTCTTTTTGAAACGCAGAACAAATTCCTCCAAAAGGACCTAAATTAAAAAAAACATCAGAAATTTCTTGAGCTTTTTGAGATTTCTCAACTGCGCTCGAAATGACATTCAAATTCTGATTATCATCTTGAGCGGAGTCGAAAGATCTAACAGAATAAAAAGTTTCTAAATTATTATTCTCTAACCATTCTTTTGCAATTTCTTTTTGAGGTTTTCCAAAATAATTAAGCTCGGCTTTATCTGTACCCATTCTAGTACTTTTTCCACCAACTAAAACCAACCCTTTTACAGGTGCAATTTTTTCTTGAATTAAATTATTAATATGATTTGCAATTGCATCAACCTCATCAATAGTATAACAAGTAATATTTTTTATCTGCGGATATTTTTCTTCTAAAAAAGGAAAAAATTCTGTTTCAGATTTTAACTTTATTACAAACTGAATTCGATCTAACTGCTCTAATCTTTTTAAAACAGAAGCCTCTTTAGCTTCATCTAGAATTAATATTTGTTTTGCTCCTTGATAATGATTTCCGTTAATAAAAAGGTAATCGAATTGAGCAAAATCTAATCGTTGCTGAAATTTATTTATGTTTCCAGAAGTAGTTATTTGTAAATTTCCTTGATGATGAAAAGTATACTCTGATAAACTATAACTGTCATCTCGAGCGCAGTCGAGAGATTTTGCATGAGAAGCATCAAAATAAGCTAGTTTATAATTTGATAATTTCTCTGAGACCTTATGTACTAAATCTGAAATAACACCACAATTTGTTCCTAGAATTGCAATTTCATTAGGTGCAAAATTATCATTATCTCTTCTTTCTAAATTGGTATGTTTGGTATGCTTTTTCATTTTAAGTTAAACTTTTTCAAAATATCAGTTCGAGCGCAGTCGAGAACTATTAAAGCCTCTAGACTGCACTCGAGGAGACATTTTAATTCTTAATATCCGATTTTCCACCTGTTTTTTCTAACAATTTCACTTCTTTAATTACCATTTTTTGACTGATACTTTTACACATATCATAAATAGTTAAACATGCAATATTTGCACCTGTTAAAGCTTCCATTTCTACACCAGTTTTACCGGTAATTGTAACTTTACATAATACTTCTATGTTTTCAGAATCTATAATTTCTATGTCTACATCTACACCGTTAATTAACAACGGATGGCACATTGGTATTAATTCTGATGTTTTTTTAACACCTTGAATTCCGGCAATAATTGCCGTTTGAAAAACCGGACCTTTTTTAGTAATTAACTCATCATTTGTAAAATGAGCAATTACTTCTTTTCCTAAAAACATAGTTGCTTTTGCAATAGCTGTTCTTTTGGTAATTTTCTTATCAGAAACATTTACCATTTTAGGATTTCCTTTTGAATTTATATGACTAAAATCACTCATTGTCTAAATCTTATTATTGGGAAATTTTCACCCTGTTTAAAAAGTATTTCTTCTGTTTTTGACAACTGAATAAAAGCATCGGCATTTACCAAACTAACCAAATCTCCAGAACCATTTCCTTTTACAGGAAAAGCAACTAAATGTCCGAATTTACTTTCTAATTTTACTTGTAAAAAGTATTCTAAATTTGGTTTAAAAGAAACATCTTCTCCTAAAATTGCAGTTTCTTCTTTTGGTTCTACTCCTACTGATTTAAAATACCAAGGATAAAAATACGCCAAACAATTTACAAAAGTAGAAATTGGATTTCCTGGAAAACCGAACACAATTGTGTTCTTTTGGTATTTATCATCTATATGTTTATCAGAACTCAAATTCTTTTTTTGCCCAAACCAAAATGGTTTCCCTGGTCTTTGTGCAACTTTATGAAATAGTTTTTCTACACCTAATTCGTCAAAAACTTCTGGTAGAAAATCAAATTTACCTTTACTAACAGCTCCACTAAAAAGCAACACATCAAACTCTTTTAAAAAGCTTTTTATTTTTGATTTTAAAACTGGTTTATCATCTGTTATATGTGCCGTTTCTGATGGAATATTTAATTTTTCTAACAAAGAAACTAATGTAAAAACATTGCTTCTTCTTATTTGATGCGCTAACGGAGTTTCATCTACACCAACCAATTCATCACCTGTAGAAACAATCATTACTTTTGGTTGTTTTGCCACTTTTACTGTTGATTTACCAACTGTTGCTAAAACACCAATTTCTGCAGCTGAAATAATTTTGTTTTCAGATATTAAAACATCTCCTACTTTACCATCTTTTCCTTTATTGTGAACGTTTTGCTTCTCGTTTATAGCATCTATATTGATTGTTGCAATTCCGTTTTTAATAGTTACATCTTCGTAACGAATTACTGTATTTGCTTTATTTGGTAAAACCGCACCTGTCATTACCTCAATACAGTTTTCAGAATTTTGCAATGACAATTGCTCACTTCCTGCTGCTTGAATTCCTTCTATTTTAAATGCTCTTTGTCCGTTTTTAAAAGACTTATAATCAATTGCAATTCCATCCATAGAAACTCTGTTAAATGGCGGAAAGTCTCTATCTGCAAGAATGTTTTCTCTTAAAATTCTACCAACTGATTTTATAAACGGAACTTCTTCAAATCCAAAATCTTGCGTTGAATTTAAAATGATATTTTTTGCTTCTTTTACTGAAATCATCTAAAAATGTAAATTAGTTGTTACCCTCCAATTGTGCTCATACTTTCAGAAACATTTCCTTTTTTACGGTTTGCTTCTGCTATAAAACCATTTTCTGGCTTTTGTTTTACCAAGGTTAAAAACAGCTCTTTTAAATCATCATTACTTGCTCCTTTTCTAATAAAATCTCGCAAATTAAAAACACCATCATCAAACAAACAATTTTTAAATGTTCCGGTAGATGTAATTCTAATTCGATTACAATCATTACAAATTGTTCTTGTAAATGCAGGTATAATACCAAAAGTTCCTAAATGATTTTCTACTTTAAAATTTCTAGAAGTTGATGATTTTTCTGACCGAATTTCATCTACAGAAAATGCTGTTTTTACTTCATTTAAAATTTTTTTTAAAGTCCAATTTTCTTGCATATCACGTTGCCCTTTGCCATTAAAAGGCATTTCTTCTATAAATCGGACAGCAACATTTTTATCTTTTGTTAATCGTACAAAATCTAAAATTTCATCGGTATTAAAACCAGATTGTACAACTACATTTAGTTTTAAGTTTAAACTACTTTTTTCAAGTAATTCAAAAGTTTTATAAACTTCCGGAAAAACATCTCTTCTAGTAATTTTTGCAAATTTTTCTCTTTGCAAACTATCTATACTTAAATTGATATTTTTAACTTTTTCTAGCTTTTCAATCTTATCAATATGATGAGAAATTAATGCGCCGTTTGTGGTAATATTTATAGCATCTAACAAATCGTTGTAAGATAACATCTCTAAAAATTTTACAAAATCTTTACGCACAAAAGGTTCTCCTCCAGTTAAACGCACTTTATTTACGCCTAATTCTGTGAGTACACGAACTAAGCGATACATTTCTTTAAAAGTTAATAATTCTTGTCTTGGTACAATATCTATTCCGTGAGCAGGCATACAATATTGGCAACGTAAATTACAACGATCGGTTACTGCCAATCGTACGTATTGCATTTGTCTACCAAAATTATCTACCAGTTTACTCATTTAATTCGGTAATTTTTTACTTAAAACACCATAAATTAACGTACCAATTAATGCTCCAAATAGTAAAATTAAAGCAGGTATTAATTTAAAACCAAGAATTACAAAAATTGGTGCTGCACAAGCTCCTGAAATTCCCCAACCTAAACCAAAAAATGTTCCTCCTAAAACTGTTCTTACAAAACCTTTTTTCTTTGGTTTTGGTACAATTTTGTTCCCGTTAATATCTTTTATTTTTCCATTTTTAAAAAGCTGCATAAAAATCATAGAAATTACAACTGCTCCACCAATAATACCAAACATATGAAAAGATTGAAACTTAAACATTTCGTAAAAACGATACCACGAAATAGCTTGTGTTTTACTTAATACGATTGCAAAAAAGATGCCTAATATTAAAAATTTGATGTTTTTCATTTTGAATATATTTTAAATTTTCAATTAACTTCTCCACTGCGCTCGAAGAGACAAATTGAACATAATTATTTTTGTTTAATGCAAATTATTAGCTAAAATAAAATTGGAATTATAAACCAAGTAGCAATAATACCACCAATAAAAAAACCAATTACAGCTAATAAAGAAGGGATTTCTAAATTACTTAACCCAGTAATTGCATGACCAGAAGTACAACCACCCGCATAACGTGTACCAAAACCAATAAAAATACCCGAAACAATTAAAATTAAGAATCCTTTTAAAGAAAAGTATGCTTCTTCCCCAAAAATTTCATCAGGAAAATATTGATTTGTTACTTCTGTAAAACCTAAATCTGTTAATTCTTGCACCGTTTTAGGGTTTAAATCAATACTTTTATCTGGTGTTAAAAAATAGGCAGAAATAAATCCTCCAATAATTAACCCAACAACAAACATCAACGCAAAATCTCTGTCTTTCCAATCTTTTTTAAAGTAATCAGAAAACTTATCTGCTCCTGCAATGGTACATAAAGTTTCAAAATTTGTGGATGCTCCAAAATTTTGACCAAAATAAAAATACAATAATAAAGAAATTGCAATTAACGGACCGCCAATATACCATGCCCAAGGTTGTAATATAAAATCCATTTTTAAATTTTATTTTTTAAATAATTTATAACTAATGCTGTTGCACCAAGATGATCTTTAATGTATCTTTTATTGATAACACCTGTTAACTTTCTTAAACCTTCATCCTCTTTTAGATTAATAAAAGTTTGATTAAATTCTTCTTGGTTTTTTATTGAAATACAACCTCCTATTTTTACCAAATCTACCGCTTCTTTAAATTTACTATAATTATTTCCAATAACCACAGGAATTCCAAAAGTTGCGGGTTCTAAAATGTTATGTAAACCTGTTTTTAAACCACCACCTACATAAGCAATATCTGCAGCCGCATAAATTTTAGTTAAAATACCAATTGTATCAATAATAAAAACTTGAAATTCTGCTAAATTTTCATCCGCTTTAGCGGAATATAAAATTGTTTTTTTATTGATTGATTTCTGTAATTGTAAAATTGCTTCTTGTTTAATATTATGCGGAGCAATAATAATTTTGTCGTTTTCTGATGTTTTATTATTGATGTAATTTACCAACAGTTCTTCATCTTCTTGCCAAGTGCTACCAGCAACAATTGTGTATTTACCGTCTTTAAATTGACTGATAAAATCTAACGAATTATCTTGTTCTAAAATTTTTGCAACTCTATCAAAACGTGTATCACCAGCAATTGTAACGTTATTAAAATTGATAGAATTTAATAATTCTTTAGAATTTAGATCTTGTACAAAAAAGTGATGAAAAGCTTCTAAAGATTTTCTCATAAAGCCACCATAACTCTTAAAAAACAATTGTTTTTTTCTTAAAATTCCAGAAACTAAAATGGTTGAAACTTCTTTTCTTTTTAATTCGTTTAATAGATTTGGCCAAAATTCATATTTTATAAAAACAGCATATTTTGGATTTACAATTTCTACAAACTTTTTTGCATTAGATATAGAATCTAAAGGTAAATAACAAACTACATCTGCTAAATAATAATTTTTTCTAATTTCGTAACCAGAAGGAGAGAAAAAAGTAACTAATATTTTATACGTTGAGTAATTCTTTTTTAGTTCTTCTATTATTGGTCTTGCTTGCTCAAACTCGCCTAAAGATGCTACATGAAACCAAATTGTTTTTTTATTCTTTAAAGCTTTTATTTTAGAAAACGTTTCTTTTCTTCCGTCAACAAAAAATTTTATTTTTTTATTGAAAAGTGCGATAATAGGTAAAAATATTGAAGCTTTAAAAACTAATAAATCGTACAAAAATTTCATAGCTACAAAAATACTAAATAGAACTTAGTAAAGTACTCTTTTAAAAAAAAGGCTAAAAAAAAAGTTACTTTAGAATAGTAACTTTTTTTTTAGAAGGCTTATAAAATAGCCCATTATAAATATTTATGTCCCCCAACACAATATCGGAGGCAAAAGTAATTTAATTGTAAAAAGATCTTTTAAAATTGTTCTAAAAAGCGTTGTTTTTGTTCTTAAAATTATCACATACGATTCATTCTTTTTATTAAACCTTCTTTAAACATTTTACCGATTGGTATCTCTTCTTTTTCTGCAATTTTTAAAGAATTACTTTTAACTTCTGATATGTATTTAATGTTTACCACAAAACTTCTTTGAACTCTAATAAAATAATTATTTAAGCTATTAAGAACATCATTTAAACCTCTTCTTAATAAAATCTTTTTACCATTTATTAAATACAATTCTACATAAACATGAGAGCTTTTTAGATATAAAATATCATCAAATTTTAATTTTGTATACACACCTTTTTCTTTTACAAAAATTGAATCCTTTTCTACAAAATCATCTTCTTTTATTTTACTTTCAGCAAAATTATGTAGGGCAATTTCTATAGATGTATACAGTTCTTCTTTAGAAAAAGGTTTAACCAAAAATGCTTGTGGTCTTACCTCCTTGGCCTCGTTTAATGTTAATGAATCTGAATTTGAAGTTAAAAATATAAAAGGAAAATGAAAATCTTCTCTAATTCTTCTTGCTACATCAATTCCTGTCTTTTTTCCAGACAATTGTACATCTAAAATTGCAATATCTGGTTCTTCATCAATTATTATCTCTATAGCTTCTGTATAATTAATTGCTGGTTCTAATGCTTGGTAACCTAATTCTTCTAGAGTATCGCAAATACCATCTGCAATAATTATCTCATCTTCTACTACTAAAACTTTTACTTTGCTCATTAAAAAAATAACTTATATAATTAATCTACCAAACCTCTTGCATGAATATCTTTAAACAAGATTTCAAAACGAGCTCCATTATCATTTGTTAATTTTAATTTACCATGTAGTTGTTTTACTAGTCTAGTTATTAAACGTAAACCTAAACTTTTTGTTTTTTTAATATCAATATCGTCAGATAAACCTGGTCCATTATCTTCTATAATTAATTTAAAATTATCGTCGTTTTCTTTATTTATAGAGATTGACAATGTATTTTCTTTCCCTTTAGTAAAAGCATATTTATAAGAATTTGTTATTATTTCATTTATAATTAAACCTAAAGGAATAGCGGTATCTACATCAAAATTCATGTTTTCTGATTTAATTGACGTATCTATCTTATTATCTGATTTAAAAAGAGCAGACAATTCTTTAACAAGTAAATGAATGTATTCATCAAAATCTACCAAACCTGTTTCATTTTGATATAATTTTTGATGAATTAAAGCCATAGACTTTACTCTATTTTTACCTTCATTAGCTAACTCTAGCGCTTTTTCATCTTCTATACCCTTACTTTGTAACTCTAATAAACTAGATACTATTTGAAAATTATTTTTCACCCTATGATGCACTTCTTTTATCAACAACTCTTTTTCTTTTAGTGCCTCACGAATCAAGCTATTTTTTTCTGAAAGTTCTTTAGACTGTTTATTTATTTTTCTTAAAACTATTAATGCTATAAAAAACAAAACAAAAGCCAATAATGCTATAATTCCGTATAATGTTGTTTTTTCTTTTTCGTGCTCTATCTCTTTTTGTTTACCTTTTAACGCTTGTTCTGTTTTATAATCTGCTAAAGATTGTGATAAATCTTGAGAATATATTTTTTGAGTAGTTTCTATAGCTTTGTCTTTATAGCTCATTGCTAAATCCGTATAACCGTGAGTATAGAATGCTCTAGCAGCAGCTTGTATAAAACTAAGTTTATTATTAGAATTTAAATCTTTTGATAAATCTTCTAATTTTAAAATTAGTTCTGAAACATCTTTTACTTTAAATTTTTCTAAAATCTCAAACTTTAAAGGTGATGATTTATCTAAATGAGATATTAACTCTACATACAATGAGTAAGAATAAACTCTTCTTAAAGGATAATTATAAAGTTCGTCAATTAGCAACATTACCTTGTCATTACTATCTCCTTTAAAAACATACGCATCTATTAAGTGCTCAATAGTACTATAATAAAAGTGCGATTTTTTAGGCAACTCTTTTTCTAACCTTAAACTCTCTTCACTAACATCTATATATTCTTGTAATTTTCTTTCTAAAATTAAAAAATCTGATAAATGATACAAAAAAGTAATTTGCAACTCTTTATCATCTATTTTTTTTGCTGTTTCAAGACCTTTTAATACTAGTGCTTTACCTTTTTCTATATCTTTTTCTATAAGATACATTACTATATGATGTGTGGTAATTTTAGTTTTTAACTTTAATACATCTATATCTTTATCGTTAAATTTATTTACATACTCTTCTAACTCTGTTTGCATTAAAGATGAGCTAGTCAAATCTCCATTGTTTCTTACTTCAGAAATTTGAACCCATTTTATTTCTACATAATCTTTGTTAATTTTTGATGATTTTGGGGTTTTAATAACAGTGTTTATAAACTCTGAAACTTTATTATAATCAACAGAAGATTTACTACCGCTTTTAAAAATAAAATCTAAATAATCTTTATAAGAAAGATTTTTCTCATCTATAATATTTTGAAGAATTTCTGTGTAACTATCTTTTTTTGCTGATTTTATATAAAAATTAGCAGAATCTAACTTTTTTTCTAAAATAAAAAGTTCTACTTTTTCTATAATTTTTTCTTGATTAGTTGTATTCTCTTGAGCAGTAATGTTATTAATAAAAAACAAAAAACTAAAAAAAAGGGCAAGGGTTGTATTTCTCATAAATTTAGGGAATGAATGAGAAATATACTATATTTTATATAAATAAAAACGCTCAAACAAATTAATTTGCTTGAGCGTTTTAAAATAAGTTTAAAACCTTATCTTCTATACTTCAAAAGGAGTTATAGATACGTAAGACTTATTATCTTTTTTCTTTCTAAACTCTACTATCCCATCAACTTTAGCGTGTAAAGTATGATCTTTACCCATGTAAACGTTTTCTCCTGGATTATGAGTTGTTCCTCTTTGACGAACAAGAATGTTTCCTGCAATTGCAGCTTGTCCTCCAAATATTTTTACTCCTAGTCGTTTCGATTCTGATTCTCTACCATTCTTCGAACTACCTACACCTTTTTTATGTGCCATTTTATTGAGTTTTTATAGGTTAAAGTTAAATTTAACAGAATTATTTTTCAATTCCTCCGTCTAATCTATCTTGTAATTCTTTTAATTCATCCCACTTACCTTCTGCAGCTAAACCAGCTTGTTTTGGCCAAGTAGTAGTAACTATATGAGATAATCTAGAACTTGCTTCAGTTAAGATTTCACTCAATTTAGTTGCATCTGTTTTTGCTACTTTTGCAAAAGTATCTAAACCTGCATTTACTAAAGCTTCAGCAGCCTTAGGTCCAGCACCTTCAATTTTCTTTAAGTCATCTGCTTTTGCAGCTTTTTTAGGAGCAGCTTTTGCTTTTGTTGCTTTTTTTGCACCAGAAGCAGCAATAGATTCAATTTGAATCTCACTTAAATATTGTCTGTGTCCATTTTTCTTTTGGTAACCTTTTCTTCTTTTCTTTTTGAAAACGATTACTTTATCACCTTTTAGATGACCTAAAATTTTAGCCGTTACTGCGGCTCCTTCTATAGCTGGGGCGCCAATAGTTACTGCTCCCTCATTATCTAGTAAAAGAACGTTATCAAAAGTTACTTCTGATCCTTCTTCTCCTTGTAAACGATGAACGTATACTTTTTGGTCTTTTGCTACTTTAAATTGCTGCCCTGCTATCTCTACGATTGCGTACATACTTATTGTTTTGCGTATTTATACTAATTATTTGCATTAAATAACTCAAAATGCGGGTGCAAATATACATCTTTTTTACAACTTAACAATAGTTTATTAATTTAATTAACACCCTCTAAATGATTTAATTAAAAACAAGCTGAATTCAATTTATCTTTATTATTTTTATTAAAGCGTAAATTAATCTAAAATAAACGTAACAAATAAGTAAGGTTTGCGTCAAACGTTACGTAAAAAACAATCTCATAAACAAAAAATCGATGAAAAAAAGTATTTTAGCTCTTTCTTCTGCTTTTTTAGTTGCATTTTCTATAAATGCACAAAAAGTTGAATTTGAAGAGTATGATTTAAATAACGGAATGCACGTTATTTTACATCAAGACAATTCTGCTCCTGTAGTTACAACATCTGTAATGTATCATGTAGGTGCTAAAGATGAACAACCAGACAGAACTGGTATGGCGCATTTTTTTGAGCACCTATTGTTTGAAGGAACTAAAAATATAGGCAAAGGAGAATGGTTTAAAATTGTTTCTTCTAACGGAGGTAAAAATAATGCCAACACAACTGATGATAGAACTTATTATTACGAAGTATTTCCTTCTAACAATTTAGAATTAGGTTTATGGATGGAGTCTGAGCGTTTATTACACCCTATTATTGGCCAAGAAGGTGTTGACACTCAAAACGAAGTTGTAAAAGAAGAAAAAAGATTAAGATTTGATAACCAACCATATTCTCGTTTTTTAGAATACGTAAAAAAAGAAATTTTTAAAAAACACCCATATAAAGGAACAACTATTGGAGAAATGGAACATTTAGATGCTGCAACTCTAGAAGAGTTTTTAGCATTTAATAAAAAGTTTTATACACCTAATAATGCCACTTTAGTAGTTGCAGGAGACATTGATGTTGCAAGTGCAAAAAAAATGATTGAAGATTATTTTGGACCAATTCCTCGTGGAGAAGACATCAAAAGAAATGTAATACAAGAAGAACCAATAACAGAAGCTATTTCTGCAACAGGTTATGATCCTAACATTCAAATTCCTGCTGTTATGACTGCTTATAGAACGCCTTCTATGAAAACCAAAGACTCTAGAGTTTTAGATATGATTTCTTCTTACTTAAGCACAGGAAAAAGCTCTGTCTTATACAAAAAATTAGTAGACACTAAAAAAATAGCATTACAAGCTGGTGCAATTAACTTAAGTCAAGAAGATTACGGAACTTACATAATTTATGGTTTACCACAAGGCGATAATAAATTAACTGATATTGTTAAAGAAATAGATGAAGAAATTGTAAAACTTCAAACAGATTTAATTTCAGAAAAAACATATCAAAAACTTCAAAATCAATTCGAAAATCAATTTGTAAATTCTAATTCTAGTGTAGAAGGTATTGCAAATTCTTTAGCCAGATACAATGTATTGTATGGAGACACAAACTTGATTAATACAGAAATTGATATTTATCGTTCTATAACAAGAGAAGATATTAGAGAAGTGGCTAAAAAATATCTAAATCCTAATCAACGATTAACTTTAGAATACTTACCAAAAAAATAATTAACAAAAGACATATAAAATGAAAAAACAGATAATAGCACTTATCGCACTTATAGCAATGTCTTTTGCTACAAATGCACAAATAGATAGAAGCATACAACCAAAACCAGGTCCGGCACCAAAAGTTAAATTAGGTAAATCAGAAAAATTTACTTTATCTAACGGATTGCAAATAATTATGGTAGAAAACCATAAATTACCAAGAGTTTCTGCTAGCTTAACAATAGACAATCAACCTGTTGTAGAAGGAGACAAAGCAGGCGTTTCTAGCATAATGGGTAGCTTACTAGGTAGAGGCACAAAGAATATTACTAAAGATGAGTTTAACGAAAAAGTAGATTTTTTAGGTGCAAATGTTAATTTCTTTAGCTCTGGGGCATCAGCAAGATCATTAACAAAATATTTTCCAGAAGTATTGGCTTTAATGGCAGATGGTATTAAAAACTCACAATTTGCAAAAGAAGAATTCGATAAGGAAATTAAAATTACTTTAGATGGTTTAAAGTCTAATGAAAAAAACGTTACAAGTACTGCTAGAAGAGTAGAAAATGCTTTATTGTACGGAAAAAATCATCCTTTTGGAGAATTTATTTCTAAAGAAACTGTTAGCAACATCACTTTAGAAGATGTTAAAGAAAACTACAATACTTATTACAAACCAAATAATGCTTATTTAGTTATTGTGGGTGATATAAACCCTAAGGCTACTAAAAAACTAATAAAGAAGTTATTTAAAGACTGGAAAAAAAGTGAGATTCCACAAGTTGATTTCCCAAAACCAGTAAACGTTTCTAAAACAGAAATCGATTTTATTAACATGCCAAATGCAGTACAATCTGAAGTTGTAATAGCAAATAACATCGATTTAAAATTAGGTGATAAAGATTATTACGCTGCTTTATTAGCAAACAACATTCTTGGTGGTAGTGGAACTGCACGTTTATTTATGAACTTACGTGAAGATAAAGGTTACACTTACGGCTCTTACTCTAGCGTTAGACAAAGCAAAATAGCAGCAACTTTTAGAGCTACCGCAAGTGTACGTAACAACGTTACAGACAGCTCTATTGTAGAAATTAAAAAAGAAATAGATAAAATTAGAGATATTAAAGTTTCTGCAGAAGAACTAAAAAATGCAAAAGCTAGCTACGTTGGTAACTTTGTTATGGAAGTACAAAAACCAGCAACTGCAGCTCGTTATGCATTAAATATTGCTCGTTATAATTTAGCTCCAGATTTCTACGAAAATTATTTATCTAACATTAATTCTGTTACCGTAGAAGACGTGCAAAATGCAGCTAAAAAATACTTTAGTAGTGATAAAGCTCGTATAATAGTTACTGGTAAAGCCATTGAGGTTTTAGACAATTTAGAAAAAACAGGTTATACTATTAATTATTTTGATAAAAACGGAGACGCTACAGAAAAACCAGAAATGACAATTCCTGTACCTGATGGAATTACAAAAGAAACTGTTATTAACAATTACTTTAAAGCAATTGGTGGTGTTGAAAAAGTAAAAGCTGTAAAAACAGTTTTTGTTACTTACCAAGCAAGTGCAATGGGACAAACACTTAGTATTTCTGAAAAAAGAGATGCCACTAATTTCTCTAGCGAAATTAGTATTGGTGGTAATGTAATGATGAAAGTCTTAACCAATAAAGACGGCGTTAGCACTAACGGACAATCTCTTCCTGAAAATATTGCATCAGAAATGACACACACTTTAGGTACTTTCCCTGAGTTAGGATTGTTAAATAACGATGAAACCGTGTTAACTAGCATCGAAAAATTAGATGGTAATGATGTTTACGTACTTTCTAAAAAAGGAACAATAGTTTCTACTTCTACTTATTTTGATGTAAAAACTGGCTTAAAAGTAAAAGAAGTTCAAACGATGTCTATGGGTGGTAAAACACAAAACCAAGAAGCTACTTTTAGTGATTATAAAGATTTTGAGGGTATTTTATTTCCAACAAAAAAATCTGGAAGTATGGGACCTCAAAAAATTGAATCTACTTTGGTTTCAGTAAAAATTGATGAAGAAGTTTCTGAAGAAGATTTTAAATAGTAAACTTTTTTAAATTTAAAAAAGGGTGAAAACAAATTGTTTTCACCCTTTTTCTTTACAACAATTTTCACAAAATTGTATAAAATCTTAAAAGTCATTTCTTTTATTAATAAATTTGTAACATAATCTTTATAATATCATAAACAATGAAAATCCAAAAAATATTATTTTCTTTTGCTCTTGTTTGCCTAGTATTAACAGGATGTAAAAGCGAACCTAAAAAAGAAAAATTAGCTGTAAAAAAAGAAAATGTTTCTTTAGCTATCTCTGGTATGACATGTGAAATTGGTTGTGCAAAAACAATACAATCTAAATTATCTAAAAAAGAAGGCGTTTTAGATGCAAAAGTTGTTTTTACAGATAGCATTGCTAATATAGAATATGATGCAAATACAACTTCTAAAGAAGATTTAGCTGCTTTTGTTAGCGGAATTGCTGGTGGAGAACTTTACAAAGCGTCTATTGCTTCTAAAAAAACTGCACATGCTTGTACAGAAGAATGTAAAGAAACTTGCAAAAACAAAACATCAGCTTCAGAAAAAGAAAAAGAATGTTGCTCTTTAAATGATGATGGAACAACATTTTGTAAAGAAGATTGTAAAATGGCCTGTTGTACAGATAAAGCAGCAGCTTAAACTAAAATTAATTACAGAAAAAAGAGCAGACTTAAATAAGTTTGCTCTTTTTTTGTTTTAAAAAACCATTAATTAACGCAATACTAAAACTTGTTAATCTTCATAATCTAATAAAAACCAGTAAAGATTAATACAAAGTTTGTTTAATTTAAGGTAGTTTGTCCTAACTCAATTCTTCTTCTAAGTAAAGCTTAACTAAGAATTTGTTTAAAACATTTATTATTAGAAAGTCTCAATAAAGAAAAAACCGCTTAAATTATAAGTAAGCTTAAAAAATAAACGTCAACCAAATAAAATAAAAAAGCAGGCTTTAAAAGCCTGCTTTTTTATTTATGTATTTTTATAACTGTATCTAATTATAAACCTGCGTTAATCCAAGTCCATCCAGAAACATCTACTTGTGTACCTGTGTTATATACTCCTGTAAGTGTTGCAGCAACACCATCGATAAGTACATTACTTAATGGTCCATCATCTTTCATATCAATGTTAGTTTCATAACCTTCTAAATATAAATTTGTAATAGTACCTCCTGAAGTTGCTTTAAATTGTAAAGCTGTACCTCCTTGTGTAGAAATAGCAGTTATATTAGTAAAAGAAGGGTTTGCATTAGCTTTATCTCCTTCAAAAGCAGTAGAAAAACCTGCAACAGTATGAGAAATATATGCATTTGTTACTGAACCAGACCAAGACTCTGTCCAGTCTATTGCATCATCACTATTATTTTCTAAATATAAATTAGAAACCGCAACAGTACCACCAAAAAACTCAACCCCATCATCATCTCCATTAATTACAGAAACATTTTCAACAGTAGTCCCAGACCCAACAGCATAAAAAGACACACCATTGTATTGAGATTCTGAGTTAATTTGAGCACCTGTACCTTTAATTACTAAATACTTAATAGAACCAGAGCTATCTGCATCATCAGTTCCTCCATAGATAAAACCTCCTATTTCAGCTTCAGCATCAACACCTGCACTAGTTGTAGCATAACCACATAAAGTAAGACCTCCCCAATCTCCAGGCTCACCTGAAGCAGAAGACATTACTACTGGATTATCTGCAGTACCTTGTATATCTATTTCTCCACCTTGTAAAACTGCTATATAAACTCCTGTACCACCATCTCTAGCAGTAATTTTAGTTCCTGCAGGTATTGTTAATTTACCACCATCTTGAACGATGTAAGAAGAACTTAAAGTATATGCAACAGAAGCATCTAATGTTACATCTCCTGTAACAGCTCCTTGTAATAAATTAGTATCAAAAGAAATATCTGTAGAAACCCAAGGGAAATCATCTGCAGTTACAGTTGCAATGGCAGAAGTACTTAAAGAATAGAAATATCCATCTGCTTCCATATCTTCATTTAATGCTACTGGAGTATAACCGTCAGTAAAAGTAACGTTAGTTACATCTCCACCATCTTTCATATCTAAATCAACATCATAACCAACTAAAGAAAGTCCAGAAATTGTACCACCAGAAGTTGCTTTAAATTGTAATGCAGTACCACCAACTGTAGAAACTGCTGTAATATTATCAAAAGTAGGGTTTCCGTTAGCTTTATCTCCTTCAAAAACAGTAGAAAAACCAGCTTCTGTATGAGAAATAAAAGCGTTAGTTACGTTACCACTCCACTCTTCTGTCCAGTCTATAGCATCGTCTTGAGTGTTTTCTATATATAAATTAGTTATAGAAACTGCACCTCCAAAAAACTCAACACCATCGTCTGCACCATTAAGTACAGCAACATTACTTACAGATGTACCAGAACCTACAGAATAAAAAGAAATTCCGTTATATTGAGACTCTGAATTAATTTGAGCTCCAGTACCAGCAATTTGTAAATAAGAAATAGATCCAGAGCTATCTGTATCATCTGTACCTCCATAAATAAAACCTCCTACTTCAGCTTCAGCATCAATACCTGCACTAGTAGTAGCATAACCACAGATAGTTAAACCTCCCCATCCATTAGCTTCTCCAGAAGCAGTAGAAATTACTACAGGGCTTGATTCTGTTCCATTAATATTAATCGTACCACCTTGTAAAACGGCTATATAAACATCTGTTCCTCCTTCTGTTGCTTCAATTTTAGTTCCAGCAGGTATTGTAAAAGTGTAACCTTCTGGTACAATAAAAGAAGATGTTAATTGATAAGAAACACTAGAGTCTAATGTATAATCTACATCTAATGTACCATTTAAAATACCTGATTCTAAGTTTTGCTGAACATCAGAAGTAGGTATAACTATTGGATCGTCGCTTTTACAACTTGTAAAAAACATAGCGACAGCTAACGCTACGAAACCTAAATTATTTAAAATTGATCTTTTCATTTTTTATTTTGTATTGTTATTATTGTTTGCACAAAGAAACCACCAAAGCTTTTAAATAACCTTAACTAAATATTAATTATATGTTAGATAAAAACATGTTTGTTAACTAATTGTTAACTTGTTATTTTTTTAAAAAAAGAACCATATATGAAAAAACCTAGAAATAAATTTCTAGGTTTTTTTTATGTGTACTAAAAGTTCTTTTTCTTAAAAAGTATATTTAATTCCTAAACTCAATTGAACACCTTGTTTATAGTTCGAAACAACTTCGTTAACCTCTTCTGCATTTAAGTAATTTACTAACTGTGTTTGCTTAATATCTGGATTCAATAAATTTCTTCCTATAAATTTAACAGTTAGATGTTCATTTAACTCTTTGCTTAAAACTAAATCTAAAGAAACAAAACCTTTTTCTATAATTTCATCATTATAAAGAGTAGCACTACTAACAAAATCTTCTGGAGAACCTAGTGCAAAAACTTTATCTGATGAATAATTACCTGTTAGAGTTGCCGAAAATTCATTTTCTTTATTACTACTATAACTTAAGCTACCATTTACAATTAAATCTGAAGCACCTTGTAAATCTGATTCTGTTTTACCTTTATATTGAAAAATATCGTATAAATCTTGATTAAACCACATCTTTGTTAAGTTTGCTGTAAAACCTAATACAGTATCATCTTCTTCATTCTTAATAAAACTTGTTTTTGTTTCAAACTCTAACCCTTTTACTGTTGCTTTATCTCCTGTATTGTAAAAAATAAAGTTACCTGATGATCCTCTTGATTGCGCTAAGTTAATTGGGTTTTTTATGCTCTTATAAAAACCAGTTAAAGAAAAAACTTCTCCTCTACTTGGAAAAAACTCCCATTTTAAATCAACATTAATAACATCCGATTTTTCTAACTCTGGATTACCTTTTGATACACGACCTGTTGGTGAAACATACTCAAAAGGAGACAATTCTTTAAACTCTGGTAACGTTTGTGTAAGACTTGTTGCAAAACGTAAATATTGATTTTCTGCAACTTCATATTTTAAATTAAGGCTTGGAAAAAGATTTTCATAAGTTTTACTTGTATTACCTATTCTACCCACATAATTAGCTACATCCCAAGATACATTAATTTCATCTATCTCAAAACGTAAACCTAAATTACCAGAAAGTTTTGGATTTAATATAAAATTAAAATCTGTAAAAGCAGCCAACACATTAAGTTCTCCCGTAAAAAGATCTGCCTGACCAACTCTAAGATTTAAACCGTTATTTAAATTTGATTGCGTAAAAGTTGTAGATAATTCATCTACAGAAGGTGCTGTAAAGTTTCTTGCTAAAACACCTATTTGTTGTGAATAAAATTCTCTTTCTTTTCTTCTATAATTTACTCCATAATTAAGCGCAAAAGGTTTATCCCCATCCTCATTAAGTGCACCAAATGTCCAATTATTTTTAATAAAACCATTAAGCTCTATATCTTCAATTTCTTGTGTAGATTTTCTTTGTTGATAATCACCAACGTGCGCATATTGTATTAGAGAAGATGACTCAACATCTAAAATATTAACCTCATTTCTAATTCTATTTGGTTCTTCTGCTAAAACATAATTATAACCACCTGCCCAACTTAAAGTATTGTTATCGTTTAAATTATGCTCTCCCATTAATTGATTAACAAACATTGTAGTTTGTTTAAAATTTTGATCTCTAATAAAAGCTCCTTCTTCTTGAGGGTCTTGATCATAAACAAATCCTAAACCATTTCTACCCTGCTCATACAAGTTATTAGAACCTTTATTTACAAATAATGTATTAAATTTTACACTATTATTATCATCTAATTTTAATTTAAAATTTAAATATCCACTAGTGTTTGTTTTAGTTGTAAAACTTTCCACTTCATCGAAAGAAGTATCATTACGATTCTGTCTGAAGCTTTGAAACTCTCCAGAAAAATATTCAAAAGATTTAGAGTGAGAAATTGTTGTGTAAAATGACAAATCTTTACTAAAAATTTCAAACTTTTTAGCTGCTGATAAAGATCCACTATAATTTATAGGCTGTGCAGATAAAACTTCTGTATCCCAACCTTGGTATGTTATTAAATCTTGTAAAGCATATTGTTTTTTATGAAAACCAAAATTTATATCATTACTTATTATTGTTGTTCTAAAATCTCCTTCATAAGCCAATACACTTGTATTAGCACCTCCAGAAACGCCTACAGAGTAGTTTTCTTTAGTATAATCTTTAGTTATAACATCTACATTACCAGAAGCTTGATCTGAATAACCCGATGTAGCATATGTTTTACTAATACCAACATTTTTAATAACATCTGTAGAAAAAAGACTTAAATTAATATTTTTTCTTTCAACATCATCAGAAGGTATTGGCAAGCCATTCATTGTTGTAGATAAATATCTATCTCCTAAACCTCTAATAAAAATATCTCCTGTACCCTGACTCTTAGTAACTCCAGAAATTTTAGTTGTTGCTGTTGCTGCATCTGAAACCCCTATTTTAGATAAAGTTTGAGCCCCAATACTTTCTTTAATTACAGTTGCTTTCTTTTGTTCTAATAACAGTGCACTTGCAGATTCTTTATTTGCAGATGATTTTACAACAACCTCATCTAAAGAAACCCCTTCTGCTGCAGACATTATTTGATTTACAACTACAGTTTCTCCCGCTTTAATGGTTACTGTTTTTTCTATTGTTTTATAACCTAAAAAACTAAAAACTACAATATGTGTACCAGTAGGCACACTAAGCGTATAATTACCATCAAAATCTGTTGTTACACCAATAGCTGTACCTTTAATAAGAACATTTGCAAAAGGCAATGGCTCATTATTAGTTTCTTTATCCGTTAACAAACCTTTTAAAGTTCCTTTATCTTGAGCATAGATAAACTGACATAAAGTTAACAGAGTAATAAATAAAATTTTCTTCATTTTGAATATATAATTTCTTGCAGCAAAAGTCTACCCAAACTGTAAACTATATGTTAGTTTTAAATTACACTTACATTACTTAAACGTTAACTTAATGTTAACTGTGAAAAAAAATTTAACCTTTAATTAATTTTAAAAATTATTTTTTCTAAATTAAAGCAATTCTTAATACCTTTCATCAATTAAAAATCTACCATTTTTTCTTAAAAAAATGAAGAAAAAAATTTGTCTGTCATCTATCAAAATAATGGTTATTATAATAGGGAATTTATAGTTTACTAAATTGCTTTAATAGCTAATTATATAACATAAACATAACATACAATTTTTTTTGTGTTTGTAGATTTGCAAACCTAAAACAATATATAAAAATGGGAGATCCATATATTTTGATGCTTATTGCTTTAGCTATTTTAGCTATTGTAGATTTAATTGTTGGAGTAAGTAATGACGCTGTTAATTTCTTAAATTCAGCTATTGGCTCTAAAGCAATATCAGTAAGAAACATAATGCTTATAGCCAGTATAGGTGTGTTCTTTGGCGCAGTTACCTCTAGCGGAATGATGGAAGTGGCTAGAAAAGGTATCTTTAACCCAAACATGTTTATGTTTCAAGACATTATGTTCATTTTTATGGCCGTAATGATTACAGACATTTTACTATTAGATATTTTTAACTCTATTGGAATGCCTACATCAACTACTGTTTCTATTGTATTTGAGCTTCTTGGTGCAGCTGTTAGTATATCATTAATTAAAATTGCTGCTAATGAAGGACAATCATTTTCTGATCTCTGGAGCTATATAAACCATGAAACTGCAACAGTAATAATTTTTGGTATTTTATTATCTGTAGTTGTCGCTTTTTCTGTTGGAGCTTTAGTACAATTTATTTCTAGAGTAATATTTTCATTCAATTTTGAAAAAAGACCTACATATATTAGTGCGGTTTTTGGTGGTTTTGCTATAACCGCAATTACTTATTTTATTATCATTAAAGGTCTTAAAGGAACACCTTTTTACAAAGACCTAGAACATTTAATAGAAGGTAATACTCTAATGATTATTGTTGGTAGTTTTATTGCCTGGTCTATTATATCACAACTTTTAATTAAATTATTTAAAATTAATATTTTAAAACTAATTATTGGTGTTGGTACTTTTTCTTTAGCAATGGCTTTTTCTGGTAACGACTTAGTAAATTTTGTAGGTGTACCTATTGCCGCTTGGAACTCTTACCAATCTTGGGTTAGCTCTGGTATTGAACCCGATGCTTTTTCTATGGGAATTTTAGCAGAAAAAGTACCTTCTAATATGTTATTATTGTTATTAGCTGGTGCAATTATGGTTATTACTTTATGGACTTCTAGTAAGGCACAAAATGTTATAAAAACTGGTATCGATTTATCTCGCCAAGGAGAGGGTCATGAAAAGTTTCAACCAAACACATTATCAAGAATTTTTGTTAGAATTGCTATGGGCATTAATGTTGGTATAAGTTATGTAATCCCTAAAACAACATTAACTTTTATTGATTCTAAATTTCAAAAACCTATTATAGAGTTACCAAAAGATAAAACTTATGAATTACCTGCTTTTGATTTAGTAAGGGCTTCTGTTAACCTTATTGTAGCAGGTATTTTAATATCTATTGCAACATCTATGAAATTACCTTTATCTACAACCTATGTAACTTTTATGGTAGCAATGGGTACATCTTTAGCAGATAGAGCTTGGGGAAGAGAAAGTGCTGTTTATAGGGTAGCAGGTGTAATTAATGTTATTGGTGGTTGGTTTTTAACAGCAATTGTTGCCTTTTTAGCTTCTGCATTAGTAGCATACTTAATTAGTTGGGACATGATTATGATTCCTATTCTATTAGCTCTTGTTGCATTTTTAATAATTAGAAATTCTTTAATTTATAGAAAAAAATCTAAAGAAGTTAAAAAACAAGAATATATTGAGAGGTCAGAATTAATTACCATTAATGGTGTTATAGAAGAAAGTGCAGATCATATTTCTAGTGTAATAGCAAGAGTAAATAAATTATATACTAATGTTGTAAATGATCTAGGCAATCATGATTTAAATAAGTTACGCAAAACAGACAAACATGTTGCTAAACTTAATGAAGAAATAGATAGTTTAAAAGATGGCGTTTTCTACTTTATAAAATCTTTAGATGAAACTTCTGTACAAGCGAGTAGATTTTATATTTTAGTTTTAGGTTACTTACAAGATGTTGCTCAATCTATAAGTTATATTTCTAGAGCAAGTTACAAGCACGTAAACAACAATCATAAAAACTTAAAGAAAGCTCAAATAAATGACTTAAATGAAATAGATGCTCAATTAACTACTTTATTAACTAAAGAAGCTTTAATTTTTGAAAAAAGACAACTAGATAATCTTAATGGCCTAATTATAGAAAAAACATTATTGTTAAAAGACGTGTCTAAATCTATAGAAAAACAAGTAGCAAGAATTAGAACAGATGAAACAAGTCCTAAAAATACTACTTTATACTTTAGCTTACTTTTAGAAACAAAAGATTTAATTAAGGCATTAATGAACTTATTAGAAACCTACGAAGAGTTTCATTTAAGTACAAAAAACAAAAAAACTGATTAAATAAAATACTAATAAATATCTTAAAAAAAATCCAGTAAGGTTATTCTTTACTGGTTTTTTTTTAAAACCAAAAACCAAAATTAAATAACCAATATCTTTCTCTATTATCTGGAGACCAACTATACTTTAATTCTATAGGACCAAAGAAACTGTTATAACTATAACCAACTGCATAACCAGACTTAAGCTCATTAAACAACTTTAGGTTTCTAAAAACATTATCATCTAACTTAGCATAATTAGCTATAAAAGACACATAACTATTACTATTAAAAGCATAACTTAAATTAAGTTCGGTTTTTATAAAAGAATCGTTAGAAAGATCTGCCATTTCATACCCGTAAAAAGAATAAAAATTATTTATAAAATTCTTATTGTAACCACCTAAATAAAAATCAAAAAAATCAGAATTTACTTCCCTTAAAGTAAAACCTGCTTCGTTAGTTACCTTTAAAGTTAATTTGTCTTTATAAGATTTTGCAAAACCAAATGTACCTTTTGCTTGAGCAAAACTTATAAAATTATCATTATAATCAGATGAACTCATGTACCATTTAAAATTAAAATCTGCAAAATATCCTTTTGTAGGAAAATATTTTTTATCGTAAGTATCTAATTTTATATAACCATAACTATTTAAATAGTTACTATTATCAAAAATTGTTTCTTCTTCATTAGATATAGAAATTGTTTCTGTAGTTGCTTTTAAATATTTGTGTTCTAAGCCCAAACCAATAGCAAATTTTCTATTAAAAGTTGTTTGTAAAAAAAACTGATTTGTAATGTCTGTATATTTTAAATTAATTCTACTTATGTTAGGATATTCTTCTGGTAGTATATTAAATCTAGAGTTGGTTGAAAAATGATTGTACCTAGATGTTAACCCGTAACTTGTATAAAATCCGTTATCTACAAAATAGTTTAAATTATACCTTAAATTGTCTCCTAAAATTAGATCTAGAGAAAACATATCATTATTAATTAATAAATGTTTCTGATTATAATTAGCTAATACACCTGTCTTATAAAGATTATCAAAATGAAACCCTAATTTTAAATTTGCGTTTTCTAAAGATTCTTTTAAAAGAAAATTAATCTTATAAGTACTATCTTTTTTTTGATGTAAACTGTATTCTATTCTATCGTAATTTTTGGTTGATGATAGTTGATAAATCTTTTGTGTTATTTCTTTTCTAGAAAGCGTATCTCCTTCTTTAATATTTATTTTACCTAAAACAAAAGCACGAGTATAACTGTAAGAACCATTTAAATCTATCTCTGAAATTAAATACTTTTTATCATCAAAAAATAACTTCTTTCTTTCTTTTTTATTTTTTTGATTTGCAGCTAATTTTTTAAAAACATCGCTAAATTTTGCTCCTTCAATAGTTCCTTTTTCTAAAATTTCTTCTTTTTTATCAAAATCTACAACACCAAAACCATATGTGTCTGGATGAATATAAATATCTATATTCTTTTTTTCTTGATCTGTTTTATTATACATTTGATAATTAACAAGTTGACTTAAAATATCTACTGCAGAATTTAATTTATCTTTTTTATTTAATTTGCCTTCCACATCAACACCAATTACTAAATCTATCCCTTTAGCTTTCATTATACTTATCGGAAAATTGTTTGCAAGACCACCATCTACCAAAAGCTTATCATCTAAAGCAACAGGGTTTAACAACGTAGGAAAAGAACCACTAGCTCTTAACGCCAGAGGCAAAGAACCTTTTTCTAACAAAATCTGATTTCCGTTTTCAACATCAGTAGCAATACAAAAAAAAGGAATTGGTAATTTTCTAAAATCAGAAATACCTTCTACAGAAGATAAAAGCTCTATTAATAAGTTTAAAATATTCTGACCTTTAGAAACTGCTCTTGGCAAACCAATATTACCTTCACTTATAGGTAAAGTTAATATGGTTCTTTCTCCGAATTCTTTCTCAAAAAAAGGTTCTGCTTTTCTAGGCAGTTTATCTTGCAATAAAGGTATAAAGTCTGTTTCTAAGATAATTTTCTCTATTTGCTCACCAGAATAACCAATTGCATACAAACCACCAACAATTGCCCCCATACTTGTACCACCAATATAGTCTAATTGTAAACCTGCTTTATCTATCTCTTTTAAAATCCCTACGTATGCAAATCCTTTTGCACCACCACCACTTAATACTAATCCTATTTTTGGTTGTTTTTCTTGACTATGGAAAACAATTGTAAATAACAAAAAAAAGGCAATTATATATTTTTTCATTTTTTTACGGTCTCAAAATAATTATACACTTTTAAAGCTCTAGCATTACCAATGACATCCTTTAAATCTTGAAAAGAAGCTTCTTTTACACGTTTGGCCGATTTAAATTTACGTAATAAAGTTGTAATTGTTTGCTTACCAATATCCGGAATTTGTTCTAATTCTGATTGTATTGTGCTTTTACTACGTTTATTTCTATGAAATGTAATACCAAACCTATGTGCTTCATTTCTTAAATACTGTGTAATCTTTAAAGTTTCAGATTTCTTATCTAAATATAATGGCACTGGGTCTCCTGGATAATAAATTTCTTCTAAACGTTTTGCTATACCAATAATGGCAATTTTACCTCTTAAACCTAAAATATCTAAACTTTTTAATGCAGATGAAAGTTGCCCTTTACCTCCATCAATAATAATTAATTGTGGTAAAGGTTGGTCTTCTTCTAACAAGCGCTTATACCTTCTATAAACAACCTCTTCCATAGAAGCAAAATCATCTGGCCCTTCTACCGTTTTTATATTATAATGTCTGTAATCTTTTTTACTTGGTTTTCCGTCTTTAAAAACTACACAAGCTGCCACCGGATTTGTACCTTGTATGTTAGAATTATCAAAACATTCTATATGTCTTGGTTCTTCATGCAAACGCAAATCTTTTTTCATTTGTGCCATTAACCTTTTTACATGCCTATCAGGATCAACAATTTTAATTTGCTTAAATTGTTCTTGTCTGTAGTATTTTGCATTTCTTTCTGATAATTCTACAATTCGTTTTTTATCTCCTAATTTAGGGATGGTAACTTTTACACTTTCTCCTAAATCTACTTTAAAAGGCACGTAAATTTCTGGTGATTGAGACTCGAAACGCTGTCTTATTTCTACAATAAAGAGTTCTAACAATTCTTTATCGGTTTCATCTAATTTCTTTTTTATTTCTGTTGTATGAGATTGAATGATAGATCCATTAGAAATCTTTAAAAAATTTGCATAACCGTGAGTTTCATCAGAAATAATAGAAAAAACATCTACATTATTTATAGATGGATTTATAATAGTAGATTTTGCTTGGTAATTACTTAATAAACTTAGTTTTTCTTTAATCTTTTGCGCTTCTTCAAATTCCATTTTTTCAGCGAAAGACATCATCATTTTTTGAAACTTCTCTAAACTTTCTTTAAAGTTTCCTTTAATTATATTTCTAATTTCTTTAATAGAATCGTTGTATAACTGTTCTGTTTCTAAACCTTCGCAAGGACCTTTACAATTTTTTAAATGATATTCTAAACAAACTTTATACTTGCCTTCGTTAATATTTTTACGACTTAAATCGTAATTACAAGTTCTTAAAGGATAAAGTTCTTTAATTAAATCTAACAGAATTCTAACTGTTTTTACAGAAGTATAGGGCCCAAAGTATTCAGAGCCATCTTTTATAACTCTACGTGTCATAAAAACTCTTGGAAAACGTTCTTTTTTTATACACAACCAAGGATAACTTTTATCATCTTTTAATAAAACATTATAACGCGGCTTGTACTTTTTTATTAAGTTATTTTCTAATAAAAGAGCGTCTGTTTCTGTATTAACAACAATATGTTTAATACGTACAATCTTTTTTACAAGTACTCTAGTTTTACCGTTATCGTGAACTTTATTAAAATAAGAAGCTACTCTTTTTTTTAAATTCTTAGCTTTACCAACATAAATTATTACATCTTCTTTATCAAAATATTGATAAACTCCGGGTTCATTTGGTAAGGTTTTTATTTGAATTTCTAAAGGTGTAGACATAGAACGAAAATACAGTTTTTTAAATTTCTAGAATCTAAATAGAAATTCATTTTATCTAAAACAAGATATATTCTATTTTATTTTATAAAAAATTAATTATTTGTTAAAAAATAAGTATAATTACTTAGCTTTATTGCTTAACTTTAATTATATTTGCTAAGTATAAATCTCACTTTACAAAACAAATATAGGGGGAAAATATATTTGTTAAAAAAAAGTAAAAAAGGTTATCTATTTATTAGATAACCTTATTTTTTTTAGAAGCAATTTAACTTTTAACAAAAAAGCTATATAATTGTTAAAGAGTCCTTTATTTTTTTTCTACCTCTTTAGGAAAAGCTTGTTTACTAAAAATAAACAATAATGCAACACCAACACTAATAAAAGCATCTGCAGGATTGAATATATATTGAAAAAAAGTATAAAATTCTCCTCCAACAACAGGAATCCAACTTGGTAAAACACCTTCCCATAAAGGAAAGTAAAACATATCAACTACTCTACCATGAAAAATGGTTCCGTAAGGGTTTTCTGCAAAAAGCGTAGCAACTGCATTATTAGGATTATCAAAAATAACTCCATAAAACACAGAATCTATTATATTACCAACAGCACCTGCAAAAATTAATGCTATAGCAATAATAACACCGTTGTGTACTTTTCTTTTAATATTTTGAGACAGCCAATAGATAATACCTGTAACTGCAACCAATCTAAATAGCGTTAAAAAAAGCTTACCAATTTTACCACCAAACTCAAAACCCATTGCCATTCCGTTATTTTCTACAAAATGAATTTTAAACCAATCAAAAACAACAACTTCTTCACCTAAAATAAAGTTGGTTTTTACATAAATCTTAATTACTTGATCTAGAATAATTGCTAATACAATAGTAAGAATTGCAATATTTTTTTTTGACATTTTTTAAAATTTGAGTTCACAAAAATAATAATAAAATTATGGTTATTTGGTGGTTAAATAAATATTAGCTCTTATGCTTACCACATTAAGTTTATTATTATTATCTAATATTTCTTTTTGATATTTTTTCTGATATAAAGTAGTATCAACTTTTATTTTTCCATTATTAGAAGTTACATCAACACTACTATTATTTATAGATGCATAAACATTACCAGAATATAATTTAAGAAGTATGTTTGATTGTATTTTATTAAGTTTTACAATTCCGTTTTCTATATATACAGACAAATCATTTTTAACACTCTTAGCCTCTACAAATACATTTTCTCCAAAAATATTTACTTTTTTTTCTACAGGAATTTTAACAACAGCATCTGCCCTTTGCAGTCTTTTAGTAATAAACTTTCTAAAAATAATTTCTCTTGTTTCTGTTCCTTCAAAATTAAACTTAATATCTACTGAAGATTTATTTTCTGTTAAATCTACATACTGACTATCATAACTTTCTGCTTGTAAGTATACTTCTAAAAAACCAGAGTTAGAGTTTTCTATAATTAAATTATCTAATCCACTAGCATCAATATTTATTTCATCTACTTCTATTTCAATTTTTTCTACAATTTTTTTTTGCGAAAAAATCACAGTAGACATAAAAATTATTAATGGAAAAATTATTTTTTTCATAAAAAAAAGCTCCTTAATAAGAAGCTTTAGTTTTAATTATCTGTTTTATTATTGCTTTCTCTTAGCCTCTATGCTTAAAGTTGCATGAGGTACTAATCTTAAACGTTCTTTTTGTATTAATTTACCTGTAACTCTACAAACTCCGTACGTTTTATTCTCTATTCTTAATAATGCATTTTTAAGATCTCTTATAAATTTTTCTTGTCTGATAGCTAATTGTACATTTTTTTCTTTGTTCATTACTTCAGACCCTTCATCAAAAGATTTAAAAGATGAAGATGTGTCATTTGTTCCATTGTCAGAATCATTTTTATAAGCATCCTTTAATGCCGCTAAATCTTGTTCTGCTCTTGCTTTCTTTTTCTCTATGATAGCCTTAAACTCCTGTAAGTCTTGTTCTGAGTATCTTAATTTTACTTCTGACATAAATATTACAATTTTTCAATTAAAATTTTACTTTTTACAGTATCGAATTCAATATCTGTACCATTTTTTAACTCATCCACAAAAACCAATTCTTTGGTTAAAGTTTCACTCATTATGTAGCCTTTATTATCTGTAATTGATTGTTGTAAGTTTTCAAAATTTAAAACCGTTAATTTTATTTTATCTGTTACCTCTAAACCTGTGTCTTTACGTGCATTTTGTATTCTGTTTACCAACTCTCTGGCAATACCTTCTTTACGTAAATCTTCTGTTATAGTAACATCTAAAGCAACTGTTAACGCGCCTTCATTTGCAACTAACCAACCCTCTATATCCTTAGATGATATCTCTACATCTGAGAGCTCCAAAATAATATTTTTTCCATTAATGTCAACAGAAATGTTTTTATCTTTTTCTATTTTGTTAATATCTTCTTGATTAAACTCTTTTACTGCTGCTGCAATAAAACGCATGTCTTTACCAAACTTAGGTCCTAATGTTTTAAAGTTAGGTTTTATTTGTTTGATTAAAATATCTGAAGCATCATCTAAAATATTAATTTCTTTAATATTAACCTCATTCTTTATTAAATCTGCTACTGCTAAAATTTCTTCCTTTTGTTGCTCACTATCAACAGGAATCATAATTTTTTGTAATGGCTGACGTACTTTTATCTTTTCTTTTGCTCTTAATGATAAAACTAAAGAAGAAATTATTTGGGCGTTTTCCATTTTACGCTCTAAGCTTTTGTCTACAAAACTTTCGTCATATTTAGGGAAATCTGATAAATGTATACTTTCTGATGTTTCTTTACCAGTTACAGCATTTAAGTCTTGATACAGTTTATCCATAAAAAACGGAGCAATTGGCGCACCTAATTTTGCAATCGTAATCATACAAGTGTATAATGTTTGATATGCAGAAATTTTATCTGTTTGATAATCTCCTTTCCAAAAACGTCTTCTACTTAAACGTACATACCAGTTACTTAAATGATCTTGTGTAAAATCAGAAATAGCTCTTGCTGCTCTTGTTGTCTCGTATTCTTCGTAAAACTTATCAACTTTTGCAATTAAAGTATGTAATTCTGATAAAATCCAACGATCTATCTCTGGTCTTTCTTCTAAAGTAACATCTGCTTCTTTGTAAGCAAATCCATCTAAATTAGTGTATAAAGAAAAGAATGAATAGGTATTATATAAAGTACCAAAGAATTTACGTTTTACCTCTTCTATCCCTTCTAAATCGAATTTTAAATTGTCCCAAGGGTTTGCGTTAGAAATCATGTACCAACGTGTTGCATCTGCACCATAAGTTGATAATGTTGTAAACGGATCTGTAGCATTACCTAAACGTTTAGACATTTTATGTCCGTTTTTATCTAAAACCAATCCGTTAGAAACTACATTTTTATATGCAACAGAATCAAAAACCATGGTTGCAATTGCATGTAATGTATAAAACCAACCTCTGGTTTGATCTACACCTTCTGCAATAAAATCTGCTGGAAAAGATTCGTTTCCATCAATTTTTTGTTTGTTTTCAAACGGATAATGCCATTGTGCATAAGGCATAGAACCAGAATCGAACCAAACATCAATTAAATCGCTTTCCCGTTTCATTGGTTGTCCTGTAGATGAAACTAAAGTAATTTCATCAACAATATTTTTGTGCAAATCTATTTTTGCATAGTTTTCTTCTGAGTTGTTATCCACCTCAAAATCTTCGAAAATATCTTTTGCTAAAACACCTGCTTCTACAGCTTTTGCCATTTGCTCTTTTAGTTCTTTAACAGAACCTATACAAATTTCTTCTTTACCATCTTCTGTTCTCCAGATTGGTAACGGAATTCCCCAATAACGAGAACGAGATAAATTCCAATCGTTTGCATTTGCTAACCAATTACCAAAACGCCCAGTACCTGTAGATTCTGGTTTCCAGTTAATAGTTTTGTTTAAAGAATGCATTTTATCTTTTACATCGGTTACTTTAATAAACCAAGAATCTAATGGGTAATATAAAATTGGTTTATCAGTACGCCAACAATTAGGATAACTGTGCTTGTATTTTTCTACTTTAAAAGCCTTATTTTCTGTTTTAAGTTTAATGGCAATTTCTACATCTACAGATTTTTCTGGTGCTTCACCATCATCATAATATTCATTCTTTACATATTTACCTGCAAACTCAGTAACTTCTGGTCTAAATTTACCTTGTAAATCTACTAAAGGAACTAAATTATCATTTTCATCTTTTACCAACATTGGCGGAATTTCTGGTGTTGCTTGTTTACAAACCATTGCATCATCTGCTCCAAAAGTTGGTGCTGTATGTACAATTCCTGTTCCGTCTTCTGTAGTAACAAAATCTCCAGAAATCACTCTAAAAGCGTTTTCTGGATTATCGTTTGGTAAAACATAATCTAATAATTGTTCGTATTTTATACCTACTAAATCTTTACCAACAAATTCTTTTACAATGTAATAAGGTATTTTTTTATCACCTGCATTATAGGTTGATAATTCTTCTGCTGTTTCTAATTGAACATTATTTTTACCTGCAAATTGTTTAGCTACTAGGTTTTTAGCTAAAATTACTTTGGTAGGTTCAAATGTATATTGGTTAAAAGTATCAACTAAAACATATTCTATTTTTGGCCCAACCGTTAATGCTGTATTACTTGGCAATGTCCAAGGAGTTGTTGTCCAAGCTATAAAATAAACAGTTCCTTCGTTTTGTAAAAAATCTGGTAACGTTTCATTTATTGCTTTAAATTGTGCAACAATTGTAGTATCGGTTACATCTTGGTAAGTACCTGGTTGATTTAACTCGTGAGAACTTAAACCAGTACCTGCTTTTGGCGAATATGGCTGAATTGTATATCCTTTATAAATTAACTCTTTGTTATAAATCTGTTTTAACAACCACCAAACAGACTCCATATATTTTGGTTCATAAGTAATATACGGATCATCCATATCTACCCAATACCCCATTTTATTTGTTAGATCATTCCAAATATCTGTATAACGCATTACTGCTTTTCTACACGCTGCGTTATAATCTTCAACAGAAATCTTTTTACCAATATCTTCTTTGGTAATTCCTAATTCTTTCTCAACACCCAATTCTATTGGCAAACCATGCGTATCCCAACCTGCTTTACGCTTTACTTGGTAACCTTTCATGGTTTTATAACGCGGAAAAATATCTTTAATAGCTCTTGCTAAAACATGATGAACTCCTGGAAGTCCGTTTGCAGAAGGAGGTCCTTCAAAAAACACAAAAGGTTTTGCATTTTCTCTAGAAGTTACACTTTTCTCAAAAATGTTATTTTCTTCCCAATAGTTAAGAATTTCTTCTGCTACTTTCGGTAAGTCAAGTCCTTTATATTCAGGAAATTTCGCTTTCATTTTCTGTCTTTTCTAATAAGAATGCGAAAATACAGATTTTATTGCAATTATTTATTCTAAAATAAACTTCTTACTTAGTAGAATTCCTTTTACTTCTATTCTTGCTAAATAAACACCTTTAGATAGTTCTGGTAAGTAGATATTCTTCTCTTTTTCGTTTGTGTTAAAAGAAATATTTAACACTTGTTTTCCTAAAATATTAAAAATTGTAACATTAACTTCCTCTTCTGATAAATTAATGATTGACAATGTTTTATTGTCTTTCTTAAAAATTTTAATATTATCTAAAACAATTGGTTCTACACCTAACACGTTTTCAAAAAACCTATCTCTTGCAGGTATGCTAGCGGCTCCGGGTGAGTTTGGTGTACCTATTTTTGCCCATTGGTCTTCTGGTACAAAATCTGGTTTTGTAGTATAAACATAACTTTTATCTGACAGGTTTTCTGTTCCTTCTGGCGTTATTGTACCTTTATTATTATTACCATAAACAAAATGATCTGAACCTAATAATCTGTAATTAACAAAAGAATAAGGAAAAGATGTATTTGTAATATCATTACCTATAAAATTTTGAGATGGCGAAGTTGTATCACTAAAAAAAATTCCATAACCATCTGCTCTATTCCTTAAAAAGGTATTAAAAGGACCATTAGCTCCATGAGAATTATCTATAACGATGTTTCTACAAATATTTTGTTCAAATAAATTAGCATACGGATAATTACCGTGCAAAGTAATTTCTCCTGTAGAATCACTTGGCAATCCAGATTGATCCCAATAAGGGTCTGTAGAGTAATTATAAGCAAAAACATTTCCATTAGCACCAGATTGCAAAAGCATAGAATGTCTTAAATATTCAAAAATATTATCTTCTATTAAACACTCATTAGAGGTAGATTGCAAGATTACGCCATAAGCTCTACCTCCTTCTCCATAACCAAAAGCATGATGAAAATATGATTGATTGATATAAATATTTGAGCCATTTACAATATTTACATGTCCATAAGTTGCATTTTCTGATTCTACTTCCTTTACCCAAGAATTAACAACATAATTAAAAAGAATATTGCTATTTAAAACAGGTGAAGTATCATCTACTCTTAGTATTTTAATGTTTTCTATACCTACATTTTTTACAGGATTAATTTTTTTAATGTAAGGTGATTTATCTAATGAGTAATTTAACCTTAAAGGTGAAGCTAGAGATATTCTGTTTTCTACAATATCAATTATTTTAACAATTTGACCAACTGTCTCATTAGCCCAATCTGATGTTACAAACTCTGTATCTTCTTGAAAAATTTTAATCCAATCTCCTTCAGAAAAATTGCTTGCATCTAAAACATCTATATAATTATTGCCTTTTATTGCCTCTGATAAAAAATTAGTTGATATGTTTAAAAGCTCTCCACTAACCTCTATACCGTTTCCGTTACCAGATAAATCTATTTTAAAGATTGTATTATTAGTTGTAACACCTTTTAAAACAACATTACTCGGTAAAGAAATTGTGTTATTAAACAAAAATGTTCCTTCAGAAAATTCTAAAATTGCACCTGTACTTTCTACAGAAGCTAAAGCTGTTTTAACAAAGGCATCATTAGGTGTTACTCCGTCTCCAACAACGTCAAAGTCATCCATATTAATTTTTAAAAAATCATCAGATACATCTTTATTTTGCAAACCTACAATTGTCCAATCTACGCTTCTTTCACTCGATAATGTTTGACCATTTACAAACTTAATTGTTAAAAAAACAATTAGCACTACAAGATTTTTAATAATTTTAGTCATATATATTTCTGCCTATTTAAATAGGTAAATTTTTGTAAATAGATTAATAAAACACCACTTTAATGATAATAAGCTTTATAAACCTCGTTCACTTTTAATCTTTTCGTAGGCTGTTTGTATGCTTTGAAATTTTTCTTTTGCTCCTTTTAAATGCTCTTCTCCTAAACCTTGTAACTTATCTGGATGGTATTTTTTTACCATTTTTCTGTAAGCTGTTTTTACTTCTGAATCTGAAGCTGCTTTAGTTATTTCTAAAATTTTATAAGCATTTTCTGAAGAATCATAAAACATGGCCTTAATAGATTCAAAATCTCTTTGGTTGATGTATAAATAACCTGCTATTTTTCTGATTTCTTCTATTTCTGATTCTGATACAAATTCATCTGCTTTTGCAATACCAAACAAAAAATGAATTAATTGCAAACGAGAAGCGTGAGACATATTTTGTCTAATTTGTATACAAACCTGTCTTGCAGACACTTGCTTTTTTATAATTCCATTAAAAAGTTTAAAAGCATTATTGGCTCTTTCTTTACCATACATACCCACAAACTGACTTCTAACAAAATCTAGTTCTCTTTTGTCTACTTTTCCGTCTGATTTTATAACTATTGATGCTAAGACCAATAAACTCATTTCAAAATCTCCAGACTGTGTATTTGCTCGGTTTCCTCTATTTGTATTAACTCTTTCTTGATACTCTTTATGTTCTTGTAACAAGTCTTTTTCTGAAAAACCGTCTACAAAACTACCTAATGCAAAACCAATGGCTGCACCTATTGGACCTCCAAAAGTAAATCCTAATCCTGCGCCTAACCATTTTGTAAAACTTCCCATTTTTTATTTTTTTATGAAGCTGTAAAGTTACAAAGTTATTTAATTGTAAAAGGACCGGTTTTAAATTTTATAAAATTGGCAAATATGCTTTTGCATGAAGGATTGAAGCATTTGTTTGAGCTCTTTTTTGAAGAATGAAAAAAAAGCGAGTGCGGAAAGCCTGAAGATTTTTTATTAAAATGAAGTGTAACGTAATTTTAATAAAAAATGGGCATGCCCAAATTAAAAGATTATTAATGTTTTAAGCACATTTATTTAATTGATATTTCTATTGAAACTAGCATTTTAAGAATGTTGAATTTTGACAAACAAATACTTATCTTTGCATTTTAAATTTAGAAAATATGTATCCAGAAGAATTAGTAAAACCAATGCGTGATGAGTTAATTAACGCAGGTTTTAAAGCATTATATACAAGTGAAGATGTTGATAACGCAATGTCTAAAGAAGGAACAACTTTAGTAATGGTAAACTCTGTTTGTGGTTGTGCTGCAGGTACTGCAAGACCAGGTGCAATAGCTTCTTTAGGAGCAGATAAAACGCCAACAAACTTAACTACTGTTTTTGCAGGTGTAGAAAAAGAGTCTACTCAAAAAGCTAGAGAATATATGGTTCCTTTTCCTCCATCATCTCCTGCAATTGCATTATTTAAAGATGGTAATTTAGTACATATGTTAGAACGCCACCATATAGAAGGTAGATCTGCACAAATGATTGCGCAAAATTTAGCACAAGCTTACGAAGAATTTTGCTAGACATTTAAACATTAAAAAAAAATCCACTTATAATTATGAGTGGATTTTTTATTAAAAAACACTTAGAAATTATGGCATCAGAATTTTCTACTTATACTAAAGAAGAACTTTTAAAAAAGTTGAAAAAGCAGAAAAGATTTTTTATTATTAAAATAGTAGTAATTATTTTAATGATAATACTGGCCATTTTTTCTACAATAGAAAACGGCATCTCTTTTCATACTTTTTTGCCTTTATTTTTTATACCAATGTCTATTTTTATGTATTTAGATATTAATAACATAAAAAAAGAACTAAAAACTAGAAAGTAATATGAATAAAGGGCAAATAATAGAAAATACAATAAGTTTTGTAAAAAAAGAATTAGAAAATGCAGAAGGTGGCCATGATTGGTTTCATATAGAACGTGTTTTTAAAAATGCTGTTTTAATTTCTAAAAATGAAAAAGTTGATGCTTTTGTAGTTTCTTTGGGTGCTTTATTACACGATATTGCAGATCCTAAATTTTATGACGGAGACGAAACTGTTGGACCTAAAATTGCCAGCAAGTTTTTAAAATCTCAAAAGGTAGATCATCTAGTTATTAAACATGTTATCAACATTATTAAACATATATCTTACAAAAACTCTTTAGATAAAAACGCAAAAACATTTACCTCTAAAGAGTTAGAGGTTGTACAAGATGCAGATAGATTAGATGCTATTGGTGCAATTGGTATTGCACGTTGCTTTAATTATGGTGGTTTTAAAAATAGAGCTTTATATAACCCAGAAATTTTACCTAATTTAAATCTCTCTAAAGAAGAATATAAAGCATCTAAAGCACCAACAATTAATCATTTTTACGAAAAGTTATTACTTTTAAAAGATAAAATGAATACTTCTTCTGGTAAAAGAATAGCAGAACAAAGACATATATATATGGAGGGATTTCTAAATCAGTTTTATGATGAATGGAACGGAATTAAATAGTTGTTAATTCTGTTCACAAACATTTAAATATCTGTATACTCTTATTGTTGTTGTACAAAGTTTATCATTTCTCCTCTATATTTAGAAGCAGATTTACCTGTAAACTCTTTAAATAATTTATTAAAGTGAGAAAAATTATTAAAACCACATTCAAAACAAATATCTGTAATACTTGTTTGGCTTTCTGTTAATAATTTTGTTGCATGTACAACTCTATACTCATTTACCAATTTTGTAAATGTTTTACCAGTTGTTTTCTTAAAAAACCTACAAAACGCCGGCACAGTCATACTAACTAAACCTGCAATCTCATCTAAACTTATGTGTTGATTAAAGTTTTCGTTAATATGTTTAAAAATAATATCTATTTTACTGCTGTCTTGCGGTTGTGTTTCAAAAGCAAAACCATCTGCATTTAATAATGTATAGTCTTCTGATTTAGAAAGTGTGTGTAAAATTTCTAAAAGGATTAAAATTTGTTTAAATCCAGATTTTTCTGAAATCCTCTCTATCTTAGGACCTAATTTTTGTTTTGTTTTTACACCAAATAAAATTCCTTTCTTTGCTTTTTCAAATAAAATACTAATAGGTTTCATTTCTGGAGCATCAAAAAAATCTTTTCCTAAAAAATCTGGTTTAAATTGTATTAAAGATTCAGATCCATTAGTGGTAAGTCTATCTGTAAAACCATTATGAGGCAGATTAGAACCTATTAATAGTAATTGACTATTATTAAAATAAGACAAATGGTTACCAATATGTCTTTTTCCTTTTCCTTTATTTACATAAATTAATTCTATTTCTGGATGAAAATGCCAAAAGGCTTTTATCTCCTTTAAGAACTCTGTATGTTTTTTTACTAGTATAGAACTACCAAAGTCTGGACTAATTTTTTTTAGAGTGGGTTTAACGTTCATCATAATCATATAAATTTAAATCAAAATTACAACACTTAATTGTAAGAAGCTATATAAAATTACCAAAATTATATACTATTTTATCTAAACAATAATTTAACATTTATATAACTGATAAAATAGCATACAAACATACCAATTTTGATGTTTTTAGACCTAAACTTCTGCCATAAATTTGCAGTGTTATTAATTATTAAATAACATATGATTATGAAGAATACATTTAAAAAAAGTTTAGTAGTAGCGCTAATGTTTGGAACATTAATAGGTTACGCAAAAGACAACGTAAAATCTACAATTAGTAATTATGTAGATGACAATGTAAAAATTGTTTTTAAATCTGTAAAGAAAGGGCAAGCTTTAACTATAGAAAATGAAAATGGGTTAACCGTATATAAAGAGAAAATTAAAAATACAGGAAATTATTCTAAAACTTTTGATTTAACAAACTTAGAAGACGGTTTATATACTACACAATTAGAAAAAGATTTTGAATCTGTTGTTACCAAAATTAAAATTGAAAACGGAAAAGCAACATTTTTAGAAAGCAACAAGAAAAAGATTTATAAACCAATTGTTAGAACAGAAAAGAATATGGTTTTAATTTCTAAAATAGCTCTTGATAACAGTCCTTTAAGTATAGACTTATATTACAATGGTAATTTAATTAATTCAGAAACTTTAGAAAGTAAAGATGGTCTTGTAAACAGAGTATACAAATTATCTGAAACTGAAAAAGGAGACTACCAAGTTATTATTAAATCTGATAACAAAGTTTACACTAAAGATCTTACAATATAAAAATTTAGTTAATTGTTTCATCAAACTTCTGCTAAGGTTTGATAAAAAAAGCGAGTCATACCAGACTCGCTTTCTTTTTGCTAAAAACTTAAAAAAGTACCAAACTAATTAAAATTAACAGCAAAATATACCATATTAACACTTGTTAAAATCTCTAATTTTAAAGGGGATAAAATAGAATATATTATTGCCAATTCTGATGTTTTTATAACTCTAATACCAATATACCTTTGCAGTGTTATTAATCATTAAATGAGAAAAAAATGAAAACAACAAAACAAATTTTATTAGTAGCATTAATGTTTGTAGCATTAATAACTAATGCAGAAAATAAAGATCTTACAAATCCTATAAATAAAAAAAGAGTTAATGTTGAGTTTAAGTCTATAAAAGAAAAACAAACTTTAACTGTAGAAAACGAAAACGGATTATCTATCTATAAAAGAGGCGTTGATAAATCAAACAATAACTCTAAAATATTATTTAACATTAATAGCTTAAAAAATATTTTATCTAAAACTAATGTAGATAACGCTCTTTTAGATGATGATAAAAACAAAATATTTAAACCAGTTATTAGAACTGAAGAAAATTTAGTTTTAATTTCTAAAATAGCTTTTAATAAAGCTCCTTTATACATCAGCTTATATTATAAAGGTGATTTAATTCACTCTGAAACTTTAAAAGGTAATAGCATTGTAAATAGAATTTACAAATTATCTGAAACTGAAAAAGGAGACTATAAAGTAGTTATTAATACAGATAATAAAGTTTATAATAAAAACTTTACAATATAAAAATTTAGTTAATTGTTTCGTCAAACTTCTGCTAAGGTTTGACAATAAAAAGCGAGTCATGCCAGACTCGCTTTTTTATGCTCTTTATCTACCCTGTATTAAAATAAAAAGTAAATAGAATTATCAACAATATATTCTATTTTACCAACCCTAAAACATCAACACAAAACATACTGTTAATTTAATACACAAATGTACCAATTTTGATGTTTTTAAAACTTTACTTCCATTTTACCTTTGCAGTGTTATTAATCATTAAATACGATGAATATGAAAACAGCAAAACAAATTTTATTAGTAGCATTAATGTTAGGAACATTAATAGGTTACGCTAAGGACAACAAAATAGCTACATATGATAATGTAGATGATAACGTTAAGATTGTTTTTAAATCTGTAAAAAAAGGACAAGCTTTAACAATCCAAAACGAAAACGGAGAAATACTTTATAAAGCAAAAATTAAAAATTCTGGTAACTACGCTCAAACATTTGATTTTACAAATTTAGAAGATGGTTTATATACTACAGTATTAAAAAAAGATTCTGAATCTATCATTAAAAAAATTAAAATTAAAAATGGTAAAGTTTCTTTTTTAGATGATGCTAAGAAAAAAATCTTTAAACCAACCATAAGAACTAAAGATAACTTGGTTTTAATTTCTAAAATAGCTTTTAATAAAGCTCCTGTATATGTTAGCTTATATTATAAAGGAGACCTTATTCACTCAGAAACTTTAAAAGGAGATGAAATTGTTAACAGAGTTTATAAATTATCAGAACAAGAAAAAGGAGACTATAAAGTAGTTATTAATACAGATAATAAAGTTTATAATAAAAACTTTTCAATATAAAAATTTAGTTAATTGTTTTGTCAAACTTCTGCTAAGGTTTGACAGTAAAAAGCGAGTCATGCCAGACTCGCTTTTTTATGCTCTATATTTAAGTAAAGCCAATATGTAAATAGAATTACCACAAATATATACTATCTTAACATTTGTTAAAAATTAGATTTACCCTACCTGTTAATTTAGAACATAAACACACCAATATTGATGTATTTAAAACTATAATTCGATTATATCTTTGCAGTGTTATTAATCATTAAATACAATAAAGATGAAAACAACAATCAAAAAAAACCTAACAGTATTATTAATGTTTATCGCATTAATTGGTTATGCAAATAATAATGTAGATGACAATGTTAAGATTGTTTTTAAATCTGTAAAAAAAGGTCAGGCCTTAACTATAAAAGATGAGCAAGGCTTAGTTGTATATAAAGAAAAGATTAAAAATTCTGGTAACTATTCTCAAACATTTGATTTTTCAAATTTAGAAGATGGTTTATATACTACACAATTAGAAAAAGACTTTGAATCTGTTGTTAGAAAATTTGAAGTAAAAAACGGTAAAGCTTCTTTTTTAGATACTAATAAAAATAAAATCTTTAAACCAGTTATTAGAACTGAAGAAAATTTAGTTTTAATCTCTAAAATAGCCTTTAGTAAAGCTCCTTTATACATTAGCTTATATTACAAAGGTAATTTAATTCATTCTGAAACAGTAAAAGGAAACGAAGTTGTAAACAGAGTTTACAAATTGTCTGAAAAAGAAAAAGGAGACTACCAAGTAGTTATTAATACAGATAATAAAGTTTATAATAAAGACTTTACAATATAAAAATTTAGTTAATTGTTTCGTCAAACTTCTGCTAAGGTTTGACAATAAAAGCGAGTCATGCCAGACTCGCTTTTTTATGCTCTTTATTTAAAGTTTGGTTTTCTTTTTTCTAAAAAAGCAGAAGTTCCTTCTATAAAATCTTCTGTACCAAAACATTCTCCAAACTCATCTATTTCTACATTAAAACCGTTTGTTCCGTCTTCAAAATTAGCATTTACTGCTCTAATTGCTGCACTTATAGCTAATTTAGAGTTTTTCATAATCTTAATAGCTAAACCTTCTGCAAAAGGCAATAACTCTTCTTGTGTTGTTATATGGTTTACTAAACCACATTCTTTTGCATCTTTAGCAGAAATCATACCCGCAGTCATAATCATTTCCATAGCTTTACCCTTACCAACTAATTGAGGTAAACGTTGTGTGCCTCCGTAACCAGGTATAACACCTAAAGAAACTTCTGGTAAGCCCATTCTTGCATTATCTGATGCTATTCTAAAATGGCAAGACATAGCCAATTCTAATCCGCCACCTAAAGCAAAACCATTAATTGCCGCAATAACTGGTGTTGACAAATTTTCTACATAATCAAACAGTATTTCGTGACCAGATTTTGATAAAGAAGTACCTTCTTTTACAGAAAAATCTGCAAATTCAGAAATATCTGCTCCAGCTACAAAAGCTTTTTCTCCACTACCGGTTAATATAATTACCCTAATATTAGAGTCTTCTTCTAGCTCTTTAAAAGCTAAACTTAACTCATTAATGGTAATTTTATTTAATGCGTTTAATTTTTTTGGTCTGTTAATTGTAATTTGTGCTAAACTATCTTTTTTTTGAACTATTATATTTTTGTAATTCATCTCTTAAGAATTTTAAATTAATCTCTAGGTAAAACAACAGTAAAAACGGTACCAATACCTACTTTAGATGTAAAAGAAATATTACCTCCGTAAGCTTCTATAATATTTTTTATCATAGGTAAACCTAATCCCATACCACTAGATTTTGTAGTAAATTTAGGCTCAAATATTAAATCAATTAAATCATCTGGTATTCCTTTTCCATTATCAGAAACTATAATTTTTACATTATTATTTTCTGCTAAAACTTTTACTTCTATAAGTGGATTTTCTTCTTTATTTGTTGCCTGAATTGCGTTTTTAACTAAATTAGTTACAATTCTAATTAATTGTGTTTTATCTAAATTAACACATAATTTTTCTTCTAATGGAAGGTATTTTATATAAGTTTCTGCAAAAATATCTAAAGCAAATTTTACAACACTTATAATTTCTATCTCTTCTCTTTTTTGAGTAGGCATTTTAGCAAAATCAGAAAATGCAGACGCAATAGAACTCATTACATCTATTTGCTGAATTAATGTTTGGCTATATTCTGCCAATTTTTCTTTTATATTATCATCAGACGGATCAAACTTTCTTTCAAAGTTTTGAACCGTTAATCGCATTGGTGTTAGCGGGTTTTTAATTTCATGTGCAATTTGTTTTGCCATTTCTCTCCAAGCCTGTTCTCTTTCTGTCTGGGCTAATTTGGCAACACTTTCTTCTAGCTCATCAATCATATTATTATAAGCTTCTACCAAAACCATAATTTCTGAACTTGCTTTATTTAAAATAATCTTTTCGTTTCTTTTATGTAAACGAGTTTGCTCCATTTTATCAGAAATGGTTTTTATAGACCTAGTTATGTAACTCGATAAAAAATAAGCTAAAGAAATAGCGATTATAAACATTAAAACATATACTAAAGCCAATCTAGAGATAAACTCTTCTAACTCTTTTTCTATTTCTGAATTGTCTTGTGTAAACTGAAGTTCTAAAATACCGATTCTTTTATATTTTGGATCATGTATATAAGAATACGATGTTTGAAAACCTATTTTGTTATCTTCTACAGATTTTAATATTCTGTGATTAGAGTTTTCTGCTAATTCTTTTAATAAAACGGCAGGTATTGGGTTTTCTTCTATTTTTTCGAAAGCATTTGCTTTAGAAGATTTTAATAATTTACCTTCTAAATTGTAAATAGAAATATTTAATTTATTGATTGATGAAATTTCATAAATACGTTCTTTAAAAATTTTAGATAAATTTTGCGTATTTACAGGATAAGTTGTCTTGTTTTTTAATTCTAATTCTATAGTTTCTTTTGCTGTTGCTTCTTTTCTTTCAAAACGTTGAATATTGTAATCTTTTGTTTGCTCATCATATTGATAAACAGTTACTACCAATATTAAAATTGATGCCAACAACACCAACACTATCATTGATAAGAAAATACGTATTCTTAAAGAAATCTTATTAAAATTTATCAAAATTATTCTTCTTTTATTCTTTTTGTTTTCATTGTTAAAAGATCATCAAAATCTCCATCTTCATCCCAATCATATTTACTTTTACCTATAAAACCTTCATCGGTTTTTGTTATATGATAAGACACTTTCATATCTCTACCTGCATAAAAGAAAGCAACAAAAAGCGAGTCTTCCTCAACCTTCCAAGTTCCGTCTGTATTTAAAAAATGTTCTCCTTTTTTGTTTACAAACCATGCAGAAAAAGTTCCGTCATCATTATATTTAGATTGTGCTATTTGTTCTGTTCCTTCTTCAAATTTATCTTCATAAATACTTAACGAATCTGATTTCTTAAAAGTATTCATTTCTAATTTTAAATAAGTTGTTTGCCAAGTATCAACCATATAATCTTTGGTAGAAATTTCTTTTTTACAACTAACAAAAAGCATTCCAACAAAGGCAATTAAAATAAAAGTTTTTATATTCATAATTATAAATTTTAAATAATTTAAAGATAGCCAAATAAAAAAGCCACTACAACTACTGTAATGACTTTTAAGTTTATTTTTACATTAACATTAAAGTTAAAAAAGAGTTTAACTTTTTTTAACCAACTATGTTTACAATTTTACCAGGAACAATAATTACCTTTTTAGGAGTTCTACCATCTAATTGAGCAATTGTTTTCTCATGTGCCATTACGGTTTTTTCTATTTCTTCTTTTGATAAATCTAAAGGAAGTTCTAAAGTAAAACGCATTTTTCCGTTAAAAGAAATTGGATAATTCTTAGCACTTTCTACCAAATGTTTAGGTTCAAAAATAGGGAAACTTGCTGTAGAAATAGATGCTGTATTACCCAACAAACTCCATAATTCTTCTGCAATATGTGGTGCATAAGGAGAAACTAAAATAGCTAAAGGCTCTAAAATAGCACGTTTATTACATTTTAAAGAAGTTAACTCGTTTACAGCAATCATAAACGTAGAAACCGATGTGTTAAAAGAAAAGTTTTCTATATCTGCTTCTACTTTTTTAATGGTTTTGTGTAATGCTTTTAACTCATCTTTAGTTGGTTCTGCATCAGAAACTTCAAATTTATCTCCGTTAAAATACAGTTTCCATAATTTTTTTAAGAATGATGAAACTCCAGAAATACCAGAAGTTTTCCAAGGTTTTGCTTGTTCCAAAGGTCCTAAAAACATTTCGAATAAACGTAAACTATCTGCACCATATTCTTCGCAAATAGCATCCGGATTTACCACATTGTATTTAGATTTAGACATTTTTTCGACTTCGCGCCCTACTTTATAGACACCTTCTTCTAAAATAAATTCAGCATTTTTATAATCTGCATTTAATGCATGATTTTTAAACCCTTCTATATCTAATTCATCTGAGGCATTTACCAAAGAAACATCTGCATGAATTTCAGATTTAGTAATCATTACTAAGTCTGCAAAATTAGGATTCAATAATTTTTTATCTAATAAATAATTTTTAACAACTGTTTCAAATTCATCATCAGAATTAAATAAATTTTTAGAAACAAATATTGTTGGTATATTTTCTATAACATCATCGTTAGATTTATCTATAGCACATCCATTTTTAACAAAAAATGTTGCTTTATAAACAAAAGCAGATGTTCCTAAAATCATTCCTTGATTTATTAGTTTCTTTGCAAACTCATCAACAGGAACAATGTTTTTATCAAATAAGAATTTTTGCCAGAAACGCGCATATAATAAATGCCCTGTTGCATGCTCAGAACCACCAATGTATAAATCTATTTCTTTCCAATAATTTAAGGCTTCTTTGCTTGCAAATTCTTCAGAATTTTTAGCATCCATATATCTATTAAAATACCAAGAAGAACCAGCCCAACCAGGCATAGTGTTTAACTCTAAAGGAAATACAGTTTTGTTATCTATTAAATCATTAGAAACAACTTTATTGTTAACTGTATCCCAAGCCCAAACTTCTGCATTTCCTAAAGGTGGTTTTCCATCTTCAGTTGGCAAATATTTTTCTACTTCTGGCAATACAATTGGCAAGTATTCTGCATCAATCATTTGCGGCATTCCCTCTTTGTAATATACAGGAAATGGTTCTCCCCAATAACGTTGTCTACTAAAAACAGCGTCACGCAAACGGTAATTTATTTTTCCGTAACCAAAGCCACGTTTTTCCATTTCATAAATGGATAATTTTAATGCTTTTTTATATTTTAATCCCGTTAAAAAGTCTGAATTCGCAATAACAGTTCCTTCTTTATCTGCATGTGCAGCTTCAGAAATATCTACACCTTCAAAAATATTTGGAATTTCGATTCCAAAATGTTTTGCAAAATCATAATCACGTTGATCTCCACAAGGAACCGCCATAACTGCTCCGGTTCCGTAACTTGCTAAAACATAATCTCCAATCCAAATTTGAATCTTTTCTCCAGAGAAAGGATGAATTGCATAAGCACCTGTAAAAGCACCAGAAATGGTTTTTACATCAGCCATTCTATCACGTTCAGAACGTTTAGCTGTAGCTTGCTGATATTCTTCTACTATTTTTCTTTGGTCATCTGTCACGATTTGTGATACTAACTCATGTTCTGGCGCTAATGTCATAAAACTAACTCCAAAAATTGTATCTGGCCTTGTTGTAAACACATCTATTTTAGCATCATGTCCATCAACATTAAAAGAAACCATTGCTCCTTGAGAGCGACCAATCCAATTTGTTTGAGAATCTTTTAAAGGTTGTGGCCAATCTATTTTTTGTAAACCATCTAATAAACGTTGTGCGTATGCAGAAATTCGCATAGACCATTGTGTCATTTTTTTACGAACAACAGGATGTCCTCCACGTTCAGAAACTCCGTTTACAATTTCATCATTAGCCAAAACGGTTCCTAAAGCAGGGCACCAATTTACTTCTGTATCCGATAAAAAAGTTAGTCTATATTGTAGTAGAATTTCTTCTTTTTGGGTTGATGAAAAAGCTTTCCATTCTTCTGCAGAAAAAGCAATAATTTCTTCATCACAAACAGCCTTTACTGTTGTATTTCCTTCATTTTCAAAAATTGAAATTAAAGTAGAAATATCTTCTGCTTTATCTGTATTTATATTGTACCAAGAATTAAAAAGTTGGATAAAAATCCATTGTGTCCATTTATAATATTCTGGACTAGATGTTCTAACTTCTTTGCTCCAATCAAAAGAAAAACCAATTTTATCTAATTGTTTTCTGTATGTAGCAATGTTAACTTCTGTAGTTTTTGCAGGATGTTGCCCTGTTTGTATTGCATATTGTTCTGCTGGTAACCCAAAAGAATCATAACCTTGCGGGTGCAATACATTAAAACCTTTATGACGTTTGTAACGCGCATAAATATCACTTGCAATATACCCTAAAGGATGCCCAACGTGTAAACCTGCTCCTGATGGGTAAGGAAACATATCTAACACATAGTACTTAGGTTTATCAGATTGATTACTAGCTTTAAAAGTTTGGTTTTCTGCCCAAAATTTTTGCCATTTCTTTTCTATCTCTAGGTGATTATATTGCATTCTAATTTCTTTAATTTAAGCAACAAATTTACGTTTATTCTTTAGAAGATTAAAGTAAAAATCAACTTGCTCAAAATGGTGTTTTTAAGCATTAAAAAAAGCGTAAACTTTGTTTACGCTTTTTTTAATAAATATATAATATTTTAAAATTCTATTGGTAAAGAAACTATTGTGTTTCCCCATCCCATAAACATTTCAATTTTATTAGATTCTCCTTCTAAAACAACAGAAAAAGCTTCTATAACATCTTTAGAGTTAGAAACTTCTGCATTAACTCTAACTACATCTTCTTCTTCTTTATAAAAATAAGAACCCCAAACATTTTTTGCTGTACTTAAAATTATTGTCCATTCGTTATCAGAAGGTATAGAAAACATCGTATATCTTCCTGCTTTTACTTTTTTACCACCAAATGTTACATCTTTATAAAAATAGATCTCAGTTGCTTCATTTGCTCCAGTTCTCCAAACTTTATCTTTTGGAGCTAATTTTTCTAAATCTCTACCTTTTAATTGAGGTCTACTGTAAATTACTTTTACAATTTTATTAGCCTCTTTATAACTTGTTGGATAAGATGCCACATCCATAGGACTTACATCTAATTTAGGAAATTTCTGTGCAGAAAATTCTGAACTAAACATTAATGTGATCGCAAAAATTGCAAAGGTTAAGATTGATTTTTTCATTTTATTTTTAATTAATTTTATTATTTAAGTCTATTAGGTCTTATAAAATATAAAACCTTACACTTTAATTGTTCTAATTTTCTATTAAATAATTAATTAATGACAATCACAATCCGTGCCACAATTGCCTTTTTTCTTTGATTTAAAAAAATATTTTTTAATTAAAAAAGCAACAGCAAAAAAAAGAATTATATAAACAATTATTTGTTGCATTAACTAAGAATTTGATAAGTTATAAATGAAGAAACATAAGCTAACAAAGCCAAACCAAATAATTGAATTAAAGGCCATTTCCAACTTTTAGTTTCTCTTTTTACAATAGCCAATGTTGCCATACATTGCATTGCAAATGCATAAAAAACCATTAAAGACATACCTACAGGAAAATTAAAACGTTTATTTCCTGTTTCGGGATTAATTTCTGAAGACATTTTTTGTTTAATTGTAGTTGTATCTTCATCATCTGCTTCTACACTATAAATAGTTGCTAAAGTACCAACAAAAACTTCTCTTGCTGCAAAAGAGGTAATTAAAGCAATTCCTATTTTCCAATCATAACCCAAAGGCTTTATAACTGGTTCTATAGATTTTCCTAGAACACCTATGTATGAGTTTTCTAATTTTACAGATGCTATTTTTTGTTGGATTTCATCATCACTTAAACCCTGATTAACAAAATTTTCTGTAACATATTTTTCTGCATTATTATACTTTTCTCCTCCGTTAGAGGCTAAAAACCACAAAACAATAGATAACGCTAAAATTATTTTACCTGCACCAAAAACAAATGCTTTTGTTTTTTCCACAACTTCATAAAATACATTTTTTATAGATGGTAATTTATAATTTGGCATTTCTACCACAAAAAAAGATTTCGATTTTACATCTAATGTCTTATGTAAAATGTATGCTGCTAAAACTGCAGATGCAAAACCTAAAGCATACAAAGCCAATAATACTAAACCTTGTAAATTTAAAAAACCAAATACTTTTTTATCTGGAATAACCAACGCAATTAGAATTGCATAAACTGGCAAACGCGCAGAACAAGTGGTAAAAGGTGTTACTAAAATGGTAATTAATCTTTCTTTCCAACTAGAAATGGTTCTAGTAGCCATAATTGCAGGTATTGCACAAGCTGTACCAGAAATTAAAGGAATAATACTTTTACCATTCATACCAAAACGTCGCATAATTTTATCCATTAAAAACACGACACGACTCATGTAACCGGTTTCTTCTAAAATGGCTATAAATAAGAAAAGAATGGCAATTTGAGGTATAAATATAATAACCCCGCCAATACCTGGTATAATTCCTTCTGTCAATAAATCTGTTAAAACTCCTTCTGGTAAATTATCTTTTGTAAAGTCTGCAATTTCTGCAAACATTGCATCAATAAAATCCATTGGAATAGAAGCCCAATCGAAAATAGATTGGAAGATAACTAATAACAAAATCACGAAAAAAACATAACCAAAAACTTTATGCGTAAAAAACCTATCTAATTTACTACGTAAATCTTTTGCTTTACTTTTATCTACAATATATGTTTTTTTAAGAATTTTATTAATTTCTTGATATCTGTAAATAGTTTCTTTATGCTGATATTTTTTAAGTTTAGTAATATCTTTTTTAAAGTCTAGTAATTTTTGTTTTTCTTCTGATGAAATTTCTTCTGGATAATTATTTTGAGTAACCATCAACCATAATTCATACATAGAAAAATTAGGACTAATTTCTTTTAATTTATCAAAATAATCTGGGTCTATTTGATGATTTATCCCACAAAGTGGTGATGCTTTTGCTGCAACATGACAACGAATTATAGCTTCTTTTACATCATTTATACCTTCGTTTTTTCTTGCACTTATTAAAACAACTTCTGTATTTAATTCTTCTTTTAATAAAGATAAATCTATAGAAATTCCTTTTCTACTCATTTGATCAACCATATTGATTGCCAAAACTGTCGGGATTTCTAAATCTTTAATTTGTGAAAATAACAGTAAATTTCTTTTTAAATTTTCTACATCTGCAACCACCAAAATTACATCTGGCGACTCTTTTATATCCTTTTTTAATAAAGTTTTTAAAACAATACTTTCATCTATAGAAGTAGGATTTATACTATAAGTTCCTGGTAAATCTGTAATAATTGCATTTTGTGTTTCAGACAGTTTACTTTTACCTTCTTTTTTGTCTACAGTAATTCCTGGATAATTACCAACTTTTTGATTTAAACCTGTAAGCTGATTAAATAATGAAGTTTTTCCTGTATTGGGGTTACCTATTAAAGCAACTTTTATATCATTTTTAGACATACTATAAACTTACTTTAAGTATTTTTATTTGAGATGCAGTTTCTTTTCTAATTGCCAAATGACTGCCATTTACACAGATGTAAAGAGGATCTTTTAATGGCGCAATTTGTACCAATTGCACTTCTGCACCAGGCAAACAACCCATTTCTAATAATTTTAAAGGAATAAAATCTAACGATTCTTCAGAAATATAACCTATTTCTCCTTTTTGTAACGTAGCTATTGTACTCAATGAATTTTATTTGGAATGCAAATATAAGAATTTAGAATCGTTCTAAACAACTTATTTAGAAGCATATTCTTCTTTTAACAGAACAATATCTTCTTTTAACTTTTCCATATCTTCCTTTTCTGTTCCGTCATAATATCCGCGAATGCGTCTTTCTTTATCAACCAAAACAAATTGCTCTGTATGTATAAAATCATTCTCATCTCCATTTCCTTCATCTAAAACAGCAAAGTAACTTTTTCTTGCCAACTCGTAAATATGCTTTTTACTTCCGGTTGTTACATTCCATTTTCCATCAATAACACCTTTTCTTTCTGCGTATTCTTTTAAAACGGAAACACTGTCTATTACAGGAGTAACAGAATGAGAAAGAAACATAATATCATCATCATCTTTGTAATATTCTTGCAACTCATTCATATTATAAGCCATTGCAATACAAATTGTTTGGCAACGAGTAAAGAAAAAATCTGCTACATAAATCTTATCTTTATAATTATTATTTGTGATGATTTCTCCGTTTTGATTCATCAATTCAAAATCTGCAATGGTATGATTTTTTTGAATGTGCAACATACTATCATCTACCAATCTTGGGTTTACATCTGTAGGATTATAAATTTTAAGACGATTGTCTACCTTTAATAAATGATAAAAAACAGGAAGAGAAACAGCAGAAAAAACAATAAAAAAAATAAGTGTAGGTAACGACTTTTTAAAGAAATTAAATTCCATAAATTAATTTTACGTACAAATTTACGACTTAAAACCTCTACATAAAAACAAACAAAAACAAATACTTTGTAAAATCTTTGTTAAATTAAAAATCAAGTTCTTTCAGTTCTTTTTATACTCTCTTTAAAAACGTACATTTGCCTTTATTATAATTATGATTTAACGCTGAATGGAAATATTAATAAAAGCATCGCAATTTATTTTAAGTTTATCTTTATTAATTGTATTGCACGAATTAGGGCACTTTATCCCCGCAAAATTATTTAAAACTAGAGTAGAAAAGTTCTACTTATTTTTTGATTATAAATTTTCTATTTTTAAGAAAAAAATTGGCGAAACCGTTTATGGTATTGGTTGGATTCCTTTAGGTGGATATGTAAAAATATCTGGTATGATTGATGAAAGCATGGATACCGAACAAATGGCTTTACCACCACAACCTTGGGAATTTAGATCTAAACCAGCTTGGCAACGTTTAATTATTATGTTAGGTGGGGTTTTTGTAAATTTTGTACTAGGAATTTTTATATACATAATGTTAATGTACACTTATGGAGAAAAATTTTTACCAAACGAAAATGTAAAAGACGGTGTTTGGGTACAAGATTCTTTAGCTATGAATTTAGGTTTAGAAACTGGTGATAAAATATTAACAATTGATGGCGAGAAAATTAAAAAATTCTCTGAATTAACTTTAGGTTTTGTAAACGGTAACGATTTTCAGATAGAAAGAAATGGTGAAGTTGTAGATAAAGAAATTCCTGAAAACTTTATTTCTCAATTAGTAGACAGAGGTAAAGATGCCGGAGCAATTTTACTACCAAGATATCCGTTTGCTATTGCGGCGGTTTCAGAAGATTCTCCTAATATAAATTCTGATATAAAAGTAAAAGATATTGTAATTGCAATTAATGGCAAAGCAATAAAATACTTTGATGAAGCACAAACAGAGTTAGATAAGTTTAAAAATAAAGATATTTCTATAACAGTTAAAAGAGGTATTGAAACAAAAGAAGTTGCTGTAAAAGTTACAGAAGACGGAAAATTAGGTGTTGCTCTAGGGCAACTGTCTTTTAAAGATTTAGAAAAATTAGGTTATTACAACTTAGCAGAAATTGAATATTCTTTTGCAGAAGCAATTCCTGCTGGTTTTAACAAATCTTGGAAAACACTTACAGATTACATTAAACAATTAAAGAAAATTTTTAACCCAAGCACAGGCGCCTACAAAGGTTTAGGTGGTTTTATTTCTATTGGAAGTATTTTTCCTGATGAATGGAGCGCAGAATCTTTTTGGAACATTACAGCATTTTTATCTATAATGCTAGGTTTTATGAACCTTTTACCAATACCTGCTTTAGATGGAGGACATGTAGTTTTTACTCTATGGGAAATGATTACAGGTAAAAAACCAGGTGACAAATTCTTAGAATATGCACAAGTAACTGGTTTTATTATTTTAGTAGCTTTACTTCTTTTTGCTAATGGTAATGATATTTTTAGGTTATTTAAATAATAAATAACCTTTTAATAAAAAAATTATAAAAGCCTTCGAAACAAAAGTTTCGAAGGTTTTCATAACTCAAACCCTAAACGATTGATTTACAAAAGAAAACCAGACATACCTTGTATTACATTGATTACAGGTATAAGCTTTTGTTCCCGGAATTAGTTTAAAAATTGCTTTTCTTCTTATTCTATCCCTTCCCGGAGATTTACATTTCGGACAAGCTTTCATATTATTTATATATTTATTCCCACAGCTAATCTACTAAAAAACAAAGTTTTATGTGTTTATTTTCATTTTTTTGTTCTTAAAACAACTTTTTTTGTTCTTAAAGCAACTTTTAAATTTTTTTAAGACTTTTTTATAAATATTTTTTCAACCTATATATTCTATAGATTTAGACAGCAAACAAACTTTATTACCAGTTTAAATATTTTTTTTAATAATTATATCTAAAAAAAAGAACCCAATATTTAACTTATAAATATTGGGTTCTTTTAAAAAAATCTTTTCTTTTTTAAGAAGGCAAATTATTGTTAGCTTCTTTAGAATCTATAATTTCTTCTCCTGACAATTCTTTACCTTTAAGATAATCTGGCAATTGCATACCTGCCATATTAAACATTTCTTGTAAAGGAGGTACAGCTTTATACATACCAGAAATAAAGTTAGATGTAGATGTTTTTCCATCTTTATTGCTACCATTTTCCCAAACAGTTACTTTATCAATTTTAATATTTTTAATAGCCTCTGCTTGTGTTTTAACTAATTCTGGTAACTTATCTGCAATTAATAATAATGCTGCGTTTTGAGAATCGTTTCCTGCTGCTTTTACAATTTCATCTAAACCTGCTGCTTGTTTTGTTAACACCTCATATAAACCTTGTGCTTCTGCTTGGGCTTTAAATAAAATTGCATCTGCTTCTCCTTTTGCAATTCTTCTAATATTTTCTGCTTGTGCCTCTGCATCAATTTCTACTTTACGTTTGTCTATTTCTGCTGGTACAATAACATCTGCCAATTGAGAAGAACGTTCTCTTTCTGCCCTTGCCAACTCTGCTTCTTGTTCTGCTGCATAAGATTCTCTTAATGCATTTGCAGATTGTACTTTTTCTGATGCAATTGCAGTACGCTCTGCTTCTGCTTCTCTCTGTCTACGTAAAGAGTCTGAATTAGCTACAGCAATTTTTGCTGTATTTTCCCCTTCTACTGCTTGTGCATTTGCTGCGGCAACTTGTGTTCTTTGATCTTGTACTGCGTTAGCCTCACCAATAGAACCATCTCTATTTTTTTCTGCCACAGATTTTCTTGCAGCGTTAATTGCGTGTGCAGCCGCTTCTTTACCCAAAGCTTCTATATAGCCAGATTCATCAACAATATCTGTAATATTTACGTTTATCAACTTTAAACCTACTTTCTTTAACTCGGTTTCTACACTTTGAGAAATATTAGTTAAAAATTTATCTCTATCATTATTAATTTCTTCAATATCCATAGACGCAACTACCAAACGTAATTGACCGAAAATAATCTCTTTTGCCAATTCTTGAATATCTGGCAAACCTAAACCTAATAAACGTTCTGCTGCATTTTGCATAATACCCGGTTCTGTAGAAACACCAATTGTAAATCTACTTGGTACATTTACACGGATATTTTGTTTTGACAAAGCATTTACCAAATTTACTTCTATAGACATTGGCGTTAAATCTAAAAACTCATAATCTTGAATTACAGGCAAAATAAATGCAGCTCCACCATGAATACATTTAGCAGATTCACCACCACCAACTTTACCATACACTACCAAAATTCTATCCGAAGGACATCTTTTGTAGCGTTTTATCATTGCAACTAATAGTATAAAAACAAATAGAATTGCAACTCCTATACCTATTAAACCCGCAAATGGGTTATTTTGTAATATTATTAAATTTAGCATTTGTTTTATTTTTGAGGTTCTATTATTAAAATTCCATTATTTGTTACATCAATCACTTTTATAACATTTCCTTGTTTTAAATCTTCTTTATAATCTGTTAAAGCTTCTAATTCTCTTAAAGCACCTTGTATTTTTACCTGTACTTTCCCAATTTTAGATCTATTTGCACCAACTGTTAAATACACTTCTCCAATAGCATTTAAAGCATTTTGCATTTTTAACGTTCCGCTAGAAGTTAATTTACTGATGTAATAAAACATAGCTGCCATTACAAACATCATTAACAAACCACAAAAAATTGAAATTATAATAGTTGTTGTTTTAGAGTTACCTGCTTCTAAACTTGCAAGTCCGATCCAACCAAAAATAGTAAAAAAGGCTACTAAATTTTTAAAAGTAAAAAACTGAAAACCAACACCTGTATCTGCCTCAATTTCTACATCTACATCACCAATATCATCTGTATCAGCTCCAATAAAAGTACTTATCAAAACAAATAAAAAGAACAATGTAGAAATCCCTGTAACTATCCAATATGTTTTTTCAAAAGAGGATAATTCTAAATACCATTCCATCATAAACAATTAATTTTAAAGTGATTAAATATAAATATTTTTTGACTGAATAAAGTGATTTATTTTGTCAAATAAAAAGATACTCACTAATGTTAAAACCAACTTTTAAAGAGCGCTCTTTTTGTTGATTTTTAGCTTTAATAATTATTTATTAACTCTAGAAATAATAATATAGAAGTATTAAAGTTTGGATGAGTTTCTACTAATTAGTAGTTAAAAAACAAGTTTTGTTACATTTAATCTAAATTACTTAGAAAAAAATTTAAAAATTCTTTTTGTTTAGTAACTTTACACTCAGCGTTAGTTCGTTTAGATTTTTGTCCTAACGATTAAATTTTAAGATATTTTGAAATTAAAGTAAAGTATAAACTGTAAATTTTATCGAGTAAAGTTATTATTAGATACTATGTTAGAATTTAATTAGCGAATAATTTTTCATTTGATATACAGTCAACACACTCATAGCAGATAAAGCCACTTTAACTTCGGGTAACAAATCTGCTTTATTGTATCCGCTATATGACATCGATTGTCCACATAAAAACACTTCGACACCTGCATCCGAAAGAGATTTTATTAAGTTCTTATTTGGGTTATCTACTTTAAATTTTTCTTTGTAAACAGATGATGACAGAGCATCTTTTGTAGAACTTCCATGTAAAACAAGAGCTAAACGAATTTTATTTTTGGGAATTCCATAGCGTACATGCATATTGTAATAACGGTGTAAGCTAGAAATAATAGAGTTTATTTTACTTGGGTTTGTTTGTTTTCTATCAACATCAAAAATAGCTTTTAATTCTTGAGAAGGATCTGGTATAAAATCCAAATTATCAATGGAGAATACAGCTCCAATAGTATCAAAAACCGGACCAGTAGTTGGTTTATTTTTTTGTCCGTAGGATAACGTAACTTGTGTAAGTATTAGTATTGAAAAAAGTAAATATTGAAATTTATGTTGCATTTTTTATTTTATAAATCAGAATAAGTTTCTATCCAAAGACAGCGTATCCGAATGGTTTTCGCTAAAATAATCATTAATTTTATAATTATACTTTTCGTTTAACAATTTCATTCCGTTTAATTTTACATTTTAAACATTTTCTTTTTTCGTACAAAGCCTCAAAACTCAGAATCTTTTGATTCTAAAATTTGTGATTATTTCTTTCTAAGAAATAGTTCTCTGAAGATTTAAATATTTTCATTTACTCATTTTTTAACAGATAAATAATTACGAGAAATATAAAAAGCCTTGACATAAATAAATATATCAAGGCTTAAAAAAAACGGGAAATTAATTCCTTTAAAAATTGTAACGTAAACCAAATAAAACGTTACTCGGTGGCATTGGCACAAAGCCAGATTCTATATAATCTGCATTAAAAATATTATTTGCAGTAATTGTAAAACTTACTTTATTTACATCTACAATTACAGAAGCATCCCAAACATTATAACTTGTACCAACGGTTCTTTCTGCATGTTTGTAAATAATATTCTGACTCACATTTTTAAATAATTTTGATGAAAAACGTGTTGTAAAATGGTGTTTTAGGGTATTTAAAGAGTAACGAGATAAATCTTTATTTTGATCTAAAATATCATCCTCTAAAAAAGTATAACCTGTTGTTATTGTTTGGTTAAATCCTTTTATTTTAAAATTATAAGACGCATTAAACTCAAAACCTTGCGTATTTACTTCTGCAATATTTGTTGCTGTAAACAAAGCATCATCAGAGTTTTCTCTTACATAATCTATTAAATTATCAGAATCTCTGTTAAAAAAAGCTATCGATGTAGAAAATTGAGCGTCATCAAATTTAAAACCTATTTCTTGGGCAAATGCTTCTTCTGGATCTAAGTTTGGGTTACCTACTGTTGCCGGATCACTATAAAATAAATCTGTATAGGTTGGTATTCTGTACGTGTAACCAATGTTTCCATACGCTTTTAATTTATCTGTTATTTTATAACCTAAATCTAACCCTGGAAAAGCATGGAATTTAAAATCAGAAAAATACGTAACTGCAATACCTGGTGTAATATCTAATTTATCATTTGCCAGTTTAAAACGATGTTCTAAAAACAAATTTGCCATAATTCTATTTCTATCACCTAAATTAGTACTACTAATAGAAACTCTAGAAACATCGAACCCAAAACCTGTAATACCTGCTTTAGATGTATATGCTGCATTTGTTTCTACCCCAACTTTATTGGTAATGTGTAAATTTCTGTAAAAACTAGGGTCATCTCTTCTTAAAAGAAAAATATCTTGTCCTCTTCTCCAATAAACTCTTGGTGTAATTTTTAATTTTTCTGTTTTAAAAGTAGTAGAAACTCCTATTACACTATTTTGAGTTTCTTCGTACTCATGAAACGTTTCGTTAGTTGTGTAAAAGTTTTCTGCACCAAACTTTTTATCGAAAAAAGTAGCTAAAACCTCTATAGGTTGCTTCTTTTTGTTAAAAACTCCTTTTAAGAAATAATTGTAATTATTGTAGTCAGAATTTTCTCTATATCCATCTGATGTTAGCGCACCAACATGTGCAATTATAGATGAGTTTTCAAACTCTTTACCAACAGTTACAGAACCATTTAATTGACCAAAAGAACCCGTTTCTACATTAACAGAAGCTACGTTTTTTAATGTTTTTTTTGTTACAATATTAATTGCTCCTGTAAATGCATTCTGACCAAAAACTCTTGCTGCAGGACCTTTAATAACTTCTATTCTTTCTATAACTTCAATAGGTAAAGCAGCATTTAATGTATGATGCCCTGTTTGTGCATCATCCATTTTAATACCATCAATTAACAATAATGTTTGATCAAAACCACCACCTCTAATGTATAAATCTGCTTGGCTACCAGCAGTACCTCTTCTTCTAATATCTACACCAGCAACTTGCTGTAACAAATCTGCAACGTTTGTTGCTGCGCTATTTTTTATAACTTCGGATGTAATAACGTTTATAGTTCTAGAATTTTCTTTAAAAGGTAAATCTATTCTATTTGTAGTAATAACGACTTCTTTTAAAGTATCTCTTTTTACCGTATTTTCTTGTGCTTTTACTTGTAAAACAGACAAAAACAAAACAATTACTAAGGTAATTTTAATTTTCATAAATATTGATTTTAATATGCTGCAAAACTCGTAACTTTCCGGACGATTAAAATAGTCCAGTTTTAAAATGAAAGATAGTCCGGTTGGTGCGTTATTTAAACAAATTATTGATTTTGATAAAAATCAACCTCAACCAGTTTACATACAAGTTGCGCAACAAATTATCAATGCTATACAGCGCAATTACTTAACCAAAGGCACTACTTTACCTGGTACGAGGAGTTTAAGCCAAATTTTAAAAATTCATAGAAATACTGCCGTTGCCATTTACGAAGAATTAGCATCTCAAGGTTGGGTAGAAATTATACCTAATAAAGGAACTTTTGTGTTAGAGCCAAAGTTAAAACCGTCAAAAATAAAAGCACCTTCGCAACAAATTCATCAAGCATATAAAACAGCAAAAACAACTGGATTTCCTTTTCAAAATTCGTTTCATTTAGCATCAACAAAACAATTAACCCAAGCAAAATATACAATTAATGATGGTAAGCCAGATTTGCGTTTGCATCCGGTTCATCAATTTACAAGATGGTACAGCGCTGCCATGAAACGCAAAACTTTGATAAAAAAATGGAACAGTCCTAATGAGTTTTCTTATTCTTTGTTTCAAACACAATTGTGTAATTATTTAAACGCAACAAGAGGTTTTTACATCAACCCAAAAAATGTTGTAAGCACACGTAGTACAGAAATGAGTTTGTACATTGTTTCGCAACTATTAATACAACAAAACGATGTTGTTTTAGTGGGTAATTTAAGTAATTATGTTGCCAATATGATTTTTCAGCAAGCAGGCGCAAATATTAAAACAATTCCTGTAGATACTGATGGTTTAGATGTTGATTACATAAAAAAACATTTTATCAAAAAAAGTATTAGATGTGTTTATATTTCTGCACACAGAGATTACCCAACAACGACTACTTTAAGTGCAGAGCGCAGATTACAATTATTACAATTGGCAAAAGAATACAAATTTGCTATTATTGAAGATGATTACGATTATGATTTTCAGTACGAAGGTTCTGCTATGTTACCAATGGCAAGTGCAGATGCTAATGGAATGGTTATTTATTTAGGAAAATTAGGACAATCTTTGTTTCCTAGTTTTCAATCAGGATTTGTGATTGCTCCTGAAAATGTAATTTCTGAAGCTAAAAATTACTTACAATTATTAGACGCCCAAGGCGATTTAATTCAGCAACAAATAATATCAGAATTAATTTATGAAGGTGAAATTCATCGTTTAATAAAAAAAAATGTGGTTGTTTATAAACAAAGACGAGATTACCTATGCTCTCTTTTAACAACTCATTTTTCTAAAATTGCACAATGGAAAATTCCTTCTGGCGGATTGGCAATTTGGTTAGAATTTAAAGAACAAATATCTTTAGTAAAACTAGCAGAAGAAACCGAAAAAAACGATTTATTTTTACCAAAAACCATTTTGTATCAAGACAAAAACACGTGTGCCATTCGTTTTGGTTTTGGCCATCTTAAAGAAGAAGAAATTGAGCTTGTAATTACTAAATTAAAAGATGCTTACAGTAAATTATCTTTAAATTAGATAATCAATATTTACTTCTTGTAGCAAATTAAGATATTAACAACTTAATTTTGCATCCTATTTTTAGGTACTTTTATAGCATGTTTGCACTTATAGATTGTAATAATTTTTATGCTTCTTGCGAAAGGGTTTTTAATCCAAATTTGCAAGGAAAACCCGTTGCTATTTTAAGCAATAATGATGGTTGCGTAATTTCTATGAGTGATGAAGCTAAAAAATTAAAATTACCTTTTGGTGCGCCAATTTTTAAATGGGACCAATTTTGTAAAGAAAAAAACATTACTGTTTTGTCGTCTAATTATCCTTTATATGGAGACATGAGCGCCAGAGTAATGAATATTTTGGCTGATTTTTCGCCAGATATAGAAGTATATTCTATAGACGAATCTTTTTTACAACTAAAAGGTTTTGAAAACTATAATCTTGAAGAGTATGCGACAAAAATTAGAAGCCGAATTTTAAAATGGACAGGCATACCAACTTGTGTTGGAATTGCACCTACAAAAGCACTGAGTAAAGTTGCCAATAAAATTGCACGTTCTAACATAAAGCAATCTAAAGGAATTTGTATTATTGATTGCGAAGAAAACAGAATTAAAGCATTAAAATGGACTAAAATTGGCAATGTTTGGGGTATTGGTCGTCGTTTAAAAAACAGATTAGAAGCCAAAGGTTGCACAACTGCTTATGATTTTACACAATTACCAAGTGATTGGGTATTAAAAGAATTTTCTATTGTAGAATGGCGTTTGCAAAAAGATTTACAAGGCATTTCTAAAATTCCGTTAGAAGAAGTTTCCTCAAAAAAAATGATTGCAACTACACGTAGTTTTGAATACACGTATTCTGATATCGATAATATAAAAGAACGTATTTCTACCTTTGCAGCAAGTTGTGCAGAGAAATTACGTCATCAAAAATCGAGTTGTCATATGGTTATTGTACAACTTTCTAGCGATCGGCATCAAAAAGATTTACAACAACATAGAGAAAGCAAAACAGTGGTTTTTTCTTATCCAACAGATTCTACGTTAACTATTGCTAAAGCTGCGGTAGAAGCTGTAAAAAGTATTTTTAAATCTGGTATTAAATACAAAAGAGCGGGTGTAATTGTTACTGGTTTAGTGCCCAATGATAATTTTCAGTTAAATTTATTTTCTACCGAAAACCCTAAACACAAACCTTTAATGGCTGCTATAGATCATTTAAATCGTAAATTTAAAGCAGACAAAATTAAATTAGCCAATCAAGATTTAAAACGTACTTGGAAAATGCGTCAAGAAAGATTATCACCTAAATACACCACAAATATTAACGATGTTTTAATTATAAAAGCAGCTAAATAATTTTTTTTTATGAATGATAATTATACTCTTTTAGCAGTTTTTGACTATTCTACAGAAGCACATGTTACAAAATCTAAATTAGATTCTGAAGGTTGTAAAACGATGTTGATGGATGAAAAAACAATAGATACAGATCCTTTAATTAGCAATGCTATTGGTGGTGTAAAATTATTAGTTCATAAAAACGATTTTGAAAAAGCGGTTGTTATCTACAATAACATTAGAACGTATCAAAAAGATAAAGATGGTAATCAAATTAATTGTGTAAAATGCAAATCGAATAGAATTTTAATTGCTCCTATTCAAAGAAAAAATATCTTTTACATGTTGTTTCCTTTCTTTGAAAAAACAAGATACATTTGTAATGATTGTAAAACTATATTTTAAGTTTTATAATCTCTTTTATTTTAATTAAAATTGTAATTTGCATTGATATGATTACATCTAAAAATCTTACATTTTTTTCGCCAAAAGCTTCTTCTGGCAACGGTGCTATTTTTGTAGACACTGGTATCTCTGCTGGTTTTCCATCGCCTGCAGATGATTTTAGAGAAACTAGAATTTCTTTAGATGATGAATTAATTAGCAATAAAGACGCTACTTTTTTTGCAAAAGTAAAAGGCCAATCTATGATTAATGCTGGTTTAGATGATAACGATTTATTGGTTATTGATAGAAGTTTAGAACCTGCCAACAATAAAATTGCGGTTTGCTTTTTAGATGGCGAGTTTACTGTAAAACGTTTGCGAGTAGAAAAAAATGAGGTTTGGTTACAACCAGAAAACCCAGATTATCCCATCATAAAAATTACAGAAGACAACGATTTTGTTATTTGGGGAATTGTAACAAACGTTATTAAAAAAGTATAAATTACCTTTTTTTAATATTTTATTATTGTTTTTCGATAATTTTTATATATTTGCCATATAAAAATATAATTATTATGGAAAACAATACAGTATCTGAAAAATCAAAAAAAGGCTTTAAAGCCTTTGAAACAATTTATTACATTGGAATACTTTTTGCCTTTTTAAGACTTATAGAATATTTTAAATGGACATTTCAATTGGTAAAAAAATGGAGTTTACCAGAAGAGCCATTTTTTTCAAAAATAACTTTAACAAATAGTACCGCAGAAATCTCTATAACTACTTACTTAATTTTCGCAATAGCATATATACTTATTTTTTGCTTTATATTATTAGGACTATATCAACTTAAAGAATCACTTAAATTATTTGAAAACAACACATTTTTTAAAGAAGAAATAAGTAAATCATTTTTAAGAGTAGGTAAATCATTTTTCATTTTCGCCTTCGGAACATTTATTATAGATATTGCTCTTTTGGCTTACATAATGGGAGGAATTCCAGTTATTGACTTAATGTCAACTGAATTGGTTGTTTTTATAATATTGGGCTATTTGATGTACTTTTTGTCTGATGTTTTTAAAAAAGGGGTAATGATTAAAGAAGAAAATGATTTAACAATATAATTATGAAAACAGAAAAACGTTTAAAATTAGCTTCTTATTTTCTGAAGTTTTTAATGAGCCTTCAATTAATCCTTATAACTGGACTTATTTTTATTTATTTTCATTCCATATTTTCTCCTAATAATTACAATAATCTAACTTTGAATAAAAAGAGAGATTTGGTTTTTAATTTGAACGTTGAAAAAACTCCAAAAAACTATGAAGAATGGAAACAATCAGAACAATTAACTTATTATAATTTATTAGATAATTATTCAAAATTTTATGTTATTTGGACAAAAGTTATTATGTTTTCAGGTTTTCTTTTTATCCTATATTTCTTAAATAAATTTCTCAAAAACACTAAAAACTTTGATCTTTTTTTTACTTCAAATATTAAAATTCTAAATAAAATTATATTTTTAATTTCAATCTTATTTGTTTTAGATTTCATACTTAAAGGTACAACACTAAACCCCATCTCTATGGTTTTTAACGATAAAGAAGTACCGCATTTTATCACAAAAGGAAGTGCATCTCTAGACTTTTTAATTTTCTATCCTTTAGGAATTATATTTTTTTATGTTCTAAAAGAAGTTTTTAAAAGAGGACAAGAATTAAAACAAGAAAACGATTTAACAATATAATATGGCAATCATCGTAAATTTAGACGTAATGCTTGCCAAACGCAAAATGAAAAGTAAAGACTTGGCAGAAACTATTGGCATTACCACCGCAAACTTATCCGTTTTAAAATCTGGTAAAGCAAAAGCAATTCGGTTTTCTACTTTAGAGGCAATTTGTAAAGCTTTAGATTGTCAACCTGCGGATATTTTAGAATATACAGAAGATTAAAAACATCTCGATACGATTTTACAAAAAAGCAAAATCACTCGATGTGACAGACTAAAACTTTAAACGAATCTAATTGTCTGTTCGAGTGATTTTTCTGACAAAGGAAGAAAAATTGTATCGAGAACTTCTCAAATAAAATAACAGCATAAAAAAAACTCCGAATTTTCATTCGGAGTTTTTTTAATATAAGTTCTCGACTGCGCTCGAACTGACAAATTACGTTTGAACTGACAAATATTACCTATTCATTGGTTTGTCTAAATTCATAAACATAATATCTACATCTGTAGCTTCTTTACCTAACAAATATTTGCTAAAATGATCTGCTCTTAACCAAAAAGAATATTCTGTCATATTACCAAAACCATGTCTTTGTCCTGGCATAATCATATATTTAAAACGTTTGTTTGCTTTAATTAATTCGTTTGCCATTCTTATGGTTCCGGCAGGATTTACGTTGTTATCCATATCACCATGAATCAACATTAAATGTCCTTTTAAGTTCTTTGCTAAAGATTGATTTACATCAATTTTATATTTATAAGAACTTTTACCTTTTTCATCAATTTCTTCTTTTACACCATGGTGCGTTTCACTCCACCAAGAATTGTACACAGTGTTATCGTGATTTCCTGCAGATGAAACTGCGGCTTTAAAAAAGTCTGGATATACTAACATTGCTGCTGTAGACATAAATCCACCACCAGAATGACCATAAATTCCTACTTTTTCTATATCGATAAACTTATGCTTATTTGCTAATTGTTGTGCAACATATTTTTTATCTGCCAAACCATAATCACGTAAATTACCGTAACCATAATTATGATACCATTTAGATCTGTCTGGATGACCACCCCTATTACCTAAAGTAATTACAATAAAACCAACTTGCGCCATTCTATCCACTCTATCCATTCTATAAGAAAATGCTTTATTTACAGCTTCTGTTTGCGGACCAGGATATACGTATTCTAAAAGCGGATAAACTTTAGTAGAATCCATATCAAAAGGTTTATACATAACTCCGTAAATATCTGTAATTCCATCATCTGCTTTTACTTTAAAAGGCTCTGGAAATTTATATCCTGATGCAAATAATTGCGATAAATCTGCAGTTTCTAAATCCATTACTTTACGTCCGTTTGCATCTCTAACTTCAGATTTTGGTACGGTATTTACTCTAGAAAAATTACTCACAAAATACTGATTAGAATCTGCCATGCTTGTAGTTGCCGTAAAATCACCAGGATTTAAAGTTTTTAAACCTGTTCCATTTAAATTGATTTTATACGTATGTGCGTAGTAAGGGTCTTGGTCTTTATTAACTCCGTTTGCAGAAAAATACAATGTTCTTGTACTCTCATTTAAACCTTCAAAATTTGCAACATGATAATCTCCTTCTGTAACTTGGTTTTTTAGGTTTCCTTCTGTGTCATACAAGTAAAAATGTGCCCAACCATCGCGTTCTGCCCAGTGTAACATTTCTTTTTCATCATTCAATAAAATTAACGGGCGAGATTCTATATACGTATTAAAACGCTCTTCTATTAAAGTTTTATATTCTCCTGTATTAATATCAGCAACATTAATATCATATTTTTTACGATCTCTAGATATTACACTAAAATATACTTTCCCTTTTTTAGATAATAGTAAAGAAGGTCTAAAATCATCATCTAAACTAGATTGCTTTCTTGGAGCTCTAAAAACAGAAATACTTTGTTGTTTAATAGTATCTAAAGGCACTTTTACATGTGTTTTTGTAGGAATATCAAAAATTAATAATTCAGATTTATAATATTCTTGCTCTCCTGGCATGTGGTATTTATACGTTTCTAACGTTGGTCTTTTTTTACCTGTAGAGTTAATTACCCATAAATCTTTAATATGTCTAGAATCTGATTTCTGAAAAACAAACTTTTTAGAATCGTGAGACCATAAACCACCAACTCCGTTTCTTTTATCTTTATTTTTTTCTGCATCTTCATTATCTTGTCCTCTTCCACCTCTACCATAACCGTAATTTTTTTCTCCATCTGTTGTCCACTGGTTTTCTACAACGGTACTATCTTTTTCGTCTTTAATAAACTTTTTAAAGTTTACTTTATCCATCCAATATAAATTGTAGTTTTTAGAATACAATACAACCGAACTATCTGGCGCAATATTTGCCCAACGTTTCCATGATTCTTTTTCTTGCTTTTTATTATCTAAAATGGTTAAACCATTACCACCTAATCTATATTCTAAATGATAAACCTTTTTTTCCATTTTAGGTTTTTTAGGCTTTACTTTTTTCGATTTTTTTGTTGATATTGAATCTTTTTTCTCTTCTTTTTTATCATCAACAACAGCTACTTCTTCTGTAGATGTTACTCTAAAACGAATAGCATTTTCGGCTTTGTTAAACTTAAAGCTAAAACGTGGTAAATGTTTAGCATCATAAGGATCTTTAGTAATTTCTGTTAACCATTTTGCCATTTTTACGTTATCAAAAAGTGGCTTTTTAGTTTTTCTATCTAAATCTACCAAATAATAATTAGAACCTTCAGATGTTTTATAAGAGTACCAAAAGCGATTTCCTTTTTTTAACCAATGCGGACTTACACTTGTTGAGTGTACCATTTTTGCCAAGTTTTTTGGCGAATATTTGGCAGCAGCTCTGTAATTAGGGGTTGGTGTTTCTTGTGCAGAAATTACTGATACAGTAAATAAAGAACAAAAAAACAATAGTAGTATTTTTTTCATTTAAATAAGATAATTTGATTAATTTGAATTATCACCCAAATTGCTGTAAAACAAGTTATCTCACAAATTTTTAAGATTTTTTTATAAAATATTTAACAACCCTAAAATTAGTTTAAATTTCGTTTTTCAATAAAAAATCTTTTTAAAAGTAAAGCACATTCGTTTTCTAGAATTCCACCTAAAACTTTTGTTTTTGGATGTAAAGTTGTTTTTAAATTAACAAAACCTCTTTCTGGTTCAGATGCTCCATAAACAATCTTACCTATTTGTGTCCAATAACTTGCACCTGCACACATTTGGCAAGGCTCTAAAGTTACGTACAACACACAATCTTTTAAATATTTTCCGCCTAAAAAATCTGCAGCAGCAGTAAACGCTTGCATTTCTGCATGTGCAGTTACATCGTTTAAAGTTTCTGTTAAATTATGCGCTCTTGCAATAATTTGATCTTTAAAAACAATAACAGCTCCTACAGGAACTTCTCCCTTATCAAAAGCATTTTCTGCTTCTTGATAAGCTTTTCTCATAAAATAAATATCATCAAAAGGCTGTATCATCTTTTTTGAATATAAAAATCAATAATACAAAAATTGATATTGTATTTTTGTCTTTGAATGAATAATTTATTAGACAAAATTTTACATCCTGCAGATTTAAGAAAATTAAATCCAGCACAATTACCTCAACTCGCTAAAGAATTAAGGGAGTTTATTATTGATATCGTTTCTACAAAAGAAGGTCATTTAGGGGCAAGTTTAGGTGTTGTAGAACTAACAATAGCATTACATTATTTGTTTGACACACCTAACGACTTATTGGTTTGGGATGTTGGACATCAAGCCTATGGACATAAAATTTTAACCGGAAGAAAAGAGAATTTTCATACCAACAGACAATTTGGAGGAATTGCAGGTTTTCCTACTAGAAATGAAAGTAATTTTGATGCTTTTGGTGTTGGACATTCATCTACTTCTATTTCTGCTGCTTTAGGTATGGCAATTGCATCAAACCTAAAAGGTGAAACAGAAAAACATCATATTGCTGTTATTGGTGATGCTTCTATTGCTAGCGGAATGGCTTTTGAAGCCTTAAACCATGCGGGCGTTTCTAGCGCAAATTTATTAATTATTTTAAATGATAATGCTATTGGTATTGATCCTGCTGTTGGTGCTTTAAAAGAATATTTAACAAAAGTTAAAACCGATAAAAGACTTGCTGCACAAAACAACATTATAAAAGCTTTAAATTTTGATTATTCTGGCCCAATTGATGGACATGATTTACCAAAAATCTTAGAAGAATTAAAACGATTAAAAACTGTAAAAGGCCCTAAATTTTTACACGTAATTACTACAAAAGGTAAAGGCTTACAAAAAGCAGAAGAAGACCAAGTAACGTATCATGCACCGGGTAAATTTGATAAAATTTCTGGTGAGCGTATTAAAAAAGAAAAAAGTTTATACACTAAATACCAAGATGTTTTTGGACAAACTATTGTAGAATTAGCCGATAAAAATGATAAAATTGTAGGTATAACTCCGGCAATGTTAACAGGTAGTTCTTTAAAGTTGATGTTAGAAAAACATCCTAAGAGAACTTTTGATGTTGGTATTGCAGAGCAACACGCTGTAACTTTAGCTGCTGGTATAGCTACACAAGGTTTAATACCTTTTTGCAATATTTATTCAACGTTTTTACAGCGTGCTTACGACCAAGTTATTCATGATGTTGCTTTGCAAAATTTACCTGTAATTTTTTGTTTAGACAGAGCTGGTTTGGTGGGTGAAGATGGCGCAACACATCATGGTGTTTTTGATTTGGCTTACTTACGTTTAATACCAAATTTAATTGTTTTTGCGCCAAGAAATGAAATTGAATTACGTAATATTTTATATACGGCTCAATTAGGTTTACAAAACCCTATTGCAATTCGATATCCAAGAGGAATTGGAAATATTATTGACTGGAAACAACCCTTTAAATCAATAGAAATTGGTAAAGGTATTTGTTTAAAAGAAGGAAATAAAACAGCAATTTTATCTATCGGAACAATTGCTAAAAATGTTTCTGATGCGTTAGATTTGATAGAAAATTCAAATGAATTTGCTCATTACGATATGCGTTTTGTAAAACCTTTGGATAAAAATTTACTGCATAATATTTTTGATAAACACCAAACCATTATCACTATTGAAGACGGAACAGTAAAAGGTGGGTTTGGCTCTGCTATTCTAGAGTTTTCTGCAGAAAACAACTATCAAAACAAAATTAAAACCTTAGGAATTCCTGATCATTTTATTGAACATGGAAGTGTAACCAAACTCCAACTAATGCTAGGTTTAAATCCTATAAACCTAGCTAATACTTTTAAAATTTCATCATAAAAAAAGACGCTATAAAGCGTCTTTTTTTATGATGAAATTATTTAATTATTCTATAATTATTTTAGTAGACGATTTTTTATCATTCTCATCAATAACGTCTACAATATAAACTCCTGTATTTAAATTTACAGAAACTTTCTGCTTTTCATTTAAAGTAAAATCTACTGCAGTAGTAAATACCTTTTTACCAGTAAGACTATAAATACTTACGTTACTTTTACCTAATGAGTTTTTAGCATATAAAGTAAAATCTCCATTAGAAATTGTTGGGTAAACTGTAAAAGCTCTACTACCTGCTATTACCTCATCTACAGAAGCCGTAGCTGTTTCATTAATAGATTTAATTGCCCAACCATAAGAATTAGCACCTGGATCTGTTACTAAACTAAATCTAAACACAACAGTATCTCCTATATTAAATCCTTTATCTGTTAAAATTATACTCTGTTCTTTAAACAAAGCATCACTAGCTGCAGCTGCTGTACCTTTATTGTATTCTGCCAACCAGTCATCAAATCTTCTTGCGTCATATTTATCTAAAGTTTTCCATGTAGATAAATCTGAAGAAGCTTCTATTATAACATAATCATAAAAAGAATCTAAATCAGTTAAATCATCAGTATATGGTTCTACAATTGCAAAATCTTCGTAAGTAAAAGTTTTATTAGATTCTGATATTATTAATGGCTTCTTTAAAAGCACAGAATAAGTTTCTGAATTATTATAAAAATGATCTGAATTATTTAATGCAACTCCTATAATAGCACCTCCTAAATTGTCTATTACAAACTCTGAATTGTCTGTAAAAATATCTGTCTCTTCAAATTGTGAAATTTGAATTGAAGTACTGGCGTCATCAAAATTGATAATAAAAAACTCTTCCTTTGAAATTGGTGTTTCTAAATTATTAGTATCATCAAATGCCTGTATACCTAATTGATGAGATCCTTCTAAAACCTCTAAAGTTTCGTATGTATATGTTACTCCTTTATTAAAATCTTGTGTAATTTCTATTTGCTCTATATCATCAATAAATATTTTAACGCTACTTATATTATCTGAAGGAACAGTATAACTAACAATTGCACTTGTACCCTCTATACCTTTTTGTTGCACAGAAGCTTCTGCAAAACCTAAATACTCTGGCAATTGATAATCACTTAACTCAGAAATAGTAGCAGACCAAATACCTCTACCATAAGTTGCAATTACAACCTGATCGTTAACAATTTTCATATCATAAACAGCAACCGAAGGTAAATCGGTTATCATACTCCAATTTGCTCCACCATCTTCTGTTTGAAAAAGTCCAATATCTGTACCTGCCCAAATAATATCTTTATCAAAAGGCATTTCTAAAACACTATGTACTGCTACATCTGGAAAACCGGTATCTACACTATTTTCAAAGCCTGTAATGTCTGTCCAAGATTCCCCTAGGTCTTCTGTTTTTAAAATTTTTGGTCTTCCTTGATTAGAAAAAAGTGCATAAGCTCTGTCTTGTTCTGTATAAGATGTTGCAATACCAGAAATATACAAATTATGTGTATTATTTGGATTATCATAAACACCTGCTCCTGTAAAAGACTTCCCATTATCTTCAGACACATGTAATACATAAGAACCACTTTCTGTCATCGCTGCTCCTGCCCAAACTACATTAGGATTAGCTGTTGATACTTTTACATTTAAAGCACTAGATACACTAGGTGTAAAATTATTACTTATAGATGTTAAAGCCCAATTTTCAGCAAAATCTACAGATCTCCATACACCATTACTCGTTACAGAAAAAACAACATCTGGATTGTTATTTGCATTTGATAATTTAGAATAAAATGGAGAGACTGAAGAATCATTAGATTCTGAAAAAGTTCCGTAATAAGGTCCTCTATTATCAACATATCTTACTACATAATTATATTGTGACACCGCAAGGTAATTACCTGCATTATTATAGTGCCAAATAGGCTCAAAACCATCACCACCCCAAATACTAGAGTAGTTTTTTGATGTAGAAGCATTAGATCCTGTAGAAATCCATGTTCCGTTATCTTGTGCACCTGCTAAATAATTATCTGCTCCGTTTTGTTTTGCTGCAGAATAAAATTGTGTACTATTTTTACCCACTACGTTGTCAGAGAAATCTCCATCAATAGCACCAGGATCTGTACTCATAGATGTACTATAAACGCCACCATCATTAGCCAATAATATTTTAAATTCATTAGAATCTCCTAACACACTAAAAATACCATGCTGATCTACATGCACATCTGAATTAATTTGACTAGAATCGTAGCCAGAAGCAATAGAAGTAGAAGTAAATGTATTACCAACAACAGTAACTTTAAAAACAGCAACACCACCAACATAAAAAACATCTGTATTATAAGGGTGTGCCATTATAACATTATCATACCAACCTTGCCCAGTTAGTAAGTTTGCATTACTATCTGTAGTTGTTAAAATAGTAAAAGTTACTCCTTTATCTCTAGACACATAAAAATCTGTATTTGTACCAACTGTTGCTCCAGAAGAACTATAAACACTTACAAATAAAACATTTGAATCTGCAGGAGAAACAGATGTTTCAAACCTACTATGGTTAGAATTATAAACACTATTACCTGCTAAATCTGTAGCATCTTTATCAAAAATAACAGACCATGTAATACCTCCGTCTAAACTTTTTACTAATCCTAAATTATTTACAGACCCGTATTGAATATTAAAATCTGAAGGATCTGCATCTAAATCTTGTACTCTTCTACCAGAAGACTCATAGGTTTGAGACCAAGATGTACCACCATTTACTGTTCTATAAATACCAGAGTCTGTTGCAATAATTACATTATTATCATCTTCTGGATTTATAATTATTCTACCAACATCTCCTAAAGAAGCTGTTGTTGTTAAATGCTGCCATGTAGTACCTGCATCTGTAGATTTAAAAACACCAGAACCACCAATAGCTCCTAAATTACCAAAAGGTTCTCCTGTACCAGCATAAATAATATTAGAATTTGTTTTGCTAATTACTACTGTAGATGTTGATAAATTTGGTATTTTAAAATCTGTTAAAGCAGACCAAGATATACCACCGTTTTCTGTTAACCAAACACCACCACCAACAGTACCAACAAACCATTTATCTGAATTGTTAGGATCTATTGCAATTCCTCTAGACCTACCTGGTACATTATTAGGGCCTCTTTCTGTAAAAACTGCTGTAATAGAGGTTGAAGCTTTTTTTAACGCTGATTTTTGTTTTGCTTTATTAAATTCTTCCATAAGGTATCCTTTTTTATAAGAAGACCTTTCTTCATCAATACCTTTTCTAATTTGTTCTTGGTAATCAGCAATATGCTCTATACCTTTTTTATGAATTGATTCTTTATTTTTTTTCTTTCTTTCTAATTTAGAAGAAGCATATGTAATTATTTTTTCTGCTTCTAAATCATTTTTGGTTTCTTTATTTTGCTGTTGACATCCAGCAATAAACAAGAACAAAATTAAAAGCGTGGTAATTGAAAGATAATTTTTTGTCATGTTTTAAGGGTTTAGATTTTAATGGTAATATATTTGGGTTTTGTATTTAAATTTTCATCTAGAATTTCATCATTTTCTTTTTGAATCATTCCAACATGGGGAGTTCCCTTTAAAGTGTTATTATCTAACCACTCTAACTTAGCACCAACAAAAACACCCTTTTTAAGTTCTTTTTGTGTTTTTACATCAATTACTTGATAATTATAGGTAACTATTGGACTTTTATTTATGGTAAACTTTAGAATTAAAATTTTAGATTTTTCTTCATTGTAAACCTTAAGCTCCTTTTCGTTTTTTTCTGAAATTATTTCTTTATTATCTGTTTTATTTTTGCTGTGCACTTTATTTGTTTTACATGAAAAAAAAGAGATAAAAAGAATAGCAATAAAAAATAATTGTTTTTTTCTATACATAGCAATATTCAAATTTTTAAATAATATTTCCTGTTAATTTTTTATACATTCTTATAGCATAGCCATCTGATAATCTAGAAACATAACTACAAATTTGTAATATTCTATCATATAAATTTTCTTTCTCTATCTGGTATTCTTCTGGTAATAAATTTAACACTAAACTATCAAAGTTTGATTGATTTCCGTTAAACTTATTATTTAGTGCAGTAACAAAAACATCTAACAAGTCGGCAATTATCTTATAACCAGCCACTTCTTTTTCTACAACTTCTGTACTTTTATAAATTTTAGAAATACTTATTTTAATAATGTCGTTAATTTGTGCCTCATAATTACACTTTTCTAATAAAGATTTTTCGAAACTACCATTTAAAATTGCTTTTTCATTTGCTAAAAAGATATCTACAGCCTCATTAATTAAAACGCCAATAGCCAAAGCACGTAAATAACTTACTCTGTCTGTTTTATGTTTTAAAGAGTGATACTTTTTAATATCAATGGTATCTTTTACCAATTTAATCATGTATTCTAAGGCAAATTCTTCTTCTATTAAACCTAGATTTATTCCGTCTTCAAAATCTATAATTGTATAACAGATATCATCTGCAGCCTCTACTAAATACGCAAGCGGATGTCTAAAATATGAAATATCTTTTTCAGATTTTTGTTTCATCCCTAATTCTTCTACTATTTCTAAAAATTCTGATTTTTCTGATTGAAAAAAACCATACTTTTTATCTGCAATATGATTGGTTGGTTTTTTAGGAAGACTCTCTTTTGGATATTTTAAAAATGCGCCTAAAGTTGCATAACTTAATCTTAATCCACCAGAAATACCTTCTCTAGTTTCTGTTAAAATTTTAAATCCGTTAGCATTTCCTTCAAAATCTATTAAATCTTGATATTCTTTTTCTGATAATTGGTCTTTGTATTTTAATCCTTTTCCTGTTTTAAAATACTCTCCAATTGCTTTTTCTCCAGAATGCCCAAAAGGCGGATTCCCAATATCATGCATTACAGATGCAGCAGCAACAATGGCACCAAAATCATTAAACGTATATCCTAAATTTACTAAATTAGGATAACGTTCTAGCAATACTTTACCAACGCGTCTACCCAAAGTTCTACCAACCACAGAAACCTCTAAACTATGTGTTAAACGTGTGTGTACAAAATCTGTTTCTGATAACGGAATTACTTGTGTTTTATCTTGTAAACTTCTAAATGCTGATGAAAATATGATTCTATCAAAATCTACATCAAAACCTAAACGTGTTTCATCTTGCGCTATTCTTTCTCGTTTTTGAGTATCACCAAAACGTTTTAAAGAAAGGAGTTGTTCCCAATTCATTTATATATAATTATACTTTTGTCGCGTAAAAATACAAACTATTCTATTGGGTTGTTTAAACTTATTTAAAACAATTTTAAGAAGACTTTAGTACGTTTAAATTTATAATTCTATCTCGTTGATTTATATTTATTGCTACAAAAAAAGATTATGAAAACTAAAATACTATTATTAGCCATTATCGCAATAATTACCATAAGTTGTAAATCTGTAAGTAAAAGTAATTTTGACACTTCTATTACCGAAAAATATTGGAAACTAAAGACTTTGTATGGTAAAGAAATTATGATGAATAAAAATCAAAAACGTGAAATTTTCATCACCTTAAAAACAAAAGACCAACGAATTACAGGTTTTGCTGGTTGCAATACAATTAATGGTGAATATATTTTGGGTGATGATAATATAATTGCGTTTAAAAAAATGATTTCTACCCAAATATTTTGTTCGAATAGTGATGAATCTGAGTTTTTAAAAGCATTAAACTCAGTTGACAATTACACTATAAAAGGTGATGTTCTATCTTTAAGTGCTGGTAAAAATGCACCTTTAGCTGTTTTTGAAGCTGTATATATGAATTAAAATAAAAACGATTATAAACAAAAAAAGAGAAGCCTTTCGACTTCTCTTTTTTTATTTCCTTACTAATTACCCTTCGCAACTAGCACATTCTTTCTTTTGCTTAAACTTCTGTGCAGCATTCATACTATGTTGGTAATACATAGATTTTACACCTAGCTTCCAAGCATTAATATAAATTGCGTTTACATCTTTAATTGGCATATCTGGATGCACCATAACATTAATAGATTGCCCTTGATCTATATGATTTTGTCTGTTTGCTGCTTGATAAACAATTACATTTTGATCGATTTCTGAATAAGTTTTAAAAACTTCTTTTTCTTCATCAGTTAAAATATCTAAATGTAAAACAGAACCATCATTGTCTCTAATACTTTTCCAAACTTCAGATGTATTATGTCCTTTTTCTTCTAATAATTGCTCTAAAATAGGATTCTTAATTGTTGTTTTAATTTTAGCAATATCTTTTACATAAATATTAGACCAAATTGGCTCTATACCTTGTGATACTTGCCCTAAAATAAATGCTGATGAAGTTGTTGGTGCAATTGCATTTAAGGTTGTATTACGTCTTCCGTATCCTTTTAACACAGCTGGTTCACCAAATATTTTAGCCATTTCTTCTGATGCCTTATAAGATTTCTCTTTTATCACCTTAAAAATTTCGCTATTTAAAGCATAAGCTTCTGCACTATCAAACGCCAACATTTTAGATTGTAATAATGTATGCCAACCTAAAGCACCTAAACCTAAAGCTCTGTTGTCTTTTGCAAAATTGTATGCTTTTTCCATAAAACGGAAAGTAAATTGATCATCTTTACTAGGTGAATCTTTATATACATCTAACTTTGTAATAAACTCTTCCATTACTGCATCTAAAAAGTATGTAAGTGTTTCTACAGCATCTGTATCTTTCCATTTATCAAAATGTAATAGATTCATAGAAGATAAACAACAAACAAAAGACCACTCATCATTAGATGGTAACATTATTTCTGTACACAAGTTACTTGCATAAATCTCGTGGTTTTTGTCTTTATAAACATCTACCGTTCCATTATTTGCATTGTCTCTAAAAAGAATATAAGGATATCCTATTTCTCCTCTTCTTTGTAATATTTTTGCCCAAATACTTCTTTTTTCTACATCACCATCAATCATTTCTTGCATCCATTGGTTACCAACAGTTACACCGTGCGTAAGCTCTTGTATTGGATTACCTTCTGTACCAATTTCTAAGAATTCTTTAATATCTGGATGATCTATTGGTAAGTACGGAGAAAAACGACCTCTTCTAACAGAACCTTGACTTACAACATCTACCATTTTTTCGAACAACTGCATAATATGCACAGAACCAGATGAAGAACCGTTATTTTTAACTTCTGCTCCTCTTGGGCGAAGCTTCCCAAAATAACCAGATGTTCCACCTCCTAACTTAGACATCATACCAACTTCTGATTGAGAGAACAAAATATCTCCCATATCATCTGCTATATGAGACCCAAAACAACTAATTGGCAAACCTCTTCTTTTACCAAAATTAGACCAAATTGGCGATGCTAAAGAATAAAATCCTTCTGCCATGTAGCCATAAAACTTATCAGAAAAACCTTTAATTTTTAAAATTTTTTCTGCATTATCTGCTATTTCGCGTATTCTTTCTTCTGGTGTTGTATCTCCTGTTAAATACCCAGATTCTAAAAATTTACGACTATTTTCTGTTAACCAATTAATTTCTGGTTCTTTTGTTTCTGCTTGCTTTTTTTTCCTAGCAATTTCTGTTGCTTGGATTAATTGTTCTTGCTTAGTTAGTTGCTCTGAGGTTTTTTGCTTGTTCTGAATCATAGTTTAAAATAAGTCGTCGCTAGTTATACTTTTTGTTCTTTTGCTGTAGTTAACAGATCTTTTTACGAAAAAATCTCCATGTTTAGTTCCAATAATTTCATCATCAAACCAATCTGTTTCTGCTAATAATTTTTGGTCTACATCAAATATTTTTGATATACCAATGCTCTCTAAAGAATTATTAAATCTATTTTTAATAAACTCTTTTATAATATCTTTTGGTAAAAAATCTAATTCTCCTTTTTCAAAAATCCAGTCGATAATTTTACTTTCTGCCTCAAAAGCCTCTTTACAAGTTTCTTGAATCATTATATTGTAAGTTTCATCAAACCAATCAGGATTTTCTTCTTTAATAATTTTAATAATATCTATACCAAAATCTCCATGAATTTGCTCTTCTTTAGAAGTTGCTTCTACAACATTAGAAATTCCTTTTAATACATTTTTGTACTTATTAAAAGCCATTATAATTAAAAACTGAGAAAACAAAGAAACGTGTTCTATAAATAAAGAAAACAAAATCATAGACTCTGCATATTCTTTATTTTCTTCGCTCTGAGAGTTTTTTAAAGCACCTTCTAAATAATTAACACGTCTCATAATTACTGGGTTTTTCTTTAGGTCTTTAAACTCTCTGTTTAATCCTAAAACCTCTAATAAATGAGAATATGCATCGTGATGACGTACTTCGCTCTCAGAAAACGTTGCCCCAACAGAACCAATTTCTGGCTTTGGCATTCTCTTATAAATATCTCCCCAAAAAGTTTTTACAGCTACTTCTATTTGAGAAATAGCTAACATTGTGTTTTTTATAGCATGTTTTTCTGGCTCTGAAAGATGCGCCTTAAAATCTTGAATATCACTTGTATAATTAAACTCTGTATGAATCCAATAAGAATGTCTAATTGCATCTACATATTCATACAAAGCAGGATAATCGTAAGGTTTTAAATTTAATCTTTTTTCAAAAATATTAGTTTTTCTATTTCTATTTTGCTCATCTCTGTACAGAATATAAGCCTTAGCAACATCATGGAAAGGGCTATCCATTAATTTGTACTCTACAATATCTTGTACTTGCTCTACAGTAGGCACATAATCTGGTTCATTTAATTTACGCTCTAATAAAGTACCATTTACAATATTAGAAATAGCAATAGCATCTTGTCTTGTACCGTTATTTACAGTATTCATTGCTTTCTCTATTGCGTTAACAATTTTTTCTAACTCGAAAGTAGTTTTTTCTGAGTCTCTTTTTATAATATGCGTAATTTCCACAGTTGCTTAATGTTATTTAAATGTTAATAAGGAGGTCTACAAAGGTTACTTTTTTTACTAAAAAAACAAAGTCATACTTATTCACAAAACCCTTGAAGTTTTTAACAAAACCATCTTTTTTGCGATTTTAACAACAAAATAACCAAAGAAATAAAGTCTTGAATACTAGATGTTTAAAAAACAAAAATCACTACATCCTTTAGTATCATTGACATTCTTAAAACGTACTTTTTTATTAAAAAAGTATTCAATTTTTATATACTTATTTTACTTTTTATAACCAACCCTAAAACAAGCTTATTCAATAATATTTATTAAAATAAAAGCTTTTGTAAAATCAATTAATTATAATCTTATATTTGTAGTATTATTAACAATTATTATTTATCAAAGTGAAAAACGGAACAGTAAAATTCTTCAACGAATCTAAAGGATTTGGATTTATAATTGAAGACGGTTCAAAAACAGAGTATTTTGTACACGTATCAGGATTAATCGATGAAATCAGAGAAGGTGATGCAGTAGAATTTGATCTAAAGGAAGGTAGAAAAGGTTTAAACGCGATAGACGTTAGAGTTATCTAATTATATTACTTAGATTTTTTTACAAAACAAAAGATCGTCTAAATATTTTAGACGATTTTTTTTTGCCGTATTTTTGCAAAAACATTTTTTTTGATGAAAAGCAAGTTTCCTAAAATTGTACAAATTTCTATTATATCTGTTTATTTAATTTTTTTAGCAGGTTCTGTTGTTAGGATGACAGGTTCTGGAATGGGTTGCCCAGATTGGCCAAAATGTTTTGGCTATTACATTCCGCCAACTTCTGAAGAACAAATTACCTGGAAACCAAATAACGATTTTAAAAAAGGTATGATTATTATTAAAGATGAAGCTTTGTATGTTGCCGATAAAGACATAAAAACTTCTTCTGATTTTCAAATAAATAATTGGCAAAAATATACTAAGCATGATTATGCCAAGTTTAACAAATACCATTCTTGGACAGAATACATAAACAGACTTTCTTCTGTTTTATCTGGTTTTGTTTTTTTAGTATTAATATACGCATCTACCAAATTCTGGAAAGAAAACAAAACAATACCTTTATTGGCATTTGGCGCTTTCTTTTTAATGATGGTAGAAGCTGTTTTAGGTAAAATAGTTGTAGAGACTCATTTAAAACCAAGCATAATTACCATACACATGGTAATTGGTTTAATTATAATTGCACTTTTATTACAACTAAAATTTATTGTTTCTGATAAAAAAACGAAACACAACTACAATTCTCTTTTTAATAAATTATTGATTTTTTCTGTTATTTTTTCTTTGATTCAAATAGCAATGGGAACTCAAGTAAGACAGTTTATAGATGAACAAATAAAAGAATTTGGTTTCGAAAACAAAGATTATAGTTTAATGAATCCTAGTTTTAAATTCTATTTTCACAGATCTTTTACCATTGCCATTGTATTGGTCAATTTTGGATTATTTTACATCAATCAAATTAAAAATTTAGGATACAATTTAGTAAACTGGATTGTTTTCTTAATCTTTTTAGAAACTATTACGGGTATTTTAATGTATTACGCAGAATTTCCTTTAGGCACACAAGCAATACATTTATTATCTGGTGCTATTTTATTTGGATTACAATTTTATCTATGGATTCAGAGCAGGAAAGCGGTTACTAAAATTCAGTAACTTTTTAAAAAATTTAAAAATTGATTTTAAGGATGCGCGTTTACCCAAACTTCGCCGTCTGAAAAATATTCTTTTTTCCAGATTGGCACCGTTTCTTTTAAAGTATCTATTGCAAATTCACAAGCTAAAAAAGCAGCTTTTCTGTGTTTAGAAGATACCGTAATAATTACAGGAATGTCTTTTATTTGCAACATTCCTTCTGCATGATGGATTGCTATTTTTTTAACATCAAACTTCTCTAAAGTTGCATCGGCAATTTTTTGCATTTCTTTAATTGCCATTGGTTTGTAAGTAGAAAAATCTAATTGTTTTACTTCTTTTCCTTGTGTATCATTTCTAACAGTACCAACAAAAGCGGCAATTCCGCCACAACTATCATCTTCTACAAAATTATAGCATTCTTGTAAATCTAACTTTTCTTTGGTTATTTTAATTGAAGTTCTTTGCATACATCAACAAAAATAATGATTCATAACGTATCTTTGCAGATATTTTTAAATCTAAAAATTTTTTAGATTTAAAAACAGATATCAACAAAACATATTAAAATGAAAAGTATCTTTAGAATTGTAAGTTTATTAGAAGGAGTTTCTTACTTATTGTTATTATTTATTGCTACACCAATTAAATATCTACAAGACAATCCTGAGTACGTAAAAATGTTAGGTATGCCTCACGGAATTCTTTTTATGCTGTATGTAGTTTTAGCTATTGTTCTTAAAAAAGAAATGAAATGGGATACTAAAAACTTTGCAATCATTTTAATTGCTTCTGTAATCCCTTTTGGAACTTTTTATGTTGATAAAAAGTATTTAAGATAATTAACCTCCGCTAACTGGCGGAATTATAGCAACAACATCATTTTCTTTTAACAACAAGTTATCTGCAGCATAACTCTCATTAACTGCAACTGCATAAGAATCTATTTTATCTAATGCAGGATATTTTTGTTTGAGATAATTTTTAAAATCGATAATTGTTGTAGCCTCAGAAATTTCTAAATCTAAACTAGCAACACCAACTAAATCTGTTGTTATCCCAAAAAATAATGTCTGAATCTTCATCCTTCAAAAATAATTAAAACAAACTTACTCTAAACAACAAACCGTTATTTTCTACATTTCCATAAAAAGATTTCACATAATCTACTCGTAAAAAACGCCATTTACCAAAACCAATATTATCTAAACCAATAGAATATTCTGTATACGGATTTCTATCTGCCATTAACAATGTTTTAGCACCAGCAATTAAATGAAAATTTAATTTATTTATCAACGGAATTTTACCCAAAACAGCACCTTTAAAATTATGCTCTATATGTGCTTCTGCATATTTATCGTTGGTATAAAATTTATAATATTCTAAGATATTAAAACTATTTAACTCATTATCAAACGGAAAGGTCAGCAAGTTTCCATTAGCTTGTAAATTATCCATAAAAGCTATATTTTTCTTTTTAAGAAACATACCTCCTCTTAAATTATAAGCCAACTTACCAAAATTACCAGCATTTACGTTTTGCCTTATGTTAGCTACAAAAACATCAGAATTTAAATCGCTATTTGAAGCTGCAAATCTTTTTGTATAATTAATATTTAACGATGGATATTTTTCTGAACCTATATTAAATTTACTATCTGGATACGATAAATATTTTTGCCCAAAAATAAAAGTTGCACCAACATTTAAAGTTGCAATATTATGCGCTGCAAAAGGTGCATTATCAAAATCTGTAATATCTAACGGATTATTAGACTTGTATTTATCGTTGCCTTCTTCTTTTATAAACGAGTAATTTGTAGTATTAAATAATGGTTTTCTTTTTGCATATTCTAAAGAAGATGCAAAGTAAATTCCGTTTTTAACTTCTTCCGAATAACTGATTTTAGCAAAATCTTTTTCGTAAATTTTTATGTAATTATGCCTATAAATTAAAGAACTAATGGTGTTATTAATTTTCATTATAGGATTTCTTCCATTAAACTGAGCTGTAGTATTTCCTCCAGAAATATACATTCTTGGTCTAGAAAAATTATTCCATTTTTTACTAAAAAAGAAAGTGGGTCTTATTCGCTCATCAGACAAACCATAATTCGCTTTTACACCAATATTCCACCATTTTCCTTTTTCATTTTGTTCTTTAAAAAAACTAAAACCTAAAGATGTATTAAAACCTTGTACTGTATTAAAGCCTAAATCACCAATTAAACCATCATAAGAAAAAGACCATTTTTTAAACGAATTTCTATATGTATAACCTGTTATTGGTGATAAGGTTTTAAATTCGTTTTGTATTTTATTAACAGAGTCTAAATATTTTTTAGATTTTCTAACTACTTTTAAACTATCTTTCACTTTATAATCTTTTACTTCTTCTAAAGTTAACGGAACCGGCCTAATAGCATTCCAATAAGCAGCATCTTTTTCTGTTGCTTGTTTTGCAAAACTTAAAACCTCATTTGTAAAATTATTTGTTGTGAAACTAGGTGTAAAATTATAGTTTGAATATGCTGAAGAAAACTTACCATCTAATTTAAATCCAAATGCATTTATCTTAAAATCTATACTCTGGCTAATTAAAACCCACGCATCATTTTTATCAACATAATTATAATTTTGTTTTAAGTGTAAAACATCTACCATTGGTATATTTATTTGCTTACCTGTAACAAAAACATCTGCACCGTACAAAGCCCAATCATCTTCTACAACATATAAAAAACCGGTAAAAACACGATCGTTTTTCCTTTTAGGAATAATATTTATTTTATTGATGAGCTTACCATTTTTATCATTAAAAACTCCCTCTAAACTATAATTATAATAACTAAAAGCATTGGTAGAAATTGGTGAAACTAAATCGTTACCAAAATCTACACTGTTATCATAAAAGTTGATATTTGCATCTTCTGCCCTATTAAAACTAACTCCGTTATCTTCTCCAGAAACCTTAGAGGCTATAATTTTTTCTTGAAAGTTTTTCGGTTTTTTTTGAAACTTAATTTCAGAAATAGTTTCAGACAAATACACAATACCACTTCTTGTAGAGTCTAAACCACCACCATAATCCCCCATATTCTGACCTAAAAATTTCTCTGGAGCATCTTTAATTCTATACAATCCTCTCGAATAAAAATTGGCTGTATACCTGGCATATTTATCTGTATTCTTATCTTTATTAGCAATTACATTTCTAATAATTCTATTAGCTGGGTTATCTTTTGTTGAAATAGAAATACCTTTTAGCGCTACATTTTCTTCTTCTAAACTTACATTTAACTTAAAGGGAAAAGAAGAAATATTTACTTTCTTTTTTAGAGTTTTATAACCCAAAATCTGAAAAACAATAGTATAATTTCCTTTTTTTGTAAGCTCTAAAACATAATTACCATTATCATTAGAAGTTGTACCAGTTATTGAATTATCTAAATAAACACTAACAAAAGATAATGGATTATTGTTTTTATCTGTAATTTTTCCTTTTACTTGAGATAATATAGATGATGCAACAAAAAGAAATAATAAAAAAGTAATTTTCTGCATAGTTTGGTTTTCATTTTATAGACGTAAACATACTACTTTGGTTACAATTAAATATTAACTTTTTAAAACAGATTACAATAATTCACTAATTTAAAAGCATTTAAACACAAAAAAGGCTCTTTAGCAGCATAAAAACAACACCTTAAAAGAACTAAAATTTTATTTACTCTTTAGCTTAAAACCATATATTTGTTGCTTAAACAAGCAAAGACTTAATTTTATGAGCGATTCTAGAAAAAGACACGAAGCTTTACTATATCATGCAAAACCAAAACCAGGAAAAATTGAAGTTGTTCCTACTAAAAAATATGCTACTCAACACGATTTAGCATTGGCATATTCGCCTGGTGTTGCAGAGCCTTGTTTGGAAATTGCAAAAGATAAAAACAACGCATACAAATACACAGCTAAAGGAAATTTAGTAGCCGTAATATCTAACGGAACAGCTGTTTTAGGTTTGGGTGATATTGGTGCAGAAGCCTCTAAACCTGTAATGGAAGGTAAAGGTTTACTTTTTAAAATATTTGCAGATATTGATGTTTTTGATATTGAAGTTGATGAAACGGATGTAGAAAAATTTATACAAACTGTAAAAGCAATTGCGCCTACTTTTGGAGGAATTAACTTAGAAGATATTAAAGCGCCTGAAGCTTTTGAAATAGAAAGACGCTTAAAAGAAGAATTAGACATTCCTGTAATGCATGATGACCAACACGGAACCGCAATAATTTCTGCTGCCGCGTTAAAAAATGCTATTGATATTACAGAAAAAGACATTACTAAAGTACAAATTGTAGTAAACGGTGCCGGAGCTGCTGCAATTTCTTGTACTCGTTTATACTTAAGACTGGGTGTAAAAAGAGAAAATGTAATAATGTGCGATAGTAAAGGTGTTATTAGAAAAGATAGAGACAACCTTACTTCTCAAAAAGCAGAATTTGCAACGGACAAAGACTTAAATACTTTAGAAGAAGCAATGCACAATGCAGATGTATTTATTGGTTTATCTATGGGTAATGTTGTATCGCCAGAAATGTTATTAACCATGGCAAATGATCCTATTGTTTTTGCAATGGCAAATCCGGTTCCAGAAATAGATTACGATTTAGCAATTGCCACAAGAAAAGACATTATTATGGCAACCGGTAGATCAGATCATCCTAACCAAGTAAATAATGTTCTTGGTTTTCCGTTTATTTTTAGAGGTGCTTTAGATGTTAGAGCAACAAAAATTAACGAAGAAATGAAAATGGCCGCAGTACACGCTTTGGCTGATTTAGCTAAAAAATCTGTACCAGAACAAGTAAATATTGTGTATGACGAAGTAAGCCTTGCTTACGGTAGAGATTACATCATTCCTAAACCATTTGACCCAAGATTAATTTACGAAATTCCACCAGCAATTGCCAAAGCAGCAATGGACTCTGGCGTTGCTTTAGAACCAATTGAAGATTGGAATAGATACCGTGAAGAATTAATGGAAAGATCTGGTTCTGGTAGTAAAGAAGTTAGACTTTTACACAACAGAGCAAGAAGTAATAAAAAACGTATTGTTTTTGCAGAAGCAGACCATTTAGATGTTTTAAAAGCTGCACAAAGAGTACATGATGAAAAAATAGGAATCCCTATTTTATTAGGAAGAAAAGAAGTAATCTTAGAGTTAATGGAAGAAATTGGCTTTACAGAAAACGTTACAATTATCGATCCTAAAACAGATGAAGAAACAGAACGTAGAAATCGTTTTGGTGGAGTTTATTGGAAAAACAGACAACGTAAAGGTCGTACTTTATCTGAAGCAAAAAAATTAATGCGAGAGCGTAATTACTTTGCTGCAATGATGGTAAATGAAGGCGAAGCAGATGCTTTAATAACAGGTTACTCTAGACCTTATCCATCTGTAGTTAAACCAATTTTAGAATTGATTGAAAAAGACAAAGGAATTACTAAAATTGCTGCAAGCAACCTTATGCTAACCAAACAAGGACCATTATTTTTAGCAGATACTACTATTAATATCAATCCTTCTGCAAAAGATTTGGTTAAAATTTCTCAAATGGCATCTAACTTTGTTAAAATGTTTGGTATGAAACCAAATATGGCAATGGTTTCTTTCTCTAACTTCGGATCTTCTAACTCAGAAACTTCTAAAAAAATTAGAGAAGCTGTTTCTTATTTACATCGCCATTTTCCAGAAACGGTTGTTGATGGTGAAATTCAAGCAGATTTTGCTTTAAACCCAGAAATGTTAGCCAAAGAATTTCCTTTTTCTAAATTAAATGGTAAAAAAGTAAATGTCTTAATTTTCCCTAATTTAGAATCTGCAAACATTACTTACAAATTATTAAAAGAAGTAAACAAAGCAGAATCTATAGGTCCTATAATTTTAGGATTAAGCAAACCAGTACACATTTTACAATTGGGTGCAAGTGTAGATGAAATGGTTAATATGGCCGCTTTAGCAGCTGTAGATGCACAAGAAAAAGAAAAGAGAAACTTAAACTAAAAAACACAATCTTTAAACTCGAAAAAGCATTTTATGATTACACAAATTAGAGGTAAACTTGTAGAAAAAAGTCCAACAGAGGCAGTTGTAGACTGTGCTGGTGTTGGTTATTTACTTCATATTTCTTTAAATACTTTTTCGAGTTTACCAGATGATGAACTTGTTGTTTTATACACACATTTATCTATAAGAGAAGATGCACACACTCTTTATGGTTTTGCTACCAAAATAGAGAGGGAAGTTTTTAAATTATTAATTTCTGTTTCTGGTGTAGGACCAAGCATTGCAAGAACAATGTGTTCTTCTATGACATCCGAAGAAATACAACAAGCAATTGCCTCTGAAAATGTAAAATTAATACAATCTGTTAAAGGTATTGGTGTAAAAACGGCACAAAGAGTTATTGTAGATTTAAAGGATAAAATTCTAAAAACCTTTAATATTGATGAAGTTTCTGTATCTGCAAGCAATACCAACAAAGATGAAGCGTTATCTGCTTTAGAAGTTTTAGGGTTTAATAAAAAACAATCAGAAAAAGTTATTTCTAATATTTTAAAAGAAACCCCAGAAGCTACTGTAGAAAAATTAATAAAATTAGCCTTAAAAAATTTATAGCAAGTTGAATAGATTTTTAAAAAATATATTTTTAATTCTTGTCTTTACTCTAACAACTCAAGTTTCAGTATTCAGTCAAACAGCAAATAAAAAAGATTCTATAACAGAACAAAAAGACTCATTAAACTTAAGATATAAATTTAAAAAAGAGCAAACAGGTGGTTTATTTTTAGATTATTTAGCCGAAAAAGAAATTATTTTTGACAAAGCTTTAAATCAATATTTAATTATTGAAAAAATAGGAGATTATTATACAAGAACTCCTATTTTTCTAACACCAGAAGAATATGCTAACTATCGTCTTAAAAGAGATATGAAGCAGTATTTTAAAGAAAAAATAAGCGCAACAAATCCTAATAAAAAAGGATCTGCAGATACTCAAAAAAACTTACTTCCTTCCTATTATGTAAATTCTAAATTTTTTGAAACTATTTTTGGAGGTAACACAATTGAAGTAACACCAACAGGAAGTCTTAATTTAAAATTAGGATTAATATATCAAAATACAGAAAACCCACAATTAACAGAAGAAAATAGAAGTAGTTTAACTTTTGATTTTGACCAACAAATAAGCGCAAGTATACAGGCTAAAGTTGGTAATAGACTCTCTTTTACTGCAAATTACGATACACAATCTACTTTCGATTTTCAAAACTTAGTAAGAGTAGAGTTTATACCTCCATCTCTTTCTGATGTAAAATATAACGAAGACGGAATTATACAAGGTATAGAAGCTGGTAATATTTCTATGCCAATTAAAAACTCTTTAATTAATGGAGCACAAAGTTTATTTGGGGTAAAAACACAATTAAAATTTGGTAATACAAATGTAACAGCTGTTTTTTCTCAACAAAACTCAGAAAGCACAACAACAGTTTCTGAAGGAGGAGCATCTATACAAGAGTTTGATTTACAAGTAACAGATTATGATAATGATAGGCACTTTTTCTTATCGCAATATTTTATAGATAATTACGCCAACTCTCTTAAAAATTATCCTTTAATTAATAGTCAAGTAAATATTACAAGAATTGAAGTTTGGATAACTAATAGAAGTTCTAGCACAGAAGATTATAGAAGCATTGTAGCTTTAGCTGATATTGGAGAATCTGATAGTGATTTTCTTGTAAACCAAACAGGTGCTATTACAGCAACAAACCCGCCAACAACAAGTGGAGGAAATATACCTACAAACGAATCTAATAATTTATCTAACTTATTAACAACAACTAGCGGAGTTAGAAATATTTCTACAGTAAACTCTACACTACAACCTTATAACATGAGTGAAGGTGTAGATTATTCTGTTTTAGAAAATGCCAGAAAATTAAGCGAAAGTGAATACACATTAAACTCTCAGTTAGGTTTTATCTCTTTAAATAGTAGGTTAAACGATGGAGAAGTTTTAGCTGTTGCGTATGAATATACCGTTGCTGGTGGTGTTTCTGGTAGTACAGAGACTTCTTTTAAAGTTGGAGAATTTTCTAATGATGGAATATTAGCACCAGAAAACTTAGTTGTAAAATTATTACGTAGCGAAATTTTAACAACCAGCAGAACAAATACAACAACAGGTTTAAAAGAAGCTTTTCCTACATGGCGTTTAATGATGAAAAACGTTTATGCTTTAGGCGCATATCCTTTATCTCAAGATGGTTTTATTTTCGAAATTCAATATAGAGATGACCAAACAGGTATTTCTTCTAACGTTTTACAAAATGCAAATACATCTGGCATTGCCAACCTACCTTTAATTCAAGTTTTAAAATTAGACCAACTAGACCAAAGTCAGTACAAATCTCCAGACGGTTATTTTGATTATGTAGAAGGTGTAACGGTAAACTCTGAAAAAGGATTTATATTTTTTCCAGAACCAGAACCTTTTGGTAATGATTTAGTAAAACAAAGCACAACAGATGTTGGTTTAGATGAAACCTTAGACGAAGCTTATATATTTAAAGAACTTTATTTAAACACAAAGGTTAACGCGCAAAACAACTATCAAAACAAGGATAAATATTCTTTAAAAGGATATTTTAAATCAGAAAGTTCTGGAGGAATTTCCATCGGAGCTTACAATGTACCTAGAGGTTCTGTAAATGTAACAGCAGGCGGTAGACAGTTAGTAGAAGGTGTAGATTATGTTGTAGATTATTCTTTAGGGCGTGTACAAATTATAGATCCGGGTTTACAAGCATCAGACACACCAATTAGTGTATCTACAGAAAACAATGCAGTATTTAATCAACAACGTAAAACCTTTATGGGTGTAGATGTTGAACACACTTTTTCTGAAAATTTTATTGTTGGTGCTACTATTTTAAATGTAAATGAAAGACCAATAACTCAGAAAGTAAATTATGGATCAGACCCAATAAACAATACCATGTTAGGGTTTAATATAGATTACTCTACAGAAGTACCTTACTTTACAAAATTAGCAAACAAATTACCTTTTGTAGATACAGATGTGCCTTCTAATTTATCCGTTAGAGCAGATATGGCATATTTAATACCAGGTACACCAAGTGGTATTGATGTTACAGGTGCTGCAACAACTTATATAGATGATTTTGAAGCCTCTCAAATACCAATTAGTATACTATCTCCTTTAGATTGGTACGAAGCAAGTACACCCAGGTATTTTCCTAACTTTAATGGAGAGTTAGAAGACATTTCTTACAACTATAAAAGAGCAAAACTAGCTTGGTATAGTATAGATCAAATATTTTATGGTTTTGGTGACACTCCTTCTAATATTGATGCAAATGAGCTTTCTAGAGCAGAAACTAGACAAATTAGTTATCAAGAATTATTTCCTAATGTAGAGTTAGACATTACACAAACATCTTTAATAAATACATTAGATTTAGCTTTTTTCCCTTCAGAAAGAGGTGCTTATAATTTTGATACCGGATCTACTGTAAATACAGATAGAACTTTTTCTGACCCAGAAAATAGATGGGGTGGAATTATGCGAGCCTTAACTACCAATAATTTTGACCAAGCAAATGTAGAGTACATTCAATTCTGGATTATGGATCCGTATGAAAACTACTCCATTACTAACGAAGAAGGTTTGCCACTAGGCGTAAACCCTAATAATGTAGCAAACCAAGTAGGAGATTTATATATAAATTTAGGTAATGTTTCTGAAGATATTTTAAGAGATAGTAGAAAAATGTACGAAAATGGCTTACCAGAAACTGGTGGAGATTTATCTACAGACTCTACAATTTGGGGTAAAATACCTACAAGTTCTTCTATTATTTATGCTTTTAATGAAGAAGATGATGCAAGAACAAACCAAGATGTTGGTTTTGATGGTTTAAAAAATGATGAAGAACTAAATTACTATCAGCAAAACTACCCTACATTAGACTTTAGTAAATTAAACCCTAATGATATCTCATCAGATAACTTTCAATATTTTAGAGGTAGCGAGTTAGATAACATTAACGCTTCTATTATTACTAGATATAAAAATTACAATAATACAGAAGGCAACTCGCCAACTTTAAATCAATCTACAGAATCTTATCCTACATCATCTACATCATACCCAGATGTAGAAGATATTAATAAAGATCAAACCATGAATACTGTAGAAAGCTATTATGAATATAGAATCTCTATGAGTAAAAATGACTTTGTGGTTGGGCAAAATTTTATTGTTGATGAAAAAACAACTCAAGTTACTTTAGAAAACGGAGAAACTAAACAAACTACTTGGTATCAGTTTAGAGTACCAATTAATAGTGGAACTGCGGTTAATGGAATTACAGATTTTAATAGCATTCGTTTTATAAGAATGTTTTTAACAAACTTTAAAATGCCTGTTGTTTTACGTTTTGGAGAACTAGATTTAGTTCGTGGAGATTGGAGACGCTACACAAAAACATTAGACGATACTTTAAGTGAACCAGAAGATTTAGACGATAATGAATTAAGAGATTTTGAAGTTGGTGTTGTTAGTATTGAACAAAATGATGGTAGTTATATTGAGCCTCCGGGAATAGAAAGAGAAAGTTTACAAGGTAGCACTACTGTACAATTACAAAATGAACAAGCTGCAACTTTAAAGGTTACCAACTTAGCAGCAAACAGTACAAGAGCAATCTATAAAAACATTAGTATAGATTTAAGAAGGTATAAAAACTTAAAAATGTTTATGCATCTTCAAAAAAATGAAGATGACTTAGATATAAATGATGATGATTTTTCTGCAATTATAAGATTAGGTACAGACTTAGATGACAATTATTATCAAATAGAATTACCTTTAAAAGTAAGTACTAGTGGTATTACTGCTTTAGATATTTGGCCAGAAGAAAATAACTTAGATGCATTTTTAGAAACCTTTGGATTGGTAAAACTAGAAAGAGATAAATTAGGTGTATTGTTAACAGAAGTGTACACATCTACAGAACAAGATGCAGATATACCTTACAGATTATCTGTAAAAGGTAACCCAACTTTAGCAGAATTAAGTACAATAATGTTAGGGTTAAAAAACACAACAACATCACCAATAAGTGGAGAGGTTTGGTTTAACGAATTACGTTCTGCAGATTTTGATAATGATGGTGGTTGGGCTGCAGTTGTTAATGCAGATGCTAATTTTGCAGATGTTGCAAACGTATCTTTATCGGGTAGCATGTCTACAGTTGGTTTTGGTAATGTAGAAGATAGAGTAAGCCAACGTAGTTTAGAAGAAACAAAACAATACGATATTGCTACAAGTATTAATTTAGGTAAAGTTTTAACTCCAGAAAAATGGGGAATTCAATTACCAATGAGCTATAGTGTTAGTAAAATAATTATAGATCCAAAATATGACCCTCAATATCAAGATGTAGAATTATCAGACGCATTAGAATCTAATGATAACAGCGATTTTTCTAGAGATTATACAAAAAGAACAAGTATTAGTTTTACAAATGTAAAAAAGAATAGAAACCCAAACTCTACTAAAAAACCAAAATTTTATGACATAGAAAACGTATCTGTTTCTTATGCTCATAACAAAGAATTCCAAAGAAATTACAGTATAGAAAAGCGAATTAATGAAAGCGTTAGAGCATCTGCTTCCTATAATTTTAATTTCGATTCTAAACCTTTTGAGCCTTTTAAAAACACAAAGGCTTTTGAAAATAAATACTTTAAATTACTTAAAGATTTTAACTTTAATCCTATCCCTAAAACTTTTGCAATTAACTCTAGTTTTAACAGGTATTATAACGAACAACAATCTAGAAATTTAGTTGACGGGTTAACGCCACAGCCAGAATTAAAACAACGTAATTATCTATTTGACTGGGATTATACTATTGGTTTTGATCTAACAAAATCATTACAATTAAACTTTAATGCCACAAATAGTTATATTTACGATACTTTTAATAGTGATGATGAAATTCAGGTTTTTGATGATTTCTTTAATACCGGTAGAGCAGATCATTATCATCAAAAATTAAACGGAATCTATAATTTACCTATTGATAAAATTCCTTTTTTAAGTTTTATAAAAGCAGATTATGCATACACAGCAGATTTTGATTGGCAAGCAGCGCCACAAACTACTGTAACTATTGATGGAGCAGAAGTACCCTCTTTATACATTACAGGTAATGTAATACAAAACTCTAATACACATAATTTAAACACAACCTTTAGCCTAGAAAATTTTTATAAAGGTTTGGGTTTCGAAAAATTATTACTTACCAAAAACCAACGTAAGGGACTAAAAAACGCAAAAAAACAATCTAAAGAAACTAAAAATTTACCAGGCCCTAGCTTGCCTAGAACACCAAACAGAATATCACAAAACAAAAAATTATCTTTAGGTAAAAAAATATTAAAAGGTACTTATGATATTGTAACTTCTGTAAAACAGGCACAAATAAGTTATTCAGAAAATAACGGGCAATATTTGCCAGGTTACACAGAAGACATTGGTTTTTTAGGTGGAGCACCAACTTCTTTTGCTTTTGGTAGCCAAGTAGACATTAGAAACAAAGCATTAGAAAATGGATGGTTTGTTACTAGAAACCAAGGAGAAGATTACTACAGTAAATCATTTAGTAAAACTCATTATAATAAATTAGATTACACTTTTACACTTAAACCTATTACAGATTTAAATATAGATGTTAGAGGAAACAAAATACAAACAAGAAACACCACACAACAACTAGATCTTCTTAGTGGAAGTTCTCAATTTGAAGATACACCTCTTTATGAAACAGGTAACTTTAGTACAAGTTACTCTATGCTTTCAACAGTATTTTCTGATGGTGACAACTTATTTCAAAAATTAAAAGACTACACATCTATTATATCTGATAGATTGGCAAGAGAAAATACTGTGCCAGGTACTGGTTTTGGTACAAACAGTCAACAAGTATTATTACCAGCATTTATGGCTGCATATTCTGGTAAAGATCCTAACAAGGTAAATACAGGTTTATTTAGAGATATACCAATACCAAACTGGGCATTAAGATATACTGGCTTAATGAAATTAAAGTTTTTTAAGAAAAACTTTAGCAATTTTGTAGTTACACATGGTTATAACTCTTCTTATACTCTTTCTAGTTTTACAAACAATTTACAACACGATAAAGACAATCCTTTTGCAAATCTTAATTCTGCTAATAATTACGAGCCAGATTTACTAGTTTCTTCTGTTACCTTGGTAGATGAATTTTCTCCATTAATAAAATTAGACATGAAAATGAGAAATTCTTTTTCTTTTAGAGGTGAAATTAAAAGCGACAGAACTCTAACAATGAATTTTAATAATAGCACTTTAACAGACATTAAAGGAAAAGAATATATTTTTGGTTTAGGTTATATTATAAAAGATGTAAAATTCAACACTCGTTTTACAGGTAAAAAACAAACCCTAAAAGGCGATGTAAATTTAAGAGCAGATGTATCTTTAAGAGATAATTTAACACAAATTAGATCTATAGAAGAAGATAATAATCAAATAAGTGGTGGTCAAAAACTTTTTTCTATTAAATTTACCGCAGATTATAGATTAAGTAGTAGTTTAACGGCATCATTCTATTACAATCATCAAACATCTAGATATGCTATTTCTACCACATACCCAAGGCAATCAATTAATGGTGGTTTTAACATTATCTACAACCTAGGAGCAAACTAAAATTAAAAACAATAATTAAAAAAAAATGAATTTACCATCAGAATTAAAATACACAAAAGACCACGAGTGGATTAAAATTGAAGGATCTGTAGCTACAGTAGGTATTACAGATTTTGCACAAGGAGAATTAGGAGACATCGTTTATGTAGACGTAGATACTTTAGATGATACCGTAGAAGAAGGAGATGTTTTTGGTTCTGTTGAAGCTGTAAAAACAGTTTCTGATTTATTTATGCCATTAACAGGAGAGGTAATAGAGTTTAATGAAGAATTAGAAGATGAACCAGAATTGGTAAATTCTGATCCTTATGGTAAAGGTTGGATGATTAAAATTGAAATATCAGATAGTTCTCAAATATCAGATTTATTAGATGCAGAAGCCTATAAAGAGCTTATTAACGGATAATCTTTTTATTGTAGCAATTACAATAACAATTATTATTGCCTATTTAAGTTTAATGAGAATGCCTAAAACGGAAGTAATAAGCTTTGGTAACTCTGATAAAGTTTACCATTTAATTGCTTATTTTTCTTTATCAATATCTTGGCTTTTCTCTTTTTACAAAAAAAAATCAATAAAATTACTCATAATTATTTCATGTGTAATTTATGGCATAATTATTGAAGTGCTTCAAAGTATCCTAACAGAGTATAGAACAGGAGATTATAAAGATATTCTTGCAAATACACTAGGGATTGTCTTAGGTTTATTAATTTTTAATCTAATTATAAAAAAAATTAAACTTAATTAGCACTAAGACTTGTATATAAACCAATAATTTAATTAAATTAGCGAACTATTAAAAACTCTTTACAATGGAAATTAAGAAAAACCCAAAGTCGAACTTAGAAAATTACAGTAAGATTTTCATGCAAATAGGACTAGCTTTAGCCCTTTTTGTTACTTACGCAGCAATAGAAAAGAAAACTTATGATAAAGTTATTGGTGACTTAGGTACGGTAACTATGAACGCAGAGATGGAAGAAGAAACGGTTATTACTGAAAGAGTAGAGCCAGTAAAACCAAAAACTCCGCCACCACCAACACCAGAAAAAATAGAAATTGTAGAGGATGAAAAAGAAATTGAAGAAACTGTAATTGAATCTACAGAGACAGATGAAACTGAAGCAATAGAAGTAGAAGAAATTGTAGAAGTAGAAGAAGTAGAAGAAGTTGTAGAAGATGTAAGTTTTATGATTATTGAAGATGTACCTGTATTTCCTGGATGTAAAGGAGATAAAAATGAGTTAAAAGCTTGTTTTAGTAAAATGGTACAAAAGCACTTTTCTAGAAAGTTTGATGCAGATTTACCTAACGAATTAGGATTATCTTCTGGAAGAAAAAGAGTATTTATTGGTTTTAAAATTGATAAAACAGGTAAAATTGTAGACGTTAATGCAAGAGCACCACACCCAAAAATTAAAAGTGAGGTAATTAAAGTAATGAAACAATTACCAACAATGAAACCAGGTAAACAAAGAGGTAAGCCTGTAGGTGTAAAATATAGTATTCCTTTTACTTTAATTGTTGAGTAATCTTAGGATTAAGATATACAAAAGCCGTTTAGATATTAATCTAAACGGCTTTTTTTTTGATTAAGTTTATAAACATCAAAAAAAGTAATTGAAAGTATAATTTATAAGATTAAGTTTAAACTAATAGATTCATTAAACTACACTTTTATAAATTATATGTAAAGCTTAAACTATTTGTTCTTCTTTATTTCTTATACAGATTAAAATGTAAGAGTAATTTTAGTTATTAAGAAATATCTTTATCTGGATATTGTTTTAAATTCTTTATAATAAGACAAATAACCTAATCTTAAGTTGACATAAAAACATTAATTAAACACAAAAAAAACTCCAAGAATAATCTTGGAGTTTTTTTTGATAATGATAATACTTATTACTTATTAACAGCATAATAAGATTCTTGTTTCCATAAACTTACGTTTACAACTACATTATCATTATAATTTACTTCCTTTAAAGATTCTTTATCCCAAAAAAACCATTTACCTACTTTTTTTCCATCTTTATATTTAGCTATCTGAACCTTATTTCCTTCTTTATCAAACTTAATCCATTCTCCTGTTAACTTCTTATTCTTAAAGTAACCTTGTGTATCTATTGATCCGTCTTCGTTATAATAAACAGCTTTTACTAAATCTCCTTCTATAGTAAATGTTGGTTTTATATCTTGTGAATATGCTATTGAAACTATACAAATAGCTATAAGTGTTAGTATGTTTTTCATGATTTTCCGTTTTTAATTTAACATTACAGTTACAAATATACAATTTTAATTACATTTTGTAAACATTATGGTAACATTAATTTAACATTGGGAATTTATAGATATTATAATCTACAGATTTTTAACACAATATGTAATTATTCTAATAGGAATTTTATTACTTTTAAAAGAAATTATTTACCGATGAATCTAAAAAAAATAACACTTATAATATTTATTTTTACCACTACATTAAGTTATTCTCAAATAGACAATTTAACTATGTTTATAAACGGAGTAATGGTAGAAGTCAAACCTCCAAATGTAGATAAAGCTTTATCTGAAGATTGGGATGCACTACAAAAAACTGCACATATAAAATATTTAACACCTAATTTTGAAGAATCATATATAGATAATGATCAACAGAACAAGTATGAATTAAGATATAATATATATAATGATGAAATGGAGTTTGTACAAAACAATCAAACTTATTATACTTATAAGAAAGAAAATCAAATTATTAATTTCTTTAAAATTAACAGAAGTTTTATCATTTTAAAAAATGAAGATAAGTTAGGTTATTTTGAAATATTAGCTAAAGGAAACTATTCTATTTACCGTAAACCTAAAGTAGATTTTATAGAAGGTAAAATGCCAAAAAATAATTTTGAACTAAAAACAGAATCAAGGTTTATTAAACAAAAAGATAAAATATTTATATCTATAAATAACACCAATCTTATAAAACTACCAAATAACAAGAACGCTTTTTTAAATCTTTTTGGTGATAAAAAAGAGAAAGTAAAGAGTTACATGAAGTCTAAAAAATTGAATAGAAAAAATACAGAAGATTTAATTTTACTATTTTTACACTTAAACTCATAAAAACTAAAATAAATAATAATGAAAGAATACATCCAATACTTAAATGATTTAATATTAGAATACAGTCCTAAAATAATTTTAGCTTTAGCTATCTTAGTTATTGGTCTATTTTTAATCAAAATAGTCGTTAAGACATCTAAAAAAATGATGAAAAAAGGTGGTTTAGATGAAACGCTACAAAAATTTTTAGGTGATTTATTAAGCTGGGCATTAAAAATACTACTATTTATTACTGTAATTTCTAAATTAGGAATAGAAACTGCTTCTTTTGCAGCAATTATTGCAGCTGCAGGTTTAGCTGTTGGTTTGGCTTTACAAGGTTCTTTAGCAAACTTTGCTGGTGGAGTTTTAATAATGATATTTAAACCTTTTAAACTTGGTGATGTTATAGAAGCTCAAGGAGAAATTGGTGGAGTAAAAGAAATATCAATCTTTACCACTAAACTTATCGGTTTATCTAACAAAGAAATTATTATACCTAACGGTAATTTATCTAACGGAAATATCATTAACTATACAACGTTAGGTACAAGACGTGTAGATTTAACATTTGGTGTATCTTATGATGCCGATATTAAGCAAACAAAAGAAATTTTAATGAACGTTATTAAGTCTAATCCTAAAGTTTTAAAAGATCCTGCGCCTGCGGTTATGGTATCTGAATTAGCTGATAGTTCTGTAAACTTTGCTGTTAGACCATGGACTAAAACAGCAGACTATTGGGATGTATACTTTGAAACTACAGAAAAAGTAAAATTAGCGCTTGATGAAGCTGGTATTGAAATTCCTTATCCACACCAAGTTGAAATTAAAAAATAAACAAATGAATCACATTAAATTTTTAGTCTTATTTTCTTTAATACTAAGTTTTAATTCATTTTCTCAGAACACAGAAAGTGCATACTCTAGCTATGATAATAGTGATCAAATTATTTCTATAGATAAAAGAGATAAAGAGATTAAAGGTACTAGGTACATAAATGATAAATTTTCTTACGGAACTATTAAAGATTCTAATAAAAAAATTTTATTTAAGTTTGATGCTCTTTTAGGTGAAATTGAAATAAAAGTTGATGAAACATCTAACATTTATTTAAAAAAAACACTAGGAAGTAGTATTTTATTCTCACCCAAAAAAGCCTACAAAGTTTATAAAAATGAAGGTGAATTAACTTATTTTTTAGTTTCTGATGAATGCAACACAAACTGCATACTTATTAAAGAAATAAAAAAATTAAACCCAGCTAAAGTACCTGATAATGGTTATGAAAAATATCAACCACCAACATACTCTAAAGTTAAAGAACACTATTATGTTACTTTTGATGGAACAAATGCTGTAAAAATACCTACAAATAAAAAAGAGTTCTATTCGTTTTTTGGTGATAAACAAAAAGAAGTTAAAAATTACATGAAAAAAAACAAACTGAATAGAAAAAGTAAAGAGGATTTAGAAGAAATAATTAGTTTTTATAAATCTTAGATTTTTTTTCTGGAATTACAACAAAATCTTTTAAATAAAAAGGTTCAAAATAAGCGACATCTTCGATGTCGTTTTTTTTGTATTTATTAAAAGACAGAACTGCCATTTGTTTTGCCGATGGATATACATCATCAATAAAAATTGCATTATCATGTTTAATAACACTTTTGCATTTATTAGCACCATCTCCTAAAAAATAAACTTTATCTCTTTCTAAATATTCAGCAAAAGAACATTCTTCTATTATTTCTGCTTGTATTTCTCTTTTTCTATTAAAATCTTTATCATAAATAGTGGCATAAACTTCCATCCTTCTAGCATCTAACATAGGAATAATAAAACCCGATTCTACAGATATAGCATTCGCCAAAGATTCTAATGTTTCTATAGATATTAAAGGCTTATTAAAGGCAAAACAAAGGCCTTTTGCAGCAGAAACACCAATTCTTAACCCTGTATAAGACCCAGGGCCTTTACTTACAGCTACAGCATCTATTTCTGTAGTAGAAATTTTTGCATCATTTAAAACATCAATTATATATTGATGTAGAACTTCTGCATGAGAGTAATTACCGTTATTAAGTTCTTTAATTGAAATAACTTCTCCGTTATTTGCAATACTTACAGAGCAATTTTTAGTTGCAGTTTCAATATTAAGAATAATTGCCAAATTGTAAATTTTAGTACAAATATAAGTGATAATCTATTTTATATAAAACAAAAAACCTCGCTTATATGCGAGGTTGTATAAGAAAACTATAATTCTATTAATCCATTTCTAACTCGCCAGAATAAAATTGTAACACTTTTGTTTTAAAAATATAATCGTATTTAGAACTAATTAATGATGCTTCTGCATTTACTAAACGAGTTCTTACAAGATCAAAATCAAACAAAGTCATTGCTCCATAATTATAACTCTCCTGTGCATTTTTAAAAGCTTCTTTTTGAGCTTCTAGAGAAATCTTTGATGCTTCAAAAGTTTTTAAAGCAGATTTAACATCTAAAAAAGCTTGCTCTATGGTTTGTTTTAAATTTAATTTTTCGCTTTCTAATTGAGTTATAGAAATTTCTTTATTGATTTTAGATTTTGCTACGCTGTTTTTAGTTTGAAATCTATTAAAGATAGGAATGCTTAAAGAAAAACCCGCTCCATACTGAAGTCTATCTTCAAATTGACTAAAATAAGAAGCATTCTTTTGGTTGAATACTAAATTATTAAATTGATGATAATAAGAACTTCCTGCATTTAAAGAATAGGATAACGTTGGTAAAAAAGCTCCTTTAGAAATTGCAATGCTTAGGTCTGCATTTTCTATTGCCAATTCTGCTCTTTTTATTTCTGGCATTCTTGTTAAAGATTTTTCAAAAACAACATCTGAGTTCTCATAAAGCAGAATTGCAGAAGGAGAATCTACATTAATAGATGCAACATCAAAATTATTAACAGGTATTTGTAATAACTGCGCTAAATTTAACAATGCTAAATCTAAAGCATTTTCTTGTGTAATAACTGCTTGTTGATCTGTAGCCGCAGTTGATTGAGCGTTTAATAAATCTCCTTTAGGTATTACACCAGACTCAAATCTAGTTTTTACTGCATCTATTTGTTTACTACTTATTTCAAATTGTACTTGTGCAGCTTTTAGGTTTTCTTTGGCAAATAAAACATTTAAATAACCATTTACAACAAATAAAGAAATGTCATTTTCTATTTTCTTTAAATCTAAAACACTAGACTCTACACCTAATTGAGCTTGTTTATAAGTATTAGTATTTACATACCCATTAAAAATAACACCACTAAAACCTAAACCTAAACTAGAAGAAAAGTTATTTGTATTTTTTAAAACACCACTTTCATCTTGAGATAAACCAGAGTTAAATGTACCAGAAGAAGAAGCTCCTAAATATGGTAAAAAATTACCTTTAGCAATCTCTACATCTTTTTTAGATAGTTCTAAACTTAATTTATTTTGTTGAATTGATATGTTTTTTTCTAGCGCTTGATCTACACATTCTTTAAGTGTCCATTTTTTTTGAGAAAAAGTAGCAATAGAAATAAAAAGAGCTACAAAAAGTATAGGTTTAGTTTTCAAAATGTATTTTATTTTAGTTTATGCCTTTAATTAAAATTTAAATAAAAACAACAATTTTATATTAACACAAGTAAGACGACTAAAAGTAAAATATGTTACAAAATAAAAAAAGTTATAATTAAATTTTAGCTTTCTTTTTATATCTGTAGATTACATAAAACAATATACCTATTAACAAATAAGGAAAAACCATTAAATAAGTAATACCATTATTAACACCTTCTGCAATAGAAACATCTCCGTTTTCTACTACTGCTTTACACATTGCACATTGAGAATATGTAGTTTCTGAAATAAAAAAAATAGTTAAAACTAAAAATAAGAAACCTTTTTTAAGCATAGTAAGGAGATATCATTAAATAAACTATAACACCAGTAACTGCAACGTACAACCATAAAGGAAACGTTATTTTAGCTATTTTTTTATGCTGAGGAAAATTACCCAACTTTGCTCTCATATAAGTTGTTAATACAAGCGGAATTATAATAATTGATAAAACAATATGAGTAAACAAAATAAAATAGTAAATATATTTTATAACTCCTTCTCCCCCATATTTTGTAGAATCAGATGTCATATGATATCCTATATACAATACAAGAAAAACTAAAGAGCAAGCAATAGCAATTGTATTTAATTGCTCATGCAATTTTCTATTTCCTTTTTTTATAGCCACCACTGCAGCTACTAAAAGAACAGCTGTAAGACCATTTATAGTTGCATAAATTGGTGGCAAAAAAGTTAAAGGCTCTACATTAAAGCCAAGTTTTTTTAAGTTAATACCAAACAAAGCCGCTACAGCTATTGGAATAAAAACTGATAATACAGTAATTATTTTCTTATATTTTTTTTCTTGTGATAAACTACTCATTAAGCAAAATTTTAATATCTTCTTTTAACTCTTTAATTTGATCAGGAAAACCTTGTTCTTCTATAGCTCTATAATACATTATCGGATTACCAAACTTATCCTTTCTAGATCTTATAAAACCATTTTTATCTACTAAAGCAAATAATCCAGAATGCTCAAAACCTCCGTGTTCTTCTTCTCCTTTTCCTGCAAATAATTTAAATCCCTTATTAGATAACTCGTAAACAATATCATCTGATTTACCCGTTAATAAATGCCAGTTTTTATGAGTAATTTCATGATTTTTGGCATATTCTTTCATTACTTCTGGTGTATCAATATCTGGTGTTATAGAAATGGATGCAATACCAAAATTAGAATTTTCTTTAAATTCATTTTGAATAGTTAACATCTTTCTATTCATAATAGGACAAATAGTTGGACAAGTTGTAAAGAAAAACTCTACAACATAAACTTTACCATCATAATTCTTATTTGTAATTGTTAATCCATTTTGATTAATAAATTCAAAATCTGGTACTTTATTAAATTTAAATAAATTACTTTTTGAATCTATTTTTTTATCAACTTTGTTTAATCGATCGTCTTGCACAAGATCATTTTCATCAACTCTTCTATCTAGGTTTCTAACAACATAAATTCCGAATAAAAGAATAATAAAAGAAACACCTACGTATGAATATTTTTTTTTCATAAACCTACTTCCTTTCTATCTGCTTTGTTACTATTTTTCTCTTTAAACGCTGCATAATACTCATAATACAAAACTAATACATCGTCTTTTAATTTACCATTTAACTCAGAGACAGATTTCATATTGTATCCTAATAATTTTCCGTCAACATTGTCTTCATCATCTATTCTTCCTCTCAAATCTCCATTTCTATCTATTAAAAACACTTTTGATGAATAATAGTTAGATAATGTTTCTTTAGCGTTTAAACTATTATAAAATAGAGTAATCTTATCTTTAGATGCTGCAATAAAATTCCATTTTACCATATCTGTAAAAGCACTAATAGATTTCTCTATTTCTTTAGCTTCTTTTTCTTTTCCTTTAGGATAAATCGCTATTATTTGAAAATTATTATACTCTATAAATTTCTTATAAATTTTTTCATTTAAATTTAGAAAACCTCCTTTATTACTATCCATATCTTCACCTAAAAAACAGACAATAGAAATATTGTCTTTAAAAGTCTTTGTGGCATCAATAGTTGAAATATCTATTACATTTTTATTTACAACTGGTAGTTTTGTAAAATTATTTGTACCTGTTGATAATATTAAAAAACATATTAAAGGAAAAATGAATAGTAAAAATAATACAATTCTTTTTTTAGTAAGTTTAATCATTTATTTTTATTGAAGATCTCTAAAAATTGTTTTGTATAAAAAAAGGTGGTAAAAACCACCTTTTTAATTTTTTTAAATTACCATTTTACAAGTGGTCCTAATGTACTGTGTAAATAGCCTCCTTCTGTTAAAAATAAGACTATTATGTAACATATTAGAAAAACAGCAGACCAAACTATAGAACGTCTAAACCATTTTTTTTCTCCTTCTAAGTGCATAAATGCCCAGGCTATATAATATGCTTTAACTAGAGTTAAGATAATAAATATCCAGTTTAACCAACTAGTTCCAATTCCGTGTAAGTGTAAAGAAGCTGGTTTAATAATACCCAAAACAACTTCTACTGTAGTTAAAAGACTTAAAATACCTAAAACTACCCAAATTCTTTTTGTGTTAGACTCGTGTGCGTGTGCCATTTTAAAATGCTATTTTTTATTAAACTAAGTAGAAGAAAGTAAATACAAATACCCAAACTAAATCTACAAAGTGCCAATACAACCCAACTTTTTCTACCATTTCATAATGTCCTCTTCTTTCATAAGTACCTAAAATTACATTAATAAAAATAATGATATTAAGTATAATACCTGATAATACGTGAAAACCGTGAAAACCTGTTATAAAGAAAAAGAAATCTGCAAAAATGCTATTACCATATTCATTAACATGTAAGTTAGCTCCTTCTACAACTAATTTTGCTTTAGCTAAACGTAAAGCTCCGTCTTCTCTAGAAAAAATTATTTTTTGTTTTGTTGCTGGATCTATTAATTCTGAACGAATTAAAACATCTTGATTTGCTTTATATGCTTCTTGTACTTGAGCTACTGAATAGTTAGCAATTGTACCTTCTCCCTCAAACCATAATCCATTTTCTCTTTTGTGTTGAACTCTACCATCTGTTCTTTCTCCTACAACAAAATCTGATAAAGCAATTTGATGACCATCTTTTACGAATTGTAAAATTTTACCATCAGTGGTTTTAACTGCTCCGTAAGAACCGTTAATAAAATTTTTCCACTCCCAAGCCTGAGAACCAACAAAAATAATACCGAAAACAATAGTAGCAAACATATACCAAGCTACTTTACTTTGTTTCTTTTGATGACCTGCATCTACTGCTAATACCATTGTTACAGAAGATACAATAAGTATAAATGTCATTAAAGCTACATAATACATTGGCGCATGTACACCATGTAAACCAGGAAAGTGAGTAAACACCTCATCTGCAATAGGCCAAGAATCGATAAATTTAAATCGTGTTAAACCGTAAGCGGCTAAAAAACCTGAAAAAGTTAAAGCATCAGAAACGATAAAAAACCACATCATCATCTTACCATAACTTGCACCAAATGGTTTTACACCACCTCCGCTCCAAGTTCCTTTACTATCCGAAGGTATAGCAATATTTGCTTCCATATAATAATCTCTATTAATTGTTGTTAGTTAGTTTGCCAAAAATAACTATTTTTCATCACCTAATAAAATAGAAAAAGAAAAATAGGTAAATCCATAGTATATCTACAAAATGCCAGAAGATTGCACCAAGTTCAAACCCAAGCATATTGTCTGATTTGTATTTGTATTTAAAATGATTATAAATAACAACTAAAAGTACAAAAACCCCTGCCAACACGTGTAAAACATGCATAAAAGTGATTCCGATTATAAAAGATGTTGACACCGTACTTTCTGGGCCTGTAAAAAACAAGCCAATACTTTTTAATTGATTAAAACCTACATATTGTTGCCACACAAAACCAATTCCTAATAAAAAAGTTACAACTAATAGTATTAATGATAGTTGTCTTTTGTTATTTTTTAAAAATTTTTGTGACAAAAAAAGTGCTATGCTACTCGCTATAATTAAAAAAGTACTTACGTAAAATGCGCTCGGCAAATCAAAAGAAACCCAATCATCTCTTTTCATACTAATTACGTATGCACTTGTTAATCCTGCAAAAAACATTGTCATACTAATCATAGAAACCCATAACATAGGTTTTGCTGATTTTTTCTTAGCAACTAATAATTCTTCTTTTACTATTTGTTCTTGTATCATTATTAATGTAAAAATTTATCTACTACATATATAATTTGTACTAAAGTAATATATAATACACTAGATAACATTAGTTTTCTAGCATCTATATTTTCTTCACTTTTATGTAATTTAACTGAAAAATATAGCATTAACCCACCCAACAAAGCAATAATTACAGCTGTAATAGGGTAAATATAAAACAACCCAGATAATTTTAAAACTGGTGCTATAGATACCAAAATCATAATTACTGTATAAAATATAATTTGTTTTACAGCTCCTTTGTCTTTTGTTTTCATAGGTAACATATTAAAACCTGCTTTTTTATATTCTTCAAATTGCAACCAACCAATTGCCCAAAAATGAGGGAATTGCCAAAAGAACTGAATCATAAATAAAAAACCTGCTTCTAACCCAAAATGATTAGTTTCTGCAACCCAACCTAGCATAAACGGTATTGCTCCTGGTATTGCACCAACAAAAACAGATAAAGGGGTTACTGGTTTTAAAGGTGTGTAAACACTAGTATATAAAAATATAGAAATAGCACCAAACAATGCTGTTTTAGGATTTATACTATATAAAATTGAAAGACCAGAAATTGTAAATAAAATTGCTATAGTAAGCGCCACACCAACCGACATTCTACCTGTTGGTAAAGGTCTATTTTGGGTACGTTTCATTATAGCATCTGTATCTTTTTCTATTATTTGATTAAATGCATTTGATGCCCCAACCATAAAAAAACCACCTATTGCCAACATTATAAGTGTAAAGTAATTGATAACATTTACTGCTAATAAATAACCAGCAACAGAAGAAAAGACAACACTTAAAGACAAACCAACTTTTGTAAGTTGTTTAAAGTCTGAAAAAATAGCTTGCATAGATATTTTAGTGTCTGTAGTTACTGTTGATTCCATTTTATAAAATAGTTTGCAAAGATATTTGATAAATATGACTTTACCTTGTTTTTTAACTACATTTTAATTTAAATAAAAAAACCCACTCAATAAATGAGTGGGAAAATTGCTATGAAAAAGAAAAAGTGTGGTTAAAAATAAACCACGCTGCAAAGATATATAAAAAAAACTCTTTAGCCTTAACTTTAACTTAATTTTAAAAATCAAAGTACCAATTAAATAAATCTGCCCTTACACCCACTGAAAACCATACAGTTGAATCTACCGGATATCCATTTGATGAAGCTTCAGGAGAAAAATCCCTGTACGATAAACCTGCAAAAAGGTTCGTATTATTTGACGGATTGATCAAATAGTTTGCCTGTAAGTCTGCAATAAATATATTAGCAGTATTCCCTTGAGTCAGCTCAATACCTGTGTCTGACGGTCTACTTTCATAAGACAAGTAAATATCTCCTCCATAACTTACCGACTGATCTTGGTAATCAAATCCTTTTTTTCCTAAAATAAATTTTGCGCTCCCGCTCCATCTTCCTTTCTTATATCTAGCTATAGCAACCGTTTCCCAGAAATTAGCACCCCAAAGGTGCCCTAAAGGTTGGCTATAGTTACCATAATTTAAAATTGGTGATTTATGAGAAAAAGTATAAGGACGAGCACGATTATACTCTAGCTGTAAAAATAAATTTTCAACTTTAAAAGCATCAAAATATTTTGCTCCAATTTGGTATGCATACTTATGTTTCCAATCAGTTAAATCACTTAAATTACCTACAGAAAACTCATCTAAAATAAATTGAGAGTATAAAGAAATATTGTCATTTAATTTATATTTAGCAGACATACCAAGAATTGCATTACCTGCATCTTCTCCTCTATTAAACTCTAAAGATCTATAAAATATAAGAGGGTTTAAGAAACCTGCATCAATACCATTTTCTCCTTTAGAAATAGCTGTTTCAAAAAAACCTAAATTTAATCTATCATTAACATTTATACTAAAATAATGAGCTGCAATATACTTTCTTGCGTGCTCATTTGCATCAGAAACAGAACTTATAGAAGGCTCTGTACTCCACATCCAAACATTGGTATATTGTATTTTCCAAATATCTAATTTCATCTTTAAATATGTAGATGGAGAAGACACATCTGATAAAATAAAAGATCTATAACCATCTCCTATAAAATTTTTACCATTTCCAAATTGAAATTGCATGAACTTATTTGGAGTATATGCTATATATGCTTCTGCTACTGGATAATCGTGAGAATCTGTTTTAAACCCTTTTGTTTTTCCTCTTCCAGGCACTAATCCTTCAGAATTTTTAGGTCTTACATTAGTAGCACGATTGGTGATAAAACTATTTACATAATCTGCAAACCTTCCTTGACTCTCGTAATAACTAGTAGAAAAAGATAAATTTTTACCGATTTCTCCATTAATATTAACAATTCTAGAATTGTTATAAGTGTAATCTACATCAGAATCGTCTTTACCTAACTGAACATCTAATAAAAAATCTACTGTAAACCAATAATTTTTATTGACTACTTCTAACAAATGCTCGTTCCATACTTTTTTACCCAACCAAGTTTCTTTGTTTGGTTTTAAAAACTGTTTTTTCTCTTTTGTTAAATCATAATACTTACTTATTTCGTTATAAGTATATGGTTTAGATGCCGTATGCGTACCGTTTGCTTTATGCATAGCAAACTCGTAATCTACATAACTTCTGTGTGTAAAAGGAATATTTAATTTACTCTTATGTTCTATAAAATCTGTTTCTAAATGTTTATTTTCTTCTACAACATCAAATAAACTTTCTTTTGGGTTTTCTTTAATAGGATGAACTGCAACTGGTGTAGTTACTTTTTTTGTTTTTTGATTTAGAGGAAACCCTATAGGTAATTCAAACTTCATTTCTATATCATGATTATTATACCTAGCGGGTTTTATTTTAGGAAAAGTTTTAAAAACCCTTTTTATCTCTTCCTTAACCTCTTCATAAGGAGTATTTATATAAATTAATTTAAACTCACCTTCTTCTGTAACCGCAAAAATAGTATTTGCTGTACCTATAAATCTTTCTTCTATTACAATAGATGGTGTTTTAAATTCTGAAAAGAAAAGTTTTTCTGTAGTGGCATAAAAACAATTTTGTAAAAAGCTTAATTCTGTATTTTTACAAGTATCGTAAACCGGATATTTTTCTTCTTGAGCAAAAAATATTGACGGAAACAACAAAACTAGAAATATGTATTTTTTTAGCATTCTATAATTTTATAACTGTATTATTCTTTAATTTATATTTTTGATTACTTTCTATACAAGTAGCATTTCCTTCTTTATCAAAATTTAAAGTATGTCCATACTCACTTACCCAACCTATTTGTTTTGATGGATTACCAACCACTAAAGCAAAAGGTAAAACTTCTTTTGTAACAACAGCACCTGCGCCTATAAGTGCAAATTGACCTATAGTATTACCGCAAATAATAGTAGCATTAGCTCCAATAGTCGCTCCTTTTTTTACTATAGTTTCTTTATATTCACTTTGTCTTTTTATAGCACTTCTTGGATTAATAACATTTGTAAAAACCATAGAAGGCCCTAAAAAAACATCATCTTCGCATATTACACCTGTGTAAATAGAAACATTATTTTGAACTTTAACATTTTTACCCAAAATTACGTTTGGTGAAACCACTACATTTTGACCAATATTACACTGTTCTCCAATAACACAATCGGTCATAATATGACTAAAATGCCATATCTTAGTATCTTTTCCTATACTGCAACCCTTGTCTATTACTGCAGTTTCATGAGCAAAGTATTCTACCAAATCTAATATTCTGAATTACTATTTTTTTCTTTATTAACAATCTCTTTAGAAGAAGATGTCCCAATTCTATCTACACCTAAATTAATCATTTTTATTGCGGTTTCATAATCTCTAACGCCACCTGCAGCTTTTACGTTTAATGGTTTTGCATTATCTACAATTAATTTCATTGTATTTAATGTAGCTCCATTTGGTAAATTATTTTCTGTTTTAAAAAAACCCGTAGAAGATTTTACAAAAACATTTGCTGCTTTATCTGCACCAAAGACATTAAAAACAACCTCTTTTATTAATTGCGAAATTACAACTATTTCTTTGTCCGTTAGAGCAGCAACCTCAATTATCCATTTTACTACCTTGTTGTTTGCCAAACAAATTTCTATACCTTTTGTAATTTCTTCTTTTACAAGATCTATTTTCCCTTTTTTAAAAGCACTATAGTTTATAACAAAATCTAACTCATCTGCTCCTAAATCTATTGCATTCTTAGCTTCTACTAATTTTTCTTCTATAGAAGACACACCTTCATGAAAACCAATAACAGTACCTATAAGAATTTCTTTGCCAGACTCTACAAGCAACTCTTTTGCTAAAGAAATATAATTTGCCCTAATCATCACTAATTTATAATCAAATAAAATAGCTTCTTTTATTAAATCTATTACTTTTTGTTGATTCTCTTTTTCTGAAAGATTAGCTTGATTTGCTGTCTTTAAATAAGTAGCATCTAAATATTTATTAATTTCCATAATACAAAAATAAGAAAAGGAAGTTATTATAAATACTTAGAAAAGTACATAAAAAAAGCATCACAAGAAATGTGATGCTCCTAAAATTATTTTTATATGCACTTCCCTCAAAATGCGATTCAAATTTAAATATTATTTTAATCTTAGCACGCTTTTTTTGTATAAGCGGTTATTATTAATGTATAAATGGTAGTAAAAACAAAAAAATTGAAACTTTATAACCTTTAGATAACATCTAAAAATATTATAGTATTTTTGACTAAAAGTTGTTTATGTTAAAAGCAGTTATAATAGACGATGAACCTAAAGCTATAGATGGTTTATCTTGGGAATTATCTAATTTTAATGACCAATTAAAAATTGTTGCCACCTTTAATGATCCTAAAGAAGGATTAATTTATTTAGAGAAAAATAATATTGATTGTCTTTTTTTAGACATAGATATGCCAACAATGGATGGTTTTCAATTTTTAAACAAACTAAAATCTAGAGATTTTGCTGTAATTATTACCACCGCTTATAATGAGTACGCTATAAAGGCTATTAAAAACGAAGCTATAGATTATCTATTAAAACCTATAGACTCTGATGATTTAACAGAAACAATAAAAAAAATAAAAAAATATAGTTTTAACACCTTAAACTCTGCTACAGTTGAAACAGTTTTATTAAATTTTAATAAAAAACTGACTCAAAAAAAAATTATATTAAATACCGATGGAAAACTTATTTTTTTAGAACCTAAAGAAATACTTTTTATAGAGTCTGACGGTAATTACTGCACAATAAACACAATTGAAAACAAGAAAATTGTTGTCACCAAAAAACTAAAAGAAATTAACCAATTATTACCTACAGATCTTTTTTACAGAGTTCATAATTCTTTTATTATCAACTTAAAAAAAGTAAAAGAATTTTTAAAAAACGATGGTTATATTGTTTTAGATAAAAACCATAAAATACCTGTTTCTCGTCAAAAAAAAGCAGATTTTTTAGACAAGTTTTAATCGATGAAAGTAAATTTATTAACCTTTTATTTTATATTTTTTAGCCTTTGTTCATTTTCTCAAAATGATGAAATAAATTACCTTATTAGCAACAAAATTTCTTCTTTTAATGTAATAGATTCTATTCTTAATGATGATCTTAAAAATTTACAAAAACTAGAATTATTTGTAAAAAAAAGCAAAGCAGCTTCTTATATAGAAGGGCAATTATATGGTTTTAACTCTTTAGGTAAATATTACAGAAATCTTTCTTTATTTAATAAATCTATTAATGAGTATAAAAAAGCACTTGCACTTAGCATAGAAACAAAAAATAGTCTTTCTGAAATTCAAAATTTAAATTCCATTGGCTCTGTATACAGAAGACAAGATGATATAAGAAATGCCTTATACTATCATCAAGAAGCATTAAACAAAGCGCTTAGCATAAAAAATCCTTCTATAGAAGTTAGAAAAAGCATAAGTAATTGCCAAAATAGTATGGGTAATATTTATATTTCCCTAAAACAATATAATTTAGCTTTAAAAGAATTTAGAAAATCTATTATACCACAAGAAACGCTTAACCTTAAATATGGTCTTGCTATAAATCATCAAAATATGGGGCAAGCATATGAAAATTTAAACGAATTAGACAAAGCATTACAAAGCTATCATAAATCTCTGTATTACAACAATCTTATAAAATCTGATATTGGTAAAATTATCTGTGGATATAGCATTGCAAACGTTTTAATTCAGAAAAAAGAATATACAAAAGCACTTGTTACAGTAGATACTATTTTACAAAAAGCAATAAAAGAAAACGACAAATATTATCTTTCTAAAACTTATAACACATTAGCTTTAGCACAAATTTATACAGGAAAACTTACAGAAGCTAAACTTAATTTAAATAAAGCATTAGACCTTGCCACAAATTATAATATACAAACTGTAATTGTTAAAGCAAACGAAAATTTTGCTTTCTTATATGAAAAACTAAAAGATTACAAAAAAGCTTATAATTACTACAAAATATCTAAAGAAGAAGAAGCTAAAATTATAAATGAAAAAAACTTATTCTACGTTAGCCAATTAATAACGCACTATGACAAAGAAAGAAGTAATAATGAAATAAAATACTTAGCAAATAAAAACGAAATAGCAGAACTACAAATTACTAGAAATAGAAATTTATGGGTAATAGCTATTTGTATTTTTACCTTAATTATTGCCTTATTAACTTTTGCTATTAAACAAAAAGGACTTAAAAATGAAAAAGACATACTTTCTTTAAAAAGAGATGCTTTAAGAAGTCAAATGAATCCTCATTTTATTTTTAATGCACTAAACTCTATTAAGCTTTACATTATTAATAACGATGCTAAATTAGCCAGTCGTTATTTAAATAAATTTTCTAAATTAATTAGAAAAATATTAGAAGGCTCTAACACAAGAGTAATTTGCTTAGAAGAAGAGTTAGAAACTATGGAGTTATATATAACTATAGAAAATATTCGTTTTACTAATAAAATAAAATACATTGTAAATGTAGATGAAGACATTAATTTACAAGCCGTAAAAATACCTCCATTTGCCTTACAACCTTTTTTAGAAAATGCTCTTTGGCATGGTTTATCTACCAAAAAAGATAATAAAAAAATTATGCTTTCTGTTGTTAAAAATCAAAAAGGGTTGATAGAAATTACAATTCAAGATAACGGTATTGGGAGAAAAGCTTCTGCAGAAATAATTTCTAAAAAATCGTTATCTAAAAAATCTATGGGTATAAATATAACAAAGGGAAGACTGTATCACTTTTATAGAAATTACAAAAAAAACTACGCTATTATTTATGAAGATTTATTTGATAAAGACTTAAATTCTGCAGGTACAAAGGTTGTAATCTCTATACCTTTATTCTAAATGTTTTTCTGCTACTTTTTCTAATTCAGCATACCAATCTTCACCAAATTTTCTAATTAAAGCTTGCTTAACAAATTTATAAACTGGCACTTGTAATTCTTTTCCTAAAGAACACGCATCATCACATATTTCCCATTTGTCGTAGTTTACGGCAGAAAACTCACTATAATCTTTTATTCTTATAGGGTATAAGTGACAAGAAATTGGTTTTTTCCAATCAATATCTCCTTGATTATAAGCTTCTTCAATTGCACATAAAGCAGTATTTTTTTCATCAAAAATAACATAAGCACAATCTGCCCCATCAATTAAAGGGGTTTCTAACTCTCCCCACTCACTAGTAATCCAAGTACCTTCTTTTTCAATAACCTCAATACCTTCTTTACGTAAAAAAGGTTTTACTTTTGGGTAAATATCTTCTAAAATTTTAGTCTCCTCTAAAGATAAAGGCGCACCAGCATCACCATCAATACAACAAGCTCCCTTACAGGCAGACAAATTACAGACAAAATCTTTTTCGATAATATCTTCAGAAACGATTGTTTTTCCTAATTGAAACATAGTGCAAAAATAGTATTATTTTTTTCAAGAAATTTATATTATTCCTAAAATAAAGTTCTCTAATTTTGCAAAAAATATAATACTCTTATGAATTTTAATTTTAAAGATATTATTACAGCTTTTATGGTCTTATTTGCTGTAATTGATGTAATTGGTAATATTCCTATCATTATTGATTTAAGAAAAAAATCTGGTCATATTCAATCAGAAAAAGCAGCAATTATTGCAGGTTTTATTATGATTCTTTTTCTGTTTTTAGGACAAAGTTTATTAAGATTAATTGGTATTGATGTAAATTCTTTTGCAGTTGCAGGTGCTTTTATATTATTTTTTATTGCCTTAGAAATGATTTTAGGTATTACCTTATACCAAGATAATGATGGAGATGTAAATGCAATGTCTGCCTCTATATTTCCTATTGCGTTTCCTTTAATTGCAGGACCTGGTAGTTTAACCACCTTACTATCTCTTAGAGCCGAATTTCATATAGAAAATATTATAGTTGCAGTTTTATTAAATGTTATTTTAATTTACATTGTTTTAAAAACTTCTTCTAAGATAGAACGCATTATTGGCCCAAACGGAATTCAAATAATTAGAAAAATATTTGGAGTTATTTTGTTAGCCATTTCTGTAAAACTATTTGCGACCAATATTAAAATGCTTTTTATTTAAAATGAATTTTGATCTTCTAATTATCGGAGCTGGGGTTTCTGGCCTACAATGCGCCTTAGTTGTTGGTTCTGCAAAAAATAAAGATTTTGCTAAAGACAAAAAAATAGGAATTATTTCGCATCAAAGAAATTCTCATTTACAAAATGCTTTATTAAACAATGTTTTAGGGTTAAAACCAAAAACTTTAGGTGAAGATGTTTTAAATGATGGAAAACAACATTTATCTTCTTTATATCCTCATATTTCTCAAATTGAAAATGAAAAAGTAATTTCTGTTGAAAGTAATAATTCTGGCTATATCGTAACAAGTAACAAAAGCAAATACGTAAGTAAAATAGTTGTTATTGCCCTAAACTACTCTAAGCCTTTTACAATAAATGGTCTAGAATCTTTTATAGAACCTCACCAAAGAGCTAACCCTAAAAAAGACAGAATTCAATTAACAAACAAAAATCACCTTATAAAAAAAGGATTATACTGTTGCGGAACCATTGCTGGTTGGCGTAGCCAGTTTGCCATAGCAGCAGGAAGTGGTTCAAGCGTTGCTACAGACATACTTACTATTTGGAACAATAATACCCCTATTAAAATACACGACAAAGTATGATGAAAATCATATTTTAAAACCCTTATAATTTATAATTTTACAATAAGAAATAGAAATTCTAAGAATTTGATAATTTCTTATAAACAATTTTAGGTAAAATTATTAAGATTATAAATTTTTAAAAGGGTTACAAAATGGAAGTTAAAAAAAATCCAAAACAACAGTTAGAAAATTTTAGTAAAATTTTCATGCAAATAGGGTTAGTTTTATCCTTATTTATTATTTACGCACTAGTAGAACATAAAACATATGAAAAAAATGATGTAAAAAGCTTAGGGCAAGCACATATGACGGATGAAATACAAGAGGATATACCGATTGTTGCAATCCAAGAAATAAAACCTCCTGCACCAAAAACACCACCACCTGTTGTAGAACAAATTAAAGTGGTAGAAGATGATTTAAAGGTAGAAGAAACCGTTATTGAATCTACAGAAACAGATGAATCTGAAAGTGTAATTGTAAATACAGAAGATATTATTGAAGTAGAAGAAGTAGAAGAAGTTGTAGAAGATATTCCTTTTATATTAATTGAAAATGTACCTGTTTACCCTGGATGCAAAGGAGACAACACTAAACTTAAAGCATGTTTTACAAAAAATGTAACACAGTATTTTGGTAAAAGATTTGACACAAGTTTAGCAACCGAATTAGGTTTAAGTGAAGGAAAGAAAAAAATGTTTGTAATTTTTAGAATTGATAAAACTGGAAAAGTAACAAATGTTAATGCTAGAGGGCCACACCCAAGACTAGAAAAAGAAGTTGTAGAAATAATTAGTTCTCTACCAAAGATGACCCCTGGTAAACAAAGAGGACTTCCTGTAAGTGTTAGTTATAGTATACCAATTACATTTGAAGTTAGATTATAAAAAAAGACCAGCTTAAGCTGGTCTTTTTTTATAGAATTTATAATTTTATTCAACCGTAACAGATTTTGCTAAGTTTCTAGGTTGATCTACATTTTTATTTAACATTACAGCTATATGATAAGACAATAATTGAAACGGAACAGTTGTTAACAATGGCGATAAAGCCTCTTCTGTTTCTGGTATCTCAATTACATGGTCTGCAATTTCTCTTACTGTAACATCTCCTTTAGTAATAATCGCAATAATTTTTCCTGCTCTAGATTTTATCTCTTGAATGTTACTTACAACTTTTTCATAATGACCTTTATTTATTGCAATAACAAAAATTGGCATATTTTCATCAATTAAAGCAATTGGTCCATGTTTCATTTCTGCAGCAGGATAACCTTCTGCATGAATGTAAGAAATTTCTTTAAGCTTTAACGCTCCCTCTAAAGCCACAGGAAAATTAAACCCTCGTCCTAAATACAAACAATTAGGCGCATCTTTATATACAGCTGCTATTTCTTTTACCTTTTCATCAATTTCTAATAAAGCTTCTACTTTTTTAGGAATCAATTGTAATTTCTGTAAATACATTCTAAAATCAGAATCCGATAAATTACCTTTCGATTTTGCTAACTTTAATGAAATTAGTGTTAATACAGTAATTTGTGTTGTAAATGCTTTTGTAGATGCAACACCTATTTCTGGCCCTGCATGTGTATAAGCACCTGCATGTGTTTCTCTTGCTATAGAAGAACCTACAACATTACAGATTCCAAAAACAAATGCTCCTTTAGATTTAGCCAACTTAATTGCCGCTAAAGTATCTGCTGTTTCACCAGATTGCGAAATAGCAATTACCACATCTTTAGGTGTAATAATTGGGTTTCTATATCTAAATTCTGATGCATATTCTACTTCAACAGGAATTCTAGCCATATCTTCTATAAGATACTCCCCAACCAAACCTGCGTGCCAAGAAGTACCACAAGCAACAATTATTATTCTTTCTGCATTCAAAAACTTATTAAGGTGGTTATCTATACCTGCCATTTTTATAATACCACTATCTGGCAACATTCTACCTCTAAAAGTATCTAAAATAGCTTTAGGCTGCTCATGAATTTCTTTAAGCATAAAGTGATCATAACCTCCTTTTTCTATTTGCTCTAAACTTATTTCTAGCTCTTGAATATTAGCATCAACTAAAGTATCATCTTTAATTTTACGAACTTTAATCTCTTTATCTAGTTTAATTATTGCTAATTCTTCGTCTTCTAAATAAATAGCATCTTTTGTATATTCTATAAATGGGGAGGCGTCTGACGCTATAAAAAACTCAGAATTATCTTCTCCTACTCCAATTGCAATAGGACTTCCTAAACGAGCAACGATAATTTCATTTGGTCTTGTTTTATCAAAAACCGCAATTGCATAGGCACCAATTACATAGTTTAAGGCTAATTGTACTGCTTTACCTAGCTTACAATTTCTTTCTTTTTTAACCTCTTCTATTAAATTTACAAGAACCTCTGTGTCTGTATCACTTTTAAAAGTATATCCTCTTGATACTAATTCTTTTCTAAGTGTATCGTAATTTTCAATAATTCCGTTATGAACAATTACTAAATTCCCTGATTGAGAAAGATGTGGGTGAGAATTTACATCATTAGGAATACCGTGGGTTGCCCAACGCGTATGACCAATACCTATACTTCCTTCTTTTCTATCTGGATCTTCAGCAACTATTTTTTCTAAATCAGAAACTTTTCCTTTTGTTTTAGATAGATGTATTTTTTCATCATTATACATCATAATCCCTGCACTATCATAACCTCTATATTCTAGTCTTTTAAGACCATTTATTATTATAGGATAGGCTTCTCTAGAACCAATATAACCGGTAATTCCGCACATAGCTATTTTCTATTTTGTTTATAAAGATATTTTAAAAATAGGTTTTTCACCTTTAATTACTAAATAATTTAAAATAAAAAACACTAACAAAGATTAATTAGGCTATAAAAACCTGAAATTATATTTGTTAGTGTTTTTTCCCAATATATACATTTAAAATATTTTTATGAAACTTGTTTTATTTGAACAAGCTCAAATTCTATTTTTAAACTGCGATAATAATAGGGGAAATTATCAAAAATATTCTTATCCAAGAAGAATTAATCTTCTGAAATTAAATTAGCATAAAATTCTAAATAAGTTTCTTTTATATTTTCTGTTTGATATTCTAAAACAGGAAGCTCTTTTTCTTCTATAAAAGAACTTAATTCTTCTGAAACATTTTCACTTCCATGAATAATTGCATCAGAATTTTCTATCGCGCTTTTTAAGATGTTTGTATAATTTGGCGTCTTTAATGTTAAAACTTTGTCTTCACTAATGTCATCAAACTTTACTTTATCCGCCAATTTCTCATTCAAATTACCCTCAAAACTATTATCGTAAAGAGAAGTAATAATTTTACTTTCTGTAAATAATGGCTCTTCTTTATAAAATTCTTTTAAATATAGTGGTAATAAAGAAGCTAACCAACCATGAACATGTATAATATCTGGAGCCCAATTTAACTTTTTAACAGTTTCTACAACACCTTTAGCAAAGAAAATTGCACGCTCATCATTATCTGGAAACAAATTATCATCTTCATCAGAAAAAACAGCTTTTCTTTTAAAGTATTCTTCATTATCAATAAAATAAACTTGCATTCTTTCTTTAGGTATAGATGCTACCTTTATAATTAAAGGCATGTCCATATCATTAACAACCAGGTTCATACCAGACAAACGAATTACTTCATGTAGCTGATGTCTTCTTTCGTTAATAACGCCATACCTTGGCATAAAGATTCTTGTTTGTACCCCTTTAGAATGTGCGTTTTTTGCAACATTAAAAGCTGTTGACGATAACTCTGTTTCTGGTAAGTAAGGCACTACCTCAGACGAAACAAATAATATTCTTTTGTCCTTCATTAAATCAAACTCTTTTATAAGAAGTGCAAAAATACGAATTTTTATGCAAATATCGTGTTAAAATGGTAAGTTTGCAGACTTTACTCAATTTTTGAAGATGAGAATTTTTACTACTAAAGAAGAAATAAAAACCTTTTTAACACATATAAAAAAGGAAAATAAAACTATTGGCTTTGTGCCTACAATGGGCGCATTACACGATGGCCACTTATCTTTAATTAAAAAAGCTAAGAAAAAAAACGACATTGTTGTTGTTAGTATTTTTGTAAATCCTACACAATTTAACAACCAAGAAGACCTAATAAAATACCCAAAAACGTTAGATAACGATACTAAATTACTAAAAAGTACTAATTGTGATGTTTTGTTTTTTCCTTCTGTAGAAGAAATTTATGAAAACAACGTAAAATCAGAAAAATTTAATTTTGATGGTTTAGAACATCAAATGGAAGGTAAATTTAGAGAAGGTCATTTTGATGGTGTTGGTACAATTGTAAAAACATTTTTTGAAATTGTAACACCTAACAAGGCTTATTTTGGCGAAAAAGATTTTCAGCAATTGCAGATTATCAAAAAAATGGTAGAAAAAAACCAACTTCCTGTAAAAATAAAAGGTTGTCCAATTTTTAGAGAAGAAGACGGCTTAGCAATGAGTTCTAGAAATATTCGTTTATCTAAAAAACACAGAGAAGCCGCTCCTTTTATTTATAAAACATTAAAAAAAGCTAATAAAAAATTTGGCACAGAAAATGCTATTAACGTAACCGAATGGGTAGAAAATCAATTTAAAAAACATCCTTTATTAGATTTAGAGTACTTTACTATTGCTGATGAAAAATCATTAGAAACCATAAAAAATAAAGAATCTAACAAAAAATACAGAGCTTTTATTGCAGTATTTGCAGGAGAAATAAGATTAATTGATAACATTCGTTTAAATAAAAATTAACCAAAAAAAGCTTATTTTTGCCGCATGTTAGTACAAGTTGTAAAATCTAAAATCCACCGTGTAAAAGTTACAGGTGCAGATTTAAATTATATAGGAAGCATTACCATTGATGAAGATTTAATGGATGCAGCAAACATTATAGAAGGAGAACGCGTTCAAATAGTAAACAACAATAATGGAGAGCGTTTAGAAACTTATGCAATTCCCGGACCTAGAGGTAGTGGAGAAATTACATTAAATGGTGCTGCAGCAAGAAGAGTTGCGGTAAACGATGTGTTAATTTTAATTGTTTATGCTTTTATGGATTTTGAAGAAGCCAAAACTTTTAAACCAAGTTTAGTTTTCCCTAATGAAGCAGATAATACTCTTACATAGGTTTGGATATTAAAAAGACTTTAAAAATTATATTACCTCTCGTTTTGGGAGGTTTTTTAGTTTGGTATTCTATCTCTAAAATATCTATAGATGTTTTAATAGGTTATTTTAAAGAAGCTAATTACAGTTATATTTTTCTTGGTTTATTTTTCGGAATTTTAAGCCACCTCTCTAGAGCTTACCGCTGGAAGTTTATGTTAGAACCTTTAGGTTTTAAACCAAAATTTACCAACAGTGTTTTAGCTGTTTTAGTTGGTTATTTGGTAAACTTAGCTTTGCCAAGAGCCGGAGAAATTTCTAGAGCAACCGTAATGGCAAATTACGAGAAAATTCCGTTTGAAAAAGGTTTCGGAACCATTGTTGCAGAACGTATTGCAGATTTAATAATGATGCTTTCTATCGTTGCAATTACACTTTTTGTTCAGTTCGATTTTATTTACAACTTACTAACACAAAACTTTAATCCAACAAAAATAATTATTGGTTTAGCTGTTTTAGTTATTGGTTTTTTCATCTTTTCATCTTTTGTAAAAAAAGCAGAATCTGGTTTTTTACTAAAAATTAAAACTTTTATTACTGGTTTAATAGAAGGTGTTACCAGTATTTTTAAAATGAAAAATAAATGGGCTTTTATTTTTCATACTATTTTTATTTGGGTAATGTACGTAGCCATGTTTTGGGCAACAATACCTGCAATAGACGGTTTAAGCCTTCCGTTTGGCGGTGTTTTAATTGGTTTTATTGCTGGCGGATTTGCTATTGCGGCAACAAATGGCGGAATTGGTTTATACCCAATAGCTGTAGCTGGTGCTTTGGCTTTGTTTGATATTCCTACAGAACCTGCAACTGCTTTTGGTTGGATTATGTGGACTGCGCAAACCGCAATGATTATTGTTTTTGGTGGCTTAGCATTTCTATTCTTACCTATTTACAATAAAAATAAATAACTTAATAAAGCCTATTTTAAAGGTTAACCTTTAAAGTAGGTGTTTATATTTTCTATTACTTTTTCGCTTAACCTAACAAATGCTTGTTGTGTTCTACCACTAGAAACTTCAAAACAATTTACGTTTGGTAGTTTTAATAGTTCTTTTCCTCCTAAAGCACCTAAAGAGTCACAATACACAACATTATTATCTGTGTTTATCCATTTGTTAAAAGGTACTGAATCCCAAGCAGGAGATAATCCAATATTGAATAATATTTTAGAATTTCCAAATTTTAAAAATTCCTCTTCATGCAATAAAACGGTGTTTTTATTTAACGCAGCAATTACAACTTCATTTGTTTCCATTAATTTATCTAAAGGTAAAAAATGGTATCCTTTTTCTTTGGCTTCTTGTTTTTCACTTCTAGCAAAATAAGTAATATCTGCACCTAAAAAGTTAAGTCCATCAGCAACCATACCTCCTAACTTTCCCAAACCAATAACACCCACTTTTAAACCTGTAATTTCTCTCGGAATTCCACTCCAAGCTTTTCTAGGTTTTCCATCAGATGTGTTTCCAAAACCATGTAAACATCTTACCAATTCGCTAATTACATATTCCACAACACCTTCATCACCATAATCTCTTACACCTGTAACCGTTATTCCTTTTGAATTTGCATAATTAATATCAACATTTGCACTTTCTGGTGTATATAAAGAACAACACATTCCTATATATTTTACGTTTGGGCAACGCTCTAAAATTTCTTTTGTTAATGTTGTAGTATAACTCAATAAAACGGCATCTGCAGCACCAATTCGTTTTACAATTTCATCATCAGTAGTTGGCATATCAGTATGCAACACCAAATTATCTGCAAACGATTCTAATTTTAAATTTGCCGAATCAATTAACCCCAAAGGCTCTATTCCTACAATTTCTTTAAACATAATAAACTTTATTTACCAAATCACCAACTTATGAAATATCATTTATAATAACTAATTTTTACTCTTAACTTTATTTTCTTGTTCAAAATAAATATTTTTTTGGCGTTCCCTAAAGGTCGCGCTTTCATTACTCGCTTTTTTTAGTTTTGTTCTCGATACAAATTTGTTCATTCTTCACAAATTCACTCGAACTGACAACTAAAAAAGAGCTCAAACATGCCATTCAATCGCTAACGCAACTGTTTGCCAACTTTTAAAATTCTGTAAAATTAATTTAGTGTTTAAAATCAATTTTACTTTGTAACTTTACTCCTTTTAAACTTTACAAATCAAAATAAATGGCCAAAACCAAAACAACTTTTTTCTGTCAAAATTGTGGAACACAACACGCAAAATGGGTTGGCCAATGTGGCGCTTGTAAAGAATGGAATACCATTGTAGAAGAAGTTGTACAAAAAGAAGAAAAACGTGTTTGGAAACAAAGTACAACTGCAAAACAAACAGTAAACAAACCTTTAAAAATTGCCGACATACAACTAAACCCAGAAGAAAGAGTTGTTACCAATAACAACGAATTAGACACTGTTTTAGGTGGCGGATTGGTAAAAGGTTCTGTTACACTTTTGGGTGGAGAACCTGGTATTGGTAAATCTACTTTATTATTGCAAGTTGCTTTAAACATTAGCCAAAAAGTATTGTATGTTTCTGGTGAGGAAAGTCAGTCTCAAATAAAAATGAGAGCAGAACGTTTAGAAGCCAATAACTCTAACTGTTTAATTTTAACAGAAACTAGCACACAACAAATTTTTAAAAATATAGAAGAAACAGGACCAGATGTTTTGGTTATAGATTCTATACAAACACTACACACAAATTCTATAGAAGCATCTCCCGGAACTATTTCTCAAATTAGAGAAACCTCTGCAGAGTTAATAAAATTTGCCAAAGAAACAGCTACTCCTGTTTTATTAATTGGCCACATTAACAAAGAAGGAAACATTGCAGGTCCAAAAATTTTAGAACACATGGTAGATGTTGTTTTACAATTTGAAGGAGACAGAAATCATACCTACAGAATTTTAAGAAGTCAGAAAAACAGATTTGGTTCTACATCAGAATTAGGTATTTACGAAATGCTTTCTAACGGATTAAGAGAAATCTCAAATCCGTCTGAAATATTGATTTCAAAAAAAGATGCAGATTTAAGCGGAACTGCAATTGCAAGCACTTTAGAAGGAATTAGACCTTTAATGATAGAAATACAAGCCTTGGTTTCTACTGCTGTTTACGGAACTCCACAACGTTCTACAACCGGTTATAATTTAAAACGTTTAAACATGCTTTTAGCTGTTTTAGAAAAACGAGCAGGTTTTAAATTAGGTGCAAAAGATGTTTTTTTAAATATTACTGGTGGTATAAATGTAGATGACCCTGCAATAGATTTAGCGGTTGTTGCAGCAATTTTATCATCTAACCAAGATATTGCTATAAACCCAAATGTATGTTTTGCTGCAGAAGTTGGTTTGGCAGGAGAAATTAGACCGGTTTCTAAAATTGACCAAAGAATTACAGAAGCAGAAAAATTAGGCTACAAAACCATTGTAACATCAAAATACAATAAAATATCTTCTAAAAATCATTCTATAAAATTGATTTTAGTTGGTAAAATAGAAGAAGCTTTTGCTACTTTGTTTGCTTAAAATTTAATCTTATCAGGTTCAAAAAGAAAGTCTCTTCAAGTTTTAAAAACTTAAAGAGACCTAAAATATTTTACTTTTAGATAAGTACTAAACTCAATTACAATCTAATTGTTGTCAAACAAGCTTAGCCCTGATTGCAGTGGCATCCTTTTTGTTTTTCACAAAAAGATATAACGGAAAGCAGGAAATAGCTTCTAAGAAAGGGCTTTTAAAGCCTCAATAATTTCTTCTGGCTCAGAACGTGTTCTATAATCTACATTTACATAACTCCATTTAACAACTCCGTCTGTACCTAATATAAATGTAGCCGGAATTGGCAATATACTTGCGTTACCGTTATTAATTTTCTTTAAATCTAGATTACGATCTACTCGCATATGTTCCATTAAAAATTCTGGAACTTCCCAAGCAACACCATATTGCGAAGCTACTTTTGCGTCTTGATCTGACAATACAATAAAATCCATTTCATTAATTTCATTTTTTGTTAATGATCCGTCTGGCACTTCTGGACTGATTGCAACTAACTCTGCTCCTAGAGTATGAATTTCGCTTAATTTAGCTTGCAATGCTCTTAATTGTAAATTACAATACGGACACCAACTGCCTCGATAAAAAGTAACTACAAGAGGTCCTTTTTCTAATAAAGAAGACAAAGAAACTGAATCTCCTTTTGGGTTTGGTAGTTGAAAATCTGGTGCTTTTTCTCCTATTTTAATGGCGTCTTTTCCTTCTTGAAAAGATTTTGCTTTTGCTATAATATCATCAACCCCTTTCATAAAATTAGGGTTATTTTTTCTTCCTGCTGCTATTTTTGCATCAGTTTGTTCTTTTAATGTTTTCATATATTGTTTTAAGTTCTATTTTTAACTTATACATAGACTATTAAAATACTTGGAATTTAAATTTAAAATACCTCGTTTTTAATTGACGTTAGCGAAGTTAATTCTTTACAACTAAAAGGAAAAACATCTGTTTCTAAATAACAAATAGTTAACAAATACACTTAGCCCTGATTGCAGTGACATCCTTTTTGTTTTTCACAAAAAGATATAACGGAAAGCAGGAAATAGCTACTAAAAACAAAAAATTATCTCTTTATTTTTCCAGAAGTATCACCATCCATTAAACTGGTTACATTTTCTACAGAAACCATATTTACATCGCCAAGAACGGTATGTTTTAAAGCACAAGCGGCTGTGGCAAAATTTAAAGCATCCATATCGTCTTTATAATGTAATAAACCATAAATAATACCCGATGCAAAAGCATCTCCTGTACCAACACGATCTATAACATGTGTAATATCTAATCTTTCTGCTTTTATAAATTGTTTTCCATCCCACATTTTACCTTGTATTTGTTGATGAGAAGCACTGATAGATTTTCTTGTTTTACCTACTACTTTTTCTATTCTTGGGTATTTGTCCATTAATAATTTAGCAGAAGCACTAAAACCGCCACCTAATTCGCCAAGACCAAAAATTTCATGAATACCACGATTACTAGTAAGAACTATGTCTGTGTTTTTTACCAATTCTGGCATTACTTCTTGCATGGTTTTACCGTATTTCCACATATTATTACGAGAATTAATATCACCAGAAACCTTTATACCCATTTTATTAGCAGTTTTAATAGCATCTAAACAACATTGTGCTGCGCCTTCTGAAATAGCTGGTGTAATACCTGTGTAATGAAACCAATCTGCACCTTTAAGTACTTTTTTCCAATTTACCATGTGTGGTTCTATTAAAGAAAAAGCAGAACCTTCTCTTTCATAAATTACCTCACTAGGTCTGTGTACTGCTCCTTTTTCTAAAAAATACTTACCTAACATATTATCACCATAAACTACATCTACAGTGCTTAACCAATGTTTACGTAAAAATTGTGTGGCTGCTTTACCAAGAGCATTGTCTGGAAAACGGGTTACATGCGCAGCTTTCATTCCTAAATATCCACAAGAAATTCCTACGTTTGCTTCTCCTCCTCCAAACACAATATCAAAAGAACTTGCTTGAGAAAATTTTGTATATCCTGGTGGAGATAAGCGCATCATTACTTCACCAAATGTAATTAGTTTTTTAGCCACAATATTAAATTTTAATTTAGTTTATTATTTCTTGTTGAATGTATTTAAAAAACATGAAACACACAAAAATTTAAAATCTAAAATTTAAGAATATGTTATTTTTTATGATATAATATTCTAAAAACACAAAAACCGAACATTTCTGTTCGGTTTTTCTCAATTTTAAAAGAATGTAAGTAAATTATTTTTTATTTACTTCTTTAATATATTTATCTAAAGCCATTGTCATAGAAGGTGTTTCTGGTGATGGTGCAACAATATCGCATTTAAAACCAGCTTCTGTAACAGCTTTTATTGTAGAATTACCAAAAGCAGCTATTCTTGTTTTGTTTTGTTTAAAATCTGGAAAGTTCTTTAATAAAGACTCTATACCAGATGGGCTAAAGAATACTAAAACGTCGTAAAAAACATTTTCTAAGTCAGATAAATCACTTACTACAGTTCTATATAAATCTAATCGAGTCCAATTTATACCTAACTTATCTAATTCTTCAGGAATTAAAGGTTTTAATTTGTCTGAACTTGGTAATAAAAACTTTTCAGTTTTATGTTTCTTTATTAATTTTAATAATTCTGTAAATGATCTAGGGCCAACATAAATTTTACGTTTTCTATAAACCACATACTTTTGTAAGTAATAAGCAACAGCTTCAGATTGACAGAAATATTTCATATCATCTGGCACTCTAAAACGCATTTCTTCTGCAATTCTAAAGAAATGATCTACTGCATTTCTACTTGTTAAAATAATTGCACTAAAGTTTTTAAGATCAACTTTCTCTCCTCTAACTTCTTTTACAGGAATACCTTCTACATGAATAAAAGGTCTAAAATCTATCTTTACTTTTTGTTTATCAGATAAATCAAAGTAAGGAGAAGTTTCTGTCTTCGGTTTTGGTTGTGACACTAAAATTGTTTTCACTTTCATACGCTTCGTTTTGTATTTAAAACATCAATTTAAACAGTATAAATAAAGGTGCTATTTCGAAGCTGCAAATGTACAAAATAAAATAAAACAACTTACTAAAAATCAGCTTTTTATTATTTACAAAAATTAAGACCGAACGAAGAAAAAACAAAGCCCCTGAAAAACAGAGTAAAAAACCAATATTTACTCTAGAATACTCAAACAAAAAAAGAGCAAAAAGCAAGAAAAATGAAACAGAATATAAATAGCTTAGTTTAGACATTAAAAAAAAACCAATTATAGGTTTAATTTCAAACAACAAAGACATTAAAAATTCTAACCCTCTCTTAATCACAAAATAACCAAGAACACCTAAAAAAATAAAACTAAAACTTATAGGACCTGATACAAAATTTAAAGAAAAAGAGAGACTTAAATAATATATAAGTAAAGAAAAAACTAGGGTTGAAAATAAAGAAGTTATTACCTGAAAAGAATCTAAAAAACTAATCTCTTCTTCCATTTCTTTAAGAATAAAACGTCTTTGAAACATTGATAAAGCATAGGATTCTAACTTTTTTGCATTTAATAGTTTTAAAAAAAAAACCATAGCAATAAGGGTTACCAACAATATGGTAATCCAATCAGAATTTAAACTTATCCTTTCTAATACTTCCACCTTTTTGGTTTTATAATATTAACACAAAATTAGTAATTAAATCATGTATATTTGCCTACTTACCACATGAAATTTTATTTATGTCAGACGCGTTAGTCATAATTCCTACCTATAACGAAAAAGAAAATATAAAAGCTATAATTACAGCTACTTTTAATCAAGAAAAAGATTTTGATATTTTAGTTGTTGATGATAACTCTCCTGATGGAACTGCTGAAATTGTAGAGGAGTTAATGCTAAAATTTCCTAATCGTCTTTTTATAGAAAAAAGAAAAGGCAAAAATGGTTTAGGTACAGCTTATATTCATGGATTTAAATGGGCAATTGCAAAAAAATATGATTATATTATAGAAATGGATGCAGATTTTTCTCATAACCCAGAAGATTTAATCCGCTTGTATAATGCTTGTAAAAAAGAAAACGGAGATGTTTCCGTTGGCTCTAGATATGTTAACAATCAAGTAAATGTTGTTAATTGGGATATGAAAAGGTTATTACTTTCTTATTTTGCATCAAAATACGTACGTTTAGTAACTAAAATTCCTCTTTTTGATACTACAGCTGGTTTTGTTTGCTGGAAAAGAGAAGTATTAGAAACAATTAATCTAGACAAAATAAAGTTTGTAGGTTATGCTTTTCAAATAGAAATGAAGTTTAAAGCTTGGAAACATAACTTTAATATAAAAGAAGTTTCTGTTATTTTTACAGACAGAACTTTAGGTACTTCTAAAATGAGTGGTAATATTGTTTATGAAGCTTTATTTGGAGTAATAAAAATGAGATTAAAAGGTTTACCAAAATAAAATTGCAAGATGAATTCTTACTTAATAAAAAACGCAACAATAGTAAATGAAAACAATACTTTTAAAGGTGATGTTTTAATTGAAAATGAAATTATAAAAGAAATTGCAGCAGAAATAACAACAGCAAAAAATGCTACTATTATTGATGCTGAAGGAAAAACTTTAATTCCTGGTTTTATTGATGATCAGGTGCATTTTAGAGAGCCTGGTTTAACACACAAAGCAAATATAGAAACAGAAAGTAGGGCTGCAGTTGCTGGCGGAATTACTACTTTTATAGAAATGCCAAACACTGTACCACAAGCTACAACACAAGATTTATTAGAAGATAAATTTAAAATTGCTGCTAAAGATTCTTACGCAAATTATTCTTTTATGTTTGGTGGAACCAATGATAATTTAGAAGAATTATTAAAGACAGATCCAAAAAAAGTTGCAGGAATTAAGTTGTTCTTGGGTTCTTCTACAGGAAATATGTTAGTTGATAATGAAGCTGTTTTAGAAAAAATTTTCTCATCAACAAAAATGATTATTTCTGTACATTGTGAAGATGAAGCAACTATTAGAAAAAACACACAAGAGTTTAAAGATAAATATGGCGATGACATTCCTGTAAAATACCATCCAATTATTAGAAGCGAAGAAGCTTGTTATTTATCCTCTTCTAAAGCTATAGAATTGGCTAAAAAAACAGGTGCAAGATTGCATATTTTTCATCTATCAACTGCTAAAGAAACAGAGTTATTTAGAAACGACATCCCGTTAGAAGAAAAACAAATTACAGCAGAAGTTTGTGTGCATCATTTATGGTTTTCTGATAAAGATTATGAAGAAAAAGGAACACATATAAAATGGAATCCGGCTGTAAAAACTGAAACCGACAGACAAGGTTTATGGAAAGCTTTTTTAGATGATAGAATTGATGTTTTAGCAACAGACCACGCACCACATACGTTAGAAGAAAAAGATAACGTATACACAAAAGCACCAAGTGGCGGACCTTTAGTACAACATGCCGTAATTGCTATTTTAGAAAAAGTAAAAGAAGGTGTAATTTCTATTGAAAAAGCTGTTGAAAAGATGAGTCATAATCCAGCAAAATTATTTCAAATAGAAAAAAGAGGTTTTGTTAAAGAAGGTTATTTTGCCGATTTAGTTTTAATTGACACAAACAAACCTCAAACAGTTTCTAAAGACAATATTTTATATAAATGTGGTTGGTCTCCTTTTGAAGGCACAACTTTTTCTTCTACTATAACACATACTTTTGTAAACGGAAAACTAATATACAACAATGGTGTATTTGACGACCAAACAAAAGGTAAACGACTTACTTTTAACAGATAACATGAAAAAAATAAGCTATTTATTACTCTTTGTTTTTTTGGTTTCTTGCACAAGTAATACTATTTTTAAAAAACCAGAAGATCTAATACCGAAAGATACAATGATGCTATTAATAGAAGACATGATGATAGCTTCTTCTTCTAAATTTGTAAAAAACAAAAACAACGAATCTAAGATTAATTACATGTCTTTTGTGTACGATAAATATAAAATTGATAGTTCTCGTTTTAAAAGAAGTAATTTTTACTACATTTCTGAAATAGATTTATACGGTGAAATGATAGATGATGTTAAAAAGCGATTGGAAGAAAAAAAATCTTTTTACAAAAAAATAAGCGATAAAAAAGATTCTATTACAAACGATTCTATACTTAAAAGTAATAAAATATTACTAAAAGTAGACAGCATTAAAGGTCTTAAAAAGAAGTAAAATTTTTACACACTCTTTTTATTACTTCTTCAATTTTTTCAAACTGAAAAGGTAACATATTTTCAATTTTTTCTGATGAATATCTAGATACAGAATGTGCACTTTTTGCAGAGTATTTACTTAAAAGAGGTGCTTTTTTTGTTAATAAAGATATCAACCAAGAAATTCTCCAAAAAATATTAGTTTGCCAAGGTTTTATTTTTTTAGAAGGCATTTTTTTACCAAAAAAAGTAGCCATCATATAAAAAATTTCTTTAAAAGATTTGTTTTCAGAAACCAATATAAAACGTTCATTTTTTATATTAGAATTCATCAACTTAACCATTACTTCTACTACATCTTTTACACCAACAAAACCAGTAATACCTTCTGTATAATATTTAAATCCTTTATAAATTTGAGAGAATAATTTACTAGAACCTTGTTGCCAAAAACCACTTCCTAAAATTACACCTGGGTTTACAATAACTACATCAACTCCTTCTTGGCTTGCTCTCCAAATTTCCATTTCTGCTCCAAATTTAGTAATTGAGTAACCGCTATTATCATTCTCTTTATTCCATTCATTTTCTTCTGTAATTAAACCTCCTTTTAAAGAATCGCCAACAGAAGCAATAGAACCTACAAAACAAATTTTATCAATTTTGGCATCAATAGCAAGATTTACAATAATTGCTGTTCCATGAATATTTATTTTTCGCATTTCTCTATAATCTTTAGGATTAAAAGAAATTAATGCAGCACAATGATATACTTTTTTAACACCAACAAAAGCCGGAATCATAGAAGGCACTTCTGTAACATCAGCTTTAAACCACTCTATTTTAGAAATTAGAGAATCATCATCAGTATAAAAAGAAAAAACTTCTTTTACTTTTTTTATTTTCTCTTTGGTGCGATATATAGCACGTACTTTTTCATCATTTTTAATTAAATGATATAATAAATGTGCACCAACCAAACCTGTTCCTCCGGTAACTAAAATCATACGGCTAATTTATGATTTTTTCATTGATAAGTTTATCTTTGCGCTACGAAAATGGTAAATGATTAATTGCCATAAAAGCGTTAAATTAAAGATACCGAACGTATATATAAGTTTCGAAAACATTGATTTAACACACCTATTTAAAATTGAATTAATTTAGATTTATAATGACAAACTTTGTTGAAGAATTACGCTGGCGTGGACTATTGCATGATATTATGCCAGACACGGAAGAATATTTATTAAAAAATAAAACCGCTGGTTATATCGGTTTTGATCCTACTGCAGATTCTCTACACATTGGTAGTTTGGTTCAAATTTTTATTTTAAAACACTTTCAAAACGCAGGGCATAATCCTATTGCTTTAATTGGTGGTGCAACAGGTATGGTTGGTGATCCTTCTGGTAAATCTGCAGAAAGAAACTTATTAGACGAAGCAACTTTAGAAAAAAATATTGCAGGTGTTAGAGAAAATTTAGAGCGTTATTTAGATTTTGATGCAACTGCAGAAAACAAAGCAGAATTGGTTAATAATTACGATTGGATGAAAGATATTTCGTTAATCGATTTTGTTAGAGATACAGGTAAACATATTACTGTAAACTACATGATGGCTAAAGATTCTGTAAAAAAACGTTTAAGCTCAGAATCTTCTGTAGGTATGAGTTTTACAGAATTTACATATCAGTTATTTCAAGGATACGATTTTTATCACCTATACAAAGAGAAAAATTGTATGCTACAAATGGGTGGTTCTGATCAATGGGGAAATATTACCACTGGTACAGAATTAATCCGTAGAAAAGCACAAGGAAAAGCGTACGCAATTACAGTGCCTTTAGTTACAAAAGCAGATGGAACAAAATTTGGTAAGACAGAAGGTGGTAATGTTTGGTTAAATGCAGACAGAACATCGCCTTACAAATTTTACCAATATTGGTTAAATTCTTCTGATGAAGATGCAGAAAATTTTATTAAAAAGTTTACATTTTTAGATAAAGAAACTATAGAGAATTTAATTGCAGAACATAAAGAAAATCCGCATTTACGTTTATTGCAGAAAAAATTAGGAGAAGAAGTTACTATTTTAACTCATGGAAAAGAAGCTTATAAAAATGCTTTAAAAGCTTCTACTATTTTATTTGGAAAATCTACAGCTTCTGATTTAAAATCTTTAGATGAACAAACTTTTTTAGACGTGTTTGATGGTGTACCACAAGCTACAGTTTCTGCTACAGACATAGAAGAAGGTTTAGATATGATTGGAGCTTTAGCTGCAAAAACAAACTTCTTAAAATCTAACGGAGACGCAAGAAGAGCATTAAAAGAAAATGCAATTTCTGTAAATAAAGAAAAAGTAAAAGAAGATTACTCTATTACAAAAGAAGATTTAATAGCTAATAAATATGTGCTTTTACAAAGAGGTAAAAAAACGTATTATTTATTAAGTGTAGAGTAATTTATAAATATTATAAAACTAAAAAAAGAGCTGAAGATGATTCAGCTCTTTTTTCTTTTCAACTACATTCACAAACTCCCCCAAGATTGCTTTCAATCATTATATTACTCTTTAATAATTTTTTGCCAATTTTTATCAGCCTTATTTTTTAATTCTTCTGCTCCTTCTTTCTCCCAAAGTTCTAACGTATTTATTCCCCAAGAATTGTAAAATAAATAAATTTTTCCGTCTCTTATTTCAAATGTTTTAGGGTCTATAGATACTTTGTCTCCTTTTGCGCCTATTGCATATGCACAATAACCACCATAAGCAGGTATATATTTTTCTGGTGATTTTTTAAAAATCTCTAAATTTTCTTTAGATACAAATTTGTATTTTACACCATCATGCGCTGTTGTAAATTTTTTATCTCCTTTAACAGCTTTGTTTTTAAAATACATAACTACATCGTAGCCTTCTGCAACATAGCCTTTTTGAATATTATAACTGTTTTTTTGAGAAAATAAAGATGTTGATACTACTAAAAATAGAATTGTTAAATAAGGTTTCATAAATTTATATTTTTACAAATAGTCGTAAAAATTATCTTTAAATTACAAAACCATTAAATTACAACCTCTAATATCAGAATTATCAAAACGTCCAATAATTTCAAACGTATCATTCTGGTATACTTTTCCTAAATCTTGTGTGGCAATAAAAGAACAAGAATTATAGTTTGCTAAATCAATAACATTAATTCCACCTGTTTTTCCGGTCTGTTGTATGGTTAAAGCATCTTCTGTATCTCTGGTAAGAATTTTCATCCAAGGTGGCGTTTTAAAAATACCATTTCCTTTAGAATATCCTTGGCTTAACAACTCTGTCATTCCGTATTCTGAGTGAATTCTATCAACTCCAAATCCATCTTGTAAAAGTTCGTGTAATTCTTCTCTAACCAATTCTTTTCTTCTACCTTTCATTCCACCAGTTTCCATAATTATGGTGTTTTTTAGGTGAAATTTTTGGCTTTCAACCAAATCTAACAAAGCAAAAGAAACTCCTATTAATAAAACTTTTTGTCCTTTTTTATCTAATTCTGATAATTTTACGGCTAATTCATCAATATTATTTAAATAAAAGCCGCTTTGCTCATTCTTCGATTTTTTTATTAAATCATCTACCATAAAAACCAAAGAAGAACCTTTACGTTCTAAATAATTAGGCAACAAAGCCAACACAACATAATCTTCTATATCTCCATAAAAGTGAGCAAATCCTTTTAAATAGCTTTCTTTATAAAGATTAATATCCGTTACATAATGTTTACTTGTAACACTACCCGTTGTACCAGAACTTGTAAAAATTTCTTGCTCTTTTTCTAATGATGAAATTACTTTTCTGCTCTTAAAGAATTGAATAGGTAAAAACGGAATTTCATTAACCTTAGTAACATCTGAAGGATGAATATATAGTAGATCACAAAAAGATCTATACACCTTATTATTATTAAACTGATGTTTAAAAATGGCTAAAGCAACTTGCTTAAAATCTTCTTGTGTCTGTATGTTAAAAATATCTTCTTGCATATACTTTTACAAAAATAGTATTATTACACGCAACCTTTTAATTCTTTTTACATCTTTTAAATATAAAAGTTAACCTAAAACTATTATTTAAAAATATGAACTTTAAAAATAGCATACTTATTCTTTTTACGCTGTTGTTTTTTTCTTGTGAAGAAAACCAAATTACCTTAGATGCAGATAATTTATTACTTGGTAATTGGGTAGAACCTGTTTACAACGGAGAAACGACAACTTATAAAAGAGGAGAATCTTTACCTAACAAAGGTTATGGAATTTCTTTTAACCAACAAAATATTTATACAGAACGCACATCTGGTTGGTGTGGCACGCCACCACTTTCTTACTTTAATGTAGAAGGTACTTTTGAGTTAAAGAATCAAATTATTAATATTTCTAAACAAAGTTTTCCTACAGATTATGCTTTAAAAATAGTTTCGTTAACAGAAACTGAATTGGTCGTTAAAAAAGAGCTTACAGAGCAAGAAATAGATCATAAAAATTTAATAGACCTATTTACAGAAATAGAAGAACTAGCATATAGCATTTCTTGTACAGATATTAACAATTGGTCTTTTACCGCTTATGGAGCAAAAGCTTGTGGTGGTCCGCAAGGATATATACCTTATTCTAATCAAATAGATATTGATGCTTTTTTAGAAAAAATTAAAATATATACGCAAGCAGAAAAAGATTATAATGAAAAACACGGAATAATTTCTGACTGTGCTTTAGCTGCTACTCCTGTTTCTATAGAATGCCAAAATGGATATCCAATACTTAAATACTAATTTATAAATACACACTTTAATGAAAAAACTTACATTACTTTTATTTAGTTTAATTGTTTTTACATCTTGCCTAGATGATTCTTATACTCCTAATTACACGTATGAGTATTTACCAATAGATGAAGCAATAACTCCAGATAGTTTAACATTTGGTGAAGTTGATACCATACACATAAAATATTCGCTGCCAAATTATTGCTATTCTTTTGATAGAATTTATTACGAAACACAAGATACTACTAGAATTGTAGCTGTTACAGCTTTAGTAAATTTAGATGATGATTGTGCTGAACAAATTATACAAGAAGAATACGACATACCAATTATGGCATCACAAAAAGAAGATTATATCTTTAAATTTTTTAAAGGAGTTGATAGTGATGGAGAAAATATTTTTGATGAAATAATAGTTCCTGTAAATTAGCCTCATCAAACTAGAGAAACTCATACAAGAATGCTGCAAACAAAAAATTACAGCGCAAGCAGAAGTTTATCAGATTTTTTCTGATAAGCTTTTTGCTGTATGTTTAAAATACTCTCGTAATTATCAAGATGCAGAAGACACTTTACAAGACAGTTTTATTACAATATTTGATAAAATTAATCAATATAAAAACAAAGGTTCTTTTGAAGGATGGTTAAAAAGAATTACCATAAATACAGCACTGCAAAAGTATAGAGAAAAATCTCCTTTACAAATTGTAAAAGAATATGATGATGAACAAGAAGAAACAGATTTAGATCTAGAAAATACTACTGTAAATGTAGATGTTTTATTAAAATTTATTCAAGAATTACCAGATAGATATAGGCTGGTTTTCAATTTATATGTTTTAGATAATTTTTCGCATAAAGAGATTGCTAAAATGTTAGATATTTCTGAAGGAACTTCTAAATCTAACTTATCTAGAGCAAGAAAAATTCTTAAAGATAAATTAGAAATTTATCAAAAAAAGGCACAAAAAGCTTAATTAATGAGTAATAAGAATATAGATAAATTGTTTAAAGACCAACTTAAAGATTTGGAGGTAACTCCAAATAAAAAAGTATGGAATAACATAGAGTCTAAACTTAAAAAGAAAAAACGTAAAGTAATTCCTTTTTGGTGGTTTACAACTGCAGGTGTTGCCGCATTACTAATTTTAGGATTATTTTTATACCCTTTTTCTACTAATGATGATTTTATTAAAAACGATTCTAATATCATAATTACAAACAGTAATACTCCGCTTAAAAAAACAGAAAGTATAGATTCTTTAATTCTGCCAGAAAAAATTGAAGAAAACATACGTATTGTTGATAATAACACCAAACAAAAAACAGATAAAGACAAAAAATCTACTACAAAAAACTCAATTAAAGAGGAGAAGATTGTTAGCTCAAAAAACGCTATGAAAAAGATATTATTAGCTAATAATTCTGATGAAAAAAATAAAAAAGTTGAAGAAAACAAAACTCAAAAACACGCTAATAAAAAAAGAGATACTTTAATAAATAAGAACAAAGAACAACAAAAAAATACTACTAAAACAAACAAGAATACATCTATTAAAAAGATAGATTTTAATAATTTTATAAAGCAGAAAGACAGTGTTTATATTGCAAAATCTTCTAAAAAAAATTGGTCTATTTCACCTGTTTTTGCAGTTTTAAATTCTAATTCTTTTTCAAATTCTTCTCCAATAGATCAAAATTTATCCAACACAACTCAAGGAAAAAATTCTATCTCTTATGGTTTACAAGTAGGTTATCAAATAAATAAAAAATGGAGCATTCAATCTGGTATATTTTTGCAAGAAACTAATTACACTAATAAACAAATTACTGTATCGCCTTCTATTGCAAGAAACTCTACAGCTTCTGTTACTTTTAATACTGGTAGTTCTTTTAACTTTACTGCTAATACTAACGAAATTTCTGATTTTGAAAACTTTGATGAATTTAATTCAATAATGACTAGCACATCAGATTTAAACGGTAATTTAAATCAGAATTATGGTTATATAGAAATCCCTATAGAGGTTAAATACAATCTTGTAGCTACTAATAAATTTAACACCGAATTAGTTGCTGGTTTTAGCTCTTTATTTTTACAAAAAAACAAAATAAACTTTAGTACTCAACTACTCTTAAAATCTGGAGAAGCTACCAATTTAAACGACATCAATTTTAGTGGAAATTTTGGTTTTGATTTTAATTACTTTTTAAACAACAGTTGGTCATTTAATTTAAACCCTATGATTAAAGCGCAACTAAACACTTTTAGTAAAAACTCTAACGGTTTTGCGCCTTATAATTTAGGTCTGTTTTCTGGGATAAAATATAACTTCTGATATTTATATAAAAATTAACATCCTTTAAAAACATCTTTATTGAATAATTAATATTATTACCGATAATGTGACTTTTGTAAAAATTAAGAGTCTAATTTTATATAAAACATAATTAATGAAATTAAAAAAGAATACATATAGAACTCTAAGTGGTACTAAAGAAATTGTGGAAACCATTAAGAAAAAAAGTTCTCAATGGGTTATTTATGAAAATAATAAACCTGCTTTTTATGTAGATTTTTATGATTTAAAAACAGAATCTAATCTAATAATGAATAACTTAGTTTTATGTTCTGAAAAATCTATACATGAAGTTTTAGAGCTAATTAATAAAAGAAACAATATTAACTTATCTGTGCCTAAAATATCTCGTTTAGGTTTTAAAAAACAAATAAAATCTGAAGAAATAGAACTTTCTTTAGAACCAATTCCAGAAAAATGGTTGTCTTATTACATAGAAACTATTTAAAAGCTTTTGTAACAACAATCTAAAATTGATTATAATTTGTTCTAAGCTACTTAAAATTATAATTTATATCATTAGCCAACTTAGCTAATTTCTCTTCCCTCAATATTTAAAAATTTACTATTAAAGATACCTACAAAGGTTTTACTTAGGTAAAACACAGTATTTGCTTGCAATAAAAATACCTATAAATAGGTATTTAAAAAATTATCCTGTTTTTCTAGTTTTACATGCCAACTAACATTTAAATGATATTAAAAAAAAAATTATACAGAACATTAAAAGGGCGCAAAGAAATTATAGTACCATCAAAAAAAACATATTCTCAATGGGTTATTTATAAAGATAATGTGCCTAAATATTTTGTAGATTTTTATGATTTAAACACCGAATCTAATCTAATAATGAATAACTTAGTATTGTGTTCTGATAGATCTATACATGAAGTTTTAGAGCTTATCAATAAGAATAATAATATTAACTTGTCTGTGCCTAAAATATCTCGTTTAGGTTTTAAAAAACAAATAAAATCCGAAGAAATAGAACTTTCTCTAAGACCACTTCCAAAAAAGTGGTTAATTTACAGCTCTAAATAACTTCTAAAAGATATCTATTTAAAAAATAAAAAACCAACTCAAATGAGTTGGTTTTTTTGTCACTTACAATACGTGTTGTTATTTAAAAAACTATTAATTTCGTTTTAAAATGAATTAAAACTCATTTTATCTGACCCCCTATTAATAAAACTCTCTTAATCTTAACATAATGAAATCTTACTTAGCAAATATCATAATAAAAACAACTCTTAAGTTTAAGGATAAAAAAAAGTATCCTAAAGGAAAACCATCAGAATATAAACTTGCCAAAAGGTATAAAGAAATTCTAATTAACTTTAAACGTAACTTTAAAAACCTTTTATTAATAATTGTTGGTATATTTTCTGCTTCTTTTGGTTTTAAAGGTTTTTTATTAACAAACGATTTTATAGATGGTGGTGCTACAGGTATTTCTTTACTAATAGCTGCAATTACAGGAATTCCTCTTTATATTTTAATTATTTGCATCAACTTTCCTTTTGTAATTATGGGCTATAAAATTATGGGAAAACAGTTTGCTATAAAAACGGCTTTAGCTATTGCTGGTTTAGCACTTTGTGTTGCAGTTGTACCTTTTCCTAACGTTACAAATGATGATTTATTAGTTGCAATTTTTGGAGGTTTTTTTCTTGGTGCAGGTATTGGCCTTTCTATTAGAGGTGGCGCTGTTATAGACGGTACAGAAGTTCTTGCCATTTATTTAAGTAGAAAATTTGGTACAACCATTGGTGATATTATTATACTAATTAATGTTATTATTTTTTCTGTTGCCGCTTATTTACTTTCTATTGAAATAGCATTATATTCTATGATAACTTATATGGCAGCCTCTAAAACATTAGATTTTATAATAGAAGGTATAGAAGAATATATTGGTGTAACTATTATTTCTTCTCAAAGTACAAGAATAAAAGAAATGATTACTCATAAATTGGGGCGTGCTGTAACAATTTATAAAGGAAAAGGTGGTTTTGAGAAAGAAGGAGTTGCTAACGAAAAAGAAATTATTTATACTGTAATAACTCGTTTAGAGGTTAATAAATTAAATACAGAAATTGAAAAAATTGAATCGAATGCTTTTATTATAATGAATAGTATAAAAGATATAAAAGGAGGTATGATAAAGAAAAGACCACTACATTAACGGTCTTAAATAAACAAAAAGGCAATACAAATTAATTTTTCTAATAAATCTGTATTGCCTAAAATTTTAAACAAATATTGTTTTATTCTTTGTATATTTTTACAACTAATTCTCCTTTATCATCCATAGAAGCTCTGTACATACCTGCTGTATTAAACTCAAAAGACATATTTCCATTTTTATCTAAAGCTACAACACCGCCTGTACCACCAAGTTTAGTTAGCTTATTTTGAATAACATCTTTTGTTGCTTCTTTTAAAGAACTATTTTTATATTCCATTTGAGCAGAAATATCATAAGCTACTTGATTTCTAATAAAATATTCTCCCCAACCTGTAGATGAAACACCACATGTTGCATTATTAGCGTAAGTACCAGAACCTATAATTGGCGAATCTCCAATTCTACCCCAACGCTTGTTTGTCATTCCTCCTGTAGAAGTTCCTGCGGCAATATTTCCTTCTTTATCTAAAGCAACACAACCTACAGTACCAAATTTGGCATTTTTAATATCAGAATCATAAAAAACAGCCGTTTTATCATCATGATCTAATTCTGTTTTTTCTTTGTCTTTTATTCTTTTTAAAGATTTAAATCGTCTTTCTGTATAAAAATAACTTGGGTCTACAATTTCTAATCCTTTTTCTTTTGCAAATTCTGATGCCCCTTTACCAGAAAGCATTACATGATCAGAATCTGTCATTACTTTTATAGCCAATTCTATTGGGCTTTTTACATTTGTTACACCGGCAACTGCACCTGCATTTAATGTTTTTCCGTCCATAAAAGAAGCGTCTAATTCATTGGTTTCTTCATGTGTAAAAACAGCTCCTTTACCAGAATTAAATAACGGAGATTCTTCCATTACTTGTATCGTTTTCATTACGGCTTCTTGGCTTGTGCCGCCATTTTTTAAAATTGTATAACCAATTTTTATTGCTTCTGTTAACTTAGCTTTGTACTCTACTTCTTTTTCATCAGACATATTTTTCTTTAAAATTGTGCCTGCTCCACCATGAATTATAATTGCAAATTCGTTCTTTTTCTCTTCTGTTGTTTGTAAAATATTTTTTTGTTTATTAGAAGCTGGTTGGCATCCAACTAATAATGTTAAAAAAATAATTGTAAAAAGTTGCTTTATCATAATTTATAGTTTTGTCGAATTTAAAAAACAATCTTAAAATCACAAAACAATCGTATTTTTAATTACAACTTTAACTATATTTTACTTTTCTAATAATTCGCATTGCTTCTTTGTATTTAATGTAAGTTGTTTTATCATCTAAATTTCTAATATAGTTTTTTGCTTTTTTTAACTGTATAGATACTTCTAAAAAACCATGTAAATAACAAATTAAGTAATTTGTAGGTAGACGTAAAATTTCGGCTTTTTCTATATCTGAAAGAATTTCTTTTCTTTCTGTTTTAGCAACAAGGTTATTACATGTGTTGTAAATAATTCTTACAATATTTTCATCAAATTTTGGCGGAACAAATAAAAATTCTTTTACAATAGAATGCTTTCCGTTTTCTTTAAAGTTGATGATTGTTTTTTCTAAAGGATATAATTCTTCTTGCTTTTCTAAACCTAAATAAAGGTATTCTGTTACTATAAAAGAGTCTTTATTATAAGTTATTTGAACATCATCTAAAGAAGAAAAAAATATTTTTACTTGCTCATTAATTAACTCTATATCTACTCTAGAAAAAAAATCTTCACCTTTTATAACTTTCTTTTCTCCTGCCCAACATAATACAAATTGCTCGCTAAAAACCTTATATTGTGGATTATATTCTATTTTATGATTATTTATAAAATAGAAAACACCATCTAAAGTTAATTCAATATTATTTCTTGCATTTTTTTCTATTGCATCAACAATATCTTTGTTTGTATTTCTTAATTCGAAGTTTCTGTTTACAGGAATAGAATTACTGCCTCTTCTATAAAAAATTGTTTCTTTATTATATTTCCAAACATTTTTTAAGAGTGATGTAATTTTATTATTAGGATAAATAGTAACCAAACCAATAACTTTATGACGTGGTAATCTTGGAAAAGGAACATTTACATATTCTATTTTTGGTGGATTTTTTAAGTATGCATTTACCAAATTTTGAATCTTACTATCATCAAAAAAGTCTACACCAACTATTTTATTAGCTTCATCTTCAACACCAATTACTAAATAAGAATTGTTTTCTGGATTAGAATTAGAAAGTGCACAGATATGTTTTAAAAACTTTGCCTTTCCGTCTTTAGTATTTAAGGATAACTTTTGCTTTTTATCATAAAAACTATTCTCATCGTTATGAGAAAGTAGGTTTTTGATAAGTAAGCGTTTGTTAATCATCTTAATCTTTATTTAGCAAAGTTGGTGTTGCTTGTGCTGTTGGGTAAACAACTAAATCTTCTATATTTACATGATACGGTCTAGTTATTACAAAATGGATAATATCTGCAATATCTTCTGCCTGTAAAGCTTTGTAACCTGCATAAACAGATTTTGCCTTTTCTTTATCTCCTTTAAACCGAACATCTGAAAACTCGGTTTCTACAGCACCTGGATGAATAGCAGAAACACGAATATTATATTTGTTTAAGTCTATTCTCATCGCTTTATTTAAAGCATTTACAGCGTGTTTTGTTGCACAATAAACATTTCCGTTAGGATACACGTCTTTTCCTGCTATAGAGCCAATATTTACAATAAAACCACTATTTTGTTGTGTCATTTTTGGAATTATTGCTTTAGAAACATATAACAGACCTTTTACATTAATATCTAACATAGCATCCCAATCATCTAAATTACCATCTTGTATAGCAGACAAACCATGAGCGTTACCTGCATTATTTATTAAAAAATCAATGTCTTTAAAATTTTCTGGTAAAGATTTAATTGCCTTTATAACATCTTCTTTTTTAGACACATCAAACTGCAATGTAGTTACTTCTGTAAACTTGCTTAATGTTTCTTTAAGTTCTGCTAACCTCTCGGCTCTTCTACCGCAAAGAATTAATCTAATATTATTTTTTGCAAAAATTTCTGCTGTTGCTTTTCCTATTCCAGAAGTAGCTCCTGTTATAAATGCTGTTCTTCTCATCTTTTTAAAATTATAATTACTATGATAAATTTTATTTAATAGTAAATTCTTCTTGCATTATTTTCTTTGCTTTTTCAGTTTCGTTTTGTCCGTCTTTTAACAAACCTGGTAGCATTATTAATCTTCTTTTAATACTCCCATTTTCATCTTCAAAATAGATTATAAATCTAGAGCATGTTAAACCTAAAATTGCTTTTTTAAACTTTATCTTTTTAATTTTATTCTTATCAATTACAGAAGTAGCTGAGTTGTTTAAGCTTCTAAATATTCCGAATATTAAGTACAAGCCAAATACACTAAAAAATACTGATGAAGAAATTTCTTCTTTTTGAAAACTAATAAATGCAGAGTATAATAAGAATAAAGAAAGTGCTGCATAGATTAATAATATTTTAGTAATACTATTACCAACACTAACACTTGCAACATTGCCAATTATTCCATCTCTAGAAATAACAATTTTATCAATTAAAACATGGCAAAATCCAGTTTTAGTTTTAAACCTTTTCTCTAATTGCATTATATACTAATCGCTATTTAAAAGCATTTATAAATTCAACATAAAAATATCAAAAAGAAACTGTCTTATTTTTTGTTGCAAGTAAAATTTACTTAAAAATTATCAACAAAAAAACCGCTCTTTGCAGAGCGGTTTTTACTTTAATTGATTAACTCCTAAATAATCAATTAAAAATCAACTAACCAAACTTTATTTTAAATTTCTTCTATTCTTTATCTTTCTTTCTACTTTAGTACGTTTTCTATTATCATTCCTTACAATTTCTTTTGTTTCTTTTTTTGCACTATCCGATTTTAAATACTGTACAAAACCTCTTCCCTTAAAACTGTAAGTTGTATTAGAATTTATATGATATAAACTTATCTTTCCATCATTAATAACGCTTAACTCAAATTCTTCAATATATCCGCCATCATAATTAAGTGTTAAAATCTTTAAATTGTCATAACCAGCTACATCATAAACTTCATAACCTCCTACATAGTTCCAATTAATAGAATCAATATCTGTGCCAAAATTGTCTTGAGAACTATAAAATGTTGTTATATTTTCTGGAGTAAAGGCTAAATAATTTTCATAATCAAAAGAATTAGGTACTCCATCTTTGGTTGATACTTTTTCCCAAGCAATGTATTCTTGTAAAAAGTATTCTATATTTTCATAAAATAACTTATCGTAATCAAAGTTATTTATGTGATATCCGATTAAATAATAATTTACATTTTCTGTATAATTATATAATCTAATTTCATTGTTGGAAATAACTGTAACTTCAAAATCATTAAAGCCATCAATATCATGGTTAGTTTCTAAAAATCCATTATAAGTATTGTAAGTACCAACATCAATACCAAAACCATTACCTGTTCTACCAATATCTACAATGTTGTTATTGGCATATAAAATTCCGTTTACAAACGATAAGGTAAATGCTCTAGAAACGTAAGGAATATCTCCATTACCTGTAGTTCTATGATAATCTACATACCATAAATCATATTCTGATACAACTTCTTCTAAAGTTGGTTGGTACTCTTCATAGTAAATAGTAGAACAAGAACTAAATACTACACTTGTAATAATAATTGTTAAAAGTAGTTTTACTGATTTCATAAGCATTTATTTTATGGTTACGCTTATGTAAATTCAAAATGCATGCCAAAAAATAAAATTACTCTTTCTAGAGTGATTTATATACTTATTAATAACTTACTTCTTTAAGGTTTTTAACCTTGTAATAGTAGGTCTTATTATTCAATAGATAACTAATAACAACCTCGTTTCTATTTAATTTAAAAGAACTGTTTTGGTATGATGGTAATTGATTTATAGATTCTTTTGTACGATTATTATCTAAGATTAAATCTTTATTGTTTAATGTTTTATCGAACTCTACAAAAATATATTTTAAATCTCCTTTTGTTTTTATTAAAGTTTTGGCCTTTTTATTTTTTAAAAATAAGCTATCAAATACTACTTTTTCAAAAGGAGTATATCTAATATACACTTTAGATTTATTATTAAATTTTGAAGGATAATAAATGGCCGATTCTATTGTAAAAGGAGGTTCTTTTACAAAACCTACACTTGCACAATCTATAAACAAAACAGAAATAAATAATATTAAAATAAGTTTAGTGTTTTTCATGTTTATTATTTTAAATAAATTAGTTCAAATTTTATACCAATAAACAAAAAAAGCGAACCTTATTGGTTCGCTTTTATATCCTATAAAAATTATTATTAATTATTTAAAGCTTCTGCTCCTCCTACAATTTCTAAAATTTCATTAGTAATTGCAGCTTGACGTGCTTTATTATAAGTTAATAATAACTCATCTCTTAATTCTGTTGCGTTGTCTGTTGCTTTATGCATTGCAGTCATACGTGCACCATGTTCTGAAGCAAAACTATCTCTAATAGCTTTATATAATTGAGTTTTTAATGATTTTGGTATTAAAGCCTCAATAATTTCTTCTTTAGATGGTTCAAAAATATAATCAGAATTTACTTCAGATGCATCTGCTCCTTCAATAGGTTTAATTGGCAAAAATTGCTCTACCTGAGGAATTTGCGTTGCTGCATTTTTAAACTGATTATATAAAAGCTCAATTTTATCGTAAGTTCCATCAACATATAAAGACATTAACTTTTCTGCAAGTATTGCTACATTATCAAAAGTTAAATCATCATAAATTTCATTATTATTTTCAATAATATTGAATTGCTTCTCTAAAGTATCTGCACCTTTTTTACCAATAGCAAATAAATCTACATCTACATTACTATATTTTTCTTTTACAGTTTTAAGTACTTCTTTTGTGATAGATGAATTAAAACCACCACACAAACCTCTATTAGAAGTTACTACAACTAATAAAACTTTAGAAACTTCTCTTTGAGTTGAATATACTCCACCAGCATTACTATCTAAAGTTGCGCTTAAATTTTGCAACAATTCAGTTAGTTTAGATGAATAAGGACGCATTGCCGTAATTGCATCTTGTGCTTTCTTCAACTTTGCAGCAGATACCATTTTCATGGCAGATGTAATCTGCATTGTTGATTTAATAGAGGTTATTCTATTACGTATTTCTTTTAAGTTTGCCATTCTATTGAAATTTTGAAATTCCCGATTTCTCGGGAATGACAACTATTTTTTATTCGAAATGAGTAGAAATTTCTTTAGCTGCAGCTTCTAAAACTGCTGTAGCTTCTGGTGTTAATTTACCAGATTTTAGTACATCTAAAGTATCTCTATGCTTTGCGTTTAAATAATCTATATAATCCTTCTCAAATTTCTTTACTTGATCTACAGGCACATCTTTTAACAAGTTCTTAGAACCTGCATAAATAATTGCTATTTGATCTTCTACAGAGAAAGGGTCGTTTTGTGCTTGCTTTAAAATTTCAACATTACGTTGTCCTTTAGAAATTACACTTAAAGTAGCTGCATCTAAATCTGAACCAAATTTAGCAAATGCTTCTAATTCTCTAAACTGAGCTTGATCTAATTTTAAAGTACCAGATACTTTTTTCATAGATTTAATCTGTGCGTTACCACCAACACGAGATACAGAAATACCTACGTTAATTGCTGGACGTACACCAGAGTTAAATAAATCTCCATCTAAGAAAATCTGTCCATCTGTAATAGAAATTACGTTTGTTGGAATATATGCAGAAACGTCACCAGCTTGAGTTTCAATAATTGGTAATGCAGTTAAAGAACCTCCACCTTTTACGATTCCTTTAATAGAATCTGGTAAATCGTTCATTTCACTTGCAATTTTATCATCATTAATAACTTTTGCAGCACGTTCTAATAATCTTGAGTGTAAGTAAAATACATCTCCTGGATAAGCCTCACGTCCCGGTGGTCTTCTTAATAATAAAGAAATTTCACGATAAGCAACTGCTTGTTTAGATAAATCATCATAAATAATTAAAGCTGGTCTACCAGAATCTCTAAAATACTCTCCAATTGCAGCTCCTGCAAATGGTGCATAAACTTGCATTGCAGCAGGGTCTGATGCATTTGCAGCAATAATTGTTGTATAAGCTAAAGCTCCTTTTTCTTCTAACATGTTTGCAATTGCTGCAACTGTAGAAGCTTTTTGACCAATAGCTACATAAATACAATATACTGGCTCACCAGCATCATAAAATTCTTTTTGATTTAAGATGGTATCTAAAGCAACTGTAGATTTACCAGTCTGACGGTCTCCAATAATCAACTCACGTTGACCTCTACCAACAGGAATCATTGCATCAATAGATTTAATACCTGTTTGTAATGGTTCTGTTACTGGCTCTCTAAAAATAACCCCAGGAGCTCTACGCTCTAAAGGCATTTGATAAGTTATACCAACAATAGGTCCTTTACCATCAATTGGGTTTCCTAAAGTATCTAACACACGCCCAACAACTCCTTCACCTGCTTGTAAAGAAGCAATACGTTCTGTACGTTTTACTGTAGAACCTTCTTTTACTGATGTAGAAGCACCTAATAATACAACACCTGCATTATCTTCTTCTAAGTTTAATACGATACCTTCTAATCCGTTATCGAATTCTACCAACTCACCATATTGAACGTTAGAAAGACCGTAAACACGAGCAATTCCATCTCCTACCTGTAAAACAGTTCCAACTTCATTTAAAGTAGCTTTAGCTTCGAAATTTGTTAACTGTTGCTTTAAAATTGCTGATACTTCAGCTGGTTTAATACTTGCCATCTGCTATAATTTGATGTATTATTAAATTTTTGGAATGAAATGACTATTGTCAAATTCCTTTTTCAATTCGTTTAAATAATTAGAGATACTTGCATCGTATTGCACATCTCCTACACGCAAAATAAATCCTCCTAATATATTTGGATTTACTTCGTTTACTAAATTTGCTTTCTCTCCTGTTAAAGCAACTATTTTATCTAAAACTGCTTGCTCTACTTCTTTTGTTAAAGGAACCGCAGTTGTTACCTTTGCTTCTTGTAAATGCTTATCAAAATCGTAAATTATAGCATATTGTTGTGCTATTGATTGAAGCATTGCAATTCTTTTATTGTCTTCTAATAAATGAAATAAACCAAGAGTAATGTTATTTACTTTACCGTTAAATAAAGCGTTTAAAACTTTTATCTTGTCTGAAGCCTTAACAATAGGACTTGTTAACATTACTTCAAGTTCATTACTATCTGAAATTGTAGTAGCAATAAATAACATATCATCATTTACTACAGTTTCTTCATTAGAATCTTTAGCAAGATTTAAAATTGCTTTTGCGTAACGTAATGCTGCTCTTGCGTCTTTCATACTTAGCTTAGTTTAAAGTAACATCTTTTAAAATTCCTTCTACTAAATCTAATTGATCTTGTTTAGAAGATAATTCTTTTTTAATTACTGATTCTGCTATACCAATAGATAACTCTGCAACATTCTTTTTTAATTCTGCTAAAGCAGCTTGTTTTTCTTGAGCAATAGAAGCTTGTGCTTTTTCTATTAAAGATGCTGTAACTTCTTTTGCATCTTCTTTTGCTTCTGCAATCATATTATCTCTAATATCTCTTGCTTCTTTCATCATTGCATCTCTTTCTGCTCTTGCCTCTTTTATCAATCTTTCATTATCTGCTTGTAAGTTTTGCATTTCTTTTTTTGCGTTTTCTGCTGCAAGTAATGCATCTTCAATACCAGTTTCTCTTTCTTCTAAAGAGTTTAAAATTGGTTTCCAAGCAAACTTCTTCATCAAAAATAATAAAATTATTAAGATTACTATTTGCATTGCAAATAAGCCTGGCGAAAAATCGTTTAATAAAGTTTCCATTCTATTAACTAATTATATTGTTTTTTGTTTAATTTAAAAACACATTCTGTAACCAACCGTTACAGACTTGTGTTTTTGTTTTTTTTGAGAAAATTATTTCCCTAAGATTAATGCACCAAATGCTAAACCTTCTAATAAGGCACCAATGATGATCATTGCAGTTTGAATTTTACCAGCTGCTTCAGGTTGACGAGCAATACCTTCCATTGCTTTACCACCGATTTGACCTAATCCAATACCACCTCCGATAACGATTAATCCTGCTCCAATTAAATTGTACATACTAATTGATTTTAAATATATTAATTAAACAAATTCTAATTCTCTTTTATACTTGATTTTTTACATCAAGATTTTTACTAATGATGCTCGTGTTCTTCTACCGCCATCCCGATAAACAATGATGATAACATCGTAAATATAAATGCTTGTAAAAAGGCTACTAAAACTTCTATAACCATAATAAACAACGCTAATACCAAAGACATTCCTGTAGATGCTACAGGGCCAAAAGCTTCTTTCATTGTAACCATTAATGCTATTAAACTCATTACCACAAAGTGACCCGCCGTTATGTTTGCGAATAAACGTACTAATAATGAAAATGGTTTAATTAAAATAAAACCTGTTAACTCAATAATAGCTAATATTGGTCTTAAAATATAAGGCACACCTGGCATCCATAATGTATGCGCCCAAAAATCTTTACTTCCATTAAAAATGTAAATTACTAACGTAAATAATGCTAATGCTAATGTAACTGCAATTTGCCCAGTTACGTTAAACCCTAATGGAGTTAATCCTAATAAATTTAAAATCCAAATAAAGAAAAATACAGTTAACAAAAAGCCCATAAACTTTTTATACTTTTTCTCCCCAATATTTGGTCTTGCTATTTCATCTCTAACGTAAATTACTAAAGGCTCTAAAGCTCTACCTAATCCTTTAGGAATTTCTCTTGTTTTATATTGTTTTGCTAAAGCAGAAAAACCTAAAAACATTAAAAGACTTGCCAACAAAATACCTACAACAGATTTTGTAATAGAAAAATCTAATACTTTATGAGCGTTTGTTGCGTGATGAGTTTCATCGAAAGATACTGTTGCAGCATCACTATTTAACTCGTAAATTTTAGAATGAATCTTTGCAAATTTTAATCCATTTTTTTCTACAATAACGTGCCCATCATCATTGTGATGAAATTCTGAAGACATAAAAGTTACCAAACCTTCACTAGACCATAAAATTACAGGTAAAGAAAAACCAAAATGCTTTCTTTCTCCCTCTTCTGATGTGTAAGAAAAAAATGTAAAATCGTGAGAATCTTTTAAGTGATGCTGAATATAATCAGTCACTTCTTTTTGAGTATTTACTTGCCCGCCATCGTGGTTCTGAACATTATGATTCTGATCAGCATTACCAGATATAGATGCGAAACTTGTAGTTGTAATAAGAGCTATTACTGCTATTGCAAGAAATTTGATTGTTTTTTTGGCAACCTTCATTGTTAAAATACGCTTTCTAAATTCGGCGCAAAGGTATGCAATTATTAAAAAATATTAACCTTTTTTTAGGTATTTTTTAATATTATTTTCTCTTAAGTATTTTAATAACAAAAACAGCTTCTGTTAATAAAAAAATAATAGTAGGTAATAACAGAGAAATTTTAGATGAAAACAACAGACTTTCTTCTGAAAGTAGCGATTTATTAAAGGCTGCAGTAAACAGCATCAATTTAAAAAAAATTAAACCTAGATATATAAAACCTAATCTTTCAGAAATTTTATCAACAGTTAAAAGCAGTAAAAAATTTACCAAAATCAACAAAGAAAAACTAACATGAAAAAAGTATACTTTTTTTAATGAAAAGGGTAAAACTATTTGATAATATTCTAAAATAAAATTATGAAGAAAAAAACATAAAAATGAAAGAACAACAAACAAAATAGCTTTTATGATAAAATTTTTAATCATTTATCTTATTAGCTTGTTTTATTAAAGAATATGTAGCGATAAAAACAGATAGTAATGCAACTGTTTCTGTTAAAAAAGAAGTTTTAAACTTAGCATCTAACCACTCTCCTAACAAAAAACCTAAATAAATAGTTAAACCCATTTGCAAACCTGCACCTGAGAGTCTTAGAGCCTTATTAAGCGATTTTTTCTGAACGTCTTTCTTGCTCATTACTAGAATTTAATTCTTTTACTGCTCCAACACCTTTCATTGCGCAAGAAGCATTAAATGAAGCTCCCGCTTCTACAACAAGCTTTTCTATAATTACATTTCCAGAGATATTAGCAGACGCTTTAACTGTTAGTGTATTTAAAACCAACAACTCTCCTAAAAAGACACCTTCTATATCTGCATATTCTGCTTCTACTTTACCTTTTATTTTACCATTTACACCAATAATTACACGACCATTGGTTTTTAGTGTACCTTCTAAAGTTCCGTCAATTCTAAAATCTCCTTCAGATTTAATATCTCCGACAACTACTGTGTTTTTGGCTATAACATTTCTTTCCATAACTGTTTTTTTTGCTGTTTCTTTGTTTTTTCCCCCAAACATTTCTACTTACTTAATTGATTAACGATTTCTTTTGCTTTTTTTCCTTCTTCTGTATTTGCATAGCTAACAGCTACAAAATCCATTGCAATTTTGTAAGTTTCTTTATCTTTATATTTACCTATAGCATAAGCTTTTAACAACTCAAATTTAGGAATTAATTTCGAATTTTTAATTAATGGTAATTGTTCATCAATTTTTAATACTGTTTCTTCAAATTTATCTTCTTTATATAAATAGTAAATTTCTTTATATAAAACTTCTAGCTCATCAACAGAAACCTCTTCTACAATTGGCTCATCAGGATTTCTTATAATTTGTGCAAATTTAGTTTTAGCGTAATCTGTAAGTATTACATCTTTATATTTAAGTGCCAATATATTTTGCCCTAAACCGGTATAAATTTGATATAAATGCCAATTTATAGGCAACCTCAACTCTTCTAAAGTGTTTAAACTAGCAACTCTTTCTAATCTTTCTATAGCTAATTTTGTGTCTTTAAATTGTTCTTTATAAATTATCCCTAACTCATATAAAGCTTTATTTCTTTCTAGCTTTAAAGTATCTATTTTAGCTTTTTCTTTAGGAATTGTTTCTAGATAACTTGCCAAATCATAACGAGAACTTTTTTTACTTATCTGTAAAGAATCGTTACTTGTTAAACCTGTATCAGCTTTAGAAGACCATCTCCAATCATCTTCCTTCTTTCTATTTCCCCAAATTTTCTGAAACTCAGTTTTTCCAAAACTTAAAGACTGAGAATTATAAAAATACCATTTTCCTTTATTATTAGATTGCAAAGAACTACCACCAAAAGAACTGCCAAATGCTTGCTGATTTAATTTTAGCTGAGCAGCCTCTTCATCTTTCTTCTTTAAATTATCTATATAATTTTGAAAAAACTTTTCTTGATCTTCTGTAGAAAGCGATGCAATTCTTAAAATACTATCATTTTCTATCACTTTTTTTTCAAAACGAATTAAAGATGCTAAGTTTCTATGCTTTCTTCTAATCCTTCTAAATCTTAAATCTAAGGTATCTTTAGAAATACTTAAAATACTATCATAATAGGCACTTGCATCTAAATAGTTAGAATTATCAAAATTAATATTTCCTAATCTTTCATAGGTAAAAGTTTTCTGTTTTACACTGCTAGAAAGAGACCTTAAAGATTGATTATAATAATTAACTGCTAAACCAATACTGTCTTGTTTTTCATACAAAATACCTGTTTGGTAATATAGCTCATCTAAATACGCTCTATTTTCTCTCTCTTTAATTAGTTTTTGCATTTTTTCTAAAACAACTGCAGAAGAAGAATCTGTTGCTACATTTTTTGCTAATTCTATATTAGCATGCATTTTGTATTTATAAGGTGCTTTTTTAAAGTTGATGATTTTATTAAAGGTGATAGAAGCTGAATCTTTTTTATTTTCTGAACTGTAAATCTGCCCTAAAACAAATAAATTTCTTGCTCCCTGTGTTTTGTTATTTAAAGTTTCTGTAGATTTTGCAAGATATTTTTTAGCTTTCTGCAAACTATCTGTTTTTAAATAAGCCATTGCTAAAGCGGTATAACCTTGCTCTTTAATTTCTTCTGGTAAATCTGCTTCTACCGTATCTTTTGTGTGCAAAAGTAATTTTAAAGATTCTATTGCAAACTCTTCATTATCTATTCTAATATTTGCTTTTGCTCTCCAAATTTTAGTTTCATTTATTAAATTAGCATAAGGATAATTAGCAATCACATAATTAAAAGCCTCTATTGCTGGTATAAAACGCTGATCGTAATAACGTGCTTTCCCTAATAAAAGATAAGCGTCATCAATCTGGCTATTTCGCTCCATTCCATCAATATTCATTCCATGTTTTTGGATTGCTTTTATTGCTTTTTCTTCTGCAATACCAAACGGTGTTGTTGCTTTTTCTTCTTCGGTATCTGCTGTTTTATTTTTACCAAAACTAACACCCGATTTTACTTTTGAATTAAATGTAGGTATTGAAATTTTATCTTCTTCAAACTTAATTGGCTCTATTTGTAGTTGTTGAAACCAATCTTCTTTATAATTTTCATTTATACTATTTACACCTTCTTTAAAAGCTTCTTTACCATTAAACAATACGTTAAATTTTGTGTTTAAAGAATGCCAATTTCTATTAATTAAAGTATCTTTTTTTGTACTACAAGAAAGTAGCACTGTAAAGATGGTAATTACTAAAACTATTTTATGGGTGCTTTTCACTCAGATAAATCTAAATTAAAAATTTGTTTTTTTTAAACTAAAAACTCTTATTTACAACTAATTTCTAATGAAAATAGTATAAATAAGAGTGTAAAAATAGTAATAAAATAAGAATAGAAGGCTTATACAGAAAAATAGCTTTCTAATTCTTTTAAAGTTTCTTCTGATGTTTCTATATCTTTTACAACATTACCTTTATCTAAAACCACAATGCGCTCGCAAACTTCGGTTACGTGTGTTAAATCGTGACTAGAAATTAAAACAGTAATTTCTTTATTTTCTGTTAATTCTTTTATGATGTTTTTTAACCTAATTTGTGTTGTTGGATCTAAGTTTGCAAAAGGTTCGTCTAAAATTACCACTTTTGGGTTTCCCATCATTGCGGCAACAATACCTGCTTTTTTCTGATTTCCTTTACTTAAATCTCTTAAGTATTTTTTCTTGCCGATAATTTCATCATTAAAAAACTCATCAAACTGAGTTAAAAAGCTTTTAATATCAGCCTTGTTCATACCTCTTAAATCCCCAATAAAATCGAAATACTCATCTGGAGTTAAATAACCAATTAAAAAAGATTCATCAATAAAAGAACCTGTAAAATTTTTCCAATCTTCGCTTTGGTTTACAACAATATCATTATTAGTAATTGCACCTGAAGACGGCCTAACCAAATCTAACAAAATATTAAAATAGGTTGTTTTTCCGGCTCCGTTATTACCAACCAAACCAAAACTTTGACCAGTAGGAATCTGTAAAGCATCTATATTTAAAACCTCTGTTTTTCCGTATTTTTTAGAAAGTTGTGTAGTTTGTATCATCTTTTTTTAATTTTCTTGATTAAATGCATGAATCATTACATATTTATTTGCAATGTATTTTTTTGTAATAAAAGCCATTAATTTTTTATGTAAAGCAATCCCTACAAAACCTAAAATAGCAATTGTTAATGTGGCTATTTCAAAATTAACAAGCCAATTAATTAAACCAAAAATAATCATTGGTAAAATCATTAAAGGCAAACCTATTAACCATTGTACAGCACCTGTACCTTGAAAGTTAAAAGCTGCTTTTTCATCTAAATTTATTTTTTTTCGATTAAAAGTTCCTCCATATAAAATTACATGCGTATTTACACCAACGTTATAAATCATGGCCGCAAAATGTACTAATAAAATCTTCCATCCAAAATAAACATAAGGTATACCCAGCACAAAAAGGCCAACCACACTAATACTCATAATAGTAAATTTTGATTTTAAATAGCGTTCGTATTTAAAATTCTGACTCATTAACATTTTGTAATAACTACTATCCCAAGCAGGAATAAATTGACCAAAATTGATTAGAAAAGTTCCTGTAGAAAAAATACCTACCAACACAAACATAAAATCTTTGTCTGCATATAAAGGGTTTGGATAAAAAAACAATCCGTACAACAAACCAACTAAAACCATCCAAATAGAAGATTTTGTACGTTTATTACGCCACATTAAACGCAAATCGTTTTTTATAAAAGGGGCTACATCACCCAACTTATCTGCAAAAGATAAATCTGATGCGTTTGCTTGTTCTACTTTTTCTGATATTAAAGCATCTAAATAAACTTCGTTTTTTAACTGCTTATAATTTGCAATATAAAGCACAATTAAGAGTATTAAAAAGACAACAGAAACAATTGGATTTAGATAAATAAAATCGAATCCTTTACCTACAAAACTTGCTAAATTAAAAAGCTGAAAATATTCTACTAAATAACCACCAACTAGTAAAGTTATTAATCCGCCTAAGGCGATATTATTTTTATTGATTAAAAAATTTAAAAAATTAGTACATTGAATAATTAAAATCATACTTGCTAACCAACCTAACACACCCAACACACTGTAACCTTCTCTTATTAAAACTATTGCAAACGGAATGTAGAAAAACAAACCCATAACATTAAAAAGAGAAGCAGATGATTTTGCTAAAATAAAATGTACAATTTTATTTCTTTTTATTGGTAAAATAAGAAATGGTTTTATATTCATTACCGGTAACTTTTGCATGATGTATCTAAAAATTAAATCGGCTACAATAGCAAATAACAAGTAAGAATTTACCAAAACTAAAGGATCTTTATCTGGAAATTGTTCTTTTAGAATGTAAAAACCGCCAACACCTAGTATTGAAAAAGAAACAATAAAATAGAGCGCAAAAAATACCAAAAGTATATTTAGAAAAATACTTTTTCCGAAAGAAGCAGATCGGAAAAACTGTTTCCATTCTAACTTTAAAAAACGAGAAATCATAAGTTGGTTTTTAGTTTGATTGACAATAAGTAGTTAAAAACCATATTTTGTTACAAATTTTTAACAATTTTATATTCTGGGTATGTTTCTTGCAATAATTCTTCTGCTTTTTGCGGAATTACATAATTAGACACGTAAAACAAAATACACAATAAGGTTAGCACAATAGAAATGATAAAAACCCAATAAATATTTAAGTTGCTAAAATCTAACCTAGTTAAATTTACAAGGTTAAATAAATTTACAAAAGCAAAACCGGTATAGCTGTTTTTTGTTGTGCCCAACATGGCTTCTAACAAAAATATTTTCTCTTCTTTCTTTTCTTTTACTTTATGTTCTTTTCTTATTTTATATCCGGCAATCATCTCATAAGTGATTAAGATTAAAAGCAGACCTAAGAAAAAATACTCTGAAAACTGTATTTGAAGCAACATAAAGAAAGACAAGAAAATTACAAAAGTTAGTATAATTTTTGGCACAGTAAACCATTCTTTTGCAAAGCGTAAAAGTATTTTCCAATACCGTTTATTCATTTGTTTTTGCTTTTCTTCTACAACATCCATAAAACCAAAAACACCAAATTTTTTAAAGGATAAATCTCTTGCTTGTTCAAAAGTTAAAAGTGGCTGCGCCACCCAAATTTCTTCAATATCATTGGCTAAATGATCTACCAATTCACTTTGTACGTCATAATGATATACATAATGTTTTCTAGTAAACTTGTAAAGTTCTTCTATTTGATTTTCTGTAAGTTTCATCGTTTACACAATTACATTAGGATATTGTTTTTTTACCAATTTTTTATTTTGATGAAAAACAGATTCTCCAGACCAATAAAATAATAATAACAACACAAAAATGCCCAAATGAATATTGTTATGTATTGGATTTAAAAAACTTTCTTCAACTCTAAAATTAGTTATCGAATTAAAACAAATGAAAATAAAGTTTAACATTTGTAAAAAGTTATTTGTTTTATTTAAAACTAAAAAGGATTCTTTTTGATTATTTTTTGTTTTTCTATATTGATAAAAAATTCGAACAATAATAAATAGCAAAACAGCATATAAAGAAACAAAAAAGTTTTCTTTATCGTCAAACAAATTCATCAATAAAAATAACACATAAAACAACGTTACTGTAACAATAATTTTAGGCAACTTAAAAAACGTAATTAAGTGTTTTAAAGAGTTTTTATAAAACTTTGATTGAACAGCTTTTGTTTTTTCTTCTAGTAACTTGCTAAAACCTCTATCGCTAAAATTCCTATGAATATTTTCAATTTCCCTTTTTAAATTTAAATCAGGGTTCTTATCTAATTTAGTCTCTAAAATATTGGCAAAATGATCTACAACTTCTGTTCTAACATCGTAATATTTTATTCCGTAAGAAAAAATGTAATTGTCTATTTGTAAAAGTTGCTCTTTTGATAATTCCATAGCTTATAGAATTTTATATTTTTGGATTGCTTCTTGGTGTTTTTTGTAGAAGTAACTGCAGATATAAGTAACTGCAAAACCTGCACTTTGAAAACTAATTAAAAATGGGATAAAACTTCTATCATCATTAAAATAATTACCTGTAAGCAATGGAATTAATAAAAATACAATACTTAAATATTGGGTTTTTAAAATAAAACTATAGGTAGTTTTTACTTTAGATTTTATCACTTTTACAATTATAAAAATCATATAAACAAAAAAACTGATGTTTAATGCGTTTAAAAATCCGTTGATAAAATCTAACACGTTTTCAGAAAAAACAATAGGAACTTTCGTAAAAAATAACACTGGTAAAAAATAAGCTGTTAAGTATAAAAAATAAAAAGGCTTAAATATTTTTACTGCATTTTTTACCACAATTTTAGATTCTGAATATTGAAAACCAAAAAAGAAACTAGAAGTATCTTTAAAATGTTTATCCCATTTTAAAACCGTTATTTTAAAAGCATTTTCAAAAGAATACTCTTTGTTTAAATAGCTTTCAATATCAGAAATTATATGATCTAAAATTTCTACTTTTAAATCTATAAATTCGAAATTTTTATTATAAAGATAATTTTCTACTAATTGTATTTGTTCTTTTGTTAATTCCATAAGCAAAAAATATTTATTCCAAACTTAATTTAGGATTCACCAATTGCTGCATCGTTCTTAAAAACTCTTGCATTTCATCCAACTTGTTGGCTGTTTCTTTGGTGCCAGATTCTGTTAATTTGTAATATTTACGTAATCTGTTACCTACTTTTGCAACCTCAACATCTAGCAAACCATCGGCTTCTAATTTGTGTAACGCAGGGTACAAAGCACCTTCGGTAATTTTAAGTTCGCCTTTGGTTAATTCTTTTACTTTTTGGGTAATTTCATAACCATACATTTTATCGTTAGTTTCTAATAATTTTAAAATGATGGTTTGTAAAGAACCTTTATATAATTTCTGATTTCCCATTCTTAATGTGTAATCGTTTAATTTTTTATTTGAAATGTCACTTCGAGTGATTTCGATTTTTTATTATTCAAAAAACTTACTCAAAATTTGTCAGTTCGAGCGCAGTCGAGAACCTATAAAACCTCTCGACTGCGCTCGAGAAGACATTGCTCTCACCAAATATACATAATTTTCTTATACATTAGATTCTTATGTATTGTTTTTTTGACGAAAAAAAACCCTAAGTTTAAAAAACTCAGGATTTAATTTATATACTTTTAAAAGTATTTTTTTTACTTTTCTACCTTTAAAACCTCTGCAATAATACGTTCTAAATCTGCTTTTGGTAAAGCTCCATTTGCCATTTGTGGTTCTCCTTCTGCTGGGCAAAACAACATAGACGGTATACTTCTAATACCAAAAGCTGCCGATAATTCTTGCTCTGCTTCTGTATCAATTTTATAAATGTCTATTTTACCTGCATATTCTTCTGATAAAGTTTCTAAAATAGGAGCTAACATTTTACATGGTCCACACCAATCTGCATAAAAATCGATTAATGCTGGTTTATCTCCTTCAAATTTCCATTCTTTATTTTCTTCAAAATTAAACACCTTTTCTAAAAAAGTTGCTTTTGTTAAATTTTCTGTCATAATTTAAAATATTTTTTTCGACAAAGTCGAAATTTTACACACTTGTCATTCCTGCCATAGCAGAAATCTGTTTTCACAAAAGTAGTCGTTTTTTTGGGCGGATGATTACAAATCCTAATTTTGTAAATTATCAAAATGTTAAAAAAGGATAACTATTTGAATATCTTTAAAATAACTTCTATTTTTAAAGTAAAAAAATATATGAAAATCAAAATTATTCCACACATTATTTTAGCAAGTATTACTTTAGCTTCTTGTACCAAAGACATAAAACAAAAAACTATACAAGTGAATTATCCAGAGACTGTAAAAAAACCAGTTGTAGATACTATTTTTAACACAGCTATAACCGACAATTATAGATGGTTAGAAGACGATAAAAGCAATCAAACTGAAGCGTGGGTAAAAGCACAAAACGCTGTTACTTTCGATTATTTAAACAAAATACCTTACAGAACTCAATTAAAATCTCGTTTATCAGAAATGGTAAACTACGAAAGAATTGAAACTCCTTATACAGAAGGCGAATACACCTATTTTTCTAAAAATGATGGTTTGCAAAACCAAAACGTAATTTACAGAAAAAAAGGAAATTCTGAATCAGAAATTTTCTTAGATCCGAATACTTTTTCTGAAGATGGAACAACTTCTTTAGGTACTTTAAGCTTTTCTAAGGATGGAAAAACAGCTGCATATGCTATTTCTGAAGCGGGGTCTGATTGGAGAAAAATTATAGTACTAGATGTAGCATCTAAAACCATAAAAGAAGATACTTTGGTTGATGTAAAATTTACTGGAATTGATTGGTATAAAAATGAAGGATTTTATTACTCAAGTTACGATAAACCTAAAGGAAGTGAATTGTCTGCTAAAACTGATCAACATAAACTATATTATCATAAAATAGGAACATCACAAAAAGAAGATAAGGTTATTTTTGGAGCAACTTCCGAAGAAAAACACAGGTATGTTTTTAGTAATATAACAGAAGACAACAAATATTTGTTGATTTACGCAGCTGTTTCAACCTCTGGTAATAAGTTATTTATTAAAGATTTATCAAAACCCAACAGTAAATTAATTACGGTTTTAGATCATACCAAAAGTGATACTTATCTTATTGATAGTAGAGATAACATATTGTATTTGGTAACCAATTTAAATGCTCCAAATAAAAAAGTGGTTGTTCTTGATGTAAATAATCCCACCTCAGAAAACTGGAAAGATTTTATACCTGAAACAGAAAATGTGTTGACGCCTTCTACAGCTGCTGGATATTTTTTTGCAAGCTATATGGTAGATGCTGTATCAAAAATATTACAATATGACTTTGATGGAAACATAATTCGCGAAATAAAACTACCTGGCTTAGGAACTGCTAGTGGTTTTGTAGGAAAAACCGCAGACAAAGAAGTCTATTTTTCTTTTACCAATTATAAAACACCTAGTTCTTCATTTCAATTAAATCCAAAAAACGGTACATATACAACATATTGGAAACCTGCTCTAGATTTTAATTCTGATGAATATTTAAGCAATCAGATTTTTTACACATCAAAAGATGGTACAAAAATTCCGATGATTATTACACACAAAAAAGGATTAGAATTAAATGGAAAAAATCCAACTATTTTATACGGTTATGGAGGATTTGATGTTAGCCTAACACCAAGATTTAGTAGTGCTATGGCTGTTTGGATGGAACAAGGAGGAATATATGCAATACCAAATTTACGTGGTGGAGGTGAGTATGGAAAAAAATGGCACATTGCTGGTACAAAAATGCAAAAACAAAATGTATTTGACGATTTTATTGCTGCAGGAGAATATTTAATTAAAAACAATTATACCTCTTCTAATTTTTTAGCCATTAGTGGAGGCTCTAATGGAGGTTTACTAGTAGGTGCAACAATGACACTAAGACCCGATTTAGCAAAAGTGGCTTTACCCGCAGTTGGCGTTTTAGACATGTTGCGTTATCATACTTTTACTGCTGGCGCAGGATGGGCGTATGATTATGGTACTGCAGATGATAGTAAAGAAATGTTTGAGTATTTAAAAGGGTATTCGCCAGTACATAATGTAAAAAAGGGAGTGCAATACCCTGCAACATTAGTAACCACTAGCGATCATGATGATAGAGTAGTACCTGCACATAGTTTTAAATTTGCAGCAGAATTGCAAGAAAAACAAAGTGGAGATAATCCTACTTTAATAAGAATAGAAACCAATGCAGGTCATGGAGCAGGAAAACCAATTTCTAAAATTATTGATGAAATTGGAGATACTTTTAGTTTTACGTTATTTAATATGGGATTTCAACAATTACCAAATCCGCCAAAGGCGACACTTAAATTGTAGTTTATAAAAGAACTAGATAGATAAAAAAGATAGCTGTTATTTATGGCTATCTTTTTCTTTTTTAGCAAGATGGTTGCATAAGTATTTTGCATCTTTTTTAACACCACCTAAAGTAGCAGAACCTCTTGTGTATAACCAAGGCAAACCAATAAAATACAAACCTTCTAAATTGCTTACACCTCTGTAATTTTTTGGGTATTGGTCTTTGTCTAACTCAATATTTTCAATCCAATTAAAATTTGGTTTAAAACCTGTTGCCCAAACAATATTTTTAATATCGTTTACTTTTTGTTTTTCAAAAAAGATACTTTCTTCATTAGCATCTAAAGTTCTACCAACACAAATTATATTTTCTTTTTTAAACAAGGTTTTTACATCTGTACCAATTACAGGTTGCCCACTATTACTTAATTTTTTTCCGATAAAAGAATATTTATTTGCTGATAAAAAACCAACTTTACTAAACCACCACCACAATGTTTTACCTAAAAATTCTTGTGGTAAAGAAGCTATATTTGTGTTGCCAGAAAAGTAAACTTTTTTCTTAATTTCAGAAATTTCTTTTAAAATTTGTACACCAGAGTCTCCGGCACCAACTACTAAAGTTGCACCTTCTTGCAATTGATCAGGACTTTTATAATGTTCACTATGTATTTGAAAAATGTCTTTTGATATTTTTTTATCACAACTCGGTGTAAATGGTTTGTGAAAAGGCCCTGTGGCAATAATTACATTTTTTGCTTTAAAGGTTTTGGTTTTACTTTTTAAAATAAAAACTCCATTTTCTTTTTTTAAAGAACTAACTCGTTGGTTAAATTCTATAGGAATCTTAAATTTAAAAACATAGGCTTTTAAATAATCTGCAACTTCAAACTTGTTTGCATAATGCCCTTTTTTGTACGGAAATTTCATTCCGGGTAAACTATTAAATTCCGAAGGCGTAAATAATTTTAAAGAATCCCATCTTTTTAACCAAGGTGCACCCGTTTCTTTATTGGCATCAACAATTAAAAAATTAGCCTTTTGTTTGGTTAAATGATATGCAATTGCAAGCCCAGATTGGCCAGCTCCTATAATTATATAATCCTTCATAAACAGTTTTCTCTACACAAAGCTAGTATAATTAAAAAACTGACAACAAAATTATCTAAATAGTTTTAATTATTATTTGCCAATTGATTTACAAATAGTTGTAATTTAAAATTTCTTTATCTTTGATACATAGCTTAATCAATCTTTAAAAATTAAGATAAATTAAATTGTCTTAACTGTAACAATTTGCAATTTTAAGGACTAATTAAGCAACTTAAAATTAACTCAAATCAAAAATAATAATGAAAACAATTAAAAAAGTATTTTTTGTTTCCGCCATTGCTTCTTTAACCATGGTAGCTTGTAAACAAGATAAACCAGCAGAAAAAACTCCTGGTATTGCTTTAGAAAATATGGATACTTCTGTAAAACCAACAGATGATTTTTTTAGACACGTAAACGGAACTTGGGTAGACAAAACAGAAATTCCAGACGACCAAACTTCTTGGGGTGGTTTTAATGAGCTTCGTAAAAAAACAGATGCAGATGTTTTGGCTATTTTAAACCAAGCAATTGAAGAAAAAGATTTTCCGAAAGTAAAAGATGCTAATGGAAATGAAATAGATTCAGATCAAGAAAAAGCAGTAAATTATTACCAAACAATAATGGATACTGTTGCTAGAAATACACAAGGCAAAGCACCTGTAATGCCATATTTAGCAAAAATTGATGAAATTAAAACTAAAAAAGACATAGAAAACTACTTAACAAATATGGCACCTTACGGTGGTGGTGGTTTTTACGGATTTAGAGTTGGTAATGATTTAAAAAACAGTAGTCAATACGCAGGTTATATGGGGGCTGGTTCTTTAGGTTTGTCTAGAGATTATTATATTGATGCTAAAGTAAAAGACAAATTAGAAAAATACCAAGAGTTTGTTTCTAAAATGTTACAAGAATTTGGTGATGATGCAACTACAGCAAAAAATAGTGCTGCTACAATTGTTGCTTTAGAAACTAGTTTAGCTACACCAATGATGTCTAAAGAAGAGCGCAGAGATACTCGTAAAATTTACAACCCAATGTCTGTGGCTGAGTTGCAAAAATTGGCTCCGGCAATTGATTGGCAAAATCATTTAAACGGTATTGGAGTAACAGATTTAGAAACTATAATTGTAACAGATCCTGGTTACTTTAAAGCTTTTAGTACTATTTTTACAAAAACACCAGTTGCAGATATTAAGTTGTTATTACGTTGGAACACTATTAACGGTGCTTTATCTTCTCTATCTACAGATTTAGAAACAGCAAGTTGGGAGTTTTATAGCAAAGAAATGCGTGGTGCAAAAAAACAACGCGCAAGAGATGAACGTGCTTTAGGTGGCGTAAATCGTGCTGTTGGTGAAGCTTTAGGAAAACTTTATGTAGAAAAAATGTTTCCGCCAGAAGCTAAAGTAAAAGCTAAGGAAATGATTGATAATGTAATGCTTGGTTTCGAGGCAAGAATTGCTCAATTACCTTGGATGAGTGAAATTACTAAAGAAAAAGCTTTAGAAAAATTACACAAATTAACGGTTAAAATTGCATATCCAGATGTTTGGAAAGATTATTCTGCTTTAGAGATTAAAGGTATAGAAGAAGATGGTTCTTATTTTGAAAACAACATCAACCTTAGAAAATGGAACTACAACAAAAACATTGCAAAACTAGGTAAAGAAGTAGATAGAACAGAATGGGGAATGTCTCCACAAACTGTAAACGCTTACTTTAATCCTCTAAATAATGAGATTGTTTTTCCTGCAGCAATTTTACAACCTCCTTTTTACGATTATAAAGCTGATGAAGCTGTAAATTATGGTGGAATCGGAGCTGTTATCGGTCACGAAATTTCGCATAGTTTTGATGATTCTGGTGCTCGTTTTGATGGTGATGGAAACCTTAAAAACTGGTGGACAGAAGAAGACTCAGAAAAATTTGCTGTTGTTGGCGATAAATTAGTAAAACAATACAGCGATATTGTTGCTATAGATAGTATGCATTTAAACGGTAAATATACTTTAGGAGAAAATATAGGAGATTTAGGTGGTGTACAAGCTGCTTACGAAGGCTTGCAAATTTTCTTAAAGAAAAACGGAAGACCAGCAGATATTGATGGTTACACGCCAGAACAACGTTTCTTCCTTTCTTGGGGAACTATTTGGAGAACAAAAATGCGTGATGAAGCTCTTAAAAACTTAATCATGACAAACACACACTCTCCAGGAATGTACAGAGCGTATATGCCGCTTAAAAACGTAGATGCTTTTTACGAAGCTTTTGATGTTAAAGAAGGAGACAAAATGTATTTAGCGCCAGAAGATAGAGTTAGAATCTGGTAAGGTTGCAAACCTTTTTAGTATAATTTAATTCTCTTTGTAAAAATTATATCTTAAAATTAAAACCGATGCGAAAGTATCGGTTTTTTCTTTGGGCGTTACCACAAGGGTCACGCTTTCCGCACTCGCTTTTTTTTTCGCTACGCTAATTGCACTTCATAAAAATACATTTTTATGAAATCCAATATTAAAAAAAGAGCTCAAACAAATGCTACAATCGTTAACGCAACATACTTATCTGCTTTTAGCAACATCAAATCAAATAGAAATCTTATTTTTGTAAAATGCTAAAAATCGAATCTATCTCTTTTTCTTACCATAAAAACAAACCCGTTTTAAACGATTTTAACTTTACATTACAACAAGGAGAACACCTTTGTATAATGGGAGAAAGTGGTTGCGGAAAATCGACACTTTTAAAAGTTATTTATGGTTTAATCGATTTAAATAAAGGTAAAATATTTTGGAAAGACACACAGATTTTAGGTCCAGAACATTTTCTTGTTCCTGGTTTTAAAAACTTTAAATATGTAGCACAAGATTTTGATTTAATGCCATATATTTCTGTATCAGAAAACATTAAAAAATTCTTGTCGCGTTTTTATCCAGAAGAAAGCGAACTTAGAACGCAAGAATTACTCGATGTTATAGAAATGAAAGCTTTTGCAAATGTAAAAGTAAAAAACTTAAGTGGTGGCCAAAAACAACGTGTTGCCATTGCAAGAGCTTTGGCAAAAGAACCAGAATTATTGTTATTAGATGAACCTTTTGGCCAAATAGACAATTTTAAAAAGAACTCTTTACGTAGAAGGTTATTTAATTATTTAAAGAAAAAAAATATTGCTTGTATAATTGCAACACACGATAAAAATGATGCACTTTCTTTTGCAGACAAACTTATTATTATAAAAGACAATAAAATTTTAGAAAACAATTCTCCAAAAGAAGTTTATAACCATCCAAAAGAAAAATACATTGCTGCATTATTTGATGATGTTAACGAAATTATTATCCAAAATAAAACCGTTTTATTATACCCACATCAAATACAAGTTATTGATAAATCCGAAGAAAAAGCTACGGTTTTAAATTCTTATTTTAAAGGTTCTTATTGGTTAATAGAAGCAAAATTTAATAAGCAAACTATCTTTTTAAACCACACTTCTATTTTGGATAAAGACACCATAATTAACCTTCAATTTTTATAAAATTTCCATTTTATAAAAAAACAGCAACCTAAGTATAGATTGCTGCTTTATATAAAGTTTTTAAAATAATTTTACTTTACTTCAAAAGTACTTTTTGCATCACCAATTGTAACAGTATATTTTCCTTTTGGTAAATAATAAAAACCATTATCAGATTTCTTAAGTTTTGCTTTCTTATTTTCTTTTTGGTAAGCTTTTAATCCGCTTTTAGAAAAAGAAACATCGTAAATTGTTTCGTTATATCCTTTATCTGCATCTACAACCATAGTGTTTATTTTTACATCGCCAGCAAAAACATTAACAGTTACTTTTTTATTAGCATTTGTGTAAAAAGGAATTGTAACTTCTGGCGTACTTGCTTGTCTCCAAGGGCTTCTAGTAACACCCCAACGTCTATTTTGTCTAATATCTTCTATCTTAAAAATAGCTATAGATTTGGCTAAAACTTCTGGTGTAATCTCTTGCAAAGCTGCAATGTTTGTTTTGTACAAACTACGCCCATGTGTACCAACAATTAAATCTTTTGCCGTTGGCTGAATTACTAAATCGTGTACAGCAACATTTGGTAAATTTTTACTAAAAGCTTGCCAAGAAGTTCCTTTATCAAAAGAAATATACAAACCATTATCTGTACCAACATATAAAATGTTTTCGTTTTCTGTATCTTCTTTTATTACGTTTACTGCAGATGTTGGAATAGATTTACCAATATTTTTCCATGTTTTTCCAAAATCATCAGACATGTAAACATATGGCGTAAAATCATCATAACGATACCCGTTTAAAGTAGCGTAAACACGTTCTTTTTTAAATTTTGATGCAATTACTCTAGAAACCCATAAATCTTGCGGAAAATCATTAGAAACTTTTGTCCAACTTCCTCCTCCGTTTGTTGTTAAACTAATAACTCCATCATCAGAACCTGTGTAAATCAATCCAAATTTAAACGGACTTTCAGAAATTGTAGTTAATGTTCCGTATGCTACATTTCCTTTTTTTCCTCCTTGAGTTAAATCATCAGAAATTTCTTCCCAATCATCTCCTTTATTTAAAGAGCGGTGTAACTTGTTGCTTCCTAAATATAAAATATCTTGATTGTGTGGTGATAAAAGAATTGGAGTTTGCCAATTAAAACGGTAAGGTTTTGCTTTTTTAGCTGGTTTTGGCTGAATGTATTTTCTACTTCCAGACTCTAAATCTAATCTAAAATAACTACCAAATTGAGAACCTGTGTACACAATATTTGAGTTTCTGTTATCAATTTGAACTTGCATTCCGTCTCCGCCCATTATAGACTTAAATGGGTTTTGACCAGATTGTTTCCAACTCTTATTAACTCTTGCATTATTTGGTCCAAACCAAACACCATTATCTTGTAAACCTCCGTAAACATTGTAGTTTTTTTCATTATCTACATTTACCGAATAAAACTGGCCAACTGGAATATTATTTAGCTTAATCCAGTTTTCTCCATCATCATAAGAAATATTTAAACCACCATCGTTACCTTCTACTAAATGCCCCGATTTTTTAGGATTTACCCAAAGTGCTTGATGGTCTGAATGCACGTTTTCTTTACTAATAGAAGTAAATGTTTTACCACCATCTTTAGATTTTATAATACCAACACCTAAAATATAAATTCCGTTTTCATCTTGTAAATCCACTCTTATTTCTCCAAAATAATATCCGTAAGAACTATAAATTCCGTCTAAATAATTAGTGTGTGTTTTTTTCCAAGTTTTACCTCCGTTAGTTGTTTTAAAAACTTCTGCACCAATTACTGGCTCTTCAAAAGCTACAGCCATTTCATCATCTAAAAAAGTCATTAATTCTTTTGGTTTCATCCCGCCAGGGCTTAACAACTGTTTTACACCTTCTGCTCTAAACTTTTCTCTAAAACCATATTCTTTTAAATACGTATTTAAGGTTTCGTTTCTAAGAGCTAATACTTCTGCAGAAGTTAATTTGTTAAATTGTTCTTTTGTTAAGTTATAAGAAACTTTTTTATCATCTTTTGGTTTTCTTCTGTACTGACTGTCATGTAAAGCATACACTGTGTTTTCATTAAAAACAGCTAAACCAATTCTACCAACACCGCTTCCTGTAGGAAAACCACTTTTATCAGCAATTTTGGTCCAAGTATTACCAGCGTCTGTACTTTTATAAATAGCAGAATTTTCTCCGTCTCCATCAAAATCCCATGCTTTACGTTCTCTTTCCCAAGAGGCAGCGTACATTACATTAAAATTTTCTGGTGCAAAAGCTATATCTATAACTCCTGTGTTTTCATTTATAAATAAAGTTTTAGACCACGTTTTTCCTCCATCTGTAGTTTTAAAAATTCCTCTTTCTGCATTTGGAGAGTATAAATGACCAATTGCACCAATAATAACCTCATCAGCATTATTAGGATTAATTAAAATTCTACCAATGTGGTGAGAATCTGGCAAACCAACATTTATCCAAGTTTGTCCTTTATCTGTAGATTTTAAAATTCCGATTCCGGCATAAGAAGAACGAGAAGAATTATTTTCTCCTGTACCAACCCAAAGTGTTCCGGTTTGCCAATCTACAGCAATATCACCTACATTTAAAGTTGCTGCATTGTCTAAAATTGGGGTTAATGTTGTACCGTTATTGTTTGTATAAAACAAACCACCAGAAGCGTAACCTACATAAAATTCGGTAGGGTTTTCTGGGTTTACATCTATATCTACCACACGACCACTCATTACCGTTGGTCCAATATTTGTAAATGCAACATTCTTTACTAAAGAAGAATTTGTTATTTGAGTTTTCTTTTCTAAAGATTGTTTAATAACATCTGGTTTTGTTGGCGACTGCGCAACTAAAGCTACTGAAAAACAGAGCGATAAAAGAGTAAAAATAGATTTCATAAAAAGTTTGAATTTGGTTTGAAAAGCTGAAATTACTACTTGTAACATCAATATCAAAAAAATTAACATAAAAAGGAATGTTAATAAAAAGTCTACGCCAATTTTAAACAATGTATCTTTGTAGGCTGAAACAACTACATAAAGTTGGTTTCAAAAATAATTTTTATGACATTTTCAGATTTAGGTTTATCTCCGGCAATAGTAAAAGCAGTTGAAGAGAAAGGATATACCAAACCATCCCCAATACAAGAAAAAGCAATTCCACATATTTTAGAAGGTAAAGACATTTTAGCTTCTGCGCAGACAGGTACAGGAAAAACAGCAGGATTTACATTACCTGTTTTACAATATTTAACAGACACAAAACACCCAAAATACAGACCTTTACGTGCTTTAGTTTTAACACCTACTAGGGAGTTAGCTGCACAAGTGCATGATAATGTTAGAGAATACAGTAAATATGTAAACATTAGGTCTAGTGTAGTTTTCGGAGGAGTAAAAGCTGCTAGCCAAATAGCTACTTTAAAAAGGGGTGTAGACATCTTAGTTGCAACACCAGGTAGATTATTAGATTTACATGATCAAAAAGCAGTTTCATTTAAGAGAATTGATATTCTAATTTTAGATGAAGCAGACCGAATGCTAGACATGGGTTTTGCTAGAGATCTAAATAAATTAATAAGCTTTATGCCTGTAGAACGTCAAAATTTGATGTTTTCGGCTACTTTTTCTAAAGACATTAAAAAATTAGCAGAAGGAATTTTAAAAAACCCTGTTTCTGTAGAAACAGCACCACAAAATTCTACTGCAAAAAAAGTAACTCATAAAGTTTTTAAGGTTGATAAAGGCAAAAAAACTACGTTGTTAATTAAGTTAATAAAAGACGGTAATTGGGAACAAGTTTTAGTTTTTACAAGAACAAAACATGGTGCCAATAAACTAACACAAAAACTAATAAAAGACGGTATTTCTGCAGCTGCAATTCATGGTAATAAAAGCCAAGGAGCAAGAACAAAAGCATTAAAAAACTTTAAAGATAATACCATTAAAGTTTTGGTAGCTACAGATATTGCTGCACGTGGTTTAGACATTCCGTTACTACCTTATGTTATTAATTACGAGTTACCAAACGTACCAGAAGATTATGTACACAGAATTGGTAGAACCGGTAGAGCTGGTGCTGCTGGAGAAGCAATTTCTTTAGTTTGTAGCGAAGAAACAGAATACCAAAACGAGATTGAAAAACTATTAAAAGAAAAATTAAAATCTACTGTTTTAGACGGTTTTGAACCTACAGATACAACACCACCTAAAAGAGCTGCAACTCAAAGCAAAAGTTCTTTTGGTAAAAAGAAAAAAACTACAAACACTAGTTCTTCTCAAGGAAATAAACCAAAAAGAAAACCTCATTTTAAAGGAAATAAACCTGCAGGTTCTACTTCTGGAAGAGGAAGAACTGGAGCACCAAAAAAGAAACGTTTTTAAAAAAACAAAATATTTAATTTATAATTGTCCTGCAAGATTAACAATCCTTGCAGGATTTTTTTTGTTATAATCTTAAACCCTTAACATTTATAAGAACATCTTTTTTAGCCTTTTTACAAAAAAATATAATAGAAAAACCTGCTTAAACACCCAAAAAAACAAGTTTTGTAATTAAAATAATTGCTGCAAAAATATTGCTACCTTTGTGTTTCAACATAAATTTTACAGTATGAAATACGATAAAATAGACTCAAAATTATTTATAAAAAACCGTAAAAATTTTGCTTCGGCAATGAAGCCAAACAGTATTGCGGTTTTTAATTCTAACGATATTTATCCAATAAGTGCAGATAGTACAATGCCATTTGAGCAACATAGAGATATTTTTTTCTTAAGCGGTGTAGACCAAGAAGAAAGTGTCTTGTTTTTGTTTCCAGATTGCCCTAATGAAGATTTACGAGAAGTTTTATTTGTAAGAGAAACTAACGAGCATATTGCAGTTTGGGAAGGCGAAAAATTAACCAAAGAAGCGGCTTTTAACACATCTGGAATAAAGACAGTTTATTGGCTACAAGATTTAGAAAAAGTATTGTTTGAAATGTCTACGTACGCAGATACTTTTTATATTAATACCAACGAACATTACAGAGCAAGTGTAGAGACAGAAACAAGAGAAGATCGTTTTACAAAATGGTTATTAGCAAAATACCCTGCACATTCTGTTGCAAAAAGTAATCCTATTTTACAGCGTTTGCGTTCTGTAAAAGACCAAATAGAATTAGACTTAATGCAACATGCTTGTAATATTACAGAAAAAGGCTTTCGTAGAATTTTAGGTTTTGTAAAACCTGGTGTTTGGGAATATGAAATAGAAGCAGAATTATTACATGAGTTTGTAAGAAATAGATCTAAAGGTTTTGCTTATACACCAATTATTGCAAGCGGAAATAATGCCAATGTTTTACATTATATAGAAAATAACCAACAATGTAAAAGTGGCGATTTAATTTTGTTTGATATCGCTGCAGAATACGCAAATTATAAAAGTGATTTATCTAGAACAATACCTGTTTCTGGTAAATTTTCTGACAGGCAAAAAGCTGTTTACAATGCTGTAAATAACGTTAAAAAAGAAGCTACAAAAATGTTACTCCCAGGAACTATTTGGAAAGAATATCATAAAGAAGTTGGTAAAATTATGACTTCTGAATTGTTAGGTTTAGGTTTATTAAACAAAGCAGATGTACAAAATGAAGATAAAAATTGGCCTGCTTATAAAAAATACTTTATGCACGGAACTAGCCATAACATTGGTTTAGATACTCATGATTATGGTTTGCTACATGAACCTATGCAGGCAAATATGGTGTTTACTGTAGAACCAGGAATTTACATTCCAGATGAAGGTTTTGGTATTCGTTTAGAAGATGATGTTGTTATACAAGAAAAAGGAGAACCTTTTAATTTAATGCAAAACATACCAATAGAAGCAGATGAAATAGAAGATTTAATGCAATCTTAAACTATAAATTTATAGTGTAAAAAAAAGCGAGTTTTTAAAAAACTCGCTTTTTTTATATCTATCTATAAAAAGATTATCTATTTAACCTACCAGTAGTGTTGCCTTCTAAAATACTAATAACATCTTTTTCATTAGCGTAATTTACATCACCCATATAAGTATGTTTAATAGCACACGCGGCACTACCAAATTCCATTGTTTTATAATCATCAAAATGTTGCAGTCCATGTATTATTCCTGCAGCAAAAGCATCACCTGTACCAATTCTATCAATAACATGTGTAATGTCTAAATCTTGAGTTTCTTTAAACTCTGTTCCATTCCACATTCTTGCTCTAATTTTATGCCAAGAAGAGTTAATAGAAGTTCTTATTTTATCAAATACTTTTTCTATTGATGGAAATTTCTCCATCAATTCTTTACTTGCTTCAATAAAATCTTCATTAGAAAACGAATAATTTGTACCTAAAAGCTCATTCATTTCATTTACACCACCAATAAAAATAGTAGAAAGACTAACTAGTTCAGATAAAATTTCTTTTGGATTTCCTCCCCATTTCCATAAACCACTTCTATAAGTTGGATCTGCAGAAATTTGCATTCCTTTTTTTTGAGCAAGGATTAATCCTTCTTTTAAAGTTTCATAACCTCCTTTACAAAGTGCTGGTGTTATACCCGTCCAATGAAACCATTTCCCTTTTTTTAAAGCTTTTTCCCAATTTACCATTTCTGGTTGAATTTCAGAAAAAGAAGAATGAGATCTGTTATAAGAAATAGAACTTGGTCTCATAACAGCACCTACTTCTAAAAAGTAAACCCCTAAAGGTCTTTTAGAACGTACAATTGCAGAAGTACTTACATCAAATTTTCTTAAATAAGAAATAGCAGTATCACCTATAAAATCATCAGAAATAACTGATATATGTTTAACATCACCTCCAAAATTTGCTATAGAAATTCCTACATTTAATTCTGTACCTCCAAAATAAAATTCAACGTTGTTAGATTGGATAAATTTTTTGTTACCACGTGGAGAAATCCTCATTAAAACTTCGCCAAAAGTAATTATCTGATTCATATTAAGTTATTTTATAAAACAAATATACTTCATAAAAATCCATTAAATAAATGTTTTATTGGTAAAAATTTATATAAAATTATAAAGATGTAATAAAATTGATTGTTCTGTTATTAAAAATCTCTGGTTGTTCTACATTTACTACGTGTCCGCAATTATCTATAACAAACAAAGAAGAAGTAACATGCTTAGAAACAATGCTTTGTATAGAAGGTAAAAACAAATGATCTTCAGACCCCATAATGTATAACGTTGGTATTTTAATATCTTTTGTTCTAAAAAATCTTAATAAAGGGTTTATTTCTGAAGTTAGCTTAAACCAACGCAAAAATTCTTTTTGATATAATTTTTTTGCTTCGTTTACAAATAAAGATCTAGATTTTTTATGGTTTTTCTTTGGCATTATTATAAAAGCAAAAAGCCTATAAAGTAACATATAAGGTACTACCGATTTAAAAATATTACCCACTTTCATTAACACCTGAGAGCGAAAATTCATTTTTATAATTGCGCCTCCCATTATCATACTTTCTACTAAATCTGCTCTTTTTTCTGCTAAATTTCTAATTAAAATTGTACCTAAAGAAATACCAATAAAGTGTGATTTTTTTATTTTTAAATGATCTACAACTTCAACAATATCATTGGTAATAGAATCAAAAGTATATTTAGTTTTAAAGGTATCTTTTAATTTTGGTTTACTATTTCCATGACCTCGTAAATCTAGAATTAAAACATTAAAATGTTTTTTAAAATCTCTTACCTGTTTATACCAAATAGAACTGCTACCTCCTGCTCCATGAACAAATGTAACCCATTCTGTAGAGCTTGCATGTGGGTATAAAAAATAGTTTAACAAATGTTTTGTATAAAAATTAGAACTGCTAAAATAAGATATTTTTTTTGATGTAAATTTCTACCATCAATAATTAATTGATTTAAAACAAAAAAAGCGAGCATTTCTGCTCGCCAATCACTATTTGAATTAATAAAATTATTCTACTATTAAAGTATATTGTGGCGTTGGATTTAAAGGACAGAAATACACGTATTCTCCTTTTTTAAGCGTTACTTCTTTAGAAGTTTCTTTAGTATTATTTTTTACTTGTGCAGTAACATAGGCATTTTTAATATGTGCATTTACGTCTGATTTTGGTGCTAAAACAAAACCTACATTATGACCAACATTGGTGTTGGCAACCTCAAAAATATAGGTTCCTTCAGATAATGTAATTTGCTTTTGCGTAAACTCTCCTTTTGTTTGCTCTAAAGAAACTGTTTTTACTTCTTGTGCATTTGTATTAAATGCAAAACCTAATACTAGTACTACTATTGCTACTAATTTTCTCATAATTTCTATTGTTTAATTTATTATTTATTACTTTTTTATTTCTTATTTACACTCGCAAACTTGTTGTTCTGGGTTTTGCTCGTCATAGGTTTGGTAACCCCAGCAATTTGGGCAATGTGTGTTTTCTAATGTTTTCATAATTGCTTTGTTTTTAATTATACTGCAAAGATGCAACCAACATTAACCTTTAAAAATGGACAAAAGTTCCTTTGGTTTGGACACTTTTAAAAAGTTGTTTTTGGCAGTGTTTTCTTTACTTATTTTAATCTGTTAATTTTATCTCTTAAATTTCTTTCTGTAATTAAACCTGTATGTCTGTCTTTAGGTTCTCCGTCTTTAAAAAAAAGTAATGTTGGTATATTTCTTATATTAAATTTTGCTGCTAACGCAGGATTTTCATCCACATTTACTTTTTTAATAATAACATCGTCTTTTAATTCTTCTGCTAATTTGTGTATTGTTGGTAATAAAGTTTGGCAAGGTCCACACCAATCTGCATAAAAATCTAATAAAACATTATTGTTATTTTCTAAGACATTTGTAAAGTCTGTTTCTTTTAATTGTACTTCCATTTTTTTCTTTTTTTAATTGCTGCTAACGCAGGATAAATTACTTGTTGTTGTTACACACTGCAAAGATGCAACCAACATAGAGGTTTAAAAATGGACAAAAGTTCTTACTGTTTGGACAGAGAAAAATAGTTGGCAAAAATGCACGCGTGAAGGATTGAAGTGGCATCCTTTTTATTTGTCTCTTCGAGCGAAGTCGAGAAGTTGTCAAATAAAAAGATATAACGGAAAGCCTGACCTGAAAGGGCACGCCCATATTTTTGACTACGCTAAATATGATACAGAAAATAATTTAATACTCCTTTTTAAACTGAAGTGGAGATTTTGAAATTGCCTTGGTAAAAAAGCGTGTAAAATAGGCCGGATCGTTAAAACCGAGTTCAAATGCAATTTCTTTTACGGTTTTATCTGTATAAATTAGCAAACGTTTTGCTTCTAATAAAATACGGTTTTTAATAAAGTCTGATGGTGTTTTTGCGCCTAATTTCTGAAAGTGTTTGGTAATAGATTTTGGCGAAAGACCTAATCTATTTGCATAATCTGTTACGGAATGCATGGTTTTGTAATTCTGCTCTACCAATAAGCTAAAATCTTTAAAAAGACGTGTTTCTGTGTCTTCTTTTATTATGTGATTTTCTTTTTTTACACGAACTGCAGAAATAATAAATTGCTTTAAATACGATTGTAACATATCATATTGTGCGGTTTCATTTTGCTGAAATTCGTCTATTAAACTCTCTAAAATAAATTGCAGTTTTTGAGTGTCTTTTTTACAAGGTTTTACAAAAGGAGTTTCGTAAATATTGTTGAATAAAATTCCGTTACAAGCTACTTCTTGGTCATGGGTTTGTATGCAATAAAAATCTCGTACAAAGGTGAGTTTATAAGCAGTTTTTATCTGCTCGGATTCTACGGTAAAAACTTGTCCTGGCGATAAGAAAAATAGCACATTATCTGTAAATTGATATTGTTCAAAATCGATATTATAAGTTCCTTTTCCTTCTTGAATCCAATAAATAGAATAGGCATTTTGTTGCACAGAATGATCTATGGTACACGCTTTTTCAAAAGCAACTGTACTTACTGAAAAGGTTTCTTTAAAAGAATATTTTACAATGTCTTGAACTGCCATATATAGATTCGTTTGGTTTGTTGGTCGTAAAAAGTTGTGGAAACTTATCTTAACAAGATAGTTTAATTCTAAAAGAATTAAACTCGAACTTCATAGCTACGAATATAAAATATTAAAACGTTGTATATTAGTGTTAACGTTATAGTAAATTATGACTCTGTTCTTTTCTGAAATAGGTAGACTAAAAATTAAACATTATGAAAAATTCAATTCCTCTTATAATTAATCTTTTTATAATATTATTTATAGTCAGCTGTAAAAAAGAAAGCAAAAAAACAACTAAGTTAATTCTACAAGAAAAAGATTCTCTTCAACAAATAGAAACTATAATTACCGGTAAATCAGATGACCTAAAAGCATTTAAATATTTAAATTTCTTTTATTTAGATATACCTAAAAAAAACTTAAAATCAGAAAATTTTAAAGTACTCAATCATCCAGATTCTATTTTTTTAAAAACCGAAGACTTATTAGAATCACAATACATTGAAATACTTGCGTTTGGAACAAAAAAAGTCTATGAACTTCCTATTTTTATTAGTCCTGAAGACAGTATAAATATTATCATAAAAAACGGAAATATATCTGTAGATGGAACGAATAAAAATCATTATAAGTTCTACAAAGATATATCTCTAAATGAGTATCCAATATTTAGAAATGACTTATTTCAATACAAAAATAAATGTTGGGAAGTTTTTCAAAAAAGAGATAGTTTATTTGGAGACTTCATATTAAAAAACCCTGAAGTTAGTAAAGATTTTATTGAAAAAACCCGTACTAGAATTCTATTTGAATATTATTCTAGAATCCTTCATTTAACAATTGATAAATCTGGACGAGCAAAAGAACTTGATGCAAGTCATTTTGAACAAGTATCTAAAAGATATGGAATAGAAACTTCTTTAAAATTTTCCGAATCATATTTCAGAAATCTTTCTTTTCAGTTCTTGAATAATCCAAAGGTATTGAAGAGTAAAAACTATTTGGGTATTCTTAGAAGTTATGTGCACTTAAACCAAAATTTAACTGACTCTTATTCACCATCCCAATTTTTAATAGAAAAAGAAATATATTTAAATGAATTTAGCAACAAAGCACAAGAAGGAGGACTTGCCAATACTATTCTTAAATACATAGAGGTAAGCCCTTTTAGAAATAGCAGTAACATTAAAGAAGCAATTAAAGAGTTTAAAGTTCTATTCCCAAATTCAAATTATTTAATAAAAATAGATGAGGCAGCAAAAAATATTGAATTGTTAAATAAGTTGCCTCCTAAGGGGGTTCTTGAGGAAAAATTAATTACTATAAGTGGAGATACTATAACATTTAGCGATATGCTTGCAAAAACTGGTAAGAAAATTAAAGTTATAGATTTCTGGGCAAGTTGGTGTGGCCCTTGCATATATGATATTAAAAATGGAGGAAAAAATAAAGGATTGTTTGCTAAGAACTACTTTCTAGATTGGGTGTATATATCAATAGACACAGATTCAGAAAAATGGAAACAAAAAGCTTTAGAATTAAAAGAATTTGGAACTTTAAATAATCAATACCTTTTGCTAAATCCAATAAACTCACAACTAAAAAGGAAATTTGAACTTAATTCTATTCCAAGGTATATTATTTTTGATAAAAATGGATATTTAGTAAATGATAAAGCTCCAAAACCTACAGAGTATAATAGTTTTATAGGAGCTCTAAATGATATTGAAACCAATTAAAAAACTGCTATAACAACGTATAAAATTTATTGTAGTTTTACTCGCTTAAGAAATTCATTACTTAAACTATATAAAAAAAGCTTACACAAACCATTAACGAACCCTCTTCAAATTCAACCCAACAAAAACCAATAAAGCAGGAATTACCCAACCCAAACTATGTTCTGCTAACGGAATCATACTTTTAATTCCGGTTAAGTTTTCTCTAGGAATTATAAAGCCTAAAAAATCTGGAATACTAAAAATAAAAGTCACGATTACAACACCTCTAAAAACCAATGTAGATGCATATTTATTGGGCACAACATTTAATAAGATTAACACAATGGTTATTGGATATACAAACATTAACGCAGGCACGGCAACATCAATAATAAAACCAACATTGTAACTCCCCACAATAATCCCAATAATTGAAGCAATTGCAGCCGTAATTATAAAAGCAGTTTTAGAATCGTTACAAATTCCTTTTATATAATCTGCAGTTCCGGTAACAATACCAACTGCTGTTGTAAAACAAGCTAAAGCCACCAAAACACTTAAAAAAGTAGTTCCTAAACTTCCTAAAGTTTGTGTACTTAAACTAGATAAAACTTCTGTTCTAGACGCATTTTCTGTAAAAGTTGATGAGAATAAAGATCCGCTAAAAATTAAACCTCCGTAAATTAATAATAAACCAACTCCAGATATAATTCCTGCTTTGGTAACCAACTCTTTTTTTGCATCAAAAGTAGTATGTCCTCGCAAGTTTAAAGAGATGATAATTACTGCACCAACTACAACACCCGCAATGGCATCAAAAGTTTGATATCCTTCTAAAATACCATCTATAAAAGGATTTTTAAATGTTGATGGTTTTATGGTTCCTGTTGCTGTAAATGTAGCAATTGTTATAATTAGTAATAAAATTAAAACAATAATAGGTGTTAAAAATTTACCGATTAAACTAATTATTTTAGAGCGATTTACGGCAAAAATAAACACCAAAACAAAGTAGATAATACTTGTTAAAATGGGTGGCGAATCAAAAAAAGGCTGAATTGCCATTTCATGTGTAACAGCAGCTGTTCTAGGACCCGGAATTGCTGCTGCAATTATGTAAATTAAAAAACAAAAGATAGTACTAAAAACAGGAGAAACTTTTTTACCAAAATCGTACAAAGTTCCTTGTAACCTTGCATGTGCAAAAATGGCTAAAATAGGAATTATAATTGCCGTTAAAATAAAACCTAAAACAACAATCCACCAATCTGCACCAGATTTAAGTCCTAAAGTTGGTGGTAAAATTAAATTTCCTGCACCAAAAAATAGTGAGAAAAGTGCAAAACCTGCAATCCAAATTTCTTTTGTTTTGTTCAAATTAGTTTACTTTTTTAAGGTTTAAATCATGAAAATCGAAACTAAAATCTGTTATCGGTGCAATAAATTTCATTTTTGCACCAGTTGCATTTCCTGTTTCATCAAAAGAAAACTGTACAAAAACATCAGCATCATAACTTCTATTATTCCATTTTGCAACATAAGTTGTTTGGTTGTAAGGCAACAATTCTCCAAACAATGTAGAAGAGCGTTCGCATTTTATACTATATTTTGTTCCGTTATGAGAAATAATAATATTGCCAAACCAATCATCTTTATAAGTACCTACAATTGCACTTGGTTTTGGTAAGTTTTTATCTGCTTTTGCCAATGCAACTTTGCTATAAACACTTGCTTTTATACTATCGTTATATTTTAAATAATTAGCATTTTTTGTTCCGTAGTCTTTTAACCAATCTCTATTTTTATAACCTAAATAAGCATCTTTAATTGTATTTGTAATAGTATTAAAAGCATTACCATTCATTTGATTTGTTAATACAATAATTCCTAAATCTAAATCAGGAATCATAGTAAACTGAGTAACTGTACCAATTAAACCTCCGGTATGATATACTTGTTTATGTCCGCCTTTTACATCTGTTACAAACCAACCTAAACCATAACCTCTAAAATTAGAATCATAAGCATCGTTTTTCGCCACTTTTAAAGGAGTTTGTAATTGCCAAAGTTCATGAAACTGAGCTTCACTTAACAAACGTGTTCCGTTTTTAGTAACGGCATCATTCATTAAAAAATTTGCCCAAGTAAGCATGTCGTTTACGTTACTCATAATTCCACCAGCAGCATTTGCAGTTTCGCTCCAATCATGCGGAATCTGAATTACTTTTCCGTCTGCTCTTGTATGAGCATCTATAATATTTGTTTTATTAGTAACTCTGTTGTAAGATGCTTTACTACTTGTCATACCAACAGGTTTCATAATTTTAGTTTCAATAAACTCTTCCCAAGTAAGTCCGCTAACACGTTTTAAAACTTCACCAGCAATAATAAACATGTTATTATTGTATTTAAAATCGGTTCTAAATTTACTTTGAGGAGCTAAATATTTTACATTATTAATAACATCTTTTACTGTAAAATCATTTCCTTCTGGTAAAAACATTAAATCTCCAGAACCTAAACCCAAACCACTTCTATGTGTAACCAAATCTCTAACTGTAAAATTTTCTGTAACCCAAGCATCGTGCATTTGAAATTCTGGAATGTGTTTTCTTACTTTATCATCCCAATTTAATTTACCAGCATCTACCATCATTGCTAAAGCAAAACACGTAAAACCCTTACTGTTAGAAGCAACACCAACCAAAGTATTTTCGTTCATGTCTTTTTTATTGGTTAAAGAACGAACGCCGTAGCCTTTTGCATGTACAATTTTACCATCTTTTAAAATACCTACAGAAATACCAGGAACATCAAAAGTTGATAAAGTTTCTTTTACTAAGTTGTCTAATTTCTTTTCTGATATTTGTGCTTGTAAGGTTGATGAAATAACGAAAAGGGCAAGAAGCGTTGCTTTTTTGAAAAACATAAGATTTTTTGAATTGAATTTACACCAAATATAGTAAATACTTTATCATAATTTAGATTTCGAAAAACGAATCAAACAGTATCTTTGTGGCTATGATTTTAAATTATAAAAACGCTAATATTTTTTATACTGACGAAGGAAAAGGAACTGCAATTGTTCTAATTCATGGGTTTTTAGAAAATGCCACAATGTGGGATAAAATTACCCCAGAATTAACCAAAAGAAACAGAGTTATTACTTTAGATTTACTAGGTCATGGACAGTCTGATTGTTTGGGTTACATCCATTCTATGGATTTATTTGCAGAAGTAATAAATTTTGTATTAAAGCAATTAAAAATTAGGAAATATATTTTGGTAGGCCATTCTTTAGGAGGATATATTTCTTTAGCTTTTTCCAAAATGAATCCTAATAATATAAAGGGTTTGTGCTTATTAAACTCTACTTCTTATGAAGATTCTGAAGAACGAAAAAAAATAAGAAATAGAGCAAATAAATTAGTTACAAATAATTTTGAAAATATGATAAAAATGTCTGTTTCAAATTTATTTTTTCAAGAAAATGCATTAAAATTTAAAGACGAAATTAATCAAGTAAAAACAGAAGCATTACAAACTTCTCTACAAGGTTATATTGCGGCACAAGAAGGCATGAAAATTCGACCAAATTCTAATCAATTTTTAAAAGAAGTAACTTTTAAAAAGTTGATAATTATTGGAGAAAAAGATCCGGTTTTAAATGCCGAAAATTCTATTGAAGAAGCTAAATTCACAAATTCTGAATACGTGGTTTTACCATCTGGACACATGACGCATATAGAAAACAAAGACGAACTAATTGCTATCTTAAAAGATTTTGTAAAAAAATGCTAAATTAGGCCTAAAACCAAACTCCATGAAAAAGACCTTTTTATTTTTAACATTCATTATTTTAACTTCTATTGAATGTTACAGCCAACAAACAGGAAATAGTGAAATAAAAAATTCTGCAATAAAAAGCGGAATTGGCTTAGGAAGTGTACTTGCTGTTGTTGTTTCTTGGGAAAGAAACAAATCGGTCTTATTAGCATTTATACACGGTATATTTAGCTGGCTTTATGTTTTGTATTTTGTATTAACAAGAAAACCAGAAGAAAGAAAATAACAACTGTTTTATAAAAAACAAAAAGCGCAAATTTAAAATTTGCGCTTTTTTTATATTAATTATTAATTTTATTATTCTTTATTTAAAGCATTCCAACCTTGTGCTTTTAATTCTATTTCTTGGCCCGCTCTTGTTATTAATTGCAGTCCTTGATTTTCTGCAGTAACATGCCCAATAATAGAAAAATTAGGATTTCCTTTTATTTTATCAAAATCTGCAATTGGCACTGTAAATAAAAGTTCGTAATCTTCTCCTCCACTTAAAGCAACCATCGTAGAATCTAATTCAAATTCTTCGCAAGTAGAAATTACTTGTGGATCTAAAGGTAATTTATCCTCATAAATTTTACAACCCACTTTACTCTGTGTACAAATATGAAAAAGTTCAGAAGAAAGTCCATCAGAAATATCAATCATAGAAGTTGGTTTCACCTCTAAATCTTTAAGCAAACCAACAACATCTTTACGTGCTTCTGGTTTTAATTGACGCTCTATTAAATAAGTATAATTATCTAAATCTGGCTGATTATTTGGATCTACTTTAAAAACTTGTTTTTCTCTTTCTAAAACTTGTAAACCTAAATAGGCAGCGCCTAAATCTCCAGAAACTACAATTAAATCTGTTTCTTTTGCCGTATTTCTATAAACAGCCTCGCCTTTATCAACTTTACCAATTGCGGTTACAGAAATTAAAATTCCTTTGGTTGATGAAGTTGTGTCTCCACCAATCAAATCTACATTATAAGTATCACAAGCTAACTGAATTCCAGCATATAATTCCTCAATGGCTTCTAAAGGAAAACGGTTAGAAACCGCAATAGAAACCGTAACTTGCTCTGCTTCACCACCCATTGCATACACATCCGATAAATTAACCATTATAGATTTATAACCTAAATGTTTTAATGGCATATAACTTAAATCGAAATGTACACCTTCTACTAACAAATCTGTAGTAACTAAAGTTTGTTTTTCTGATGCGTCTAAAACCGCAGCATCATCACCAACACCTCTTATTGTTGATGCTTTATTGATTTTAAAATATTGTGTAATATGGTTAATTAAACCAAACTCACCAAGTTCGGCTAACGATGTTTTTTGTTGATTTTTGTCTTCTAGCATAATTAAAAAAATAAAAAGAAGTATTTTTAAGGATACAAAAGTAGTAGTTATGGTTCGATTAATTGCAGTATCCTTCTTTATTTTCATTGCAACCTGTAAAACATCTGCCCAAGAAAGTATAAATATTTCTGAAGCTGAGGCAAAATCTGCCGCTAAAAAATTAGCTTTTAAGGTAAATTCTAACACTTCTAATTACGATATTACGTATCACAAATTAGAATTCTCTGTAAATCCGGCAATTGCGTCCATCTCTGGTAAAGTAACCACAACATTTACCGCTTTAGAAAACATGAATACTGTTATTTTTGATTTAGATGATAATATGACAGTAAGTAATGTTACTCAAAACAATAACAATTTACAATTCACTCAAAATTCTGATGATGAATTAATCATCACCCTACAAAACACATTAAACTCTAGCAACTCTACATCTGTTACAATTACTTACAGCGGAAACCCAACAAATAATAGTTTTAGTTCTTTTGAAATAAATACACACAACGGAACACCTGTTCTTTGGACACTTTCTGAACCTTATGGTGCTTTAGGTTGGTGGCCTTGCAAACAAGATTTAAATGATAAAATTGATGAAATTGATGTATACATCACTGCTCCAGAACAATATGTTGCCGTTTCTAACGGTTTAGAACAGAGCACAACAATTAACAACGGAGAAAAAACAACACATTTTAAACATCAATACCCAATTCCGGCTTATTTAATTGCTATTGCAGTTACCAATTACGAGACCTATTCTCATACAGTTGCTAATAATGATAATCCTTTTCCGATTATAAATTATGTGTATCCAGAAAGTGAATCTCTTGCAAAAAGTAGTACAGAAATCACTGTTGATATTATGAATCATTTTATTGATTTGTTTGGTAATTATCCGTTTGAAAACGAAAAATACGGTCATGCTCAATTTGGTTGGAACGGAGGTATGGAACACACAACCGTTTCTTTTATGGGAAGTTTTGATAGAAACTTAATTGCACACGAATTAGCACACCAATGGTTTGGTAACAAAGTTACTTGTGGTAGTTGGAAAGATATTTGGTTAAACGAAGGTTTTGCAACCTATCTTTCTGGTTTAACAGTAGAACATTTAGATGGAAATGATGCTTTTAAAAACTGGAGAAATTCTAGTATAAATTATATAACCTCTGCCTCTGATGGCGCTGTATACTTATCTGACACAGATACAACAAGTGTAAACAGAATTTTTAATGGCAGGTTAAGTTACAATAAAGGTTCTATGGTTTTACACATGTTGCGTAAAGAATTGGGTGACACTACTTTTTTTAACGCACTAAAAAATTATCTTTCTGACACAAATTTAGCTTATAATTATGCAAAAACACCAGATTTAATTACTCATTTAGAAACAGAAAGCGGCTTAGATTTAACCGAGTTTTTTAACGACTGGGTTTACAACGAAGGTTATCCAACTTATAACTTAGAGTGGTTTCAACCCAATACAAATAGCATTAATATTAACTTAAATCAAACACAAAGTCACACCTCAGTTTCCTTTTTTGAAGCGAATGTTCCTATTCGTATAAATGGAGTTAATGGTGAAATTTTAGACATCGTTCTAAAAAATGAAAACAACAATGAAACTTTTATAAAAGACGTGCCTTTTATTGTTAGTTCTGTTAATTTTGATCCTGATTATCATTTAATCTCTAAAAACAACAGTTCTACTTTAAGCACTATATATCAAAATATTAATTCAGACATTTTAACAACCTCACCAAACCCTGTTAAAGATATTCTTTCTATTAACATCATAAATAATACAACTTTTAATAAGATAAAAGTTTACAATTTGTTAAGCCAAAAAGTATTTGAGTCTACAAAAAATCAAGTAAATTTATCAGAATTAAAAAAAGGAATTTATATTATTTCCATAGAAACTTCCTCAGGAATTTTTCAAAAAAAAATCATTAAGAATTAATATTTCATCAAAAAGAAAAGGTTATCAATAAAACCAATTAATGTATTAAGTATCATAATGCAAGTTTTCTTTTATTATGCGACTTATATCGTATATTTGCAAACAATTTAGATTTAATCTACTATAAAATTATGATAAAAGTTTCAGACACAGCAAAAAAGAAAGTCATAGAGCTAATGACAGATGATGGCTTTGACGCAACAACAGATTTTGTGAGAGTTGGTGTAAAAAGTGGTGGTTGTTCAGGTTTATCTTACGATCTAACTTTTGATAAAAATCAACAAGAAAACGACAAAGTTTTTGAAGAAAATGATGTCAAAATCATTGTAGATAAAAAAAGTTTTTTATACTTAGTAGGAACCACACTAGAATATTCTGGTGGATTAAACGGAAAAGGATTTGTTTTTAACAACCCAAACGCAAATAGAACTTGTGGTTGCGGAGAATCATTTTCACTTTAAAACTTAAGAAAAAAATGTCAAAATATACTGAGGAACAGTTAGAGCAAGAATTAAAAACCAAAGAATACGAATACGGTTTTTATACAGATATAGAAAGTGAAACCTTTGCAAAAGGATTAAATGAAGATGTGGTACGTGCTATTTCTAAAAAGAAAAATGAGCCACAATGGATGACTGATTGGCGTATTGAAGCTTTTAGAGTTTGGGAAAAAATGGAAGAACCAGATTGGGCAAATGTAAATTACCCAAAACCAAATTTTCAAGAAATTGCTTACTATTCTGCACCAAAAAAGAAACCAAAATTAAATTCTTTAGACGAAGTAGATCCAGATTTATTAGAAACTTTTAAGAAATTAGGAATTTCTATAGATGAGCAAAAGAAACTTGCAAACGTTGCCGTAGATATTGTAATGGATTCTGTTTCTGTAGCTACTACTTTTAAGAAAACATTGGGCGAAAAAGGAATTATTTTTATGCCAATTTCAGAAGCAATTCAAGAACATCCAGAATTGGTAAAAAAATATTTAGGAACTGTTGTACCAACAACAGATAACTTTTATGCAGCATTAAATTCGGCAGTTTTTTCTGATGGATCTTTCTGTTACATCCCAAAAGGTGTAAAATGTCCTATGGAATTGTCTACTTACTTTAGAATTAATGAAGGAGGAACAGGACAATTTGAAAGAACATTAGTTGTTGCAGATAAAGGTAGTTATGTTTCTTATTTAGAAGGATGTACTGCGCCACAAAGAGATGAAAACCAATTACACGCCGCTGTTGTAGAGTTAATTGCAATGGACGATGCTGAAATTAAATATTCTACAGTTCAGAACTGGTTTCCTGGTGATGAAAACGGAAAAGGTGGAGTTTTTAACTTTGTAACCAAAAGAGGTTTGTGCGAAACAAATGCCAAAATTTCTTGGACACAAGTAGAAACAGGTTCTGCTGTAACATGGAAATATCCTTCATGCGTTTTAAAAGGAAACAATTCTGTTGGTGAATTCTATTCTATTGCTGTAACTAATCATTATCAGCAAGCAGATACAGGTACAAAGATGATTCACTTAGGTAAAAACACAAAATCTACCATTATTTCTAAAGGTATTTCTGCAGGAAAATCTCAAAACTCATACAGAGGTTTGGTACAAATAAATTCTAGAGCAGAAAATGCACGTAATTTCTCTCAGTGTGATTCTTTATTAATGGGTAACGAATGTGGTGCACACACTTTTCCTTACATAGAAGCTAAAAATAAATCGGCACAAATAGAACACGAAGCAACTACAAGTAAAATTGGTGAAGACCAATTATTTTACTGTAACCAACGTGGTATAGATACAGAAAAAGCAATTGCTTTAATTGTAAACGGTTTTAGTAAAGAAGTATTAAACAAATTACCAATGGAATTTGCTGTAGAGGCTCAAAAATTATTGGAAATTTCTTTAGAAGGTTCTGTTGGATAAAATAAAAAATCATGAAAAAATTAATCATTTTATTTTTAGGTTTAGCAATTGTAAGTTGTAAAAAAACCGAGAAAAAAGTAGAAGAAACAGCCAAAGCAGATGTAAAATTATATCAATTGGTGGGTGGGTCTATTTTTGTAAAAAAATTAGAAGTTTTTTCTCAAGATACAACATACACTGGGCAAACAAAACAGTTTACAGATACATATTATGTAATTTCTCATCCAAAAGGAAACTTAATGTGGGATGCTGGTTTGCCAGAACAATTAGTACAACCAACACCTTTTGATGAACCAAGTGGTGTTTTTAGAATACAAAGACCAGATTCTTTAGTAAATCAACTAAAAACGATTGGTTTTAAAATTGAAGATTTTAAATACTTTGCCATGTCTCATTCGCATTTTGATCATACAGGTCATGCAAATTATATGAAAGACGCAAAATGGATTGTACAAGAAAATGAGTATAATTTTAACTTAAGCGATACATTAAGAGCAAAAAATCCTGCGTTAGCAGCATTAAAAAATGTACAAAAAATAAATGGTGATTATGATGTTTTTGGTGATGGAACTGTGGTTATAAAATACACACCAGGCCATACAATTGGGCATCAATCTTTATATGTTGAAGTTGCTGGTTTAGAAAAACCAGTTTTATTAACAGGAGATTTATATCACTTTGAAGAAAATAGAGCAACAAACGGCGTTCCATCATTTAATTATGATGCAGAAACAACGTTAAAAAGTATGGAGACTTTTGAAGCTTTTGCTAAAGAAAAAAATGCAGAAGTAATTATTCAGCACTCTCCAATAGCATACAAAAAATTAGAAGAATTATTAAACAGTTTAAAGCCAAAAGCTTAAAGCAAATAGCATAAAAAAGATGTTAAAAATTAACAATTTACACGCAAATATAGAAGATAAATCAATTTTAAAAGGATTGAATTTAGAGGTTAAAGCAGGTGAAGTACACGCAATAATGGGACCAAACGGAGCTGGAAAAAGTACCATGGCTTCTGTAATTGCAGGTAAAGAAGAATATGAAGTTACAGGTGGAACAATAGAATTAAATGGTGAAGATATTAGTGAATTAGCACCAGAAGAAAGAGCACATAATGGTGTGTTTTTATCGTTTCAATATCCGGTAGAAATTCCTGGAGTTTCTGTAACCAACTTTATTAAAACTGCTATTAACGAAACTAGAAAAGCAAAAGGTTTAGAAGACATGCCTGCAAAAGACATGTTAAAAATGATTCGTGAAAAATCTGAATTATTAGAAATAGACCGTAAATTTTTATCGCGTTCTTTAAACGAAGGATTTTCTGGAGGAGAAAAAAAACGTAATGAAATCTTTCAAATGGCAATGTTAGAGCCAAAATTAGCCATCTTAGATGAAACGGATTCTGGTTTAGATATTGATGCTTTACGTATTGTTGCAAACGGTGTAAACAAATTAAAATCTAAAGACAACGCAGTAATTGTAATTACACACTACCAACGTTTATTAGATTATATAGTACCAGATTTTGTACACGTTTTACACGATGGAAAAATTGTAAAAACGGGTGATGCATCTTTAGCTTTAGAATTAGAAGCAAAAGGATACGATTGGATTAAACAGGAATTAGTTTAAAAGTACAAAAGTTCCTAAAGTTTACAAAGTTCTTAAAGTTTATAAGAGTTAATAATTAACTTTTAAAACTTTTCAGCTTTTAACTTTCAAACTAAAAAACAATGGAATTAAAAGACAAAATATTATCATCATATGTAGCTTTTGAAAATGAAGTAGACATCAATTCTGATGTACATGAAATTAGAACAGAAGCTTTAGAAAATTTTGAAAAATTAGGTTTTCCAACAAAAAGGTTAGAAGCTTGGAAGTATACTTCTTTAAACTCTGTTTTAAAAGAAGATTACAGCATGTTTCCTAACAAATGTACTTCTGTAGAATTAGCAGACGTAAAAAAGTATTTTATTCATGATATTGATACTTACAAAGTAATTTTTATTGATGGAAAATACAGTCCGTTTTTATCTGAAACAACACACGATAAGATAGATGTTTGCTTAATGTCTGCAGCTTTTGCAAAACCAAAATACCAACCTGTAATAAAAAAGTATTTTAACAAAGTTGCAAAACAAGACAATTTAACATCTTTAAATACTGCTTTTGCAAAAGAAGGAGCATACATTCATATTCCTAAAAATACAGAAGTACAAAAGCCAATACAAATTATTAACTTTTCTACTTGTGCAGATGTTTCTACAATGGTACAACCAAGAAATTTAATTGTTGTAGAAGAAAATGCACATGTGCAAATTATAGAACGTCATCAAAGTTTAACATCAAACGCAGTTTTATCTAACGTAGTTACAGAAATTTTTGCAGAAAAAAGTGCTACTGTAGATGTTTATAAGATTCAGAATGATGATATTAACGCTTCTTTGGTAGATAATACGTATGTAGATCAAAAATCTAACAGTGTAGTTTCTGTACATACTTTTTCTTTTGGAGGAAATATTACAAGAAACAACTTAAACTTCTATCAAAATGGAGAACACATTGATTCTATTTTAAAAGGAGTTACAATTATTGAAGGAAAACAACATGTAGATCATCATACTTTAGTACATCATATAGAGCCAAATTGTGAGTCTCACCAAGATTACAAAGGTATTTATGATGAGCGTTCTACAGCAGTTTTTAACGGAAAAGTAATTGTAGAAAAAGAAGCACAAAAAACAAATGCTTACCAACAAAACAACAATGTTTTAGTAAGTGATAAAGCAACAATAAATGCTAAACCTCAACTAGAAATTTTTGCTGATGATGTAAAATGTTCTCACGGTTGTACAATTGGTCAGTTAGATGATGATGCTTTATTTTACATGCAACAACGTGGTATTCCGCAAAAAGAAGGTAAAGCATTATTAATGTATGCGTTTGCTAATACAGTTTTAGAAAGCGTTAAAATACCAGAGGTAAAATCTAGAATTACAAAATTAATTGCCAAAAAATTAGGTGTTAATATTGGTTTTGATTTGTAGATAAATCATCTCTTTTATAAAAATATAAACCACGCAAATTGCGTGGTTTTTTTGTTTTTAAATGTAAATCTAATGTTACTTCTATTCTATTTTTAAGTTAATTGTTACTTTTTGATAGAAAAATGGAATTTAAAATGCAGTAATTTGCTCTTTGTAAATTATGGAATATTTATTTGTTGCTGTTTTATCTCAAACATTAATCGCTATTTTTCTTTTTAAAGATGATTTAGTTCAGAAAAATACCGAAAAGATTCTCTGGTTTTTACTCATAAATTCTGCATGTATACTAATTTTAAAATTTGGTTTTCTAATTTTTGAGGAAAATGTACTTTTTAAATCGTATTCTCCTTCTATTACAATGGTTTCTCCTCCATTATTGTACGTTTACATAAAAAGTGTTCTATCAGGTAAAATAATGCCTAAAAACAAACAAATACCACATTATTTACCCAGTATATTATTTACAATTTACTTTATAATTGTTGGTTGTAATATTGTTTTTAACAAAGATTATAGCTGGATAATGCCTTATAAGAAAGTGTATGACATCTGTTATTTTACAATTGTAGTATTATATTTTAGTACCTGTTTGTATCTAATTTATAAAAGTAAAAACAACAACCTTTCTTGGTTAAAGTACCCTATTATTTTGTGGCTTTTAAGTATTTTAATTTTATACTCTGGTAAAATAGGTATTATACCAAAATTAATTACAGTTTTTTTAGTTACAAATTTATTGGGCTTTATAATTTTCTTAATTATTTTTCTAAAAAAAAGATATCAAGATAAACTAAATGAAGCTATTGTTCTATCTGAAAAAACGGTCAAAGTTAACAGCCCTAAGTATGAAAAGTCTACCTTAAAGGAAGATCAAAAAATAGAAATTTTAAAAACTTTAAAAGAATATATGGTTACTAAAAAACCATATTTAAAACACGATTTATCCTTAACAAAATTAGCAGAAGAATTAAAAACCTCTAAACATAATATTACAGAAGTTTTAAATCAGAATTTAAATAAAAAATTTTTCCTTTTTATAAATGAGTATCGTGTAGAAGAAGCTAAAAAAAGAATGAAAACTTTCGATAACGAAAATCTAAATTTAATAGCTCATTTTTCTGGTTTTAAATCTAAAACAACTTTTATAAAATATTTTAAAGAAATTACAGGTGTTACTCCTTCCGAATACCGTAAAAACATAAAATAATTACAATAAAAAAACAAGGTGTTTTTTTATTTACACTTTCATAACATTAGCTTAATAACACATAACTTACTGATTTTAAACAAAATAAAAGAACGTTCCGTTTAGTTTAAACTCTTTCATGTTCAGACCAAACACATTGAACTTTTATCTTGAGATTTATTTTTTTATTTGCCGCATCAGTTAAACCAAAATAAAAAACTACAATCAAAAAAAATGAAACAAAGTACAAAACATCAGTTTTTATTAACAGTTTCTTTTCTGTTAATATCTTATTTTTCCTTTGCTCAAGGATTAAAAATAAGTGGAACCATAGCAGATGAAATAGATGTATTACCAGGTGCATCTGTTTATTTAAAAGGTACTACTTTAGGTACAACTACAGATTTTTCTGGAGAATTTAATTTTTATACCACAACTACAGGTAAACAAACTTTAATTATTTCTTACATAGGTTATAAAACTAAAGAGATTGTTATCACCCTTAAAGATGGAGAAAACCTTAATTTAGGAACAATTAAAATTCTAGGAACAGAAAATGCTCTTGATGAAATTATTGTAAAAGGAAATTATTTTCCAACTCAGGTTAAAGCTTTAAACATGAAAAAGAAAAGCTTAGCAATTACAGAAGTTATTGCTGCCGATGCAATTGGTAAATTACCAGACCGTAATGCTGCAGAAGCTGTACAACGTATGCAAGGGGTTTCTATAGAAAGAGATATGGGAGAAGGAAGACGTGTTATTGTACGTGGTGCACCAACACATTGGACTTCTACAGTTTTAAACGGAAATAGATTACCAAGTGCCGGTGGTGCAAGTGATGAGCGTTATACTCAATTAGATGTTTTTCCTACAGAATTAATTCAATATGTACAATTAAGCAAGGCTTTAACACCAGATATAGATGGTGATGCTATTGGAGGTTCTATGAATTTTATCACAAAATCTTCACCAAATAAACAAACAATTAGCGCAACAGTTGCAGGTGGTTACAATACTAGAGCAGATGACCCTTCTTATAATGCTTCTTTTGTTTATGGAGATAGAATAAATGATAAGTTTGGTTTTATAGCTTCTGCTGTAATTTGGGATAGAAGAGCTGGTATTAATCAATACAGAGTTGATTATGATTTTTCTAATACAGATGCACAACAAGCTTACGGAATTAATACTTTACAATTAAGAGATTATTTGGCAAGACGTGTAACTACTGGTTACAATTTAGCTATGGATTACAAAATAACACCAAATAGCAAAATCTATTTTAAAGGACTATATTCTAACTATTTAGACCAACAAAACGTAAGAGAAACTTACTTTAATTTCCATCAAAATAATGTACAATATCAAGCTCGTCACGCAGATTATGTTACAGATTTATATTCTTTAAAATTAGGTGGAGAGTTTAACTTAACAGATCGTTTAAGTTTAGATGCTGCAATACAAACAGCTTCATCAAAATTTAAATTAGACTCGCCAGACAACTTACCAGAAAGTGAGAGAGGATACCCAATTGTAAATTTTGTACAATCTATGACTTATGGTGGTCGTGCTTCAGACGGTTTAGTGTATATGTTACAAGATTCTCCTAACAATGTTGGTAGTAAAATAGATAATATTTTACCTAATAATGAAACTGCTTTAGATCCGTCAAAAGCTCGTTTAAATCAAATTTTATTATCAATTTTAGATAAAAAAGAAACAGATTATACAGGTAATTTAGATTTTACTTACAACGCTAACAATAAATTAGATTTAAAATTTGGAGGAAAACTAGCTCATAAAAAAAGAGATTATAACTCTTCTCTTGTAGTTAAATTACAATCTGCTTTATTAGGTATACCAGACAGTGCACCAATATTATATTTATCTGATTTAGAAAGAGAAAACACACCTTATGATGGCTCTTTTTTAAATGAATTAGGTAATACTTACAATAATGTAAAAATAGAATCAATTACAAATAATCAAATTGATAAAATGTATACAGATGAGTTTGCTTCTCAACATGGTTTATTAACCGTTTTAACAAAAGATGCACCATCTAATGCACCAAGTTCTTATACTGCAAAAGAAAAAGTATATTCTAGTTATGTAATGGGTAATTATAAATTATCAGATAAATTAGAATTAATTGGTGGTATTAGAAACGAATCTAATCATTTAGAGTTTATTGGTTCTAAAGTAAGTACAGATGCAAATGGTGCAACGGTAGAAGAAATAAAAGAGACAAAAAAGTACAACGCATTTTTACCAATGTTACATGCTAAAATTAACCTTTCTGAAAAAGCAATTTTAAGAACTGCATATACAAGAACTTATGCAAGACCTACTTTTAACAGATTAAACCCAGGTACACAAATTAGCGAAATAGCTTTAACTATAACAGAAGGTAATACAGCATTAAACCCAACTTTTTCTAATAATTTTGATGCTATGTTCGAGTTTTATCCAGAAGGTTTAGGCTTACTTTCTGCAGGTGCTTACTACAAAAGTTTAACAGATTATATTTATGATGATCAAAGCATTGTAAACTTAAACGGACAAAATTACATTAGATCTAGACCAGAAAACTTAGATAATGCTTGGTTATATGGTATAGAATTAGGTTTGGTAAAACGTTTTGATAAAATGGATAATTTCTTAAAAAATATTGGGGTTGAACTAAACTATTCTTACATAAATTCTGAAGTAGAAATACCAACTTATACCAATGGTGTGCAAACAGGAAGTTATAAAACTACTTTACCAGGACAAGCAAAACACATTGGAAATGTAATCTTATTTTATGAAAACAATAAATTTTTAGCACGTATTGCTGGTAATTTAAAAGGTAAATATGTAAGCTCTATTAGAAGTGCAGCTGGTCCGGACCATTACCAATGGTTTGATGATAATTTTACTGTAGACTTTTCTTCGTCGTATTCAATTAACGACAGACTAAGAGTTTTTGCGGAAATAAGCAATATTACAAATGCTCAAAACAGATATTACCACGGAAACTCAGACAGACCAGAAATAGCTGGATGGTCTGGTATTAGAGGTCAAATAGGTTTAAGTTTTAATATTAGATAGTTTATTTAAAAATGAAAAAATTAATAACATCTCTTTTTATCGGGAGCATACTTTTAGTATGCTCTTGTAAAAAAGAAAGCTCTCAATTTTCTTTAGAAAATAATACTATTAAAATTGATGAAACTTTAAAAATAAATCAAATACAAGTTTTAGGTACACACAATAGTTACGCAAAACCTGTAGATGAAAAAGTATTTACATTGATGAATCCTATTTTTAAAAAATTAATGGGCCAATACAATGCAAATATGACAGATGAACAAAAAGCAAAAATGAAGGAATATCATCCAAATGAAATGCCTTTAAACGAAATGCTTAATTATAATCATCCAGATTTTAAAACACAATTAGACGCAGGTTTACGTTCTTTAGAATTAGATATTTATTACGACCCTACAGGAAACCGTTTTAACAAACCAGCTACTTACGAAATCTTAAAACAACAAGGAATTACAAATTTAGCTCCTTTTGATACTGTTGGTTTAAGTAAACCTGGTTTTAAGCTATTACACATGGCAGATATAGATTTTAGAACGCATTACCCAACTTTTAAAGGCGGATTAAAAGCACTAAAAAAATGGTCTAACAACAACCCAACACACGCACCTATTTTTATAATGATAGAAGCTAAAGATTCTGGGTTTCCTATTTTTCCTAACTCTGCTAAAGTTTTACCTTTTACAGAACAAGCTTTTGATGAAATGGATGCCTTAGTAAAAAACACATTAGGAAGAGATAAACTTATTACTCCAGATGATGTTCGTGGAGGTTATGCAACTTTAGAAGAAGCTGTTTTAGCCAAAAACTGGCCTTTATTAAAAGAATCTAAAGGAAAATTTATCTTTTTATTATTGCCTTCTGGTGGTGGTTTGGCTTCTAAAAGCGATTATGTAAAAAATCATCCCGTATTAGAAAACAGAGTAATGTTTGTACAATCAGAAATAGGACAAAAACATGCTGCTTTTCTATTGTTAGACAATGCAATTGTACGTCAAACAGAAATACAAGAAGCTGTAAAAAAAGGATATTTAGTTCGTACAAGATCAGACATAGAAACATACGAAGCTAAAACAAATGATATGACAAGAGCAAATGCTGCTTTTACAAGTGGCGCTCAAGTTATTTCTACTGATTTTTTTAGACCTGGAAACAACTATAATACAGATTATTGGGTAAAAATTCCTAACGGAAAACCAATGAGAACAAACCCAATAAACACAAAAAATTAATTATGAAATATTTAAACATAACAAAAACAGTTGCTGCTTTAGCAATTATTTTAACAATAAATGCTTGTAAAAAAGAAGCAACAAAAAATACAGAAAAAGAAATTTTAATAGAAAACGGAACCGTAAATCTTCCTAATAATATTAAAATAAATGAAATTCAGGTAATAGGAACACATAACAGCTACGCTAAAAAAAGAGATGCTGTTATTATGAACTTTCTAGATCCAATGTTTAGCAAAATGCTAAAAGGATTACAAGATAAAATGCCTGAAATACAAAAAGAACAATGGAAAGAATTTCACCCAAACGAAATGTCTTTTAAAGAAATGATCTCTTATAGTTTTCCAGATTTTCCTACACAATTAGATGCTGGTATGCGTTCATTAGCAATTGATATTGTTTATGATCCTGAAGGAGGAAAATTTAGCAAACCTGCCGTTTATGATGTTTTAAAAGCCAAAGGAATTACCAACTTTCAACCTTTTGATGCAACTGGTTTAGAAACTCCTGGTTTTAAAGTAATGCACATACCAGATATCGATTTTTTATCGCATTACAACACTTTTGAGAGTGCTTTAACAGATTTAAAATCTTGGTCTGACAAAAACCCTACTCATACTCCTATATTTATTATGATAGAGGCTAAAGATAAAGGAATGGCAGTTTTTCCTAACTCGGCAGAAATTGTACCTTTTACTTCTGATGTATATGATAAGTTAGATGCGCAATTAATAAACATTTTAGGTCGTGATAAAATTATTACTCCAGATGATGTAAGACAAGAATATGCTACTTTAAACGAAGCTGTTTTAGCTAAAAATTGGCCAACTTTAAAATCTTCTTTAGGTAAATTTATCTTTTTATTATTACCAGGAGGTGCTGGTTTAACAACCGAAGGAGCTTACATTAAAAATCATCCATCTCTTAAAGGAAGAACAATGTTTGTTAAGGCAAATGCAGGAGAACCACATTCAGGATTTTTATTGTTAGACAATGCTATTATGAGACAAAATGATATTAAAGAAGCTGTAGCAAAAGGATATATGGTTAGAACTCGTTCTGATATTGAAACTTATGAAGCTAAAGTAAATGATATGACCAGAGCAAATGCTGCTTTTTCTAGTGGTGCTCAAGTAATTTCTACAGATTATTATCAAAAAGAAAATAATTATGGCACAACTTACAGAGTACAAATGCCAAATAACAAACCTGTTATAAAAAACTCAAACATTTCAATTAAGTAGTAGTTTTGTTTATATTAAATGTAAAAACCACGCAAATTGCGTGGTTTTTGCAATTTTAAGATTTATTTCTTCTCTTATATTGTCTTCTTTTATTTTTCCAAGGTGCGTTTTTTTGCCAATCACCAGCCATAATACAACCATAAGGCTGTACCTCATCTATAACTTCTCCTAAACCAAATTCTTTCATTTGATTTCTTACAGTTGCTGCATTTTTGTAAGCAGAAGGCAATTCAGTAATATCAATTTCATTCGAAAAAAATCGGATGTCTAAACCTTTGGTTTCTTCTCTAAAAATATCCTTTACTGTACCTTTTTTACTTTTTCTATGTTGTGTTCTACTCACATTTCTACCTGCTCCATGAGGTGCAAAACCTAAATTGTTATTAGTCGTTTTTCCATCAACAATTAAAACAGGTTCTGCCATATTTAAAGGTATTAATCTTGGCCCTGTAATATCTGGCATAAACTTTTTATCTAAAGGGGTTGCTCCTTTTGCATGATAAAACAAATCGCCGTCTTTAAACACAAAGTTATGTTCGTTCCAAAATCTGTTTTCTGGCTGTTTACCCAATTTATGCAAGGTTGCATCGTGTAAAACTTCATGGTTTTTCTTTGTCCATTTTCTTACAATTTGCAAAGCTTCCCAATATGCTTTTCCTTCTTCTGTATCAAAAGGAATCCACGCATTTTGCTTTAAAGTTTTAGGAGACAATTCTTGTCTAAAACGTTCTGCAATTTTCATTCCTCTACTATATAAGTTTGCACCAAAACCTCTAGATCCATGATGTGTAATTAACATGGTATTTCCTGTGTTTTTAGAGGTACCAACAAACAAAAAATGATTTCCATCTCCTTGAGTTCCTAAATGTGCTCTTGCCGCAGAAATACATTTTTGGTTGTTTAAAAAAGGATTGGCTTCAATTTCTGCTAATAAATCTGATGGAAATCTGAATTGCTCATTTCTATCTCTTCCTCCAGGTCCAAAATGAGTTACAGCATGTGCTGCATCTAAAACGTCTTTAGGTTTTGCATTACCAAAATCTGTTAACATTACAGAGCAACAAATATCTGCACTATGCATACCTGGATGAATTGCATTTTTTACCACCACTACCCCACCAACAGGAATTGTACCAGATGATCCTGTAGGGCAAGCATCTGGCATAATTGCACCATCTACTATTGTAGGAGTTTTCATTAAAACTTCCATAGATTTAACTACAGCATTTACATTACTTTCTTCTAGTTCATTCTCTGCTTTTATATTGATTTTAAAATCTGCTGGATTTTCTAATAAATCAATTTCTACAACTTTAAATTGTTCTAAATAAGCAATCATATCAGTTTCTGATAATTCATTTGCATTTATATGTGCTATAGCTTCTGGAAACCATTTTCCTGATTTAAATCCTAATGCTATAATTTCTTTTCCTGTGATTTTCACTTTATTTTTCATTTTTTGCTTTTTTAATCTTCTTTACTTTCTTTCTCTTTGGCATTTTCCCTTTAATACGATCTTTTTCTGTATCTATATCTGATATAAAATCAGAGTTGTAAGCATACTCTTTTGCTTTTTTTATATAAACTAACGCCTTTGTATACTCTTTTAATTGTTCGTTTAAAATGGCTTTTTTTAAATACAAAACAGCCTTATCTGAACCTTTTACAGTTAATGCAAAATCTATAAATTCTTCTGCTTCTTTAACATCTTCATTCCATAAAAGTGTATTAATATATGGAGCGTAAACCTCAAAAGCATTAATATTTTCGGCTAAAGCTTCTTTAAAATAAACAATTGCTTCATCGTATTTATATAACTTTTCTGCATAAACTCTACCCATTAAAGTTAGAGCCATTGTGTTTTTTTCATCATATGATAAAGCATAATTTAAAGCTTCCATAACTTCTTCTAAATCGTATGGATAATTTTCTAATGCTTTAAACACATAATTGTTTACTAATGTTCCCATTTTTGTAATTGTTTATTAAATTGTCACTCCGAGTGAAATTATTTGCACCGTAGAGGAAAATAATTTAGTATCGAGAAGTTTTTGAAAACTCCTGTTCTCGATACAATTTTTCATTCTTCAAAATCACTCGAACTGACAATACTCTTTATTCTAATTGTTTTCGTAAATCATTCTTCAACTGATTTCTTTTAGTCTTAAATGATTTACTTTTTTTAATTTGTTTAAAATCAATTCCTGTAAAAACTCTAATAGGATTTCCCCTTTCTAATTCTTGATGATTTTCCCACTGATTTTTAAGCTGTTCATTTGCCTGATCTAAATTAAAACTCGCCACTTTTTCATGTAATCTTTTAATAGCTATTTTTTTATTTTGATGTTGAGATCTGCTATCCATTACCAAAACTTGTAAACCTGTTTGTATATGTTTTGCTCTAATTGCAGAATTTACTTTATTTACGTGTTGACCTCCTGCCCCTGAACTTCTAATGGCTTGAAACTGAATTTCATTTTCTTTTATGCTGATTGCTGATGAAATATCAACCTCGAAACAACCAATAAACCAGTTTTTACGTTTGTGAAACTTTCTAAATGTTGAGGTTCCTATCCATTGAATTGTACCAAACCAGTGTTGCAAAAATTCAGCAAGTTGGTTTCCATTTAATTGAATACTTACAGATTGTATAGTACCATTTTCTATGCCTGTTTCTCTATTAAGAATTGTATAGTCAATCTTATTGTTTATCAATTCTAACAAGAATATTCTAAGCACTTTTGCAACTACGTATTCACATTCTGCAGGTCCTTTTCCTGCAGATATTTGTATTGTTTTTGTTTCCATTTTTTTAATTAATTTTCTATTAAAGAGAAGATGATATTTATTGGAACCATCTTCTCTTTTATTTACTTTACAATAATGCTTTTAAGATAAAATATAGAATCCAAAAGACTACTTTTAGTACAGTTACTGTATCATAATTTTTGTCTGCAACATAAACCCCATTATCAACTATAGCATTGTAATCTGGTAGATAAACCTCCTCTTCCATTGGCTTAATTTTAGAGCTTTTAACCCATAAATCAATCAATTCCAAAGATTTTACACTTGGCTCATCATTATATTTTGCTTTTGCTTCAAAAATTTGTCTTTGTTTAAGACCAATTTCTATGGTTGCCAAACGAGTTATTGATTTACCTATAGTTTCTTTTTGTAAAGAAAATATGGCTATGTCATTATACTTACAATCTTCATCATATGCTGCAACACAGTGATGCATTACATTACCTTCATCAAACAGCGAAATAGAATTTAATAGTTCTACTGTTATATAAACCACTGGTTTTCCATTTTCAAATTCTTCTAAATACAATGGTTTTATTCCAGAAGCTTGCCAATTTAAAACATTACCAATCTCATCTCTATAAACTCTTTTCTGCCACTCATTAGTCTGAAACAGCAAAGCTTTTTGTGTTCTACTTTTCATAGAAAACGAAGGGTTTTCTCGAAATTTATAAGCCAAAAAATCTAACATTTGGTTTAATTCAGTAGCTTTTAAAGTTGTTTCTTTTGCAAAAAACTGAACCACTGTTACCCAGAACTTTTCTTCACTTTCATTGATATTAGATAACTTAGAAAAACCGATAACTTTAGCCGTTTTTAAAGAGGCTCCAAAACCTAAAGCTTGCGCAAAACGCAATGCTTGATTGGGTTCAAAAATATCAGGAGCATTCTTAAATTCGTGAGCCATTTTACTAGTTAAACGAATTGGTATTTGAGTCAATTCTTTTACACTTTTACCTTTACCTAATTGTATAAACCAAAGCATAAATTTTTTATCAACTCCAAAAAAAGCGTTTTCTAAGAATATTGGTGTTTCATAAACAGCAAAACTGTGTTTGATTAAAGATCTTAATTGCTCTTCTTTATCAAAACCTTTACGCTCCCAATTTTCTATATTGTTAACCATTCGATTACCAAAAGTACTTATATGAAGTAGCACCTCAACACTTTTGTAATCTCTAAGCAAACCATAACATTTTTGATTATATGTATGAATTAATAATCTTTTAAAAGTTGCTCTTTTCCAGATGTACTTCTTCTTACTTGTTTTTCCAAAAAACTCAAGAAGCATCGTTTCTATAGTTCCTTTATAACGTGTTGGCTTGTTATTTGATTTATCTATTTTCTCAACAAGTTTTAAAAAACTATTTTCACGGATATTTATATTTTTTGTGTTCCAATTCGTTTTCATTTTAAAGTTCTTTACGAGATGATTAACTCAGTAAAGCCACTTAATTTGGCAAATACTCTTTCTTTCAGAAAACTCATAACAATTTGTATTGCTAGAATATTCTGTTGATAAATGCAGCTTAATCAGCTTATTTATCTATTTTTTTGAGTTTCGAACTTTTGCTTAAACTTTTTGGTAAGGCATAAAAAAAATCCGAAACTTTAAATTTGCTTCGGACTTTTCATATATAATAGATAATTTCTATTTGTATTTGTGAAAGTCGCGAAGTAAGCTATAAAAAGAACCTAGTTCTGTTTGTATGCTTTTGTAATGTAAATAATTAAACATTGTACTTCGTTTTTATTTGAAAGACCTTTCGACTACGCTCAAGGTGACATTTCAATATTATTTTGTTGCTTTATTGCGATGCAAACTTATAATGACTTTCTGAATTACACAAATAAAAATTCAATTTAATTTATTGATTACCAGTTTTTTAACTAAGGTTTAAGCAGTAAAATTCTTGTCCGAATTTAATCAGAAATAGTGAGTTTAGATAACTCTTTGAAGTTGTGTTATGTAGTTACGACTTACACTTTTTATTTGCATCTAAATTAATTTCAAAAAAAAACGTCCAAAAAATGAATTTCGGACGTTTTTACTATTTTATTTAAAATTTCTATCTAGAATATACCTTTAAATAGTCGCAAAAAGCGTCCGTTTTTATGTTGATTAAATATATTCATAGATTAAAAATTATCTGTTTCTTATTAATTTGTATTGCAAATATGCAAAAAATAATGGAATTATTTTTGAAGGCTTTCTAAAACACCTTTTAAAAAGGTGTTTTCATCAAAATTTTTTAATCCAAAACGTACAATTACCATTTCTTGATCTGGTAAAACATATACTCGCTGACCTTGATAACCATCTGCAAAATACATGTTTTTTGGTACATCTTTAAACTCATTTTTAGCATTTAACCAAAATTGAGCTCCGTAAGTTCCGTTAGAAGTAGCTGTTGGCGTAGTTATGTAATTTACCCAATCTTTTGTAAAAAGTTGTGTTCCGTTCCAATTACCATTATGCAAGTATAAAAGGCCAAATTTTGCCCAGTCTCTAGTTGTTGCCCAAGAATATGAAGAAGCCACGTAATTACCACTTAAATCGGCTTCTAAAACCATTGAGTTCATGCCAATTTTATCTATAAAATCTGTATACCAAAAATCTAAATATTCTTGATGTGTTTTAAACTGATTTCTTAAAATACCAGATAACAAATTACTGGTTCCAGAAGAGTAATTCCAACTTTTGTTAGGCTCACCAACCAAAGGTTTATTTTCTTGCCTCTTGGTCATATCTCTATCTAAAAAAAGCATTTTAGTAGCATCAGAAATTGTTGTGTAATTTTCATCCCACTCTAAACCAGAATTCATTTGTAATAGGTTATTAATGGTAATATTTTTTCGTTCGTCATTTTGCCAAGAAGCAATTGGTGCTTTTTCTTCTACATTTAATTTACCTTGGTGTTGCATCACTCCAAAAACTGTACTTAACAAACTTTTAGTCATAGACCATCCTAAAAATTTAGATTCTTTTGTAAAATTATCTGCATATTTTTCTACAATAATTTGGTCTTTATAAAGTACTAAAACAGCTCTTGTTTTGTTAATAGAATCAAACAAAAACTCAACAGATTCATTAATTTTATTATAATTTAAATTAGCAAAAACGGTATCTTTTTGTGGCGAATCTCCGTAAGGATAAGTGGCAGAATTATCAATTTTTGTTCTTTTCGGAGCTAAATAATCGGCCGTTTCATCTGCATCTGTCAGTGTTAAAACAGCACCCAAACCTTTTCTAATTATTGCCTTTCTTGTTAACAAACCAAACGCAGAAGATGTTGCAAATTTATTTGTTATATCTACCTCATCTGAAGCTAAATTAACCGGAGAAAAATTATTATCATTTTGATCTGTATATTCTAAAGTTCTATCGGCCACAAAAACAGAAGAAGCCATGTTTTTAGCAGAATAACCTGCCAAAAGATTTAGCTTTGGATAATTATAAATAACTGCTATTAAAATAAAAATTAATACTAAAAGTAAAATTCGTTTAATTGCTTTCATCAAAAAAAGTGTTTAGTTATGTAAAAATAAGAAATTCATATTGTCTTTCTTACAAGTTTAAAAAATCAACCTTTATCTTTGTGTTTTAAAATACCTTTGTATGATAAATGTTGATAAAATTAGAGCAGATTTTCCAATTCTAAAAAGAACCGTTCACGGAAAACCATTGGTGTATTTTGATAATGCAGCAACTTCGCAAACACCACAAGTTGTTATTGATGCAATTGTAGATTATTATAGCAATTACAATGCAAATATTCATAGAGGTGTACATACGTTAAGCCAAGAAGCAACAGATAAATATGAAGAAGCGCGTATTAAAATTCAAAAACATTTTAATGCTAAAGAAGCTTATGAAATTATTTTAACTTCGGGTACAACAGATAGCATAAATATGATTGCTTCTGGCTTTGCATCTCTTTTAAACAAAGGCGATGAAATTATTGTTTCTGCTTTAGAACACCATTCTAACATTGTGCCTTGGCAAATGTTATGCGAAAAAACAGGCGCAATTTTAAAGGTAATTCCGATGCATGAAGACGGTTCTTTACAAATAGATGTTTACTATAATTTACTGAATAAAAACACAAAATTGGTGTTTTGTAATCATGTTTCTAATGCCTTAGGAACTGTAAACCCAATTAAAAAAATTATTGATGCAGCACACAAAGTAAATGCTGCCGTTTTAATTGACGGAGCCCAAGCAACACCTCATATAAAACCAGATGTACAAGCTTTAAATGTTGATTTTTATGTAGCTTCTGCTCATAAATTATGTGGGCCAACTGGTGTTGGATTGTTGTACGGAAAGCAAGAATGGTTAGAAAAATTACCGCCTTACCAAGGTGGTGGAGAAATGATTGCAACAGTAACTTTTGAAAAAACTACTTATGCAGGTTTACCTCATAAATTTGAAGCAGGAACACCAAATATTTGTGGCGGAATTGCTTTTGGTACTGCTATTGATTATCTAAACTCTATAGGTTTTGATGAAATTGCTGAATACGAAAATGAGCTTTTAGAATACGGAACGCAAGAGTTATTAAAAATAGACGGTCTAAAAATCTACGGAACATCTAAAGAAAAAACTGCGGTAATTTCTTTTAATATTGATAAAATTCACCCGTATGATATTGGTTCTATTTTAGATAAATTAGGAATTGCGGTAAGAACAGGGCATCATTGTGCACAACCAATTATGGATTTCTACAAAATACCTGGTACAATTAGAGCTTCTTTTTCTTTTTACAATACAAAAGAAGAAATAGACATTTTAGTTGCCGGTGTTAAAAGAGCCGCTATGATGTTGTCTTAAAATAAATTATAAATAAAAAAGGTTGAGAAATTCTCAACCTTTTTTATTTGTATCTACCTTATCTCTTAAAAATTACCTCAACGCAGGAGAATAATTTGTAGGATAATCTCCCGCTTTTGCTAAACCACCTGTAGCTAATGTAAAGTTAGTACCAAATTCTGTATCCATAGCTGCTAAAATTTCATTTGCCATTAAAGCATATCCTCTTGCTGTTAAATGCACACCATCTAAACTAATTAAACCACCAGTAACCAAATTTGTAGTCATTGTATAATCATCAAAAACAATCCCTGTAGTAGCTTCTTGTAAAATTCCTTTAAAATCTACCATAACAACATTAGCATTTGCTGCTGCAACGGTTTCAATAGTTGTATTATAAGCATCTGTTGCCGTATTTATCAATTCTTGTTCTTCTGGTGTAATTACCCATTTATCTTCTAATGGTAATGTTATCCCTTCTACAGAGAATTGACCTGCTAGAACTTGTGTTATAAGCGGATTTATAGACATTAAACTCTCCATAAAACTCACGTTTACCTCTCCTATTACACTACTACTTGGTAATACTAATAAATCATTTTCTGTAGCTTGCCTAACTTGTCCATATTGCTCACCTAATAATTGAGCTACTAATGGTGCTGCTTGTGCTGGTAAACCCATAGATTCTACAAACCCTATAAAAGCTGTATTAGAAGTGTCTGCTAAAATAGTAGTAATTGTTGTTGATAAATCTGTTAACGCTTCATCTTTAATTACAACAGCATTAGCACTTGTTGTTGAAAACTCTATTATTCTATCTGTTTCTCCTAACGCATTAAATACTTGATTTAATGCTCCGTAAACAATATTTAATGTTGGTATTTGAGCAGCAAACTCTACATTACCTGGATCTAAAGGATTGTAAGGTACAGTTGTAAAATGTGCTAAAGTTGTAATGTAAGGTACATTTGCTATAACACCTTTTGCCCCATTAGTTGTTAAATTAGTAACCATATTACTAAAAACATTTGCAAATACATTTGGATCTGTAATATCTGATGAACCATAAGTTGTTGGATCAAAATTACCTGTTTGATCAACACCTGTACCACCAGAAAGGGCGTATCCTAAAACATCATTTCCTCCTATTTCTGATAATGTAAAAAATGTTGGATTTTTAGCTAAGACATCTCCTAACACTGTTGCTGTTGAGCTAGAAGCAAATCTTGCATAATATGGATTTGCTAAACCCAAAGCAACACCAACTACGCTTCCGTATCCTTCTGCTAAAAAATGATAACTTTTTGCTCCTGGAATACCAAAATTATTTAAACTACCGCTTATATAAGTTGTAATTTCTGTAGTTGGCGTTGCTTCTAATGTTACTGGTGCAGAACCATCAAAATATAATCTTGGTGGTTGAGCAAGTGCACCTGCATAAAGTAATCCTCCAATATTATCATTCATTAAAGGTTGATTAAATTCTGAACCAAATTTACTTGCCAAAATATTAGGAAAAGAATTTTCTTGAGCTGCTATAAATAAAGCATTATCTGTAAAACCAGCAGTAAATGAAGCTCCAATAGAAACATAATTAGAAAAATCTAACCCATTTGTATTTAATTCTACTTGTGTTTCTTCTTCTGCTTCAATAGTATCTAATTCATTGTTTACATCACAAGAAGCAATGCTTAATGACAAAAGAAACAACCCTATATATTTATATTTTTTCATGAAGTTTTATTTTTAATTATTAATTGTCCAAGATAGATAATATTGAGACCCTACTGCACCAACACCTGGTGCACTTAAATATTCTTTACCTGTTAAATTAGCGCCTCCTAATTTAAATACAGATTTTATTGATGGAACACTGTAATTTACTTGTGCATCTAAAACAGTTCTAGCAGCTATAGTTGCATCTAAAAAAGTAGACTCCCATCTATATTTATCTTGCCACCTTGCATTAATATTAAATCCAAAATTTTTAAATAATTCTGCTTTACCAAATTGTAATTTAACCTTATGTTCTGGTGTATTAAAACCAGCTTCAAAATCTGGATCTGATAATTGGTCAAAATCAAATTTTGCATAAGTATAATTTAAGCCTAAATTATAGCCATCAAATAACCTTGTATTTAAACCTATTGTTGCTCCATAAGAACTTATATCTGCTGCAGAATTTGTATAGGTCTGAAAACCTGTATAATCGCCATTACCAAGTGCTAGCAATGATAAAGAGTTATCACCTACTACCCCATAAAAAGGAACTACCACATTTTTATTAGCTATAAAATCTTCATATTGATTATAATACACGCTTAAATCTATTGCTATATTAGATTCTGACGCTTCTACAATACCTCTATATCCAACTTCGAAAGCAGTTACTTTTTCTGGCTTAACTACAGATATATTAGCATTTGTTGGTAAATCAGTTTGGTCTACGGCAAATGCTTCTACAGAAGTTTGAGAAAAGGCATTTTCATAAGCAGATCTACCACTTAAAGATATTGTACTTGATCCTGTAAAAGCTTGTCCAGAACCACTTACTGTTAATTCTGGTGTAAAATATCTATCTAGATTATCTGGCGCAGAACCTACTAAAAAGCCTCTACCTGCATTTAAACCAATATATTGGTCTTGAGTTGTAGGGTTTCTAAAACCTGTTTGAAAAGATGCTCTAAAGTTTTGGTTTTTATTTTCTCCGGCTGCATAAGCAAATGATACTCTTGGTGAAAAATTACCATCAAAATTTTGTGCTTTATCATAACGAATAGAAGTAGTTACTTTTAAGCGTTCTTCATCTAAAAATTTTCTTTGAGACTGAATATAAAAACCGTATTCATCATAATCTATTGGTCCATCATAGTCTGTAAAAATACTTCCGTTTGAGTTTAAAGAATACAATCTGTAAGATCCTCCGATTTGAATTTCTGCCCATTTAATATAATCTTGTAAATTATAATTAGCATCTGCATGATATAACTTGGTGTTATCTTGAAACTTAGCTCCGGTAGTTAAATCTGGGTCTGCAATAACTTTATTAAAAGCCTCTTTAAATTCATCTGAACCAGGTAAAAATCTACCCGTTTCTGCTGTTTGTCTTGCCAACGCATGTGCTTCATCTGAAGTTAAACCGGCAAGAGTACCTTGTACATAAGCACCTGTATATTCTCCAAACCAAGTATTATCATCTTTCCATAATCTATTTACATTAATAGCTGCAAAACGAGTATCATAAGAATTACCTGCATCTTCACTTGTCATATATCCTCTAACAAAAAAGTTTTTCCCTCTTGCTTCTAGTTTATGCTGCTCCATTAAAAAGTCTTTTATGTTATATCTATTTGTTCCTTGATAAATTGTGTTACCAATACCAACTTTAGAGTTCCATATAATTTCTAAACGATCGTCTCCAAAAGGACGATAATTTACTGCGCCAACAAACTTTAAGCTTTTTGCTTCGTAAGACATTAAATCTCTCTCATTATACCCTGTTCTACTTACACTTTCGCTAGGTACTAATGCAGATGCTCCTGTTGGTAAAACACCTAAACCTTCTAATGTTTCTGCAACACCTTTTAAATTTGTAGAAACCTCATCTCCATAGACATTTAATCCATCATAATTTCTATCAGAATCTCTATCACCAGAGGTATATTCTCCGTTTAATGTATTTCTATAATCTGTTGCGTGCCACTCTTCTCCTTTTAAATATGCAATAGTAGCTTTTACTGCTAATTTATTAGAAAAAGCATGCGCCATTCTTATATTTAAATCATAAAATTCATTATTCCCTGCGGCTTCTTGGCTTGTAATACCACCTTTTAAAGACACGCTTATCCCTTGATCTTCAAAAGGGCTTTTACTTGTCATAAACATAATTCCGTTAAAAGCATTTGCACCATATAATGCAGATGATGCTCCAGGCAATAATTCTACCGTTTTTACATCTAACTCAGACATCCCTAACAAATTACCCAATGCAAAATTTAAGGCTGGTGATGAGTTATCCATACCATCTACCAATTGCATAAATCGTGTATTAGAAAAAGTAGCAAAACCACGTGTATTTACAGATTTAAATGTTAAACTATTTGTATTAACATCTACTCCTTTTAAATTTTCTAAACCATCGTAAAAGCTTGGGGCAGAAGTATTTTTAATTTCTCTAGAGTCCATTCTTTCTATAGTAACAGGAGACTCCATAATACGTTCTGGTGTTCTAGAAGCAGAAACCACAATTTCATCTAATGATGTTTCATTCTCAATTAAATTTATTTCTAGTTTTTGGTTTTTTTTAGTTATTTCAACTTTTTCTATATGAAAACCCAACACAGAAATTTCTAATGTAAATGGTGGATTTTCTTCTGTTTTTAAAATAAAATTCCCATCAAAATCTGTGGTTGTACCCACCGCTTTTCTTGAAATTTTAATATTTGCTCCAGGAAGTAATTCTCCTGTTTTTGCGTCTTTAACTGTACCGGTAACTGTGGTTTGTGCAACCATTGTTAAACCGCTAAAAGCTATAAACACTATAAGTAAAATCTTTTTTATCATAATGTAAATTATTTGTTAATCATTATGCAAAATACAATTTTTTTTCAATTATATAATTATACACCTATTTTTTTATCATTTTAATAAAAAAACAGCTTAATATTACTATTTTAAAACCTTAAAAACTCTACTTTTATACCTAAAATTAAACAATTACTTATTGTACATTTGTAAGGAAATTAATTTTATTTTTCTTGAATACAATTCAAAATATTGCTAAGTTTTCTACTAAAGAAAAAACATTTGTTACTATTGGTACTTTTGATGGAGTACATTTTGGTCATCAAAAAATTATTGAAAAATTAGTTAAAGAAGCAAAAAAGGCAAACAGAAAATCTGTTCTTTTAACTTTTTTTCCACACCCAAGAATGGTACTACAAAAAGACAATTCTTTAGAACTAATTAACACCATAGAAGAACGTGCCGAGCTTTTAGAAAAAACAGGGTTAGATTATTTAATTATTCATCCTTTTAGTAAAGAATTTTCCAGAATGACGGCTTTAGAATTTGTACGTAATATTCTGGTAAATCAACTTAATATATCAAAATTAATTATTGGTTACGATCATCATTTTGGTAAAAACAGAGAGGGTAATATTGTTCAGTTAACAGAATATAGCCATTTATATGATTTTGTTGTAGAAGAAATTCCGGCACAAGATATAGATGATGTTTCTGTAAGTTCTACAAAAATTAGACGTGCTTTAGCAACAGGTAATTTAAAAACGGCAAATGATTATTTAGGATATAATTTTATGCTAAATGGTAATGTTGTAAACGGTAAAAAATTAGGTGGTAAAATTGGTTTCCCAACTGCAAATATAGATGTTAAAGAAACTTACAAACTAATACCTAAAACAGGTGTTTATGTAGTAAAATCTAACATTGATGATAAAACTGTTTTTGGTATGATGAATATTGGAAACAGACCTACTGTAGATGGAAAACACCAAACTATAGAAGTGCATTTTTTTGATTTTAATAAAAATTTATACGATAAAAACATTACTATAGAATTGCTTTATTTTTTACGTGATGAAGAAAAATTTAGCTCTCTAGAATCTTTGATTAAACAATTAAAAAAAGACGAAAATATTGCTAGAGATTATATACAAAACAATCTCTAATTCTGCATTGCCAAAGTCTTAAGCTTACTGTATATTTGTGCTTTAAAACATAACAAAGAATGTTACAAGTACAATTTATTAGAGACAACAAAGAAACCGTTTTACAAGGTTTGGCAAAACGTAATTTTGCAAATGCAGAAACAATTATTGAGCAAGTTTTAAGTGCTGATGAAAAGAGAAGAGCAACACAAGTTTCTCTAGACGATGTTTTAGCAGAATCTAATAAATTATCCAAAGAAATTGGTGGCCTTTTTAAATCTGGTGAAATACAAAAAGCTAACATTTTAAAAGAAAAAACAAGTTTGCTTAAAGATAAATCTAAAGAATTATCTGAAGCTTTAAATGGTTTTTCTGATGAACTACAAACGCTTTTATATCAAATACCAAACGTACCTCATACCTCTGTAAAAGCAGGTAAATCTGAAGAGGACAATGAAAATATTTTTAGTGAAGGTACAATACCTGATTTAGGAGAAAATGCATTACCACATTGGGAGCTAGCCAAAAAATATGATATTATAGATTTTGAATTAGGTACTAAAATTACAGGTGCTGGTTTTCCTGTTTATAAAGGTAAAGGAGCAAGATTACAACGTGCTTTAATCAACTATTTTTTAGATAAGAATACAAATGCTGGTTATACAGAAGTACAAGTGCCACATTTGGTAAATACAGATTCTGCTACAGCAACAGGGCAATTGCCAGATAAAGACGGACAAATGTATCATTCTACAGTAGATGATTTGTATTTAATACCTACTGCAGAAATACCTATTACAAACATGTTTAGAGGTAATTTATTACAAGAAACAGATTTTCCTATAACAGTTACAGGTTATACACCTTGTTTTAGAAGAGAAGCTGGTAGTTATGGTGCGCACGTACGTGGTTTAAATAGATTACATCAATTTGATAAAGTAGAAATTGTACGTATAGAACACCCAGATAATTCTTACCAAGCTTTAAACGGAATGGTAGAGCATATTAAAGATATTTTAAGGGAGTTAAAATTACCTTATAGAATTTTACGTTTATGTGGTGGAGATACAGGATTTACATCTGCATTAACATTCGATTTTGAATTGTTTTCTACAGCACAAGACCGTTGGTTAGAAATTAGTTCTGCTTCTAATTTCGAAACTTTTCAGGCAAATAGATTAAAACTTCGTTTTAAAAATAAAGAAGGTAAAAGCGAGTTAGCGCATACACTTAACGGAAGTTCTTTAGCTTTACCACGTGTTTTAGCCGGAATTTTAGAAAATTATCAAACTGCAGAAGGCATTAAAATACCAGAAGTATTAGTACCTTATTGTGGTTTTGATATTATAAATTAATTTATAAAACAGTATTCAGTAGCAGTTTTCAGTTCATTATTAATAATAATTAAGGCTGATAACTGCAACTGTTAGCTGCAAACTAGGTTTAGTTTGCAACTACAGCTACCATTAATCTTTTATATTTATTCATTTCTAAAAGTGCATTAAAATAAGCACTAATTTGTCCTTTTTTCATAAACTCAATTGAGTTTTGTTTTGCTATTTCGTATTGTTTAGAAAATGTATTCATAACTTTTAGTTTTATTAGTTGTTTACATTAAAGACAAGTTTCGTGCCAAAACGTTACAGTATAACGCTAAAAAATAGCTTGTTTAATAAAGTTTTAACATTTAGGTTGATTATCTTTGGTATTGATGAAAAAACTTTTTTTACTTATTTCTCTTACTATAACTAGTATTAGCTTCTGTCAAAACGAGTATTATTTGGCGGAAGATTATTATAGAGAAGGAGAATATGAAAAAGCTACTCAACTTTTTAAAAACTTATATTCTAAAAATCCTTTTAATACTACTTACTTAAGCAGATTAATTTCTTGCTATCAAGAAACAAATACTTTTAACAAAGTAGAAGAAATATTAAATGCTGCGCTTGATAAAAACCCAGATCAAACTTTTTTTTATGTTTATTTAGGTTATAATTATCAAAAACAACAATTACCAAAACTTGCCGAAAAAAATTATACAAAGGCTTTAAACTCTATTGATAAGAACAGTTATTACGGCGGTTTTATTGGCAGACTTTTTAAAGATTATAACCTGTTAGATAACGCAATTTTAGCTTATAAAAAAACGATGGCTAAAAATGAAAAAGCAGATTACAATTTTAGGATAGCACAAATTTATGGAGAAAAAGGAGAGCTAAAAAAAATGTTTGAATCCTACTTAGATTTAGTAGAAATTAATATCGAAAACTATAATTTAGTAAAAAGATTTACAAGCAGTTATATTACAGATGATGCAGAAAATGAAGCAAATATCTTATTTAGAAAAGCGTTGCTAACAAAATCTGCAAGTAATCCAAAAGATGAGTGGAACATTTTATTAAGTTGGCTTTTTACATTACAAAAAGATTATAATAAAGCATTTGTACAAGAAAAAGCATTATATGTAAGAAATCCTTTAAGTTTAAATACAATTTTTGATTTAGGTAAAATTGCATTTGAAAACAAAGATTATAACACTGCAAAAGAATGTTTTAACTTTATTAATAAAGAAGAAACTTTACCATCAGAAAAAATTGAAAGCTCTTTATATCTTGCAAAAATAGCAGTTGCTACTAATAACCCCGAAACAGAAAAATTATTTACATCATTTTTTAATCAATTCGGCAAAAATACATCAACTATAAAATTACAGGTAGAATATGCAGATTTTTTAACTTTTAAAAAAGATAACCCAAACAAAGCCAAAGCAGTTTTAGAAGAGGCATTAGAATTAGCTATTTCTAAATTTGATAAAGCAAGAATTAAGTTAAAATTAGGAGATATTTTAGTTTTTACAGGTAAATACAACAAAGCATTAATCTATTTTTCTCAAATTCAGACACAATTAAAAAATCATGAACTAGCACAACAAGCCCGTTTTAAAGTTGCAAGAACTAGTTATTTTAAAGGCGATTTTACTTGGGCAAAAGCACAATTAAAAGTTTTAAAAAGCTCTACAACACAATTAATTGCTAATGATGCCTTAGAACTATATTTAACAATAACAGATAACGAACCTGTAGATTCTATTCCTTCGGGATTAACACAATACGCTAAAGCAGAATTGTTAGCTTATCAAAACAAAACACAACAAGCTATAAATACTTTAAACATTGTACATAAAAACTTTAAAGGGCAACCAATAGAAGACGAATCTCTATTTAAACAAGCAAAACTTTTTATAGAACTTAAGCAATACAAAGCAGCAATTTCTAATTTAGAAAAGATAATTTTACTAAATTCTAATGGTATTTTAATTGATGATACTTATTTTGAATTGGCAGAATTATATAATAATTATCTAAATAACCCAGAAAAAGCATCAGAATACTATCAAAAGATTATTTTTGATTATCCTTCGAGTATTTTTTTAGTAGATGCTAGAAAAAAATATCGAAAAATTAGGGGAGACACAAATCAATTTTAATTATCAAAATACTTTTAATGTGTAAAATTTACTCAAAAAAAAAGGTTAGGTAAACACTTAAAAAAATATAATGTACATATACAACGTAACAATAAACATAGACGATTCTTTGCATAAAGAGTGGTTAATTTGGATGGAAACTCAAATATTAAACGTATTAAATACAGGTAAATTTAGCTCTGCAAAACTTACAGAAGTTTTAGTTGATGAAGAAATGGGTGGTAAAACTTATTCTGTACAATATTTGGCAAATTCTAGAGAAAACCTAGATGAATACTACAAAGAACATGCAGAAGCTTTGCAATTAAAAAGTCTTAAAAAATTTGGTGATAAAATGTTATCTTTTAGAACAGAATTAAAGTTGATAAAAGAATTTTATCCTACAAATGTTAATAATTAGAAAAAATGCTAAACCAAAAAATTTATAAAAACAGAAAAAAATTAGTGCTAATCGGTTTTCTGTTAACGTTTTTTGGAGCTTTATTAGCTTATTTAAAATGGGGAATAGAACCAGAAGAAACTATTGCTGGTTTTCTTTGTGGAATTGGTGCTTCTTTAATTCTTTTTTCTTTTGGTTTAAAAAAAACTAAAGATGTTTAAAAAACACTTCTTACATTAAAAACCTAAACACCTTGTTTAAGTTTTTAAAACAGTAATCTAACCTACCATTGTGCATAATTTACTGTACATTTGTTAAAAAAAGTATAAAAACCAATACTGTGACAGTAAAAGCAAAAAAACATTTAGGACAACATTTTTTAACAGATGAAACTATTGCTAAAGATATTGCTGATGCTTTAACCGAAAATGGCTATGATAATGTTTTAGAAATTGGCCCAGGAATGGGTGTTTTAACTAAATATTTATTACAAAAAAAGCCAAAGGTTACTGTTATGGAATTAGACAGAGAATCTGTAGATTATCTTAAAAATACATTTTGGTTAGAGCACATAAAAATAGACACTTCTAAAGACAAGTTTACCATTTTAGAAGGCGATTTTTTAAAGAAAAATATTCAAGAAACTTTTAATAAAAAGCAAGTAGCAATTATTGGTAACTTTCCTTACAACATCTCTTCTCAAATTGTTTTTAAAGCAATAGAAAACAGAGATTTTGTTCCAGAATTTGCAGGTATGTTTCAAAAAGAAGTTGCTATGAGAATTGCAGAAAAAAAAGGAAGTAAAATTTACGGAATACTTTCTGTTTTAACTCAAGCTTTTTACGATGTAGAATATCTATTTACTGTTCCGCCAACCGTTTTTAATCCTCCACCAAAAGTAGATTCTGGTGTTATTAGATTAATTAGAAAAGAAAATTACACTTTACCAGTTGACGAAAAATTATTTTTTAGAGTTGTAAAAACAGCTTTTAATCAAAGAAGAAAAATGTTACGTTCTAGTTTAAAATCATTTCAACTTTCTGATGCTTTAAAAGAAGACCCTTTTTTTACCAAAAGACCAGAACAATTGTCTGTTAATGATTTTATAGAACTGACAAAAAAACTAGCATAAAATGATATTTGAAATCACATCAGAATTTTTAGAAGATCTTAAATCTCTTATCAATTTAGGTAATGATACTCAAATTAAAAAGATATTTAAAGAAGTCCATTATGCAGATATTGCAGAAGTTTTAGACGAACTTTCTTTTGATGATGCTATTTATATAATTAAACTTTTAGACAGCGAAAAAACATCTGAAATTCTTACAGAATTAGATGAAGATATTCGTGAAAAAATTCTTGAAAATCTTTCAGCTAAAGAAATTGCAGAAGAAATTAAAGAAATGGATACCGATGATGCGGCAGACATTATTGGAGAACTATCAGAAGAACGCCAAGAACGAGTTATAAATGCTTTAGAAGACGTTGAGTATGCTGCAGATATAAAAGAACTACTTTCTTATGAAGACGATTCTGCCGGTTCTTTAATGGCAAAAGAACTTGTAAAAGTTTATGAAACTTGGACAGTTGCAGGTTGTTTACGTAGAATTAGAGGCCAAGCTAAAGAAGTAACCAGAGTACACTCTATTTATGTTGTAGATAAAGAAGAAAAATTAATTGGTCGTCTTTCTTTAAAAGATTTAATTACCGCAAAAAACGAACAAAAAATTGCCGAAATATACATACCTAAAGTTACTTTTGTACACGTAAATGAACATGATGAAGAAGTAGCAAAAATTATGGCTAAATACGATTTAGAAGCCATACCTGTGGTAGATGATAACCATATTTTATTAGGTAGAATTACTATTGATGATATTGTAGATTTAATAAGAGATGAAGCTGATAAAGATTATCAAATGGCAGCTGGTTTCTCTCAAGATGTAGAGGTAAATGATACTATTTGGGAACTTACAAAAGCACGTTTACCTTGGCTAATTTTAGCTCTTTTTGGAGGTTTTATTTCTGTTTCTGTCTTAGGAAGTTTTAATGGAGCTATGGATCGTTTTCCAGAACTTTTTTTCTTTACGCCATTAATTGCAGCAATGGCTGGTAATGTTGGTGTACAATCTTCTGCAATTATAGTGCAAGGTTTAGCTAACGATAGTCTTAAAGGCTCTTTATTTAAACGATTATTAAAAGAAATAGCACAAGGTTTATTAAATGGGGTTGTTTTAGCTGCTTTATTAATGTCTGCCGGAATGTTATTTTTAGGATTTCCTTTTAAATTAGGTATTACAGTAGCAATCTCTTTAATTTCTGTAATAATTATAGCTTCTATTATAGGTACTTTTATTCCTATTATTTTAGATAAAAGAGGTATAGATCCTGCTTTGGCAACTGGGCCTTTTATTACTACAAGTAATGATATATTAGGGATTATAATATATTTTAGTATAGCAAAACTAGTTTTAGGTTTTTAAAAAAGCCTTTCTGAGTTTTCAGAAAGGCTTTTTTCTTTTTCTTTTAATTTTGGATATAAACCCCTAATTTATATCCGCAATTAATCCCTTTTTTTTATATATTCCCCTAAAGAATAATATACATCAAAAGTAAAAAGTTAAGTATTTTTATTTTGTAAAAAACCACATTTTTAAATGCAGGTTTCCGCAAAATAAAATATTCTTTTAAAAAAAAAGCCTTTCTGAAAACTCAAAAAGGCCCTTAAATTAATCTCTAGACTTAAACATCTATAATTAAATTTTGTCTGTATTATTTATTAATGGGGGGATATAATACAATGCAAATTTAAAATATATAAAATCTTTACTTTGTAATAAACCACATTATAAAATGTAGATTTCCGTAAAAAATTATCAATCAATAATTCCTAATTCTTTTGCTTTTAGTACTAAATCTGTATTATTATTTGCATTTAAATCTATCCTTAAATTACTCAATTTTGTTTCTATAGATCTTAATTTTAAAAACGTTCCGTCTACTTTTTTAATAATACCTTCTAAATTTGCTATTTTTGGATGATTAGGAAGCTCTTTTAATATATGTATTGCTACTTCATCCATTTGTATTTGAATGATGTTTCTACGCATTATTTTCTGATGAATTTCATGAGTATAATAATAATCATTTGTCATCATTTTTTTTATAGCAAATCCTATTTCTGTACCATCGCACTTACTTTTTAATAAATATGCATTAGGCTTTAAATTATTAATAACATTAAAAACTCTATTTGTTTCTGTATGACCAGTAATAACGGCTATTTTAATATCAAAATCGTTGTTTTTAATTGCTTTTATCAACTCTTCTCCTCCATCTAAATTGGTGTCTTCTGTTAAATTGTCAAAACTTAGGTCTGTAAATATTAATTGAAACGGGTTAGTTTTTACATTACTTTTTATCAAACTAAAAGCTTCATCACAATTGTTTGTTGTAACTACATCAAAATCTCCAACTTCCTTTAAAGAACATAAAATTCCTTGTATTACTAATTGATGATCATCAACAACTAAAATTCTTGTTTTAGTTTTCATTTTTAAAAGTTTCAATTTTTATTGTTGTTCCTTTTCCTATATCACTTTCTAAAGAAAATGTACCATTAATTTCTAGTATTCTTTCTTCTAAATTTTTTAAACCAATACCTGTTTTTCTTGCCTTAACATCAAAACCTTTTCCGTTATCGGAAATAACCAAAAGAACTGTTTTTTTTGTTTCGCTAAAATTTAAAATTAATTCTGTAGCTTCTGCATATTTTTTGGCATTTTGTATACTTTCTCTTACCGATAAGAATAAAGTTCTTTTTATAGCATTGTTAACTTTTGTCCAATCTACATCATCTATATTTTTTGCTTTTATTCTAAAATTAAAATCAAAATAATCTGAAATTAAATTAATTATTTGATCTTTAAAAGACACTTTATCAAAACTTTCGCTACTTAATTGGTGCGATAAATTTCTAACATTTTCTTTAATTACATTAAGCTTTTCTGCTTCTTCTAGTTGGTTTGTTTTAGATAATTTTAAATGCAACATTCTAATATCTCCGGCAACCTCATCATGCAAAGATTTTGCAATTTGCTGACGTTCTTTTTCTCTAACTTCTACTTGTAGTAATTGGGCTTTAAAAAGCATTTTTTTTCTTCTGCTTAAAACAACACTTATACCAAAAAATATTATTAAAATACAAAAACCTGCAATTAACCAACCTATTATTTTATGTTGCTTTTCTGTTTCTAGCAATAATTCTTTTCTAGAATTTTCTTCTTTTAAATGAACGTTTTCTGCTTCTTTTTTTTCTGTTTCGTACCTTACTTTTGCAAACTGGTTTTTTAAAAATCTTTCTCTTTCTACTAAACTATCGTTTAAAACTCTATATTCTTCTAAAAACAGCCTTCCTTTTTCTCCTTTTGTTATACTAGACAACCTGGCAAGGTTTTCTAAAATATATCTATTAAAACTAATACTTTTAGCGAGTTCTAAACTTTTTTCTGCATGTAATTTTGAGTTGTTAACATCATTTGTTCCTATATAAAAATCTGATAAATTAGAATGAGTTATTACTAAACCTCTTTTATAATTTCTGTCTTTTCTAGATTTTAATACTTCTAAAAAACCTTTTAACGCCAACTTGTTTTCACCTAAAATAAAATTATTATAAGAAAGTCCTGCCAAGGCAGATTCATATCTATAAACAGAATTAAATTTAAGACTATCAATTGCTAAACTTTTTTTAAAATACTCTACTGCTTTTAAATTGTTTCTTTCTGCTTCGTATGTATTTCCTAAATGATTATACAATCTTGCTTCTTCATATTTTAAAACTAATCCGGGAGTTTGTTTTTGTAATTCAAAAAATTTTAAATAATTTTTTCTTGCTTCTTTTTCTCTTCCGGTAATAAATAATACATTTCCTAATCTTTCGTATAAGAGACCGGTAAAAAAGAGATTTCCTAATGGCTCTACAAAACGTAATCCTTCTATAATTGAGTTTTCACTACCTAAATAATCTCTTTCATCGTACTGAAGTGCTGCCATAGATAGTAATCTTCTGGTAGCTTCTAAAGAATCTTTTAATTGAACAGAAAAATTTTTAGATTCATTGTAATAATAAAAACTACTATCTGGGTTAAATTGTAGTTTATGGTAAAGACCTTTAAAATAAAGATGTTTTGCCAGAGCCATTGTATCTTTTGTCTTAAGATAAAATTGCTTTAGTTTTTTTTCTGATAAAACTAAATTAGATAAATCTTTGGCAAAATAACTTTTGATACCAAAGTTTATATATGTATTTCTTATTAAAGTATCTCCTCCTTTTTGTTCTGCAAATAAAAATGCTTTTGTAGGTAAATCTGGTTGGTTTGTTTTTGTATACTCGTTTAATAGAGTTAGTGTAGAATCTCTTACACTATTAGAAACTTTATCTTGAGCAGTAAGGGTAATGTTTGTAATTAATAACAAAAAAAGAATTGCTTTTTTATTTTTATTAAAAAAGTTACTTTTTTTTATACATTCTTTAATTTCACTACCTTTAATTATCATTTTATAGGTGCTTTACTTTTAATTCTAAAAATAGAATTAAATATTGAAAACAAACTATAATTTAACTATTTTCTGAAACAAATCCCAAAGTACAACACCGGTAGTTACAGAGATGTTTAAAGAGTGTTTGGTACCCAATTGCGGAATTTCTATACACAAATCTGAAGCATTAACAACCTCTTGTTGTACACCTTTTACTTCGTTACCCATTACAATGGCATATTTTTCATCTTTCTTCGGATAAAAAGTATCTAATTTTGTAGAATTTACAGCTTGTTCTATAGCCAAAACTTTAATGTTTTGTGCTTTTAATTCTTCAACTAGAGACAACGTATCTTCTACATATTCCCAATCTACAGATTCTGTTGCACCTAAAGCCGTTTTATGAATGTCTTTGTTTGGCGGTGTTGCACAAATACCACACAAGTATATTTTTTCAATTAAAAAAGCATCAGAAGTTCTAAAAACAGAACCAATATTATTTAAACTTCTAATATTGTCTAAAACTACAATTAACGGTGTTTTTTGTACCGTTTTAAATTCATCAACTGTAATTCTTCCTAACTCGTTATTTTTTAATTTTCTCATAATTTTAGATATTGGTTAATGGTTTTTTGTTGTTGGTATCTTAACTAATAACCAAAAACTAAACACTAACAACTATATTTTATATCTTCGCAAAACTAACAGAAAATTTCTAAAAACTTGGCAAAATCTAAAGCTAAAAAGGTTACTCCTTTAATGAAACAATACAACGCTATCAAGAACAAATATCCTGATGCTATGTTGCTTTTTAGAGTAGGAGATTTTTACGAAACTTTTGGTGAAGACGCTAAAAAAGCGGCTGGTATTTTAGGTATTACACTTACAAAACGTGGTGCTGGTAGCGATTCGGAAACTGCTTTGGCTGGTTTTCCGCATCACTCTTTAAATACGTATTTACCAAAATTGGTAAAAGCAGGAATGCGTGTTGCTATTTGCGACCAGTTAGAAGACCCAAAAATGACCAAAACCATTGTAAAGCGTGGTGTTACAGAATTGGTTACGCCTGGTGTTTCTTTAAACGATGAAGTTTTACAAACCAAAAAAAATAATTTTTTAGCCGCAGTTCATTTTGATAAAAAACAACTCGGTATCTCTTTTCTTGATGTTTCTACTGGCGAATATTTAGTAGCACAAGGAACTGCAGAATACATAGATAAATTATTACAAAACTTTGTTCCTAGTGAGGTTTTAGTACAAAAACAACACAAACAACAATTTTTAGAACTTTTTGAAAACAGATATTATACTTTTTATTTAGAAGATTGGGTTTTTCAAAAAGAGTATGCAAACGAAACTTTACACAATCATTTTGAGGTTAAAAACTTAAAAGGTTTTGGTATACAAGATGTAAAAAACGGAATTATTGCTGCCGGTGCTGTTTTGTATTATTTATCAGAAACGCAACACAATCAGCTAAAACACATACAACATATTAGCAGAATTGCAGAAGATAATTATGTTTGGATGGACCGTTTTACAGTTAGAAATTTAGAGTTATACAACCCTAATTCTATAAATGCTGTAACACTTTTAGATATTATTGATAAAACCATTTCGCCAATGGGCGGACGTTTATTAAAACGTTGGTTGGCTTTGCCTTTAAAAAATATTGATGAAATTAAAAACCGTCATGAATTGGTAAAGTTTTTTATAGATTCTGATGATTTTTCTCAGACAGTAACCTATCAATTAAAACAAGTTTCAGACATAGAAAGATTAATTTCTAAAGTGGCAACAGGCAAAGCATCGCCAAGAGAAATTGTTTTGTTAAAAGATTCTTTAAAAGCAATTATTCCTATAAAAACATCTGCAGAAAGTAGTAAAAATACAGCGGTAAAAAAATTAGGAAATCAACTACATACTTGCCAAGATTTAGTTGATAAGATTTCTGAAACGTTGTTTAATGATGCTCCGGTAAACATTAATAAAGGGAATGCTATTGCCAACGGAATTCATCAAGAATTAGATGATTTACGTGCTATTTCTTCTTCAGGAAAACAGTTTTTAGATGATATGTTAGCGCGCGAAACAGAACGCACAGGTATTACAAGTTTAAAAATTGCTTTTAATAATGTTTTTGGATATTATATAGAAGTTAGAAACACACATAAAGACAAAGTTCCAGAAGAATGGATTAGAAAACAAACCTTGGTTTCTGCCGAAAGATATATTACCGAAGAATTAAAAGAATACGAAACCAAAATTTTAGGTGCAGAAGAAAAAATTGCCAAATTAGAACAAGAAATTTTTTCTAAATTATTACAATATATCATTCAATTTGTACAAATTGTACAAGAAAATGCACAAATTATTGCAAAAATAGACTGTTTATTGTCTTTTTCTGTTTTAGCAATAGATAACAATTATGTGCGACCAATTATGGATGAAAGCACCGATTTAGAAATTAAAAACGGACGTCATCCGGTAATTGAAAAGCAATTACCAATTAGCGAAGAATATATTGCAAATGATGTAGTTTTAAACAGAAATCAACAACAAATTATTATGATTACTGGGCCAAATATGTCTGGTAAATCTGCCATTTTACGTCAAACCGCATTAATTGTTTTGTTAGCTCAAATGGGAAGTTATGTTCCGGCTCAGAACGCAAAAATTGGTATTGTAGATAAAATTTTTACTAGAGTTGGTGCAAGTGATAATATTTCTATGGGAGAATCTACTTTTATGGTAGAAATGAATGAAACAGCATCTATCTTAAATAACGTTTCTGAGCGTAGTTTAATTTTGTTAGATGAAATTGGTAGAGGAACTTCTACTTACGACGGAATTTCGATTGCTTGGGCAATTTCTGAGTTTTTACACGAGCACCCAACCAGAGCAAAAACACTTTTTGCTACTCATTATCACGAATTAAATAAAATGACCACAACTTTTGAGCGCATTAAAAACTTTAATGTGTCTGTAAAAGAGTTAGAAAACACCATAATTTTCTTACGTAAATTGGTTTCTGGTGGCTCTAATCATAGCTTTGGTATTCATGTTGCTAAATTGGCTGGAATGCCAAATATGGTGATTCATAGAGCTAATAAAATTTTGGCTCAGCTAGAAAAAAACAACAAAAATGCCGAAGTAAAAGATGTTTTAAAACAAGAACAAAACGAAGAAATGCAATTAAGCTTTTTTCAGTTAGATGATCCTTTGTTAGAAAACATTAAAGAAGAAATTTTAGCAACTAATATTGATACGTTAACACCAATTGAAGCGTTGATGAAGTTGAATGAAATTAAACGAATGTTGGTAAAAAAATAATGGTAAATAATTTAGAACAAGGTTTTTTTGGTATCGGAATTCAGAATGGTAAAACTCCAGAAAACTTAGGTGTTTTATGGCGTTCTGCCCAAAATATGGGCGCAAGTTTTATTTTTACCATTGGCAACCGTTATGCAAAACAAGCTTGTGATACGCATAAAGCTGTAGGTGCAATGCCTTATTTTCATTACGAAACTTTTGATGATTTTTTTAATAATTTACCTAAAGGCGCTATGTTGGTTGGTGTAGAATTAGATGAAAAAGCGGTTCAATTAGAAACTTTTACGCATCCAAAACGTTGTGTTTATTTATTGGGTGCAGAAGATCATGGAATGTCTAAAATTGCGATAGAAAAATCGCATTATTTAGTAAAGTTTAAATCAGAATTAAGCTTAAATGTTGCTGTTGCTGGCAGTATTATTATGTATGATAGGCAAGCTAAGTTTAGTTTTTAAGGCTTATTGAATCAAAAAAATCTGAAACTTTAGATCCTATCAAAAAACCACAACTACAAATAAATCCAGTAAAAATAGCATCAATAATTTCGGTTTTTAATGCATCTCTTTTATCATTAATTAAAGTATCTAATAATAATTCTCCAAAGAATAATCCTATGCTAAAAATTACAAATAAAATGATAAACAATATAAACTTATATTTAACTAAAAGCTCTTTCATCAAATTTATTTTTTGATAAAACTCCTATATAATTTAAATATAAAATTAAGATTAAAATTATTACAAGTAATACTTGCCAAAAGAAAATATAAAAATTGAAATTACTAGTTAATTCTTTCATAATATTATGCTATTTTTTTAGAAGTATAATGTTTAATTAAATAAGCAACTGCACCAACAAAAGGCACAAATAATATAATTGCTCCCCAAATTAAAAAGCGGATGTTATTTTCGTTTTTAGAAGCAAATACTAAAGAAGTAATTACTAAACCAAGTAATACTATTAAAAATAAAATAATCTGTATTGAAGAAACAAATAAAGGAATCATAACTTTTTTTATAAAAGTAATAAATTTAAATTAATAATTATCTCTTAATTCTTCAAAAACGGCTTGCATTTTTCTTTTTACATCGGTATTAGAATGCATATAATGATTGTTCATATAACTGAAAATTAAAACTTTACCAGAGTTTGTAATTAAATAGCCACTCAAATTATAATTGTTACCTAATGTACCAGATTTTGCATAAATATATGGTTTTGGGTTACCTGCATACCAATTTTTTAAAGTACCTGATTTTCCGCCAACAGGAAAAAATTGAAACAACTTTTCTTCAGGCATTTTTTGATACATTTTAGTTAAAACTTCTACAAAAGAGTTTGGGGTAAATAAGTTGTATCTACTTAATCCAGAACCATCTACCCAACGTGGTTTTTGTTGCAAATCTTTTAATTGATTTTCTAGTACATGTTTTCTAGCATTTGCAGAACTTAAGGTATCTGACAAAGTTGATGATGCCAAAATTAAAATTTGTTCGGCCAAAAAATTATCACTTACTTCCATCATTCTTTTATACAAAGTATCGGTAGGTATACTATATGCAATTACAGAGGGTTTTAATGGTGTTTTTTTAATAATATTTACTTTGTTAGGCAAAATGTCGTTCCAAAGATTTAAAAGTAAAGAATCGTTTATAATCATAGGAATTTCTGTTTCTTTCTTCCTATTTTTATCAAAGTAAAAAGAGTTAGACAACTCTTTTCTTCCGTAACCTTTGTCTGTAATTTTTAACTGTTTTTTTAAAAAAATCGGAGCAATATTTAATGAATCTTTATTTTGGATGGTAAGCACGTTTCCATACATTGGCAAAGCACTTCTTTCTGGACTAAAATAGCTATCAAAATCTTCCCAAGCCCAACCTGGTCCGTATCTCTTATCAGAAATATTATTGGTAATTAAATTTACTTTTTTATAATTTTTCATCATTTTAAAAGCTGTACTATCTTTAAAATAAGGATGAAAAAGTGTTGGGTCTCCTGTTGGTAAAATTGTAATTGTATCTTTATTTATAGCATATTTAAAAGCAGGTACAGAATCTGATAACATTTCTAAACCTGTAAAAAGGGTAAAAATTTTTGCATTACTTGCAGGTGTAAAATATTTATTTCCATTATGGTTATATAAAACTTTATCTGCCTCTATATCATAAATATAAATACCTGTAAATTGATTATCAAAAAAAGAAGTGGTTATTTTTTTATCAATACTTTTAGTTAATTTAACAACCTTACAACTTGTAAAATAGATAGTTATAAAAAAAACTATCAATACTCTTTTTAACATTATAAACTGTTTTTAAAATATATTTTTTTCTAAACTACAAATATTTTGTTTTGTAAAGATTATATATTGAATAAATATTTACCTTTGTATTGTATGAATACAGTATTTTTATTTATTAGTGGTCCAGAAATAATGGTTATCATGTTAATTGTGGTAATGTTATTTGGTGCAGATAAAATTCCTGAAATTGCTAGAGGCTTAGGAAAAGGGATGCGTCAAATTAAAGATGCTACAAATGATATTAAAAAAGAAATTAACGATAGCGCTACCAAAAACGGTATAGATACAGATCTTACTAAAGATATTAACAAACAAATTTCTGAAGTTAAGGATAGTATAGACGATATTACAGGGCCTATTAAACGAAATATGTAAATTTATTTTACCCTACTTATTGTTAATCCATCTCTTATTGGTAACAAAACAGTTTCTATTCTACTATCTTCATTTAACAATTTATTATACTCTAAAAGTACTTTTGTGTCTTTATCTTTAGGGTTTAATTCTTCTACAACTTTGCCACTCCACAGAACATTATCAGACAAAATAATTCCGCCAGAATTCATTTTATCAATAATTAAATGAAAATAATTAATGTAGTTAGATTTATCTGCATCAATAAAAACTAGATCAAATTTTGCATCAATTTTAGGAATAATTTCTAATGCATTACCTACATATTGTTCTATTTGATTTCTATAACCAGATTTTGTAAAATATTTATTTTGTAGAGTTTCTAATTCTTCATTTTTATCAATAGTAATAATTTTTCCTTCGGATGATAAACCTTCTACCAAACACAAAGCAGAATACCCTGTGTAAGTACCAATTTCTAAAACAGTTTTTGGTTGTATTAATTTACTAATAATTGATAAAATTCTACCTTGAAAAGCACCACTTAACATTCTTGGATTCAAAACTTTTTGCCAAGTTTCTCTACTTAATTCTTGTAAAATTTTTGGTTCTTGTTGAGAGTGATTTACAACGTAATTATCTATATTTTCTGGTAAGAAATGCATTTTATAGTTGGTTGTGCGCAGCCAAAACCTTTTTAAATTTTTATAAGAACTCTCAACTGCGCCTGAGAGTAAAGGAATATCAAAAGTACAAAAAAACGGAATCTATATTTCTATAAATTCCGTTTCAATCTAACAAAAAATCAAAAAAATGTGATTTTACTAAATCACCAAAAATCTTTTATTTATTTATTTTTTCTAGTTCTCTTTTTAGGGCATTCTTTTCTTCATCGCTTAAACAATGTTTCATTTCTTTACACCTTTTCGCATGACCTTTATACAGTTTTGTAAGCGTCATGTTTTGTTTGGTATATTTAAAACAGATTTTACAAGTTATAAAATGAATATTTAATTTCACTTTATCTAATAAAGAAGCTTCGCCATATTGATTTTTATCACATATGGTTGTGGCTTGGTCGCAAGTAAGTTTTAAGCTCTTAAACATTTTCTAAATATTAAACCAGTTATCTTCCATACATTTTCTAAGCTGTGTTCTTGCTCTGTGTATGATAACCCATAAATTTGACGCTGTAATATCTAACTCCTTACAAATTTCTTCTGTTTCAAACTCTTGTATTGTTTTCATTCTAAAAACCATAGCATATTTTTCTGGTAATTTATCTATACAAAGATCTAATTGATTTTTTAACTCTTCATTTTCAATTAATTTTTCCGATTGATTATCCCAACTTTGTGGCACTCTTTCTTCTAACCAATTACCTTCATTTTCTCCTTCATCATAAAAATTCATTCTAACTTCGGCTTTTCCTTTTTTAGAATTTATTTTTCTATAATGATCTATAATTTTTCTTTTTAAAATAGAAACTAACCAAGTTCTCTCTGTAGATTTCCCCTGAAAATTTTTAGCAGATTTTAATCCCGCAAAAAAAGTTTCTTGAACCAAATCTTTGGCTAAATCGCTATTATTTACACGAGTAATGGCGTAATTATACATATAATCTGCATAATTATCAATCCATTTATCTGTATTTAACACAATTTGATCCTCCATCATTCTAAAAATAAACACCAAATATAATGTTATTTTTATTGTATTTCTACTTGTTATTATTTGAAAACAGAAATATTTAAAACATTTCTTCTTAAGCGCATAAAATTCCTAAATAATTATAGGTTTTATAATTTTTAGAACAAAAAATTTATAAATAAATAAAATTTTAATCTTAATTTAAGATTAACTAAATAATACCTCTTTAAATATTTACCGATAATCCTTACATTTGCACTATCTTATAAACACAAAAAAAGTATGTCAGCAGCAAAGAAAGAATATAAAAAAATTACCGTAAAATCTCTTGTAGATATGAAAAAAAATGGAGAAAAAATCTCCATGCTTACTGCTTATGATTTTACAATGGCAAAAATTTTAGATGGTGCTGGTATAGATGTGCTTTTAGTAGGAGATTCTGCTTCTAACGTAATGGCTGGGCATGAAACTACATTACCTATTACTTTAGATCAAATGATTTATCATGCAAGTTCTGTTGTAAGAGCAATTAATAGATGTTTAGTAGTTGTAGATTTGCCTTTTGGTAGTTATCAATCTGACCCAAAAGAAGCTTTGCGTTCTGCAATTAGAATTATGAAAGAATCTGGCGGACATTCTATAAAATTAGAAGGTGGTAAAGAAGTTAAAGAATCTATTAAGCGTATTTTACATGCAGGAATCCCTGTAATGGGACATTTAGGTTTAACACCACAATCTATTTATAAATTTGGTACTTATACAGTTAGAGCAAAAGAAGAAGAAGAAGCAGAAAAATTAATGGAAGATGCTTTAATGTTAGAACGTATAGGTTGTTTTGCCTTGGTTTTAGAAAAAGTACCAGCTAAATTAGCTCAAAAAGTAGCAGAAGCAATTTCAATTCCGGTTATTGGTATTGGTGCTGGTAATGGTGTTGACGGACAAGTTTTAGTAACGCATGATATGATTGGAATGACACATGAATTTCATCCAAGATTTTTAAGACGTTATTTAGATTTATATAAGGATATGACAGGAGCTTTTGAAACTTATATTGATGATGTAAAAAGTGGCGATTTCCCTAATGAAAAAGAACAGTATTAAATGAAAATACTTCATCTAGATTCTAATCATCCTCTTTTAATAAATCAATTAAATGATTTAGGTTTTACAAATGATGAGGATTACACTTCTTCTAAAAAAGAAATAGAAGCTAAAATTGATTTGTATGATGGTTTTATTATTAGAAGTCGTTTTAAAATAGATAAAAATTTTTTAGATAAAGCCAAAAATTTAAAATTTATTGGCCGTGTTGGTGCTGGGTTAGAAAACATTGATTGTGAGTATGCTACAGAAAAAAATATTAAATTAATTGCAGCCCCAGAAGGTAATAGAAATGCTGTTGGCGAGCATTCTTTAGCAATGCTTTTATCGCTTTTTAATAAATTAAATAAAGCTGATAACGAGGTTAGAAACGGTAAATGGTTGCGTGAAGAAAACCGTGGAATTGAATTAGACGGACAAACTGTTGGTTTAATTGGCTACGGAAACATGGGTAAATCTTTTGCAAAAAAACTACGTGGTTTTGATGTTGATGTACTATGTTACGACATAAAACAAAATGTAGGTGATGCAAATTGTAAACAAGTTTCTTTAAAAGAATTACAAGAAAAAGCAGATGTTTTAAGTTTACATACACCACAAACAGAATTAACAGAAAACATGATAAATACAGAATTTATCAATGGTTTTAAAAAGAATTTTTGGTTACTAAATACAGCAAGAGGTTCTGCTGTAATAACAAAAGATTTAGTAAATGCTTTAAAATCTGGTAAAATTTTGGGTGCTGGTTTAGATGTTTTAGAATATGAAAAATCTTCTTTTGAAAACCTTTTTAAAAAAGATGTTACATCTGGCGCAGTAGAGATGCCAGAAGCTTTTAAGTATTTAATAGCATCAGAAAATGTTTTATTAAGTCCGCATGTTGCCGGTTGGACAATAGAAAGTAAAGCAAGACTTGCACAAACTATTGTAAATAAAATTAAAGCAAATTTTTGCTAACTTGTAGATATCAAAATAAGATGTTATGCAATACAAAGCTATTTCTCCAGAAGATTACATTAATCAAGTACCAGAAGCGCGTAAAAACGCTTTAAATAAACTTAGAAAAACAATTAAAGAAAACCTACCAAAGGGTTTTACAGAAGGTATACAATACGGTATGATTGGCTACTTTGTTTCACATGAAATTTATCCTGATGGTTATCATTGTAAACCAGAAGAACCATTACCTTTTATGAGTTTTGCTTCGCAAAAAAATTCTATTAATTTATATCATAGCGGTATTTATGCTGTTTCAGAAATACATGATTGGTTTGTAAACGAATACCCAAAGCATTGTAAACTTAAATTAGATATGGGTAAAAGTTGTATCAGATTTAAAAAAATAGAAGAAATTCCGTTTGATTTAATTGCAGAATTATGTAAAAAATTAACAGTTAAAGAATGGATAGATATTTACGAAACAAACATTAAAAAGAAATAAAGATGAAAAATAGAGTTACAGGAATTGGTGGTTTATTTTTTAAATCTAAAGATACTAAAGCAACTAAAGAATGGTATAAAAACCATTTGGGTTTTAATACAGACGATTGGGGTTGTACTTTTTGGTGGAAAGATGAAAACGGAAAAAAATGCACCACTCAATGGAGTCCGTTTGATAATGAAACCAAATATTTTGAACCTTCTAAAAAAGACTTTATGTTTAATTATAGAGTTGAAAATTTAGTTGAATTATTGGCTGAATTAAAAAAAGAAGGTGTAACAATTGTAGGTGAAATAGAAGAATACGATTACGGAAAATTTGGTTGGATTTTAGACAACGAAGGAAATAAAATAGAGCTTTGGGAACCAGTTGACCAAGCTTTTAGTGAATAAATAATTAACAAAAAAAACAAATACTTATGATGTACAAAAAAACGTTATTATACGATAGAGAAGCTGCACATTCTTTTTCAGCTTCTAGAAAATTAGCTAAAGAAAGTTTAGTTAAAAAAACAAGTTTGGTTAAAGAAACTGTAATTAAAGAAAAGGTATTAGAAACAGTTTAATAATTTAGAAAGCTAAGTTATATTACATAAGAAACATAAAACATATAAATGAAACTATTTTCTAATCATCCAACAGAAATATTAATCTTATTGTTTTTAATTATCACTTTTGTAATATCAGCATTCGAAAAAATTTCTGATTGGACAGGAAATATCCTTTTTATAAAAGAGCACTTTAAAGAATCACCTTTAAAAAACAAAGTACCTTTTCTATTAGCCATTCTTTTGCTTGTAGAAATTGTTGCTTCTCTTTTAATGATAATTGGAGTTTATCAAATTTACACTTCAGAAATAAAAGAAATCGCTTTATTAGGAATTGAGCTTTCTGCGGTTAGTTTAATTTTTATGCTCATTGGGCAACGTCTTGCAAAAGATTATCCAGGAGCGATGTCTTTAGGTGTCTATTTTTTGATAACCTTATTCGGAGTTTATTTATTAAATAATTAAAATCAATAATAAAATATTTTTTAATAAGTAAAAATTATTAAAAAACCTCTTAAAATATCCGTTTTAAGAGGTTTTCTTTTTTTTCTAAGGTATTTCTATAATACAAGTACTTTAACTTTAATAACGTTTTTTAAAATGATTTTTAGCTGCTTTTTTAAGACATTAACTAATTAAATGTACTTTTTATCAATTTTAAAGTTCAATTTTAATATTCTCCTACTTTTTAATCTTCATTTATAATTTAGATATGTTTTTGTTTTAAAAAAAGAATCTAGCTTAAACAAAAACTTTATAAATAGATTTTCGTTTTCATACAATATATTCATTTTATTTTTTTGTGATAATTATTAAAATTTATAGTTTCTTAAAAATTGAAATCATTCTAAAAAATAGTTACCACTACTCTAGTGTTTAAATATTTCTGAATTTTTATTATTTAATCTTTTAATAAAAATTAAAAAACACAAAAAAAGTATCACTGTTCCACGAGGAACAATAAAATTTTATCTATAAGAAAAGCCCTTAAAATTAATTTTAAAGGCTTGATAAACATTACAAAGAAATCCAAATTTTATTTCTTTTTTATAACATAAATTAAAGAAGAATATTCTTTACATTTTCTTGCTTTAAAATTAGAAGCGAAACCTTTATAGAAAGATTTAAAAGGTTTCATTTTTCCAGACATATATTTATCACTTAAAAGAGAAACATAATAAGCATCAAATTTCATAGGTAAAGTTTTTTCTACTATCATATTTTCTAAAGAAAATAATTTAGAAATTGATGATTGAGAAAAATGCCATAAATGTCTAGGAACATCAAAAGCTGCCCAATACTGTTTATAAAAATTTGCATCGTAACTTTTAAAATTTGGTACAGCAATTATTAATTTTCCTTTTTTAGCAAGTAAACTATTTAACGTAGAAATATATTCTGATAGATTTTCTACATGTTCTAAAACATGCCAAAGTGTAATTACATCAAACTTTATGTTTTTAAATTCAGAAAGATTTTCATGTAAAAAAACATCTTTTTTCTTTGCAATATTTCTAGCATCTAAACTAGGTTCTATTCCAGAAACATTCCAAAAATTATTTTTACACACCTTTAAAAAATCACCTGTTCCTGCTCCAACATCTAAAATATTTTTAGATTCTGTATTAAACGAATTAATTAAATTCAATTTTCTTTTTAGTGTGATATTTTTTACAGCCTGATAAACTTTATCTAACAAAGATTTTTTAGAATCTGTATGAGAAATATAATCTTCGCTTTTATAATAATTACCTAAATTTTTAGGAATAGGAACTGTAACCAACATATCAAATTCATTATTCTTTTTAACCTGATAAACTTCTCCTGAAACAGTAAAATCTTTACACTCTAAAAAAGGATTTAAATCTTTATAAAAATCAATTTTCTTATTCATTTCTAATCATCTTAAAATTGAAATTCCTGCCTAAGCAGGAATTAAAAAATACATTTTTTTGTAATAAAAATTAATTTGTTCCACGAGGAACATTCTTTAAATTACAATTAAACTATCTACCCATATAAACCAATAATACAGAAATATCACTTGGTGAAACTCCACTAATTCTACTTGCTTGAGAGATAGTGGTTGGTTGAATTTTACTTAACTTTTCTCTTGCTTCAAAAGACAAAGATTTTACTTTTTGATAATCAAAAGAAGAAGGAATAACTACATTCTCTAATCTATTTAATTTATCTGCATTACTTTTTTCTTTTGCAATATAACCAGAGTATTTTAAATGAATAACTGCTTGCTCTATTACTTCTTTATCAATATCATTTTCTAGTAGAAACTTATTTAATTTCACTAGATTTTTAAAATCAGAAAACTCTAATTGTGGTCTTGCAGCAATTTTATAAAGCTTCATAGATTGATTAATTAATGCCAAATTTTTTGCTTCTAAAATTGGGTTTATCTCTTCTTGCTTAACACTAGTTTTTTCTAAAAACCGAACAAGTAAATCTGCTTTTTCTTGCTTTTTAATAACTCTATCTAATCTTTCTTTAGACGCTAAACCTAATTTATAACCTATTGGTGTTAATCTTAAATCTGCATTATCTTGCCTTAACAAAGTTCTGTATTCTGCTCTTGATGTAAACATTCTATAAGGTTCTTCTGTACCTTTAGTAATTAAATCATCTACTAAAACACCAATATAAGCTTCATTTCTTTTTAATATAAAAGGTTCTTTTTCTTGCACTTTTAAAGCGGCATTTACACCTGCCATTAAACCTTGTGCAGCTGCCTCTTCATAACCAGTAGTTCCATTAATCTGACCAGCAAAAAATAAATTCTTGACTAGTTTTGTTTCTAAAGAATGAGTCAATTGTGTTGGCGGAAAATAATCATACTCTATAGCATAACCATATCTTAAGAATTTTACATTCTCAAAACCAGCTATAGATCTTATAGCCTTATCTTGTATATCTTCTGGTAATGATGTTGAAAACCCATTTACATACATCTCACAAGTTGTCCAACCTTCTGGTTCTACAAAAATTTGATGTCTATCTTTAGTAGCAAAACGATTAATTTTATCTTCTACAGAAGGACAATATCTTGGTCCGGTAGATTTAATTCGACCATTAAACATTGGTGATCTATCAAAACCTTCTCTTAACAAATTATGTACTTTTAAATTTGTATAAGTTAAGTAACAAGATCTTTGTTTTTTTAAAGAAATAGTTGTTGGTAAATAAGAAAACTTCTCAGTTATTTCATCACCTGGTTGCTCAATCATTTTAGAATAATCTAAAGATCTACCATCTACTCTAGGAGGTGTACCTGTTTTCATTCTACCAGATTCAAATCCTATAGCAACTAAATCTTCAGTAATTCCTGTAGAAGCTCCTTCACCTGCTCTACCTCCACCAAATGTTTTTTCTCCAATATGAATCAATCCATTTAAAAAAGTACCAGCAGTAATAACAACAGTTTTTGCTTTAATCTCTAAACCTAAAGCTGTTTTTACACCTACAATTTTATCTTCATCAAACAATAAACCATTAACAGAATCTTGATAAAAATCTAAATTTTCTGTTTGCTCTAACATTGTTCTCCAGCATTCTGCAAATTGCATTCTGTCTGATTGAGCTCTAGGACTCCACATAGCAGGACCCTTAGATTTATTTAGCATTTTAAACTGAATAGCTGTCTTATCTGTAACAATAGCACTATAACCTCCTAAAGCATCAATCTCTCTAACTATTTGTCCTTTTGCAATTCCTCCCATGGCAGGATTACAGCTCATTTGAGCTATATTCTGCAAATTCATTGTAATTAATAAAGTGTGTGCACCCATATTTGCTGCAGCTGCAGCTGCCTCGCTACCGGCATGACCTCCACCTACTACAATTACATCATATGTTGTTGTAAATAAACTCATTACTTAACGTTCCACGTGAAACTTTTTATATTATTAAACTGAATATCAATTATTTATTAGCAATAAAGCTTCATTTTCTGCTTTTCTCATTGCTTTTATATCTTCTGTAGACTTATCTTTATAACCAATGTAATGTAAAACACCATGAATCATAACTCTTTGTAATTCTTCATTAAAAGAAACATTAAAATCTTTAGCATTATCTTCTACTCTTTCTACAGATATATAAATATCTCCACTTATAAGATTCCCTAAAGTATTATCAAAACTAATCACATCTGTTAATGTATCATGTTGTAAAAACTCTACATTTAGTTTATGTAAATATTCATCATCACAAAAAATATAATTGATTTCACCAATGGTAAATTCATTGTTTTCTACAACAGTATCAATCCAATTTTCAATAATATTTTCATTAGATAATTTAAAATCTGTTTCGTAATTAAATGTAATCATCTTTAATCTTCCTTTATATTAGAAAAATAATCTCTAACTTTAATCTTATAATTTTGTTGCAAAGGTAATGATTGTCTATTTAAAATTTCAGTTTGATTATAAAACTGCTTTTTAAACTCAATTGCTTTAATATTACGCTTCTTTTGTACATCTAAACTCACTTTAGAATTTCTATTTTTATCCTCACCTTGTTCTAAATTAGCATTTTCTAACTTTAGTAATTGATAATTTAATTTTTCAATATTATTAAGAACTTCAGTATTAAAACCTTTTTCTAAAATATCATTTTCCAGCTCTTCCATAGATTTTAAAACATTTTTAAAATCTGGATTAATACCAGAATTATTTTCAATTTGATTTTGAAGTTCTTGTCTTAATATACTTTGTTGTTTATAAATTTTATAAATCTCCGAATCTAGTTCTTCGGATGATGGAATATCTGAATTACCTTCTTTACCATTTTTTCCGTTAGAACCACTATTACCATTAGTACTATTTTTACCCTTATTTCCTTCTTTTTCTCCACCTTCCTTATCATCAGGTTTATTGCCTTTTTGTGAACCTTTTTTTAAATCATCAGAAATTTTATTTTGTTTTTTTATCAAATCGGGTAAACTAAATTCTTTAGAATTATTTTTATTTTTATCACCCCTTTTTAATGACATACTGTTCTGCATATTATTTAAAATGTTACTTAAATAATCTGATAAACTATTAACAGAGTTCATAACATAACGCTGATTAGAAATACCATGATCAAAATAATTTTCGGAGAAGTTATCTAAAGATTGATCTAAATTATAATGCGTAGAAGATAAATCTTCTTTAATTTTAGATGATATTTTTGGAACTCGCATAGACAATACATATAGGCTATCATCTATATGCTCAAAATAAACTTTTAAATCATTTTGCTTTTTTAGGTCGTTACCAAAGTCTGGATGTGTTGTAGAAATATCTTCAAACTTGTGCATTAATAATTCTTGCTTAAAAGAAAAATTAAGTAAATTTTCTAATATTTTTCTTAGATCATCAATATTTTCTTCTATAGATTCAGCTTCCATTTTTAACATAGATTGTTGAATCTTACTACTCATATTTTTCATTTTTTGAGAAGCATTTTTTTGATTCTTTTTTGCTGATGCTTTATTATCTTTAGACAAATTTTCCTCAGATTTTTCTAAATCTTTATCAATATTATTTTGTTCTTCGTCTAAATCTGGTAAGCCTAATGGCTCTTTTAATTTCTCATTATCTTTATTAAGGTCTTTAATTTCTTTTTTTATAGCTTTAAAATTTTGATTTATTTGTTTTTGATTTTCTAAAGAATTTTCTGTTTTATTAATTAACTCTTTTTGTTTCTCTGATAAATTTTGAATTTTATTAGCAATTTGCATCGTCTTTTGCTCTACATAAAATCTTTTTGTTAGCTCTAAAATTCGTTCTAAACTTCTTTCTTGTTGTTTATTCTGTTCAGATAATTCTTTAGCCTTTTTAACTAAATCTTCTTTATTAAGCTTTTCGGCCATTTTTTCTATTTCATCTAAAAGCTTTTTTTGTCTCTCGTTCTTCTTTAACTCTTCAATTCTCTTTTTTAATTCTTCTTTTTTATTTTTTAAAGCTTCATTTTCATCGTTAATTTCTTCAAGATTATCTTGTAATTTTTCACTTTGTTTATTCATCATTTGATTATAATCTTGCTGACGTTTTACAAAATTTTCAATCTTATTTTTATCATTCCAACTAATATTCTTTTTTGTTTGTAAATCTTTCTTTACTTCATCTAAATATTTTTGTTGCTTTTTTTGTTCCTTAACTGTAGACTCAATATTATTAATTGCATTTTTTTGTTCCTTCAATAACTCTTCCTCTACTTCTTCTCTACTTCTTTTTTTAAAATTAAAAACTTTACTTTTAGACTTCTTAAAACCATTTACAGCATCATTATCAGAAATCTGAAAAAAGAATTCATAATTTATTCCTTCTATTAAATTTAAACCATCAGGAAATTGGTAGAAGAAAGTTTGAATGTTTTCTTTTGAAATATCAAGATTAATAGAATGTTTATTTTCTGAATTGTTATCATCGTAATAAATAATCTCTAATTTATTTAAACCATAATCGTCTGAAATTTGACCAGCAAATTCTGATGTTCCACGTTTAGTTTCATCAAAATTAGAGGATACAGAAATTGTTGGAAATTCATCTTTTATAACATCAATAGAAAAATTTAAATTTTCAAAATCTTTTAAATTATTATTTGAAGACGATATTTGATAATCTAAAGAGTTATAAATTTTTTGAGAATATTTAAAAACATTGTTAGTAACAATATCAAAATATTTTCTTTTATCATTGTTTAAAAAAGATAAAGATTCTGTTTGATTTGTAGTAACTTGCCAAGTAATAACTGTACCTTCTGGAACAGAAATATTACCAGAATTTTCTATAACTTCATTTTTCTTATTTAAATATTTTGGATAGTTTAGTTCTAATGATATATTATTTATTGTTGGTGTTTTAACTACATCAACAGTATAATTTTGAGATTGAATTCCGTTAGCTTCAATATAAAAATTGATTGGTTGTTGAACATCAGAAAATAAATATGAAAAAGAACCTAAATCATTATTTTCTAATAAATATTTTTCATTATTAAAATGGATATAAGCTTCTTTAGGTAATACTTTTCCGTTAGTTTCAAACAAAATAGAAATTGATTTTCCTTGTATAACTTTTAAATCTGTATTTTTAAGAATAAAATTGAAAGGAGCTGGCGGATTGTATGTAATATTATGATTTACAACACGTTGTAAACTTTGTGTTAATTTACCATTATTACCTGATAATGAATTAATTATAAATATTAAAATAGGTATAATTATATATTTTAGATATTTTTTATTCTTTTTAAAATCTACAGCTTTTACAAACGGAACTGGTACTAATTCTTGTGATTTTTGATTGATACTAGCTATTAATAAATCAGATTTTTCTAAAGATTTTTGTAATTGTAAAATGTTTAATAATTTATCTTGAACCTGCGGAAAATGGTTTCCAATAATTTTAGAACATTCTTCAAAAGAAATACCTTTTCTTAAACCAACTAATTTAAAAATTGGAACAAAAATAAAACGTATTAATAAAAATAATTCTACCAATAAAAAAAGCCAAAATAATATGGTTCTAGCATAAGGTTTTAACCATAAAAAATATTCTAAAAATAAAGTGAATAATAAATACAATAAACCAAAAGAAAAGAATAAAATACTTCCTTTTATCAACTCACTAGTGTAATATTTTCTAGTAAACTGGTGTAACTTCTCCTCTATTTGTTTAAATTCTGCCATAATTAACTATTAAAAATAGTATTTTTACGTTGATACACAATCAAATATTTGTTAAAACGATTTTTTGTAAGTTATTAACAATAAATGTTACTAATTAATAAAAATCAATTAAAATGAAAAAATTACCAAAATTTCTACTTTTATTATTAAGTATTTCTGTTTTCTCTCAAGGACCTTGGACTCAAAAAAAAGGAGATTTCTACACACAAATATCTTTATCAACAATATCTAATTATAACGAATTTTTTGGTTATCCAGATTATTCTATCAACGGAAAAATATCTGACAACACAATTCAACTTTATAACGAATACGGAATTACAAACAACACAACTTTATTGGTAAACATACCTTTAAAATTAATTTCTGTAAACAATTTAAATTACATTGATCCTGCTGTTGATTGTATAGGAGATTGTAGCCAAAATATAAATGATAATAAAACAAGTTTAGGAAATTTAGAAATTGGTGTAAAACATAATTTTTATAAAAAAGATTGGTTGTTTTCTGGTCAATTATCTCTAGAAACAAATACAAGTTCTTTTTATAAAAATTCTGGAATAAGAACGGGTTACGATGCTTTTACTTTTACTCCCCTATTTTTATCTGGTAAAAGTTTTAAAAAATCTTATTTGCAAACTTTTATTGGAGCAAAAATCAGAACAAATAATTACAGTTCTAATTTTAAATTTGGTGGAGAATATGGTAACAAAATTTTAAAGAATTTTTGGTTAATTGGTTTTTTAGATATAGAAAAGTCTTTTAATAACGGAGATATTATTTTGTCTGATAAAAATTTAATTACCTCTTTATATATAAACAATCAAGAGTATGGAGTTGTTGGTATAAAAGCTATTGGAGAATTTTCTGATAATTTTGGAGTTACAGCAAGTTTACCCGCAGCTTTCTTTGGAAATAATGTAGCAAAGCAAGTTGCTTTATCTGTGGGTGTTTATAAAAAGTTTTAAAAATCAGTTTTATAAAAATTGAAAATTAATAACAATAAATAATTAAACTCATTTTTCTTTTCTCTAATTTCTGTTTTCTCTTTTAAAAACTATCTTTGTTCTATCAAAAAATTAAAACAAAATGGAATCTAACGTTCGTGTTCGTTTTGCACCAAGTCCTACAGGACCATTACACATTGGTGGTGTAAGAACAGCTTTATATAATTATTTATTTGCTAAAAAAAATAACGGAACTTTTGTGTTACGTATAGAAGATACAGACCAAACTCGTTATGTAGCAAATGCAGAACAATATATAATTGATGCTTTAAAATGGTGTAACATTCCATTTGATGAAGGCCCAAATACTAACGAAAAATTTGGTCCTTACAGACAATCAGAACGTAAAGAATTGTACAAAAAGTATGCAGATATTTTAATAAACTCTGGTTGGGCTTATTATGCTTTTGATACAGCAGAACAATTAGATGCTCACAGAAAAGGATACGAAGCAGAAGGTAAAACTTTTATATACAATTGGCATAATAGAAATGGTGGCAATTTGGTAAACTCTTTGGTTTTACCAAAAGAAGAAGTAGAAGCAAAAATAAATACTGGCGAAAATTACGTTATCAGATTTAAATCTCCACAAGATGAAACATTACTTATGGAGGATGAAATACGTGGAAACATTAAAATTGATACAAATACTTTAGATGATAAAATTTTATTTAAAGGAGACGGAATGCCAACATATCATTTAGCAAATATTGTAGATGATCATTTAATGAAAATTACGCACGTTATTCGTGGTGAAGAATGGTTACCATCAATGCCTTTACATGTTTTATTATACAAGGCTTTTGGTTGGGACGCACCTAAATTTGCACATTTACCTTTAATTTTAAAACCAGTTGGTAAAGGTAAATTAAGTAAAAGAGACGGAGATAAATTAGGTTTCCCGGTATTTCCTTTAGAATATACAAATGAAGTTTCTGGTGATATTTCTCGTGGATATAAAGAAGATGGTTATTTTTCTGATGCCTTTATAAACATGTTAGCTTTCTTAGGATGGAATCCTGGAACAGAACAAGAAATATTTTCTTTAGAAGAATTAATACATTCTTTCGATTTAAAAAGAGTAAGTAAATCTGGAGCAAAATTTAGTCCAGACAAAACAAAATGGTTTAATCAACAATATATGCAGACAAAGTCTGATGATGAACTTACCGAATTGTTTTTACCTATTTTGGCTGAGAAAGGAATTACAAAAGACAAAAAATTTGTTTTAAAAGTAGTTTCATCAATAAAAGAAAGAGCTGTTTTTGTAAATGATTTTTGGGATTTATCTAATTTCTTTTTTTCAACACCAAAAGAATACGATGCAAAAGCATCAAAGAAAAATTGGAAAGAAGGTACAGCAGAATTGATGAAAGAATTAATTGATGTTATCAATAAAATTGAAGATTTTTCATCAGAAAATACAGAAAAAGAAATTAAAGAATGGATTACTGCCAAAGAAATTGGTTTTGGTAAAGTAATGCAACCCTTACGTTTATCTTTGGTTGGTAAATTGGCTGGCCCGCATTTATTTGATATTATTGCAATGATAGGTAAACAAGAAACTATCATAAGATTAGAAAACGCAATAGAAAAACTATAATTATGAAAAAAATAATCCTTCTTTTTGTTCTATTTTGTGCTTTTAATATACAAGCACAATATTCTGGTTATGGTTATAATAGACAGCGCCAAAGACAAATGATGCAACCACAAACAGAACAAAAAATACCAGAACCAGATTTTCCGATAGAAAAATATTTAGGTATTGTTACTTATGATATAGAAAAAGCTGCAAAAAAAACGGGTGTAAAATTATCATCAAAAGAAGGTAAAGAATTTTCTGATATTTTAACTAAATATAATAAAGATACTAAAGATATAGTTAGAATAAATAGTTTCTTAATTAATAGTAGTAAAGATATGATTGATAATTTCCAAAAAAATGCAAGAAAAACTGGCGATTATTCAGATCAAGCAAAGGTTCAGAAAAAAATGATTGATGATTTAAAACCTTTTTCTAAAACACTTAAAGCAGAAGATGATAAATTAATTAATTCTATGAAAAATTTATTATCAGAAAAAAAATATAATAAGTGGATTAAATACAACAAAAAAATCTATAAATTTTTTGAACCAGAATTAGAATAAATACAAAATTTAAAAACCTGTTAATAATATTAATAGGTTTTTTTGTAAAATGTAACATTTAAATAAAAAAACTAATAATAATACACTACTTAAAATTACTATATTTACATACATTTTTCTTTTTAAATTCTAATTTTATGACAATTCCATTTATTATTATAATTCTTATCGGGTTAATACTTTTTGCTTCTTACTTTATTGTAAAACAACAAACCGCTGCAATAATAGAAACTTTTGGAAAATTTACAAGCATCCGTCAATCTGGTTTTCATTTAAAAGTACCTGGTGTACAAAGAATTGCAGGTAGATTAAGTTTAAAAATACAACAGTTAGATGTAATTATAGAAACTAAAACTTTAGATGATGTTTTTGTAAAATTAAAAGTTTCTGTACAATATAAAGTAATAAAAGATAAGGTTTATGATGCTTTTTATAAATTAGATTATCCGCATGATCAAATTACTTCTTATGTTTTTGATGTTGTAAGAGCAGAAGTTCCAAAAATGAAATTAGATGACGTTTTTGTAAAAAAAGATGATATTGCCATAGCTGTAAAATCAGAATTAAATGATGCTATGATGACTTATGGTTATGATATAATTAAAACATTAGTTACAGATATAGATCCTGATGCACAAGTAAAAGAAGCTATGAACAGAATTAATGCTGCAGAAAGAGAAAAAACTGCTGCACAATATGAAGGAGATGCACAACGTATATTAATTGTAGAACGTGCTAAAGCAGAAGCAGAAAGTAAACGTTTACAAGGACAAGGTATTGCAGACCAAAGAAGAGAAATTGCACGTGGATTAGAGGAATCTGTAGAAGTGTTAAATAAAGTTGGTATTAACTCTCAAGAAGCTTCGGCTTTAATTGTTGTTACTCAACATTATGATACTTTACAATCTATAGGGCAAGAAACAAATAGTAATTTAATATTGTTACCAAATTCACCACAAGCAGGTAGCCAAATGTTAAATGATATGGTTGCAAGTTTTACGGCAAGTAATCAAATTGGTGAAGCCATGAAAAATGCAAAACTTAAAGAAAAAAATGATTAATCATGATAATTACAACAACACCAACTATAGAAAATAAACCTGTTACCAAATATTTAGGAATAATAACTGGAGAAACCATTATTGGTGCTAATATTTTTAAAGATTTTTTTGCAGGAATTAGAGATATTGTTGGTGGTAGATCTGGTTCTTATGAAAAAGTTTTAAGAGAAGCTAAAGATTCTGCTCTTAAAGAAATGCAAGAAATAGCACTATCATTAGGTGCAAATGCCATTGTTGGTGTAGATTTAGATTACGAAACTGTTGGTCCTAACGGAGGAATGTTAATGGTTACAGCGTCTGGTACAGCAGTAAAAATATAGTATAGAAGATTGACCACGAGTTTTTTATGAAAAAAATATTTTATTGGCTATCAATACCTTATTATTTTAATCCCTCTTTAAAGTTTAAGTTTCAAGTAAGTATATTTATGGGGGCATTTGTTTTCCTCTTTTTATACCTTTTTAGACCTTTTTATATATCCTTATTTGTTGGATTAGAACTAGAATATACTGCATTTATAGGTATTATTACATTTTTAGCAGTATTATTTGTACTTACTATACCTCCCCTATTATTTAAAGATTATTTTAATGAAGATAATTGGACTATTGGTAGAAATTTATTTTTAATAAAAATTGGATTATTTATTAATGGTAGTTCTCTTTGGTATTTAGGTAACTTATATAGAAGTTATTATGGTTTTGGTAGTATTGGCTATTTTAGATATTTATTTTTTGTCTACCTTTTAGGTACATTTCCTGTTATTTTATTCACTTTTTTTAATGAAAGAAATGTTAGAGATAAAAGAAAAAAAAGAGCAGAAAAAATTAATACTTTAAAAAAGTATCAAGTAAAAGAAGAAAAAATAGTTACAGAAGAATCTATTATTATATATTCTGAAAATAAAAAAGAAAATATTAGTTTTAAAATTCAAGACTTAGTTTATGTTACTTCGCAAGGTAATTATGCTAGTTTTTTTCTTTTAACTGAATATAAAAAAGATTTAAAAGAAATTATACTAAGAATAACTTTAACAAAAATAAATGAAATATTAGAAAGTTATAACAATGTTATACGTTGCCACAGATCTTATATTGTAAATACATATTTTATTAACTCTATTTCTGGAAACGCAAGAGGATATTTCTTAAAATCTAATAAAATTTTAATAGAAATACCCGTTTCTAGAAATTTTAAAAAAGAAGAATTAGAAAAACTAATTCATTAATTTAATCTTTATGAAGAAGTTATTTTATTGGCTTTCTACACCTTATTATTTTAATCCTTCAATTAAATTTAAATTTAAGGTTAGTATATCTATGGGAATATTTATTTTCTTATTCTTATACTTTTTTAGGCCTTTTTATCTTTCTTCATTCACAGAATTAGTATTAGAATACACAGCTTTTATAGGTTTTATTACTTTTTTAGGCATCTTTTTTATTCTTTTTATTCCTCCTATTTTTTTAAAAAAATATTTTCATGAAGATAATTGGACTATTGGTAGAAGTTTATTTTTAATAATAATAGGTGTTTTTATAATTGGTAGTAGTCTTTGGTATTTAGGCAACCTTTTTAAAAATTTTCATTCTTTTAGAAGTATAAATTATTTTAGATATTTATCTTACTCTTACTTAGTAGGTACGTTACCTATTGTATTTTTTGTCTTTTTTAATGAAAAAAAATTAAGAGAAAAAAGAAAGAAAAAAGCAGAAAAAACTATTAATACACTTAAAAATAAACAAAAAGAAAACAAGGTAGTTTTAGAAGAGTTTGTAACAATATATTCTGATAACAAAAAAGAGAAAATAAGTTTTAAAATTACAGACTTAGTTTATATAACTTCCGAAGGTAATTATGCTAGTTTTTTTATTTTAACAGACAATAAAAAAAACTTAAAAGAAAAAATACTAAGAGTAACTTTATCTAAAATAAATAATGAACTAGAAACCTATAAAAATATAATTCGTTGTCATAAATCTTATATTATAAATGCTAATTATATAAAAGATATAAAAGGTAATGCAAGAGGTTACTTGTTAAAATCTAATATCATTTCATTCGATATTCCGGTTTCTAGAAGTTTTTCTAAAAATTCTTTAGAAAATTTAATAAAATAAGGTTCCCATTTATCCCAAACCTTCCTGTTTACAACAAATTTTATTAAAATATAAGTTTTACAAACTATATTTGCAGCGCTTAAATATTGAATTAAAAATTTGGGGGAATTTTTAATTTAAAAAATAAAAGCTCAATTTGTATACAAATTGAGCTTTTTATTCTTTAAAAGAAATACTAAATAATCTTTATTTTTCTTCTAATTTATCGTCTGATTCTTCTTTAGCAGCTTTTTTAAATTCTTTAATACCACCACCTAATCCTTTCATTAATTCTGGTATTTTTTTACCTCCAAATAATAATAAGATTACTACAACTATTATTGCAATCTGAGGACCACTAACAAATCCAAAATATATAGCTAAACTGTTCATTTTATTTTATTTTATAAAAACAAAGATACAAAAAAGGTTATTATAGCAACTTATTTAAAGCCTAATTCCTTTTTTGAATTGTACCTCCTATTACTTTTTTATCTTTAATAACCTCTGGGTTACCTTTGTAAAAGATAGACCCTCCAAAACCTACTTTTGCATTTAAAGTTTCTCCTGCCAAAATTTCTGCTTTTGCTCCTGTACCAGCTTTTACATTAGAATTTCCAGAAATTTTCATGTCATAACCATTATAAATACCATATAAATCTACATCTACTTCTTGGTTATCTGCACTACCAATTAACTTAATAATACCACCAGAAGAAGTTCTTACCTTAAGATATTTAATTGTTGCAGATAAATCTATAAAAGCTCTTTCTTGTGCATTTACTTCTAATTTATTTTGAATAAAATTTTTACTTGTAATAGTAGAACCTTCGTTTGCATCTATAACAGCAATATCTTTATTATAATATAGTTTTACAGAAACTTTACCATCTGCAGAGTTATTTTCTGGTTTTAAAGAAAAAGGCAAAGACAGTTTTAAAGTATTATCTACTGTCTTAATTTTTACCATTTCAGATTTTTCTCCTGTAATTTCTAGTTTTTGATCAGAAGATTTTATTAACTCTACTTCTATTCCATTATAAACTTTTAAAATATTATAATCTCCTAAAACTTTTGTTACCGTAGATTGTGCTTGTAAATTAAAACTTAATAATAAAACACATATATAAATTATTTTTTTCATCATTTTTAAATTTATGGTTTTTAAATCAATAATTATACCAATATATAAAACCATATAATTGGTATATTATTACAAATAAATTATAAAATTTAATCTTCAATTAAAGAAAAATCTAAATGTTTTCTTTCTAAATCTGTATGTTTAACTCTAACTTTAACATCATCTCCTAATTGATAAATGTGTTTTGTAGATTGCCCAACTATTGCGTATTGTTTTTCATCAAAAATATAATAATCACTTTTTATATCTCTAATTCTTACCATACCTTCACATTTATTAGAAGATATTTCTACATAAATTCCCCATTCTGTAACACCAGTAATTACACCATCAAAAATTTCATCTTTATGATCTTGCATGTATTTAACTTGCATGTATTTTATAGAAGATCTTTCTGCTTTAGATGCCAATTCTTCTCGTTTAGAAGAATGTTTACATTTTTCTTCGTATGAATCTGCTTTTGGCGATTTTCCGCCCTCTAAATAGTGTTGTAGTAATCTATGTGTCATTACATCTGGATATCGTCTAATAGGTGATGTAAAATGACTATAATAATCAAATGCCAACCCATAATGACCTATATTTTGTGTTGTATAAACAGCTTTAGACATAGAACGAATGGTTAAAGTTTCTATCATATTAGATTCTGCTTTACCTTCTACATCATTTAATAGCTGATTTAAAGACTCTGAGGTAGATTCTTTAGTATCTGTGTTTATTTTATATCCAAATTTACTTATGATGTTTTGTAAAGATGCCAATTTTTCTACATCTGGCTCATCATGTACTCTATACACAAATGTTTTATTAGTTGCTTTTCCTTTATTAAAACCAATAAATTCTGCTACTTTTCTATTTGCTAACAACATAAATTCTTCAATTAATTTATTAGCATCTTTAGATTTTTTAAAATAAACACCAACCGGATTTGCTTCTTCATCTAAATTAAACTTTACCTCTACTCTATCAAAAGAAATAGCACCTTGTTGCATTCTTTTTTTACGAAGAATTTTTGCTAATTTATCTAATTGCAAAGTAGCTTCTACAATTTCTGGGGTAACTTGGTATTCTTTATCTATTATAGAAGTTTCTAAAGGCATTGTATATGGCTTAATGTCATCAGATAATTTACAATTTTCTATAATAGATTGTGCTTCTTCATACGCAAAACGTTGGTCTGAATAGGTTACAGTTCTACCAAACCACTCGCCTACTACTTGGGCTTTTTTATTGATTTCAAAAACTGCAGAAAATGTTAGTTTTTCTTCATTTGGTCTTAAAGAACAAACACCATTACTTAACATTTCTGGCAACATTGGTACTACTCTATCTACCAAATAAACAGATGTTGCTCTGCTATAAGCTTCATCATCTAAAATAGTGTTTGGTTCTAAATAATGCGATACATCTGCAATATGGATTCCTACTTCATAATTACCATTTTCTAATTTTGTAAAAGACAATGCATCATCAAAATCTTTTGCATCTTTTGGGTCTATAGTAAAAGTTAAATCGCCTCTCATATCTCTACGTTTAGCAATTTCTTCTTTAGTAATTTCTATCGGTAAATTTTCTGCCTCTTTTTCTACTTCTGGTTCAAATTCATAAGGTAAATCATATTCTAATAAAATAGAATGCATTTCTGTATTATGATCTCCTGGTTTACCTAAAACTTTAGTAATTTTACCAAAAGGATTTTTAGAGTTTTGTGGCCAATCTGTTATTGTAGCTTGTACTTTATCTCCGTCTTCTGCTCCATTTAATTTATTTTGCGATATAAAAATATCTGCATACATTTTGTTGCTATCTGGTATTACAAAACCAAAATTTTTATTTTTTTGTAAAACTCCTACAAATTCTGTTTTTGCTCTTTCTACAATTTCTACAACATCTGCTTCTAATTTTTTTCCGCTTCGTTTTTTATATACGTAAGCTTTAACGGTATCGTTATGTAAACCTTTACCAAGATTTACATTTGGGATAAAAATATCTTCTTCGTAATCATCTGTTACAAAATATCCGTTTCCGTTAGAGGTAATATCTAAAACACCTACAGAGTATTTTCTATCTGCATTTATTTGAAATTTTCCTCTATCAATTTCTTTTATTTTTTTGTTTGCAGTTAGCTCTGCAAGTTTTTTTATAATCTGATTTTTACCATCAGTATCTGTAACACTTAATTTTGCAGCAATTTGTTTATAATTATAATATTTATCGCTGTCTTCATTTAAAATTCTAAAAATATTTCTAGTTAAGTCTTTAATTACTTTTCCTTTTTTTTTAAATATTCTTTTTTTCTTTCTACTCATTTATTCTTACTTCTGTTTAGTTTGATACTAAAATACAATTATTAAACCTGAATTTGTATTAAAAAACAGTTATCAATAAAAAAATGCATTTAGTTATTTGTTTTTAAGCCTATTTATTAACTGATTAATTTAAATTTTTAAAATAGAGATGCTTTTCTTTATTATTAAAATAAAAATCTACAATTTATATACAATAAAATATCAGGCTCTTATATAATTTACATCTAAATACACGTAATTAAATTATTACATCGTATTTAGAAACATTGTTTTAATTAGTGAAGAAGTTACATTTATCAATGTAAATAACAAAACAACGCCACAAATGTATACAAAAACTTTTACAGTTACTATAAAACTTAATAGAGAAGAACTTGTATTCTTTTAATTTTACTTTAAAAAGTTAAAAAAATCTTAAATTTTGTGTAACATTTTAATTTTTACAACGTCTATATAATAAGAAGTTCCCCTTATTAAAATGAAAAATCTACGTAAAATTATAGCTTTATTCCTTTTTATCTTTATTGCAGGCATTTATGCTACTGTAGTAACCATAAAAACTTCTTTAAATAAAGATGAAACTACAAACCAAACAGTAGAAATACAAAAAGACTCACTTTACCCTTTAAGAGTAGAAAAGAAAACTGTTTAGTTTTTATTACCTTTTTTCTTTTAAAAAAAATATCATACTTTTTAAGTACAATAAAACTTACTTTTCTTTTTTTAGATTTAAACAGTTATAAACATTCTATATTATATTTATTTTTCTTTTATAAATTTTTAAAAAACAATTATGTTTATAATAGTGTGTTAATAGCTACTATAAATTTTTCTTTTTTTCTTTTAATATATCACTTATTAAAAAATAAGAACAACTTATTAGTAGTTTAAAATGTTTAAAATCAATTAAAATATAGAGTTATTAACAATAGTTATAAACAGTAGTTAACGTAAAAATCTTAATAGTTAACAACTAAATCTATGTAAACAAAATGTAAATTTTATGTTGATAAACTTTTATCAAAAACTTATAAAAAAATTTGCATATATCTAAAGCTTGCTTGTATTGTAATTATATTTTAATCTACCAAAAAAAGTTTTAAGAGTTTACTGATACTTCTTAACATTTGCTTAATATAGATAACATCTTAAAAATTAATTGTTTATTAAAAAAGATAAAATTTTGATTGTTTATAACTGTTGATAACCCTTAGTTTCTTTACTTTTGTTGCTTACAACACTATTAAAATCAATTTATTATGACAATTGCCATTGGTAATGACCACGCAGGAACAGCATATAAGTTCGAAATTATAAAACATTTAGAAGAAAAAGGATATGAAGTGTTAAATTTTGGAACCGATACAAACGATTCTATGGATTATCCAGACGCAATACATCCAACTGCAGATGCTGTAGAATCTGGTAAAGCAGAAATGGGAATTATTTTATGTGGTTCTGGTAATGGTGCACAAATGACAGCAAATAAACACCAAGGTATTAGAGCTGCTCTTTGTTGGAATAACGAGTTGGTAGCATTAACAAGACAACACAATAATGCAAATATTTTAACAATACCTGCACGTTTTGTGTCTTTACAACAAGCTTTAGGTTTTGTAGATATTTTTTTAAATACAGAATTTGAAGGTGGAAGACATCAAAACAGAGTTGGTAAAATTTCTTGTGCTGGTTAATTAGTTAAAAAGCTTATAAATTTTTTTATGAAATTTATTACGAAATCTTTTTCTGAATTATCTACTACAGAATTGTATAAAATATTACAACTACGATCAGAAGTTTTTGTGGTAGAACAAGATTGTGTATATCAAGATATAGATTTTAAAGATCAAAAATCTTTACACATTTTAGGTAAAAAAGAGGATAAACTTATAGCTTACACACGTATTTTTAAACCAGGAGATTATTTTGAATTTGCCAGTATTGGTAGAGTAGTTGTGGTAGCAGAAGAACGTAAGTATGGTTACGGACACGATTTAATGAAAGCTTCTATAAAAGCTGTAAAAGAGCATTTTAAAGTTGATAAAATTACAATTTCCGCACAAAAATATTTAAAAAAATTCTACGAATCTCATCAATTTATTCAAGTTGGAGAAGAATATTTAGAAGACGGAATTCCACATATTAGAATGGATAGAAAATAAATTATTAAAAAAAGATGAAGCTATTTAATTGCCCAAAGTGTAATCATATTATATTTTTCGAAAACGAAAGTTGCGAAAAATGTAAGAGTACATTAGGTTATAATTATTTAATTAATAATTTTTCTATACCTAATATTACATCAAACCTTACTTATTGTTTTAATCATAAACATAATAGTTGTAATTGGTTAATAGATGCTTCTTCTAAAAATAAATTCTGTGTTGCTTGTAATCTAAATAGAAAAATACCAAACAAAGCAAATATTGATGCTTTTGATAAATATAAAAGGTTAGAGTTAGCTAAACATCGTTTAGTTTACCAATTATTACAACTAAAATTACCGTTAAAGTCTAAAATATTACATATAGAAGGTTTGGCTTTTGATTTTTTATCAGAAAATAATAAAGAAAATAAAAGAACAGGTCATGCAAACGGAGTTGTTACAATAATATTAAAAGAAGCAGATTCTGTACATAGAGAACAATTAAGAAAACAAATGAACGAGCCTTATAGAACATTATTAGGGCATTTTAGGCATGAAATTGGTCATTATTATTGGCCTTTACTTTTTAAAGAAAAAAATGTTAATAAGTTTAGATCTTTGTTTGGTGATGAGCGTTTAGATTATGGTTTAGCATTAGAAAATCATTATAAAAATGGTATTAAACCAAATTGGAATTCAGAGTTTATAAGTAGTTATGCAGCTTCTCATCCTTGGGAAGATTGGGCAGAAACTTGGGCGCATTATTTACATATAATGGATACTTTAGAAACTGCAAATTACATAGGTTTTTCTATAAAAAATAAAAATAATGAAGTTTTAAACAACAGAGTTTTAAAATTTAAAAATCCATATAAAATTAAAAATTTTAAGCAAATATTTAAAGCAAGTATCTCTTTAACATCCGCAGCAAATAGTTTAAATAGAGCTATGGGTTTACCAGATATTTATCCTTTTGTAATACCAAAACCTGTTTATAAAAAGTTAGAATTTATACATAACTTGTTGTTTAATGCAAATGTAAAATTGACTTAATTTTTTATAAAACATTGTAAATAAAATAATTATGAGTAAACCGCTTCAGTATTTTATAATAGCAATTAGTATTGCATCAATTTTTTTATCAATCTATACTATTTTTAAAACTCATGTTTTTTTTGATGGTTTAGGCGGTATAATTGTAGGATTTGGGTTATTAGGTGCTTTGTATTTTGATAAACATCAAAAAAAATCGAATAAATAATTATGTATCTTTCTTTTTAGTCATCTTATAAATTAGATAACCAAAACCTACTAAAAAGTGTAAAATAATTATTGCCGCTACAATGTATAAAGTTGTGTTAGAATTGTTCATAACACAAAATTATAAAGTTGATTATAATTTTTTTGTGATAAATGTTACATTAACTTATCAACTTCTAAAATATTACCAACTTCTAAATTGTCTAATTTTATATCACCAATTCTAACACGAATTAAACGTAAAGTTGGCAAACCAACAGCAGCCGTCATTTTACGTACTTGTCTAAATTTTCCTTCTCTTATAATAATAGAAACCCAACTTGTAGGTCCGTGTCTTTCGTCTCTAATTTTCTGACTTCTTAAAGGAAATTTAGGATCATCAATTATAAAAGCTTTACCAGGTTTTGTAGTGTATTTTTTACCATTAAAACCAATTTCTACACCATTTTTTAACTGTTTTATTTCTTTTTCGGTAACAATACCATCAACTTGTACGTAATACTCTTTTTCGTATTTATTAGATCTAATTTCTGCAGATACTTTACCATCGGTTGTTAATAAAAGTAAACCTTCAGACGGAACATCTAAACGCCCAATTGCCATCGTTCCTTCTGGAAAATCATATAAATCTCCTAACAATTTTTTTTTCCGCTTTGCGGGATTTACAAACTGAGAAATCATTCCCCAGGGTTTATGAATTATAAAATGACGATGCTTTTCTGCCAAATTATAGCACTTTTATGTTTACAGAAAAAGTGTTTTTTCCTGTTGATAAAGACATATTTTCTTCAGAAAATTTTTGATCTGTGTAAGAAGTATATTGCGTAATTGGCTCAATACATAGCATGTTGTCAACTTCTGTCCAAAGCATAAAGTTATTAAAACCTTCGGTTGATATTTCTAAATCGTTTTTATCAATATTTTTTAAGATTATTTTATCAGTTCCTAAAACAGGAAAAGCGTTAGAACCAGCTTTGTAAACATCTTTTAAAGTAATTTTTTCTGTACCAGCTTCTAAAATTTCGTTACCAGTATCAGATAACATAAATGCAGGATGATAACCTAACATAAAAGGCATTCCTTCATCAGAACTAATGATAAATTCAATTGTTAAAATATCATTTTTTAATGTAAAAACTTTTTCAAAAGTAAAATTGAAAGGCCAAGAAAGATTTTCTTCGGTAGATTTTACAGGAAATTTACTGTTGTTAACAAGTGTATTTTTAGTATATTTTTTAATAAATTTTGCAGAATTTTCATCCGAAGAAACTAAAGAATATTCTAATTCTCGTAACAAACCATGTTGGTCTAAAATAGCATCTCCGTTTTTAGTGTGTACTCTAAAATTATTTTTGGCAGTTGGGCCAATTACCGGAAACATTTCATCATCAGAATTACGCCAACCTTTATTTCCTTTTTGATGAATGTATTCTTTTTTATCTTTTGTAAAACTTATTAATTCTCCTTTTTCAATTACAATGTTGCTATTCTTATTTTGTAAAAATATTTTTGAACTCATTGTTTAAATTTTTTAGGTAAAAATAGTATAAAATGTAGTTTATTTTTTAGGAAAAATAAATTTATATTTTTGTAACTTGTCTCACTTTTTAAAATTAAAAATAGAGTTCGATTTATGGCAGTAGATAAAGAAAAAGCAGCAAAACTTAAAGCGCTTCAACTTACTTTAGATAAACTAGATAAGACTTACGGAAAAGGTTCTGTAATGAAATTAGGAGATGTTGTTAAAGAAGATGTAGATGCAATTTCATCTGGTTCTTTAGGTTTAGATTTAGCATTAGGCGTTGGTGGTTATCCAAGAGGTAGAATTATAGAAATTTATGGGCCAGAATCTTCTGGTAAAACAACATTAACTATTCATGCAATTGCAGAAGCCCAAAAAGCTGGCGGAATTGCAGCATTTATTGATGCAGAACATGCATTTGATAAATTTTATGCAGAAAATTTAGGAGTTGATGTAGAAAATTTAATTATTTCTCAGCCAGATCACGGAGAGCAAGCATTAGAAATTGCAGATAATTTAATTAGATCTGGTGCAATAGATATTGTTGTTATAGATTCTGTTGCTGCATTAACACCAAAATCTGAGATTGAAGGAGAAATGGGAGATTCTAAAATGGGTCTTCATGCACGTTTAATGTCTCAAGCATTACGTAAATTAACAGGTACAATTTCTAAAACAAACTGTACAGTAATCTTTATTAACCAATTACGTGAAAAAATTGGTGTAATGTTTGGTAATCCAGAAACAACAACTGGTGGTAACGCATTAAAATTTTATGCTTCTGTACGTTTAGATATTAGAAGAAGAACGCAAATTAAAGATGGAGACAGAGTTATTGGTAACAGTACAAAAGTTAAAATTGTAAAAAATAAAGTAGCACCACCATTTCAAATTGCAGAATTTGATATTATGTACGGAGAAGGAATTTCTAAAGTAGGAGAAATTTTAGACATTGCTGTAGAATTAGGTATTGTAAAGAAAAGTGGTTCTTGGTTTAGCTACGGAGAAACAAAATTAGGACAAGGAAGAGACTCTGTAAAAGGATTGATAAAAGACAACCCAGAATTAGCAGAAGAACTAGAAGGAAAAATTAAAGTTGCTATTGAAAATCAAGAGTAATTTTTAAAACTTTTTATATTATTAAAACTGCTATAGATTAAGAATTCTATGGCAGTTTTTTATTTTTTTTAATATGATTTATTTATCAGATAATTTACAATTAAAGTCTATTTTAAGTTCAGAGTCATCTACTCTTTTTAAATTGATGGAAGAAGTTTACCCTTTAGCTTACAGTCATTTTTGGAAAGATAAAGGGGTTTGGTATGTAAACTCTCAATACTCAAAAGAAAATATTTTAAAAGAATTATCTGTTAAAAATGCCGATTATTATTTTATAGTTTTTAATAATGAAATTGTGGGTAATTTTAGAATTATTTGGGATGAAAAATTAGAAGGTATATCAGAAAAAAAACAAGTTAAATTACATAGAATTTATCTTCATAAAAAAACACAAGGTAACGGAATTGGAAAAAAAATACTTCTTTGGTTAGAAAATAAATCTAAAGAAAAAGGATATAAAATTATTTGGTTAGATGCTATGGATGAACAGCCACAAGCTTTTAATTTTTATAAGAAACAAGGGTATAAATACCATTCTCATACTTTTTTACCTTTTGATTTACTTTACGATAAAGTAAGAAAAATGAGTCAGATTTTTAAAATATTAGACTAATAAATTATTCTTTAGATAATATTTTTACCAACCATAAAATTAAATAAGCACCAACGCCTAAACCTGCAAATAAAACTAATAAAACTAATAGTATTCTTATATTTTTTGCAGAAAATTGGGTTTTAGTACTTAGCCATTCACATACACCTAAAATCATACTTTTATTTTTAAATTATTAATTAAACTTTTTACTTTTTAAAATATGTTTTGCTTTATTTTTAATACTTTTCTTAGCTCCATTTTTTGATAAAAAAAGTACACTTTGTTTATCTATTTCTTTAGTATTTAATAAAAGGTTTTGTAAAATTGAATTTTTAGAGTCAATCAACATTTTAGCTATTTTACTAGTATATCCTTTTTCTAAAAATGTTAACCTTAAAGCTTCTAATTTCTCGTCTACAATTCCTCTACTTTTTAAGATGCGTTCATCTTTAAATTCCTCTAAAAAATAGCACAACTCTTCAATTTTATTTACAATTTCTAACCTTTTTTTTGATTTATAAATTAAATGCGGATTTCCCCAATTTCCAGCCATTAAAAAAGTGTTATTTACTTTATTAAATTCTTCTTGTAAATTTATAACTTTTAAAACATACTCACCATTTACATCATCTTCTGGTTGCCATTGTAATTCTATCGATCTATTTCGGTTTTCAGAATATAAAAACAATAAATTTTCAGCAAAATAGGTCATTGTTTCTTCAGACGGATCAATTTCAAAAAAACAGTTCCATTCAATTTTCCAATCACTAGAAATTCTTAATGGTTGATATTCTTTATAAATAGCCATTAAAATTAAATTCCTGTACTACCAAAACCACCAGCACCACGTTCTGTTTCGCTTAAAACTTCTACTTCTTTCCAAACAGCTCTTTCGTGTTTTGCAATAACTAATTGCGCAATTCTTTCACCATCATTTATAATAAAATCCTCATTAGATAAGTTTACTAAAATTACCCCAATTTCTCCACGATAATCTGCATCTATAGTTCCAGGAGAATTTAAAACAGTAATTCCTTTTTTAGCAGCCAAACCACTTCTTGGTCTAACTTGTGCTTCAAAACCAACAGGTAAAGCAATAAATAAACCCGTTTTTACAATAGCTCTTTCTAAAGGTTTTAAAGTTATTGATTCTTCTATATTTGCTCTTAAATCCATACCTGCTGCACCTTCTGTTTCGTATGCTGGTGTTGCGTGTTTAGATTTATTAATTATTTGTACGTTCATTTTTAATATAAATAGATTGTTAACAAATATAATAAATCAACTATGGATTCTTTATAACTTAATAGTTTTATTACTTTTGATGCATTAAACTAATTTTAATGAGTGAACAAAAAAAAATAGCGGTTTTAGGTGGTGGAAGTTGGGCAACTGCAATTGTTAAAATGTTGATAGAAAACTTAGAAACTGTTGGTTGGTATATGAGAAATACGCTTGCAATAGAGCATATTAAAGAAAACGACCATAATCCTAGATATTTAAGTTCTGCAGAATTAGATGCAAATCGTTTAGATTTATCAGATGATATAAATTATATGGTTAAAAATTACGATATTTTAATTTTTGCCATTCCATCTGCTTTTTTAACAAGCGAGCTAAATAAATTAACAGAATCTCTACAAAATAAAACTATTTTTTCTGCTATTAAAGGTATTGTACCAGAAACAGGTTTAATTGTTGGCGAGCATTTTAATAGAGAGTTTAATATTCCTTTAGATAATATTGGTGTTATTACAGGTCCTTGTCATGCAGAAGAAGTAGCTATGGAGCGTTTATCTTATTTAACAATAGCATGTACAAACGAAATAAAAGCCAAGTGCATGAAAAATGCCTTACAAAGTTGGTACATTAAAACAAAAATTTCTGATGATATTATAGGTACAGAATACGCTGCTATGTTAAAAAATATTTATGCAGTTGCAGCGGGTATTGCACATGGTTTAGGTTATGGAGATAATTTTCAGGCAGTTTTAATGAGTAATGCCATTAGAGAAATGAAACGTTTTATTAAAAAAGTACATAAGATGAAACGTAACATTAACAACTCTGCTTATTTAGGAGATTTATTAGTTACTGGCTATTCTATTTTTAGTAGAAATAGACAATTTGGTAATATGGTTGGTAAAGGATACACTGTTAAATCTGCTCAAATGGAAATGAGTATGATTGCAGAAGGTTATTATGCTACTAAAAGTGCATACATAATTAAACAGGAAAACAATACTAAAACACCTATTATAGATACTGTTTATAATGTTTTGTATGAAAATAAAAATCCTAAAAAAGAATTTAAAAAGTTGACAGATAAATTAGATTAAATGTTTAATTTTGAACATTAATGTAATTTATTAAACATCTATAATGAAAACAATACAAGAAGTTGTAGAAAGTACTATTAGAAAAACACCTTTTATAGAAGAAGCTTTAAATGAAAAGTTGATAAATGTATCTTCTTTGGCAAGAATTATTTTACCAGAAGTTTCTGCTATTTTAAAGAAAGATATAAAAGTAGGAGCCGTAATGATGGCTATTAATAGACTATCACCTGCAAGTGAGTTACGCATTAGAAGAAATATTAAAAAACTAGCATTAGATTTAGGTGATGTTATAGTTAGATCTGATTTGTGTGATTTTACTTTTAAAAATACTCCTTCGTTATTAAGAGAAATTGCAAAAATTCTTACAAAATCTTCAGAAAATTCTGATTACTTTTTAACGGTTTCTCAAGGAATTTTTGAAACCAATATTGTTACTAGTAAAAATTTAAGACCTTTTGTAGAAGAAATTTTTGAACAAGAAACGCTAACTAACAGTATGTTAGAATTAGCATCTATTACCATAAAATTACCAAAAGAAAATTTAGAGCAATCTGGTATTTATTACTTTATTTTAAAACAATTAGCTTGGGCAGATATTCCTTTACAAGAAATAATTTCTACTACAAACGAAATGACAATTGTTGTAAAAGAAGAAGATATTAACCAAACTTTTGCCATTTTAATGGATATGAAATTAAGCTAATACTATTTTTATTACATAAAAAATGAACCTTTAAACAGTATAAAAATGGTAAAGCAAGATCCATATGCAGCTTTAAGAATAAAAGAGTTTAATATATTTTTATTTGTTAGGTTTTTACTTGTTTTTGGTTGGTCTATGCAATTTATTGTTATAGAATGGCAAGTATATTCTATAACAAAAGATCCTTTATCTTTGGGGGTTATTGGTTTAATGGAAATTATACCAGCATTTACTATGGCTTTATTTGCAGGTCATATAGTAGATCAAAATGAAAAAAGAAACCTGTTAGCCATTTGTACAGCTGCTTTTTCTTTAATTAGTTTAGGTTTATTTTTATTAACTACTAATAGTATTGTAAGTAGTTGGTCTACAAAATCAATCTTATATTCAATTTATGGATTGGTTTTCTTTGGTGGGTTTTTGCGTTCTTTTTTTGGACCCACAATTTTTTCTTTAGTAGCACTTTTAGTTCCTAAAAAAATATACCATAATGCTGCAACTTGGAGTACAAGTACCTGGAAAACCGCTTCTGTTTCTGGAGCTCTGTTTGGTGGATTTTTTATTAGTTGGATAGGTGTTGATAAAACACTTTGTTTGGTATTTGTCTTGGTAATTTTATCACTTATTTTTCTTTTTCAAATAAAAAAGAAACCAATTTTAAACAAAAAAATTGGCGAGCCTATGAAAGAAAGTTTAAAAGCTGGTGTAAAATTTGTGTTTAAAAACAAAGCAATTTTAGGCGTTTTGTCTTTAGATATGATTGCTGTTTTATTTGGCGGAACTGTAGCTATTTTATCTGTTTTTGCACAAGATGTTTTAAAGGTTGGGCCAGAAGGTTTTGGGGTTTTAAACGCTTCTATTTCTATGGGAAGTATTGTAACAATGTTTTTAACAACATATATTCCTATCAATAAAAATACAGGTAAAAAAATGTTATTTTCTGTTTTTATTTTTGGTTTAAGTATTATTGCTTTTGGTTTATCTTCTATTTTTTGGGTAAGTATTTTGGCTTTATTTATAAGTGGCGCTGCAGATGGTATTTCTATGGTAATTCGTCAAACAATACTACAATTAAAAACACCCGATGATATGCGTGGTAGAGTTTCTTCTGTAAATTCTATGTTTGTAGGTTCTTCTAATGAGCTTGGTGCTTTTGAAAGTGGTTTAGCAGCAAAATTATTAGGCCCAGCAATGGCGGTTATTTTTGGCGGAAGTATGACTTTAATTACTGTTGTTGCAACTGGTGCTTTAAACCCAACTTTAAGAAAATTAGATTTAACAGAAGATCTTAAAGAAAATGAAAAAGAGGTATAATTATTGCTATAAAAAATAAAACTAATCACTACTATGAAACCAATTTTTACAATTTCTTTTTTACTGTTTTATATAACATGCTTTTCTCAAAAAATTAAAGTTACAGTTCTAGATTTAGAAACAAAACAACCAATAGAAAGAGCACATGTTTTTTTTGTTGATAAAACTATTAACACCAACCAAAAAGGAGAGTTTTCTTTTAATTTAAAAGGTAAAAAAAGTATTAATTTTTCTGTTTCTCACATTAAATATGAAACAAAAAATATTACTTATAAGAAAACAGACAAACCTTTTATAGTTTATCTTAAAGAAAAATTAGAAACTTTAGAAGGTTTTAATATTAGTGCAAATAAAAAGTTGCAAAATACTATTAAATTTAAAAGATTAGAAGACTTACCTAGAGGAGCTTATTCTTTTGCATCTGTATTAAATAATAATAAAATTTATGTATTTGGTGGTGATATAACAAATTATCATGAACAGAATAAAGAAGCTTTAAGTGAGTTAACATTTAGTAGTGAAACCGAAATAATGAGGTTTTTAACAAAACCAAAATTTTCTAATTACACAAGTTTTATAGGTGATTTACAAACGTACAATATAACAGAAGACAGATGGAGTATTGTTAAAGATAGAGTTTTAAAAAGAGCTTATAGCAATGCAATTTCTTATAAAGACACTGTTTATTTAATGGGAGGTAAAAAATTGTCTAAAAAGAAAACAAGAGAGTTATTGGCTAATGATATAGAGTTACTTTCTTTAAAAGATTTGTCTATTACAAAAGATCAAACAAATCCGCACCAAGCAGTAAATTTTGGTAGTGTTTTGTATGAAGATAAAATTATAGTTTTTGGTGGTTCTACAAAAAAATTAAAAAATAACAATATTCTTTATTCAGATGACATTCATATATATGATTTAAAAACCGGATATTGGTATTTATTAACTAAAATGCCAAAAAGTAAAGAAGTTACAGGTATTGTTTTTGATGATAAATTATATTTTTTTGGAGGTTATAATAGAAAGAATTTAACAGATATAGAATCTTTTGATTTAAAAACCGGAAGATGGAAAAAGGAAGGATCCCTTTTTACAGCAATGAAAAATCCTGCAATTACTAAAGATAAAGAATTTATTTATTTAAATGAAAATGGAAAAATAACAACTTTTCAACCTAAAACAAGAGAGTTAAAAGAATTTAAAGTAGACTTGAATTTAAAGGATGCTAAAATGCATTTTTTTAATGAAAAATTATATTTAATAGGTGGTTATCACTATGTAAACGAATATAGAAAATATCCATCAAAAGGTGTTTTTAATATAGAAGTTGTAGAGTTTTTTAACACAAAACCTATTAGAACTAAAATTCTTTAAATAAGTAAAAGACCACTTATTATTTTAAATAAGTGGTCTTTTTTATTTATTAATTTTCTTCCTTAATTGTTAAGATAATTTTTACAGTTATCTTTTCTCCTGTTTCTTCACCTTCATCATCTAGCTCATCAATTTTTTTTGTGCTGTAGGTAATAGAAAATTTTTTACCTAAATAGCTATCATCATACAAGGCAATTTCTACATCATCAGATATATCATAAAATAAGTGAACGGTTTTTTTATCGTCTATAAATTTGTAAAATCCGTTTTCTGTAATGCTGTTAAAAGTTGCTATAATTTTGTTTTCTTGTGCAGATATTTTATTTACAGCCAAAGAAAGAGACATAAACAGCACAAGTGCTGATGCATATATTGTTTTCATAATTTTTAATTTTAAGTTTATTTTTTAATACATATAATAGCTATTCTTTTTTCCTAAAAGAATGTGCTTTTTTTAAGGTAAAAATGAGCTATATGTACATAAGCCTTAAGATTAAAAATAGTTATATCAAATATAAATTATTTTTTAATTGAATGTTAAAATTGATGCTAATTTTTTATTTAATTCATCAATATATTTTTGTTTAGTGTTTTTACTCCAATTAAACTGATTTTCAAATAGTTGTATTACATATTCTTTGTGTATAAATACACTTTTAGAATCAAAAAATAAACGACCAGTTCTGCGCATAAAAAAATCTGTTGGTGTGCAAGCCATTTCGTAGTTTATAGCATACCAAACTTCTGCTTTTATTAATTTTTCTTGCATATTTTCATGCATTAAATCATCAAATTTTTGCAAAATAATATCTGTTTGTTTTCCGTAATTATGTACTAAATATTCAGCATCTTTTCTATCAAAATCTACTTCTGCAATTCTATTCTGAATTGCATCTGTATAACTTTTTACTTCGCTATAATTTTTAAAATCTCCACCAGAAAGTACAATTTCTTTGGTTTTTATTTCATCAAAAGAGGTGTTAAATCTTCTTTCGTATTTTTTAGCAACTAAATCTACAATACGTTCTGCCATTTTACGATAACCTGTTAATTTTCCGCCAGCAATAGAAATTAATTCTGTATCAGAAACAAAAATTTCATCTTTTCTAGACAATTCAGAGGCAGATTTACCTTCTTCATGAATTAACGGTCGCAAGCCTGCCCACGAAGATTGAATATCTTCTATAGTAAGATGAATATCTGGAAACATATTATTTACAGCAGAAATTAAATACATAACATCTACCATATCAACATTAACATTATTTTTATCTGTTTGATAATTAGTGTCTGTTGTACCAAAATAAGTAACTTTTCCTCTTGGTATGGCAAACATCATTCTACCATCTGGAATATCAAAATAAACAGATTGTTTTACAGGTAATTTTTTATGTGCAACAACTAAATGAACTCCTTTTGTTAAATGCAAACGTTTGCCTGTTTTAGAATGGTTTGTTTTACGTAAATCATCTACCCAAGGGCCTGTTGCATTTACTACATATTTTGCATTTATACCAAAATACTCATCTGTTAAATTGTCTTTAACTAAGGCACCAGCAACTTTATTATCTTTATAAATAAATTCTGAAGCTTCTGTATAATTAATAATTTTAGCGTTGTAATTTAAAGCTGTTTTTAAAACTTCTATTGTTAAACGAGCATCATCTGTTCTGTATTCTGCATAATAACCTGCGCCATTTAAAATGTTTTTTGGTAATAAAGGTTCTTTATCTAAAGCTTCTTTTTTATCTAACATTTTACGTTGATCTTCTCCTTCTACAGAGGCTAAAATATCATACACTTTTAATCCGATAGAAGTTAACCAAGAACCATAAGTTCCGCCATCTATTAAAGGTAAAATCATTTTTTCTGGCACTACTAAATGTGGTGCTAATTTGTGCACAATTGCACGTTCTGTACCTACTTCTTTTACCAACCAAAAATCAAATTGTTTTAAGTAACGCAAACCACCGTGAATTAGTTTGGTAGATTTACTTGAGGTACCAGAAGCAAAGTCGTTTTTTTCTATTAAAGCAACTTTCATTCCTCTAGACGCAGCGTCTAAGGCAATTCCTGCTCCTGTAATTCCACCACCAATTATTAACAAATCAAACTCTGTAGATTGTAATTTTTTTTTGATGTCTTTTCTATTAGAATATGAAAAATTTTTCATGATAAAAGTTAAAATTTTATAAAAAAATAAATAAAACTATATATTTGCTAGTAAACAAAAAAAGTTTAAAATAAAAGCATGAAACACAATTACCTTAAGAAACTGTCTTTAATTTTATTTTTTATAAGTTTTTCAATAGTAGGTCAAAAAACTAGTGAAAAACAAATAATAATAAAAGATTACGATTTAGTAAAATTACAAAAACTTAAAGAAAATTTTTCTTCTAATTTTTTATTAGAAAAAGATAATGCAATCCTTATAGCAAAACAAAAAGGATGGAAAATCTCTTATATAGATTCTGATGGATCTTATTATGAGCTAATGAAAGTATCTAAAGACGGAAAACCTTTATATTACAAAACAGATAATGCTGATGCAGCAATTTCTACAAGAGCTAATTTTTTACATAAAGATGGTGGTTTAGGTTTAGATATAGAAGGCCAAGGAATGACAGCTTATGTTTGGGATGGTGGTTTAGCAAGAACAACTCATCAAGAATATGATGGAGATGGAGGAGAGGATAGATTTTCTATTGGTGATGGTACTACAGAATTAAATTTTCATGCTGCACACGTTATGGGTACTATTATAGCATCTGGTTTTGAACCACAAGCTAAAGGTATGGCTCCACAAGCTAAAGGTATAGGTAGTGATTGGAATAATGATTTATCTGAAGCAACTGCAGCTGCTGCTGAAGGTATGTTATTATCTAATCATTCTTATGGTTATGATGCAGATGCGGTTTCAGACTGGACTTTTGGGGCTTATGGTGCTGATGCTAGAGAATGGGATGAGTTATTATATAATGCACCTTACTATCTTAAGGTTGCTTCTGCAGGTAATGATGGAGATAATAATACAGCAAACGCAGATCCTTTAAACGGAAATAGTTTATTTGATAAATTAAATGGAGATAAAGTATCTAAAAATACATTAGTTGTTGCAAATGGGCAAGATGCTAGTATAAATGCAGATGGTAGTTTAGCTTCTGTTGTAAGAAACTCTAGTAGTTCTGAAGGGCCAACGGATGATTTTAGAATAAAACCAGATATTATGGGTAATGGTACAGGTGTATATTCTACTTACGAAAGTGCAGACGATGAATATGCTAGTATTACAGGTACTTCTATGGCAGCACCTAACGTAACAGGTTCTTTATTATTATTACAGCAATATTATAATGAAACTTATGGCAGTTTTATGAAAGCTGCTACTTTAAAAGGATTAGCTATGCATACAGCAGATGATGCAGATATGGTTGGTCCAGATGCTCTTACTGGGTGGGGATTAATGAATACCAAAGTGGCAGCAGAAACAATTACTAAAAAAGGTTTTGAATCTTGGATATCTGAAGAAACATTAACAAATGGAGGAACTTATTCTTTAACTGTTAAATCTGATGGTTTTAATCCTTTATTAGCATCTATTTCTTGGACAGATAAACCAGGTGTTGCAAATACAGGTATTTCAAATGACCCAACAGCAGCTTTAGTTAATGATTTAGATATTAGAATTACACAAGGTGAAAATGAATATATGCCATGGAAACTTACAGGTTTAGAAACAAATGATAAAGGAGATAATTTAGTAGATCCTTTTGAAAGAGTAGATGTTGCAGATGCATCTGGAGAATATACAATTACTATTACTCACAAAGGTACTTTAGAAGAGGCTCAAAACTTTTCTTTAATTGTAACAGGTATTTCTGGTGAGTTTAACTTTTTAACAGATAATTCTGAACAAAAAGTTTGTTCAGATTCTGATGCTGTTTTTAATTTTGAGTTTAGACAAGCAGTTGCAGGAACTACTCAATTTACATCTTCTGGTTCTCATGAAAATATGTCTGTAGTTTTTTCTGAAAACTCTTTAAGTGAAGAAGGTAGTTTTAATGTAACATTTGATGGTTTAGAAGATGTACCTGCTGGTTCTTATGATATTGATATAATTGGAGACAATGGAAATGAAACACAAACAAGACAAATTACATTAGTAGTTTATCGAGAAGATTTTAGTGATAATCCATCATCTTTAGAATTTCCAGCTAATGGAGAAAAAAGTATTTCTAGAAGAGTAGCTTTAGAGTGGGAAGAAAACTTAAATGCAGAAACTTATCTAGTAGAATTTTCAGATTCAGCATCTTTTAGTAATATATTATTTACAGATGAAGTAATAGCTACTACTGTAACAGTAGACGATTTAGAAACAAACACTGTATATTATTGGAGAATTAAACCAATTAATAGATGTGGAGAAGGAGACTATTCAGTTGCTAGTAGCTTTCAAACAGGTATAACAGATTGTTCTAATACATACGAAGCAACAGATTTTTCTGCAGCTAGTTTAAATCCTTTTACAGCACCAAATACTGCTTATGTACCAATTAATGTTACAGATAATTTATATGTAAATAAAGTTATTGTTACATTAGATATAAACCATACAAGTGTGCAAGATTTAACAATATCGTTAGAATCACCAAGTGGAGCAAGTGTTGTTTTACTTTCTAATGCTTGTGATGATACAGATAATATTTCTAATGTTACTTTTGATGATGATGCAGATGAATTAGTTTGTAGTACAACAGACCCTGCAATATCAGGTACAATTGCTCCAGAGAATAATATGACTGATCCATTTTTAGGAGAAAATGCATATGGAGAATGGAAATTAATAGTTGTAGATAATGCAGAATCAAACGGAGGAGCAATAAATTCTGCATCTGTAACAATTTGTTCTACTATAGAAAACACAAGTATTCCTTCTTTTTCTAGCTCTAATATAGTTTTAAATGGTAATTCTAATTACGTGATTACTACAAGTAATATGAGTGCTTCTACAGCTTCTGAAACAGATGCAGAACAAATTTATACTTTAGTAGAACTAACAGATATAGGATTTCTTACAAAAGAGGGTACAGATTTAGTTTTAGGAGATACTTTTACACAAGCAGATGTTGCTGCTGGTATAATTGCTTTTACAAATTCTGAAGTAAACTCTTTTACAGATGCATTTAAAGTTGATGTAACAAATGCTGCAAAAGGATGGTTACCTAACCAAACTATTACTATAGAAGAAAGTACTTTAGCAGTAGATCAATTTTCTTTAAACGAAGTTTCTTTATGGCCTAACCCAGTAAAAGGAATTTTAAATGTACAATTAAATAACACTAATGGAGATGATGTAATTATTTCGTTATTTGATTTACAAGGAAGAAAAATAATTAACTCTGTTTATAAATCTTCTGGGTCTGTATTTAACAAAGAAATAAGTACACAAAATATTTCTTCAGGAGTTTATTTATTAAGTATTCAAGAAGGAAATAAAAAAGCAACTAAAAAGATTATTATATCTAAATAAAAATAGTTGTATACTAATAAAAATAGTTGTATACTAATAAAAAAACCAGTGAATTTAATTCACTGGTTTTTTTTTATTTTAAAATATCTGTTGGTAAACCATCTATACTTGTTTGGTTTTTATCTTTCCAATAGTTTTTAATTCCTTCTTTTCCTTGTTTAGTTGCCCAATCATTTAACTCATTTCTTTCGCCTTTATAATCAAAAAATGGAATAGACATTCCGCAAGAAGTTTGAGCAGATTCAATAGAAATATCAAATATTTGACGAGTTCCTGGAGTTTCTGGAAACAAAGTAATTAAATTATTCCAATCAGCATCTCCTTCTTTAATTTCTTTTCCTTTTCCGTACAAACGTAAAATATTTGGCGCACCTTCAAAAGCACAAAACATTATGGTAATTCTTTCATTTTCTAATAAATGTGCTGCGGTTTCATTACCACTTCCGGTAACATTTAACCATAAAACACGGTTTTCATCAATTACTCTAAAAGAATCCATTCCTTTAGGCGATAAATTAATTCTACCAGAATTTGGTGCAGTTCCTACAAAGAATATTTTTTGAGCTTCTATAAATTTTTGAAGCCTAGATGTGATTTTTTTATAAAATTTAGACATAATTAAGAGTTAAAAAATTCGAGAAAAGTTTTCTTATATTTTTGACCTAAAGGTATTTTTTTTGCATTAATAATTACCAAATTTCCCTCAATATAATTGATTTTATTTTTATTGATAATAAAAGATTTATGAACTTGTATAAAATTAGACTTTGGTAATTCGCTATACATTTTAGTAAGCGTTTTGTATGTAATTAAAGTTGTATTTTCTAAGTGAACTTTAATATAATCTCCTAAACTTTCTATAAAATATATATCATTAAACTTAATTTGATGTAATTTTTTATCAGCTTTTATAATAATATTTTCTACTATGTAATCTTTTAAATTCTTTACTTTAGAAACAGCTTGCACAAAGCGTTCAAAAGAAAAAGGTTTTAATAAATAATCTGTTGCATTTAAGTTAAAACCGTCTAAAGCATATTCTGAATACGCAGTTGTAAAGATTACTTTTGGCGGATTTTGTAAAGATTTATAAAACGAAACACCAGATAATTGTGGCATATTTATATCTAAAAAAAGCAAATCTACAGTGTTATTTTTTAAATAATCTAAAGCTTCAATTGCGTTATTACAAACATGTACTAAGTTTAAATAATCAATTTTATTAATAAAAGATTTTAATACCTTTTGCGAAGAAGGTTCATCATCAATAATTAAACAATGTACATACATAATTTATAAATATATTGTTAGGTGTGTAGTAAAAATGTTTTCTTTATTTTCTATTATAAAGTGATGTTTTTCAGGATAAATAATAGACAAATTTTCTTTAATATTTTGTAAACCAATTCCTTTAGATTCTTTAAAAACATCGTTTGTAATTTCTTTAAAATTATTAATAATTTTAAACTCTAACTTTTTGTTTTTGGTTGTTAAATGAACATCAATATACGGATTTTTAACACCACTTTTTAAACCGTGTTTAAAACTGTTTTCTAACAAAGGAAGCAATAACATTGGATAGATTTCTAAACTTTTATCAACTTGATGATGGAAAGAAATTTTAGCGTTTTCAATATGTCTATTTTTTTCAAAATTAATGTAATTCTCAATCAAGTTAATTTCTTTATTAAGAGAAATTGTATCTGATTTTTCATTGTAAATTACATATCTTAAAATATCGGATAATTGCAAAATAGCATTGGTTATTTCTGTTTTGTTATCAATTGCAAGTGCATATAAAACGTTTAAAGAATTGAATAAAAAATGCGGATTTATCTGTGCCTTTAATGCTGTTAATTGATTTTCTATCTGCTGCTTTTCTACCCGTAAAGTTTCTTTTTCTAATCGATTTAAATAACTCCATTCTTCTGCTAATTTTATTAAAATGCTTACTAAAAAGAATACAAAAAAGATAAAGTAAATTTCTACTGTATTGTGGTAAGAAATAAAAAAGTAATCACTAAAAAATATGTTTACAATCCTATTAAAAAGCCAAGCATTAAGTTGTGCAAATAAAATAAGGATTCCAATGATAAGTGTGTAAAATAGTAAATGTTTTCCATTTTTTAGAAAAGTAGGCAACAACCAATAAATATTGATAGAAACTGGAATTATTAGCGTAAAAATAAAAGTTGCTGTATAAATATAATCAATTTTTGATGGAGAAGAATTGCCCGAAAATAAAAACAAAAGTATTGTAAAAGAACAACCCCATAATAAGGTGTTAAACACCCAAATATTATGAGATTTTGTTCTTTTGATAAAGGATTTATTCTTAGTCATCTATTTTACTTAATGTAAATTTTGTGGAGGTTTCCCATTTTTCTGCATCCTTAGAAGCCATGTACTTAGTAATAAACTTTTGCAAATCTTTAGAGCTGGCAGTTAGTAAGTAGTTTTCATTTAACAAACCAAATGTTTCATGTTGTATCTTTATTTTTCGCTCTTTAAAAAGGTCTTCAATTTTATCTTCATCTAACCAACGAATTTCTATTTGTCCATTTTTTTGCACATCATATTTTACCAAACTATGCGTATAAACAGAATGACTTTCTAATAAATTGTCCATATTTTCTTGATGATCAATAGGGAAAAAGTCTAAGTATCTTTGGTTATTTATGATAAACGGAGTTGCAATAAACAAAACCTCTCTGTCTTCAAAATTTCTTTTGATATAATAACTATTTTTATATTCATTATAAATTTTTACATCGTCTTTTTTCAATTTTTCTAGAGGATTTTCTTTCAACATTTCTTCTTTAAAAGAAACAATAGTCCAAGTTCCTTTTTTAGAATCTTGCCAATTACCAATAAAACTTTCATCAAAAGAAATTGTTTCTTTGGTATAAAAAGGATGTAAAGATTTTACAACGCAAGAAGTTAGTAAAAATGTACAAATTAATAAGATTATACTTTTAGTTTTCATAATTTCTAATTTAAAGATTATTAAACAAATGAAGAAGTATGTAGAAAAAAATAAAATTAATTTAGATAAACACGTCAATTTTCTCGTTAAACAATAATTTTTTTGTTTTAATTATTACCTTTAGCAATCTTAAAAACTTTTTTATGGAATATGGATTTTTATCGGTAATACCACCAATTGTGGCAATCATTTTAGCATTAAGAACTAAACAAGTATATATTGCTTTACTTTTTGGTATTTGGTTTTCTTGGTTGATTATAAAAGGATGGAATCCGCTAACAGGAACCTTAGCAATGATAGAAGGAATGGTAAATGTTTTTCAATCTGCAGGAAATACAAGAACCATTATGTTTAGTGCTTTGGTGGGTGCACTGTTAATTTTTATTCAATATTCTAGAGGAGTAGAAGGTTTTATCAATATTTTAAACAAACAATTGGTAAAATTCGAAAATAAAAAATCTGGTTATAGTAGAGTAATGGTACAAGTTTTAGCAACTTTAACAGGACTATTTTTGTTTGTAGAAACAAGTATTAGTTCTTTAACCGTTGGTACTTTATACAGACCAATTTTTGATAAACTAGGTATTCCTAGAGAAAAATTAGCATACATAGCAGACTCTAGTTCTGCACCATCATCAATTTTAATTCCGTTTAATGCTTGGGGAGCCTTTATAATGGGTTTATTATTAACACAAGGTATAGACAAACCATTTTCTGTAATGATAAGTTCTATAGCTTATAATTTTTATCCGTTGTTAGCAATTGCCATTGTTTTTATTGTAATTTTTACAAAGAAAGATTTTGGTGCTATGAAAAAGGCAGAACAAAGAACCAAAGAAACAGGTTTGTTAATGAATAAAGGTTCTAAACCAATGGTTTCTGATGAAGTAACATCATACCCGCCAAAAGAAGGTATTAAAGCAAAAGCTTATAATATGATTGTGCCTTTAATGGTTATGGTTTGTATGATGCCAATTAATTTAATTTACACAGGTTGGGATGCTGTAAAAGAAGCAACATCATTTTTAAATCATGCATCTTTAGCAATAGGCGAGGGGTCTGGTTCATCGTCTGTTTTATACGCCGTAATTACATCACTTTTAGTGGCAATGATTATGTATTTTATACAAGGAATTATGAAACCAAAAGAAGCGGTTAATTTAACCTTAAAAGGGATTAGTGAATTAATGCCTTTAGCTTTGTTAATGTTGTTGGCTTTTGCAATTGGTGATGCTTGTAAAGAGTTAGAAACTGGTTTATACGTTGCCAATGTAACTAAAGATTGGTTATCGCCAGAGTTATTACCAGCGGTTGTTTTCATTATTAGTTCTTTTATTGCATTTTCTACCGGAACCTCTTGGGGAACTTTTGCCATTATGTTGGCAATTTCTATACCAATGGCAAATATTCATGCAGCAGATATTACTATTGTAGTTGCAGCAACTTTAGGAGGAGGTATTTTTGGTGATCACTGTTCGCCAATTTCAGATACTTCTATAATATCTTCTATGGCATCTGCATCAGACCACATAGACCATGTAAAAACACAATTACCTTATGCTTTATTAGGCGGTGTAATTACAGTAATTATGTATTTAGTTATTGGTTTTATTGGGTAATTAACGTTAATAAAAAAGAATTTTAATAAACATCATAATAAAATTTCTGTCGTATATCTTTACTATGCGATAGAAATTAGTATTGTTACTTTATTTACTTACTTCTAAAAATTATTATTATTTTCAGTTTGATTTTTTATTCTATTAGAATAATATTAATAAAAGTCAATAATTAATGTTTTTGCAAGTATTATGTACTAAAAATTAGTATCAATGCTTCCAATAAGAACCTTTTTTAAAAAGAAAACGATTCATTTGTGTATTATTAACATAAAAACCACAACATGAACAAAAACATTACTTTTTTATTTTTTTACTTTTTTTTAATCTCAATAGTACAAGCACAATCAATTGATTGGTTAACCCAATTTGGTGGTACCTCAGAAGATGTGCTGTTTTCTGTAGCTATTGATAATGATGGTAATACATATTCTGTAGGTTATTATGCAGAAACATCTACTTTTAATGAAACAGAATTAAATGCATTAGGATATTTTAATTCATTTATAACTAAAACAGATGCAACAGGAAATATTATTTGGGCAAAATCATTAGGTCAACCCGATGATGATGATATAGATGTTTATCATTCTGTAATTACAAAAAGTATTTCTGTAGATGCAGATGGAAATGTTATTGTTGCTGGATATTTTGATGCAGGAGAATTTGATGCTGATCCAGGAGAAGGAACACACTTATTAAGTTCTGATAGTTATGAAATGTTTGTTTTAAAACTAGATACAAACGGAAACTTTATTTGGGCAAATTCATTTGGTTCTTCAGAAGATGGTTTTGAAAATGTAAGTGATATTGGTGTAGATGCTAATGGAGATATTTATTTAACAGGATATTTTCAAAATAGTATAAGTATGATTCATGCAGCAGGAACTTTATCTATAACATCAAATGGTTTTTCTGATGTATTTGTAATAAAATATACTTCTGATGGTTATTTTTCTTGGATGAAAAACATGGGAGGAACAGAAGGAGATTTAGGAATGAATATTGATGTAACTTCTACAGGAGATGTTTATGTTACAGGAAGATACGAAGGTATTGCTACTTTTTATACGCCTATTTTTATGGGAAGTCCTGTACAATTAAGTACTACAGATGGTTATAAAGGTACTTTTGCTTTAAAATTAGATGCTTATGGAGAGTTTAAAAATGTAGTAAAAGTAGGAGAAGCAGAATCAGAAAGTATTGGAACATCAATAGCAGTAGATACTAACGGTTATGCTTATGTAACAGGTTATTATGGAGGTATTTTAACAGCCAATGAAGATACTGCAGAAGAAATAGTAATAGATTCTAATAATAATTACGAAAGTTATATTGCAAAAGTAGATTTTACGAACCAAAATGTTACTTGGATTAAAGAAATTGATGGAGAAACAGATTCTTCTTTTGGTTTTAACGTAGATTTAGATTCTAATAATAATATATATGTAGTAGGTTTTTATAGTGAAACGTTAACAGCAGGATCTTTTAATTTAACTAAAAAGACGCCTTATGCATTAGAAAGTTATCTTATTTCTATGGATGATTCTGGAGAGTTCTTAGGAGCTTACCAATTTGGAGGTGTTAATGCAGCCGATAGTCAAGTAGTAGTTATTGATAAAAATGACAACATTATACTTGCAGGATCTTTTAGAGAAACTGTAGATATTAGTCCGTATAGTTCAGAAAATTTAGAAATTACTTCTTTAGGATTTAGAGATAATTATATTTTAAGTACTAAAATTAATAATGTTCTTGATATTACTGATAACCTGTTTGTTAATGGTTTAAAAATATACCCAAACCCTTCAGAAGAAATAGTTTATATTTCTAGTGATATAGACATAAATGGATTAAATTATACTGTTTATGATATAAGTGGTAAGTCTATTTTAAGAGGAATAATTAAAGAAAGTAAAGAGATAAATATAAATCATTTAAAGAGTGGTTTGTATTTTTTACAGATTAAAAATACAGACAATAGTACCCAAACTTTAAAAATTTCTAAAAGATAATTTCTAAAAAAGATTTTCCAGTAATTATTTTGTTTTTGCTGCATATCCTATCTATATTCGAACCATGTATAGTTGGGAAATGTTTATCGATTTCTTTTTAATTGCTGGAATGTCTTTTTTAGCTTTTCTAATTTTAATATTAGTAAAATCTAAAGTTCATTTTTCTAAAGTAATTTTAAATATCTTTTTTATAAATGCTTTCTTCTTTTTACTTTATTATTACTCTTTTTTACACAAAATAAGGTTTACTGCAGGTATTGCTGTTTTATTTGGCCATGGCGTTGGTTATCTTTTAGGACCCTCTTTTTTGTACTTAGTAAAATCGTTGGTTTTTTCTAAAGAGAAAATTTTAAAACCTTATTTAAAAACTTTAATACCATTTTTAGTTGTTTTTGTAATTTTTAATGTGCCTTTGTTTATAGCAATAACAACAGATTATTTTAGTCTGTATCATAAATTGTATGTAAAAATAGAGATACCTTTTAATATTTTAGAAAACAGTTTTATAATTTTTTATATTTTTAAAACACTTTTATTTTTAAAGCGTTTAAAAATATCAATACAAAATAATTACGCAAATATATCATCTCAAAACCTTGTATGGTATAAGCATTTTATAATTGGGTTTTTAATAATAGTTAGCATAGATTCTCTATTAAGTGTTTATGAATTATTCTTTACAGTAGATTTATGGAATATTGGTACAGTAATAGCTTTTATGCTATTTTTTCTGTATTTGTATCTAGGATACAAAGGTTTGTACCAATCTCAAATTTTCATTCCAAGTTTTTTATTAGATCAATTAGATGAAACTAAAAAAGAAAATACAATTATTACTCTTAATTCTAATTTAAATAAGCAAAAAGAAAAAACTATAGTTAGGCAGTTAGATAGTTTAAAACCAACAGAAATAGAAAATTTAAAACATAAATTACAAATTCTATTAACTGAACAAAAAGTTTATCTTAATGATGAATTGAATCTTACTCAGCTTTCAGAAAAAATGGAAATTTCTAATAAAAAACTTTCAGAATTATTAAATCATCATTTAAATACTAGTTTTTATGATTTAATAAATGAACATCGTATTAATGATGTTAAAAAGAGATTTGAAAAAGGAGATGCAGAAAAATATACAATTATTTCTATAGCTTATGATGCTGGTTTTAAATCTAAAGCTAGTTTTTATAGAATTTTTAAGCAAAAAGAAGGAGTCTCTCCTTCTGTATACAGTAAAAGGTACCAAGAAGTATCTTAATCTGCTAAAACACCACGTTTTTTAATTTCATCAATCATACGTAAAGCACCTTCTTTAATAGTGTTTTCTTTAAAAAGATATGTTTTTTCGTACAAAGTATTTCCTTCAAAAAAAGTAACCTGAAAACGGTTGTTTAATTTAAATAATTCTGGCTGAATTAGCTCAATCTTAGCAAAAGAATTGGCTGGTAGTTTGTCTAATTTTTTACGAAATAAAGAAGTTATTTTGGTGTTAGAATATCCTTGAGATACAATTACCATCATTTCTAAATCTACATTTTTATTGTTGATAATATAAACGTTCCAATCATCTGTTTTATAAACATCATTGTATTCATAAACAACAGCCATTTCTACACCGGTAACTTCTGGTATTAAAATATCTTTTTTCATATTACAAAAGTAGTAAACTAATCAAAAAAAGAATTATTATAATTAGAGTTTGTTATTCCTTTTAGGTTATAGACGATTAAATGCTTAAATATTTCTTCTTGTGAATAAAACTCAAATAAATTATTTTCTTTAAATAGTATTTTATCTATTCTAAAAAAATAGATTTTTATAATTAATTCAATATTAACTTCAGGTCTAATATTTTTTTCTTTTTTAGCTTTTATCAGTAAATTATAAATAACTTTATAAGACAATTCTTCTATAAAATTATTAAATAATAAATCTGCTTTAGGATAATATTTTTGTAAACTAAAAAGAAAAGAGGGTTTAAGGTATTTTAAATACTCAAACCCTGCTTTATATATTAACATTACGCATAAAATAGTATCTGTATGTGTACTAATAATTTTATGTATGTCTTTTTTGTAATTATTTATTAAGCTTTCTACGCCAGAGGTTATTAAATCTTCTTTATTTTTAAAAAGAGAATAAATAGTTTTTTTAGAGATACTAAGTTCTTTAGCTAAATCGTCTAAAGTTACATGCTTACCACCATGTTGACTAAACTTGGTAATAGAGTATTTTAACAATTCTGCTTTAGTAATCATATTAATTCTCTATTTCCATCCACCACCAAGAGCTTCATATAAATCTACAACAGAAACTAATTGTTGTAATTGACTATCAATAACATTTAATTCTGCACTTAAAGCACTTTGTCTTGCCGTTAATAAATCTAAATAATTAGCATAACCATTTTTAAGTAACTCTTCAGAATTTGCTTCTGCTTTTCTTAAAGCTTCAACTTCATTTTTTCTGAATTCAAATTTTTTAGCTTCAGATTTATAAGAAAATAGTGCGTTAGAAACTTCGCTACCTGCAACTAAAATTGTTTTTTTAAAATTTAAAAGAGCTTGTTCTTGTTGCGCTATAGCTACTTCTTTTTGTGTTTTTAGTTTTCTTTGATTAAAAATTGGTTGTGTTAAACCACCAACAAGAGTAGTAAAAAGAGAGCTTGTACTAAATAAATCATCAAACTCTAAACTTTGTAATCCACCAGAAGCTGTTAATGTTAAAGATGGATATAAACTACTTTTTGCCACATTTGTTAATTGAAAAGATTGAATTAATCCGTATTCAGCAGCTATTACATCAGGTCTATTACTTAATAAACTTGCTGGTACACCAATTTTTATATCTTGATTAATTTTTTGAGTATACAAACTACTTCTTTTAATTTCTTGTGGAGTTTTACCTAATAAAATATTTAAAGTGTTTTCTGCTGTAAAAATAGCAGTTTCAATATCTACCTGTAAAGATTTTGCGCTGTTATATTGTGCTATATTTTGGTCTACAGCAATTTGTGTTACTTGGCCCGCATCCTTTAAAGCTTTAATAGTTTTTACACTACTTTCTCTAGAAGCAATTGTTTTTTTAGTAACTTCTAACTGAGCATCTAAAGACAATAAGTTATAATAAGTATTTGCAATACTGGCAATTAATTGTGTTTTTACAGCTTTATGTGCTGCAACAGTTTGTAAATAAGCTGCTTGTGTTGCTCTTTTATTACTTTTTATTTTACCCCAAATATCGGCTTCCCAAGATAAGTTTGCAGTAACATCAAATGTATTTATGCCACCGGTAAAAATAGAACCAAATTGACTGTTTTCTGAAAATTCTTGACGCGTGTAATTTGGCCCAATACTTAATGTTGGAAAATAACCTGCTTTACCTTGTTTTACATAAGCTTCTGCTGCTATTATTTGCTGAAGCGCAATACGAACATCCATATTATTTTGCAATCCTTCTGTTATGTATTGCTGTAAATATGTATCAGTAAAAAGGTTTTTCCAAGAAAGATTTGCAATAGAAATACTATCTTTAGGTAGATTTTCTGTTCTGTATAAACCTTCTGTTTCTTTTAATTCTGGTCTTGTATAGTCTTTTGCTGTAAAACAACCTTGTAGTGTTAGAGAAACCGCTACTAAAAGAATTGTTTTACTAAAGTTTTTATTTTTTATAATCAATTTCATCTTTTTATTCTTCAATAGTTTGTATTGCTGGTTTACTAGAAATTTTTTCTTGTAACCACTGAAATAATATAAATAGAATAGGAATTACAAAAACTCCTAAAATTGTACCAATAAGTAAACCACCAACGGCACCTGTACCAATAGATTTGTTACCTTCAGACCCTACACCTTTTGCTAATACCAATGGCATTAATCCTAAAATAAAGGCAAATGAAGTCATTAAAATTGGACGTAAACGAGATTTTGCTCCGTCTATAGCTGCTTCTACAATAGTTTCTCCTTGTCGTCTTTTTTGTAAAGCAATTTCTACAATAAGTATGGCATTTTTTGCTAATAAACCAATTAACATTATTAAAGCAATCTGAAAATAAATGTTATTTTCTAAACCTAAGAACTTGGTACTTATATAAGCTCCAAATACACCAAAAGGTAAAGATAATACTACGGCAAATGGTAATAAATAACTTTCGTATTGTGCACTTAATAAAAAGTATACAAACAGAATACTTAAAATAAATATAAAAGTTGTTTGGTTACCTGCACTTACTTCTTCACGTGTTAAACCAGAATAAGCAATTGTGTAATTACTTGGTAATTTTGCAACTTCTTCTTCTATAACTCTAATAGCATCTCCTGTACTAAAACCTTGGTTGGTTGCACCTGTTATACTTGTAGAGTTTAATAAATTAAAACGTGTTACTGCTTGTGGCCCATAAACTCTTTCTAAACTTACAAACTCTGCAATTGGAGCCATTTCTCCTGCATTTGTTCTTACATACATACTATTTAAAGCATTAACATCTGCTCTATCTTCTGGTAAAGCCTGAATGTAAACTCTAAATTGTTTACCAAATCTAGAAAAATCTGAAGCATAAATACCACCAATATAACCTTGTAACGTAGAAAATATACTAGAGACTTCTACACCTTTTTCTTTGGCAAGAGGTACATTTACTTTCATTTCATATTGCGGATAGTTTGTGTTAAAAGCAGATTGTGCATATTGAATTTCTGGATGACTCATTATTGCAGCGGCAAATTCTTGATTTGCAACATCTAAGTCTTTAAATTCTCCTCCAAATTTATCTAGTAAATTTACTTCAAAACCAGCCGAGTTACCAAAACCACGTATACTAGGTGGCGAAAAGAATATAATTTTAGCCTCTGGAACACTAGCTGCAAGACCAAATAATTTACCAGTAATTGCTGTAGAAGAAAGAGATGGATCTTCACGTTTACTCCAGTCTTCTAGTTTAATAATTCCCATTCCGTAATTAGAACCTGTACCGTTTATTAAACTTCTACCTTTAATAAAGTTTACACCAACAATACCTTCCATACCTTCCATTTTGGCATATAGTTTTCTTGCTACTGCATCGGTTCTGTCTAATGATGCTCCGGCAGGTAATTCTATATTTGCAAAGATGATTCCTCTATCTTCATTTGGTACAAAACCAGTTGGGGTTGTATTTGCTGCCCAATAAATTCCTACACCAGCAATAATCAATAATAAAACAGATACAAATTTGTTTTTGTATAAGAATTGAAGTGATTTACCATATTTATCTATTGTAGCATTAAAACCACGATTAAATAGTGTGTAAAAACGTTTTAAAGGACCTTTCTTTTTTAATTCTTCTTCATCACTATGTGTTTTTAATAACAATGCACATAAAGCCGGACTTAAGGTTAAGGCATTTACTGCTGATATTAAAATGGCGATAATTAAAGTAACACCAAATTGTTCGTAAAATACCCCTGTTGGTCCTGTGATAAAAGTTACCGGAATAAATACTGCAGCCATTACTAATGTAATAGAAATAATTGCTCCAGAAATCTCGTTCATTGCTGTTAATGTTGCCTTTTTAGGGCTTTTTTCTCCTTCATCAATTTTTGCATGAACGGCTTCTACAACTACAATAGCATCATCTACCACAATACCAATTGCTAGCACTAATGCAAACAATGTTAATAAGTTAATAGAATAACCAAAAATATTTAAGAAAAAGAAAGTACCTATAATAGAAACTGGTACCGCTATTGCAGGAATTAAAGTTGATCTAAAATCTTGTAAAAAGATAAATACAACTAAGAAAACTAATAAGAATGCTTCTAATAATGTGTGAATTACTTTTTCTATAGATGCATTTAAGAACAAACTTGTATCATAAGGTACAAATATGTCTAAACCATCTGGCAAATCTGCTTTTACATCTTCTAAAGTTGCTTTTATGTTTTCTATAATTTCTTGTGCATTAGAACCTTTGGTTTGAAAAATCCCCATAAAAACTGCCGGATTTCCTAAACTCATTGCGTTAGATGCGTAAGATTGTGCATCTAATTCTATTGTTGCTACATCTTTTAAACGTAAAAATTGTCCGTTTCCTAAAGCTTTAATTACAATATCACTGTATTGACTTTCGTTTTTAAAACGTCCGCTATAAGTTAATGTGTAAGAAAAAGATTCTCCATTATTTTGCCCTAAAGATCCTGCTGCGGCTTCTAAATTTTGTTCACTTAAAGCTGCAGTAATATCCGAAGGAATTAAATTATAAGCTGCTAATTTTTCTGGTTTTAGCCAAATTCGCATTGCGTAATCTTGCTGAGAAAATACACTTACATCACCAACACCACTAATACGTTGCATTGCCGGAATTACATTAATTTTTAAGTAATTCTGTATAAATGTTGCATCATAATCTTCATTCTCAGAATACATAGAAATAAACATTAAAGCACTTGTTTCTTGTTTCTGAGTAATAACACCTGTTTGTGTAACTTCTTGTGGTAATAAAGCAGAAGCTCTTGCTACACGGTTTTGTACGTTTACTGCTGCAATATCTGCATCCATTTCTTGATCAAAATAAACAGTAATTTCTGCTGTACCAGTGTTAGATGCTGTAGAGGTAATATACGTCATTCCCTCAACTCCGTTAATTTGTTCCTCAATAGGAATAATAACACTTTCTAAAACTGTTTCTGCATTTGCACCTGTATAACTTGCACTAACTTTAATTGTAGGTGGTGCAATATCTGGGTATTCTTCTATAGGTAATGTGTTGATACTAATAACCCCTAATAAAACTATAATAATAGAGATTACTGTTGAAAGAACGGGTCTTTCAATAAAAGTTTTTAACATAATTATAAAATTTCTGGGTTATATTAGTTTTTAAATAACGTTGCAATAGGTTTTATTGCGTTTTCAAAAGGTGTTTCTTGAGGAGAAATGGTTGCTCCGTTTTTTAACTTACTTGCTCCCGAAACAATAATTTTATCACCTTCTTTAAGACCAGATTCTACTACATAAAGATTATCTACAATACCAGCAATTTCTATTAATGTTGCTTTTACAGTATTGTTTTCTGCCAAAGTGTAAATTATAATGTCTTTTTGTTGCTCAAAAGTGGCAGATTGTGGTACAACAATAGCATCTTTATATTCTACAGGGAATTTAATTTTTCCACTATTTCCGTTTGTTAATAATTCATTAGGATTATTAAAAGCAGCTCTAATTTTTATAGTTCCTGTACTTTGGTTTATTTGTCCTGTACTTGTTTGAATGCGTCCTTTTTCTGAGTATTCTTTTCCGTTTGCTAAGATTAATGTTAAATCTGGCGAATTTTTAATACGCTCTGCTTTTGTTGTACCTTTAAAGCGTTGTAAATGATTAATGTATTGAGCTTCATTAAAACTAAAAAAAGCGTAAACTTGATCTATTTGACTAACCTTTGTTAAAGGTGTTGCATCACTAGGACTAATTAAAGCTCCTTCTCTAAAATTAATAGCACCAACATAACCGTCTATCGGACTTTTAATAGTTGCGTAACCAATATTTGCAGAAATACTACTGTAGTTGGCTTTAGCTTGTGTTAAATTAGCTTTAGCTGTTTCTAATTGTACAGGACTAATAATATTTTTTTCTACAAGTGGTATTAATTTATCTACTTCTACTTGAGCTACATTTATAAGTGCTTTTGCAGCATCTGCATCTTGACTTAAAGATTGTGTTTCTAATTTAAATAAAATTTGCCCTTTGCGTACTTTTTGTCCTTCATCTACATACACTTTATCTATATAACCAGATGTTTTAGCTCTAACATCACTGTTTACAGTTCCTTCTATTGTTGCAGGATATTCTGTGTACCCTATAACTGTTTTTGTTTTTATTTCTGATACAGGTATTGCTGCAGGTGGAGCTTGTATAGCTTGTTTTGTTTCGGTTTTATCACCACAACTTGTAAAAAATATTGCTACAATACTTAGTGTTGATAAAATATAAAGGTTCGTTTTTTTCATTTTAAAAGATATTATTTTTGTGTATTAACTTGGTTCTTAATTCTTTAATAGATTTGCTAGCTTCATCTAAAAACTTGATGTAGTCATTATGAAAGTTTAGATTAAACTTTTCTTCTTCGTTTTCAATCTTTAAATTGTTAATGGTTTCTTTGTAGTTTTTAATTTCTAAGTGTAATTCTTTTATTTGATTCCATTCTCGAGTCATATTATCTATGTGCTGAACAATCATATTTTCATTGATTATAAAATATTTTTTTCTGTCACCTGTTTTGGTGAAATACACAATTTTTTCTAAATCTTGTAAATGGTTTAAATGTGTAGAAATTGTACTCTTACTTGCACATAAAACAGAAACCATTTCATCAAAAGTGCTTCCTTTTTTTCCTGTAAGAATAATGTAAGCTAAAATACGTGCAGCAACAGGAGCCAATTGTTCTCTACTTTCTAAATGCACACCTAGTTTTTCTACTAAATTCATTTTTTCTTTACAAACCGATTCTTTCATAATCTATAAGTTTTCTACAAAAATATATTTAGTTCGGAACAAACCGAACATAGCGAAGTTAAAAAAAAGTTAATTTAAAAAAAGCATAAAAAATTAATTTTATGCTTTTTTAGTAAGAGTTGATGTTAAAAAAAAAGAGTTTAGATTTCTTTTTTAAGAACCATAGTTTGTTGATTCTCTTTATTTAATAAAATAATTTCTGTTGGTGTAGATAAAAAAGATACACTATTAGTTAGCATTGTATTAAATGCTTTAGAAACTTGCATATTTTCACAAAATATTTTGGTTTCCATAATAAGTCCAACTTTAAAAGTTGATGTTTCTTTTATTTCTGTTAATGTTGTTGTAATAGAATTACATCCGTTATTACCGCTTAATCTATTACCATCAAATTTTAAAAAAGGTTGTCTTGCAGTATTTTTTAATTCTTCTGATGAAATTTCTGTTATAGATGAAATTAGCCATTTTCCTTGTAAATCATCAATAGTAAGATATGTTGGTTTTTGAATCACTTCTACTACTTTAACAAAATTACGTTCTATGCTAGAAGCATCTGCCGGAACTTTATTTAATGGTAATTTTTTTTCTGTAATTACCATTTTGGTAAGTTGCCCAGGCACAAAATTAAAACCTTTTATATCTGAATATAAATTTGTCCATTTTGTAGGGTCAACAGTATCACTTTCTTGAATTTGTAAGCATTTTTTAGGGCTAACATCTTGGCAGTTTACTTTTTGGTAATTAACCCAAATTGTTTTTTCTGTTTCTTTTGTACTTGCACAAGAAGCCATTATAATACTAAGTAAAATTAAAAAAGTGTTTTTCATAAAAAGATATTAAGTTTAATACTTATAAGAGTTAATACAAAAAACAGACCAAATTTTAATAATTATATAACAGACTTAAATTGCTCTAGAAAACGTTTATCATTTTCATAAAACATTCTAATATCTGGTATTTGGTATAATAACATTGCAATACGTTCTATACCCATACCAAAAGCGTAACCAGAGTATTTTGTAGGATCTATATTAGCGTTTTTTAAAACATTAGGGTCTACCATACCGCATCCCATAATTTCTAACCAACCAGTACCTTTTGTAATTCTGTAATCGGTTTCTGTTTCTAATCCCCAGTAAATATCTACTTCTGCACTTGGCTCTGTAAAAGGAAAATAAGAAGGACGTAAACGTATTTTAGATTTACCAAACATTTCTTTTGTAAAATATAAAAGTGTTTGTTTTAAATCTGCAAAAGAAACATCTGTATCTATATACAAACCTTCTATTTGATGAAAAATACAGTGCGCACGCGCAGAAATATCTTCATTTCTAAAAACTCTTCCTGGAGAAATGGTTCTTATAGGAGGTTGATTTTCTTCCATATAACGTACTTGCACAGAAGATGTGTGTGTACGTAATAAAATATCTGGATCTTGTTCTATAAAGAAAGTATCTTGCATATCTCTTGCAGGATGATATTCTGGTAAATTTAAAGCTGTAAAGTTATGCCAATCATCTTCTATTTCCGGACCTTCAGAAACTGTAAAACCAATTCTATTAAAAACTTCTATAATTTGGTTTTTTACTAATGATATTGGATGACGAGAACCTAAATTAATTGGTTCAGAAGGACGAGTTAAATCGCCATAAAAACCTTTTTCTTCAACAGCATTTTCTAAAGCATCATTTAATTCTGCAACTTTACCTTCTGCAGACTTTTTTAAATTATTTAATGCTTGTCCAAAATCTTTACGCATTTCTGCATCAACATTTTTAAATTCTGCAAATAAATCTTTTAATAAACCTTTGCTTCCTAAATACTTAATTCTAAAAGTTTCTACTTCTTCTTTGGTAGTAGCATTAAATGCTTTTACATCACCAATTAATTCTTTTACTTTATCTAACATTTTATAGGATAATTACGTGACAAATTTAACAAACTAAATTGGATTACTAGACTTATTTATTATGCTTTTTGCGTAAACCAAAGACAAAAAATTACCATCCATTAAATTTATAAATCCATTTTGCATGGTTAAAATAATCCCACTTTGTATTTGCTAAATCTACATTAGGATCTATAAATTCTTGATAACGTCTGTTATTTAATTTTTTATTACTAATGGCGTAAACTTTAATTTCGTTTCCTTTTTTGGCTTCTTCTTTTTTAAGATATTGTGCATATTGCCAAATTACATCTGGACGTGTATTAATTAGATTTTTTTGTTTTCTACTTAAAATAGTAGGTTTAAGAATGTAAGTAGAATCTTTTTTAACATCGTAAATTTTAAAACGAGTTATTCCAGATGTTGTTCTAAGCATCATTCTCCAACTCATTTTATGTCCCTCTTCTGTCCAAAAAACATTCCCTTCTAAAAAATGTTGTCTTAATGGTAAAAATAATTGCAAAACAATATATGATGATAATAAGAAAAGCACAGTTTTTTTGTTAGAAGGATTACTACTGTAGGCAGTTTCTAAATAAAGTTCTTTTTTAGGTAAAAATATTTTACGTATTCTATCAACCGGAAAAAAGAAAATAGCAAAAGCCAAACTGAGATAAGGAAAAACACCTACTTGAAAAACAAAAGAATTAAAACTATGAAAAGCGATAGATACTATAAAAGCAAAAACCCTGGTTCTTTTGTAAATTAATAATGGTATAATTAATAAATCAAACAAAAAACCTCCATAAGCAACGCCCATATAAAACCATTCTTCTTTAAAAAACTGACCCACCAAAGGTGTTTTAATTTCTCTACCTAATTTAAGTTTTGTGTAAGTTCCGTCTAACCAATCTGGATAAATTTTTGCCATTGCTCCAAAAAAATAGACGCAAGTAATTTGAAACATTAAAATAAATTTACACCAAAAAGGCATTGCAATTTCTTTTAATACTCTACCTTTTTTAACATCTAAAGAATGCGATTTATGAGCAGGTAAAAAGCACATAATTAAGCATAACAAAATCATTAGATAATAATGATTATTATAAGATGCTTTATGTATTAAATAACAATAAGTCCAAAGAATAGTGTAAGAAATTATAGAGAATCTATAAAAGTTACCAAGAATAACGCACAAACCTAATGCTCCCATTACAGCATAAATATAATACATGCCAAAACCATCTATAGGTTGTAACCAACTAAAGGCAATAAAACTAAAATGTATTTTAGGTTCTACAAAAGTTAATTTAATCCAACCGGTAAAAATAGAACCCCAAGCTTCTAGCATTAAAACACAACCAAAAATAATTCTAAAGACAATTAAAGTAGTGTTGTCAATCTTTTTAAATAGAAACCGCATTGCTTTGTATATTTATTAACCTTTTATCTTATGCAAGATTAGTACATAATTTACTTTTTTATTAAATAATAATGCTTGGTAATAAAGTATTTAGCGAAATCGATTGCGTAAATAGAAGTATAACAAAATATTATAGTTTTTTTAATTTTGTGATATTTAAAATTACCTATATTTGTTGGGTTAAATTTTTATTAATATCATAAAAAAACATGGATAAAAATATCAAATATAAAATTGATGGATTCATGGAGTTGGTTAAAACTAGAAATAACCACGAGCCAGAATTTTTACAGGCTGTACAAGAAGTTGCAGAAACTGTAATACCTTATATCATTAATAATGATATTTACCACGGTAAAAATATTTTGTTAAGAATGGTAGAACCAGAAAGGTTGATATCATTTAGAGTTTCTTGGGTTGATGATAAAGGAGAAATACAAGTAAATAGAGGATATAGAATTCAAATGAATTCTGCTATCGGTCCATATAAAGGTGGTTTGCGTTTTCATCCAACGGTAAATGCTAGTATTTTAAAGTTTTTAGCATTTGAGCAAGTGTTTAAAAACTCTTTAACAACTTTACCAATGGGTGGAGGAAAAGGAGGTTCTGATTTTGATCCTAAAGGAAAATCAGATAACGAAATTATGCGTTTTTGCCATGCTTTTATGAGCGAACTTTTTAGACATATTGGTCCAAATACAGATGTACCAGCTGGTGATATTGGTGTAGGTGCTAGAGAAATTGGCTTTATGTTTGGTATGTATAAAAAACTAAATAACGAATTTACAGGTGTTTTAACCGGTAAAGGGCAATCTTGGGGTGGTTCTTTAATTAGACCAGAAGCAACAGGATATGGTAATGTGTATTTTGCACAAAATATGTTAATGAGAAAGAACGACTCTTTTAATAATAAAACAGTTGTTATTTCTGGTTCTGGTAATGTTGCTCAATTTGCAGCAGAAAAAGCAATAGAATTGGGTGCAAAAGTGGTTACTTTATCAGATTCTGCTGGTTATATTTATGATGAAGAAGGTATAGATTCTGATAAATTAAAACACGTAATGTTTATTAAAAATGAAAAACGTGGTAGAATTAGCGAGTATTTAGAAAAATATCCGAATGCAAAATATGTTGCAGGTCAAAGACCTTGGTCTGTTGCTTGTGATATTGCTTTGCCTTGTGCAACTCAAAATGAGTTAAATGGTGATGAAGCAAAAGAGTTGATTAAAAATGGATGTATTTGTGTTTCTGAAGGAGCAAATATGCCTTCTACACCAGAAGCTATTCACGAGTTTCAAAAAGCAAAACTATTATTTGCCCCAGGTAAAGCGTCTAACGCCGGAGGTGTTGCAACTTCTGGATTAGAAATGAGTCAAAACTCATTACGTTTAAGTTGGTCTCGTAAAGAAGTAGATGAAAAGTTAAAAGATATTATGGAAGATATTCATGATTCTTGTGTAGAGTACGGAACAAATGAAGATGGTTCTATAGATTACATTAGAGGAGCAAATATTGCAGGTTTTGTAAAAGTTGCAGATGCAATGTTAGCACAAGGTGTAGTGTAATAAGTTTCTTTAGAGTTAGTATATAAATGAAACGCGTCAATTTTTTGACGCGTTTTTTTGTTTTTTTGTACATATAAAATAATAATATGAACTTTTTTATCTGTTTACTTTTAGGTTTTTCAATTGCAATTGTAGGAAGCATTACACCTAGTTTTTTAAACTTAACTGTTGTAAAATTTAGTTTAAGAAACGGTAAAAAACCTGCTTTTTATTTAATTGGTGGTTATGCTACTGTATTGTTTTTTCAGGCAAATATTGGTGCTTATTTGGCTAATGTTTTAATGGAAAACTCAGAGTATATTACTTTAATTCAAAAAATAGGTACAGGTATTCTTATATTATTGTCTCTTAATTTTTTTAGATTGTATTATACATCAAAAGAAAAAACTAAAAAAGAAGAAATACCTAAATCTAAGGCATATTTTTATGGAATTTTAATGTCTCTTTTAAATACAATTGCCATTCCTTTTTATTTTACTACTATTTCTTTTTTAATAGGGTTAAATTATTTTGAATACTCTTTTTTTAACGGATTTTACTTTTCTATAGGTTCTACTCTTGGTTCTTTTGTATTGTACTCTTTGTATGCAATTGTAGCAAAAAAAATAGAGCATAGATTGCAATATATTGCCTTAAAAATGGATTTTATTTTAGGTTGTTTAACAGGTTTTGTAGCTGTTTTTAGTACTATAAAAATGTTTATATAATTTTATAAAAGTAATTTTTGTAATATTATACGACAGATTTATTACTAAAAAAAAATATATGATTTCTCTTTTTTTATTTGGGTTTGTCTTTTCTTTTTTAGGTTTTACGTTGCCAAGTGTGTTAAATATGACTGCGCTAAAAATACGTTTAGATAGTAATAAAAAAGAATTTATTAAATTTACAACAGGTGTTTCTGTTATTGTTTTTTTACAAGTTTTTACTTCTATTTATATTATAAAATACCTTTCGGGTAAGCCTTATCTTATAGAAATATTAGAAAAAACAGGTGTGGTTGTATTACTTATTTTATCAATTTATTTTTATAAACAGCATAAAAAAGAAAGAAAAGAGAAAGTAATTGTTAGAAAAAATTCTTTTTTAATGGGGATAATTTTATCCACCTTAAATATGTTTGCAATTCCGTTTTTTTGTGGTACAACTGCCTTTTTAATTTCCTATAATTTTTTAAACTTCAATACAATTTCTGTTTTAACTTTTGTTTTAGGTACCGTTTTAGGTACTTATTATATCTTATATTTATATGGTAAGTTTGCCTTAAAAATTCAAGAAAAAACAGGGAATTTAACAAATAATATTAACCTGATTTTAAGTTTTATTACTGCTGGTTTTGCCTTATTTACAGTGATTAAATTTATTATTTAAATCAAAAAAATATGAAAATTATAAAAAATACTATTGTTGATGGACAACATGGAAAACCAATTGTAACAGATGTTTTTTATAAAGAAACGCATCAACCAAAAAAAGTAGTTATTTTTTGTCATGGTTATAAAGGATTTAAAGATTGGGGACCATGGAATTTGTTGGCAGAAACCTTTGCAAATGCTGGTTTTTTCTTTATCAAATTTAATTTTTCTCATAACGGAGGTACAGCAGAAAACCCAATAGATTTTCCAGATTTAGAAGCTTTTGGTAATAATAATTACTCTAAAGAATTAGATGATTTAGGGAGTGTTATTGATTGGATTTCATCCGAAGAAAAATTTAAAAATGAAGTTAATTTAGAAGATATTTCTATTATAGGACACAGTAGAGGTGGCGGAATTGTGTTATTAAAAGCTGCAGAAGATACACGTGTTAAAAAGGTAATTACTTTGGCAGCTGTGTCTGATTTTGGTAAAAGATCGTCTACAATTGGTGAGTTAGATAAATGGAAAAAAGATGGAGTAAAATATGTTGTAAATGGTAGAACAAAGCAAAATATGCCACATTATTATCAATTTTACTTAGATTATATTACTAATAAAGAAAGGTTAGATATACCTAAAGCTACTAAAAGTCTAAAAATTCCGCAATTAATAATTCATGGAGATAAAGACGATGCAGTTTTTTTAAATGAAGGAGAAAATTTACATAATTGGAATCCTAAAAGTGAGTTTAAGATTATTGCAAATGCAAACCATGTTTTTAACACTTCTCACCCTTGGTTATCAACAACACTTTCTAAAGAATTAGAAGAGGTAACTAAGATTTGTATTGATTTTTTAAAGTAACTATTAACTATAAAAATGATTGCAGAAAAAGATTTACAAACACTATTAAAAAACATGCAACCTGTTTTAAATACAGGTAATTATGTTTTTGCAACGGTAAAAAATTTAGACGGAATAGTAAGGGCAGACACTTTGTTTGAGTTTAAAGAAGAAGAAGGTATTACGATAGTTCTTAAAAAAGAAAAAGCAGACACTTTAAAGATAAAATATAAAAATACTTATTCTTGGATTACGCTAAAAGTACACTCTTCTTTAGACGCAGTTGGCTTAACAGCAGCATTTTCATCTGCCTTAACAAAACATAAAATTAGCTGCAATGTTGTGGCTGGTTTTTATCATGATCATATTTTTGTTCAAACAAAAGATGCAGAGAAAGCAGTTATAGTTTTAAACAATTTATCTAATAAAATTTAGTGAAATTACAACCTCCTTTTAGAAAAATTATTCATGTAGATATGGATGCATATTATGCATCTGTAGCACAATTAGATAATCCTGATTTAAGAGGAAAAGCTATTGCTGTTGGTGGCGATGGTAGAAGAGGAGTTATTTCTGCCGCAAGTTACGAAGCAAGAAAATTTGGTGTAAAATCTGCCATGAGTGGTGCTTTGGCAAAACAAAAATGTCCGCATTTAATTTTTGTAAAAACAGATTTTGCACGTTATAAAGAAATATCTGCTAAAATTAGAGAAATCTTTTACGAGTATACAGATTTGGTAGAACCACTTTCTTTAGATGAAGCTTATTTAGATGTTACTAATAATAAAAAAGACAATCCGTCTGCAAATGATATTGCAAGAGAAATAAGGCAACGTATTTTTAATGAAACTGGCTTAAGAGCTTCAGCAGGAATTTCTATTAACAAATTTATTGCAAAAGTTGCTTCGGATATTAATAAACCAAACGGACAAAAAACGGTTCATCCAGAAGAAGTAATCGATTTTTTAGAGAAATTACCAGTTAATAAATTTTACGGTGTAGGTAAGGTTACTGCTGCAAAAATGTATAATTTAGGTATTTTTGTGGGCAACGATTTAAAAAAAAAGTCGTTAGAAGAGTTAACTAATCTGTTTGGTAAATCAGGTGCACATTATTACAATATTGTAAGAGGTGTTCATAACAGTCCTGTAAAACCTAATAGAATTAGAAAATCTATTGCAGCAGAACGTACTTTTTTAGAAAACATTTCTTCAGAAATTTTTATGATAGAAAAGTTAGAAAAAATTGCGGAAGAATTAGAAAAACGAATGCTAAAATCGGATACAAAAGGGAAAACAATTACCTTAAAAATAAAATATTCAGATTTTACACAACAAACTAGAAGCAAAACAACAACAACTTTTATGCAGAAAAAAAACGAATTTTTTCCGATTGTAAAAGAGTTGCTGTATCAAGAAAAACCTCAAAATTCTGTACGTTTATTAGGTTTATCGTTTTCTAATTTAAACACAATAATAACAGAACCTGTTTGGGTACAGTTAAAATTAAATTTTGATGAAGAAAATCAATTTAATATAGAAATTTAAAAATGGATATTAAAGTTTTACGCACAGATTCAGACAGTACAGATTTTATCAATTTGGTAAAAGAATTAGATGCTTATTTAAAAATTACTGATGGCGATGAGCATGAATTTTACAATCAGTTTAATAATATAGATGTTTTAAAAAATGTTGTGGTTTGTTATGTTGATGATAAACCAGTTGGTTGTGGAGCAATAAAGGAGTTTGATAAAACTTCTGTAGAGGTAAAAAGAATGTTTGTTTTATCGCAAAATAGAGGCATGGGAATTGCACAAAAAACATTACTAGAATTAGAAAAATGGGCAAAAGAAAAAGGATATAAAAATTGTGTTTTAGAAACAGGAAAAAGACAAATAGAAGCTGTACATTTTTATAAAAAATGCAATTATAAAATAATTGAAAACTATGGCCAATATAAAGAAATGGAAAATAGTATTTGTTTTAAAAAAGAATTATAAATAAGCATTTTTTTAAATGTATAAATGCTTATTAGTACAACAAAAAACTGTTTTTAAAGACAGTTTTACCAAAATAAAATGGAAGTAAAAAAAGCACTTTTTGAGCAATGTTTACAGTTTGTAAATAATCGTTTACAAACCGTAGAAGAGATTATTTCATCAAACCAAAAAGCATTACAATCAGAAACTAAAAGTTCTGCTGGTGATAAGCATGAAACAGGTAGAGCAATGTTGCAATTAGAAATGGAAAAAGCAAGCCAGCAACTAGCAGGAATTAATCAAATGAAAGAAATTTTATCAAAAATTAATATCTCTAAAAAAGCTACAATTGCACATTTAGGAAGTGTAATAGAAACAGATGTTGCTAATTATTTTTTAGCTATTTCTGCTGGACAAATTAAGTTAGATAACAAAGTATATTTTGTTGTTTCTGTGTCTTCACCAATAGGTAAATTATTACTTGGTAAAAAAGTAAATGATAAGATTAACTTTAACGGAAAAACTTTTAATATTAAAGAAATTAGTTAAGTTTTATCTTAAAGAAAATATATTTTAAGCAACAAATAATTTGTTTTTCTATCATGAAAAAAATAATTCTCTTGTTAACTATATTATTATCGTTACAAACATTTTCTCAATCTAATTTTAAAAAGTTTTTAAAACTATCATGTCCATTAAAAACATGGGTAATTTTTCATCCATTTAAAGCAAAAAGAGCTTTACAAATTTCTAATGAAGCAAAAAAAGTTGCAGATTCTATTGCTAAAACAAATTTATTAGATGGTGATATTTCTGGTGGAAGAGTAGATGCTTTTAGACATGCTTTTTGGATGGCTAGTTTACAACAAAAATTAGGCAAAAGAGCAGCTCTATCTTTAGGTAAAGCTTATGAAAAAGATAATTACAAAACATATAAAAAGAAAAAACTAGAAGAAGGTGTTTTGCCAGATAAAATATCTTCCGAAATGGATCTGTATAATAATAACCAAGGTATTAAACTTTCTGCTAAAGGTAATATTGTTTCTAAAAACAATTTAATATTTACAGTTGTAAAAGCAATTAGAGCAGGTAAAATGAAAATTATTAAAAAAGATGAAAAGGGTAATTTTTTAACCTGTACAGGGCAATTAATAACTAAAGATTCTTTAAAAGGAAAATGGGAAAATAATAAATGTCTAGTTTTATCTAACTTTTAATAAAATATTACTAATTACGTTTTTTAATTAAATAATTTATAAATTATTGTGTAAAAAATCTTTTTTACTAATTGTTTTTTTAATTAAAACTACTTTTTATTTATCTTGTGGATGTTAAAATAAATATTTTATAACCAGTAATTTAGATGGATGTTTTTTTATGTTAATAAAAGCTGACATAAATCATTTTACCAGTTTATAATTCAATCTAAATTCGCCCATAAAATAACTAAATTATGACTATTACTTTTATTATTTTAGGAATTAGCATTATCTTATTTGTGTCAGGAAAAATAAGACCAGACATTGTTGCCATTACTAGTATGATGGCATTAAGTATGACAGGTGTTTTAACTGTTAACGAAACTTTTTCTGGCTTTAGTAATACAAGTATTATTTTAATTGCAGGTTTATTTATTGTTGGTGAAGCAATGAGTAGAGCAGGGTTAACAGCTTGGCTTGGTAATAAAATAATTACTTTATCTAAAAATAATTCTAATCAACTATTAATTTTAATAATTATAGGTTCTGCAATATTATCTGCATTTATGAGTAATACAGGTACCGTTGCTTCTTTAATGCCTGTAATTATAGCCGCAGCATGGAGATTAAAAACCCCGGCTTCTAAAATGTTAATTCCTTTATCTTTTGCAGCCGCAACAGGAGGTTTATTAACGTTAACAGGTACGCCTACAAATATTATAACTAACCAAGCAATGATTGATGCAGGTGTACCAGAATTTGGTTTTTTTGAGTTTGCATACATAGGTGTGCCTTTACTAATCTTAACAGTAATTTATATGCGTTATTTTGGTACAAAATTATTGCCAAGTAACAAATCTAGAAGATTAGAAGATATAGATGAATCAATACAAAATATTGAAGATTCTTACCAACTTTATGAAGGGTTTTGGAAAGTAAGAATTAGACCTAATTCTTCTGCAATAGGTAAAACTATTAAACAAATGAAATTAGGTTCTACCATGGGTGTAAACATTATTAAAATAATTTCTAAAGTAGATATTGCTACTTCTATTCTTAAAAAAGTAGGTATTAAAAAAGGAGATTTAGATGAATTTCCAGATTTAGATAGAGAATTTCATGCAGAAGATGAGTTAATTGTTAATTGTAGTGAAAATCGTATACATAGATTTATAGATAAGTATAATGTAGCAGCTACTAAGTTAGAAGGTGTAGATGTAAAATTTATTAAAGAAAATGTACTTTCTGATGAAGTAGGAATTTGTGAGTTAATTATAGCACCAAAATCAAGCTATAAAGGAAAACATATTAATACAGGACGATTCGGAAAAAAATACAACCTTCAGGTAATTGCTGTAAGCAGATATAATAAAAGAATTAGAGGAAGAGAATTTGATTTACAAGAAGGAGATTCTATATTAGTTAGAGCTAAATGGGAAGATATTAAAGAAATACAAGAAGAAAGCAGAGATTTTTTAATTATTGGCTCTCCAGAAGAATTATCTAAAGAAGTAGGTACAATTACAAGAAAAGGAGTTATTTCTATTTTAGCAATGGTTTTTATGGTGTTAATGTTTATTTGGGGACCGTTTTCATCTTCAATTACAGTAATGTTAACAGCTTTTATAATGATTGCCGGTGGTTGTATAAACATGAATCAATCTTATAGATCTATAAACTGGAATGTAATAACCATTATGGCAGGTATGATACCAATGGGAGTTGCTTTACAAAAAACAGGTGGGGCAAAATTTATTGCAGACTCTATGATTTCTATGGTTGGAGAACAACACCCAACTTATTTTTTAGCTGGTATTTTCTTAATAACATCTTTTTTAAGTCAGGTAATGAGTAATACAGCAACAGCAATTTTAATGGCACCAATTGTTTTGGTAGCATCTTTAGAGTTAGGTTATTCTCCACAACCTTTTATGATGGCATTAGCAGTAAGTGCTTCTACTGCATTTTTAACACCTTTTGGTACCCCAACAAATACTATGGTAATGAATGCTGGTAACTATAAATTTACAGATTATTTAAAAAGTGGAGCCTTTTTACTTCTAATATTTTTTATTGTAAGTATTGTAATGATACCAATGATTTGGCCTTATAATTAAAATATTTTCTGATAAAAAAACTGTTATTTTTTGGCTCTATTCTGGTTAACCAATTTTATGAAATCTGTTGTGATTTAAACATTTTAAATGCAAAAACAAGCATAAACAGCTCTTTTTTAACTACTTAAATCCTTTATTAAAATGATTCTAAATAGTTAAAAAAGAGCTGTTTCATTTCATAAAAGAATATCTATATAGTACATTTGTAATTATCAATTATAACATACTTATACTTTTATACAATGGGCGGTTTTTTTAAATCTTCAATCGGGAGAAAGGTAGCCATGGCGCTTTCTGCATTCTTCCTCATGTTTTTCTTAATAATGCATTTATCAGTTAATTTACTATCGCTATTTAGTGAAGACGCATTTAACACGGCTTCTCACTTTATGGGAACAAATCCAGTGGTGCAATTTGCATTGCAACCAGTTTTAATTATTGGTGTTGTTTTTCATTTTGTGATGGGATTTATTTTAGAATTAAAAAACAGAAAAGCACAAGGAGTTTCTTATGCTAAAAATAATGGAGCAGCAAATTCTACTTGGATGAGTAGAAATATGATTTATAGCGGTATTGCTATTTTAGCTTTTATTTTATTACACTTTATAGACTTCTGGATTCCAGAAATCAATACAAAATATGTACTTGGTGATATGTCTGGTATGCACGATGGTAGTTTAAGATATTACCACGAGTTGGTAGAAAAATTTCATAACCCATTAAGAGTAGGTGCTTATGTTGTTGCCTTTATTTTTTTAGGTTTACACTTAGCACACGGTTTTACGTCTGCATTTCAATCTATGGGTTCTACTGCAGGACGCAAAAAAGCATTACAAAACTTTGGTAAAATATACTCAATAGCTATTCCTTTAGGATTTATAGTTATTGCATTATTTCATCACTTATTTAATAACCATTAATCTTAAATAACAATGGCTTTAGATTCAAAAGTACCTCAAGGTCCAATTAAAGATAAATGGACAGATTATAAAAATCATATAGATTTAGTAAACCCAGCAAACAAACGTAATATAGACGTTATTGTAGTTGGTACAGGTTTAGCAGGTGGTTCTGCTTGTGCTACTTTAGCAGAGTTAGGCTACAATGTTAAAGCATTTGCATACCAAGATTCTCCAAGAAGAGCGCACTCAATTGCTGCACAAGGAGGTATTAACGCTGCAAAAAATTACCAAGGAGACGGAGACTCTACTTACAGATTATTTTATGATACTGTAAAAGGAGGAGATTACCGTTCTCGTGAAGCAAACGTATATCGTTTAGCAGAAGTTTCTGCAAATATTATAGACCAATGTGTGGCACAAGGTGTACCTTTTGCACGTGATTATGGTGGGTTATTAGACAACCGTTCTTTTGGTGGAGTTTTAGTTTCTAGAACTTTTTATGCAAAAGGGCAAACAGGTCAACAATTATTATTAGGAGCCTATTCTGCAATGAATAGACAAATTGCTCGTGGTAAAATAGAAATGTTTAACAGACACGAAATGTTAGATGTTGTTATTGTTGATGGTAAAGCAAGAGGAATTATTGCAAGAAATTTAATTACAGGAGAAATTGAGCGTCATTCTGCGCATGCTGTTGTAATTGGTTCTGGTGGTTACGGTAACGTATATTTCTTATCTACAAACGCAATGGGTTCTAACGCAACAGCTGCTTGGAAAATTCATAAAAAAGGAGCTTATTTTGCAAACCCTTGTTATACACAAATACACCCAACATGTATACCACGTTCTGGAGATTATCAATCTAAATTAACATTGATGTCAGAGTCTTTACGTAATGATGGTCGTATTTGGGTGCCAAAAAACATGGAAGATGTTTTGGCAATTAGAGAAGGAAAGAAAAAACCTACAGATTTATCTGAAGACGAAAGAGATTACTATTTAGAAAGACGTTACCCTGCATTTGGTAACTTAGTACCGCGTGATGTTGCTTCTAGAGCAGCAAAAGAGCGTTGTGATGCTGGTTACGGAGTAAATGCTACCGGAGAAGCTGTTTATTTAGATTTTGCATCTGCAATTACAAGATATGGTACAGAGCAAGCTAAAATTCAGAATATAACAAACCCTTCAGATGCTAAAATTTACGAATTAGGGCAAAAAATTGTTGAAGCAAAATATGGAAATTTATTTCAGATGTACGAGAAAATTGTAGATCAAAATCCATACGAAACTCCAATGATGATTTATCCAGCAGTACACTACACAATGGGTGGTGTTTGGGTAGATTATAACTTAATGACTACAATACCTGGTTGTTACTGTATTGGTGAGGCTAACTTTTCTGATCATGGTGCAAACAGATTAGGTGCATCTGCATTAATGCAAGGTTTAGCAGATGGTTACTTTGTCTTACCTTATACAATTGGAGATTATTTAGCCGATGATATTAGAACAGGTAAAATATCTACAGACTTACCAGAATTTGAAGCTGCAGAAAAAGAAGTTACAGACAGAATAGATTTCTTTATCAATAATAACGGAACAAAATCTGTAGATTATTTCCATAAGAAATTAGGGAAAGTAATGTGGGATAAAGTAGGAATGTCTAGAAACGAAACAGGTTTAAAAGAAGCAATGGCAGAAATTAAAGCCATTAGAGAAGAATTCTGGAAAGATGTAAAAGTACCTGGTAGTAAAGATGAAATGAATCCTGAATTAGAAAAAGCAGGTAGAGTTGCAGATTTCTTAGAGTTAGGAGAGTTATTTGCAAAAGATGCTTTAATGAGAGCAGAATCTTGTGGAGGACACTTTAGAGAAGAATCTGCAGAAGAAGACGGACCACAAAAAGGTGAAGCAAAACGTGATGACGAAAACTTTGCTTATGTTGCAGCTTGGGAATATAAAGGAGAACCAGCAGACGCCGTTTTACATAAAGAAGAATTAGAGTTTAATGATATAGAACTAAAACAACGTTCATACAAATAAAAGACAGCATGAATTTAACACTTAAAATTTGGAGACAAAAAGACACTAGCTCAAAGGGGCAAATGGTAGACTATAAAGTGACTGAAATTTCAGAACATATGTCTTTTTTAGAAATGATGGATGTTTTGAATGAGCAATTAGTAAATTCTGGTGAAGAACCAGTTGCTTTTGATCATGATTGTAGAGAAGGTATTTGTGGTATGTGTTCTATGTATATTAATGGAGAAGCTCATGGACCAGATAGAGGTATAACAACTTGCCAATTACATATGCGTATGTTTAACGATGGTGATACTATTACTATAGAGCCATTTAGAGCAGCAGCTTTTCCTGTAATTAAAGATTTAGTTGTAGATAGAACTTCTTTTGATAGAATACAACACGCAGGTGGTTATATATCTGTAAATACATCTGGTAATACACAAGATGCAAATGCTATTCCTATTTCTAAACATGCTGCAGATGAAGCTATGGACGCTGCAACTTGTATTGGTTGTGGTGCTTGTGTGGCAACTTGTAAAAACTCTTCTGCAATGTTATTTGTAGGTGCAAAAGTATCTCAATATGCTTTATTACCACAAGGACAAGTAGAAGCTGCAGACCGTGTACAAAACATGGTTGCGCAAATGGATTTAGAAGGTTTTGGTAACTGTACAAATACTGGTGCATGTGAGGTAGAATGCCCTAAAGGAATTTCTTTAGACAACATTGCACGTATGAATAGAGAGTTAATGAAAGCGTCTATTTAAAGCGTATTTTCATATATATTTTAAGATAGAATAGTATAGAGAAATCTATATAAAATAGAAAAACCCAAAACGAATTTCGTTTTGGGTTTTTCTATTTTAATTTAGTAACTATTTTCATGGCCTAATAAAAGGAATGCTATTTGCTGATAACCAAAAAAATAACTAAATAAAAGATGTAATATTTTATTTAGAAAAAAACTATAAATAATGATAACTTTAAGATTTTTTTTTGATTATTAAAAATCATATTAAAATAAAAGTTATGAAATACAATCTATTACTAATTACGTTATTCTTTTCTTTAGCAATTTACACACAAATAAAAAGTGGTAAAGTAACTTATGTTGTTTCAATGACTCCAATTTCTGATAAAAGGATAGATTCAATATCTAAAAAAAGTAAAATTAAAAATGTAAAAAGCAAAAAATGGATGTATGATATTTTAAAAAATACACCCAATGTAAATACTTATTTAGACTTTGTTAACGAAGAATCTATGTATTATGTAGAAGATAAAATGGAGTTAGATGGAAAATCTATATTAAATATGAATAGAATTTTTGCTGGTGGAAATAACAAAGTTTATAAAAACACCAAAACAAAAGAGTATTTAAAAGAAAATATAAGAGAAAACCTATTGATTGAAAAAGAAGAGAAAAAATGGCAAATTACTCAAGAATCTAAACAGATAGGTAAATACATTTGTTTTAAAGCTATTGATATAGAATCTACAAATACAAAAATGAAACCTGTAGTTTGGTTTACACCTCAAATACCAGTAAGTTTTGGCCCATCAGAATATAATGGTTTACCTGGGTTGGTTATTTTGGTAGAAATGAGTAATAGAACCATAAGCGCTTCTAAAATTGTTTTAAACCCAAAAGAAAAAATAGAATTAAAAAAACTAATAAAAGGAGATAGAATTACCGAAGAAAAGTATAATGAAAAAATGAAGGCTTTATGGAAAAGTATTAAAAAAACTTAATTTAAATCTTTAAAAAATGCTGCGGGTGTAATATCTAATTTATTTAAAATAAGTAATAAACGCTCTAAATCTAGTTTTGTGTGCCCTTTAATTACTTTAAAATAACCATTTTCTGTTAGGCCTAAATATTTTGCCAATTCAAACCTGCTAAGGTTGTTTGTTTTTCTACTTTCTTCTAATTTTTCTAAAATATTTTTGCAAGTTACTTGTATTCTTTCTCTTTCTCTTTCTCTTTCTCTTTCTCTTTCTCTTTCTCTTTCTCTTTCTCTTTCTCTTTCTCTCATTAGCTAATTTTTTTATAGGTAAAAGTAAGTAAAATTGTTGTTTTAAAAACTTCCATTTTGGCATACCTGAAAATGGGGGGGCATTAACCCCATAAATGGCTATGCCAAAATGGAAAGCTATTTATTTGGTAATCAGAAAAATATTACCCAACTTTGAGAAGAAGGAAATTGTTATGAAAAGGAAAATTCTTCACTTTAATTTACGGTCTTTATAAAGAATAGTTACGGAGCAATTTTTAATAATAGAGGTTTGTCACTTCAAAATTAGATTTTTTAAGCAATTAAGAAATCTTTTTTGGTATCATTCCGAAAAGAAGAACGATTGAGGAATCTAAAAAGTAAACCTTTTTCTACAAGTTTTTAGAGAATTTTAAACTTGTTAACTCATATAAAACTCTAAATGTTTTAAATCAATTAACCTAAATAAAAAAATAGGTTACAAATTTTATATTATGAAAAAATTAATTTTAGCAATGGTTTTTGTTTTTGCTACAGGAACAATAATGAATGCGAATACAGGGATAGAAAAACAAACTACTTTAAAAATAAATAGTAAAATTATTTTAAATGATGATGTTGCTTATTGTGATGGTTATGCGAATGCATACGCAGAAATGCTGGACTTATCATATGAAGAAGCAAACGTATATTTTGAAAAATGCATGAGTAAAAGATAAAAGAATTAATAATAAAACTCATATATTATTTTAGTATATGAGTTTTTTTTAAAAATAATATGAAAAAAATAACATTATTGCTATTGCTAATTTTCTCTATTTCTTATGCACAGAATAAAAAGAACTATGAAGGCGAGGTTCTATATAGAGCATCGATAAATAAGATAAAAGATATAAAAGATATACCTAAAAAATATAGATCTATGATTTTGAAATCAATTAACGAATCAAAAGATGTATACTGTTCTTTAATATTTAAAGATGGACAATCTTTATTTTTTAAAGAAGAAAGGATGAGTGTTAATAGTAATTTATTAAATACAACAGATGTTTTATTAGGTAATGGAGTTTATTATAGTAATCATCAGAATATTTTACATCAAAAACATTCTTTAGGAAAAGAATTTTTAATTTCTATGCCTAATATAGAATGGATAATTACCCAAGAAAAGAAAAAAATAGGTAGTTATACATGTTTTAAGGCAACTACAGAAAAAAAAGGAGAAAATAGTAAAGGTGTGTTCACAAAAAAAATAACAGCTTGGTTTACATTAGAAATTCCGTTAAGCTTAGGGCCAAAAGATTATCACGGTTTACCGGGTTTAATAATAGAACTTCAGGAAGGTAGTTTATCATTTTTTGCTCAAAAAATTAAATTAAATAGTTTAGTTTTTAAAAATTTAGAAAAACCTAAAAAAGGAACAAAAGTTACTTTAAATGAATATAATAAAATGATGAAAAGAGTTTTTGGAAAAAATAATTAAAAACTTGTGAATATTTTTTTCTATCAATGTTGAGTGTCATAACTTTTTGTTTTTGCTACAGGAACAACAATGATGAATGCAAGTGTATCAAATAAAAAAGAAGTTTTACAAAATGATTGTGAAGATTTGTATTATGCGGTTAGAGATATGGTAACTTCAATGTCAGGAAGTGAATACATAGGTATTTCTGCAACTATAGCTTCAGAAAATGCTTGTATGGAAGACGAGATAGAAATAATTAATTAAACAAAATAACTAAAATACATCAAACCTAGTAATTTGTTGGGTTTGATGTATGTTTTACATAATTATAATAATTTAAAAGATGAAGATTCAAAAAGTATTCTTATTTTTTTTTATAATTCCTTTCTTTTCTTTTTCACAAAAAAAAATTTCAGGGAAGGTTATTTATAAGTACAGAGTTAAACAACAGGTTTTTAAAAGTGAAAAAGAAAGTGAGAACGCAAAATCCGTTTTTAACAACTTCAATAAAAATCTTGAAAATAATAAAGACCAAATATCTTATGAATTAATATTTAATAATAATAGTTCTTATTATAAACTAATTAAAAAGCTAAACCCTGACACTGACAAAGGAATAGATTTTGCAAAACTCTACACGGGTGGAAAAGAAGAAATTTATACAAACAAAAATAAGAACCTAAAAATAAAAAAAATTGATGTTTTTGGAGATTTTTTTCTAGTAAATAGCAAATTTAAAGAAGATTGGAAATTAACACAACAAACAAAGAAAATAGGGAAATATAATTGTTTTAAAGCTTTTTTAGAAAAGGAAACAAAAGGATTTAATAACAAAAAAAGTAATTTTATTACTCAAGTTTGGTATACACCAGAAATACCAGCAAATTTTGGTCCTAAGGGTTATGGTAATTTACCAGGTTTAATTTTGGAGTTAGAACAAGGAGGAGTTGTTTATTATGTAGAAAAAATAGAATTAAATAATAAAAAAAATATTGTTATTAATCCACCCCAAAAAGGGAAGATAATTTCTGAAGAAGAATTTTCTAACATGTTTAGAAAAATTGATAAAAAAAGGGATTAATAGCTCTAAACCCTACTAAAAATAAAGAGTGTCATTCCGAAAAGAAGAACGAAGAGGAATCTAAAAAGTAACCCTTTTTCTACAAGTTTTTAGAGAATTTTAAACTTGTTAATTCATATAAAACTCTAAATATTTTTAAATCAATGAACCTAAAAAAAATAGGTTACAAATTTTATATTATGAAAAAATTAATTTTAGCAATGGTTTTTGTTTTTGCTACAGGAACAATAATGAATGCAAGTGTAATTAATTCAATTAGAGAAGAAATTATCTTTTTTGAAGATTGTACATCTGATGCATGGGAATATGGTACTCAAGAAGGCGAAGGTAACCCAACGTTAGAATATGAATATACTAATCAATATTTTGAATTACATTGTAGTGAAGATGGCTCTTATAAAAATGAATTATCGGAAGTAGAATAGAAATTAATCGAAACTGTTTAAAAATAATAATTTTTAAACAGTTTTATAAAAATTTAATATGAAACAAATACTTAAATTAAGTTTTTTATTTTTTGTTTTTTTCAATTTAAACGCACAGACTAATTCTGCAATTGTAACTTATAAAAAAACAAAAACAAAAAAAACTTTTACTGATGAAAAGAAAAAAAAAATAGGTAAAAAAAAGTTTGATAGGTTTGCTGCACTTGAAAAAGAAGCTGAAAAAGTATCAAATTCACTCTCGTTTACATTAAAATATAATGCTAATAAAGCAGTTTTTAAAGTAAATAGTTTTATGGATACGCCAAATAATAGATTAAAAAATTTGGCTCTTTTACCTTTTGGTAAAGGAGTGTATTATAATTCTAAAACTGAAAGAATAAAAGTAGTTGAAACTTTTGGTGATATTTTTTCAGTAAAATACCCAGTTGACTATACGAAATGGACATTATCAAAAGAGTCAAAAAAAATAGGTAAATATTTAGCATATAAAGCTACTGCTGTAGAAAAAATAAAAACTGATAATGGTTTTATTAACTATAAAATAACAGCTTGGTACACACCTGAAATTAATATACAATATGGTCCAATAGGTTATTCTAACTTACCAGGTTTAATTTTAGAGTTAAAAAAAAATAAGATAGTTTATTACGTAACAAATATAGAATTTAACCCAAAGAAATTTGTTAAAGTTGATAAACCTAAAAAGGGTAAAAGTATTACACTTGAAGAGTTTAGAGATTTGGCAATTGACGCAACTAAAAAATATCGAAAAATTAGAGGTTAATTTTTAAGAAATAATAAATTGAAACCTGTGGTTTGGTTTACTCCGATAATACCAGTGAGTTTTGGGCCTAAGCAATATTTTGGTTTACCTGGTTTAATTTTAGAGCTAGAAGAAGCTGCAGTAATTTTTAAAGCTAAAGAAATTACTTTAAACCCAAAAGATAAAATAGTTTTTGATACTATTAAAGGGATTAAAATAACTAAAGAAGCTTATTCAGAATTTTATAAAAATTAGCTTTAAAAAACAAAATGAAGTAGATCAAAATATAATTAACAAGTTCAATACAAACTTAAAGCAAAGTAAGAGTAAAATAAAATATCAATTATCTTTAAAAGACAAAGAATCTAATTATAATTTAATAGAAAATTTAGAATCAGAGGGAGGTAAAATTTTACAAGGCATAGATAATATTAAAAGATAAAAATAATATACAATGAGAACATTTTTAATTTTTTACTTTATAATCCAATTTAGTTTTTCACAAACAAATACAATTTGTTTATATCAAGTTGCTGAGATTCAGGATTCACTTAAAGAAAAGAGAGACGAAACTACAACAAGTAAAGACTCAAAAAAAATACTAAAACAAGCACTAGAAATTTCGAAAAAATTTACGTACTCATTAAGATTTAATGAAAATGAGAGTATTTTTTTGAAAGAAAAAAAAATGAATAATGATAAAGAAAATACCTATGTATTAGGTATCGCAAATTCTTTTATTGGTACAGGTGTTTATTATCAAAATAAGAAAGAGAATATAAGTTTGTTAGAAAAGCAAACATTTGGAAAAGACTTTTTAATTAAAAGTAAATTAAAAAAAGAAAATGAATGGAGGATAACTAATGAGCAAAAAAAAATAGGAAAACTACTATGTTTTAAAGCGATAAGAATTTGTAAATCTTGTTCTGTTGCAGAAGAAGTTTGGTTTACCCCAGATATTCCAGTACCTTTTGGACCAATGGGATACGGTGGATTTCCTGGATTAGTTGTAGAGGTCAAAAATAATAACATTCTTATTTTAAGATTAACGAAAGTTAATTTTCTAAAGGGACAATCAAATATTGAAAAACCTACAAAAGGAGAGATCTTGTCTAAAAAACAATATGATGATAAAATTATGGAAATAAGAGCAAAAAATTTTTAAACATTAGTGTCAGAAGAAGAGTTTGATAAAATTTTACAAGGCATAGATAATATTAAAAGATAAAAAAAAGAAAACAGTTAGATGTTGAGTTTAAATTAATGACTAAAAACTATTTTATGAAAGAAACGGTAAACCGAGAAATTAAAAATAAAAAAGTTATATGAAAAACAAACTCTTATTTCTATTACTATTTAGTGTTACAACTTTTTGTTTTTCGCAAAAAGTAACCCTTTCAGGTTCTGTAAAAGACAGTTTACAAACACCAATGCCGTATGCAAATGTAATTGCAAAACCCAAAGATGTTTCTAAAAACTTACAATTTGCCATTACAGATAACGAAGGTTATTATAAGTTGTTATTAGAAAAAGGAGATACCATTACTATTAGTATTTCTTATTTAGGGTATAAGCCTTTAAACTATCAATTTATCGCTTTAAAATCCGCTAAAAAAGATTTTGTTTTACAACAATCTTCAGAACAATTAGATGAAGTAGTTATAGAAATGCCTGTTACTGTAAGAGGAGATACAACCACTTATAAAACCGATAAATTTGTAAACGGAACAGAACGCAAATTAAAAGACGTTTTAAAAAAATTACCAGGAGTAGAGGTTGATAAAAACGGAGGAATTACAGTACAGGGTAAAAAGATTACTCCAGTTTTGGTAGATGGTAAAAAATTTTTTGGCGGTAATTCTAAATTAGCTGTAGAAAACATACCTGCAAATGCAGTAGGCAATGTACAAGTAATTGACAATTATAACGAAGTTGCTTTTTTAAAAGGACTTACAGATTCTGATGAAACTGCCATGAATATTCAGTTAAAAGAAGATAGAAAACGTTTTGTTTTTGGTGATATAGAAGCTGGTAAAGGCAATAAAGAGTTTTATAAAACCAGCGCCAATTTATTTTATTATTCGCCTAAAACCAATGTTAATTTTATTGGTAACATAAATAATATTGGTGAAAAAACATTTACGTTTAGAGATTATATGAGTTTTTCTGGTGGCGTAAATGCTATTTTTAGTAGTAATTTTAATTTTAAAGGTGGCGATTTTTCTCAGTTTATGGAAAGTAGAGATTTGCTATCCAGCAAGCAAAAATTTGGCGCATTAAATATTACAAAAACGGCAACATCAACTTTAGATATTGCAGGTTATGCTATTTTTTCTAATACAAATACCAGTAGTTTTGTAGAAAACCAAAACGAATATACCACGTTTACAGAACAAAAAACCAACAAAACGGCTACAGATAATTTATTAGGTATTGGTAATTTAAATATAGAATACACACCAAACAATAAAGAAAAATGGTATGCAAGAACCCAAGTAAAAAGAACCAATAATACCAACACAAATACAGTTGCCTCTTTAATAAATGCTAATACCAATACCATTGTAACCGATAGAGATTTAACAGCAACGTACATCAATCAAAATATAGAATGGCACAAAAGACAAAATGATAAACACACCTTTTCTTCGGTTTTTAATTATGTGTTAGATAAAAGTGATAAAACAAATTATTGGCAAACGCAAGATGCTATTTTACAAGGCTTAATACCTGCAGATGCAGATCAAGATTTGTTAAGAATTCATCAACTAAAAAATACCCAAGAACAAAATATAGATGTGGTTTTTAAGCATTTCTGGGAAATTAACAACAGCAATCATATTTACACAACGTTGGGTAATAAATTTTTAAACGAAGATTTTTTAAGTGATGATTTTCAGACCTTAGATAACGGAACTATAAATAATTTTTCTTCAGATGATTTTGGCAACGATTTAAATTTAAAGCTAAACGATTTCTTTGTAGGAATGCATTATAAATTTAGAGCAGGAATTTTCACCCTAAAACAAGGTGTTGAATTGCACAATTACAAATGGAATTTAAACAAACAAACTCAATTAGAAAACAACAAATGGATTGTTTTACCCGATTTTTTAGCAAAAATTGAGTTTAATAAATCTAAAAAAATCACCATTAATTATAATTTAAAAACCTCTTTTTCTGATGTAGAAAAACTTGCCAATCGTTTTTATCTACAATCTTATAATTCCGTTTTTAGAGGAAATGAACAGTTAGAAAATAATCTGTATCACGCAGCGCGTATTTATTACAGCCGTTTTAGTTTGTACAGAGGTTTAATGTTTTTTGCAAATTTTAACTATAGTAAACAGATAAAAGGAGTTAGAAACACCGTAGATTTTAATGATGTAAATCAATTTTTAACTGTAAAAATGTTCGACAATCCATCCGAAGATATTAGAGGAAGTATGCATTTAGAAAAAAGTATAAAAAACATAAAATATAAGTTTGATGTTGGTTTTAACAGCTCAAGTTACATTCAAGAAATAGAAGCTGTTTTACAAACCAATAAAAATAATAATTACAATTACGAAGTTGGTTTCGAAACTATGTTCGATAATTTCCCTACTATAGAAGTTGGTGTAAGTAGAGATATTGGTAAATTTATATCTAGCAATTCTACCTCTAAATTTATTACTACAGAGCCTTTTGTAACCGTAGATTATGATTTTTTAAAAGGTTTTATTTTCAATTTCGATTATAAACGCAGCAATTATCAGAATAAAACATTGAATCAAAAAAATGTGTACGAAATTGCAAATACAACACTTTCTTATAAGAATGAAGATTCTGCATGGTCTTACAAAATAAGTGTTCAAAATTTATTTGATGCACAATTTAAACAAAGCAATAGTTTTTCCGATTATTTAATATCAGACCGTAAAACTTTTATTTTACCAAGAATTGTAATGTTTAGTATTGGGTATAATTTGTAATTTTTTTGCACAATTTTGTCATTTCGACTTTTTAGGAGAAATTTCAAAATGCTTTTTAGTTTTTTAGTTATCCTTTTGATGAGATTTCTCCACAAGGTAGAAATGACAAGTTGGGTGTTTTTGTGCGTATATTTTTGGCTACGTTCAGTTTTATCATTTCTGATTGGAGAGATAAATTAGATAATATTTATTTTTATGTTATCAACAAATAATTTTTACAAACACGCTAACTCCTTCCCTTAGGGAAGGTTGGGATGGGCTTGTATTTTACTTTCGTCCAAAATCTGCAGGAATTTCTCCCCAAGCTTTGGTTTCCCATTTTAAAATAGGATTTTTATAGGTGTTTTCTTTTAGCCATTTTTCGGCTCTTTTTATCAATTCTAATAAATCTTTATTAGTAGCATCAAAATGTAAATTAGTTTTACATTTTTTTTGTTTTATCCAACTCATGGCTATTCTAGAATCAGAATAAATAGGGATATTTTCTTTGTTTTTACTTTTTAGTAGAGCAATACCGTGTACTAAAGCTAAAAACTCACCAATATTATTTGTCCCTTTTTGGTAAGGTCCTTTTCTAAAAATTTCTTTTTTACTGTGTGTAAAAACACCTCTGTATTCCATTTTACCAGGATTACCAGCACAAGCAGCATCTACAGAAATACTTTCTAAAATAGGTTTGCCAAACTTTTCTTTTTCTGATGATGACAATGTTGGTTTTTTGGTATTTTTACCTTTATAATCATCATATTTCCCTTCAGATGCTTTTTCGGCTTCGTCTAAGCTAGCAAAAGATTTATATTGAGCTCCTTCAAAACCATCTATTTGAGCTTTACAGACTTTCCAAGAAGTAAAAACTCCTTTTTTACGTCCGTTCCAAACAACATAAAACTTTTTTTTACTCATTTATTTCTAAAATTACATCTTCAATAACTCTAGGAAAGTATTGTTGTTCTAAAATATGAATTTTTTCTGCAATTTTTTCTGGAGAATCTTCTTCATTTAAAGCAGTTTTTGCCTGAAAAATGATGGCACCCTCATCATAATTAGCATTTACGTAGTGAATTGTAATGCCTGTTTCTGTTTCTTTATTCTCTTTTACTGCTTTATGAACATTCATTCCGTACATTCCTTTTCCTCCATATTTTGGTAACAAAGCCGGATGTATATTAATGATTTTATTAGGAAAAGCATCAATAATTTTTTCAGGAATTTTCCATAAAAAGCCAGCTAAAACAATAAAATCTGCTTGTTCTTTTAAAAAGTTTAAAACAGTGTCTTCTTTAAAAAAATCATCTTTTTTAAAGTGTAAACTATTGGTATTTAGCTTTTTGCATCTGTCAAAAACTTTGGCATGCTCATTGTTACACAATACATTAGTAACCTTAGCAGTTTTAGTGTGATTAAAAAACTTAATAATATTTTCTGCGTTCGTACCAGAACCAGAAGCAAAAACAATAATACGCTTCATATCTAACAATCTAGAGTACAAAAAAAAGAATAATTATTAACAATTTGATTATTTTTAAAGGAAGAATAAATTTTTTCTTTACTTTTAGTAATCATTTTTTGGACAAAAATTAGTTTTAATTGTTAAGATTCGTATTTTTGCCCAGATTTAAATTTTAAAAAACAGAAATTATGTCAGATATTGCATCTAGAGTAAAAGCTATTATCGTTGATAAATTAGGAGTAGACGATAATGAAGTAACAACTGAAGCTAGCTTCACAAATGATTTAGGAGCAGATTCTTTGGATACTGTTGAGTTAATTATGGAATTCGAAAAAGAATTCGATATTCAAATTCCAGATGATCAAGCTGAAAACATCGGTACAGTAGGTCAAGCAGTTAGCTATATAGAAGAAGCAAAAAAGTAATATTTATATGCAGTTAAAACGAGTTGTAGTCACTGGACTTGGCGCATTAACGCCAATTGGTAATAATATTGAAGAATATTGGAAAGCTTTAGTTAACGGAGTTAGCGGGGCAGCACCTATAGAATGTTTTGATGCTGCCAAGTTCAAAACTCGTTTTGCATGTGAATTAAAGAACTTCAAGGTCAATGATTTTATTGACAGAAAAGAAGCTCGAAGAATGGATAGGTTTACGCAGTATGCAATAGTTGCTTCTGATGAGGCAATTGCAGACTCTAATTTAGACCTAGAAAAAATTAACAAATTACGAGTTGGTGTAATTTGGGGAGCTGGTATTGGAGGTTTAGAAACTTTTCAAAACGAAGCTATGAATTTTGGTGCCGGAGATGGTACACCAAGATTTAACCCATTCTTTATTCCAAAAATGATTGCAGATATTGCTCCAGGACACATTTCTATTAAAAATGGATTTATGGGGCCAAATTATACTACAGTTTCTGCATGTGCATCTTCTGCTAACGCAATGATAGATGCCTTAAACTACATTCGTTTAGGTACTTGTGATGTTATTGTAACAGGTGGTTCTGAAGCTGCTGTTACAGAAGCAGGTGTTGGTGGTTTTAACGCAATGAAAGCTTTATCTGAAAGAAATGATAGCGCTGCAACAGCCTCTAGACCTTTTGATGCACAACGTGATGGTTTTGTGTTAGGAGAAGGAGCAGGTGCAATTGTTCTTGAAGAATATGAACATGCAAAAGCCAGAGGAGCAAAAATTTATGCAGAAGTTATTGGAGGCGGTATGTCTTCTGATGCTTACCATATGACAGCGCCTCACCCAGAAGGAATAGGTGTTATTGCGGTAATGAAAAATTGTTTAGAAAATGCAGGTATCAATCCAGAAGATGTAGATCATATTAATACACACGGTACATCTACACCTTTAGGAGATGTTGCAGAATTAAAAGCAATTTCAGAAGTTTTTGGTGATCATGCCAAAAACATCAATATTAATTCTACAAAATCTATGACAGGTCATTTGTTAGGAGCTGCAGGAGCTATAGAGTCTATTGCTTCTATTCTAGCAATGCAACATGGTATTGTTCCGCCAACAATTAATCATGAAAATATAGATGAAAACATTAACCCAGAGTTAAACTTAACTTTAAATAAACCTCAAAAAAGAGATATTAAAGTAGCTATGAGTAATACTTTTGGTTTTGGAGGGCATAATGCTTGTGTTGCATTTAAAAAATTAGATGATTAATAGTATATGAGTTTTATTCGTAAAATAGTTAAACCTCATAATGAAGAGGATAAACAATTATATAACGAATTAAAAACATTACTTAGCTTTTCTCCTAGAAAAATTCATAAATACAAAAAAGCATTTACACACAGATCTGTGCAAATGTTAGATGAAAAGGGAATGCCTATTAATTATGAAAGGCTAGAATTTTTAGGAGATTCTATTTTAGGTTCTGTAATTGCAGCATATTTATACAAAAAAGTACCAGAAGGTACCGAGGGTTATTTAACCCAAATGCGATCTAAAATTGTTAGTAGAGAACATTTAAATGAGCTTGGTAAAGACCTAGATTTAATTCGTTTTGTTAAGAGTAATATAGATCAAGCAAATGTTGGCGATAATATTCACGGAAATATTTTTGAAGCTTTAATTGGCGCTATATATTTAGATAGAGGCTATAATTACTGTCAAAAGTTTATTTACGAAAAAGTAGTTATGCCTTATGTAGATATTGCTAAGCTAGAAGGTAAAATTACCAGTTACAAAGGATTGATTATAGAATGGTGTCAAAAAAGTAAAAAGAAATATAGTTTTGATACTTATGAAGATACTGGTAACGAGCCAATAAAGCATTTTAGTGTAAAAATTAGCATAGATGGAGAGCAAATAGCCAAAGGAAGAGCTACATCTAAGAAAAAAGCAGAAGAGCAAGCTTCTAAAAGAGTTTATTTTGCATTTCAAAATCAAATTAATTAATTTGAAATAACGATAACGTTTTCGTTAAATTAACACAAAAACAACAAACTATTTAGTAAATTAGCTAACTCATAAGAACTATTATTAGTTATAAATTATGCAGGTTTATGCTTTGGATATAAAGGATTTATGTGAAGATGAATATTCTTTAATAGGCATCCATTCTACATTAGAAGACTACAAATTAGCATATTTACTTAATAAAACTTTAGATACACGCTTTTGTAAATCAGAAAAAGATTTAGAGTTTGTAAAAGAGAAAGATAAAATTACGTATTCTTTATTTAATTATGAGAACGCAACGTACGATTTAGAGTACTTTTTAATATCTAACAGTTTTATTAGTAAAAACCAAGCAATATCAAAAAATTTATTACTAAATTCAGAAACAAAAATTCACTTAATTCCAGAAAAGAAAAAAGTAGATTTTTTTTTAAAAATTAGTGGAGATTTAGAGTATGAATTTGTGATGAAAACAATAAATAAAATTAAAAATATTGATTATGTAATTACAGCATATTCAATAGATAAAAATACATTAAAATCTAAAGACTTTTTAATATTTTAAACATGACTGACTACAAAAAAACAAAAATAGTTGCAACCTTAGGTCCTGCAATAGATACCAAAGAAAAGATGAAAGACTTAGCCGTAGCAGGTGTTAATGTCTTTAGAATTAATTTTTCTCATGCAGATTACGATGTTGTTAAAACAAACGTACAAAGAATAAGAGAAATTAATGAAGAACAAGGTTTTAATGTTGCAATTTTAGCCGACTTACAGGGTCCAAAATTACGTGTTGGAGTTATGGAAGAAGATGTAATTTTAAAAGATGGCGACAAATTTATATTTACAACAGAAAAATGTATAGGTACTAAAGAAAAAGCATTTATGACTTACCAACGTTTTCCTAAAGACGTAAAAGCAGGAGAACATATTATGGTAGATGACGGTAAATTGTTATTTGAAGTACTATCTACAGATAAAGACAAAGAAGTAGTTGTTAAAGTAATTGTTGGTGGACCTTTAAAGTCTAAAAAAGGTGTAAACTTACCTAATACAGCAATATCTTTACCAGCATTAACAGAAAAAGATAAAGAAGATGCTGTTTTTGCTTTAAGCTTAGATGTAGATTGGATAGCACTTTCTTTTGTGAGAACACCAGAAGACTTAAGAATGTTAAGAGATTTAATTGATGAACATTCAGAATATAGAGTACCTGTTATTGCTAAAATAGAAAAACCAGAAGCAGTTGCTAATATTGATACTTTAATTCCTTATTGTGACGGATTAATGGTTGCTCGTGGAGATTTAGGAGTAGAAATACCAATGCAAGATGTTCCTTTAATTCAGAAAAAATTAGTAAGACGTGCAAAGAAAGCAAGAATACCTGTAATTATTGCAACGCAAATGATGGAAACAATGATTGACAATTCTGTACCAACTAGAGCAGAAGTAAATGATGTTGCTAATTCTATTATGGATGGTGCAGATGCAGTAATGCTTTCTGGAGAAACATCTGTTGGTAAACACCCATTAAGAGTAATTAAAAAAATGGCAGAAATTATTGGGGCTGTAGAAAACTCTAGAATGATTAAAGTACCACATGAAGCACCGCATATTAGAACAAATAGATTTATAACAAAATCAGTTTGTCATCATGCAGCTTTAATGGCTAATAATATAGATGCAAGAGCAATTTCTACATTTACTAGAAGTGGTTATACGGCATTTCAAATTTCAGCATGGAGACCACAAGCAAAAATATTAGCATTTTCACCAGAAAAAAGAATTTTAGGAAAACTAAACTTACTATGGGGTGTTAAAGCTTTTTATTATGATAAGCAACTAAGTACGGATGATACAGTTGTAGAAATAAATAAAATAACAAAAGAAAAAGGTTTTGTTAAAGAAGGAGATTTAATGATAAATTTAACTTCTATGCCAGTAGAGGCACAAGGTATGGTTAATACTTTAAGAGTTTCTGCAATAGATTAAAAAATCTTACACACTATATTAACAAGAGACTATCTTTTAGATAGTCTCTTTTTTTGACCCTATAATTTTAGAATAGAAAATTTTTAAAAAAACACTATTTATTAATATGGCAATATATGTCAGTTATAATTTTTTTTATGATATGTATTGGTTTGTTTATGTATAAACTTAAAAAAAACTTAACATAAATATTGTAAATAAGATAATTATAAGTAAATTTAAAAGCAACTAAAAATATATTAATTATGGGGATTATAAACTTTCAAGGTAAACGAGATGTAAGTCAAACAAAAGAAGAATCACAAATTTTAGTTTCTGATTATATGTCAAAAAAATTGATAACTTTTAGAGCAGAAGATTCTTTAGATTATGTAATTGCACAGTTAATTACAAATAAAATTTCTGGAGGACCTGTTGTTAATGATAAAAACGAACTAATTGGTATTATTTCTGAAACAGATTGTATAAAACATATATCTGAAAGTAAATATTATAATATGCCTTCTGATGTTAATAATACTGTAGGAAAGTATATGGTTACAGATGTAGATACAATTGATAAAAACATGAATATTTTTGATGCTGCTTTTAAGTTTATTAGTTCGCATAGAAGAAGGTTTCCTGTTGTAGAAAAAGGAAAGTTAATAGGACAAATTAGCCAAAAAGATGTACTTAAAGCAGCAATTAGTATAAAAGGAACAACGTGGTAGTTTTATTATAGCCTTTTTTTAGATCTAATATTTGGTAAATCTGTGATAATTATTTTTTGATTATCAGAACTTTGTAGTTCGGCTATTTTAGAGTAAGAATAGCCAGCTATTGGTTCTTTTAAATTAGTCCATTTTGCAACTCCTGCAACAGTAATTTGTTCTCGTATTTCTATAAGTGCTTCAGAATAACGTAAAGATTTATTTAAGCCTAAAAAACTTTTATTTTCTATATTATAATAATCTAAAAGTCTTTTAATTTCTAATGAAGGCTTATTAAAGTGACTAGTTTTTATTTTTTTATCAACCACCAAATAACTTGTGTAGTTTTTAGGAGTTTTAGTAGGTTTTACAATGGCAAATTCACCATTTTTTTCTAAAAAGAAAGATTGAATTTTTTCATCGTTTATCAACGTTTTCCAATAACTTCTATTTTAATCTTATAGAAAACACATTTTTTATTACTTAAAGGCGCTACTAAAGGTTCTTTTATATCTAAAGCTTTTCCTGTAAATCTTGCAAATTCATCAGATTTTAAACGTCCAACTTGTTTAATAGGTAGTTTTGCTAGTTTTCTAATTATAATTTGTTTGCTACTAAAATAGTAACTTACAGTAATTATAAGTATTACAAAAAAAATAATTAATATTGGTATTATAAAAATGTTTAAGTCTTTATTCATAAATATAGGTTCTTAAAAAACTTATTTTAAAAGACAATTAATCTCTTTTTATTAATAAAAACATATCATTATCTAGAGCTAAATAACCTTCGTCATAAATATAAAAATAGGTATTACCACTTTTTGTTTTATAAATAGATGTAAAAAATTGAAAATCGAAACCTTTATCATATAATTTTGTTCTTGTTACCTTAGTTTTACCCGATGTATTTAATTCTGATAAAATCTTATGATTTTTTCTAAGTCGATTATTAATATTTCTGATGAGGTTTTTACTGTCTTTATTAATACGATTATTATAGGCATTTCTGCAATAATCAGAACAAAATTTCTTATCAATCCTACCTTTTACAGGCTCTTTACATTCTAAGCATTTTTTTACTTCCATAAAGTAAATATAAGTATAATTATTCGTTTACAAACGACTACAAATAATTACAACCGAAAGTAATTGCTTTGTAACCGAATAAAAGTTAATTTATGTTACAATTTTGCAGTGTCAAAATGAATTGACAAAAAATAAAAATAACTTAAAAACTTATCTTATGAATACGTTAAGAAACAAAGTACAATTAATTGGTAGATTGGGGCAAGAGCCAGAAATAATAACTTTTAGAGATGGTAATAAAATAGCCAAATTTTCTATGGCTACAGATGATAGTTATAAAGACAAAGATGGCAATAAAGTAGAGCGTGCTTATTGGCATAATATTGTAATAAAAGGAGGTTTGGTTAATGTAGTAGAAAATTACATTAAAAAGGGCCAAGAAATAATGGTTGAAGGTAAATTGACAAACAGATCTTACAATACAAAAGAAGGCGAAAAAAGGTACATAACAGAAATAGCTGTTAATGAGCTTATGATGTTAGGAGGAAAAAATTAATAATAATTTTTAAAGCATAATTTAAGAAATAAAAATAACCTTATTTTAATTTCTTAAATTATGTATTTTATAAGTTTAAATCTAATATTATTTATCTTTAAAAGGCAATATTACTGGCGGATTAAATTCTGTTAATCCTTTTTCTTTTATGGTATTTTCTACTTCTTTAATAGTAGTTGGCACAAAAGCACTCATATTTTCTGCACCAGTTTCTGTAACAAGAATTACATCTTCTATACGAATATAAAGTCTTTCATCTCTAAGCCAAATCATAGGGTCTATAGTAAAAACCATGCCTGGTTTTAATTTTACAGCACCTCTAACTCTAGCTACATCATGTACAGCCATTCCTACAGGATGTTGAAAATGTCCTTTAAAAACTAAACCTTCTTGAACTGCTTTTAAGTGAGATGGTTTTACAAATTTTTTACCAACTATATATTTCTTCATATCTGCAGCTGCTTTTTCAAGTACTTCACCAGAAGTAACACCTGGTTTAATATATTTAAAAAGTGCATCTCTATAAGCAATTATAAAATTATATAATGCAGTTTGTGCCTTATCAAATTTTCCGTTTACAGGCCAAATTCTAGTAACATCACTTGTATAGTAACGATAATCTGGAGCATAATCCATCAAAACTAAATCGCCATCTTTTAAAACATCTTTTTTATGAAAATAATGACCGTAATAAGCATTGGTCCCACCACCAATAATAGAAGCATAACCATCTCCTCTAGATCCGTTTACATAATAAATATATTTTGCAGCTGCATCTAATTGATATTCATAAATACCTGGTTTTGTAGATCTCATGGCTTCAATTATTCCAAGTCCAGCAATTTGTGTTGCTTGTCTAATCAAGTTAATTTCTTCCTTACTTTTAATCAACCTCATTTGATCTAAAATAGGAGAAAGGTCTTTTATAACAACACTAGGAAAAGCACTTTTTATTTTTTTTACAAATTTTGCCTCTCTAGAAGTAGCATCTTCCCAAGGGTCTGCAGCAGTTCTTGCTTGTGCGTAAAGTAATTCGTCTCTACTGTCATTACCCGTTTCTGCAGGACTTAATGGTGTATAAATTGTGGCACTTGGCGGTTTTATCAATCCTGTTTTTATAATATCTCTAGATAAAAATTCTATTCCATAAACATTATCTACACCTGTTAATTTTTTAATTAATTCTGCATCTTCTGCAGATAAAACTTTTCCTTCTCCTTTTTCTCTCCCTTCATCTCTATGAGGTAAATAAAGTGATGTTGTTTTGGTTTTACCATTTAATAATAAATAAGAGTGAGAAGTTTCTAAACCACATAAATAATAAAAAGTATTGGTTTGTCTAAAAACACTAAAACCAGGTACACCAGCAGATCCTTGTATAATAGCTACGGCATTATTACCTATTTCTTTATAAATTTTAGTTCTTCTTTCTTTAAAATTATCTACAGAAAAATCTGTTTGATAATGATGTTTTGTTTGTGCTTGTACACTAATAGTAAAAATTGAAAATAAAAGTAGCGTAATGTACTTTGGTTTAAAAAGAATCATAAGTTTAAGGTTTTATAAGGAGGTTTACGCAATTTACAAATTTTAAACATATTGAAAATTAGTATTGTAACAAAGTAACTATTATTTGTATTTTAAAAGTAGTATTTTTAGCACACATTAAAAATTTGTAGCTAAATGCTAAATAAAGAAAAAGACATTTTTAACATACTATTTGAAGCCGTTTCTGAAGGAGTTATTGTTGTGGATAAAAAGCAAAAAATAGTTTCTGCAAACACATCTGTAGAAAAAATGTTTGGTTATGAAAAAGGAGAATTAGTAAACCAACAGCTTTCTGTTTTAATCCCGAGTAATTATCATAAAGGACATGGTGCCCATTTTGATGGTTTTATGAAAAACAGAGAAAAAAGGCAAATGGGTAATGGTAGAGATCTGTATGGTGCTAAGAAAGATGGAACTATTTTTCCGTTAGAAGCTGGTTTAAATCCTTTTGATATTTACGGTAAAAATTATGTAATGGCTTTGGTTATAGATATTTCTGTAAGAAAACGTCAAGAAGCAGAAATTAAAAAACTAAATGCAGAATTAGAAAAAAAAGTATTAGAAAGAACCAAAGAATTAAGTAATACAGTTAGAGAATTAAAAGCTGTTAATCTTGAGTTGGATGATGAAAATAAAAAAAGAATAGAAGCCGAAAATCAAATAAAAGATGCTTTAAAGAAAGAAAAGGAATTAAATGAATTAAAAACAAAATTTTTATCATTAGTTTCTCATGAATTTAAAACACCTTTAAGTGGTATTTTAACTTCTACGATGTTATTGGGTAAATATAAATTAACCGAACAACAAGAAAAAAGAGATAAACATTTACAAACAATAACTAACAAAGTACATTATTTAAACAATATTTTAAATGATTTTTTATCTGTAGAAAAGTTAGAAACAGGGAAAATAAATTATAATTATCAGCCATTTAAACTAAGTAAAGTTGTAGATGAGGTTATTTATAATGCAAATATGATTTTAAAAAGTGGACAGAGAATCAAATATCCAGAAGATATAGATGATATTTCTTTAACACAAGATGAGAAAATAATTGAACTTTCTCTGTCTAATTTGGTTAATAATGCCATCAAATATTCACCAGAAAATACAGAAATAGATATTACTATTTTTCAAGATAAAAACCATACTACTTTTATAATTAAAGATAACGGTATTGGGATTCCAGAAGTAGATCAAAAAAATATATTTAATAGATATTTTAGAGCAGAAAATGCACTTTTAACTCAAGGAACAGGTATTGGTTTAAATATTATTAAAAGTCATTTAGAAAATTTAGGAGGAACCATTACTTTTGAAAGTAAAGAAAATGTAGGCTCTACTTTTATAATGAAGGTAATTAACAAAGCAAAATGAAAAGAATATTATTAATAGAAGATGATGTAGTTTTAAGAGAGAATACATCAGAACTTTTAGAGTTATCAAATTACCAAGTTTTTAATGCTCCTAATGGTAAAAAAGGAGTAGAAATGGCTAAAGAAATTTTGCCAGATATTATTGTTTGTGATATTATGATGCCAGAGTTAGATGGCTATGGCGTTTTAGAAGCGTTATCTAATAACGAAAGTACACAGTATATACCGTTTATCTTTTTATCTGCAAAAACAGAAAGAAAGGATGTTAGAAAAGGTATGGATTTAGGTGCTGATGATTATATTACAAAACCTTTTAATGAAGAAGAATTAATTAGCGCTATAGAAAGTAGATTGGCCAAAGCATCTATTTTAAAAGAAAGAAGAGAAAAACAGGAAGCAGAAAAAGAAGATACAGAGCAAATAAGAAATCTTAATGATTTAAAAAATTATTTTGATGATAATGGGGAGACTTTTCACTTTTTAAAAGACACAATTATATACGAAGAGGGTAATAACTCTAATTATATTTATTTAATAATAAGCGGGCTTATTAAGTGCCATAAGTTAGATGAACAAGGTAAAGAACTTACCACAGCTCTTTATAAAGAAGATGATTTGTTTGGATATACTTCTTTTACTCAAAATTTAGCCTATCAAGAATCTGCAACTGCAATACAAGATACAGAGTTGGTTGGGCTTTCTAAAGAAGCTTTAACAGGTGTTTTAAATAAAAACCACAAAGTAACTTTAGAACTAATAGAGTTATTAACTGAAGATTTAGCGGTTGTAAAAGATCAACTTTTACAAATGGCATACAGTTCTGTAACTAAAAAAACGGCACAAACAATTTTAATGTTTGCAGAAAAAATAAATAGAAGCCCTCAAGAACAAATAAAAATTTCTAGAAACGATTTAGCAAGTGTTGCGGGCATAGCTACAGAAACTTTAATAAGAACCATGTCTAGTTTTAAAAAACAAGGTCTTATAGAAATTTCTGGAAGAACAATTAGAATATTAGATCTTAAAAAATTACATGATATTTGTTGATATTCAGTAGATTAAAAATCGATATGACCAATATCATTTTTTAAATAGCACTTTCATTATAATTTTGTCTAATATCAAGACGGATTTAAATGAAAAACATATTACTACCAACAGATTTTTCTGATAATTCTTGGAATGCAATTAATTATGCTTTAAATTTTTATAAAAATACTAAGTGTAACTTTTACTTATTGCATGTTAATAAATTTAATGATGTAATAGAAGATAACTCTACCATCGTTTCAATACAAGAAAAGGTAGATAATATTACTATAGATCAAGCTAAAATAGAACTAAAATTAGTTCTAGAAAAAATCAACAAAAAATTTTCGAATAATAAATACCATAACTTTTTTACATTAATAGATGCAGATTTTTTTATAGAGTCTTTAAGAAAGTATATTGTAGAAAAAAAAATTGATGTTCTTGTTATGGGAACAAAAGGAGCCACTGCTGGTTTAAATAAATATATTATTGGTAGCAATACTACAGATGCTATAACAAAAGTAAAATGTACAACATTAGTAGTGCCAGAAAATGCAAAGTTTAATAGAATAAAAGAAATTGCATTTCCAACAGATTTTTCTCTGTATAACAATTTGCAATTATTACAGCCAATTACAGAAATTCTAGATGAAAAAAGATCTTACATAAGGATTGTAAATATTAGCAAAAGAACAACTGAACTAAATAAAAGTCAAAAAAACAGTAAAGAATTACTACAAGACTACTTTTTAAATTACAATTGTAGTTTTCATTTATTAACAAATAGTAAGATACAAGATGCTGTACAATGTTTTGTAGATACTAATCATATAGATCTTATTGCTATGCCTGCAAAAAGTCTTAATTATTTTCAACAAATGCTATTTCATAATAGAGTAGAAAAAAATAATTATTACAAAGAAGTACCTTTTTTAGTTTTACATGAATAGTTGTTGCAAAAAAAAAGAATTGCCAAAATAATATAACTTTGACAATTCGTGCTTAAAATACTCTGGGGGAGTATTTTTTATATATTGTTAGAGGACAAAAATATATTCTTACAAAGTGATTTCAGTTTTTTTTTCGTTGAAATGAAGTGTTTACCCTTTAAAAAGGGTAGAATCGTCCGTTAAAGTATATTTTTTGAACGGTCCAAATAAGTCTTTTTTTATGTATTTAATATAGAGCGTGTTATAGCGGTTTTAAATTTTGTCTATAAAATAACCTGAAGCTTTTTCTTTATATTTCACAAAAAATAGATAAGTATTAAAACAATTTTAGTGTTGTTTTTTAGTGTAAAAGAATCAGAAAACTCTTTAGAAGTTGTTGTTTTGTTTTTAAAAGAAAATAGAATAGAAGAAAATTTAGTCTGATTTTTATTTGTTAGAAAAATTCGATAAGAATTATTATCAGAAATGCTAGAGCTTATTAAAACTTTATATTTTCTTTTTTTTCTTCGGAAGTAATTGATTCTGATATATTAAAATCAGAATCAATTTTATAACCGAAAAGTGTTTTATATATCTGTAAAAAAAAGCTATTGCACTTTTTTTTTACAGTTAATATTATGTTTTTAATGTTTGATGCTGATGTTTTAACTAACCTGTTGTCCGTTTTTAACTGCTTTTTCAGGCTCTACAAAGGCTAATTTTCCATCTGGTGTATCAGTCATTAAAATCATTCCTTGGCTTTCTACTCCTCTAATTTTTCTTGGTGCTAAATTTACCAAAACAGATACTTGCTGACCAATAATATCTTCTGGAGAAAAGCTTTCTGCAATACCAGAAACAATTGTTCTTGTATCTATACCAACATCAACCTTTAATTTTAAAAGTTTTTTAGTTTTTGCTACCTTTTCTGCTTCTAAAATAGTACCAATTCTAATATCTAATTTGGTAAAATCGTCAAATTCTATGGTTTCTTTTTGTGGTTCTACAACTTTGTTTTCTTGCTCGTTAGCAATTTTTGTAGCTTCTAATTTTTGTAATTGAATATCAATTGTTTTGTCTTCAATTTTAGAGAATAATAATTCTGCTTTATTTATTTGATGATTTTCTGCAACTAAAACATTCTTTTCAGTAATATCTTCCCAAGAAAGTGTGTTATCAAGATTTAAAATTGCTTTTAATTTTGTTGATGTAAAAGGGATAAATGGTTCTGAAACTACAGCTAAAGCAGTTGCAATTTGCAAGGCAACATACATAATTGTTTGCACACGTTCTGCATCTACTTTAATCACTTTCCAAGGTTCTTCATCAGCTAAATACTTGTTACCCAATCTAGCTAAATTCATTAATTCTTGGCTAGCTTCTCTAAATCTATAACGTTCTATAGATTTACCAATTACATTAGGAAACTCTTTTATAGCAGCCAAAACATCTTCGTCTACTTCTGTAAAATTATTTGGAGCAGGAATAATTCCGTTGTAATATTTGTTTGTTAAAACAACAACTCTGTTGATAAAATTACCAAAAATTGCCACCAATTCGTTATTGTTTTTTGCCTGAAAATCTTTCCAAGTAAAATCGTTGTCTTTACTTTCTGGCGCATTTGCCGTTAATGTATAACGTAAAACATCTTGCTGATTTGGGAACTCTTCTAAATACTCGTGTAACCAAACAGCCCAGTTTTTAGAAGTAGATAATTTGTTGCCTTCTAAGTTTAAAAACTCATTAGCAGGTACATTGTCTGGTAAAATATAATCTCCATGTGCTTTTAACATACTCGGAAAAATAATACAGTGAAAAACAATATTGTCTTTACCAATAAAGTGTACCAATTTGGTATCGTCTTTTTTCCAATAATCTTCCCAATTTTTGCCTTCTCTTTCTGCCCATTCTTTGGTTGATGAAATGTAACCAATTGGTGCATCAAACCAAACATATAATACCTTTCCTTCTCCGCCTTCTACAGGAACCGGAATACCCCAATCTAAATCTCTAGTTACTGCTCTTGGTCTTAAACCATCTTCTACCCAACTTTTTACTTGTCCGTAAACATTAGGTTTCCAGTCTTTTTTATGTCCTTCTAAAACCCATTCTCGTAAAAAGGCTTCGTGTTTATCTAACGGTAAAAACCAGTGTTTTGTTTCTTTTAGAGTTGGTGTATTACCAGTAATTGAAGATTTTGGATTAATTAAATCTGTTGCGTTATGAGAAGTTCCACAACTTTCACATTGATCTCCATAACTTTCTTCAAAACCACATTTAGGGCAAGTACCAACCACAAATCTGTCTGCTAAAAACTGATTAGCTTCTGCATCGTACAATTGTTCAGAAACTTCTTCTATAAACTCACCATCATTATACATTTTTGTAAAAAATTCTGATGCTGTTTTATGATGAATTTCTGCAGAAGTTCTAGAGTAATTGTCAAAAGAAATTCCAAAATCTTTAAAAGATTTTTTAATAATTCCGTGGTATTTATCAATAATATCTTGCGGAGAAATTCCTTCTTTTTTAGCTCTCATTGGTATAGCAGCACCATGCTCATCAGAACCACAGATGTACGCAACATCTTTACCGGTTAAACGTAAATAACGAGCGTAAATATCTGCGGGTACGTATACACCTGCTAAATGGCCAATATGTATTGGTCCGTTTGTATAAGGTAAAGCTGCTGTAATTGTATATCTTTTTGGAGTATTCATCGAATTTTCCTTGAATTTAATTTGTGGTCTATTTTTTGCGTGACAAAAGTACAAAAAAGAGGCTTTTAAAATTCATTGAAAATAAGATACGTTTAAAGTAAAAGTTTTTTAGTTTTATAGCACAAATAAAAAGAGTGTGATGAAAAGGAATATTTTAATTTTTACTTTATTATTCTTGCTTTTTTCATCCGCTTTAGCGCAAACAGAAAAAGATTCTATAATTAATAAAACGAATCCAATTTTATTTGCTGATATTAGTTTAGGTTATGCAAATGGTGCATTAAAGGGTGTTATGACTGGCGCAAGCATAAATTATGAGAAAAATAAAAACTTATTTACTTTTAGAATTACGTCTGTTATAGATTTAAGAAAAGTAAAATTCTTTTTGTTTTTTCCAGTTTTTGGTACAATAAAATCTATTGATGAGTTTTCTTTTTTATACGGTAGAAGGTTTGTAAATGATGATTTTTCATATCATTTTTCTGTAGGAATTTCTCATAATACTTATAAACTTAAAATAGATAGTGAAGAAACTATAGATTATTTTGTAGGTTTTCCTTTAGAGATTGGTTTTAGTTGGTTTAAACCTAAAAAAGAAAAATTTAGAGTTTTATATGGCTTAATTCCTGTAGGTAAACCAACTAGTTTTGGTAGATCTTTTGGGGTAAAGTTGTATGCAAATGTTGCTGAAAAAACATATATTGGCATTGGATTGAATTTTGGAATTGGTTGGCATAAAAAATATTAAAAATGAAAAAAAAGATAGGATTTGTTTTATTGTTAATGAGTTTTACACTTACAAAAGCACAAGGAATTAATGATAAACTAATTACCCCACCGTATTTAAAAACAGGTGATAGTATTGCAATACTTGCACCTGCTGGTATTTTAAAAAATAGACAAGAAACTATTTTTAAAGCAAAAGAATTAGCAGAAAGTTGGGGATTAAAAGTAGTTTTAGGGAAACATATTTTTAATCAAAATAGTCATTTTGCAGGAACCGATGCAGAAAGAACAGCAGATTTTCAAAAGGCATTAGACAACCCAAATATTAAAGCAATTTGGTCTGGTCGTGGCGGTTATGGTTCTGTAAGAGTTTTAGATAAATTAGCTTATACAACTTTTTTAAAACACCCTAAATGGATAATTGGTTATTCTGATATTACAGCCTTTCATAGTCATGTTCATAACCTAGGTGTAGAAACAATGCACGCAATGATGGGTACAAGTGTAGAAGATAAGCCAGAACTAATTGTAGAAACAATTGCTAGTTTTAAAAAAGCAATTTTTGGTAAAAAATTAGCTTATACAATTCCTTCATCTAATTATAATAGAAAAGGAGAAGCTTTTGGGCAATTAGTAGGAGGTAACTTAGCTTTGTTAGCATCTATGTTGGGGTCTGAAAGTGAAACTAATACGGCTGGTAAAATTCTTTTTATTGAAGAAATAGGTGAGTATAAATATTCTATTGATAGAATGTTGCAAAGTTTAAAAAGAGCTGGTTATTTTAATAATTGTACAGGTTTAATAATTGGTGATATTTCTAAAATTAAAACAAACACTACTAAATGGGGGCGTACTATAGAAGAATTGGTTTTAGATGTTGTTAAAGAATATAAGTTTCCTGTAATGTTTAACTTTCCTGCGGGGCACGAATCTGATAATAGAGCTTTAATTTTAGGAAGAAATGTTACTTTAAAAATTGATAATCAAAACTCTACAGTAGTTTTTGACTAAGTTAATAAGTATTTACATTGATTTTATTCTGAATAGAGAAGCATCTAAATCATTATAAAGTTTTAAAAAACGATGTTTACGATTTTCTTGTTCTTTAAATTCTTTACCACTAGTACCTCCAAGAAATCCTAACCTTTTAAATTTAGGGTAATTGTGGTTTTCTTCGTTTAAATTAAAATCAATTTTAGCTATTTCTATATTTAGCTGATTAATTTCATCATCAGAAATAATCTTATCGTTTTGATGTCTTAAACATTCGTTTTGTAAAAATTTTAAATATTTAATTATTATTTTTTTAGTCATAAGATTATAAAAGTAATTAATAATTTGTAATTTAACTATATGGCAGAACATAATAAACTTGGTGAAAAAGGAGAGCAATTAGCCATTGATTTCTTAATTAAAAACGATTATAAAATCCTTGAGAAAAACTATTGTTATTTAAAAGCCGAAGTAGATATTATTGCCCAAAAAGAAGAGGTTTTGGCAGTTGTTGAGGTTAAAACCCGTTCTACCGATTATTTTGGTAATCCAGAAGATTTTGTAAATCCGAAGAAAATAAAATTATTACTTTCTGCTATTGATTATTATGTGATAGAAAATGATTTAGATGTAGAGGTTCGGTTTGATATTATTGCCATTATTCATCAGAAAAAAGAAACAAAAATAAAGCATTTAAAAGATGCTTTTTTACACTTTTAAATGCTTGTATAATTAGGTTGAAAATAATTTATATTATTTGTTTAAAAAGCTTTTAACATCTTCTAGACTTTCTGGTTTAGCTATAATTTTTTTGTTTTTATCTAAAATAAAATAAGTTGGTGTAGATATAATATTGTAAGTTCTGGCAATTTTATTTTCCCATTTATTAAGTCCTAAAACATTGTGCCAATTTGGTAAACTTGTTTTATAATTTTCCCAACCAAACTTATCATCTTCTAATGCAAAAGCAATTACTTTTACGGCTTTATTTTCTTTTAAAAAATTATATAATTTAGGTATTTCATTTAAACAATGAGAGCATGTTGTACTCCAAAAAACTAATACGTATTTTTCTGAATCGTTTAAAGTAGATAATTTAAAGTTTTTATCATTTTCTTTCCAAGAAAAATCAGGTGCAATTCTACCAACTTCTGTAGCAAATAAAGATTGTTTACTTGTTATAAATTTTTGATTTTGAATTGTTTTAGGTAGTTTACTGTAATGGTTTTCGAATAAGTAGTCTATTAATTCTAAATTCATTATCGTTTCGAACTGATTGATTAAAAACTCGATTGTATTTTTTTTGTAAATAGGGTTTTCAAACTTAGAAATTACTTTGTCTACAGATTTTTTATATAGTATTTGTTGTGTATTTGGATCATCAGAATAATTAATATAAAATACATAATCTGTTATTTTATCAACTAAGAAATAAGAGTTTAAAAGTGTTTTGTTATTAAAGTCTATTTTATCGAAAAAAGTATTAATTATATTAGACATATATGTTTGCGGGTTGTCTAAAATTTCTTCAGGATTATTTCTTAAAGAAGCTTTAATAAACGGAGCAATATACATGCCTTTAGAACTTAATAAATACTCATTTTGAATAGTATTTACATTATTATAAGCAACTTTATAATCTTTTTTTAAGTCTAAATTTGGGTTTTGTAATGCTGTAATTTGTATAGAATCTAATTTTTCTTGTGCATTAGATATTTTTTCTAAATACTTTTTATAAAGTATGTTTTCTTTTGATGTAGAAAAGGTAACTGTTTGATATGGATAATCTGGGTGAAAACTAAAATTAAGATTTTCTTTATTAAATATAAAGTCTACAAAACCAGCATTTTCTAATTTATATGTTATTCTATAAGCACCTGGTTCTGTATCTTTAGGTAAAGTAAAATTAAAAGTACCAATTTCTTGTTTTTTGCCTTGAACATCTACAATACTCGTTTTTATTTTAGAGTCTTGAATATATTTTTGCGAAGATCCTTCTATTTTGTATAAAATTACCCAATCACTTTCTATTGCATTAGACATTGTACCGTTAATGGTGTATTGTGCGTTAGCAAATGAAGAAATGAAGAATATAAGAGCGAGAATTTTTTTCATTTTATTAAGTTGATAGTGTTTTGTTCTGTATTTTCAAGAAATATACCAAAAAAGCATTTTTTAGATTAAATTTAATCTAAGTAGTTTATAGAATCAAAATAATTAATAATTGCTTCTTTCATTAGAACAGTTTGTTCACCAGGTTTTAAGCTAGGTAATTCTGTAATAGTTTTATAATGTGGCCATCCATCATCATCAAAAAAATCAAACTCATAATAACCGTAAGGTTCTAATAATTTACATATAGCAATATGCATTAAGTTCATTTTTTCGTCTTTTTTAAAGCTTCTATGACCTTGCCCTAACTCTTGTACACCAACTAAATAAATAATTCCATCTATATTTAATTCATCGCCATCTGCAAATTGATTTGTTAGTTTTTGTACTAATAAATTCCATTTTTCTTTTAAAGAGACTGTTTTTGACATAAAAATCATTTAGAAGTGGTAAAGATACAATTGACTTTATTAAAATTTGAAAAAAAAAGTGTAGGTTTGAAAAAAAAAATTAACTAATGAATGTTTTTGATATAATAATTGCGGCTTCGTTGCTTTTTGGTTTTACAAGAGGGTTAATGAAAGGTTTATTTATAGAGGTAGCTTCTATAGTTGCATTAGTAGCAGGTGTTTATGGAGCTATCCATTTTTCTCATTTTGCATCTTATTTTTTAAATAGATTAACTTGGAAACCCGAGTATATTCATGTAGCAGAATTTGCGATTACTTTTGTAATTATTATTTTAATTATTACTCTTATTGGTAAAGGATTAACAAAAGCGGCAGATTTTGTTTCATTAGGAATTGTAAATAAAATAGCAGGAGGTGTTTTTGGTTTTTTAAAAATAGGACTTATTTTAAGTGTAATTTTTACTTTTTTTGGTAAGATGAATGATAAAATACCATTTTTAGAAGCAGAAACTTTAGAAAAATCTCTTTTATATAATCCTATTAAAGAAGTAGCACCTTCTTTATTTCCTTCATTATTAAAAGAAGAAGAAGTACCTGTAGAAGGAGAGTTACCTGTAGAAGAGACGGTTTAGTATTAAATATTTATCTAAAATTAATTACAAATAAAAAGAGGCCATAAACAGGCCTCTTTTTTAGTATTATAAAATATCTTTTTTAGTTAAAAAATGAAACAGAACCATCTTTAATATCATACATAGCACCTATAATCATAATTTCACCATTTTGTTCCATTTCTAATAGAACTTCACTTTCGTTTTTAATTCTTTCTATTGTCATTAAAACATTTTTAGCAGACACGTTGTCTACAAAATCTAGGTTAGATGAGTTTCTTATTGTAGCATCTTTAGGTTCTTCTACAGCATCAACTGCTGGTTTAATTTTACTTAACATTGCTGTTAAGTTACCTAGTTCAGCGTTGTCACAAGCACCTTTTATAGCACCACAACTAGTGTGTCCTAAAACCACAATTAACTTGGTTCCTGCAAGTTTGCAAGCAAACTCCATAGAACCTAAAATGTCTTCATTTACAAAGTTACCAGCAATACGAATACTAAAAATATCTCCTAAACCTTGATCGAAAACTAATTCTGCAGAAACTCTAGAATCTATACAGCTTAAAATTGTTGCAAAAGGAAATTGACCTGTACTAGTATCGTTAACTTGTTCTAATAAGTTTCTGTTAGCTTTTAAATTATCTTGAAATCTTTTATTTCCTTCTTTTAAGAACTGTAATGACTTTTCTGGAGTCATTGTTGCTTGTGTTTCTTTAGTATGTGCTTTCATATTTTATATTTTTATAAAATTACTAGTTTTTTAAAACTAATAAAAGTAATTGTTTTATTAATGTAGTTTTAAGCTATTGTAACTTAGCTTAAACTAATATCAGATTTTGGTCTTTCATTAAAGAAGTGAATAAAACTAGCAGGGTTTTCTACAATACCTCTTTTAGAAATTAACTTAATATCTATGTTTTTTTCTTTTGCTTTATGCAAAAAGTCTTCTAAAATTTCAATAATATCATTATCTAAATATCTAGTATTAATCAAATTTATTTCTAAAGAAGTATCTTTTGGTAAACTATCTAATTCTTTTAAAATTGCACCTTTGTTAAAGAAAGTAACCTCTTCTGCTAAAGTCATTTTTATTTTATGTTTACCGTTACTTTTATCTTCTATATGTAAAAAGTGAGAGTTTTGGTAACTTTTTAATAAAATAACTACAATACCAACAAACAAACCTAAACCAATACCAACTAATAAATCTGTAAAAACAATACCAACTACAGTAACAATAAAAGGGACAAATTGTTTCCATCCTAACTTATAAATTTGTTTAAAAAGCGATGGTTTTGCTAATTTATAACCTACAATTAATAAGATTGCAGCTAATACAGATAAAGGTATTTTATTTAATAAACTAGGTATTAAAATAACAGAGATTAGTAAAAATAAACCATGTAAAATAGTTGATAATTTTGTTTTTCCACCAGATTGAATATTGGCAGAACTTCTTACAATTACTTGTGTAATTGGCAAACCACCAATTAAACCAGAAATAATATTACCGGTACCTTGGGCTAATAATTCTCTATTTGTAGGTGTTACATTTTTTGCAGGATCTAATTTGTCTGAAGCTTCTACACATAAAAGCGTTTCTAAACTTGCAACTAAAGCAATTGTAAAAGCAGTTATCCATACTTCTGGATTAGTAATTGCAGAAAAATTAGGAAACTTAAATTGATTAAAAAATGAAGTTGCATCTTCTGGTACAGGTACGCTTACTAAATGCGATTGTGAAATAGAAAGTGTAGCATTAGATTGTGTTAACATAAAAAAAACAATACCTAAAACTACGGCAACAAGCGGGCCTTGTATTATTGTAAAAAATTTAGCTTTTTTTGCTAAAACATTGTCCCAAAATAAAATAACAGCTAAACCTATAATACCAATTACTAAAGATCCTAAAATAAGATGATCGAATATGTTAAATATAGAAGAAAATGTATTTTCTCCAGAAGCTTCTATAAAACTATCTGCTCCCTCTGGCTCTGCATCATAACCAAAGAAATGAGGAATTTGTTTTAAAATAATAATAATACCAATACCTGTTAACATACCTTTAATTACAGATGAAGGAAAATAGTACCCAATAACTCCGGCTTTTAAAAAGCCAAAAATTAATTGTATAACACCTCCTAAAACCACGGCAACTAAAAAGTTTTGGTAACCACCTAAAGAGCCAATTGCAGTTAATACAATTGCTGCTAAACCGGCAGCAGGACCACTAACACCTATTTTAGAGCCACTTAAGCCTCCAACAACAACTCCACCAATAATTCCAGAAATAACCCCAGCAAATAAAGGTGCACCACTTGCTAATGCAATACCTAAACATAAAGGTAATGCTACGAAAAATACTACAATACTTGCAGGTAAATCGTTTTTAATGTATTTAAACATAAGTAAATATATTTTACTCTATTTTTTTAGAATAGAGTTTGTTTTAATAAAAATTATAATTTTTTGTACTAGTGATAATGTGATTAATTCTAGCGTAGAATTTCTGGTGGAGGAGTGTAAATTTTTGGAAATAAAGAGCTGTATTTTGTAGAAGTAAAGTGTATACTTACTACTTCTGTAAAATGGCTAAAAAATATTTTAGAATATGAGTTTTGATAAACTTTAATATTTTTTAAAATTTCATTTTCATTATTATCTTCTTCGTTTAAATTTAAAAAAAAAGATACATTTTGATTTTTATCTAATAAACTTATAATTGTAGGTGTTGTAACAACACAAACAAAGAGAAAAGAAAAAAAAATAGCTGTTTTTATTTTCAAAAGAATTATTAGTTTTTTGCTAAATTACAAAAATAGTTAACAATTTTTTTACAAAGTATTAAAAATCATTCAATAATTTTAATTCATTTCCAATTATCCAACCTGTTTTTCCGTCTATCAACTTAATTTTTTTCCAATCATCAACAGCGTCTAAAACTACAACTTTTGTACCTTCATGTAAAGTAAATACTTTTTCAGAATTAAAAGTAGGCGCATTTTTAACATCTGTTTCTTCGGCAAAAATAATGGCTTCTTTATTATTTATAAAGTAATTATATTGTTGATAAGTTATAAATAGAGAAGTTACTAAAAGTATAAAACTAATAATACTTGTTGTAAAATAAAATCGTTTTTTTAAAGATCCTTCTGCAAAGTAGAATAATAAAAATAATAAACTACCTAAAACAGAAAAACCAATTACAACTTTTGCCCATTGGTTGTAAGATAATTTTTGTAGATAATTTGCATTAAATTTTTGCAAAACAGTTTTTGGTAACTCTTCAATATTATCTAAAGCCAAGCGTTTAGCAAAAACCAAATTATTCTTTACATCATCATTTAAAGGGTTTAATTTTAACGCTTTTTCATAATAATATATAGATGGCCCAACGTTATTTAGTTTGTAGTATGCGTTACCTAAATTATAATATAATTCTGATGATACTATATCTAAAGCTTCTATTTTTTTATACTCTTCTATAGCTTCTTCAAACTTTTCATTCTTGTATAAAGTATTTGCATTATCAAATAAGCTATCTGCATTTTGTGCAGTAACAGTGTTGGCTATTATAAATAATAAAAACAATAATTTTTTCATTTCTATAATTGTTTATCTAACTGTATTATCACTTGTTTTGCTCTTTCAAATTCTGCTTCCATTTCTGTGTCTGTTATAGGTGTATATCTTGCAAAATCAGAGCTTTTTAATACATCTATAAATTGAGTAACTATGGCAGAGTCTACTTTTTTGTTTTCTAAAATTTCAGTAATTCTTTCTTTACTAATATCAGTAGTTTCAATACCTAATTTTGCTTTTAAATAATTATGTAAAGCACGTTCTAAAGCTTCGTAAAAAGCTTCTTTTTTACCTAATTGTTTTTTTGCTTCAGATAAATACTTTTTAGCAAGTCTTTCTGCTTTTCTAAGTTTATTCCCTATAATATCGTTATTTCTTTCTTTGTTCTTTTTATCAATTATAATACCAATTGGTATTGCAATTAGTGGAAGTAATAAAAGGATATAAAACAAATTAGATTTAAAGAAATTATCTTTTTTAATAGGATTAAATTCGCTTTTTGTTGCAATGTATCTAAAGTTATTTCCTGTAGAAACTACGGCTTGTTTTTTTACAGAATTACTATTATCTACAGTTGGTTTTAATTCTTTTCCTTCTAAAACATCAACAAATAAATCTTCTGTATTTACAGTATGATATTTTTTTTCTTTAGGATTAAAATAAGAAAAAGAAACGTTTGGTATTTTGTATTTACCTTTATATTGTGGCACAACTGTATATAAATCTGAAACAGAACCAGAAATTCCGCCAGAGTTTATACGTACATTTTCTTTTCTTTCTGGTTGATATTTTTCTAACTCTACAGGAGTTGTTACTTCTGGTAATTCAAATAATTTTAAATTTCCTTTACCAGAAACAGTTATTTTAATTTGAGAACTTTCGTTAGCTTTTAGTTGCGTTTTACTTAGAGCTACATCAAAATCAAAATTACCAACAGCACCATTAAAGTTTTCTGGTTTACCTTCTAGTGGAAGATCTTTTGGTTTGATAATTTTTTTAGCAGAAGCAAATTCTTTCTTTATATTTCTAGTAATTGCATTTCCAAAGAAATCGGCTCTACCAGTAGGTACTCCAATAACAATATCCATTTTCATAGGATCTATTGTTAAATTACCAGTTCTAGTAGGTATTAATAGAGCTTTTTGTAAAACTATATATCTATAATTTTCTCCATTATATTTTCCCATTTTTACAGGAAAACTATTAAGTTCTATATTTTGGCTCCAAAAACCGTTGTATTGCGGAGCTTCTGTTACACCAGTATCATACACATTTACATTTTCGCTAACATATAATCTGTATTCTAAATAAACACCTTCTCCAACGTAAGGTTTAGAGTTAGATATTTCTGCAACTAAATGTATATTTTGTTGTGCAACATAATTAGGGTCGTTTGGATCTTTAGGTATTTCTACCGCATCTACAACTATAATTTTAATAGGATCAGATTTTATAGTTTTACCACCAATTTTAATACTAGCGTTTTCTATTATTAGTTCTCCTTTTCTTTTAGGTTGTATAAAATATGTATAAGATTGAGAAAAACTTGCTTTTCCGTTAATCCAAGATTGGCTAACAGATTGGCTAGGTCCGCCAACTACTTTAAAGTTGGTAAATTTAGGAGGAGTAAAATCATCACCACCTTGTTTATTAATAGAAAACTCAACACGTAAACGTTGGTTTACCCCTAATTTATTTTTACTCACTTTTGCTTTTAAAGTTGCTTCTTGTGCACTTATTGCTAGAGTAAGTAAACTTAAAAATATAGTTATGTAAAATTTCAACTTCATCTTCTTTTTCTGTAAATGTCTAGTTTACCAATCTTTTTCTTGTTTTACTTTTTCACCCTTAGCTTTTTGAGCATTCATTTTCTTTTGGGTTTTCTTTTCTTCGTTATTTAAGCTTTCTAGTAACTGCTTAATTTGTTCTGGAGACATTTTACCTTGTTGAGGTTTTGGTTTCTGATTTGGATCTTTTTTATCGTCTTTTTTAGGATCCTTATTTTTATCCTTGTCTTTATCGCCATCACCATCTTTATCTTTATCGCCATCACCATCTTTATCTTTATCGTCTCCGTCTTTATTGTCTTTGTCGTCCTTTTTTTGATCTTTATTTTGATCGTCTTTATCTTTGTTATCCTTGTCTTTATTATCCTTATTTTGGTCGTCTTTATTTTCTTGATTCTCTTTTTCTAACAGTTTTTGTGCAACTGCTAAATTATAACGAGTTTCATCATCAGTAGGATTATTACGAAGAGAGTTTTTGTAAGCATCTACTGCAGCTTGATACTGTTTTTGTTCCATCATAGCATTACCAATATTATGATAGGCTTCTGCTTTTGTAAATTTATCTGTAGCAGTTTCTGCAGTTAATTCGTATTGTGGTACAGCTTCTTTGTAGTTTTTACTTTGATATAAAGCATTACCTAAATTGTAAGAAGCTTTATCATATCTATTATTGTTTCCTAATGCTTTTTGGTAGGCAACAGAAGCATCTGTATATTGCTTTTTTGCATATAGCTCATTACCAGAACGCACTAAGCTTCTTGTTTTTCTTTGTAAGGTAATAGAATCTTTTTGTGCTAAAATTTCTTTAGATGAAAATAGCACTAAGAAAATGATAGTAATGTATTGTAAAATCTTCATGTTATTTTTAACATCTTTCATAATTCTGTATCTTTTTTCAGAGAAATCAATATTTACAAAAGTAAGTTATTAGAAAAAAGAATTTTGTTAATAAGTTGTTATTTTTAAAAAGCCTTAAACCTAGAAATATCATATGGATTTCATTTAAAAAATAATTTTTATAGTTGTGGTTTTAGTTAGTAAAAGACTATTTTTTTGGGCAATATATACAATTTATAAGCTAGTTGCAAAAGTACAGATGTAAGGTTTTAAAATTTTTAAAGCAAAACACCCAATAAATTCTTTGTTATAGAACTTATTGGGTGTTTTATATTTGTTATTACTGTATTATTTACAATAATTATATAAATTTTTATGCGGCTATTTCTCTAGTTAACCAACCACTTTTTCCTGCGGTTGCTATTGCGTAAGGTGTAATCCAAAATAAACCAAATGTGTATAAAATACTATATGAGTAAGCCCAAAATGCTTCTTTAATGTTGTACCTTTTTGCATAGAAGAAAACTGGAAATGATGAAATTATTAAAATACTTAATAAAGTAGAACTTATAAATAATGCAGGATGAGTAATTATAAAATACAACATAAATAAAAGAAAAGGATAGGCCATAATCATTTTTATAGATTGTGTTAAAAACAATAATCTTGATCCGAATTTGTTGCCTTCTCTAAAGTTAGTAAAAACAAATTTAGACATTGCAATGTTTTCTCTAACATTACTTCTACCCCATCTAATAAACATTTTATAAAGACCTTTGTAGTCTTCTGGTACATTTGTGTAAGCAAATGCGTTTCTTTGAAATAAGACGCTATAACCTTGTTTTAAAATCATATTTGTTAGCGCTCTGTCTTCTCCAATATCAGATGCTTTTCCCATAAATTTTTGATCTATCCATTCTGGTAAACACGCAAAAACGGCAGTTGCTTTGTATGCTGCTAATGCGCCAGGAGTACATAAAACAGAATTTAAAGTGCTTTCTGCAGAACGTTTAAATTCAAAACTCATAACAAAACTTACATTTAGCATTTTTGGTAATAAAGCTTTTTTATTATTTAAAACCTGAATGTTACCAGCCACAGCGCCACATTTTTTATCTGTTACTAACGGACTTACTAAATTACGAAGCGTATCTTCATTTACAATAGAATCACTATCTACTGTAACAAAAACTTCTCCTGTTCCAATATGAAAACCACGATATAAAGCATGGCGTTTACCCATGTTTTTTGGTTGTTGCATTATGGTTACTTGCTTACCTAAAATTCTTTTAGCTTCTTTCATCCAATACCAAGTATCATCTTTACTACCATCATCAATAGATAGTAATTGTAATTTTTCTTTAGGATAATCACTTTTAGCTAAACTTTTTAAAGTTGCCCAAACTTGTTTCCCTTCGTTATAAGCAGGTACTATAACAGTAATTGTTGGTAATTCTTTGTCACTTACAGATTTTATAGGTTTATATTTAAAATATAAGTACACATCATAAATAAAGGTTAGCGATCCAAAAACAAATAGTACGGCAGCAACCATAAAAAATATATAACCAAAGCTATTATTTAATCTGTTGTAATTAAATTTAGAAAAATCATCTTGTAATAAATAAACAGTATATGCAGCACCTAACATTACTATAAAAGAACTTAAAAGTACAATTAGAGATCTAAAATTAATTGATTTCTTTTTTTTCTTAGGTTCTATAGAAAATTTGTTATTGTGTAATTTTAAATTATAAGCAGCAGTTTTCATATTTTTTTGGAGAATTTTTTTAAATCTTTCTACAATCCAAAAACAATTGATATGCCATTTTTGTTAACGCCCTATTACTAGCGTGTTATGATATTTGAGTGTGTTTGTAGTGTGTAAATTTTACCCAAATTGTGGGTAATTTACCCAATTTATAGAGGGGTAATTAGATGTAAAATATTGTTTAATTTTTTCTAATAAAATTAAAAGAGCCAACTAAAATTTTAATTGGCTCTTTTAAAAAAGTTTTTTTTATGATGAGAAAAGTTATTTTTCGGTAGTTTCTTCATTAAACAAGTCTACTTTTCTTAACCATTTTGTTTTCTTTTCGAATAAGAAAATATCTATAATTAAGAAAAACAATCCAATAGCTAAAAACCATTGAAATTGGTCTTTATAATCTGAAAATTGTTTTGTTTCAAATTCATTTTTTTCTGCATTTGCAATAATTTCTGCAATTACATTTACGGGTTTGTCTGTAACATTACCATCTATATATTTACCATCTGCAGCATCTGCTATACCTTGTAAAATGTCTGGTTTACGTTGCGTAATAACAGTTTCTCCTTTATTGTCTTTTTTATAGCCAATCATAGATCCGTTAACACGCATTGGTATTGGCCCTCCATTTTCTGTACCTACACCAATTGTGTAAATTTTTACACCTTCTTCTGTTAATGTTTGTGCAACTTCTTTTGTTTCTTCTTGATGATCTTCTCCATCAGAAATAATAATTAAAAAACGATTGGTTTGTTCATCATTATTATAATACGTTTTTGCCAATTCTAATGCTCCGTTTATGTCTGTTCCTTGACTAGAAACCATATCTGGATTAGCATTTTGCAAAAACATATTTGCTGCACCGTGGTCTGTTGTTATTGGTAAAAGCGGATAAGAATTACCTGCATATACAATAATACCAACTCTATCTGACCCTAGTTTATCTATTGTTTTAGAGATAATTTGTTTTGCTTTTTCTAATCTGTTTGGCGCAATGTCTTCTGCCAACATACTTTTAGAAACATCTAACGCAAAAACAATATCTACACCTTCTCTTTTTACTGTTTGTAGTTTGGTACCCATTTTTGGGTTTACCAACGCTATTATTAAAAAAGTAAAACCTAATAATAATGTTATCAATTTTAAAACAGATTTAAAAATTGATGTATTTGGTGCTAGTTTTTTTAATAAATTTAAGTCAGAAAATTTTTTCTGCGTTCTTTTTTTCCACCATAAAACCAATAAGAAAACAACAATCATTGCCGGAATGATTATTAGTAGTGAAAAATAAATTGGTTCTTCTATTTTGTACATTCTTTTATTATATAAAACTTTTAAAAATTGTATTTCTCAAAATAAATTCTAATAGTAAAAATGCCAATGCTAAAAAGACAAAAATTCTATATTTTTCTTGATAATTGTAATATTTAAATTCTTCTATTTTTGTTTTTTCTAACTTATCTATTTCATCATAAATTTCTTTTAATGATGTATTGTCTGTAGCTCTAAAGTATTTTCCGTCTGTTTCTGCTGCAATTTCTTCTAGTAGAGCTTCATCAATTTCTACTTGTTGTTTTCTAAATTGTAATTTACCAGTTCTTGGATCTCTACTCCAAGGAAAATCTGCCATTCCGTTAGTACCAATACCAATTGTGTATGTTTTTATGCCTAACTCTTTAGCTAAAACTGTAGCTGTTCTTGGGTCTATATTACCAGAGTTATTTACACCATCGGTTAAAAGAATAATAACTTTACTTTTTGCTGTACTTTCTTTAAGTCTGTTTACGGCAGAACCTAATCCCATTCCTATAGCAGTTCCTCCTTCTAATTGCCCCCATTTTAGTTCAGAAATTGTACGTTTTACAATTCCTTTATCACTTGTAATAGGTGTTTGTGTAAAACTTTCTCCTGCATAAACAACAATACCTATTCTATCATTAGGTCTTCTGTCTATAAAATCGATAGCAACTTTTTTTAAGGCTTCTAACCTGTTTGGTTTTAAATCTCTTGCCAACATACTTGCAGAAACATCTATTGCCATAACAATATCTATACCTCTGTTAGATTTTGTTTTTTTACTTACAGCAACATTTCTAGGTCTTGCCAAAGCAATAATAATTGCTGCCAAAGCCAATAATCTTAAAAGATATAAAAGTGGTTTTAGTTTAGATGTAATACTGTTTGCTTTAAAACCTTTTATACTAGGTATAGACAAAACAGCAGTATCTTTTTTACGCATAAAAAAATACCAAATTGCTAAAAGTGGAATTAAAATTAGCAACCATAAAAACTCTATATTTTGAAATTCAAAATTACTCCAATTCATCATTTTCTTCAATAATTGGTTTAGGTTTTAAACTACTCACAATGTCTTGCGCGTCTTTTCTATCTTCTTCTATTTCTATAGCTAATGGTTTAGATTTTGCAAATTTTACTAAGTCTGCTTCGCGTAATAAATCTTTTAACTTTTTAATAGTGTCTTCTGATGTTAAAATTGTTTCTGCATTTTTAAAGTCTTTTATCATGTCTAAAACTTCATCTGTTGTTTTTTCTAATGCAGGTATTTTTAATTCACGTTCTATATATCCACGAACAATTTCTGTTAACTCAGAATAATATTCTTTTACTTTATTGTTTTGCCACAATAGTTTTTCATCTAACTCATTTAGTCTAAAGATAGCTTCTTCGTAAGGTGGTAGTGCTCTATAAGTTGGTTCATCTTCAACTTCTTTTCTTTTTCTAATAACAAACCAATAAATCCAGAAACCAATAATTGCTAAAGCAGCTAAAAGTATGTAAATGTATATTTTAAAATCATCAAAAGTATAAGGTTCTGCCTTTATAGATTTTATAGGGAATTTTTTAACTTTTGTAGTATCAACAGCAACTGTGGCTACATTTACTAAAAGAGAATCTGTTAAATATGCTTGGTTTTTTATAAAGATTTGTTGTTGCGGAATATAAAATGCGCCACTATCAAACCCTGTTAAAATATATTTTCTAATTAACGAGTTTTTAACGGTATCAACTTTAGTAGAATCTATTATTTCTAAACCTTGTAATTGTAATTTTGGTAGAATTACATTCTTAGTTTCATCTACAGAAATTTTTAAATTGAATTGCTCTCCAATTCTAATGTTTGTGGTATCTATTTCTGCTTTTACCATTGGTTCTTGTGCAAAACTAATGGTAGAAATAAATAGTAATATGTAGAATATTTGTTTTTTCATTTTAAAAAAGTAACTTAGTTACTACCTTCCTTTATGTTTAAAATAGCCCAATAATTTTTTTACGTAATTTTCATCAACCCTTGTGGTAACAGTACCTGCACCACTTCTTTTAAAAGTATTTAAATAATAATTAGACAAATGTAATGCACTTGTTTTATAATTTGTTCTTACAGTTTTTGATGAGGTATTTATTAGTTGGATATCTCCTGTTTCTGAATCTAACATTGGTACCATTCCTAAATTTGGAATTTCTTCATCATGTTTGTCATACACTCTAATACCTGTTAAATCATGTTTAGAAGCGGCAATTTTTAGTGTTTTTTCGTAATCATCATCCATAAAATCTGATAACATAAAAACAATTGCTTTTTTCTTTAAGACGCTCGATAAAAATTTTAGAGCAACATCTATATTTGTTTTTTTGCTTTTAGGTTTAAACTCTATTAATTCTCTAATAATTCTTAAAACATGGCTTTTTCCTTTTTTTGGCGGAATAAAAAGTTCTATGTCATCAGAAAAAAGAATTAAACCAACTTTATCGTTGTTTTGGGTTGCAGAAAAAGCCAATGTTGCAGCAATTTCTGTAACGGTTTCTTTTTTAAATTGAGTTGATGTACCAAATAATTCTGATCCAGAAACATCTACCATTAACATCATGGTTAACTCACGCTCTTCTTCAAAAACTTTAATATAAGGTTCGTTATAGCGTGCAGTTACATTCCAGTCAATAGCTCTTACATCGTCTCCAAATTGGTATTGGCGTACTTCAGAAAAAGTCATACCACGTCCTTTGAATGATGAGTGATATTCACCTCCAAAAATATGATCAGACAAACGACGTGTCTTAATCTCTATTTTACGAACTTTCTTTAGTATTTCTTTTGTTTGCAACGTGTAATCCTTTAATTATTAAAATGTGTAATTATTAGTACTTTTACGTGTAATATTGTTTTTAAATAACAATTTAACAGGTGTTTAATTACACTATTTTAAGGTACTTCAACTTCGTTGATAATAGAGTTAATAATATCTACAGAAGTTACGTTTTCTGCTTCTGCTTCATACGTAATACCTATTCTGTGACGTAAAACATCTACAACAACAGCTCTAACATCTTCTGGTATTACATAACCTCTTCTTTTAATAAATGCATAACATTTAGCAGCTTTTGCTAAGTTAATGCTACCACGAGGAGATGCTCCAAAACTTATTAAGTCTTTTAAATTTGCTAGATTATATTTCTCTGGATAACGAGTAGCAAAGATGATATCTAGAATATATTTTTCAATTTTTTCATCCATATATACCTCAGCAGCAACTTCACGAGCTCTTATAATTTGATCAACAGAAATAACTGGGTTTACTTTTGCAAAACCTCCAGTAAGATTCTGACGCATAATTATTTGTTCGTCTTGTAATTTAGGATAATCGATTACAACTTTTAGCATAAAACGGTCCATTTGTGCCTCTGGTAAAGGGTATGTACCTTCTTGCTCTACAGGGTTTTGTGTAGCCATTACTAAAAAAGGTTCATCTAATTTAAAAGACTCATCACCAATAGTAATTTGTTTTTCTTGCATTGCTTCTAGTAATGCAGATTGCACTTTTGCAGGTGCTCTGTTTATCTCATCTGCTAATACAAAATTTGCAAAAATTGGACCTTTTTTAATTTCAAAGTTGTTTTCTTTCATGTTATAAATCATGGTTCCAACAACATCTGCAGGTAATAAATCTGGTGTAAATTGTACTCTACTAAAGCTACCTTGTACAGCTTTAGATAATGTATTAATTGCTAAAGTTTTTGCCAAACCTGGTACACCTTCTAATAGAATATGTCCGTTACCAAGCAAACCAATTAACAAATTTTCTATCATTTGTTTTTGGCCAACAATTACTTTATTCATTTCTAAAGTAAGAATGTCTATAAAGGCACTTTCTCTTTCTATTTTTTCATTAATAGCTCTTACATCTACATCCATTGTAATATTGTATTAAGTTTTAAATTTTAAACGCTAACAAAGCTACAATTTTAACAAAATTATTTTGTTAAAACTAGGTTAAAGCTTCTTAAGTAACTTCTTTATTTAACGGGGTTTTGAGTTAAACTCTGTTAAATTAAATTCTAATTTATTAAATTCTCCAAATGTGTAATATTGTATCCAATCACCAAGGTTAATGTATTTAGAATTTTCTTGTAAATCTATTACCATTGGTAAATGTCTGTGGCCAAATACAAAAAAATCGTAATGCTTTTCGGTTAACTTTTTCTTGCAATACAAAACTAGCCATTCATTTTCTTCTCCTAAAAATTTTGCATCTTCATCACCAGAAATCATCTTGTTTTTTACAGACATATATTGGCCTAAACTTACACCAATATCTGGGTGCAACCATTTAAACATCCATTTAAATAAAGGAAAAGTAAATACTTTTTTCATTCTTTTGTAACCTTTATCTCCTGGGCCTAAACCATCTCCATGACCGATTAGAAATTTTTTATTGTTGATAAGAAACTCTTGTGGTTTGTGATAAACAGGTATGTTTAGTTCTTTTTTAAAATAATCATTCATCCATAGATCATGATTACCAACAAAAAAGTAAATAGGGATTCCGCTATCTTTAATTTCTGCTAATTTTCCTAAAACACGTACAAATCCTTTTGGTACAACGGTTTTATACTCGAACCAAAAATCAAATAAATCGCCCAATAAAAAAATTGCTTCTGCATCTTTTTTAACTTCATCTAACCAAGCTACAAACTTTTTTTCTCTAGGAAAACTAGCTTCTGCAGTTGGTGCGCCTAAATGTTGGTCTGAAGCAAAATAAACTTTTTTGTTGTTTGATGTATTTATTGAAATCATTATTAAAAAAGTTATTTCTTTTTGCTTTCTAATTCTAACACTTTTTGCAGCATTTTATCGTCTAGTTGAATAATTCTGTAAAAACCAACATCGCCAAAAAGTACATTTGCTATTGATGCTTTTAAGTATTTTTTTATTCTTTCTTTTGTTTTTAAAGAAGGTTTTCTTCTGTTTTTAACTGATGATAAGTATTTATTTAAAACAGCATTGTCTGTGTCAAAATCAGCAATAAAATCATTTAAAGTCCATTTAGATAGTTCTTTTCTTTTGTTATCAACAAAGTCGAAAGCAAAATCATTTATAGAATTAAAGTAAAAAGTAGACATGTAAGAAGTGGTGTCTATAGCTACAAAAACATCAGGAATAATACCACCACCACCGTAAACAACTTTACCTTTTGGTGTGGTAAATTTTAAAGAATCTACTACTTTAATACTGTCTTTATTAAGTAACTCTCCACTAGTAATTCTTTTTTGGTAATCATTATAATAATTCTTGTTTCCGTTGTGGTCGTATGGTTTTTGTATAGATCTTCCGGTAGGAGTATAATAACGTGCTGTTGTTAAACGTACTGCAGATCCATCACCTAAATCCATTTCTATTTGTACTAAACCTTTACCAAAAGACCTTCTTCCAATAATGGTTCCTTTATCGTTGTCTTGTAAGGCACCGGCTACAATTTCTGATGCTGATGCAGAATTTTCATCAATTAAAACATACAAACCTCCGTTTTCAAAATCTCCTTTAGAAGTTGCGTAAGATTCTTCAATTTTATTTTTATTGTTCTTTGTAAATACAATTAGTTTATCGTCTTCTAAAAATTCATCAATAATACTATTTGCAATATCTACAAAACCACCACCGTTACCACGTAAATCTAAAACTAAATCGGTCATTCCTTTATCTATTAAGGTGTTTAATGATGATTTAAATTCTTTGTAGGTGTTTCTTGCAAAACGATCTAACTTAATGTAACCAATAGTGTCATTAATCATGTATGATAAATCAACACTTTTTATATTAACTTTACCTCGAGTAACATTAATTGTAAATGTAGAATCGTTACTTTTTCTATAAATCTTTAGTGCAACCTTTGTGTTCGGTTTACCTTTTAAGTAACTTGGTACTTTGTCTGTGTAAAGTTTTTTACCAAATAAAGTATCTGTATCTGCCATTAAAATTCTATCACCCGCTTTAATACCTGCTTTAATACTTGGGCCGCCTTTTATTGGTTGTATAACTGTAATAGAGTCGTTAATCATTCTAAATTGAACGCCAATACCTACAAAATTACCTTGCATGTTTTCTGTTACTGCTTGTAGGTTTTCTTTAGGAATGTATACCGAATGAGGGTCTAATTTACCTAACATTTGGGTTATAGCTCCGTCTAAAAGGCTATCTGTATCTATTTCGTCTACGTAGTCTTTTTCTATAAAGTTGATGAGTCTTTTAATCTTCATTTCTTGTGAAGATTTTTTTGTTAAAGACAATACATTAGTGGTGTTTCCTTTTAAGGATATACCTATTATAACACCTAAAACTACTGCTATAGAAAAGTAAATAGGTAAATTCTTTTTATTCTTCATTCGGTAAATGATTTACTGTAACACCTGCTTTTTTTAGAAAAATTATACCCGATGGATCTTTGTAAGCTTCGCTATAAACAACGCGTTTTATACCTGCTTGATGAATTAATTTGCTGCATTGTGTGCAAGGAGATAGTGTAATATATAATGTAGCGCCTTTTGCAGATTGTGTAGAAGATGCTACTTTTAATATTGCGTTTGCTTCTGCATGTAAAACTTCCCATTTTGTAATTCCTTCTTCATCTTCGCAACAATTATCAAAACCACTAGGTGTTCCGTTAAAACCATCAGAAATTATCATTCTGTCTTTAACAATTAAAGCACCAACTTGTTTTCGTTTACAGTGCGATAATTTACCCCATTCAAAAGCCATTTTTAAATAAGCTCTATCGTATTTTAGTTGTTTTTCATTTGTCATTTTAACGAAAGTAAAAAGATTTGTCTAAATAAGACAAAGTTTTTAATACATCAATGCGCTAATCTAAAAAAAATAAATAACAAGATGTTTTTAATTTTTGTAAGATTAATGTGCTTACCAAAAAACTCTTTCTGCCATCATTTGAATTGCAAATCCAATAACAATAGAAGAGCAAACTAGAATCCAATCTCTTTTTGAAGCGTTAAAAAAGTACTGAATAATGGTGCCAATTATTAAAATACCTAAAACAATTATAATTTGAGCTCCTTCTATACCTAAAGCAAATTCTATTAATGGAAATAATTTGTCTTCTTCTTGGCCAATCATCATTCTAAAATAATTAGAAAAACCTAAACCGTGTATTAGGCCAAAAAATAAAGCAAATATTAAGTTGGTGTTAGATTGATTTGATGAAGATTCTTTTGTAGAAAAGATATTTACTACACCAGTAATAAAAATAGTTAGAGGAATTAAAAACTCTATTAATTCCATTTTCATTTTTAAAACTCCATAAGCAGATAGTGCCAAAGTAACAGAATGGCCAATTGTAAAGAGTGTAACTAGCCATAGTACTTTTTTCCATTGGTTAAAGTTGAAAATAACTGCTAAAACAATTAAAAATAAAATATGATCGTAGGCTGTAAAATCTAAGACATGATTAAGCCCCATTTTAAAATAAAGTAAAAAATCTTCCATAAAAAGCTTTAATTAGTGTCAAATATATTAAAAAGAGTACTTGTTTTAAATTTTTAATAGAGAATTAACAATTCTATTTGTATTATTTTAAATAATATTAAAAATATAAGTACCGGTATTTTAAAATCAGTAATTATTTGTTTTTTACGTAATAAATTTTATAAAAAACATTAAAAGTTAAGTATTTATACTTAGTTTTGTAATCTAAAATACTTAGTTATGCAAACAGTTATTGTAGTTGGTAATGGAATGGTTGGTTATAAATTTTGTGAAAAATTTGTAGAAGCCTCAAAAAACAAGGAGTATAAAATTATTGTTTTTGGTGAAGAGCCAAGACCCGCTTATGACAGAGTTCATTTAAGTGAATTCTTTGAAAACCAAGATGCAAAAGCTTTAGAAATGGCGCCTGCAGAATGGTATAAAGAAAACGGAATTGATTTAGTTGTTGATGAAAGAGTTTCTGATATTCAAAGAGGGACAAAGACAATTGTTACTGCAAAAAATAAAGTTTTTAATTATGATTACTTAGTATTGGCTACAGGTTCTTCTGCTTTTGTGCCGCCAATTAAAGGTGTTGAAAAAGAAGGTGTTTTTGTGTACAGAACTATAGAAGATTTAGAGGGTATGCTAGCGTATGCTGCTAAGTTAAAAGAAACAAATCCAAATGCAAAAGCAGCAGTTTTAGGTGGAGGTTTGTTAGGTTTAGAGGCTGGTAAGGCTGTTATGGATATGGGGTTAGAGCCACATATTGTAGAGTTTGCACCTAAGTTAATGCCAAGACAATTAGATTCTAGAAGTAGTCAGGTTTTGCAATTAAAATTAGAATCTATGGGTTTAAATATCCATTTAAGCAAAGCTACTAATCAAATTCTAGGAGAAGAATATATTACCGGAATGGAGTTTGGAGAAGATGATGTTTTAGATGTAGAAATGTTAGTAGTTTCTGCCGGAATTCGTCCTAGAGATGAATTAGGGAAAACTTCTGGTTTAGAAATGGGAGTTCGTGGCGGAATTGTAGTAAATAATAAAATGCAAACTTCCGATGAAAATATTTATGCAATTGGTGAAGTTGCTTTGTATAATCAAATGATATACGGTTTGGTTGCTCCTGGTTACGATATGGCTGATGTTGCTGTAAATCAAATTATTGGAAATACAGAAAAATTAATGCCTGCAGATATAGATATGTCTACCAAATTAAAGTTAATTGGTGTAGATGTAGCAAGTTTTGGAGAGCCTTTTATGCCAGCATCAAAAGGACATTCTATTATTTTTGAAAATAAAACTCAATATTTATATAAGAGAATAAACGTAAGTCATGACGGTAAAAAATTGCTAGGAGGAATTTTAGTAGGAGATGCATCAGATTATAATATGTTGCATCAAGTTTACTTAAACGGAATGGCAATTCCGGAAGATCCGGCTCAATTAATTTTACCAGCAAGTGAAGGTGGTTCTTCTTTTGGTGATGTTATGGATTTGCCAGACGAAGCGCAAGTATGCTCTTGTGAAAACGTTACAAAAGGTCAAATTTGTGGAGCCATAGAAAGTGGAGAAGCAAAAGATTTGGCAGATGTAGTTTCTTGTACTAAAGCAGGTACAGGTTGTGGTGGTTGTAAACCAATGGTAAAAGATATAACAACAGCAACGTTAAAATCTTTAGGTATAGAAGTAAAAGATTCTATTTGTGAGCATTTTGATTATAATAGACAAGATTTATATAAAATTATAGAAGTAAAAGGTTATACAACATTTAATGAAGTGTTAGATAGTCATGGAAATGGTGGGCATGGTTGTGAATTATGTAAACCTTTAGTAGCTTCTTTAATGGCAACAATTCATGCAGATACTGCAAATAAAGAATATGCAATTCAAGATTCTAATGATAGATTCTTGGCAAATATTCAAAGAAACGGAACATATTCTGTTGTGCCAAGAGTTCCTGGTGGAGAAATTACTCCAGATAAATTAATTGCTTTAGGTCAAATTGCAAAAAAATACGATTTATATACTAAAGTTACTGGAGGGGTAAGAATAGATTTATTTGGTGCAACTTTAAATCAATTACCATTAATTTGGAAAGAACTTATTGCTCATGGATTTGAAAGTGGGCATGCTTATGGTAAATCTCTAAGAACAGTAAAAACTTGTGTAGGTTCTACTTGGTGTAGATACGGAATGGCAGAAAGTGTAAGTTTTGGTATTGAGTTAGAAAACAGATATAGAGGTATTAGAGCTCCGCACAAAATTAAAGGTGGTGTTTCTGGTTGTATTAGAGAATGTGCAGAAGCGCGTGGAAAAGACTTTGGTTTAATTGCTGTAGAAGGTGGTTGGAATTTATATCTTGGTGGAAATGGAGGAGCAACTCCAAGACACGCAGAATTATTTGCAGAACAAATAGATAATGAAACTGTAATTAAATACTTAGATAGGTATTTAATGTTTTATATGAGAACTGCAAAACCATTGCAAAGAACAGCTGCTTGGCAAGAAAGATTAGAAGGAGGTTTAGATTATCTTAAAGAAGTTATAATAGAAGATAAACTAGGAATTGTTGAAGATTTAGAAAAAGAAATGGAAACTTTAGTTAATAAGTTTGAGTGTGAGTGGACTCAAGCTGTGAATGATCCAGAGGTAATGAAGCGATTTAATCATTTTGTAAACAGTGATGAAGAAGATGATAATATTGTTTTTGTGCCTATGAGAGATCAAAAAATGCCAAGACAATGGTCTTAAAATTTAAATATTAAATCTAATAATTTAAAGTAATGAGTGTAGTTTCTAGTAAATATAAAACGGTAAAACCAGATGAAGTAAAAGTTTGGTTTAAAGCAGCTTCAGTTAACGATTTTCCAAAAGACGGAGGTGCTTGTGTTAAATATAAAGATTTGCAAATTGCGGTGTTTAATTTTAAAAGATTAAATAAATGGTTTGCGTGTCAAAACTTATCACCAGAAAAAGGTGAAATGGTGTTAAGTAGAGGTATGATTGGTGATCATAAAGGAATACCAATGGTTGCTTGTCCTTTGCATAAAAAAACATTTTCATTAGAAACAGGAGAAAATTTAAATGGAGATATAGAACCAATTGCAACATATCCTATTAAAATTGAAAAAGAAAATGTGTATATTGGCTTTTCAGAATAAAGCTAAAATATGAAACCAACTAGATTTGAAACTGCTATTGCAATTATAGATAAAAAAAACGCCGAAGACCCAAATACTTATAAGGTTGCTGGTATAGATTATGCTAAAGAGTTGTTGTATTCTCAAAGGATGACAAGAACACTTTTACAGTTTGATCCTAATGCATCTAAAGCACTTCAAATAGCAGCAAGAGCTCAACATATTTGTCGTTGGCAAATTGCAAGAAGCGAGTATCCTATGGATAGAGTTGGGTATTTAAAATGGCGTGAAGAGTTAAAAAAAATGCACGCAAATATTACAGGAGAAATATTAGAGCAAGTAGGTTTTGATGCTCAGTTTGTAGAAAGAGTTCAGAAAATTATTCTAAAAAAACTCATCAAAAAAAATGAAGAATCGCAAGCATTAGAAGATACAATTTGCTTGGTATTTTTAGATTATTATTTTGATGAATTTGCAGAAAAACATTCAGAAGAAAAAATTATCGATATTTTAAAGAAAACATGGGTAAAAATGTCAGATAAAGGGCATGAAGCTGCTTTAAAAATTCCTTTTTCAGAAAAAAGTTTAGCTTTGGTAAAACAAGCTATTTCTTAATAACAACAAATAATTATATGACAAAAAACGGCAATTCATTAGACCAAAAAACGTTTGATAAATTAAGTCGTTTGTATGTAATAGCATTAAGTACTATTGCATTTTCGGTTGTTGTCAGTCAAATTTTAGTACATAAACATTTAGCTACTCAACAAAGTGATTCTACGGTAATTAATGTTGCAGGTAGACAAAGAATGTTAAGTCAGAAATTAACAAAAGAAATTGTTTCTCTCTCCGATTATTCTGATAAAAACAATAGAACTCTTTTAAAAAATAAAATAGCAGCTACACTCAATTTGTGGGAATTATCTCACTATGCACTTCAAAAAGGAAATGATAGTTTAGGACTTCCGAAAGAAAATAGTGATAAAATAAAAAATAAATTTAAAGTTATTAATCCTGTTTTTGATGTAATGAGAAAGGCATCAAATTCTATTATAAAAAAGCTAACTTTAAATCCGGTTGTTTCTAATGATGATCTTGTTTTAGATGTACAGAAAATAATTGATAATGAAAGTCATTTTTTGTTATTGATGGATGGAATTGTAAATCAGTATGATTTAGAGGCTGATGAAAAAGTAGTTTGGTTAAAAAAATTAGAATATTTTTTAATGGCTTTAACATTAACGATTCTTTTTGGTGAGTTTATTTTTATTTTTTGGCCTACTGCAAAATCGGTTAAAGCAACTCTTTCCGAATTGTTATCCGCAGAAAAAAAAGCAAAAAAAATGGCTTTTGATGCAGATGAATTAAGTATTGCTAAAGAAAGATCTATAAAAGAATTAAGGGCTTTAAGCCATGCAATGGATGAAACATTGTTGTTTGCTAGAATTTCTCCGAAAGGAAATCTAATTCATATGGGAAACAAGTTTTCGAGGCTTTTTAAAATATCTAAATTTAACAAAGAAGTTATATTTTGGAATGTTATAACAAGTAATGAAAGCGAGCGAGTTTTTATAGAAAATCTGATAAAAAAGCATAAAAAAACAGGTTGGCAAGGAGAGGTAAAAGCAACAATGAAAGATGGTACAGATGCGTGGTTAGAAATGTCTATTATTCCTTACAGGCCTACGGAAGATAAATCTGAGTTGTTAATAATTGGATCGGAAATTACAGATAGAAAAGAGGCGCAGTTAGAAATTGAAAGGCTAACAAAAGCAAGTTTTGAAGAGAAAATGAGCCAGCAAAAGGTAATTTCTAGTCAAATTATAGAAAATCAAGAAAAAGAACAAAACAGAATTGCTAAAGATGTGCATGATGGAATTGGCCAAATGTTAACAGGATTAAAGTATAATTTAGAGAGTATTAATGTTGATGATGTTGAGAAAACTGCGTCTAAAATTAAACATCTTAAAGAGCTTACTACTAATATTATAAAAGGGGTAAGAACGGCAACTTTTAATTTGGCTCCACCAGAATTGGCAGATCATGGAGTTGTACCAGCAATTACAAAATTAACACAAGAATTAAGTAGACTTACAGGTAAAGAAATTGTATTGTTTAATAAAACTGGTTTTAATAAACGTTTAGATTCTTTGGTAGAAATTAATATTTATAGGATTACGCAAGAAGCGATAAATAATGCAATTAAATATGCAGAATCCTCAAATATTTTGGTGTCTTTATCTCACAGTAAAAATATTTTAAGTATTGTTATAGATGATGATGGAAAAGGTTTTGTGCCATCTAAAGTAGAAAAAATAAAAAAAGGTGATGGTGGAATGGGAATGACATTTATGAATGAACGAATAACTTATATTGATGGACGTTTGTTTTTGAGTTCAGAACCAGGAAAAGGAACAAGGGTAACATTAAATATCCCTATTTAAGAATAAGTATTATTACTTAAAAATTATTTATTTTTGAAAGTATAAATTTTTATTATTATGATAAATATAGTTTTGGCAGATGATCATGTTTTGGTTAGAGATGGAATAAAAGCATTGTTAGAAGATCAATCTGGTTTAATGGTTGTTGATGAGGCTTCTAACGGAAAAGAAGCTTTAGAGATTGTGGCTAAAAACAAACCAGATGTTTTAATTATAGATATCAGAATGCCAGAAATGAATGGTATCGAGGCGGTAGCAGAAATTAATAAACGCCATAAAGATGTAAGAACTCTAATGCTTTCTATGCATGATTCAGAAGAATATGTTGTAAAATCTATAAAAGCAGGTGCGGATGGTTATTTGTTAAAAGGGGCAAGTAAAGAAGAGTTTTTAAAGGCTGTTAATAAAGTAGCTTCTGGTGGTAAGTATTTTACAGGAGATGTTTCTTCTATTATAATGAACAACTTTGTAAGTGGAAATACTGTAAGTTTTGAAGATTCTAAACCTGCGGTTAAAGAGCTTTCTGTAAAGTTAACAAAGAGAGAAAGGCAAGTTTTAAGTTTGGTGTTAGAGTTAAAAAATAATAAAGATATTGCAGAGGAGCTTAAGATAAGTAAACGTACTGCAGAGGTGCACCGTTTTAATTTAATGAAGAAATTAGAAGCTACAAACTTGCAAGAATTAACAATTAAAGCTAATGAGTATCAACTAGTTTAATGTTTTCTTGGGTTTTGTTTTTTTATTCTACTTTTTTTAACTACAATTTTATCAAATCTTTAAATTGATTGTTACGTAATTATTAATCTACTAATAATTATAAAAATACGTATTTTTTTACTTAAAATTAAGTATTTATACTTAGTTTTGTAAGTATAAAATATGTATTATGGCAACATTAGCTCAAGAAAAATCAACAAAATTAAGTTTATTTAACTTTAAACACGTGTCAACACGTACGTTTTGGATTACTTCAATATCGTTTTTTCTATGTTTCTTTTCATGGTTTGGTATTGTTCCTTTCATGCCAGATGTGGTTAAAGATTTAGGTTTAACACCAGATCAAAAATGGAATTCTATTATTTTGGCAGTTTCAGGTACTGTTTTTGCTCGTTTGCTTATAGGTAAATTATGTGATAAATACGGTCCTAGATTATGTTATACTTATTTATTAATGTTGGGTGCTATACCTGTTGTATTGTGTGGTTTAGTTCAAACTCCAACTCAATTTTTAGTTTGTAGATTATTTATAGGTTTTATAGGTGCATCATTTGTAATTACACAAGTACACACTTCTTTAATGTTTGCACCAAATATTGTAGGTACAGCAAATGCAACTTCTGCAGGTTGGGGTAATTTAGGTGGTGGAGCCAATAGACTTGGCATGCCGTTAATTGCAGGTGCTGTTATTGCTTTTGGAGTTGCGGATGCAGATGCTTGGAGGTATTCTATGGTAATTGCGGGTGTTGTATGTTTTTTAATGGGTATTGTTTATTTCTTATTTACAAAAGATACTCCTAAAGGAAATTTTAGCGAATTAAAAGCAGCTGGAGAAATGGTTGTTACTAAAAAAGATCAAGTTGGTTTTTTAGAAGTTTTAAAAGATTATAGAGTTTGGATTTTATTTGTTGTGTATGCATCAAGTTTCGGAATTGAATTAACTGTTTACGGAACTATGGATGACTATTTGCAAAATACATTTCAATTAGAAAGGGTAACAGCAGGAAATATTGTATTGTCTTTTGCGTTGATGAATATTTTTGCAAGAACATTAGGTGGTTTTTTTGGAGATAAATTTGGTAAATTAAAAGGTTTAAGAGGTCGTGTTTTGTTTTTGTCATTTATTTTAACATTGCAAGGTATTATGCTTATTTCTTTTTCAGGAGCAACAAGTTTAGTTTTAGGAATTGTGTTGCTAATCTGTTTTAGTTTAAGTGTGCAAATGGCGGAAGGAGCAACGTTTTCTGTAGTACCTTTTATAAATAAGAAAGCAATTGGTTCTGTTTCTGGTATTGTTGGTGCGGGAGGTAATGTTGGTGCATTTTTAGCGGCTATGTTATTAAAATCTAAATCTGCCGTTGCAGAAAAAGCTGCAATTGTTGCAAATGAAGGCTTGGGAGATGAGGTTGTAAAAGCAGCCCAATCTGTAGCGTCATCAAAAGCAGTTTCTAGTGGATATTTATTAATTGGTTTTATAGTTTTGGTAACTGCTATTGTGTCTTTGGCAATAAGGTTTTCTAAAGAAGAAGAAAGTGAAGATACTTTAAAACAAGAAACAGATGGTTTAGAGCCACAATTAGTGCCAGTTAGATTAAAGTCTTAAAAAGGAAATAAAAACAAATTTTGTTTAGTTAAAAATAATGTCGAATTTAGTATTAAACCTTGTCTAAATGATTAAAAATGAAATAAAAACAACGTGTTCTTACTGTGGTGTAGGTTGTGGAATTATCGTAAAAAAAGACATTAACAATAAGGTTTTTGTTGAAGGAGATAAAGAGCATCCTGTAAATAAAGGGATGTTGTGTTCTAAAGGAATGAATTTGCATTATGTGGCAAATGACACATCAGACAGAATTTTATATCCAGAAATGCGTTGGTCTCGTTCTCATCCTAGAGAAAGAGTTTCTTGGAATGCGGCTTTAGATAGAGCGGCAAATGTTTTTAAATCAATCATAAAAAAACATGGGCCAGATTCTGTAGCATTTTACGTTTCTGGGCAAAGTTTAACAGAAGAATATTATATAGCAAATAAGCTTACAAAAGGTTTTTTAGGAACCAATAATATAGACACTAACTCGCGTTTATGCATGAGTTCTGCTGTTGTTGGTTATAAAAAAACATTCGGAGAAGACAGTGTGCCAATCTCTTATGAAGATATAGAGTTAGCAGATTGTTTTTTAATTACTGGGGCAAACCCTGCTTGGTGTCATCCTATTTTATTTAGAAGGATAGAAAAACGAAAAGAAGAAAATCCTAATGTAAAAATAATTGTAATAGACCCTCGTAAAACAGATTCTGCAAGCTTTGCAGATTTACATTTACAGCTTATTCCTGGTACAGATGTTGTTTTATATAATGCAATTGGTAGAAGGTTGTATAAGAAAGGTTTAATTGATGAGGACTTTATTAATAAATATACTCAGGGATTTGACGATTATAAGAAGATTATTTTTGATACAACTTTAAAACAAGCTTCTAAAATTTGTGGAGTTCCGGCAGATGATATAGAAAAAGCAGCAGAAATAATAGGTCTTTCTAAAGGATTTATTAGTATGTGGGCAATGGGGTTAAACCAAAGTGTAGTTGGTACAGATAAAAATGTTTCACTTTTAAATTTATCTTTAATTACTGGGCAAGTTGGTAAGCCAGGTTCAGGTCCTTTTTCATTAACAGGTCAGCCAAATGCAATGGGCGGAAGGGAAGTTGGCGGAATGGCAAACTTATTAGCTGTTCATAAAGATTTAATGAATGAAGAGCATAGAAGAGAGGTTGCTCAGTTTTGGGGAGTTGATAAAATAAATCCAAAACCAGGTTTAACGGCAACAGAAATGTTTGATGCTTTAGAAAGCGGAAAGTTAAAAGCAGTTTGGATTGCTTGTACAAATCCGTTGGTAAGTTTACCAAATTCTCATCAAATAGAAAAAGCAATGGCAAATTCTAAGTTTGTGGTTGTGCAAGAAATTTCTCATAAATCAGACACTGTAAAATATGCAGATTTGGTTTTGCCAGCAGCCGCATGGTTAGAAAAAGAAGGTACAATGACAAATTCTGAACGTAGAATTTCTTACCTGCCAAAAGAAATAGAAGCACCAGGAGAAGCAAGACCAGATGTAGAGATTTTTTGTGATTTTGCACAAAGAATGGGTTTTAGAGGTTTTGATTATAATAGTGCAGAAGAAATTTATGATGAATATGCATCAATGACAAGAGGTACAAATATTGATGTTTCTTTTTTAAATTACGAAAGGTTAAAAACAGAAGGTACTTTTCAATGGCCTGTTAATAAGTACAGACATAAAGGAACTCCTCGTCTTTTTGAAGATAAAAAGTTTTATACGCCATCACAAAAAGCAATTTTTAATGTTCCGTCTACTATAGAAAATACAGCAGTAAAAACTAACGATGAATTTCCGTTAATACTAACCACGGGTCGTGTAAGAGATCAATGGCACACAATGACAAAAACGGGTAAAGTATCTCGTTTAAAAACACATTATCCAAAACCAGTATTAGAAATTAATCCTGTAGATGCATATTTAAAAGGGATTAAAGATGGAGATATTACAGAAATAAAAAGTGTAAATGGTGTTGTAAGGGTACGTGCAAAGGTTACAGATGCTATAAAAGAAGGTGTTGTTTTCTTGCCAATGCACTGGGGTAAAGTTTTAAAAAGTAATTTAAATAGAGCTAATAACTTAACAAATACACATTTAGATCCGGTTTCTAAAGAACCAGATTTTAAGTTTACAACCGTTTCTGTATCTAAATATAAAAAACCAAAAGAAAAGATAATTATTGCAGGTGCGGGTGCTGCAGCTTTTCGTTTTTTACAAAATTATAGAGACTATAATCAAGTAGATGAAATTCATGTTTTTTCTAAAGAAACTAATTTATTTTACAATAGGGTTTTATTGCCAGAGTATATTACAGAAGAACTTTCTTGGCAACAATTATTAAAGATTAAAAATGTAGAGTTAAGTAATTTAAAAATTAACATTCATCCAGAAACGATTATAGATAAAATTGATAAAGAAAATAAAACGGTTACAGATTCTAATGGAGAAATGCATACGTTTGATAAATTAATTTTAGCAACAGGTAGTAGAGCTTTTGTGCCAAAAGACGTTCAAATAGATTTGCCTGGGCGTTTTACAATGCGTAATAAAAGTGATGCCGATCGTTTTAAAACCTATTTAGATAATACAGGTTTGCCACCAGAAGAACAACATGTTGTAATTGTTGGTGGAGGTTTGTTAGGGTTAGAGTTGGCTGCAGCAATGAAGCATAAAAATGTAAAAATTACTATTATCCAAAGAGCTTCTCGTTTAATGGAGCGACAGTTAGATAAAATATCGAGTAAATTATTATCTTCAAATGTACAAGAAAGAGGCATTCAAATTTATTTTGATAATGAGGTAAGTACTGTTTTTGATGATGAAGATACGGGCGAATTAACCATCAATTTAAAATCTGGAAAATACATAACTGCAAATGCAATTGTGTATGCAATTGGTACAAGACCAAATATAGAAATAGCTAAAAATAACGGAATTGTTTGTGGAAGAGGTGTAAAGGTAAATCAGCATTTACAATCATCTCATCCAGATATTTTTGCAATAGGAGAAATTGCAGAATTTAATAATAAGTTATTTGGTATTACATCTGCTGCAGAAGAACAAGCAGGTATTTTGGCAAACTTTATTGCAGGAGATATTAGTGAAGCTTATAAAGGTTCTGTCTTAATGAATATTTTAAAATTCAGTGATTTAAATCTATGTAGTATTGGTGAAATTAAAGTACCAGAAAACGATGCTTCTTACGAGGAAATTATATTTACAGATATTTCTAAAGGATATTATAAAAAATGTATTGTAAAAGACGATTTGTTGATTGGTGCAGTTTTAGTTGGTGATAAAAATGAGTTTGCAGAATTTAAAACTTTAATAGAAAGTAAGATTGAAATGTCTGATAAGCGAGACACTTTATTAAGAGGATCTTCTAATGATGTGCCAATGTTGGGTGAGTTAGTTTGTTCTTGTAGTCAAGTTGGTGCAGGTAATATAGAAGAAGCTATTGCTGGTGGATGTACAGATTTTACAGAGTTATGTAATAAAACAGGTGCTGGATTGGGTTGTGGAAGTTGTAAAACAGAAGTAAGAGAAATTTTGAATAACGCAAAAGTAGGAGCATGAGCAAGCAGTTAAATAGAATTATTGTAAAAGGAGGAGTTTTATCTCCTGGAGAACTGAAATATATTTGTGAATCTGTAGAAAGTTTAGGCTTAAAAACCATTTCTTTTGGTTCTAGGCAAGATATTATTTTGCCTAAGAATATTACAAAAGATAGTTTGTCTTCTTTTGAAAAGCTTGTTGTTGTAGATGCTGAAGAAGTTGGTGTAGAAAATATTGTTTCCTCTTATGTTTGTGCAGATATTTTTCCTAGTACCTCTTGGTTAACAGGTGATAGATATTTGTATATTTTAGAGCAATTTCGCTCTAAATCAAAATTAAAAATAAATATTACAGATCCTAAACAGCGTTTAGTGCCTTTGTTTACGGGGCATGTTAATTTTATCGCATCAGAGCACGAAGATTATTGGTATTTGTATATAAGACTTCCTGGTTGGGAAGCTGTGCAAATGTATCCGGCATTAATTTATACATGGGATTTAGATAAGATAGAAAATGCAATAGAAGATATCTTGCAAGAAGAACCAGAAACTATAGAAACTATTTTTGAGTTGGTAAGTGATGCTATTGACACAGACAATAGAACTGTAGATAAAGTTTTAGACAATCCCTTTTATCCTTTTCCTTATTTTGAAGGGATGAATAAAATAGGAATGGATAAATACTGGTTAGGTTTGTATTGGAGAAATAACAAGTATGATATTTCTTTTCTAAAAGAAATGTGTGATTTGTGTTTGGAAAATAAAATAGGTAAAATATCTATTACTCCATGGAAATCTTTTATTGTAAAAGGTATTCCGAGAGAATCTAAGTTAATTTGGGAAAAATTTTTAGGTAAAAGAGGTATTAATGTTAGGCATTCTATGTTAGAGTTAAATTGGCATATACCGGTAGCAAATAAAGATGCAGTAAATTTAAAAAAATACTTAGTTTCTAATTTTGACCAAAATGATATAAGTACGTATGGTTTAACTTTTGGAATTGCAGATTATAGTAAATCTGCTTATTATTTTACATCAATTGTGGTTCAAAAGAATAAACAACCAGAAATGATTGGTAACTTTCAAACAAGAGATACGTATAATTTGTTATATGCTAAAAACTTCGATCCTAATACAAGGCAATACATTATGCATGTGCAAGATGTAGACAAAGTTGAGTTGCCTGGTTTATTAATGGAGTTAAGTCAGTTGTATTTTGATCAATTGGGTAGTGAAGTAGAAGAAGGAAAAGTATTGGTTGTTAAAAAAGAAGTAACAGAATTAGAGGTGTATCAGTGTTCTGATTGTTTAACAATTTATGATGAAGCTTATGGTGATGTAACTCAAGATATACCATCAGAAACGCTTTTTATAGATTTACCAGAAGAGTATCAATGTTCTTTGTGCGAAGCACCAAAAACTAATTTTAAAAAAGTAGTTTTAATAAAATAATCAATCTTTAAAATTGCCATTAAGCTCAAAAATATCAATAAATAATACAAGAAAAACAATTACAGATTTTTCTTGTATTTCTTGTGGTAATACTTCTTGTTTGGTAAAAAAAAACTTAAAAAATATTGTTAATCCTGTTTTTGTTGAAAAAAAGAAAACTTTAAAATGTAAAAAAGGGCAGCAATTTATAATAGAAGGAGCTGCAGTAAATGGCTTGTTTTTTATTTTAAAGGGCGTTGTAAAAGTTTTTAGAACAGGTATTAATGGTCGAGAACAGATTGTCCGTTTTGCAAAAGAAGGAGAAATAATTGGTCATAGAGGCTTTGGTACAGAAGAGTATTATTCTATTGGTGCAATTGCTTTACAAGAAACAGTTTTGTGTTATTTTTCTAAAGATGATTTACAAAAAGCGCTATTAGAAAACCCAAAATTTGGTTATGATATGATGCTTTTTTATGCAAACGAATTAAATAAAAGTGAGTCTAAGGTTAAGTCGATTTCTCAAATGACAGTTAGAGAGCGTGTAATAGATACGCTACTTTACATTCATAGAAAGTTTGGTGATTTACGAGGTTTTTTAAACTTGCCATTAAGTAGAAAAGAATATGCAGATTATGCAGGTACAACAGAAGAGCAGGTGATTAGAATTTTTTCACTACTTAAAAAAGAAGGTTTAATTTCTGCAAAAGGAAAAAAAATTGGAATTGTAGATCTTCAAAAATTAAAAAATGAAATTAGTGAACATAACTTTTATTTAGACACTTAATAGAATTTCCCTTTTTATTAGTTTTTTGATAGTTAACCTTTTAGTTTTTATAATTAAAAGGTTTTTTTACGTATAAAAACTACGTGTAAAAATTTATTACTTAGTGGTTACTTAATTTTTTAAATATTTAATTATCATTTATTTATGATTAAAATATGTTTTTTGATAGTTTTTTTTATGTTGTAAAAAGATGTTTTTTTATGTGTAATATCATAAGTAGATATTTAATCTAGGTATATATTTGTCAAAAAAATACGTATTAATACTTAGATTAATAAAATTTATAATATGAAATATCTACTAAAAAAATCAACCTACATTTTACCAGTAGCAATGTTATTATTTGCTTGTGGAGGTAAAGAAACAAAAAAAGCAACAACTGTTGAGGCAAAAACATCAACAACAAAAACATTAGAAATAGAAAAACCACAGTTAACTTTTGGTTTTATTAAATTAACAGATATGGCTCCTTTAGCAATAGCTAAAGAAAAAGGTTTTTTCGAAGATGAAGGATTATTTGTTTCTGTAGAAGCACAATCTAACTGGAAAAATGTTTTAGACAGGGTTATAGATGGTCAATTAGATGGTTCTCACATGTTAGCAGGTCAGCCAATTGCTGCAGGAGCAGGTTTTGGGCGTCAAGCAAAATTAGTAACTGCTTTCTCTATGGATTTAAACGGAAACGGAATTACAGTTTCTAATGATGTTTGGTCTAAAATGAAACCAAACGTGCCAACAGATAAAGATGGAAAACCAGTACACCCTATTAAAGCAGATGCTTTAAAACCAGTAATTACAGAATATAAAAATTCTGGTAAAGCATTTAAAATGGGAATGGTTTTTCCGGTTTCTACACATAACTATGAAATTAGATATTGGTTAGCAGCAGCAGGTATTCATCCAGGAATGTACACAAAAGAAAATGTACAAGGGCAAATTGATGCTGAGGTTTTATTATCTGTAACTCCACCGCCACAAATGCCAGCAACTTTAGAAGCAGGTACAATCTATGGATATTGTGTTGGAGAACCTTGGAATCAACAAGCGGTTTTTAAAGGAATTGGGGTTCCTGTAGTAACAAACTATGATATCTGGAAAAATAACCCAGAAAAAGTATTTGTAATGACAGAGAAGTTTGTAGAAGAAAACCCAAATACAGCGGTTGCAGTTACAAAAGCATTAATTAGAGCAGGTAAATGGTTAGATAAACCAGAAAACAGACAAGAGGCTGTAGAAATTTTATCAATGTCTCAATATGTTGGTGCTCCGGTAGAAGTTTTAGCTAACTCTATGACAGGTACTTTTGAATTTGAAAAAGGAGATAAAAGAGAAATGGAAGACTTTAATGTATTCTATAAATACAATGCAACTTATCCTTTCTACTCTGATGGAATTTGGTTTTTAACTCAAATGAGAAGATGGGGGCAAATTCCTGATGCAAAACCAGCAGATTGGTATGCATCTACAATTAAAGATATTTACAGACCAGATATTTGGAAAAAAGCAGCAGCTTTATTGGTAGAAGAAGGTAATATTCCTGCATCAGATATTCCAACAACAGATGGGTATAAACCAGCAACAGCAGATTTTATTGACGGTACAACATATGATGCAAAAGATCCTATCGGGTACATCAATAGTTTTAAAATAGGAAACAAAGACAAAAAATAAGAATACTATAAATTAATATTATGAAAGCAAGTTTAACACTAGGAAAAGTAACTAATTTTATAGGATTAGGATTTTTTACAACATTAAAAGACCTGTTTACTGGAAAACTAGAAAAAGAAGAGCTTAAAAGCTTTTTACGCAAGACGATTGTGCCGCTTGCTTCCATTTTATTATTTATTGGTTTGTGGCATTTAGGGGCAAAATCTCTTTATAATATAGAAGCAGATTTTAAAATAGAAAAAGCATTAGAAGATCAAGGTCAAGCAGCAGCAGATGCGTTAAAAGCTTGTATTGCTTCTGGCGATTCTAGTTGTCAGCCAAATACATTGCCATCACCATCACAAGTTTGGGATTCTTTTCAATCTTTATTAAGAGATCATAACATAATTAGTGCAGACAAAGCTGCTTTTGCAGAAAAAACAGCAGCATTAAATGCAAAAAGAATTGCAGAAGGTAAAGACGCAATTACGTATACAGGAAGACCTTCTTTTGTAGATCAAATATTTAGAAGTTTACAAACTGTTTTTGCAGGTTTTCTATTGGCATTATTAATTGCAGTTCCTTTAGGTATTTTCATAGGATTAAGTCCTACTTTAAAAAGTGCTTTTAATTGGTTTATTCAAATATTTAAGCCAGTATCTCCAGTAGTTTGGTATTTATTAGTTTTTATGATTGTAAAAACATTATTGATAGATTCTAGCGAAGATAGTTCGTTTACCATTTCATTTATTAGTGTTGGTTTGTGTTCTATGTGGGCAACTTTAGTTAACACTGCAATGGGAGTTTCTACAGTAGATAAAGACTATATAAATGTTGCAAAAGTTTTAAAATTAGGAACTTTTCAAAAAATATTTAAAGTTGTATTACCATCATCACTTCCATTAATTTTTACAGGTTTAAAAATAACATTATCAGTTGCTTGGATGGTTTTAATTGCAATTGAACTTTTGGCACAGAGTCCTGGTTTAGGGTTGTTTGTTTGGGAAGAATTCCAAAATGGAGCAAATGATTCTAATGCAAAAATTATAGTTGCCATGTTTGTAATTGGTATCATTGGTTTCTTGTTAGATAGATTAATGTTAACCATACAAAATTGGGTGTCTTTTGATAAAACAGATGCAATTTAAAATAAACTTTTAATTCTTTAATCTTTTAGAAATGGCATATTTAGAACTAAATAATATTTACAAAAGTTACAATCAGGCAGATGGAGAAACAGAAGTGTTATCTAACATCAACTTAAAAATAGAAGAAGGAGAGTTTGTTGCTATTGTAGGTTTTACAGGAAGCGGAAAAACAACATTAGTAAACCTAATTAACGGATTAATAAAACCAACAAGTGGAGAGGTTTTGTTTAAAGGAGAACCAGTTGTAGGTACTAGTCATGAGCGTGGTGTTATTTTTCAAAATTACTCATTATTGCCTTGGTTAACGGTAGAGCAAAATGTGTTAATGGCTGTTAAAGAAGCTTTTCCTAAAAGAGAAAAGGCGGTTTGGAAACGTAAAGCGGCTCATTATATAGATATGGTGAGTTTAACACCAGCAATAAATAAATTACCTAAAGAATTATCTGGTGGGATGAGACAGCGTGTTGCAGTTGCAAGAGCATTGGCAATGAAACCAGATATGATTATTATGGATGAACCTTTAGGTGCTTTAGATGCATTAACTCGTGGTAATTTACAAGATCAAATTTTAAATATTTGGGGGAAAGACAAAAGAACGGCCTTGTTAATTACCAACGATGTTGATGAAGGAATTTATATGGCAGACAGAATTATTCCTTTACGCCCAGGACCAAATGCAACTTTAGGTCCAGAGTTTAAAATTGATTTAGAGCGTCCTAGAGATAAAACAGAAATGAATGACAATCCAAACTTTAAAAAAACCAGAAATGCAATTATAGAGTATTTAATGGATATTGGAGAAGAACGTAAATCTGAATCTACACAAGAATTTGTATTGCCAGAATTAACACCAAAAGACTTTGTTAAATAATTAAATAAGGATAAAGATGAGCATTATAACAGAACAAGATATCACAAAAAATGTGATCAAAAATATTTCTTTTCCTTCTAATGAAGTCATGTTAGATTTAAAAGATCTTAAAAAAGTATATCCAACACCAAAAGGAGATTATGTGGTTTTAGAGCACTTAAATCTTCAAATTAAAAAAGAAGAATTTGTAACAATTATTGGGCATTCTGGTTGTGGTAAAACAACAATGCTTTCTATGATTGCAGGTTTAAACCCAATTTCTGGAGGAAATATTTCTGTACTTGGTAAGCCAATTAAAGGACCAGGACCAGACCGAGGAGTTATTTTTCAGGCACCAAGTTTAATGCCTTGGATGACATCTTTACAAAACGTTTTATTAGGTGTAAACCAAGTTTTTCCGCATGCAACAAAAGCACAAAGAAATGATATTGCTAAATATTACTTACAAAAAGTAGGTTTAGAAGATGCTTTTGATAAAAAAGCTAGCGAATTATCGCAAGGAATGCAGCAAAGAGTTGGTATTGCAAGAGCCTTTGCTATTAAGCCAAAAGTTTTATTGCTAGATGAACCTTTTGGAATGTTAGACTCTTTAACAAGGGGAGAATTGCAAGATATCTTAATAGAAATCTGGAATAAAGAAAAAATTACAGCAGTTATGATTACGCATGATGTTGATGAAGCTATCTTTTTAGCAGACAGAGTAGTAATGATGACGAGTGGGCCAAGAGCAAAAATAGGAGATGTTTTAGACATCAATTTTGAAAGACCGAGAACAAGAAAATCAGTCTTAGAACACGACGATTATTATACTTATAGAAAGCATTTAATTGACTTTTTAGAACATTAATATAACAACCAAAACAACACAACTTATTTAACAAAAAACAACAAAAAATGAAAAAAAAATATATAATTTTAGGATTATTACTAGTAAGTTTTCAAATAGCAAAAGCACAATTTACTTTAGACGCAGAGTTTAGACCAAGAACAGAATTAAGAAGTGGTTTTGGTAATTTAATTGCAGAAGATGCAGATGCAGGCTTTGGAATTTCTACTAGAGCAAGATTAAATGCAGGTTTTAAAACAGACGCATATAAGGTATTTATTAGTTTACAGGATGTAATGGTTTGGGGAGAAAACAGACAATTGTTGCCTTATGATCAAAACAATACATTTGCTGTATATCAAGCTTGGGCAGAGCTAGGTTTAGGTAACGGTTGGTCTACTAAATTAGGTCGTCAAGTATTTGCTTATGATGATCAAAGAATTTTAGGAGGTTTAGATTGGGCGCAACAAGGGCGTAATCACGATGCTGCATTATTAAAGTATAAAAAGAACAAGTTTGCTTTAGATTTTGCTTTGGCATTTAATCAAGATTATTCTAACCCAACAGGTTTTATTTCTACTGGAACAGAATACGCTACAACAGGTTTTTTCTCATACAAAACAATGCAAATGTTGCATTTATCTCAGGGATGGGATAGCTTTAAAGGAAGTTTGTTATTATTAAATAATGGTTTTCAGGCTTATGATGATGCAGGTAATTCTGATGGTGTAAATAATTTACTAACGGTAGGGACACATTTAAATTATAAGAAGGGTAAATTTGGTGCAGCTGCAAACATCTACTTACAAACAGGAGAAAGACAGGGAGGTACAGAAGTTAGTGGAGCATCTTTATTCAGTTTAGATTTTAGTTATAAAGCATCTTCTAAAGTAGGCTTAGGATTAGGTTTAGAAAGCATTAGTGGTGCAAAAGATGATACTGCAGCGTTCTTTCCATTATATGGTACAAATCATAAATTTAATGGATTTATGGATTATTTCTACGTAGGTAACCATGCAAATTCTATTGGTTTGGTAGATGTACATGCAAGTGCTAATTTTACTTTAAGTAAATCATCTAGTTTATTAGTAAAAGCATTAAACTTTAGTGGAGAGCAAGCGTTAGCAAGTGGAGAAAAATCTTTAGGAACAGAACTAGATTTAGTATACAAAAAACAATTTGAAGGATACGCTTTAGTTCTTGGATATTCTCAAATGTTTGCTTCTGACGGAATGTATGAATTAAAAGGAATTACAGAAGATGCAGCAGCAGGTTCTCAAAGTTGGGCTTGGGCAATGTTGGTAATTAAACCAAAATTTTTAGGTAACTAAAAATAATTTTATAAATAGTTTATTGATAACGTTCATTTTTTTTAATGTTAGTGAATTGATTTTATCAATATTTAAACCCTTCTTCTAGAAGGGTTTTTTTGTCTGCTTTTTTTGATGATAAAAAAATCAATAAGAATTTTTGTAAGAGAGAATATTATTGTTAGTTTTAATAAAAAATATATGAAATATAAAGCTGTTATTTTTGATTTAGATGGCACACTAGTAAACTCTATAAAAGATATTGCAGATGCAATGAATGCTGTTTTAGCAGAATTAAACTATCCTACATATGATTATAAAACCTATAAAACTTTTGTAGGTAGTGGTGTAAGAAGTTTGGTTGTTAAAGCACTTCCAGCAGAAAATCCGAAGAAAGAAGAAGTAGAATTGTGTTTAAAAGAAATGCTACAAGTTTACAGTAAGTGTTGTACAAACAAAACAGCTCCATATAACGGTATTTTAGATTTATTGAGTCAATTAAAATCTAAAGATTTTCAATTATCTGTGCTTTCTAATAAAGAAGATACACTAACTAAAAAAGTTGCTTCCGTTTTATTACCAGATTATTTGTATCCTGTTTTAGGTTTAAAAGAAGAAGTTCTTAAAAAACCTAACCCTACAGTTGCTTTGCAGATTTGTAAAACCATCAATGTAAAACCAGAAGAAACCATTTTTATTGGAGATACAGATGTTGATATTTTAGTTGCTAAAAATGCCAATATGTTACCGATAGGTGTTTCTTGGGGCTTTAGAGACAAAAAAGAATTAGTAAAAGCTGGAGCAACAGATGTACTAGATCACCCTTTAGATTTGTTAAAAATTCTAGAATCTATTTAAGAAGTAATAAAATCTTTTCTAATATTATATTTTACGTTTTCTTTAATAAGAATATCAATAGGTAAGTAAAATTTATCAGTAGATATTTTATTTTTTATTAAATAATCAGATAATAACCTTACAGCTTCATAACCTTGCTCAAAAGGTTTTTGAGAGATTAAAAAAGAAACAGAATCGTTTAATAAACAATCTATATTTTGTTGAGTATTGTCAAAACCAATTAACTCTAATTTATCTAAATATTGATTTTCTAAACAATCTGCAATTAGATAAATTTTGCTAAAAGGAACAAAAATCCCTGTAATTTTTGGATTATTCTTTAAGTAGCTATTGATGATTTCTTTACGAGCACTATCATTATTTATATTTTCTATTTCTAAAATATGTGTTTTCGAATCTAATTTGTTTTTGATTAAATAATCATTAAAACCTTTAACTCTATTAGAAACAGCATTATTTCTAATGATGTTTTCTTTAAATTGAATTATTAAAAATTCTGATGATTTTGGTGAGTTAAAGTGCATTAATTTGCCAGCAATATAACCTGCTGTGTAAGAATCTTGTCCTACAAAAGAAATGTTTTTAAATCCGCTGATATCAATATTTAAAAAAAGATATGGAATTTTTAACTTTTCTAAATCATTAGTGATTTCTGTTGTTTCCTTAAAGAAATTAGGCACCATTATTACAGCAGAAGGTTGGCTTTCTAACGCTTTTTTATAAGCGTTTAAGTAAGAATTAGATTCATGTTGATTAAAGGTGAAAATTTTAATATGTATTCCTAAATTTTTTACGTCTTCTTCAGCTTTTAATATTCCAGAAAAAGGAGATTTCCAAAATAAATCTTGTTCATTATGTTCCGGCATTAATGCAACAATAAAATATTTGTTTTTTGTAGCCAATGCACTTGCTACAGGGTTTACCTTAAAATTATAATGCTTAAGTATTTGTTGCACTTTAGCAGCTGTTTTTTTAGCAACACCACCTCTATTGTGTATTACTCTATCTACAGTACCTTCAGACACATTGGCTTCTTTAGCAATATCTTTTATTGTAATCATGTTTTTTTTTGATAAAAAGCTAATTTTTAACGCAATGTAATAAAATTAATTTAATCGTGTGCGTACACTATTTTAGATTTACTATATTTGTGTACGTACATAAAAACAATATTAGAATGTTTTTCTTTATAGAAAACATAAATTTTTATGTGTGTTTTAGTTTAAAATAATTAAAAAAAAGATACAAGTGGATACAATATTTAATGTAGAAGAAAAAGTTGTAATAATTACAGGAGGTTACGGTGTTTTAGGTTCTAATATAGCAAAACACTTAGTATCTTCTGGTGCAAAAGTGGCTATTTTAGGTAGAGATAAAGAAAAAGCAGATGCATTTGCATCAACTTTATCCAAGACTCATGCTTTAGGTTTTAAAGCAGATGTTTTAAATAAAGAAGCTTTAGAAAATATAAAAACAGAAATAATAAGTACTTGGGGTAAAATAGATGTTTTAATTAATGCGGCAGGTGGTAACATGGCTGGTGCAACAATTTCTCCAGGAGATTCTCTGTTTGATATTTCTATTCCAGATTTTCAAAAAGTTACAGATCTTAATTTAATGGGTACAGTAATTCCTTCAATAGTTTTTGGTAAACACATGTCAAATCAAGGTAATGGTTCTATAATTAACGTTAGCTCTATGGCTGTGCCACAGGCATTAACAAGAGTTGTAGGTTATTCGGCATCTAAAGCTGCTATGGAAAATTTTACACGTTGGATGGCGGTAGATATGGCATTAAAATTTGGCGATAAAATTAGAGTAAATGCGATTGCTCCTGGTTTTTTTATTGCAGACCAAAATAGAAAATTGTTAACTAATGAGGATGGTTCTTTAACAGATAGAGGAAATACAATTATAGAAAACACGCCAATGAAACGTTTTGGTGAAGCAGAAGAATTAAACGGAGCTGTACATTTATTATGTAGTGAAGCATCAAAATTTATAACAGGAACAGTAATTAGTATCGATGGTGGTTTTGGTGCTTTTAGTGGGGTTTAAAAAAAATAAAAAATGATACAAAATTTAGAACAAACTTGGCGTTGGTACGGTCCTAATGATCCTGTTTCTTTGTTAGATATAAAACAATCGGGTGCAACAGGAATTGTTTCTGCATTGCATCATATACCAAATGGAGAGGTTTGGACGGTTGATGAAATCATCAAAAGAAAACAAATAATAGAAAGTGTAGGTTTAACTTGGTCTGTAGTAGAATCTGTGCCAATTCATGAAAATATTAAAACAAAATCTGGAGATTATCAATTATATATTGATAATTATAAACAAACACTTTTAAATTTAGGTGAATGTGGAATTGATATTGTCTGCTACAATTTTATGCCAGTTTTAGATTGGACACGTACAAATTTAGATTATGAAGTTGCAGATAATTCTACAGCTTTGCGTTTTGAAGCTGCTGCTTTTGCTGCTTTCGAATTGTATTTATTAAAAAGACCAGGCGCAGAAAATGAATATTCTGAAGATCAAAAACAAAAAGCTGCTGAGTTTCTTAAAAATACATCAGAAGAAGATCAAAAAAAATTAATTAGAAATATTATCGCTGGTTTACCAGGTGCAGAAGAAGGGTATTCTTTAGAAGAATTTAATGCAATTTTGGCAACTTATAAAAATATTGGTTCCAAAGAATTAAAGGAAAATCTTTTTTCTTTTTTATCAGAAATTATTCCATCAGCAGAACAAGCAGGTATTTTAATGTGCATTCATCCAGACGATCCTCCTTTTCCTATTCTAGGATTACCAAGAGTTGTATCAACAGAAAAAGATATCGAAGATATTTACAATGCTGTAAAATCACCCAATAATGGATTGACATTTTGTACAGGTTCTTTTGGTGTAAGAGCAGATAATGATTTAGCAGGAATGGTAGAGCGATTAGGAGATAGAATTCATTTTATACATTTACGAGCTACAAAAAGAGATGCTGATGGTAATTTTCATGAAGCAGATCATTTAGATGGAGATGTAGATATGTTTGCTGTGATGAAAGCTTTAATTTTAGAACAAAAAAAACGTATTTTAGAAGGGAGAAAAGATGTAAGAATGCCTTTTAGACCCGATCATGGTCATAAAATGTTAGATGATTTAAAGAAAAAAACAAATCCGGGGTATTCTGGTATTGGTCGTTTGCGTGGTTTGGCAGAATTACGTGGTTTAGAATTAGGGATTAGACGTTCTTTATAAATTTTAGAGATGAAGAATACTACATTTATCAATGATAATTTTTTACTACAATCTAATGTTGCAGAAACGCTGTACCATCAGTTTGCTAAAGATTTACCAATTATAGATTATCATAATCATTTGTCTCCTAAAATGATTTCAGAAGATCAACCAATTAAAAATATTACAGCAGCTTGGTTAGATGGAGATCATTATAAATGGAGAGCTATGCGTGCCAATGGTGTGGACGAAATTTTTATAACAGGTGACAAAACATCACAAAAAGAAAAATTTTTAAAATGGGCAGAAACGGTTCCGTATACTTTAAGAAATCCTTTGTTTCATTGGACGCATTTAGAGCTTAAACGTTATTTTAATATTGATGATATTTTGCAATCATCAACAGCCGAAGAAGTTTATGAGAAAGCAAATTTTGTTTTGCAAGACAAAACTCCTGCACAATTATTAGAACAGATGAATGTTGAGGTTATTTGTACCACAGATGATCCTACAGATAGTTTAGAACATCATAAAATAATTGCTAAAAAAGGTTTTTTTACTAGAGTATTACCAACTTTTAGGCCCGATAAATTACTCTTAATTAAAGAGGATAATTATATTGATTATCTTCAAAAATTAGCAACAAAAGTTGGATTTTCAATTACAAATTTATCAGATTTATTAAATGCTATTAAGAATAGAGTAGATTTTTTTGAAACTTTAGGTTGTAGAGTATCCGATTATGGGTTGGAACAAATTTATGCAGGTGATTTTACAGATGAAGAAGCTGATGAGGTTTTAAAAAAACGTTTATCAAAAATTGATATTTCAGAAGATGAAGCTATTCTTTTTGCATCTTGTGTTTTGTTTAAACTGTGTAAGATGTATTACGCAAAAGGCTGGATACAACAATTTCATTTAGGAGCTTTAAGAAATAATAATAGCAAATTGTTAAACCAAATTGGTTTAGATGCGGGTGTAGATTCTATTGGCGATTTTACTCAGGCAAAACCTATGTCTACACTTTTTAATAAGCTAGATGCAGAAAATAGTTTAAGTAAAACAATTACTTATAATTTAAACCCAGCTTTAAATGAAGTTTTTGCAACTATGATGGGTAATTATAGCGAAAGCGGAGTTCCTGGTAAAATGCAATGGGGTTCTGGTTGGTGGTTTTTAGACCAGAAAGACGGTATGGAAAAACAGTTAAATACACTTTCTAATATGGGTTTGTTGAGTCGTTTTGTTGGAATGTTAACCGATAGTAGAAGTTTTTTATCTTTTCCAAGACATGAATATTTTAGACGTATTTTATGTAATTTAATAGCAGAAGATGTTAAGCAGGGTCTGGTACCAAATGATATTGAGTTTTTAGGAAAAATGATACAAGATATCTGTTATTACAATGCTGTAAATTATTTTAAATTTGATTTAGAACAGTAAATTTTTAATAATTATAAAATAAAAAAAACAGATGTTATTTGTAGCATCTGTTTTTTATTATTCTAGATTTTAATCTAATTAATTTTTGCTGTTTTTTAATTTTGTTTGTGTCATTTTCCAAACGATAGCAACTAAGGCAATAGCCGGAATTAATAGCCAAGCCCATTCACTTATAAAAGAATCATGAGTATGAGAAGTAGTTTGTACATGTGCATTCATCATTTGTGAACTAATTGCTATAAAGAAAATAGATAATAACTTTTTCATTTTTTAAGATTTTAAAGGGTTTATATTTAGTTTATTTATCACTTGAAATGGTGATTGATTGGTCTCTTTAGACAATCTTTTTACATCATCAAATTCAGGTTTAATTTTTATGTTTTTTGTGGGTGTTGTAACTTCTTTTACAAGTACTTCTCCAAATTCTGTTGTCTTTTTTTTCTGAATCCTAGGTAATTCTATGCGATCTATAGGATAATAACGTACCCCAATAGTACTTGTGTTATCAAATAAATAATTAGATACTTCTGTTAAATTATCTTCTGTAAGAATAATATTTAGTAAGAAAGCAAACCTGCCTTTTTTCATCAATTGTTGTGTAATACTAAAGTCTATAGCTCCAGATTTTAACAAGTTGTCTTGAAAATCGTTTCCTAAATATTCTGGAGACATATCATCAATAGAAGCTTCTAGCTGTAAATATTTGTCTTTTTTGTTTTCATTTTCAATTAAAGAAACACGTACAACATTTGCATTATGGAAATTTTTTTTACCGGGTCCGTAAGCTGTTTTTATAGGTGTATAAGTCGCATTTTTAAAATCAGGATTTAAAAATCGTAAAATAGCAGCTCCTGTTGGTGTAATTTTTTCACCTTCTTCTGTACCAGGGTAAATTGGCATTCCTTGTAATAATTCTGCAGTTGCAGGTGCGGGTACAGGTAACATTCCGTGCTGGGTTTTTACAATACCAAAACCAGTACAAATAGGTGTACAATATGTTTTAGAAATATTTAGTTTATCTATTAATACTGCATTACCAACAATATCTATAATAGAATCTACACCACTTATTTCATGAAAATGGATGGTTTCTAAAGGCATATCATGAATTTTAGATTCAGCCTGACCAATCATTAAAAAAATCTCATGTGCTATTTTTTTTGCATTATCACTGATATGTGCGTGATCTATAATTTTTTGAATATCACTTAAATGACGATGCGCTCCGTGATGATGGCTGTGGGAATGATTGTGTGTGTGAGAATGATCATGACCGTGAGCGTGAGAATGGCTATGCGAGTGGTCATGATTATGATGATGGTGATCATCGTGATTGTGATCTGTTTTCGATTCTTTTTTAATATTTAAATCAACAACCTCTACATATTTGCAATTGATACCATTTTTATCAACTTGTTCAATTTCTATTTTACCATCTGGCAGATGTAATTTTTTGGGTAAATCTAATAAAATGTCATAATCGCCAAGCAATTCGCTAAAAGCACTCAAGAACATATTGCCCGATAAACCCGAAAAAGCTTCTATATATATTGTTTTCATTTTTCTATTAGTTTCAACATTCTAAAAGCACTCATGGCTGCTCCGTAACCATTATCTATATTAACTACTGTAATTCCGTTTGCACAACTTGTAAGCATTGCATGTAAAGCGGTTTCTCCATTTTTTGCAGATCCGTAACCTACAGATGTTGGTACTCCTATAATTGGTTGTGGTAACAATCCACCAACAACCGTTGGCAAAGCTCCTTCAAAACCAGCAACAACAATTAAAATATCAAACGTTTTTAATAACTCTAGTCTGTTTAATAATCTTTGTAAACCAGCAACACCAATATCATGAATAATACGAGATTTTACGCCCATATATTCTAACGTATAGAAAGCTTCATTGGCTACACCAATATCTGAACTTCCGGCAGAAATAATTCCTATTTTTGCAGGGTTTTCATCTGAAATTTCAACCTTAGAAAGCATAAAAATTTCAGATTCATCATCATAAAATGCTGCTTTATATGTTTTTAACAGCTCTGTTGCTTTATTGTTTTGGAGTTTAGTTATTAATACATTTTTATCTTTTTTAACATAATCTTTCAGTAAATCTGAAAGTAATGCTACGCTCTTTGACGCTCCGAAAATAACTTCTTCAAAACCTAATCTGCGTTTTCTGTCTTCATCAATGATAAAGGCTTTATCCATTTAATACACGATTTAATTTACCAGAAACAAAACCTTCTTCATCCATAGTTACTCTAGAAAAACCTAAAGTTTTAATTTCTTTAGTAATTTGGTTGAATTGATTTTTTAATGTTTCCATTTCATTTACAGGCACTTCTATTTTAGCTTCTTCTCCTTGGTGTCTTACTCTTACGTTTATAAAACCAAATCGATTTAAAACATATTCTGCATGTTCAATTTGTTTTAATCTTTCGTTATTAACTTCTGTTCCGTAAGGAATTCTAGAACTTAAACACGGGCTTGGTGGTTTAAAAGCTGTTTCTAAACCTAGCTCATTTGCCATTTCTATAACTTCTTTTTTGTTGATTTTTAGCTCTGCTAAAGGTGATTTTATTTGATGATTTTTAGCAGCCTCTAATCCAGGACGATAATCGCCTAAATCATCTAAATTGGTTCCGTTTAATATGGTGTATTCAGGATATCTTTCTTCAATAATATCTACCATAGCTTCATAAAGATGCGTTTTACAGAAAAAACAACGATTTGCTGGATTTGCTGTATAATTTGGGTCTTGTAATTCTGAAGTTTTAATAACTTCAAGATTAATATTGTGTGTTTTACAAAAATCTGTAGCTACCTTAAAGTCTTTTGATTTTAGACTTTCGGAATTTGAAATTAACCCAATAGCAGCATCGCCAAGTACTAATTTAGAAACATACAAAACCAATGAAGAATCTACACCTCCAGAAAAAGCAGTAACTGTACCTTTATGATTTTTAAACCATTGTTTTAGCAATGCTAATTTTGACATATATAATTTTTTTTGAATAGTTAAATAAAATACTAGGCTATATTTCCTTTTGTATCTACAGTTTTAACTGTTATATCAGTAATATTTTGGTCTATTTCAAAAACAAATGGTTTTTCTTTTAAAACTTGAGGTTGATGTTTAACCGTACCTAACATTTTACCATTAGAAAAAATTTCGTAATGAGATATAGGGTTTTCTGCAGCATAAGCGGTTTGCCAAGTTATTTTAGTTTTACCATTTATGGTTTCTTGTTTTAAATCTCTAGGCGGTGTCATGTCTATTTTATCAAGCTGAAAGAAATTTGTTCGAACTCCTGCTGCTTTTGCAGTTTTAGCTTCTATTTCTAGTCTCTTCTCATCGGACATCGAGTCAGGTTTCACTTGAGAGGCATAAAAATTTTGAGTTAACTGACATTTAAGAGGGTCTTTATCTATATGACCAATTCCTATAATTAAGGTATCTACACCCGGTGTGGTAAGTACATATTCTATAAGTTCATGACTTGGTAAATCTGGAGAACCTACTTTACGATAAATTTGGTCTGGTTTTCTTGAGAATCCAGGTACTTCTTTGTACATGGTTCCAGCTCCAAAAACTTTCATTCCAACAACACCAATTCCTTTGGCTTTAGCTAATGGAATAACATTATGTTTCATGTTAAAATACAAATGATCATTAGAGTTAACAGATACTAATAAAGCATCTATTAATCCATATTTATCTCGTTGCATAAAATCAATCATAGCTTCAGCACTAGTGTGGCCTGAAAAACCAATATGCTTCAATAGTTTTTCGTTTTTAGGATTGGTTCCTGTAAAATTAGTACCATCTCTAAAATCTTTTAAAACTACTAAAGCTCCAAAATTTTCATCGGGTTTAATTGGTGTTTCAAGTCCTTTATATAAGACATCATTCTCTTCAATAGATTGTAAAGCATGCACCATAACAATATCTACATAAGAACCTTCTGGATAGTTCCCTTTTCCATCTCCAAAAAGTTGAGTCATGGTTCTTCTAATGTCATCTGCGGCCGTTTGTACATCTGCACCATTAGATTTGTTTCTTACATTTTTTTGCTCTTCCCAACCTGGTTTTCCCCATCGCATAAGTGTTTTACTTGTAATGGTAATGGATTCTCTTAGCTTTTTATTATAATTCGGTTTCCCTGGAATTAAGTTTAATTTTTCAAAAGCTGAATGGTAGTGCAATTGACTTAAATCATACACATTTGAAGTGTCAAAATAATTCACTCCTAAATCAAAAGCTTTTGTAATAATAGCAACAGGATCTACATCATCTGGTGTCCATTGTATAGAAGCTTGTCCTCCTAATCCTAAGGTAGTTACTTTGTTTTTCAATCTACCAAAACTTCTCATCATTGGTTTTGGTGCATTGTTAGCAAAGCTAATATCTAAAGGTAAAAACATTGCGCCGGCAGTTGCCATGCTAGATAGTTTAATAAAATCTCGTCTTGATACTGGATATATTTTTTTCATAAGTCAACGTTTTAGTGAGACTTAAATTTAATAATAGTTTACTTGACCAAAGATTAGTTAAGGTTAATTAGGTTTTTTTTAACATCAATTTAAATATCAATGTTAATGCTATAAATATCTTGGTTAATTCTGTTGATGTTTACTTGTTTTATGTTAACATTTTTTATCTCTAATCAATAATAAAATGATAAAAGTAAGGACGGTAAAAATCTATTTTTTAGAAAATATAAATGCAAGATTAAGAGAGTTAAGGGTTGTAGGTGTGTTTTTGTAAGTTTTTAAAAACAAAAAAGAGTTAACGCATTTATTATAAATGTGATAACTCTTTTAAATGGTACTCAAGGTGGGAATTGAAACAGTTGTTTTTTTTACTTTTTAAAAAGCCTTTAAAACCTATAAAAACGATTAATAGCTTATTAAAACCTTGTTAATAAAGGTTTTTAAAGAATAAACTATAATTAATAAAAATAAACTAATGTTAATAAACGGTTGGCAAACCGTTGGCAAGGAATAAAAATAGTTGTATTTTCGTACTGTTCAAAATTCAATACATTATGGCTACTATTAAATTTCAACTTTTAAGTAAAAGTGAAAATGCACCTATTTATTTAAGACTTTCAGTAAAAAGAGGACAAACCCCGAGAACAAAAACAGGGTTACATATCAACCCAAAACAATGGAGTACTTCAAATTATCCAAAAACTACAACTGCAAACAACAAGAAATTAAAAGCTGATTTACAAGATTTAGAAAAATATATTTTAGATGAGGTTAACAATGCCAACACTAAAGGAGAAACAATAAATACAGCTTGGCTAAAACATCATATTGATGTGCATTTTGGACGTATCTCAATAACTAAAAAAAGCGACTTTATTACAGATGCAATACAAAGCATTATTAATGAAGCGCCAACAAGAAAAAACGCAAAAGGCGGTTTAGGTTTGTCAGAAAGGCGAATTAATTCTTACAAAGCCTTAAAAAGAGTAATTAAAGAATATCAAAAGCAACAAAATTTAAGAGTAAAAGATGTTGATATAAAATTTGCTAAAGATTTTTTAAACTTCTTATTAAACGAAAAGAAATATCAAAAAAGTACTTCACTTAAAAAATTAGCAGACTTAAAAACGGTTTGTACTGATGCTGAGTTTTATGGAATAGAAACAAATTCACAGTATAAAAAAATACAAAGTGCAAAGCCAAACAATGAAAATATACTTTATTTAAGCAATAAAGAATTACAGCAAATAGAAAGTACTGTTTTATTGAGTGAATCACTAAAAAACGCCCGAAAATGGCTTTTATTAGGTTGTAACATAGGGCAAAGAGGTGGCGACCTTTTACAATTAACTGAAAATAATTTTAAAACACTCAACAATTTAGAGGTAATACAGTTAAAGCAACAAAAAACAGGTAAAAATGTTACTATTCCAGTATTAGAAAAAACCAAAGAAATTTTAAAAACTGGATTTCCTTATAAAATATCGACTCAAAAATTCAATAAGCATATAAAAGAGGTTTGCAAACTTTCAGAAATAAACGAACTAATAAATGGTAGTAAGATAGTGGTAACTGAAAAAGGCAAAGGAAACAAAGAGAAAAGAAAAGTAAATGGTTTGTACCCTAAATGGCAGTTAATGGCTTCACACGTTTGCAGACGTTCTTTTTGTAGTAATTTATACGGTACACTACCAACGCCCTTAATTATGAGTATATCTGCACACAGTTCAGAAAAAATGCTACTTAATTATATTGGTAAAGATAGTTTAGACTATGCTCAACAAATTGCAGATTTTTATACCTTACAAGCATTAAAAGAGAAAAGAGAACCTCAGCTACAAATAATAAAAAATGCTTCAAATCAATAGATAAAACTTATAGTTCAAATATTTAATGCCGTTCAAAGTAAAGTAATATAATATAAAGTTGTTATGAGTAAAGAAATTAAAAATTTATATGATGATCTTAATTTAAAGACTATACCAAAAAGTATTTTAGATAAGTTTTTTAGTACTGGTCATTATAAAGAATACTGGGGCGGTAAGCCTTTTAATACAGAATATTTTAATAAATCTGAAAATCTTAATTTTTTTTATAATTATGGTCAAAAAAAAGAATTAATAAAGTTAATTAGAGATAAAAAATTATTGAGTGAAGAAAATATATTTTTAACAATAGAAGATTTAAATAATTATTTTATTGAATATGGTAAAGGTTTTAAGAAAGGATATTATCAGTTTGAGAAAGATTTAGCGCCAGAGAATACTCTTTTTAAAAATGATGATCAACAGATTATTTATAAGATTTTTTCTAAGGCAATACAAGATACTTCACTTAAAAAACCTGGTCTATTTGCTTTAAGTTATATTAATCATTTTCAGATTGAAGATTTAAATGAATTATACAAAACAGAAGATTTAAAATTTTGTAGTTATTTAAAATTTGATGAGTTTTATAAAAGAGGCATTGAAGCTGGTTTTTTTTATAAAGCTTGGTCTATTATTTTGCATAATCCAATACTTTTTGAAAGTCTTTTTAATAAACATTTCAAGCCTAAAAAAAATGAAGAACCTCAACTTGAAAATAAAAAAGAAAGTTTAATTGATTATGACAATTCAAAACTTACAGAAAAAATAATAGCATTAAATGAAAGTGGTGTTTTAGATTTTTTAAAAAATATAGAACCTTTTAATCATTCTACAAATTCTTTAGCTCAGTTTTTAAGTTTGTGTTTAGGAGAAAAAACAGTCTCAATTCAATCTTATATTAACCCTATAATAAATAAAAAAAATGATCAGTCAAAAAGTCCTTACAATACTATAAAGACAGTTGAAAAGGTAAAACTTAAACTTATTGAAATTGGTTTAAAAATAAAGTAGTTTATCTTTTTAGGGAATCCCTAAAAAATCCCTAACGTGTATTTGTTGAATAACATTTAAATAACATAAGTTATGCAACAATTACAAATTAAATTACCTACACAATTACAATCAGATCTTAATGATATTAAGAGAGATTTAGAAAACCTTAAAACACACTTTCAGCCGAAAAAACCACAAACTTATTTAAGTAGGGCTGAGGTTTCTAAAATGCTAAATGTTTCTTTTGTTACGCTTAACAAATGGAATAAAAGCGGACGTTTAAAAGCCGTTGGTATTGGTGGGCGTGTTTTATACAGACAAAGTGATATTGATAACGCTATTGTAGAACTTTAAAAAAGGCTGAAAGATGAAAAATACAACAAACAGCCTTTGTAAGTCTTTTGAGAATGGACTTAACAAAAATACAACAAATAAAGCGCGATTAATAGCTTATGTAGAAAAATCGGAATACATAGAAAAAAGCGAACAGCCTATAATATGTAAACAGTTTAATTTAACATATTTAAAAGGCGTTTTCGCTAATGAATACAGAAAGCGTTTTTATAGATATTTGTATTTTAATACAACTACAACTGCAGAGGTTTCTAAACAAACCAAAATACCCGAAAAATTTCTTTGTCAAGCTAAGGCATATTATGAAAAAAAAGGTTTGTTACAAGTTTTATATTCTGATAGATGCCCAGTAACAAAGTCTAATAATGTAAACTTTTTAAGTACTAACAAAAAACTCTTTTCAGATAATTATAAAATAAAGTAAGTTTATGAGCGACTTAAAAAAAGTCGTTCCTATTACTGATTTTAAAGTAAGTGTAAAGCATCATTTTAATAACTCTAAAATGGTGCTAAATGCACCGTTATTTAGTGAGATTTACAACTACTATTCAGAAAAGAAAAAAGAGGGTAAACCAGTAAAAAAACATCATACTTTAAATACTTTATTAGAGCGATTAAATAGTATTAAGGTTAAACCAACAAAAGGCAATAGTATTGCAATCTTAAAAGGTTTGTATAAAGGTGGTACAAGTGGGGTTTATTGTTACAAATCAGCACCTTTTTTATTTTTTGATATTGATGTAAAAGAAAACGAAAATAGTCGTTTAAATGAATCAAAACAAAATGCAGATGTATTTTTACAGTTGCAAAAAATAGCGGTTATAGTTTGGCGCTCAAATAGTGGTAAAGGTATTGCAGGGGTTTTGTACGTTCCGCAATTAGTAGAGGTTACAAATACAGATGCAACTAAACATTTAAAGATAGGTAATGCAATTACAGATTATCTAACAAAGTTTTTAAATGTAAAATTTGATAATGCACAAAACAAATTTAGGCAAGTAAGATACCTTGCTTTACAAACAGAAAAACGCTTTATCAATACAAACCCTTATGTATTTACTTATGAATTAAAAGAAATTGTAAAAGTTTCAAATACTGGCGTTAAACAATATCGTTTTACAGATAATAGAGCGGTTTTTGGCTCAATTAAAGAACAGTTTAACCAAAGTACAACTATTGAAACAGCGCTTTTAAATACTGGTTTTAGTCAAGTAAATTCTAATAGATATAAGCACCCCAGTACTACAAGTAAAGATACTGGTTTTGTTAAAAATGAAACTTTTGTAAATTTTAGTAGTAGTTTTTCTACCTATTATAAGTTTACGCCTTTTGATTTGTATTTAAAACTTCATTATAATAACGATTATAAGCAGTTTTTAGACGCCTTAAAAAAGAAAGGCTATAAAGAGAAACAACCTCAGCAAAAAGACTTTAAAAAGGCTGAAAACCTTTTAAAACAACCTCAGCACGAACGCGAAAAACAGATTTTTACAGCGTGTTATGATTTAATAAAAGCAAACTATAAAGACAAGGTTAATTTTATCAATAAAAACGCAAAGAATGATGCTGAAAAAATATTGTTTTTTGATTATTTGAAAATAAAACCTTTATCAATTCAATATGATAAAACGCTAAAAATAAAAAATTATGTTAGTGAGCAGTTAAATACAATTTTAAACTATTCTGATGTAAATAATAAAACCATATTAACCGCAGAAACAGGAACAGGAAAAACAACTTCTTTTTTAATGGATTTTACTAAGTATCGACCTAAAAAGAGATTGTTAATATTAGCACCTTTAACCGCTATTGTAGAGCAAACAAAAGCAGAATTTAGCAACATAGTTACACTTACAGCAAATAGCACACCCGAAGACCATATAAAAGCAAAAAGAGTTTCTATTGTTATGGCTACTTATGAGCAAGGGTATAAACATTTAAAAGATCCAAATACATTTGATTATGTTGTTATTGATGAGGTGCATAATTTAATAGTAACAAACAGTTATAAACGTGATGCTATTAAAAACTTAACAAGTCTATTGAGTAATTATAAAACTATAGGTTTAACAGGTACTACAAACCAACTTTTTAAAGCTATTGGTTATAAGTTAGTAAACGTTAAAAAGCAAGATTTAAACCCAGTTGATGTTTATTTAAGAGTAGATAACAGACAACCTTTAAAAATAGCTTTACAGCACTTACAAACGGTAAAAGGTAAATGTATTTTAAGGGTAAATAGTAGAAATGTTGCAATCGCTTTACAAATAGAATTAATAAAACTTAAAAGATATAAAAAAAGCGAAATTCTTATTTTAAATTCAGATAATCATATTAAAAAAAGTCAAGATTTTAAACAGCTAACTAAACAAAGCAAATTTAATGATGTTATAAAATTAGTAATTACAACCGCTTTAATTGATGAGGGTTTAAGTATAAAACAGAAAGGTTTTACAGATGTTGTTTTCATAGAAACAGATTATAAACCAATGCCCGAATCTGTTAAGCAGTTCTTTGCACGTTTTAGAAATGAAGACAAAAACCGCAAAAACTATTTTTACTATAAAGAAACAAAAGACCAAACTTTAAAAAGTTGGAATCCACACTATAATTTTATAGAAACAAAAAAGAATCTTATTGCTGAATCTGAAAACATAAATGTAAATGATACAGATAAAAAAGATAGTATCAATACCAAATATTTGTACTACGATAATAGTTTTGTAAATGATTATGCACTTGCTTATGATGTATCAAAAACCTTTTTTGGTATGATGACAAAACAAGAATTTATACATTTTTTAGAACTCAATTATAATATTAATATCATAGAGGACAAAAAACATATTCAGACTAAATTCGACACAAACGAAAGTAAAAAACAAAACAATCAAAATAAACAACTGGTTGCAAACAACTGGCTAAATAATAAAGATGAGGTTTTAAATGCTTTGTTTGTTATTACTGATAATTCAGAAATAAAAAAATCAATTTCTTACATAGGTTTACAGCCAAAAGATGAGATATACAATTTAGTGAGCGACAATTTAAAAACCTTTGAAGACCTACAAAGAAACAGCACACTTTTAGAGCGTTTTAATATTAAGAATGTAGATAGTATTTTAATTGATACAATAAAATTAAAACCTATAGATTTAAGAAATGTAAACCGTAAAATTAAACTGTTTCAAAATATTGATACAATAAACAATCCGAAGACAAAAACAGATGAAAAAAATAAAACCAAACTTTTAAATTTTCTGAAAGAATCTGTAAAACTTAAAAACATCAATAAAAGAACCTTGTTTAAAGAATGGAATAAATTAAGATGTAATAGTAAAAAGCCAAGTTATTACAACTTAATAGACTTGTTAGAATGGTACAAAACATCTTTGTAATTATAAGGAATAAAAAAAGATGTTAGAATCTGTTAAGCCTTATGTATAAAGGTATCAGAAGAAATTTAATACAAAATTTTATTACAATTAATTTTTGTAAAAAAAGCATAAAAAAAGGCTACTAAAAAGTAACCTTATAAACCGTTCAAAGTTCAATAATACAACTAAGTATTATAAAGTAAATATACTTTTTTTTATCTAAAATAAACGTCTAAAAATTGCTTTTTGTAAGTTGTTTAAATACTTCATAAATAAAAAGTTCTATACTATTTTTTTACGCGTGTATTTTTGTTGTAATATAATCAGTTAATCTAATAGCAATAACAATTAATAATTATTCAAATAGGACACTATAAAAAAGAGTTATACAAAAAGTTCTTTAGTATCTGACGCGCGCGCGTATTGGTTACTTAATTTAAATAGTTATTACTATCTGTTCGCACTCGCTTATTTTTGTTTAAAAGATAAATATAGTTTTGGGAAACCATAAAAAATACAAGCAGTTAATCTAAGAAGTAATTAACAGTTTTATTTATCGTTTTTCACACTATAAAAAGCCAGATTTATAAAAGTTCGTTACTATCTGTTCGCGCGTGTATTATTGTTTTGAAAATAATAAAAAACTATATGATTTTGTTAATCGTTGGCAAATGGTTGGCAAGAATAAGAGTAATAAAACTTAAAAACCCTGAAAATCAATTGATTAACAGGGTTTAGTTGTTTAAATGGTACTCAAGGTGGGAATCGAACCCACACTCCCGAAAGAACTGGATTTTGAATCCAGCGCGTCTACCAATTCCGCCACTTGAGCATTAAATTTATTCGGACTGCAAATGTATTAAAATATTTTATTTTAAACTGAAAAAATAAATGTGAAACTCAATAAATAATTTCTACTTTTGCGTCTCACAACAACACAATAAAAAAAACAACTAAATGCTTATAAATCAGCTTGCACCAAAATTATTTGCTTGTAGACAAAGCACAGTTTTGGCAGAAAAAATTGCTAAAGAGTATAATACTACACTAGGAAAAGTAAAAACAACTTACTTTAGTGATGGAGAATTTCAACCAGCTTTTGAAGAATCTGTTCGTGGTAGAAGAGTTTTTATAATAGGTTCTACTTTTCCTAACGCAGACAATTTAATGGAAATGTTGTTGATGTTAGATGCTGCAAAAAGAGCATCTGCAAGACATATTACAGCAGTTATGCCATATTTTGGTTGGGCAAGACAAGATAGAAAAGATCAACCTAGGGTTGCAATTGGTGCTAAATTAGTAGCTAAACTTTTAGAATCTGCAGGAGCTACTAGAATTATGACAATGGATTTACATGCAGATCAAATTCAAGGTTTTTTCGAAAAACCAGTAGATCATTTATTTGCTTCTTCTATTTTCTTACCATACATAGAAAGCTTGCAATTAGAAAACCTAACTATTGCATCGCCAGATATGGGAGGTTCTAAAAGAGCATATGCTTACTCTAAACATTTATTATCTGAAGTAGTAATATGTTACAAACAAAGAAAGAAAGCAAATGTTATTGGCCATATGGAGTTAATTGGTGATGTGGTTGGTAAAAATGTTATTTTAATTGATGACATGATTGATACAGGAGGAACTCTAGCACACGCAGCAAATTTAATGAAAGAAAGAGGTGCATTAAGTGTACGTGCAATATGTACACATCCTATATTATCTGGTGGCGCATATGAAAAAATAGAAAACTCTGCTTTAACAGAATTAATAGTTTCAGACACAATTCCGTTAAAAAAGAATGTATCTAAAATAAAAGTTGTATCTTGCGCGCCATTATTTGCGGATGTTATGCATAAAGTGCAAGATAACACTTCAATTAGTGATAAATTTTTAATGTAAATAAATAATAAAAAAAGTAATGAAATCAATTACAATTAAAGGATCAAAAAGAGAAAGCGTAGGTAAAGTAGCTACTAAGGCCTTACGTAATGCTGGTATGGTTCCTTGCGTTATATACGGAGGAGATAAACCAGTTCATTTTTCATCAGAAGAAAAATCGTTCAAAAGTTTAGTGTATACTCCAAATGTATATACTGCAACTATTGAGGTTGATGGAAAAAAAATATCTGCAATTTTACAAGACATTCAATTTCACCCAGTAACAGATAAAATCTTACACGTAGATTTTTATCAGTTATTTGATGATAAAGAAGTAACAATGAATATTCCTCTTCGTTTGGTAGGTAAATCTAAAGGTGTTGCAGTTGGTGGTGCTTTACGTCAAAACTTACGTAAAATAAAAGTAAAAGCTATACCAGCAAATTTACCAGATTTTATTGAAGCTGATATTACTGAATTACAAATTGGTAATAAATTATACATTAGTTCTTTAAGAAATGATGATTATTCTATTATGCACCCAGATAACACTGTGGTTGCACAAGTAAGAATGTCTCGTAATGCAACTAAAGCAGCAGCAGAAGCAGCAGAATAAATTTGTTGTTTATCTAAAATAAAAAAAGCGTTACATTATGTAACGCTTTTTTTATTTCTATAAACTTAATAGGTTTTTAGAATTGTTTTAGAGTTTTGAATTATGTATTTCTTCTTATTTTTGAAGAATGAATTTAAAAAGCTTTTTTCTAAATAAAATAGGTATAAGAGTTGAAAGTAAAGAAGAATTAATGAAAAAATTTTTAATTGTTGGTTTAGGTAATATTGGTGATAAATATACCAACACACGCCATAATATTGGTTTTAAAATACTAGATGAGCTTGCAGAAGAATACAATGTAACTTTTGAAACAGAAAAATTAGGTGACATTGCTACTTTTAGGTTTAAAGGAAGAACATTTATTTTATTAAAACCAAATACTTTTATGAATTTAAGTGGTAAGGCTGTAAAGTATTGGTTAGAAAAAGAAAAAATAGCTATAGATAACTTATTGGTTGTTACAGATGATTTAAATATAGATTTTGGAACCATAAGAATTAAAGCTAAAGGAAGTGATGGTGGCCATAATGGCTTAAAAGACATTCAGGAGAAACTGGGTGGTAATAAATATCCAAGATTTCGTTTTGGAGTTGGAGGAAATTTTAGCAGAGGTAATCAAGTAGATTTTGTTCTTGGAGAATGGAATAAAGATGAAACGAGCCTTTTAATAGAACGTTTACCAACTTCAGCTAAAGCTATAATCTCTTTTGGTACAGCGGGTTTGGCTAATACAATGAATACATTTAACGGTAAATAAACATTAGAATCAATTTATTTTAATACTTTTAAAAAAAGTGTTTTAATGAAAAAATTGATACTATTAATAATTATTTGCACAACATTTTCTAGTTGTTTTTACTTTTATGAAGAATCTGAAAATGGTGGTGGAGATCCTTTTTTTTCTAATTATACTCCTGTAGTTTTAGATAGAAATGAGTTCGAAAATTCAATCGAAATTTTAGAACCAATCCCCGTTGCAGAATCATCTAAAATATATATTATTAACGATTATATATTTATTAATGATAAAAGAACAGGTTTTCATATTTTTGATAATACAGACCCCTCAAACCCTATTAAAAAGAAATTCTTAAAAATTCCTGGAGCAACAGATATTGCTATCAGAAATGATGTTTTATACATTAACCAAGCAACAGACTTGGTTGTTTTAACAATAGATTTTACTACGTTAGAGATAAGTTTAAATAAAAGACTTAAAGATGTTTTTCCTGCATTAACTTCGCCAGAAGGAGAATGGTATTATTATGAGGATGAGGTTGTTGTTAATTGGATTTTAAAATAAAAGCTATGAAAAAGAAATTATTTATCATTTTATTTTCAGTTTTATTTATATTTTCTTGTAGTCAAGATTCTAATGATACTTCAAGTTCAGATTTTTCTGCAGATGGGCAAGGAGGTTCTTTAGCAACTTTTGCTTTAAAAGGAGATTATTTATATACAGTAGATTTTTATAATTTATCAGTATTTAATATTCAAGATAAAACAAATCCAATAAAAGTAAATACTGTAAATGTTGGTTTTAATATAGAAACCTTATTCAGTTTTAAAGATTATTTGTTTATAGGTTCTCAAGATGCTATGTATATTTATGATGTTTCTAATGCAGAGCTGCCAAGTAAATTATCTCAATCTAATCATTTTAGAGCTTGTGATCCTGTTGTTGCTAATGATGTAAATGCTTTTGTTACTTTACACTCTAACGCTAGTTGTGGTGGGACAGTAAACGAATTAAAGACTTATAATATAGAAGATATAGAAAACCCAATTTTATTAAATTCTAGAGGTTTAACAGAGCCTAAAGGATTAAGTTTATATGGTGATAATTATCTTTTAGTGTGTGATAATACTGTAAAGATATTTGATATTACTAAGCCAGAAGATTCTGTATATATTGATGAAATTAATACTGAGAATGCTATAGATATTATTATAAGAGATAATCATGCTTTTATAATTTCTGATTACTCTATAGATCAATACGAATTAGATTATAATGATATAACTAATTTTACTAAGATTAGCACTTTTACTTTTTAGCAAGTACAATGTAACTTGTAAAAATACTTAAGCTAAGTAAAGTTACTCTTTAATAAGAGTAATATTGTATTCTAAAATAACTGTATTTGCTCCGTCTTCTTCTTCGGCATATTTAGCAAAACTTAAAGTAGTTTCGTTAAAAATATCTACTTGTACATCGCCATTTATTAAACCATCTGTATTTATAGAGCTAAAAGAAATGGTATTATCTATTGTGTTAATATTGTAAGTACCAGAATCATTTAATTCAATAATTTCAATATTTTCTATCGTTCCGCCAGTTATAGGTGTTATAGTAGATACAAGTCTATAAAGGCCTTTTGCTTCAAAAGTACCATCTAAATTAAAAATAAAATCTATCTGAAAAGTATCTCCTACACTACTAGAAGTAGCTAATGTAACCGGTAAATTAACACCAGAAACTTCTGTTTCAGATATTATTTCTGTTTTTAAAAATAAACTACTAATATTATAATTACCAGCAATGTTTTCGTTTGTTAAACTTAACGGTGTATTATTTTCTTCATTATCACTACAACTTGTAATTGATAATGAAATAAATATAACTAATATGTATTTTAAGACTTTCATTGTGTTTTAGTTTTCGCTAGCAAACCATTCTGCAAAACTAGAATCTGTTTCTTGTAGTTTTATAGAATGAAGTTTAATATTGTTTGGTAGTCTATTTTTAATTTTTTGAGCAAAATCTATAACCATCATTTCGCTTGTAGGTTGGTAATCTACTAATAAAACATGATGTCCTCGGTTCATTAACTCTTTTGCTAACTCTACATGAGGTGTATTTTTGTTAAAAACTGTGGCGTGGTCAAAAACATCAACTATTTCTTCGTTTACAATTTTTTTTAAATCTCCAAAATCTATAACCATTCCAAATTTTACATTAGATGAATCTGTTATTGGTTGTCCAGAAACCGTTACAGAAAGTTTATAAGAATGTCCGTGTACATTTTTACATTTTCCATCATAACCATATAATGCATGTCCTGTTTCAAAACTAAACTGTTTGGTAATTCTTATTGTGCTCATTTAATATTATATTAAAATTGTATGTATTTTTTAAAAAATTTACTCAAACAAGTTATTTAACGTCTGTTTCTAAATTTATTGTAAAAGTAAACAATAACTACTGCTATTGTTAATCCTAAAAATAAAAAATCTCCTCCCATTTTATATTGTTTAATTTTTAATTATAAATTTACTTAAAACATCTGCAATTTTTCTGTTATCAGATAATTGTGGAATTTTATTTTGTCCTCCAAATTTACCAATAGATTTCATATATTCATGAAAACCACCTTTTTTAACTTTTCTAATTATTAGAGGACGTAAAACTTTTCCTTCAATTAAATCGAAATAATAGATGTTTTGTTGTTGCATAGAAGCGTCTACTTTTAAAGCAAATTCTTCTAAGTTTTCTGGTTCATTTTCAAACTCTATAAACCATTCGTGATAAGGTAAACCACTTGTTGGGTTTACTTGTGGTGCTACTGTAAACTCGCTAATATTTATATTTGTACCAACAATAGCATCGTTTAAAGCTTTTTCTACTTCTTTACCAATAACATGTTCACCAAATGCAGATATAAAGTGTTTTATTCTACCTGTAACCTTAATTCTGTAGGGTTTTGTTGATGTAAATTCTACAGTATCTCCAATGTTATAACCCCAAAGACCAGCTGTAGTATTTAAAATGATAGCGTAATTAACACCAATTTTTACATCTTTTAGAGAAATTCTTGTAGGGTTTTCATCAAAGAATTCATCCGCAGGGATAAATTCATAAAAAATACCAGAATCTAATTGCAATAGCATTCCTTTTTCTGTTTGAGAATCTTGGTATGCAATAAATCCTTCTGATGCTGGGTATAATTCTATATAATCTATTTTTTTACCAATTAAACTTTCGAATTTATTTTTATAAGGTTCAAAATTTACACCTCCATAAATAAAGAAATTAAATTTCGGGAATAATTCTGATACAGATTTTCCGGTTTTTTCAATTAGTTTTTCAAAATACATTTGTACCCAAGAAGGTATTCCGCTAATAACGGACATGTCTTTATTAACTGTTTCTTCAACAATGGCATTTACTTTAGTATCCCAATCTTCTATACAATTTGTTTCCCAACTTGGTAATCTGTTTTTTAATAAGTATTTAGGTACATAATGTGCTACAATACCGCTTAATCTGCCCAGTTTTACACCATTTTTATCACTTAGAACAGGACTTCCTTGTAAAAAAATCATTTTACCATCAACAAAACTGGCGTCTTTTTTTTCTTTAATATAAAACAATAAAGCATTTCTAGCTGCTTTAATGTGTGTTGGCATAGAATCTTTTGTAATTGGTATGTATTTAGCACCAGAAGTTGTGCCAGAAGTTTTTGCAAAATACAAGGGTTTTCCTGGCCAAAGAATGTCTGGTTCTCCTGCAACAACTCTGTCTATGTATTTTCTTAATCCTTCGTAATCTGTAACTTTTACTTGTTTTTTAAAATCATCATAATTAGTAATTGCAGAAAAATTATGGTCTTTACCAAATGCAGTTTTACCGCCTTCTAATATTAAGTTTTTAAAAACTTTTTCTTGGGTTTTAAAAGGTTTATTAGCCCACTTAAAAACTTTTTTGGTTGCTACATTAGCAAAAGGAATTGCAAAAAGTGATTTAATACTCATTATTTAAAATCTATAAAGTTTGTTGGGTTAACAGCATATCCGCCGTTCCAAAGTTCAAAATGCAAATGAGGTCCTGTTGTTAATTCTCCAGTAGATCCTACTGTGGCAATAACTTCACCAGATTTTACAAAATCTCCTTGTTGTTTTAGTAAGTTACCATTGTGTTTGTAAACAGAAATATATTCATTTGCGTGTCTTAAAATTATAACGTAACCTGTTTCTGTAGTCCAACCAGAAAAAATAACAGTTCCGTCTGCTGTGGCTTTAATAGGTTCGCCAGTTTTTGCTGTAATATCTACTGCAAAATGTTTTGATGTAGACTCAAAACTTTGAGAAATTTCTCCGTTTAAAGGCGCGAAGAAAACAATTTTAACATTGCTTTTTGAGCTGTTAAGTAAAGAGAAACGAGTTTCACTTTCTATTTTTTCTCTAAAAATAGAGTCTTCTTTTGTTGCATTTAACTGGCTTTCATCAATAAGTTGATTTGCCATAGCTTCATTTTGAATAGAATCAATACTTTCTGGCTCTATATCTCCAGTTAAAACGGGTTTTAATGCTTTTGTGTAGTTTTCTAAAATAGCTAATTTAAGCTTTAAAGAATCTGCTTCGAAAGTTAAATCTGCAGCTTTTCTTTTTAATTCGGTAGAAGAATAACCAGGTATATATTCTTTTAAAGGAGTAAAGGCAATTAATAAAATTGTACCAGAAATAAGCAAAATAGAGAAAAAACCGCTTAAAACAAATACATTTAATCTAGATAATTTTAAAGAAAAACGTTCTTGAAAAGTGTCTTCATTTAAAACAACTAATCTAAATTTATTAGTTAGTTTATGTTTAAGTTTTCCCTTTTTTTTAATGTTCTGAGCCACAAAATTTTATTTGATGTTTAACAAATATACAACGAAATTTATCTGAAATTATTTTCTATAAAAATTCATTTCATCTATGTAAGTCCATACTTCTTCGGTTAAAAGAGGTTTAATGTTTTTTTGTTCTTTTATTCCTTTTCTAATCATTGTTGAAGAAACCTGAATAATTGGCGCGTCTATTTTATGGATTTTTGAATTATCTTTAAATTGATGGTCTATATTGCCTTCTGTAATTCTTGGATATACATAAATATGATGGTGTTTTAAAATAGTTTCATAATTTTTCCATTTATGTAAAGTTTTAAGATTATCCTCTCCCATAATTAAACAAAACTCTTTATTAGGATATTTTTCAGAGATATGTGCTAATGTGTGTGCTGTGTAGTTTGGTTGAGGTAAATTAAACTCTATATTAGATGGTTTAATTTTAAAATATTTCTCTGTAGCTTTATAAACCATCTCAAAACGATGATGATTATCAAGCAGAGAATTTTTCTTTTTAAATGGACTATGAGGTGTTACTACCATCCATATTTCATCTAAATCTGAATATTCTACCATATGGTTGGCAATTATTAAATGCCCAACATGTATTGGGTTAAAAGTGCCAAAATATAAACCTATTTTCATTTTATTTCTCTAAAAATTTACTAACCAATTCTTCTGCTTCTTTTAAAGCAACTTCTAGTTCGTAATTTTTTATAATTTTATCAAATTGTGGTGCTGTTGCCAACTCTACAGATGCTTTTGCAATGCGCATATTTATTTTATCTTCACTTTCTGTAGAACGTTTTTTTAAACGAATTTTTAACTCATCTACACTTGGTGGTTTTACAAAAACAGATAAGGTTTCTTTAGGAAATTTCTTTTTAATTCTTAATCCACCAACAACATCAATATCAAAAATAACGTGTTTTTTTAGAGCCCAAATACGTTCAATTTCACTTTTTAGTGTTCCGTAAAAGTTGTCTCTATAAACTTCTTCCCATTCTAAAAACTCGTCAGTTTTAATTTTATTTTTAAACTCTTTAAGAGATATAAAATAATAATCTTCTCCGTCTTTTTCTTCACCTCTAGGTTTTCTAGAAGTTGCAGAAATAGAAAATTCTAAATTAAATTTTTCTTGTTTTAGTAAATGACGAACAATTGTGGTTTTACCTGACCCAGAAGGTGCAGAAAAGACGAATAATTTTCCTTTAAAATCTGACATAAATTTTTAATTTTTGTCATTCTGAATTCGTTTCAGAATATTTTATATAATTAATAAGAAGCTAAAATTATTTAGCTACTTTAAGTATAACTTAAAGTATATTTAAAATTTGTTCTTTAATTTGTTCTAATTCATTTTTCATTTGAATAACTGCTTTTTGCATTGGTGCAAAATTAGCTTTAGAACCGGTAGTGTTTATTTCTCTACCCATTTCTTGAATAACAAATCCTAATTTTTTTCCGTTAGAATCCGGTGTGTCAAGAGTTTCTAAAAAGTAATCTAAATGATTTGCTAATCGAACTTTTTCTTCATTAATATCTAATTTTTCTAAATAATAAATCAGTTCTTGTTCAAAACGATTTTCATCAGTATCAACCTTTAAATCATCAATAGCTTTTTTTAAACGTATTTTTACATTTTTTACTCTATCTGCATCTAAAGCTTTTACTTCTTCTAAATATTTTTTAATATTAGTTATTCTTTGTCTAAAATCTATTTCTAAACTAGCAGCTTCATCAATTCTATATTTTACAATCTCTTTAATTGCAATATCAATATTTTTGTTGATAAGATTCCACTCATTTTCATCTAATTCTTCGCGTTCAGTTTTTAATGCGTCTGGCATTTTTATTGCCATTTTTAACAACTCTACATCATTAGAAGTACCGGTTTGAACGATGTTTCTAAGTTGTTGCATGTAATCTTTTACTACGCCATGGTTTACGGTTGTAGAAGTTTCATCTGCAGTCATTTCTATATAAATAGAAAAATCTACTTTACCTCTTACTAAAGAGCTTGCCAATTTTTTACGTACAGCTAATTCTTTTTCTTTATAATAAGTAGGAATTCTAACGTTTAGATCGAGATTTTTACTATTTAAAGATTTAATTTCTATAGTAATTTTTTTAGTAGGTAATTGTAATACAGATTTACCATAACCAGTCATGGATTGAATCATAAAATAAAAATTTTAGATGAAGAGCAAATATAGTTTTATTTAGTAGAATTTTCTACTTGTTTAGTTACTAAATAGACACCAGCAAAGATGAGTATTGTAGAACCAATTTTTATAGGGTTTAGCTCATCACTACCAACTATTAAAGCATAAATTGTTGCAACTACAGGTTGTAGGTATATAAAAACACTAACAGTTGTAGGTTTTAATTTTTTTAAACCAAAAAGATTAAAAAGATAAGTTATACATGTTGTAAATAAAATTATAAAACCTACTTTTAGTATAATATCTGTAGGCATTTCTTGCCAACTTACTTCCATTAAGTCTAAAAAACCAAAAGGTAAAACATATGCTAAACCAAATAAATAAAACCATTTTACAAAAACAATAGGATGGTATTTATGTATTAATTTTTTTGCTAAAATTAGGTAAATACCATAAGAAGCAGCATTTATAAAGACTAAAAAATTACCTAAAACTCTATTATTAGCATTTCCGTTGTCTTTATTACCGTAAACAATTAAAATAACTGTACCTATTAAACCGATAATAATACCCAATATTTTTCTTGGTATAATTTTTTCTTTATACAAAAAACTAGATACAATTAGTACAATAATTGGTGTTGTTACCATCATTACAGAAGCACTAATTGGGGTTGTTAAATTTAATCCTTTAAAATAACAAAGCATGTTTAAAGCTACCCCAAAGAAAGAAGCAATGGCTAAGCTTTTATAGTCTTTTTTTTCTATTTTTTTTGCTTTTACAAAAAATCCTGCAGACCAAAATACAAAAACAGCACCACTAACTCTTAAGAGAATTAAGCCAAAAGGTTTTACATAATTTGGCATTATGTCTTTGGCAACTGTAAAAGTTATACCGTAAATTAAAGTAGCAATAGAAACTGCAATAAGAGCTAATGTTCTTTGATTGATTTTCAAAATATTTTTACGAAATGTTATTGCAAATTTGAGGATAAATTTTAATTAGACGAAATAACTAAGATTTATTAGTTTAATTTTTTAGATATAATTTAACTTTAATTCAATTACTTTACATTTGTTATTACAAAATATAAAATATGACTATTCATCACTTACAAGAAAAGAATTCTATTCTAAATAAATTTATTTCAGAAATTAGAGATGTAAATATTCAAAAAGATTCACTTAGATTTAGGAGAAATATAGAAAGAATTGGTGAAATTCTTGGCTACGAATTAAGTAAAAAACTTACGTATTATAGTAAAGAAATTGAAACTCCTTTAGGTAACAAAGAAGAACAATTACCAGATAATAATATTGTATTGTGTTCTATTTTAAGAGCAGGTTTGCCATTACACCAAGGTTTATTAAATTATTTTGATGATGCAGAAAATGCCTTTATTTCAGCTTACAGACATCACCCTAATAATGATGCAGATTTTAAAATTGTTGTAGAGTATTTTGCTTCCCCTTCTATAGATGATAAAATTTTGTTGTTAGCAGATCCTATGTTAGCCACTGGTCAATCTTTAGTTGCTGTGTTAGAGGCTATAAAAAAGTATGGTTCTCCTAAAGAGATTCATGTTATTTCTGTAATTGGTTCTACAGATGGAATAGAGTATGTTAAGAATAATTTTCCAAAAAACACACATTTATGGATAGCAGCACTAGATAACGAGCTAAATAATAAAGGCTATATTGTACCTGGTTTAGGAGATGCTGGTGATTTAGCTTACGGTGCTAAATTGTAGTATAAAAACAATTATAGTTGCTATTATTAACGTGCCCGATAAAATATTTTTTATCATATTCTTTTCTATAACTTCAAAACCATTTGCAATTATTATAGATGACGGAATTAGTAAAAAAATAATATCAGAGCCTTTCTTTTCATCAATAATTAAAGCAAAAAAAACAGCAATTATTGTATTTATAATCAAAAGGATCCAACTTTTTCTAAAAGAGTTGTTTACAGATAAAGCTTTAGGAGATTTTAAGAAAACAGCAATTATTGTAAGAGATATTATTCCTGATAAAAGCCAAATAATTTTGTCTTCTGTATAAAAAGAGATGTTGTTAATGTTATCGAAATAAAACAATTGAACAAAACTTTGTGAAGAATCACTCCATAATAAATATGCAAAATAGATAATTAGAGGAGAAACGAATCCAATAATTGGTGTTAAAAAAGTGTTTATTGTAACCTTTTTTTGTAACAAGTTAGAACTGTAAATTAATGTTACAAATAAAATTGAATAAGGCTGAATAATAAATAAAATTCCTAGCCAAAAACCGCTATCAAATAATTTTTGAATTACTTTTTTATCTGTACGTAAACTATATATTTTTCTTAAAAAAAGTAAGTAAATTAATAGTAATACTAAGGTTTTTACTTCTAGTATTTTAGGTAAAAAAGATATTGACGTTAATGTAAAAAGAAAAAAAGCATAAGAATGGTCAAATGTTAATTTATTTTTAGTGACAATAAAATTATAGAAGAAAAAAATAAATAGAAAAAGAAAAAAGCACAATGCATTTTCTAATGCAGTAGCCCAAGTAAAATTGTTGCTAAAAAAATATGTAAAAAAGACGCAATAAAAACTTAATAAATAAACAGTAAAATTGATTGGTTTAGATTTCTCTAAAAAATTGGCTAGCATTGTTTCTTTTGTTATTTTTGCAGTGTAAAGATAATTAAGTTATGACAGCAAGCAATATTTTTAGATGGATTGGTAGTTTATTTACTGATTTTTTATTTGTCCCTTTTAAGTGGTTACGTTTAGATGTTGCCTTAGGTGATTTAGGTTGGTGGGTTTCTAATGCAGTAAACTGGTTTTTTCTACTAGTTTTATTATGCTTATTAGGATATTGGATGAAAGAATCTCTTACTTTTAAAAGAGAAGGAACAGAAGATAAAGCTTAAAAATAATTGGGAAGCAAAAATAAACTAAAACGTTTCAAAGAAAATGAAACGTTTAAAAATGTCATTCAGCCAACTAGAGAAGAAGTTGTAACAGGTTTTTCTTATAAAGGTAAATGGCATTCTTTTTTTGATAATAATAATCCTATAGTTGTTGAGTTAGGTTGTGGTAAGGGTGAGTATACGATTGCTCTTGCTAGAAAAAACCCTGATAAAAACTTTATAGGAATTGATATTAAAGGAGCCCGTTTTTGGAGAGGAGCTAAAACAGCAATTGAAGAAAACTTACCAAACGTTGCGTTTGTAAGAACTCAAATAGAATTGGTAGACTTCATTTTTGCAAATAATGAGGTTTCTGAGATATGGATTACTTTTCCAGATCCACAAATAAAATATCAAAGAACAAAACACAGAATGACAAATTCTAGTTTTTTAAAGAAATATCATCGTGTTTTAAATGAAAACGGTGTTATAAATTTAAAAACTGATTCAGAATTTATGCATGGCTATACTTTGGGATTGTTACACGGAGAAGGACATGAAATTTTATATGCAAACCATACAGTGTATAAAAATGAAGGTGCACCTAAAGAAGTAACAGAAACACAAACTTTCTATGAAAATCAATACTTAGAAATAGGTAAGCCAATAACTTACATTAAATTTAAATTAAATTACTAGTTCTAAAAGTTTTTTAAAACGTATTAATTTGCTGCTGATTTTTTTGAAATAATAGATTAAATGTGTGTTTAATGAAAAAATCAGATAGTTTTTTTGATAAGGTTTACGAGGTTGTAAGGTTGGTGCCTTCGGGTAAAGTTACAAGTTATGGTTTAATTGCCACTTATTTAGGTGCTGCTAAATCTGCAAGAGTAGTTGGTTGGGCCATGAATAATGTTGGCGATTTAGAAGATGTACCGGCTCATAGAGTTGTAAATAAAAAAGGTTTACTTACAGGTAAGCATCATTTTGATGGTGTAAATTTAATGCAACAATTACTTGAAAATGAAGGGATAGTTATTGTCGATAATCAAATACAAAATTTAGAAAAGGTTTTGTGGAATCCTATAGAAGAATTATCTTAAAGCTTTATGCTTTTTTAATGTATTAATAAAAAAACACCATCAATATTATATTGATGGTGTTTTTTTATTAAAGTTTTTTATAGTCTGATAAAAAATTAGTCTAATTTTTTAAATTTACCAGTCCAAGTAGATTGATTAGAACCAAGTAAATCTGATTCATAATAATATTTATCTCCTTTTACTTTAGTAATTTTAGTACTTAATTTAGTACCAGCTTTAAAAGGTAAATTGTCTTTTTTCAAGTCAACAATTGTAAGTGTATACTCATCTGCAGCAACCCAGTTAATTTTAGCTTTTATAAACTCATTGTTTGGGTGGTGCTCAGTGTAATAACCTCCTTCGATAGATACTTTAATCTCTTCAGATCCTAGTTTGTAGCTATAAGTACCGTTTTGAAGTGCAGTGTAAGAAGATTCTGAATCAAAGATTTCAGTTTCAGTTTCTTCAATTTCAACCATTGCTATGTCTTGCGCGTAAGAATTAATTGTTAAAGTTAAAGTAATTAATAGCGTAGCTAAAGGTGTAATAAAATTTTTCATAATGTGGGGGGTTTTATGTTTATGTATAAATTCATAGTAAAGATAGTACTTTTTAACAACCAATCACTACCATTCGTCGAAAAAATCAAAAAAAGTTTGTTTTTAACATTTATTGCGTTTTTAATTTACATTAAGATTACATTGTTCTTTATAAATAGTTTTTTAATAGATAGTAACAATGTATTTATTATGTTATAAGTAAGACGTATATTTGTTTCTTAGAATTAATCCAAAATTAGAACCTTTAAATGAGTTTTAAGAAACAAGATATATATAATGTTTTAGAAACAATTACAGCTCCAGGAGAGGGTAAGAGTTTAATAGAAAATAAAAATATTACAAATGTAGTAGCTTTTGGTGATGAAGTAATAGTTGATGTAACAATTAGTAACCCAACTTTACAAGCTAAAAAAAAGTTAGAAACAGAAATAACTAAAGCTATAAAAAATAAAGTTGATACAAATATTGATGTAAAAATCAATGTTAAAGTAGAAAAGCCTGTAGCAAATAAGGCAAACCCTAACTTAATTAGAGGAAAAGAAATACCAAATATTAAAAATATTATTGCAATAGCTTCTGGTAAAGGAGGTGTTGGTAAATCTACAATTACAGCTAATACTGCAATTTCTCTAACTAAAATGGGTTTTAATGTTGGTGTTTTAGATGCAGATGTTTATGGTCCATCACAACATATCATGTTTGATGTAGAAAAACAAAAGCCGCTTTCTGTAAATGTAGAAGGGCGCTCTAAAATGAAACCTATAGAAAATTACGGAGTAAAATTATTGTCTTTAGGTTTTTTTACAAATCCAGATCAGGCAGTAATTTGGAGAGGGCCAATGGCTTCTAAAGCTTTAAATCAATTAATTTTTGATGCTGATTGGGGAGAATTAGACTTTTTATTGATTGATTTACCTCCAGGAACTGGTGATGTACATTTATCTATAGTGCAAGCTTTACCTATTAATGGAGCGGTTGTAGTTAGCACACCTCAAAATATAGCTTTAGCAGATGCTAAAAAAGGAGTTGCAATGTTTCAGCAAGATAGTATTAAGGTACCAGTTTTAGGGATTATAGAAAATATGGCTTACTTTACACCAGAAGAATTACCAGATAATAAGTATTATATTTTTGGTAAAGATGGTGCAAAAAATTTAGCAGAAGATATTGATACTAAATTTTTAGGTGAAGTTCCATTAGTGCAAAGTATAAGAGAGTCAGGAGACGTTGGGCATCCGGTAGCATTACAAAAAGGTACTTTATTAGAAAGTTCATTTAATAATATTACTAAAGAAATGGTTGCGCAATTATTAAAAAGAAATAAAAATTTACCTCCAACAGAAGTTGTTAGAATTACAACAATGAGTGGATGTAGTACAAAATAATTAAATTATGACAGCAGAAGAAACACTTATTAATGTAGAAAAAGCATTAGAAGAAATTCGTCCTTTTTTGGTGAGTGATGGGGGTAATATCAAACTTATATCAATAGAAGATGCAGTAGTAAAAGTTCAGTTAGAAGGAGCTTGTATGGGGTGTTCTGTAAATCAAATGACATTAAAAAATGGAGTTGAGGCAACAATAAAAAAATATGCGCCACAAATTGATGAAGTAATAAATGTTACCTAATTTTTATTTAATTAGTAATGTTTCTCTTTAAAATGAAACATTACTAATACTTTTTTCTAAAGTAATTTTTATTTATTCTAAATAATAACTACTTTAGCCGCATGAATTTTTTGAGCGACGTAAAATTTAACATTCAAATAAAGAAAATTACCTTTTGTCAATACCAATTATGTGTTGATGATAAGTTAATGGTTCTTAGTTTTCCGCAATTACTGCAACTTAGAAATAAAATCAATTCTTTAACTAAGCCAGAAAGTTTAGAAAAAATTATTGAAAATGAAAATTACGTTTTGCTTTTTGTTGCAGATAAAAAACATTTACTTTTTTTAGAAATCCCTAAATTATTAGATTTAAAAGAAGAAATTTCTTTCTGTTTCTATAATTATTAAGCATTTTTATATCATATTCTTATTTAGATTGCCTTTAAATTTTATTTAAAATTTAGAAGTGATTATAATTTCAATTACTTTTGAAGTTAAAATAGAAAATTATGAAGACAGCTATAAGAAAACAAATGACTATTCATCCAGAAGTGATGGATTCTCTAAACAATCAAATCTCTATGGAAATGCATGCATCTGCTTCGTATTTAGCTATGGCATCTTGGTGCGACCAAAGAGAACTTTTAAATAGTAAAGAATTTTTTTATAAGCAGGCAGAAGAAGAAAGAGAGCATGCAATGAAAATTTTTGCATTTATAAATGATAATGGTGGTGCTTCTATATCTCCAGAAATTCAGAATGTAAATAATGATTTTGAAAGCCTAAGAGATATTTATGAAACTTCATTAGAGCAAGAAATAAGTGTAACAGAATCTATTTTTAAAATCTTTAAACAAGCTAGAAAAGAAGACGATTTTACAACGGAAATATTTTTACAGTGGTTTATTACAGAGCAATCTGAAGAAGAAGATAAATTTAGAAGTATTTTAGATATTTTCGATTTGATGGGAGATATGCCTTTAAAAATGATTGACGAAAGGTTACCGAAAGATTAAACCAACCAACACTTTGATAAATTTAAAAGCCGAAATGTAATTGTTTCGGCTTTTTTTATTGAGAATAGTGATTCGTAAAAGGTATTTATGTGATGAAAGTTGCTGTAAATGAATCAATAAAAGTTATAAAAATTATAAAAAAATAGTTTTTTTAAACTTTATAAACCAGTTTTTCGGAAAAGAACAAAGAGAATAATAGTGTCTCTTTGTTCTTTTTTTGTTAATTTCAATTTATGAATAGAGAAGAAATTTTAAAAGCAATAGAAGAAAAGTATGATAAATTGGGTGTTCCTGTAGATTCTATGTTAGAGGGTTTGCTGTGGAGTACACCAATAACTTATTGGGATTATATACAGACAGATGCTTTGCTAGGTTTACAAACACCAAGAACAACACAGCCAGATGAAATGGTTTTTATTATGTATCATCAAATAAACGAATTGTTGTTTAAAATGGTTTTATGGGAAATTGATCAGGTAGCAAAATCAATAAAAATTTCTGCAGATAAGTTTTCTATGCATTTAAATAGAATCAGTCGTTATTTTGATATGTTATGCAGTTCTTTTTCTGTAATGGCAGACGGAATGGAAAAAGAACAATATTTAAAATTTAGAAATACTTTAACTCCGGCAAGTGGTTTTCAATCTGCACAATATCGTAAAATAGAATTTGCATCTACAGAGCTAATTAATTTAATAGATGTGCGTTATAGAGATACTATTGATAGAAATTCTTCTTTTAAAAATGCATACAACCATTTGTATTGGCAAGCAGCAGGTAAAAATTATACTACAGGGCAGAAATCTACATTATTAAATCTTTTCGAGAAAAAATATTTGGGAGATTTTATAGATTTTATGGAAGATTATAATGATATAAATCTTTCTAAAAAGTTTAAGCAGTTGCCAAAGAAGGTTCAGGAAAATGAAGATTTAATAAAAGCGATGAGGCATTATGATTATACCGTAAATGTAAAATGGGTAATGGCGCATTATAATGCAGCTGGTAAGTATTTGGGAGGAAAAGATAAAGACTTAGAAGCTACAGGTGGAAGTAGTTGGCGTAAATATATGCATCCAAAGTATCAACGTAGAATATTTTATCCATATTTATGGAGCGAAGATGAATTAAAAAATTGGGGAACATTTTAAGAGTATAAATCTAAATAAATCGTTAAAAATTCATTTACAAATAGTTAGTGTTTTGCTTTTTTATGTTTTGGAACAGTAATTGTCAATCCTTTTTTATATGTTTGATTTTATGAGAAAAAGTGTTCTATTGTTTTTTGCCTTATTTTTATTAAATACAGTTTTTTGTCAAGAAAAAATATCTGCATTTAAAGGAGGAGAAGAGTTGCGTTATAAGATGAGTTATAGTGGTTTTTTAAGAGCAGGTACAGCTGTTTTAAAAATTGAAGAAAAAGAATATCAAGGTAAAAAAGTTTTTCATACAATAGGTACTGGTTGGACATCTGGTATGATAAAGTGGTTTTTTGAGGTGGATGATAGGTACGAATCTTATTTTGATAAAGACACCATTAAGCCTTACCTTTTTAAAAGAAAAATTGATGAAGGTGGATATAAAAAACATAGAATAACTTCGTTTAATTATCAATCTAATAATGCATACATTCAAGATTTTACCAATCAAAAAGATACTACTGTTTCATTTTTAGATGTGCAAGATATGTTATCGTCTTTTTACTATCTTAGAAACGAAGATGTAGAAAATATGAAAAAAGGAGATGAAATAGCAATTGATATGTTTATGGATTCTGAGATTTATCCTTTTAAATTACGTTTTTTGGGTAGAGAAGTTATAAGAACAAAATTCGGAAAAATTAAAACACTAATTTTTAGGCCATTTGTGCAATCTGGTAGAGTTTTTAAAGCAGAAGAAAGTGTTACTCTTTGGATTACTGATGATAAAAATAAAGTGCCTGTTAAAATAAAAGCAGATCTTGCAGTAGGCTCTTTAAGAGCAGAATTAGAATCTTATAAAGGTTTGGTTGGGCCTCTTGTTAAATATTAGGAAATTTTTAACGAAACCGTTTTAGGAACTTCACAGTTGTAGCTTACTTATAAATCATTTTTATTTGTACTTTTGAGAACTAAATTAAAATATCGCCCATTTTTTGAAAAAAATAATTCTCCTTTTAGTCTTAATTGTCTCATTTTTATCTTGTAAAAAAGAAGTAAAAAAAACAGTTTTACCTCCGGTTATAGTAAAGCCCGAGCCAGTATTTAAATTTGGTTATAATTTAGATGAATTTAATGTTATACAAGATACCATTAAAAATGGTGAAAGTTTTGGTATTATATTAGACAGGCATCATGTTTTTTATCCAAAAATTAATGAAATTGCAGAGGTTATAAAAGACACTTTTGATGTAAGAAGGGTTAGAGCTGGTAAACCTTATACTATTTTAGCGAGTAAAGATTCTACAGAAAAAGCTAAAGTATTTATATATAAACATGATAAAATAAACTCTACAATTATAGATTTTAAAGACTCTGTTATTATTGCAAAAACTCATAAAACTCCTGTTAAAAAAGTTGTAAAAACTGTAGAAGGAGTAATAGATTCTAATTTATCTGTAACAATGGATAGTTTGCATTTATCTGCTAGTTTAACAAATACAATTGCAGATATTTATGCGTGGACTTTAGATTTTTACAAGTTGCAAAAAGGAGATTCTTTTAAAATTATATTTGAAGAAAAATATATAAACGATTCGTTATTTGCAGGATATGGAGAGGTTAAATCGGCAGTATTTACACATAAAGGAGAAGATTTGTATGCCTTTAAATTTTTAGCAGATACTATAAAAGGAATTCCTGAATATTATGATGAAAAAGGAAATATGTTACGTAGTTTCTTTTTAAAAGCTCCTATTAAATTTCAGTATAGGGTTTCTTCTAGATATAATTTAAACAGAAGAATTGCTTATTATGGCTATAAAGTAAAACCACATTTAGGAACCGATTTTGCAGCAAAAATTGGTACACCCATTATTGCTACAGCAAACGGAACGGTAACAGAATCTACAAGAAGAGGTGGTAATGGTAAGTATGTAAAAATAAAACATAATAGTACTTTTTCTACACAATATTTACATATGCAAAATCGTAATGTTAAAAAAGGAGATTATGTAAAACAAGGAGACGTTATAGGTTGGGTAGGTATGACAGGTAATACCGGTGGACCACACGTTTGTTATCGTTTTTGGAAAAATGGAAAACAAGTAGATCCTTTAGATCCTAAATTAAATTTACCTTCTGCAGAGCCTTTAGAAGAAAGTGTAAAACCTAGGTATTTTGATTTTATAAAAACACTAAAATATCAGTTAGATAAAAAAAGTATCCCTGTTCAAGAACCAGAAGAAGTTAGAGAAATAATTGCAAAAAACTAAAAAAATGGCTTTAAAAAACATTAATCCAACAACTACGAGTGCATGGCAAAAAATAACAAATCATTTTGCTGAGAATAAAAACATCAACATTAAAGATTTAATGAAAGATGAAAATAGAAAAGATGATTTTTCTATAGAGTTAGATGATTTACTTGTGGATTTTTCTAAAAATAGAATTACTCAAGAGACTTTAAGTTTGTTGGTAGAATTAGCAGAAGAAGTCGGTTTAAAAGAAGCTATTGAAAGTCAGTTTTCTGGTGAAATAATTAATGCTACAGAAGGAAGAGCTGTTTTACATACAGCTTTAAGAAGTACATCTGAAGAGCCAGTTTTAGTAAATGGAAAAAATATTAAGCCACAAATACAAACCGCTTTAAGAAAAATTAAAAGTTTTTCTAATAAAGTAATTTCTGGTAAATGGAAAGGATATACAGGTAAGTCTATTACAGATATTGTAAATGTAGGTATTGGTGGTTCTGATTTAGGACCAGATATGGTTGTAGAATCTTTACAATTTTATAAAAATCAATTAACAACACACTTTGTGTCTAATGTAGACGGAGACCACGTTTCTGAAATAATAAAAAAATTAAACCCAGAAACAACACTTTTTGTAATTGTATCAAAAACATTTACAACACAAGAAACTATTTCTAATGCAGAAACACTTAAAAATTGGTTCTTAAAATCTGCAACTATTTTTGATATTCCTAAACACTTTGTGGCGGTTTCTACAAATTTAGAAGCTGTAGATAGTTTTGGTATCGATAAAAAGAATGTTTTCCCTATGTGGAATTGGGTTGGAGGTCGTTTTTCATTGTGGTCTGCAGTTGGTTTATCAATTAGTTTATCTGTAGGTTATGATAATTACAGGTTGCTTTTAGATGGGGCAGAAGAAATGGATATTCATTACAGAAATACAGAATTTAATAAAAATATTCCAGTTGTTTTAGCCTTAATAAGTGTTTGGTATAATAATTTTTACTTAGCAGAAACAGAAGCTGTTTTACCTTACTCTCAGTATTTAAAGAAATTACCAGATTATTTACAGCAAGCTATTATGGAAAGTAATGGTAAAGGAGTAGATAGAAATGGAGATAAAATAGATTATCAAACAGGTACTATTGTTTGGGGAAGCACGGGTACAAATATGCAACACGCATTTATGCAATTAGTGCATCAAGGTACAAAATTGATACCTACAGATTTTATAGGTTATAAAGAGTCATTATATGGCTTAACAGATCATCATAAAAAATTGATGTCTAATTATTATGGTCAAATGGAAGCTTTGGCTTTTGGTAAAACCAAAGAAGAAGTTCATTTAGAATTAAAGTTTTCTGGTGATCAAGATAAAATAAATACACTATTACCTTTTAAGGTTTTTGAAGGGAATAGACCAAGTAATGCAATTCTTTTCGATAAATTAACACCAAAATCATTAGGTAAGTTAATTGCTTTATATGAGCATAAAATCTTTACTCAAGGGGTTTTATGGAATATTTATAGCTACGATCAATTTGGAGTTGAGTTAGGAAAGGAATTAGCTAAGAAATTATTAAATAATCAGTAAAAAATCTATTTTAGTAAAAATAAATCACTGTTTTATTAATTTTGTTGTGTTTTGTTGATAACTATATCGGTTTTTTTATTGCTTACTTTCAGTGTTTAGGTAAATATTTATTATTTTTGAGCGTCTTAAATTTTTGTTAAAGCTTAACATTAAGTTAACACGCGTAAAATGCAAAAGAGACAATTTTGCAGAACATTTAATAATATAAAATTAAACAATGAAAAATTTTAAAAACTTATTATTTGTAGCACTGTTTTTTATAACAGCTACAGTTTTAGGACAAACTAAAATTACTGGTACGGTTGTAGATGATACAAACCAACCATTACCAGGCGCAAGTGTTGTTGTAAAAGGTACAACAAACGGAACATCAACAGACTTTGATGGAAAATTCACTTTAAATGCTAAAACAGACTCAGGTAGCCTTGTAGTTTCTTTTGTTGGGTTTAAAGCTAAAGAAGTTTCTTTTTCATCATCTAAATCTAATGTAGGAACAATTGTTTTAATTGAAGATGCAGGAGCTTTAGATGAAATTGTAGTTACTGCTACATCATTTGCTATTGATAGAAAAACTCCAGTTGCAGTTTCTACTGTTAAAGCTGCAGATATTGAAAGAAAATTAGGATCTCAAGAATTTCCAGAGGTTTTAAAATCTACTCCAGGGGTATATGCTACTAAATCTGGTGGTGGTTTTGGTGATGGTCGTATTAACTTACGTGGGTTTAACTCTGTAAACGTTGCGGTAATGATTAATGGTGTACCTGTAAACGATATGGAAAACGGAGCAGTTTATTGGTCTAACTGGGCTGGTTTATCTGATGTAACAGCAGCAATGCAAGTTCAAAGAGGTTTAGGAGCTTCTAAAGTTGCCGTGCCTTCTATTGGTGGTACAATTAATATTTTATCTAAAACTTCTGAAATTGAAAAAGGTGGTAGCGTTATTGCTTCTACTGGTAACGATGGTTACCAAAAAGCTGGTTTTACTTTATCTACAGGTTTAATGGATAATGGTTTTGCTGCTACTGTATCTTTTGCTAAGATTGAAGGTGAAGGTTATATAGATGGTACAGAATTTAAAGGTTACAATTACTTTGTAAATTTATCTAAAGTATTAAACGAAAGCCATAAATTATCTCTTACTTCTTTTGGAGCACCACAAAGACATGGTCAAAGACAAAACAGAAGTACAATAGAAACTTATAGAAACGCAGAGTCTGGAAATAAATTTAACCCAGATTGGGGTTATAAAAACGGACAAGTTGTTCATATAGAAGATAACTTCTATCACAAATCTCAAACTTCTTTAAACCACTATTGGACAATAAGTGATAAATCTTCATTGTCTACTGCAGCCTACGTTTCTTGGGGTTCTGGTGGTGGAGGTGGTACCGCTGGTGATAATACAGCTTTATTTAATGTTAGAATTGGTGGAGATGATCAACCAGTAGACTTAGATAATATTGTTGAAATTAATCAAGCAAACGGTGCAGATGGTTCTGAAGCAATTTTAAGAGCATCTTTTAACGATCACGTATGGTATGGTGTTTTATCTACGTTTAATACTGAAATTTCAGACAACTTTAATTTAGTTGCTGGTGTAGACTGGAGATCTTATACAGGTAAACACTATAGAGAAGTAACAGATTTATTAGGAGGTCAATTCTTCTTAGATGATTCTGATATTAACAATCCAAATGCAGCTTTACAAGTAGGTGATAAATATTCTTACTATAATGACGGTAATGTAGGTTGGTTAGGTTTCTTCGGTCAATTAGAATATGATGCAGATAGCTTTAATGCATTTGTTTCTACGTCTTTCCAAAATACTTCTTACCAAAGAGTAGATTATTTTCAATATACTCCAGAAGATGAAAATAGAACATCAGATAAATATAGTTTTCAAGGATATAGTATTAAAGGAGGGGCTAACTATAATTTAGATAGCCATAACAATATCTTCGCAAATATTGGTTACTTTGAAAGACCAGCAGATTTTGATGCAGTTTTTACAAACTTTAACAACGTAGATATTAATGAGAATGCAGAAAATCAAAAGATTTTTAGTATTGAATTAGGTTATGGTTTAAGAAGCGAAAAATTTGCAGCTAACATAAACTTATACAGAACTAAATGGAGCGATAGAACATTTACAGAAACATTACCTAGTTTTGTAGCAGGACAAGATGATTTTACAGCAAATATTTTAGGAGTTGATGCAATACATCAAGGTGCAGAGTTTGATTTTACTTACAAACCTTCAGATAAATTAACAGTTACAGGTATGTTATCTTTAGGAGACTGGAAATGGGATAATGATATTTTAGATACACCAATCTTTGATGGTGATCAAAACCAAGTAGCTACAGTAGATTTATTAATTAAAGACTTAAAAGTTGCCGATGCTGCACAAACAACAGCTGCATTAGGTTTATTATACAAATTTTGGGATAAAACAAGTATTACTGTAGATTATAACTACTTTGCTAATCTTTATGCAGACTTTAACATCTTAGGAAGTGCTAACTTTACTGAAACAGGAGAGGATAAAGAAGAAAGCGAAAGGATTGATAATACTTGGAAAGCACCTAACTATAGTACTTTTGACGCAAGTTTACGTCACGGATTTAGTTTAGGTCAATTCGACGCTACTGTTACAGCTCGTGTTAACAATATATTTGATACAGAATATATTGCAGATGCTACAGATGCTGATGATCCATTAGTATACTTTGGATTTGGAAGAACTTACAATTTAGGATTAAAAATTAATTTTTAAAAAATTAACAAAATGAAAAAAATATTTTATTCATTAGCAATATTTTCATTGTTATTCACAGCTTGTGAAAACCCAATGGAAGACATTTATGAAGAAATCGATGCAAATCCTTCAGCAATCGTAGGTGACGTAACTTATACGGTTACTGATGAAGATTATGAAGAGTTTGGATTAACATATGGTAGCTTTAACTCAGAAGATGAGGCAAAAGAAATATTTCCTGGTTTTTTAACAGAAAAATATCCTGTATGGGGTAAAGGTTCTTCTGCTTTAATAGAATATAAATTATATATTGGTAATGCACCAGGTATTAGTGATTATACTTATGCAGATGAATATTCTTTAGCAGTTACAGATTACCCTGGAAGCTTAGAAAATGCAGTAGCATTTTATCAAGACGAAAATTCAGCAGATTATATACCAGCTACTTTAGAAGATAACTTTACAACTGCTGAAGAAGGAGATGTAGTTTTAGCTAAATATAGCCAATATGTTGGAGAAACAGAAAACGGAATTACTGAGTTTCACTCAGCAGATTTTGCAGGTGCAGGTACTTTATTAGATTATGAAGCTATTAGTGTTAGTGGAGACCAAACATGGTACGGTACAAACTATGGTGCAAAAGTAACAGGTTATGATGGTGGTACCTTTGAAAACGAAGACTGGTTAATATCACCAGATATCGATTTATCTAGCTTTCCTAACGCTACTTTTCAAACTACACAGATTTTTAACTATGGAGACCCTTCAGGTTTTAGTGTTTTAATTTCAACTGACTATACAGACGATGTTACTACAGCTACTTGGGATGTTATAGAGTTAACTAATGTACCTGATGGAACTAGCTGGGATGAATTTTTATCTGAAGAGTATAGCCTAGCAGCATATAATGGAGAAACTATTAATATAGCCTTTAAATATATTTCTACTGTAGATGATGCAGGAACTTATGAAATTGTAGATGTTTCTTTAAAAGCTTCTGGTGTTGAAGGTGAAACTATGGATGTAGCAGAATTCTATACTTTTGATGGTTCTGCTTGGGAGTTATCTGAAGATGTATACTATTTAAGTGATGCAGATTTCGATTCTATGGGAGAAGGAGATGATCAACCAGGTGAATACAATAACTTTGGTAGTTCTATTTCACCAGATGATTATTTACCAACTTTCTTAAGTATAAAATATCCTTATGCACAAGAAGGAGATGCTTTAGATGTAATCTACAAGTATTACTCTAGTTCATCTGGAGCTCAATTAAGAGGAAACCTTTATACTTTTACTTCTGGTGTTTGGACAGGTTATGAATCTACTATAGAAACTACTTTACAATTAGGACATGACGGTACAACTTGGGTGCCAGATAATACTATTAAATATGAGTTAACAGGTGCAGATTATACTTTAATAGCAGATACTTATAGAGATGTAGCTGGTTATTCTGGTGCAGTTGGTAACTTAGAAAACTATGGTAACATTAGTACTTTTAACTGGGATGAGGATCAAATTGATGCAGCAATAAATACTGTTATCGAGGCTCGTTACCCAGGTTTAGAAGAAGGACAAAAATTTGCAATTACTATTTATGTTTACGATGGGTCTTCTCATAACATAACTATTAATTACATTAAAGAAGAAGGAGTTTACGTAAGAAACGAATAAACTCTCTAATTTATAAAATTCATAAAACCACCTCGATAGAGGTGGTTTTTTTTTATATAAAATTAGTAACTTTACGTTTTTATAAATCAAATTAGTATCATGAAAGATATACATTCGTATTGGGCGTATTTAGTATTAGCTATTTTAATCTTTGCAGTTTTTAATGCTATTACAGGAGTTGTTAAAAAAAAATCATTTACAGATAAAGATTTAAGAATAGGTTTATTTGCTTTAATTGTATCACATATTCAACTATTGTTAGGTTTAGGTTGGTATTTTATGTCGCCTTGGTTTAAAGCTTTAAAAAGTGATGCAGGAGAAGTAATGGCAAACAAAGCAGCAAGATTATTATCTGTAGAACACCCAATAATGATGCTTATTGCCATTGTTTTAATAACAATAGGTTGGTCTAAACATAAAAAGAAAACAGAAGCTATTAATAAGTTTAAAACATTTGCAATCTTTTATGGTATTGCTTTGTTATTAATTCTTTCTAAGATTCCTTGGAGTAACTGGTTTATATAATGAAAATTTTAAGCTACATATTATCACCAATTTTTGCATTAGTTTTTTATTTGCTTTTAATTATTTTTCATCCCATACAATGGATTGGATTAAAATTAGGAGGAGTAAAAGGTCATCAAAAAGTAGTGAATATTATGAACTTTTTTTTGGTTAAAAGTTTATTGATTTTGGGAGTTACTGTGCGTGTAAAAAATGAACAAAATATCCCTAAAAATGTATCAATAATATTTGTTTCTAACCATCAATCAATGTTTGATATACCACCAATTATATGGTATTTTAGAAAACACATACCAAAATTTGTTTCTAAAAAAGAGTTAGGTAAAGGTATACCAAGTATATCTTTTAATTTAAGGCACGGTGGTGCGGCACTAATAGATAGAAAAGACCCAAAACAAGCAATTTCAGAATTGATGAACTTTTCTAAAAATATAAATAAAAACAAGTGGTCTGCAACTATTTTTCCTGAAGGAACAAGAAGCAAAACAGGTAAACCTAAAAGTTTTGCGATAAATGGGTTAAAAGTTTTGACCAAGTTTAATAAAGAAGGATATGTTGTACCTTTAACAATTAATAATTCGTGGAAAGTTTTTAAATATGGTAAATTTCCATTAGGTATAGGTAGTCCTATAACAATTGAAACTCATAAACCAATAAAAATTAACTCTTTACCTTTTAACGAATTGCTAGAGCAAACAGAAAAAGTAATTAAAGAACACATAAAATAGGATAATTATGTCTATATATAACGTAAGAAAAGAAGTAATGTTAACGCTAGAAAAAAGTATGGACCGTTTTATGGAAAAGTACTTAATTCCAGCAGAAAAAATATGGCAGCCTACAGACTTTTTACCAAACTCGCAAAAAGATTCTTTTATTACAGAAGTAGAAGAAATAAGAGAGTTATCTAAAGAATTACACGATGATTTTTGGGTGGTTTTAGTAGGAGATACCATTACAGAAGAAGCTTTGCCAACTTATGAATCTTGGTTGTTAGATTTAGACGGTGTTTCTCAAGATCCAGATAATAGCTGGGCAAAATGGGTAAGAACTTGGACAGCAGAAGAAAATAGACATGGTGATGTTTTAAACAAATACTTATATTTATCTGGGCGTGTTAACATGCGCGAAGTAGAAATATCTACACAACATTTAATTGCAGATGGGTTTGATATTGGTACATCAACAGATCCGTATAAAAACTTTGTTTATACAAGTTTTCAAGAATTAGCAACATACATTTCTCATAACAATGTAGCAAAAATTGCACGTAAAAAAGGACATAAAGCATTGGCTAAAATGTCTAAAATTATTGCAGGTGATGAAATGCGTCATCACCAAGCATATACAGAATTTGTAAGAGAAATATTTAAAATAGATCCTAGTGAAATGATGTTGGCTTTCCAACACATGATGAAATATAAAATTGTAATGCCTGCAATGCATTTAAGAGAATCTTTTAATGAAAAAGGAACCTTATTTGACGATTTTTCTGCGGTTGCCCAAAGAATAGGTGTTTACACAGGTTTCGATTATGTAGATATTTTAAAGAAATTAAATACTGCTTGGGAAATTGATAAAATTACAAATCTAACTCCTGAAGCTGAAAAAGCTAGAGATTATCTAATGAAATTACCAGACAGAATGTATAGAATTACAGAAAGAATTGTAGTGCCAGATACAAAGTTTGAGTTTAAATGGATGATACCAAGTTAGTATTATAAGGTGTTTCTTACTTTCTGCTATGTCTTTTTGTAAAAAAAAAGGATTTTATTTAAAGTATAGCGTATTCAGCATTTCAACAAAAATATTAAAACGGAGTTAAATAAGAATAAACTTATTTACGAGCTTTTAGAAAACGTAAAAAACCTTCAAAGTTTATATTTTGAAGGTTTTTTTGTATTTAAAATTTCAGTTATTCTAAAGTAAAAGCATCTTTATCGTTTAAAAAACCTAACTTTTTTCTCGCTAATTCTTGCTTGGGTTTTTGCAAAATGTTTGTAATTGTACCAACAGAATTATCTTCTATTTTAGAAATTTCATCACCCAAATAATCTATAATTAAAGAGTTTCCAGAATATTCATAATCGTTTATATCTTTACCAGTTCTGTTTACGCCAATAACGTAACTCATATTTTCTATTGCACGCGATTTAAGAAGTATTTCCCAAGCTTTAATCCTTTTTAAAGGCCAATTAGCAACAAAAATTAAAAGATCATAATTTTCTGCATTTCTTGCCCAAACAGGAAAACGTAAATCATAACAAATTAACGGGCAAATTTTCCATCCTTTGTAATTTACAATTAGTTTTTCATTTCCAGAAGTGTATACTTTATCTTCTCCTGCTAAGGTAAACGGATGTTTTTTGTTATAAGTTTCAATCTTGCCAGTTGGATGTACAAAAACCAAACGATTGTAATATTTTTCATTTTCAGAAATAACCAAACTACCACAAATAGCAAAGTCATTTTCTATTGCCTTTTTTCGCATCCAAGAAACCGATTTCCCATCCATATTTTCAGCAACTGTTTTAGGATTCATAGAAAAACCACTTGTAAACATTTCTGGTAATACAACCAAATTAGTCTTTTTGGGTATAGATTTGATTTTTTCTTCAAAAAAAGAAAGATTTTTATCTGGGTTTTCCCAAATTAAATCTGCTTGAATTCCTACAACTTGCAAAGCATCAGACATTAAAATAATTTTAAAATTAAAAGACGTATAAAAGTAAGTTTTTGTAATTTAGAAAACCAAAAAAATGCCATGCAATCTTTTATTTCAGAAACTTTAGATGATATTTTAAAAAATACCAAAACTTTTGAAAATGTAATTTTTATTTTACCTTCTCAAAGATCTAAAGTGTTTGTAAAACAATCTTTTAAAGATAAAATTACTGCAGGTTTTTTACCAGAAATTTTAAATGTAGAACAATTTATAAATCAAGTTTCTAAAGTAGAAAAAGTAGATAGTATTCAGTTATTATTTCATTTTTATACTATTTATAAAAATTTAGAAAAAGACCCAGTTACTTTTGATGTTTTTGCTTCTTGGGCGTTTACGGTAATTCAAGATTTTAATGAAATAGATCAACACTTAATAGATACGCAACAAATTTTTGTGTATTTAAGAGATATTCAGCGATTAAAAAAATGGTCTGTAAAAGGTGAGTTCAAAGAAACTGAATTAATGAAAGATCATCATTCATTTCTAGAAAAATTAAACATTTTTTACAATGCCTTTTATCAATTTTTATTAGAAAAGAATATTGGTTATCAAGGTTTAATTTACAGAGAGTCTTGTAAGAAAATTGATGCTTTTTTAGAAGAAAACTCTAATAAGAAAATCTTTTTTATCGGTTTTAACGCTTTAAATTCTGCAGAAGAGTATTTGTTTCAAAAAGTTTTAGAAACAGGCAATTCAGAAATATATTGGGATATTGATGAAGCTTTTTTTGAAGGCAATCATCAAGCAGGTAAATTTATCAGAAAGTATAAATCGGAATGGAAATACTATGAGAAAAATGACATAAAAATAATAGGAAACTCTTTTAGTCAGCCCAAAAAAATAGAAGTAATCGGAGCCTCTAAAAATACAACACAGATAAAATATGCGGGAGAAATTTTAGAGAATTTTACAGATTTTAAAAATACAGCATTGGTGTTGGCAGATGAAACTTTATTGCCAATAACTTTAAATTCTTTACCATCTAATATTAATGCAATAAATATTACAATGGGTTATCCGTTAAAAGATGTACCTACCACAAGTTTATTGTTTTCAATATTTCAATTGTTTATTTCTCAAGAAAAATTACAAAAAACAACAGTAAACGAATTTTATCATAAAGATGTTATTCGGTTTTTAAAACATCAATCTATTTATAAATTAATACCAGAAATAGATGCTTTTTCAGATGAGGTAGCTAAGCAGAACTTAACATTTATCAGTCAAAGTTATATAGATGCTTTTTCAAAAAATATTGCACCAGAGTTAAAAAGTATTGTTATTTCAATTTTTGATAATTATGTGTCTATAGATCAGTTTATAGATAGAATTTTAAATCTTATAGATCTTTTAAAAGAAGATGTAGCAGATTTAGAAAAAGAATATCTTTTCCGTTATTATACTACATTTACACAGCTTAAAACATTACAAATTGAGTTTAAATACTTTTCTGATTTAAAAACATTATCACTTTTTTTTAGACAATTAGTTGCTGCAGAAAATTTATCATTTCAAGGAGAACCATTAAAAGGTTTGCAGTTAATGGGTATGTTAGAAACACGTGTTTTAGATTTTGAAAACATAGTTTTAGTGTCTACAAACGAAGGGATTTTACCCGCAAGTAGTCAGCAAAACTCCTTTATTCCTTTTGATGTTAAGGTAGAGTTTGGATTACCAACTTATAGAGAAAAAGATGCTATTTTTTCGTATCACTTTTTTAGGTTGATGCAAAGAGCTAAAAATGTATTTATAATTTACAATACAGAGCATGATGTATTTGGTAGAGGAGAAAAAAGTAGGTTTGTTACACAATTAGAAATGATGCGAACCGATATTGTTCAAAAAATTGTGGCTCCAAAAATAGTATCTCATAACAATGAATTAAAAAAAATTAAGAAAAATGATTCTGTTTTTAATTTATTAAAAGAATTGGCACAAAAAGGGATTTCTCCTTCTGCTCTAACAAATTATTTATACAACCCTATTGCTTTTTACAAACAAAAAATATTAAAATTAAAAGAGTTTGAAGATGTAGAAGAAACAGTTGCCTATAATACTTTGGGTACTGTTGTGCACGAAACTTTAGATAAGTTGTACAAACCTTTTGAAGGTAAGTTTTTAACTGTAAAAAATGTAGAAACAATGCAAAAGTTATCTAAAGACTTGGTTGTTTATCATTTTAAAGAAGAGTTTAAAAACGGAGATATTTCTAGTGGTAGAAATCGTTTAATTTTTGAAGTAGCAAATAGATTTATAAATAATTTTTTGAGTCAAGAAAAAGACTTACTAAAGGATAAAAAAAATCAACTAAAAATAATTTCTACAGAAGAAAATTTGGCAACTCAGATAGAAATTGAAGGAATGGATTTTCCTATTAAAATTCACGGACAAGTAGATAGAGTTGATGAATTAAATGGTGTTTTAAGAATTATAGATTATAAAACCGGAATGGTTAGCAGTGCTAATTTAAAAGTACCAGATTTTATAAGCTTAAGAGAAGAAAAACATCACAAAGCTATACAGGTTTTATTGTATGCGTATTTGTATACAAAAAGCAAAAAGTTTAATTTTTCTAAACCATTACAAGGCGGAATCTATTCTTTTAAAAATTTAAATGGTGGTTTTTTATCAGTCAATTTTTCATCAAATTATAGAAAACCAGATGTAGAGATTACAGAAGAAAAGTTAGAAGAATTTATAACAGAAATTAAAACTTACATTAAAGAAATTTATAATCTAGAAGAAGACTTTGTAGAACCTGCAGATTTAAAATATTAAAGGTTTTATTATTTTAGTAAAGTACCTTTGTAAAAAAACATTTTTTTGAGTAAAGATATTAGTTTTAAAAAGATAAATAAACTGGCGATACCGGCTTTAATTGCAGGTATTGCAGAACCATTATTGTCTATAACAGACACAGCAATTATTGGTAATATTGATGTAAATGCAACAGAAAGTTTAGCTGCTGTTGGTATTGTTGGTGCATTTATATCTATGTTAATTTGGGTGTTTGGCCAAGTTAGAAGCGCAATTTCTTCAATTATATCACAATATGTAGGAGCCGATAAATTAGATAAAGTTAAATCTTTACCAGCACAATCTATTGCTATTGTAGTTTTAGCAAGTTTGGTAGTCTTAACAATTTCATATCCATTTTCTAAACAGATTTTTCAGTTTTATAATGCATCAGGTGTAGTTTTAGAATATTGTATTACTTATTTTAAAATAAGAATTTTTGGTTTTCCATTTTCACTTTTTGTATTTGCTATTTTTGGTACTTTTAGAGGCTTACAAAACACTTATTATCCTATGGTAATTGCTATAATTGGTGCTTTGTTAAATGTTGTTTTAGACCTTGCTCTAGTTTACGGCGTAGATGGTTTTATACCTGCAATGAATATAAAAGGGGCAGCTTACGCAAGTGTAATTGCACAAATTACAATGGCTATTATTTCTGTAATTCTATTAATGAAAAAAACTACGATTTCTTTAAAAGTAAAATTTCCTTTTCATGAAGAAATTCCGCGTTTATTAGGTATGATTGGTAATCTTTTTTTAAGAACAATAGCTTTAAATACAGCCTTGTACTTTGCAACATCATATGCTACAGATTACGGAAAAGAATATATTGCCGCATATACAATAGGTATTAATCTTTGGTTGTTAGGTGCTTTTATGATTGATGGTTACTCTAGCGCTGGTAATATTTTATCCGGCAGATTTTTAGGTGCAAAAGACTATAAATCTCTAGTAGAATTAAGTAATAAACTGTTTAAATATGGATTAATAACAGGAATAATTATTGCAATTTTTGGAGCAATTTTTTATAATTTTATAGGACAGATTTTTACAAAAGATACAGCTGTTTTAGAGCAATTTTATCATGTTTTTTGGATTGTTTTAATAACGCAACCTATAAATGCTATTACCTTTATTTTTGATGGAATGTTTAAAGGAATGGGAGAAATGAAATATTTAAGAAACCTTTTAATTCTTTCTACAGGTTTGGTTTTTATACCAACTTTATTAGTATTTGATTATTATAATTTAAAACTAACAGCAATTTGGATTGCTTTTGCATTTTGGATGATTGCAAGAGGTTTGCCTTTAATTATTAAGTTTAGAAAGAAATTTTTGCCACTTGTAAATTATAATTAAACCGTATTTTTACTAAAAATTCATTTTTTATGACCACAGATAGACAAAACGGAAGTTTATATACCAAAATTCAAAACAAAATTGCAACAATAGAGTTCGGTCATCTGGCAAGTAATTCTTTTCCTGGTCAATTGTTAGAAAGATTGGCTAAAGAATTTATTTCTGTTGGTAAAAACAATGAAGTTTCTGTAATTATTTTAAAATCTGAAGGAGAAAAAGCATTTTGTGCAGGTGCTTCTTTTGATGAATTAGTTGCAATTACAAATCTAGAAGATGGCAAACAATTTTTTTCTGGTTTTGCAAATGTAATTAATGCAATGAGAACTTGCGGAAAATTAATAATTGGTAGAGTACAAGGTAAAACTGTTGGTGGTGGCGTTGGTTTATCTGCTGCTTGTGATTATGTTTTGGCAACAGAAAATGCAGCCATTAAATTATCTGAATTTACCATTGGTATTGGTCCTTTTGTTATAGAACCTGCCGTAACTCGTAAAATAGGAATTGCAGCAACATCAGAATTAACTTTAGATGCAACAAGTTGGAAAAATGCTTATTGGGCAAAAGAAAAAGGTTTGTATGCACGTGTTTTTGAAAACATAAATGAATTGGATAAAGAAGTAGAAATCTTATCAGAAAAATTGGCAAGTTACAATCCAGCTGCTTTATCAGAAATGAAAAAAGTTTTATGGAAAGGAACCGAAAATTGGAAAGATTTATTAGCCGAAAGAGCTGCTATTTCTGGAGAGTTGGTGTTGTCTGATTTTACAAAAAAAGCTTTATCAAAATTTAAAAAATAAATCAATGAAAATTGTTTCTACAAATATCGGAGAACGTCAAGAAATTAATTGGAAAGGAAAACTAGTAACTACAGGTATTTTTAAATATTCTGTAGATAAACCTATTTTTTTAGATAAAGAAGATGTAAAAGATGATGCTGTTTGTGATAGAAAACATCACGGAGGAATTTTACAAGCAGTTTACGGATATTCTTTAAAACATTATGATTATTGGCAAAAATTATATCCGGATTTAGAATTCGAAAACGGAATTTTTGGTGAAAATTTAACTATTGATGATTTAGACGAAACTAAAATTCATCAAGGAGATACTTTTAAAGTAGGAGAAACAATTATAGAAGCAACAGTGCAAAGAAATCCGTGTATGAAATTAGGAATTCGTTTTAATGATATGAAAATTGTAAAACAATTTTGGAATACTACTTTTTGTGGCGTCTATTTTAAAGTGATAAAAACCGGATTGGTAAAAGCCGGTGATGTTTTTGAACAAATTAAATCTTGTCCAGAAAATCCTACAATTGCAGATTTATATGTTGCTAAAAGAGTTGCAAAAAGTACTAAGTCTTAAAATAAATTAATAAACACTGGTTTAATATCTAAAAGTGTTTTTTAAGAGGAATAAGTTACAGAGGTTAAACCTTATCTTCTTTTTTATGTAAAAAACGAGTTAATTTCATAGAAAGATCTAACAAAATAATTTTTGCGTTTCCGTTTCTTTCAATATGATATATGGCATCATTTAACTCTTTTTCTATTTCTAAAATATTACCAGCATGTACAAAAGGGGCAAATTTAGAAAGTTGAAATCCGGTTTTAGTTTCCATAAAAACCAAATTCTCAGATTTGTAATTTAGCAACATTGCTTGTCTAAAAAATTGCAAACAATAATCTAAAAAACGTTTTTGCGTTTCTCGGCCTGTTTTAGCAATCGTATCAGACCATTCTATCAATTGCTGTACAACAGCTGCATTTCCTCTGGCTTTAAAAGCGGTTCTTACCCAAGCAACAAACCATTCTTCAAAAACCAAATCAGAAGAATCATTATGCAATAAATGCAAGGCTTTATTAAAATTACCTTCTGCTTGATGCGCAATTTTTGCTGCATCATTATCCGAAACTTGATGGTCTACTATTAATGTATTGCTAATATCTTGTTCGCTTAAATTAGGAAAATGTAAGGCCTGACAACGAGATTTTATTGTGTTAATAATTTGCTCTTCGTTTTCTGTAACTAGAATAAAAACTGTTTTTTCCGGTGGTTCTTCAATCAGTTTTAGTAATTTATTGGCAGCAGAAATATTCATTTTTTCTGCCATCCAAATAATCATCACTTTAAAACCACCTTCATAACTTTTAAGTTGTAGCTTTTTTACAACATCTTCTGCTTCATCAACACCAATAATTCCCTGTTTATTTTCTACGCCAATGTGTTGTAGCCAATTAAACAGACTTCCGTAGGGTTGTGTTGCAATAAATTTTCGCCAATCTTCTAAAAATAAACTACTAATAGGGTGCTTTTTAACGTTATCATTAGTAGTAACAGGAAAAGCAAAATGTAAATCTGGATGTTGAAGTTTATCGCATTTTATGTTACAAACATCTGCATTATCAGAAAAATTACACAACAAAAATTGAGCATAAGCAATAGCCATTGGTAAGGTTCCGCTACCTTCTTTACCTACAAATAATTGTGCGTGCGGTATCCTGCCGTTTTCCGCAGATATTTTTAGGTGTTTTTTAATATGTTCTTGACCGATAATTTGGTTGAAAAGCATAGGCAAATATAAAATTTGTTTGTCATTAATGCATCAATTTAGCAAATCAATCTTTAAGGTTACGTAAATCATTTAAATAGTAGTTTTTATCTTCGAAAACGTTGTATTAGATTTAATAATTATAGGCTTAAAAAGAGTAAATAAATCGGTATTTTTGTTAAAAATAGATTTAATAAAAGATGAAAACACTAAAAGATTTTAACTTTAAGAATAAGAAAGCATTAATTCGTGTAGATTTTAATGTGCCTTTAAATGATAAGTTTGAAGTAACTGATGCTACAAGAATTCAAGCGGCAAAATCTACAATTATAGATATTTTAGAGCAAGAAGGTAGCTGTATTTTAATGTCTCATTTAGGTAGACCAAAAGGGTTTCAAGATGAGTTTTCTTTAGGTCATATTGTAGAAAAAGCAACAGAAATATTAGGTGTTAAAGTAAAATTTGTTGCAGATTGTATTGGTGATAAAGTAGAGGAAGCTGTTGCAAATTTAGAATCTGGAGAAATCTTATTATTAGAAAACTTACGTTTTTACGAAGAAGAGAAAAAAGGAGATGTTGCTTTTGCAGAAAAATTATCAAAATTTGGTGATGTTTATGTAAATGATGCTTTTGGTACAGCACATAGAGCACATGCATCAACAACAATTATTGCTCAGTTTTTTGAAGACAATAAATGTTTTGGAAACTTATTAGCAAGAGAAATAGAAAGCATAGATAAAGTTTTAAATAATTCTGAAAAACCAGTTTTGGCAATTTTAGGAGGTGCTAAAGTTTCTTCTAAAATTACAGTTATAGAAAATATTTTAGACAAAGTAGATCATTTAATTATTGGTGGTGGAATGAGTTTTACTTTTGTTAAAGCAAAAGGAGGAGATGTTGGTGATTCTATTTGCGAAGATGATAAAATGGATTTAGCTTTAGATATTTTAAAACAAGCAAAAGAAAAAGGTGTAGAGGTTCATATACCAGTTGATGTAATTGCTGCGGATGATTTTTCTAACACAGCAAACACACAGGTTTTAGATATTACTAAAATTCCTGATGGATGGCAAGGTTTAGATGCTGGACATAAATCTAGAGAGATTTTTGATGATGTAGTAAATAAATGTAAAACTATTTTATGGAACGGACCTTTAGGTGTTTTTGAAATGGAAACTTTTGCAGAAGGTACAATTGCATTAGGAAACTCTATTGATACTGCAACTAAAAACGGAGCATTTTCTTTAGTTGGTGGTGGAGATTCTGTTGCTGCAGTTAAACAATTTGGTTTTGCAGACAAAGTAAGTTATGTTTCTACAGGTGGTGGAGCAATGTTAGAAATGTTAGAAGGTAAAACGTTGCCAGGTATTGATGCTATATTAAAATAAAATTCTTAATAATTTTTTTAACAAGCGTGTAATTTTATAAAATTACACGCTTGTTGTCTTTTAGAATAATAAACTATATTTTAGTTGTTAGTTTTTTAAAGTTTTACGATTAAATAAAGGTACAAACAAATACAATAAATGAAATACACAACATTACCAAATACAGATATAAAAGTTAGTAAAATTTGTTTAGGAACCATGACATGGGGAAACCAAAATACTCAAGAGGAAGCTTTTGAACAAATGGATTATGCTTTAGAACAAGGTGTTAATTTTTTTGATGCGGCAGAATTATATCCTGTACCAGCAAATGCAGAAACGTATGGTGCAACAGAAAAAATAATAGGTAATTGGTTTAAAAAAACAGGAAATAGAGAAAAGGTTGTTTTAGCATCAAAAATAGCAGGAGGCGGAGATTATACTGCTCATATTAGAAAAGATGGTTTTAGCAAAAGAGCTATTAAAGAAGCTATTGAAGGTAGTTTAAACAGATTGCAAACAGATTATATAGATTTGTATCAATTACATTGGCCATCTCGTGGGGTAAATTGTTTTGGTACAAGAGAGTATCCTTTTAAAACAGCAACAAAAGAAGCAGAGAATCATTTAGAAATTTTAGAAACTTTAAATGAATTTGTAAAGTCAGGTGTAATTAGACAAATAGGTTTGTCTAATGAAACTCCGTGGGGAACGATGAAGTACTTAGAAACTTCCGAAAAAAATAATTTACCAAGACCTGTTACTGTTCAAAATTCATTTTCTATGATTCATAGATCTTATGAATACGGAATGAGTGAAGTTTCTTTAAGAGAAGATATTGGTTTGTTAGCATATTCTCCTTTAGCACAAGGTGTTTTGTCTGGTAAGTATTTAGGTGGTAATTTACCAGAAGGAGCTAGAGGAACTTTGTTTCCGCGTTTTATAGCGCGTTATACTGGTGATGGATCTGTAAAAGCAGTAAAAAAATATAATGAAATTGCAAAAAAGCACGGATTAACATTGGCAGAAATGTCTTTAGCATTTATCAATCAATTGCCATTTGTAACTAGTAATATTATTGGAGCAACAAAAATGAATCAATTAAAAGAAAATATCAATTCTATTAATATTGATTTGTCTGATGAAATTTTGCAAGAAATAGAAGCAATTCATGCAGCAATACCAAACCCTGCACCATAATCATAATAGATAATAAAAAGATAAAAAAAAATCCGAAGTAATAATTTACTTCGGATTTTTTTTATGATTTATAATTGAGTAGAAATAATAAGTTTTATTCAATTAATTTAATTGTATTCGCTTTAAATCTTCCATTTTCTATAGCACCAGCAATTTCTGCTTTTCTAACTACCTCACAAAAACCTGTGTGTTTGTTGTGTGCATCTCCAAAATCATCTATGCCAAATCCGTCTACAAAATAAGCTTTTTCATCAACACGAATAGCCAAGCTACAGCCTTTTTCAGAATCTAAACCAAACTGACATTGACCGCAAGAAATATCAGTAACTTGGTTTATTTCTTTTTTGTTGCTGCAAGAAGCAAATATTAATAAACTTAAAACAATTAATTTTCTCATTCTTTTTTAGAATAATATTTTTATTTGTTAGACCAAGAATCTCTTAATCCAACAGTTTTGTTAAAAACTAAATGTTCTGCAGTAGAATCATCATCAACATTAAAATACCCTAAACGTTGAAACTGAAAACGCTCTCCAATTTCTGCGGTTTGTAAACTTGGCTCTAAATAAGCTTCTATAATTTCTAAAGAATTAGGGTTTATAAAATCCATATAATCTTTGTCTTTATGTGCGTCTGGCGCTTCATCTAAAAACAATCTATCATAAGCTCTTACCTCTGCTTTTACAGCATGTTTTACAGAAACCCAATGCAAAGTACCTTTTACTTTACGTTTGCTTTCTTCTGTTCCGCTACCAGATTTTGTTAACGGATCGTAAGTACACTGAATTTCAGTGATATTTCCATCTGCATCTTTTGTACAGCTATTTGCAGTAATAAAATATGCGTTTTTTAAACGAACTTCTTTACCTAATTTTAAACGGAAAAATTTCTTATTTGCTTCTTCTCTAAAGTCTTCTCTTTCTATATAAATTTCTCTAGAAAAAGGAACTTGTCTGCTACCAAAACCTTCTTCATAATCGTTATAACTAGCGTCTAACATTTCTTCTTCTCCTTCTGGATAGTTGGTAATTACTACTTTTACCGGATCTAAAACAGCCATAACTCTTTTAGCTGTGTTATTTAAATCTTCACGAATTTTAAATTCTAAAAGAGCAACATCAATAATATTTTCACGTTTAGAAACTCCAACAGTTTCTACAAAACTTCTAATAGCAGCAGGTGTATAACCACGTCTTCTTAAACCAGAAATTGTAGGCATTCTTGGATCATCCCAGCCAGCAACAATTTTTTCTTCTACCAATTTAAGCAACTTACGTTTACTCATTATGGTATAACTTAAGTTTAAACGAGAAAACTCACGTTGTTTAGGAGGAAGAGGATAATCAGATTTACTAAAATCATACACATTATCACGAAACCAATTGTACAATTCTCTATGAGGTTTAAACTCTAAAGAACATAAAGAATGCGAAATTTGTTCAATATAATCACTCTCACCATGCGTCCAATCATACATTGGGTAAATACACCAATCTGTACCAGTTCTGTGATGCGATTTGTACATAATTCTGTACATTAAAGGATCTCTCATTAACATATTTGGAGATGTCATGTCTATTTTAGCACGTAAAGTATGTTCTCCTTCTTTAAATTTTCCGTCTTTCATTCCTTGAAATAACTCCAAGTTTTCTTCTACAGATCTATCCCTATAAGGGCTATTAGTACCAGCTTCTGTTGGTGTACCTTTTTGTACACGCATTTCTTCAGATGTTTGAGAATCTACATATGCTTTTCCGTCTTTTATCAACAAAACAGCCCAATCATATAATTGCTGAAAATAATCTGAAGAATAACATTCGTTTGCCCATTGGTAACCCAACCAAGAAATATCTTCTTTAATTGCATCTACATATTCCTGCTCTTCTTTAGCAGGGTTTGTATCATCAAAACGTAAATTAACAGGCGCGTTGTAATGTAACCCTAAACCAAAACTAATACCTATTGCTTTGGTGTGCCCAATGTGTAAATAACCATTAGGTTCTGGCGGAAAACGAAAACGTAAATTTTCTTTTGGCATTCCATTAGCCAAATCTTCTTCAATAATTTGCTCTAAAAAATTGAGCGATTTCTTTTCTTCAGACATAAGTTTATACGAAAAATTTAAGCAACAAAATTACATAAAATACTTTATAGCACTTAAATCTTTGTAACAAAATCGATAAAATAGCTTCTAATCTATAAATACTATAAACTATGAGCAGCCAAATACAAAATTATAAATGTCCTAAATGCAATAATAGAAGCTATACAGTAGATCAAATGAGAGCTACAGGAGGAACTTTTTCCAAGATTTTTGATATTCAAAACAAAAAATTTACAAGTGTAACCTGCAATCGTTGTACCTATACAGAGTTTTACAAAACCAAAACAAGTGCAATAAGTAACGTTTTCGACTTTTTTACCAATTAATTTTTTTGGGTGTTACTTTATCTAGAAGGCATTCTAGATTAAAGTCGTGCTTTACACTATATCTTTTTCTTCGTACCTCATAAAAAGGATGCCGTTGCAATCACTAACACAACATTTAGAAAGTAAACAGAAAATCCGTTAATAAAACTATATTTGTTTTTTTTAAAAGAAATAATGGGAATCATACAAGTAAACAATATAAAACTCTTTGCAAACCATGGATGCTTAGAAGAAGAAGCAAAAATAGGATCTGAATACAGAGTAGATGTAGAAGTAAAGGCAGACTTAAAAAGATCTTCTAGAACAGATAAATTAGCAGACACGGTAGATTATGTGCATTTAAATCATATAGTTAAAGAAGAAATGGCAATTAGATCAGAATTGTTAGAAGAAGTAGCACAACGTATTTTAGATCGTTTTTTTAGAGAAATAAGAATGATAAGAAGAGCTACTGTTTCTGTTGCAAAAATAAATCCACCAATTGGTGGTAACGTAGCAGAAGTTGCAATAATTCTTACAAAAAAAAGGTAGTTTTATTCTTATGAATCTGAATCAAATAACGGTTCCTTCTTTAGATTTAAGTAAATCTGTGTTGTTTTATCAAAAATTAGGATTAGAGTTAATTGTAAATGCTTTGCCTAATTATGCAAGATTTGTTTGCCCAGATGGTAACTCAACATTTTCTATTCATAAAGTAGAAAAATTGCCAAAAGGAGAAGGTGTTTATGTGTATTTTGAATGTGAAGATTTAGATAATAAGGTAAAAGAGTTAAAACAAAAAGGAATTTATTTTGATGAAATGCCTTCTGATAAAAGTTGGTTGTGGAGAGAAGCAAGGTTAAAAGATATAGACGGAAATCAATTAATTCTTTTTTTTGGTGGCAAAAACAGAGTAAATCCACCTTGGAAAATCAAAAATTAAAAAAAGACTTGCAGAAAGTATAAATTTACGTAAATTTGCAGTCCGAAATAATAAAAGGTGTCTTGGCCGAGTGGCTAGGCAATGGTTTGCAAAACCATGTACAGCGGTTCGAATCCGCTAGACACCTCAATAAAAAACCTCAATCTTAAAAGATTGAGGTTTTTTGTTTTCTTATAATTTAATTACAATAAAAGTAAACCTTTATATTTTTTAAAAGAGCATGTAAGTAAATTTTACAGAGTGTTTTTAATTCTGTTTAATTAAAAATTAAAACGGAACAAATAAATAAAATTGTAAACTTATATGTAATGGAAAAATCAAGTAAATTCTATGAAAAATGATAGCAGAAGATAATTTTCACTTTTGTAAAAATTTAAAAAATTAGTGCTTATTTATTAAATGTTTTTATAGTTTTACTAAAACCTTTAGTTTTTTCTTAACAAAAAATCATCTTAATTTTTTCATATTTGTTTTCTGTATCCTATATAAAAAGTATTGTTAAGGTATTGAGTTATATTTGTTATTTTATAGATAATTTTAATTGATTCTGAATGAAAATATATTCAATAGAAACAGGTAATTTTAAATTAGATGGAGGAGCCATGTTTGGTGTTGTACCCAAAACTATTTGGCAAAAAACCAACCCTGCAGATTCTAATAATTTAATTGATATGAGTATGCGAAGCATACTTATAGAAGATGGAGATCGTTTAATTCTTGTAGACACCGGTTTGGGTGCAAAACAATCAAATAAGTTTTTTAGTTATTATTATCTTTTTGGAGATTTTTCTTTAGATCTTTCATTAAAAAAACATGGTTTTCATAGAGATGATATTACCGATGTTTTTTTAACCCATTTACATTTTGATCATTGTGGAGGAGCTATAGAATGGAATGCAGATAAAACGATATTGCAACCCGCTTTTAAAAATGCTAAATTTTGGTCTAACAAAGAGCATTGGCAATGGGCAACAGAACCTAATCCAAGAGAAAAAGCATCATTCTTAAAAGAAAATATTAACCCAATAAAAGAAAGCGGTCAATTAAATTTTATAAATGATAATTACAAAGATCAAATAGGTTTTGATGTTTTATTTATGGACGGTCATACAGAAAAACAAATGTTACCAAAATTAACATATCAAGATAAAACAATTGTTTTTATGGCAGATTTATTACCAACAATTGGGCATATTCCACTGCCATATGTAATGGGTTATGATACTAGACCATTATTAACAATAAACGAAAAAGCAGCTTTTTTAAAAGAGGCTGCAGATAAAGAATATTTCCTTTTTTTAGAGCATGATGCTTATAATGAAGTTTGTACAGTAAAACATACAGAAAAAGGAGTTAGATTAAAGAGTACACATAAATTTATAGATATATTTAATTAATATAAAAGAGAAGATGAGAGTTTTAAAACCAGTTTTATATACAGCTTTCGCTGGACTTGTTTTTACAAGTTGTAAATCAATTTCTAGCATTCCGGTTCCACAAGGATCAGAAACTGTAATAAATCTACCAGCCAAAAAAGGAGTTTTATCAGAAGAAGAGATAAATAGTTGGGGGCATGCAGATTTGGCAACAGACACTATTCCTGGAATGAGTGTAGAAAAAGCATATTTGTTTTTAGAAGGTAAAAAAGGAGAACAAGTTGTTGTTGCTGTTACCGATTCTGGTACAGATTTAGAGCACGAAGATTTAAAAGATGTTGCTTGGGTTAATACCAAAGAAATTTCTGGAAACGGAATAGATGATGATAAAAATGGATTTATTGATGATATTAACGGATGGAATTTTTTAGGAAGTATTCATAATGAAAATTTAGAATACGAAAGAATCATAAAAAATCCTTCTATAACTAATGAAGAAGAAGCTAAAGCAGCAAAAGAATTTTACGAAGAAAAATTAGAAAGTTCAAAAAGTACTAAGTTAAGGTACGAGCAAATGTTACAAGGTATAACAAATGCAGATGACGCTATTTCAGAAGAATTAAACAAAAAAGATTATACGCAAGAAGAAGTTTTAGCTATAAAAACAGAAGATCCTACTTTATTGCAAAGTGTTACAATAGCTAAACAGATGTATAGTTTTGGAATCCCTTCTTTAAGTGAAGCTAAAAAAGAATTAACAAAGTTAGTTACAGATGCAACTAATTTATTAAACGGAGATGCTTTAAAGACAGATTATAGATCTGTTCTTGGTGATGATGCATACACTATGGATATTACAGTTTATGGTGATAATAAAACAGGACCATATGAAAAATCTGAATCTCATGGAACACATGTTTCTGGTATTATTGCTGCAAGTAGAAATAATGGTTTAGGAATGAATGGAGTTGCAAATAATGTAAAGATTATGGCAGTTAGAGTTGTTCCTCCTGGAGGAGATGAATACGATAAAGATATAGCTCTAGGGATTCGTTATGCAGTAGATAATGGTGCTAAAATAATTAATACAAGTTTTGGTAAAGGTTATTCTCCTAAAAAAGAATGGGTTTACGAAGCTATTAAATATGCAGCAGAAAAAGATGTTTTAATTGTAAATGCAGCAGGTAACGATGGTAAAAATATAGATGTAGAAAAAACGTATCCTAATGATTCTAAAGATTTAAAAACAGAAATTACAGATAATGTAATAACAATAGGTGCAATGAGTTTAAATTATAACGAGAAATTACCAGCAACATTTTCTAATTATGGTAAAATAAATGTAGATATTTTTGCGCCAGGAGTTCAAATTTATTCTACAACACCAGAAAACGAATATCAAAAATTTAATGGAACTTCTATGGCAGCTCCATCTACAGCTGGTGTTGCAGCATTAATACGTTCTTATTATCCAAAATTATCTGCAAGTCAGGTTAAGCATATTATAATGAATTCTGGTACAAAAATTAATTTTAATGTTATTAAACCAGGATCTCAATCTAGAATAAACCCAAATGGAGAAATGGTGCCTTTTGCAGATTTATCAGTTTCTGGTAGAATTGTAAATGCGTATAATGCCTTAAAAATGGCAGATGAAATTGTAAACGGAAAAAAATAATTACCTCAAAAAAAGCAGTATTCTTTAAGATGCTGCTTTTTTTATAAACCTTAATCAATATATATGAAAAAATTTTACTTTTTAGGATTATTGCTGGCTACACTAACGGCTTGTAATAGTACAAAAGATGTAGCTAATAATGTAGTTACAAAAGAAACGTATTGGCAACAACATGTAGACTATACAATGGATATAGATGTTGATGTAAACAAATATCAATATAAAGGAAAACAAACTTTAGTTTATACAAATAACTCACCAGATAATTTAAACAAGGTTTTTTATCATTTATATTTTAATGCTTTTCAACCAGGATCTCAAATGGATGTTAGGTCTTTAAATATTCAAGATCCAGATAGAAGAGTTAGAGATAGAATAAGTAAATTAAGTCCAGATGAAATAGGATATATAAAAGTAAATACTTTAAAACAAAACGGAGTTGCAGTTTCTCATGAAACAGTTGGTACTATTTTAGAGGTAAAGTTAAATGAGCCTATAAAATCTGGAGAATCTGTTACTTTAGAAATGGATTTTGATGCGCAAGTGCCTGTTCAAATTCGTCGTTCTGGTAGAAACAGTAAAGAGGGTATTGCTTTGTCAATGGCACAATGGTATCCTAAATTAGCAGAATATGATTTTCAAGGTTGGCATACACCACCTTATATTGCAAGAGAATTTCAAGGAGTATGGGGAGATTTTGATGTAACTATCCATATCGACAAAAATTACACAATTGGTGGTTCTGGTTATATTCAAAATCCACAAGAAGTAGGTCATGGTTATGAAGATGCTACTAAAGAATTAAATTTGCCAGAAGGCGATAAATTAACTTGGCATTTTAAAGCACCAGAAGTTCATGATTTTATGTGGGCAGCAGACCCAGAATATATTCACGATACTTTTAAGATGGACAATGGTATTGATTTACACTTTTTATATAAGAAAAATTTAGAAGAAAAATATTTAAAAAGTTGGAAAGAACTTCAGCCACAAACAGCAGAGTTGATGAAATATTACAGCGAAAATGTTGGGCAATATCCTTATAAGCAATACTCTGTAATACAAGGAGGAGATGGTGGTATGGAGTATGCAATGTCTACATTAGTAACTGGTAAAAGAAGTTATGGTAGTTTATTTGGTGTAACAGCTCATGAAATGGCACATACTTGGTTTCAATTTTTGTTAGCTTCTAATGAAAGTTTACATCCATGGATGGATGAAGGGTTTACATCTTATATTTCTAATAAAGCAGTAAGTGAAATATCTAAAAAACCAAAAGCAAATCCTCATGCGGGTTCTTATAGAAGTTATAGAAGTATTGTTGATAAAAATATGGAAGAATCTTTAAGTACTCATGCAGATAGATTTAACACAAACAGAGCATATAGTACAGCAAGTTATTCTAAAGGTAATTTATTTTTATCTCAATTAGAATATGTTATTGGGGCAGATAATGTTGCTAAAGGATTAAAGAAATATTTTACAGATTTTAGTTTTAAACATCCAACGCCAAATGATATTAAGCGTACTATGGAAAAAGTATCTGATTTAGATTTAGGTTGGTATTTAAACGAATGGACACAAACTACACACACAATAGATTATGGTGTAAAATCTGTAGATAATAAAACAATTACTTTAGAAAGAATTGGTAAAATGCCAATGCCAATGGATGTTGAGGTAACTTATGTTGATGGATCTAAAGAAGAATTTAATATTCCTTTAGAAATGATGAGAGGAAGTAAACCAACTAAAGCTACTGTTTTAAAAGATTGGGGTTGGGCTTACCCAACATACTCTTTTGATGTTTCTAAATCTGTAAAATCGATTACTATTGATAAAAGCGGATTAATGGCAGATGTTAACTTAAAAAATAATGTTTTTGAAGTAAAATAAGCTTTAAGAATAATTACAACATAAAAAAAGCGAGGTTTTTACCTCGCTTTTTTTGTATTAAAGAATTAATTCGTCAATTTTATCATTAGGTATAAATCCTTTTAATATTAAAAAAACTCCACAGATTATTAAAATAATGCCCATAACACGTTTTACTCTGTAAATTACTAACGGAGTCATTTTACTTTTTAATTGTTTAGCTAATAATATTTTGCCTAAATCTGTAACGGCATAGCCAAGAATAATTGTTGCAAAGTACCAAAAAATACTTGTAGGATTCATGTTTAAAGTTGGTCCAATAACCAAAACAGTACCCAACCAAAATGCCAAAACACCAATGTTTATAAAATTTAGAAAATACCCTTTAATAAGTAGTTTTATATAACTGCTTTTAACCACAGGTATTTCTATTGTCTTAGTAGTTTCTATAGCTTCTTTTTTGTTTTGTTTATCAAAATAAGTTATCAGGCCATATATTATTAACACTAAACCACCAATAAAAAACAATCTAGGATCATCCTTTATTTTTTCTAATAAAGATCTACTTCCGTAATACGCAATTAAAATAAAAGAAATATCTCCTAAAAGAACACCAATATCAAAAGCAATGGCAGCTCTTGCTCCTTTTAAAATGCTAGTTTGTATTAGCATAAAAAAAACAGGTCCAATCATAAAAGCCATAAAAAAGCCAATTAAGAAAGCATTTTTAAAATTATAAATATCCATTACTTTAAAATACTATTTTTTTAGAAAAAAGAAAGGATGGAGTACCCATCCTTTTCTGCTTAAAAATATTAAATTATTCAATTTTCTCTATATGTTATACATCATCAAAATCAATAACAATTTTTGATGTTGTTGGGTAAGCTTGGCATGCTAATACAAGACCTTCTTCTATTTCACTATCTGTTAAAATAGAGTTTTTAACCATTACAGCTTTTCCTTCTGTAACTTTACACATACAAGAACTACAAACTCCACCTTGGCAAGAATAAGGTGCATCTAAATTATTGCGCAAACTTGCAGCTAAAAGATCGTCTGTTTGTTGCATGGTAAAAGTAGTTTCTTCATCATCTAACAAAACAGTAACTTCTGTTATTCCTTCTTTAACTTCTGCAGCAGCATCTTCATCAACAGATGTTGTAAATAATTCAAAATGAATATTTTCTTTACTTATTTTGTTGCTTTCTAAAGTTTTAGAAACTTCTTCAATCATTTCTTCTGGGCCACATAAAAAGGCTGCATCAAAAGAAGTTTCTTTGTACATGTTTTTTACAAAGTAATTGGTAACATTACTGCTAATTCTACCTTTTAATTGATTTTTAACGTCTTCTCTACTAAAAATATAGTGTAGTTTAAATCTATCTAAAAAAGTTTCTTTTAAAGTATTTAATTGTTCGTAGAAAATTGTATCAACAACAGATTTGTTACCGTAAACCAACGTAAAAGTTGATGAGGTTTCTGTTTCTAAAACAGTTTTTATCATCGATAAAATTGGTGTAATACCAGAGCCAGCAGCAAAACCAATATAGTTTTTGTTATCTTCTGCATTTAAAATAAAACGGCCTTCTGGAGCTGAAATTTCAATTTCATCACCCGCTTTTAGTTTTGAAGTAGCATATGTAGAAAATACACCATTTTCAACTGCTTTTATAGCAACTCTAATTTCTCCACTTTTAGGAGTTGAGCAAATAGAATAAGCCCTTCTAACTTCTTCTCCATTAATTACTTTTTGTAAAGTAATATATTGACCAGGTATAAAGTTAAAATCTGATTTTAAATTTTCGGGTATCTTAAACAAAACAGAAACCGCATTAGCGGTTTCTTGTTGTACTTCTTGTATGTTTACTTTGTAAAATGTTGACATTACATATATTTTACACCAAATTATTTGCTATTAAATATTCGGCAATTTGAATTGTGTTTGTAGCTGCTCCTTTACGTAGGTTATCTGCAACAATCCACAAATTTAAGGTATTTTCTTGAGATTCATCTCTTCTAATACGTCCAACAAATACCTCATCTTTATTATGAGCGTTAATTGGCATCGGGTAAACGTTGTTTGCTAGATCATCTTCTACAATAACTCCAGGAGTTTCGCTTAATATTTGACGAACTTCTGCTAAATCAAAATCATTTTCGAATTGTACGTTAACCGCTTCAGAATGCCCACCAGCAGTAGGTATACGAACTGCAGTTGCAGTTACAGAAAAAGAATCATCACGTAAAATTTTCTTAGGCTCTTTTACTAATTTCATTTCTTCTTTTGTGTAACCATTGTCTAAAAAAATATCACAATGAGGTAAAGCATTTCTACCAATTTTGTGAGGATATGCCATTTCACCATCAATACCGGCTTCTTCGTTATCTAATTGTTGTACTGCTTTTACACCAGTACCAGACACAGATTGGTAAGTAGAAATTACCACACGTTTCATTGTATATTTAGCGTGTAAAGGCGCTAAAGCCATTACTAACTGAATTGTAGAACAGTTTGGGTTTGCAATAATTTTATCATCAGCAGTTAAAACATCACCATTAATTTCTGGTACTACTAATTTCTTTGTAGGATCCATTCTCCAAGCAGAAGAGTTATCAATAACGGTTGTACCAACTTCTGCAAATTTTGGTGCCCATTCTAAAGAAGTGTCTCCACCTGCAGAAAATAAGGCTACATCTGGTTTTAATGCTACAGCATCTGCTAAGGTTACAATGGTGTATTCCTTTCCTTTATATGATAATTTTTTACCAGCAGATCTTTCTGACGCTACCGGAATTAATTCCGTTATCGGTAAATTACGTTCTTCTAAAACTTGTAACATTACTGTTCCAACCATTCCAGTTGCTCCAACTACAGCTATTTTCATCAGTATTTTATTTAATGATATTATTTATACTGCAAATATGCTAACAAATTATATTTCCACCATTTTTTTGATAAATATTTACCAAAATAATTTGTGTTGTTTATTTTTAAACAATTTGATATAATTTTTATTTAATGCGCTGAATTTTATATTTTAAGTGTAAAAAGATTTAAATCTATTGGTTTTTTGGTTGCATTTTTTTGTTAAATAAATGACCGTATGGTAAACCTACAAATAAAACACCACCAACAATATTTCCTAAAGTTGCGGGTATTAAATTTTTAATGAAAAAAGTTGTCCAAGTAATATTTGCACCTTCAAAAATAGCAAGCGGAATAAAATACATATTAGCAATACTGTGTTCAAAACCAATGGCAACAAAAGCCATTACAGGAAGCCAAATTGCAATAATTTTACCAGCAGTATTTTCTGATGCAACACCTTGCCAAATAGCTAAACAAACTAACCAGTTTGCACCAATTCCTTTTATAAAAGTAACCAAAAAAGTATGGCTGGTTTTGCCTTCTGCAATGCTATAAACAGAGTTAATATATGGTTCACTATGCACAACGTGTGTTAAATGTGTAATTACATAAGCAAGAAAAAGAGCTCCTATAAAATTACCACTATATACAATTATCCAGTTTCTAAACATGTGGTAAATAGGTTGTCTTCTACGTAATAAATTGGGGATAAAGTATGCGTTGTTTCCGGTAAAGAGTTCTGCGCCAACAATTACTACCAAAATAAGTCCTATTGGAAAAGTTGCACCAAATATAAATTTAGCCAATCCTGGGTTATTTTCTGTAATACCTGGAGAGCCACCTGCAACAATTATTGCAAGTAAAGCACCAAAGGCAACATATGCACCAGCTAAAATGGCAAGAATTAGAGTTTTACTTTTTTTATATTTTCCTTTACTTAAGGCAATTTGATTTATGTTATTTATAACTTCTTTTGGTGTGTTCATTAGTTATGTAATTCACTGCTAAAAATCAATTAAAATCTAATTGATTTTTACCTTTTTAAAATAGTTACTTAAAATTTCTGATGCTAATGTTAACTCTTCTTTGGTGTTTTCTCTAGCATCTTTTAATTCGTATTCCCAACCTAAAGCATCCCATTTATGGATGCCTAATTTATGGTAAGGTTGCAACTCTATTTGTTCTATAGTTTTATACTCTTTAAAATAATTTCCTAATTCATGTAATAATTCTGGAGTATTTGTAATACCAGGAATTAAAACATAACGTAACCACATTTTTTTGCCAGATGCTTCTCTGTGTTTTGCAAAATTGAAAGTGGTTTCTTTGTTACGTTTACCCGTTATTCTTTGAAAACCTTCTTCTCTCATATGTTTGATGTCTAGCATTACTAAATCTGCATAATTGTCTAGTAGCTCTATGGTTGGATGATTTAACATGCGTCCATTAGTATCTAAATTGGTATGTATACCTTCTTCTTTTAATCTTTTAAAAAGAGCAATAAGGTTGTGTGCTTGTAAAAGAGGTTCTCCGCCAGAAACTGTAACTCCTCCTTTTTCACCAAAATAAGATTTCATTTTGATGGCTCTTTGTACCAAGTCTTCTATATGGTATTCTTTGCCACCATGAGTATCAATAGTATCTGGATTATGGCAGTATTGACATTTTAATTTACAACCTTGTAAAAAAATAACCAATCTAATTCCTGGTCCGTCATGAGTACCAAAAGATTCTATAGAGTGTACGTTTAATATGTTTTCTGAAGTTCTAATATTGTTAACATTTAAGTGAATAAAAAAGGGGTTCAAAAAAATAGTAGAAGTGCTTTAATAGTTGTAATTTGATTTCTAATTTTTTTCTGAACCCCATATAAATACATAAAAGGCTACATAGATTTGTGGAAAGAACGAGAAATTACTTCCATTTGTTGTTCTTTAGTTAATCTGATAAAATTAACAGCGTAACCAGAAACTCTAATTGTTAATTGAGGATGATTTTCTGGGTGCTCCATTGCATCTAATAAAGTTTCTTTGTCTAGCACGTTTACATTTAAGTGTTGCGCACCGTGCTCAAAGTAACCATTTAAAGTTGCAACTAAATTGTCTATTCTATCTTCTTGTGTAGATCCTAAAGATTTAGGTACAATAGAAAATGTATTAGAAATTCCGTCTTGAGAATCTTTATAATCTATTTTTGCTACAGAATTTAAAGATGCAATTGCTCCGTTTGTATCTCTACCATGCATTGGGTTTGCGCCAGGTGCAAAAGGTACTCCTTTAGCTCTACCATCTGGTGTTGCACCGGTTTTTTTACCGTAAACAACGTTAGATGTTATGGTTAGTACAGACATTGTAGGGTCTGCATCTTTGTAAACTTTTAATTTTTTTAATTCGTTATTAAAGTCTTCTACACCATTGTGAGCAAAAATATCTACTCTGTCATCATCATTTCCATATTTAGGGAAATCTCCTTCAATTTTAAAATCTACAGTTAATCCTTCTTCGTTTCTAATAGGTTTAACTTTTGCATATTTAATTGCTGATAAAGAATCTGCTAAAATTGATAAACCCGCAATACCGTAAGCAATATTAATTTGTGGATTTGTATCAATTAAAGCCATTTGAGCTTTTTCGTAGTAATATTTATCATGCATGTAATGGATAATATTCATGGCATCATTATAAACTTTTGCTACGTGTTTCATGGCAATTTTATAATTAGCCATTACTTTATCAAAGTCTAAATATTCGCTATTATCAATTTCAATACCATCAACCATTTTGGTACCTGTAATTTCGCATCTACCACCGTTAATAGCTAGCAATAATGTTTTGGCTAAGTTAGTTCTTGCACCAAAAAACTGTATTTGTTTACCAATTTCTTGGTAAGAAACACAACAAGCAATTCCGTAATCATCAGAACCTCTTAAGTTTCGCATTAAATCATCATTTTCAAATTGTATAGATGATGTATCAATAGCAACTTTTGCACAGAAGCTTTTAAAATTTTGTGGTAATAAAGGAGACCATAAAACCGTAATATTTGGTTCTGGTGATGGGCCTAAGTTGTATAAAGTATGTAAGAAACGATAAGCAGTTTTAGTTACTTTAGTTCTACCGTCGTTTAACATACCACCAATTGCTTCTGTTACCCAAGTTGGATCTCCAGCAAAAATTTCATCATAAGCAGCCATACGTAGGTGACGTACCATTCTTAGTTTCATCACAAATTGATCTATGTATTCTTGTGCTTCTACTTCTGTAATAGTTCCGTTTTGTAAATCTCTTTCAATAAAGATATCTAAAAATGTAGAAACATTACCTAAAGACATTGCAGCGCCATCTTGTTCTTTTACAGCGGCTAGGTATGCCATGTACGTCCATTGTACAGCTTCTTGTGCATTTTCTGCAGGTCTGTTTAATTCTAAATTATAATGGTTACCCATTACAATCATATCTTTTAAAGCTCTTATTTGTTCAGAAACTTCTTCTCTTAAACGAATAACAGCATCTGTCATCGGCCCCTCAATATTTGCTAAATCAGCTTTTTTTATTTCAATTAATTTATCAATACCATATAAAGCAACACGTCTATAATCACCAATTATTCTACCACGAGCATAATTATCTGGTAAGCCAGTTAAAAAACCTAAAGAACGGAATTTTCTAATTTCTGCATTATAAGCATCAAAAACCCCATCATTATGTGTTTTTACATATTTTGTAAATAATTCGTTTATTTCTTCGCTAGGTTTTAAACCATGTTCTTGTAATGCTTTTTGAACAACTTTGTAACCTCCAAAAGGTTTCATTGCTCTTTTTAGCAATCCATCAGTTTGTAAACCAACAATTACTTCGTTTTCTTTATCTATATAACCTGCACCAAAACTAGCAACACCAGAAATGGTTTCTGTATCAACAGAATGTACACCGTTGTTCTGTCTTTCTTGCTTCATTCCTTCTTTACATACTTCCCAAAGCTTTTGGGTCTTTTTGCTAGCACCAACTAAAAATTGGTCATCGCCATAGTAAGAAACAATGTTTTGTATAACAAAATCTCTAACATTAATAGATGTGTTCCAAACACCTTTTTTAAATTCTATATTTTTTGGCTCTTCTAAAAGTAATTCATCTAATTCCATCTCTTTAAGTTTTACTGTTTTATGTACATCAAATTTAAAATATGACTAAAAAATAAAACATGATAAAAGTTAGGTTTTGCAATTATTTAAGAAAACGTTGTAGTGTTTTTATGTTGAATATCAATTAGATAAAGTCTTTGGTGTTTTGGGTTACTCAACTTTAAAAATTAGCTATATTTGCAAAAAATATTTAGTTTAACCAAATTAGTATAGCATGCAACTGTACAATAAGTTAAGCGCAAAAGAGCGCGCTGCATTAATAGATGAGGCAGGTAAAGACCGTCTTACAATTTCTTTTTATCAATATCATAAGATAGAAAATCCACAATTATTTAGAGATAAATTATTCTTAGAATGGAATGCTTTAGATGTTTTAGGTAGAATTTATGTTTCTTACGAGGGCATAAATGCACAATTGTCTGTGCCATCAGAAAATTTTTACGCATTAAAAGATCAGTTAGATAGTATTTCTTTCTTAAAAGACATTCGTTTAAATGTTGCTATAGAGCAAGATAATAAGTCGTTTTTAAAGCTAAAAGTAAAAGTTAGAAATAAAATTGTTGCTGATGGTTTAAATGATGAAACTTTTGATGTAACTAACAAAGGTGTGCATTTAAATGCCAAAGAATTTAATGAAATGTTGGCAAATCCGGATACGGTTTGTGTAGATATGCGTAATCATTACGAAAGTGAAATTGGTCATTTTGATGGTGCTGTAACTCCAGATGTAGATACGTTTAGAGATTCTTTAGATATTATAGAAGAAGATTTAAAAGACAATAAAGAAGATAAAAATTTATTGATGTATTGTACTGGCGGAATTCGTTGTGAAAAAGCATCTGCCTATTATAAACACAAAGGATTTAAAAATGTTTTTCAGTTAGAAGGCGGAATTATAGAATACACGCGTCAAGTAAAAGAAGAAGGAATCGAAAATAAATTTATTGGTAAAAATTTTGTGTTTGATCATAGAAGAGCAGAAAAAATTTCTGATGATGTAATTGCCAATTGCCATCAATGTGGTAAACCTTGCGATACGCATACCAATTGTGCCAACGAAGCTTGCCATTTATTATTTATACAATGTGATGAATGTGCAGAAAGAACAGAAAACACTTGTTCTGCAGATTGCCAAGAAATTATTCATTTGCCATATGAAGAACAAAAGGAGTTAAGAAAAGGAAAAGCAAATAGCAATAAAATCTTTAAAAAAGGACGTTCTGAAGTTTTAAAGTTTAAAAAGTAAAGGCATGCAAAAAATCGAATTAATGGCGCCTGCTGGTAATTTTGAATCTTTGCAAGCTGCGCTAGATAATGGTTGTGATTCTATTTATTTTGGAGTAGAACAACTAAATATGAGAGCAAGAGCATCTATCAATTTTACTTTAGATGATTTAGAAGAAATTGCTAAAAGATGCTCAGAAAAAAATGTTAGAAGCTATTTAACGTTAAATACCATTGTTTATGATCATGATTTATCAATTGTAAAAACATTGATAAAAAGGGCAAAAGAAGCAAATATTACGGCTGTCATTGCCATGGATCAGGCGGTTATTTCTATGGCTAGAGAACATCAAATGGAGGTTCATATTTCTACACAAATCAATATTACAAATATAGAAACTGTAAAGTTTTATGCACTATTTGCAGATACTATTGTACTAAGTAGAGAGTTGAGTTTACGTCAAGTAAAAAAGATTACAGAACAAATAGAAAAAGAGCAAATAAAAGGACCTTCTGGTAGATTAATTGAAATAGAAATCTTTGGTCATGGAGCTTTGTGTATGGCAGTTTCTGGTAAATGTTACATGAGTTTACATTCTGCAAATTCATCAGCAAACAGAGGTGCTTGCAAACAAAATTGTAGAAAAAAATATACGGTTATAGATCAAGAAACTGGTTTTGAAATGGAGTTGGATAATGAATATATTATGTCTCCAAAAGATTTGTGTACAATTGATTTTTTAGATCAAGTTGCAGATGCCGGAATCAAAGTTTTAAAGATAGAAGGTAGAGGTAGAGCGCCAGAATATGTTGCTAAAGTAATTAAATGTTACAGAGATGCTATTGATAGTTTAGCTGCAGGAACTTACGATAAAGAAAAAGTAATTTCTTGGATGCAAGAATTAGAAAAAGTGTACAATCGTGGTTTTTGGAACGGATATTATTTAGGCCAAAAATTAGGCGAGTGGAGTAAAGATTCTGGTTCTAACGCAACGCAAAAGAAAGTTTATTTAGGTAAAGGAGAACATTATTTTGACAAAGCCAAAATTGGTCAGTTTAAAATTGATGCTTATGATGTAAATATTGGTGATACAATTCTGATTACTGGGCCAACAACAGGTGCACAAGAAATGGAATTGAAGCAAATGTTTGTAAATGATAAACCATCGGAAAAAGCAACAAAAGGAGATGAAGTAACCATGAAATTAGATTTTAAAATTAGAAGATCTGATAAGTTGTACAAAATTGTAAAAACAGAATTCGCTAAAAACTAATGGTTGTAATTACTTTACAAAGAAACAAATGTATTGGTTGTAATTATTGTGTAGAGGTTGCGCCAGAACAGTTTCAAATGTCTAAAAAAGATGGCAAATCTGTTTTATTGCATTCAACAGAAAAAAAAGGGTTTTTTACTATAAAATCTTTTGATGAATCTATTTTTGATTGTTCTTTAGAGGCTAAAAAAGCATGTCCTGTTAAAATAATAGAAGTTAAACAGGTTTAAAAATAAATGAATATCAGTATAAGAAGACCTCATATTGGGGTCTTTTTTTGTGCTCTATAATATTTTTATTCAGATTCTAATTTAACTGCTACGAATTCTAATTAGCTTAAAAATTAACTATAAACTCAAATTATATTTGAAGAATAATCAAATAAAAAGTAGTTATGTTAACTTTCGTTTACCTATTTTTTCATTCTTTAAGAATGCGTATATTTACGAATTAGTAAAATCAGGTCTTTTTTTTGTATTGGTCTGATAATCAATTTATGAATCTAACGTTTTTTGAGTTTTAGTATGTGTTTTTAGATAATTAAAGCCTAAAAATATTTTTCAAAATAAAAAAACGATAATAATATATAATTTTACATGGCATGTGGTAGTTGTGGTACAACAGAAAATGGTGTACCTAGAGGTTGTAAAAGTAATGGTAATTGTGGGTCTGGTAGTTGTGGTAGTGGTAGTCAAAAATTAGCAGTTTTTGATTGGTTGTCTAACATGACGTTGCCAAGTGGCCAAAAAAGATTTAACATTTTTGAAGTTCGTTTTAAAAACGGAAGAAAACATTTTTATAAAAATGTAGATAATTTACCCTTAACAATGGGTGATATTATTGCTGTAGAAGGAAATCCTGGGCACGATATTGGTACAATTTCTTTAGCTGGAGAATTGGTAAAAGTGCAAATGAAAAAGCGCAAAATTACAGAAGATCATGAAGATGTTAAGAAAATTTATAGAAAAGCTACACAAAAAGATATAGATATTTGGCAAAAAGCTAGAGATAGAGAAGAAGAAACACAAAGAAGAGGAAGAGAGATTTTAGGTAAATTAGGTTTGCAAATGAAACTTTCTGACGTTGAATTTCAGGGAGATGGAAACAAAGCAACTTTTTATTATACAGCAGATGCAAGGGTAGATTTTAGACAGCTAATTAGAGATTTGGCAAGTGCTTTTTCTATTCGTGTAGAAATGAAACAAGTAGGTGCAAGACAAGAAGCAGCCAGATTAGGTGGTGTAGGTTCTTGTGGTAGAGAGTTATGTTGTTCTACTTGGTTAACAGATTTTAGAAAAGTTACAACTTCTGCAGCACGTTATCAACAATTATCTTTAAATCCGTTAAAATTAGCTGGGCAATGTGGTAAGTTAAAATGCTGTTTAAATTTTGAGTTAGATACTTATTTAGATGCTTTAAAAGCTTTTCCTAAACAAGATGTTGTCTTAAAAACAGAAAAAGGAGAAGCTGTTTTTGTTAAGATGGATATTTTTAAACAACATTTGTGGTATACATATAAAGAAGAGCGTTTTAAGTGGTTTAGATTAACTCTAGATCAAGTTTTAGAAATTATAGACTTGAATAAAAATAACGAAAAATCTATTTCGTTAGAAGAGTATGAAGCAGATGTAATAATTCCGGAAAAAGTAGATTTTGAAGATGCTGTAGGTCAAGATAGTTTAACTCGTTTTGATGTACCTAAAACAAGTAAACGTAAAAGAAATAATAGAAACCGTAAAAAAACTGTTGCAGCTGTTGCTACTAATAAAAATAATCCAAAACCAAATCCTAGACAAAGGCCAAATTCTAATCAGAAAAGAAAACCTTTAGCTAAAAAACAGGTTAATCAGAATCAGCAACCAAATCAACAACAAAAACCAGAAGGAAATCAAAAGCCGAAACCAAGACCTAGGCCAAGACCTCAACAAAAACCAAAACATAACGCTCAAAGAAATACTAAACAAAATCCTCAAGGAAATAATAATACAAATAAACCAGAGGGAGAAGTTAAAAAGGTAAATAAACCAAGAAGAAATAATAGAAACCGTAAAAATAAGCCTAAAAATGACAACAATTCTGAAAAGAAATAGTTTTTTTATTTTTTTACTGTCTCTTTTTTTAATGCTTTCTTGTAAAGATAATACTGATTTTAATCAATATAAATCGATAAACAAACAAGGATGGAAAGCAAATGAAAAAATATTATTTAAAATTGATGTAAAAGATACTATTTCACCTAAAAATTTGTTTATCAATCTTAGAAATAATAACGATTATCAGTTTAGTAATTTGTATTTAATTACAGAACTTAATTTTCCTAACGGAACAATTGTTGTAGATACTCTTCAATATGAAATGACAGATGCAGCAGGGAATTTTTTAGGTACTGGTTTTTCAGAAATAAAAGAAAATAAATTATTCTATAAAGAAAAAAAAGTCTTTCCTATATCAGGAGAATATCAGTTTAATGTACGTCACGCAATGCGTAAAAGTGGAGATGTTAAACCAATTGAATTTTTACAAGGCATTCAAGAAGTTGGTTTTAGTATTGAAAAAATAGATTAAAATGGCAAAAAAAGAAACAACAAATTTTAAAAAATATATAAAATGGTTCTGGGGAATTATTTTAGGCGGATTTTCTGTAATTCTTCTAATGTTTTTCTTAGCTTCATTAGGTGTTTTTGGAGCATTACCAACTTTTGAAGAATTAGAAAACCCACAAACTAATTTAGCAACAGAAGTAATTTCTTCTGATGGTAAAACAATTGGTAAATATGCAACAGAAAACAGAACGCCAATAAAGTTTAAAGATTTACCAGATAATTTGGTTAAAGCTTTAGTAGCAACAGAAGATGAACGTTTTTTTGAACATTCTGGTATTGATTTTAGAGGTTTAGCAAGAGCTATATCTAAATTAGGTGCTGGCGGAGGTGCAAGTACTATTACACAACAATTGGCTAAAAATTTATTTAACAACGGAGGTTCTAGTAATAAAGCAGAAAGACTTTTGCAAAAAATGAAAGAATGGATTGTTGCTACAAAATTAGAGCGTCAGTATACAAAACAAGAAATTATTGCAATGTATTTAAATACACAAGGTTTTTTGTTTAATGCCTCTGGTATTCGTTCTGCAGCTCGTATTTATTTTGGTAAAGAAGCTAAAGATTTAGATATACAAGAATCTGCAATAATTGTTGCAATGTTAAAAAACCCAAGACAATATAATCCGCATAGAGAAATCTCTAAAAAGAAGTCTTTATCAAGAAGAAATGTGGTTTTTTATCAAATGCATAAAAATGGATTTATATCAGAACAAGAAAAAGATTCTTTACAAAAATTGCCTTTAAAGATTAATTTTACACCAGAAAGTCACGATGAAGGTTCTGCAACTTATTTTAGAGCATATTTACAAAAAATGATGCATAAATGGGTAAGAGAAAATCCTAAACCAAACGGAGAAAAATATAATATTTACACAGATGGATTAAAAATTTATGTAACCATAGATTCTAGAATGCAACAATATGCAGAAGAAGCTGTAAAAGAACATATCTCTAATTTACAATCTTACTTTTTTGCAGAACAAAAAAGAAATAAGAATGCTCCTTTTTACGATTTAGAACCATCAGAAATTAAAGTAATTTTAGAAAGAGGAAAGAAAAACTCTGATAGATACAAAAGATTAAAAATTGCAGGAAAGTCTGAAAAAGAAATAAATAAAATTTTTAATACTAAAACAGAAATGAGAGTATTTTCTTGGAAAGGAGATATAGATACTGTTATGTCTCCGATAGATTCTGTAAGATATTATAAATACTTTTTAAGATCTGGTTTGTTATCTATAGAACCACAATCTGGCCATATAAAAGCTTGGGTTGGTGGTATAAATAATAAACACTTTAAATATGATGCAGTTGCACAACAAAAAAGACAAGTAGGTTCTACTTTTAAACCTTTTGTTTATGCTACAGCTATCAATCAATTAAAATTATCTCCTTGTGATGAATATCCAAATATACCATACACAATTCCGCAAGGTAAATATGGTATATTAGAAGATTGGACTCCAAAAAACTCTGATGATGAATATGGAGAAATGTTAACTCTAAAAGATGGTTTAGCAGGTTCTGTAAACACAATGTCTGCTAGATTAATAGATATGGTTTCTCCAGAAAATGTGGTTCGTTTGGCTAAATCTGCAGGTATAAAAAGTAATATTAATGCAAATCCATCAATTGCATTAGGTGCGGTAGATTTATCTTTATATGAAATGGTAAGTGCTTACTCTACTTTCGCAAACAAAGGTTTAAGAGTATCGCCAATGATTGTAACCAGAATAGAAGATAAAAACGGAACTGTTTTAGAAGAATTTATACCAGAAACTAAAGAGGTTTTAAGTGAAGAGTCTGCTTATGTTGTTTTAGATTTATTAAAAGGTGTAACGCAATCTGGTTCTGGAGTTCGTTTAAGATTACCTTGGCAAAAACCAGGTTATGTAACAGGATATCCATATAATTTTACAAATCCGATAGCTGGTAAAACAGGTACAACACAAAATCAATCAGATGGTTGGTTTATGGGAATTGTACCTAATTTAGCAACTGGTGTTTGGACAGGAGGAGAAGATAGATCAACGCATTTTGCAGGAATAGCAAAAGGACAAGGAGCAACAATGTCTTTGCCTACTTGGGCTTTGTTTATGAAAAAATGTTATGCAGATAAAGCGTTAAATATTAGTAAAGAAGATTTTGAAAAGCCAGAAAACTTAACGATTAATATAGATTGTAGTGGTAGTAATGTAGATGAAGATGAAGAAAAAATAGTAGAACCAGATGAAGATATCGATTTTTAAAATTGATATTATTTTACTATATTTAAGCAAAACAGAACTATTTAGACAATGATTAACAAGAAAGTAAATAATGTTAGAGATGCTTTAAAAGGCGTTAAAGACGGGATGACTTTTATGTTAGGTGGTTTTGGTTTGTGTGGTATACCAGAAAAAGCAATTGCAGAATTGGTTAAACTTGATGTTAGAAATGTTACTTGTATTTCTAATAATGCTGGTGTAGATGATTTTGGTTTGGGTTTACTACTTAAAAACAAACAAATAAAAAAAATGATTTCTTCTTATGTTGGCGAAAATGAAGAGTTTGAGCGCCAAATGTTATCAGGAGAATTAGAAGTAGAATTAACACCACAAGGAACTTTAGCCGAAAAATGTAGAGCCGCACAAGCAGGTTTTCCTGCGTTTTACACTCCTGCGGGATACGGAACAGAAGTAGCAAAAGGAAAAGAAACTAGAGAGTTTGACGGTAAAATGTATGTTTTAGAGACAGCTTTTAAAGCAGATTTTGCTTTTATAAAAGCTTGGAAAGGTGATGCTGCGGGTAATTTAGTTTTTAAAGGAACTGCAAGAAATTTTAATCCTAATATGTGTGGTGCTGCAACAATTACTGTTGTAGAGGTAGAAGAATTAGTGCCTGTTGGAGAGTTAGATCCTAATAATATTCACATTCCAGGAATATTTGTACAAAGAATTTTTGAAGGAAAAAATTACGAGAAAAGAATAGAGCAACGAACTGTAATACAAAAAAGCTAGTTATGTTAGATAAAAACGGAATAGCAAAAAGAATTGCACAAGAGGTTCAAAATGATTTCTACGTAAACTTAGGTATTGGCATACCTACTTTGGTAGCTAATTATGTAAGAGAAGATATAGAAGTAGAATTTCAGAGCGAAAATGGTGTTTTAGGAATGGGCCCTTTTCCTTTTGATGGAGAAGAAGACGCAGATATTATTAATGCAGGCAAACAAACAATAACTACTATGCCTGGCGCAAGTTTTTTTGATTCTGCGCTTAGTTTTTCTATGATTCGTGGTAAACATGTAGATTTAACTATTTTAGGTGCAATGGAAGTAGCACAAAATGGAGATATTGCCAATTGGAAAATTCCAGGAAAAATGGTAAAAGGTATGGGTGGTGCAATGGATTTGGTAGCTTCTGCAGAAAATATTATTGTTGCTATGATGCACACTAATAAAAGAGGTGCTTCTAAAATTTTAAAAAAATGTTCTTTGCCTTTAACAGGTGTAGGTTGTGTAACAAAAATAGTAACCAATTTAGCTGTTTTAGAAGTAAAAGATAATCAGTTTCACTTATTAGAAAGAGCTCCTGGAATTTCTGTAAAAGAAATACAAGAAGCTACAGAAGGAACTTTAATTGTAAATGGAGAAATACCAGAAATGAATATTTAAAATGGAACTATTTAAAAAAGTATATTGGTTAATTTACCCTCTTTTAATTGTTGTATTTATATTGATAAGCGAAAAGGTATTTAATGTTGAAAATACAGTTTTAAGTACCTCTATCGCAGTTACATTATCTTTTATTTTATCTCCTAGAGTGGTAATGATTGACAAACAAAACGGAGAAGAAGAACAAATAAAATGGCTTTTTTTCAAAAAAGTAATTAATAAAGAACTTTAAAATGGAATTATTTAAAAAAGTATATTGGTTAATCTACCCAATATTAATTATTGTTTTTATGTGGATTTTCGATTTTGTTTATACAACAGATAGTTTCCCTTTAAAAATAGCAATTTGTAGTGTTGTTGCTTTTATTTTATCACCAAGAAAAAAAATAATTTTAACACAAACAGGAAAAACAAAACAAATAAATTGGCTTTTTCTAAAGAAACCAATTAGTTTAGATTAAAAATGCTTTTTTTGAATAGATAAATTAAATATTGCCATGGAATATCTTGCTAAAAAACCAGGTTTGGTAATTTTTTTATTAACAATAATTTTTGTTGGAATTTTAGACTTTGGCTTTAAAATTGATAATTCAATTGTTAGAATACTTATAGCAGCACCTATGGCAGCTTTTTTGTCTCCAAGAAAGAAAATAATTAATACGCAATCCGGAGATAAAACTCAAATTACTTGGTTTTTTCTAAAGAAACCATTAGTATTAGATAAATAATATAAATCAGGCACACTTTCTCTTTTTAGAGAATTAAAAAATATAAATGAAGATAATATCATACAACGTAAATGGCATTAGAGCCGCATTAAAAAAAGGCTTTTTAGATTGGTTAGAAGCCGCAAATCCAGATGTAATTTGTATTCAAGAAACTAAAGCACATAAAGATCAATTAAATGTAATCGATTTTGAAAATGCAGGTTATCCTTATCATTATTGGTTTTCTGCACAAAAAAAAGGATACTCTTCTGTAGCCATTTTTTGCAAAGAAAAACCAAATCATGTAGCTTACGGTACAGGAATTGAAACTATGGATTTTGAGGGTAGAAACCTTCGTGTAGATTTTGATGATGTTTCTATAATGAGTTTGTATTTGCCTTCTGGTACTAATGCAGAAAGGTTGGGTTTTAAGTTTAATTATATGGATGAATTTCAAGAATACATCAATAATTTAAAACAAGAAATACCTAATTTAGTTATTTGCGGAGACTATAATATTTGTCATAATGCAATAGACATTCATAACCCAAAAATGAAAGGCGTTTCGGGGTTTTTACCAGAAGAAAGAACTTGGTTAGGTAGTTTTATCGATAGCGGTTTTATAGATAGTTTTCGTTATTTAAATCCAGAAAGACAAGAGTATTCTTGGTGGAGTTATAGAGCAAATTCTAGAGCAAATAATAAAGGTTGGCGTTTAGATTACGCAATGGTTTCTAAACCATTAAAAGACAAAATAGCAAGAGCTTATATTTTGCCAGAAGCCAAACATTCAGATCATTGTCCAATAGCCCTAGAATTAGATATTTAATATTTTATGAACAAATTTTTAGTACTATTTTTTTTTAGTATTTCTGTTTTTAGTCAACAAGAAAATAATAGTAAAAATACAGATACAGACACTTTATTAATTGAAAATGATTCTATAATTAAACCAGCTAAAGAAAACTATTTTTCTGATAGAGAGTTAGATATAATTGATAGTTTGTTGGTTAATCAAAAATTTAATTCATCGTTAGTAGACACTTTAGAGTATGTAATCGATGATATAGATATTATTGGTAGTACTACAAATAAAGTGCTAACTACAAGTTTATTAAAAGACAGACTAGCGAGTTTAAATAGTAAAACTCCTTTTGATTTAGAGTTTAACCCTGCTTTAGAAAAAGTAATTAATAGCTATTTATTACGAAGAAAAAAATATTACCCGGCTTTAATGGCCAAAGCAAAATATTATTTTCCAATGTTTGAGCAATATCTAGATCAATATGATATTCCTTTAGAAATGAAATATTTAGCTATTGTAGAGTCTGCTTTAAGACCTAAAATAAAATCTGGAGTTGGTGCCACAGGTTTATGGCAATTTATGTACGGTACAGGTATAGAGTTCGATTTAAAAGTAAGTTCTTATGTAGATGAACGTCAAGATCCTGTAAAATCTACAATTGCAGCTTGTAAATATTTAAGCCAATTATTTACCATTTTTGGTGACTGGGATTTGGCTTTAGCTGCTTATAATTCTGGCCCAGGAAACGTTAGAAAAGCAATAAAACGCTCTGGCGGATATAAGAATTATTGGAATATTAGACCTTATTTGCCAAGAGAAACAGCTAGTTATGTACCTGCCTTTTATGCTACAATGTATATTTTTGAATACGCAAATGAGCACAAAATATATTCTGAATTGCCAAAGTTTTTTAATTTTCAAACAGATACAATTAGAATTAAAAGAACTATTGGTTTTGATCAAATTTCTGAAAAAATAGATGTAGATGAAGAGGTTTTAACAGAGCTAAATCCATCTTATAAGTTAGATATTATACCTTATATTAAAGATAGAAATTATGCATTAAGGTTGCCAAGTAATAAGATTGTATCTTTTTTAGATAAAGAACAAGAAATTTATGCTTTAGCAGATTCTGATGATGCACAAAGAGAAAAACCTTTACCTAAATATTTTGAAATGGACCAACGTATTAGATATAAGGTGCAAAGTGGAGATTATTTAGGTAAGATTGCCAATAAGTTTGGTGTGCGTGTTAGTGAGCTAAAAAGATGGAACGGTCTAAAAACTAGCAGAATAAAGGTTGGACAAAGGTTGTCTGTTTATCCAAGAAGAATAGGTATATAATTGATTGAGTTTGTAAAAAAATAAAGTATAATTTTACTTTTTTTAAATAATAAATATTGATTATGGTAATTATATAAAAAAATAAAACGTTTCTTTAGATAATATTTAAAAATGGAACAGTATTTGTTGTCATAGAATCAATAATCAAACTCAAAAAGTATTTAAAAGTTAATCTTATGAAAAAAATATTTACACTAATATTATTTACAATCTTATTAGTTTCTTGTAAAGAATCATCAGATAAATACGTTTTACGAAGCTCTGTAGGTAAAATAAATAAGGTAATGGTAGTTACCAAATCTAGTGATTGGGATGGTGATATAGGTAAAGAAATAAGAAACTCTTTCGGAGAACTTATGGTTGGTTTGCCTCAGCCAGAATCTACCTTGTCTGTGTCTCAAGTTGCACCAAATGGTTTTGGAACAATGATGAAAGTTAGTAGAAATATTATGATAATTGGTGTTTCTGATAAAGAAGAGTTTTACATAAAAAAAGATGTTTATGCTAGTCCGCAAACAATTGTTTATGTTTATGCAAAAGATGATGCAGGAGTTGTAGCTTTATTTAAAAAGCATGAAAAAGAAATTATTAAAACGTTTTTAGATTCTGATATTAAATATTTACAAAACCTTTTTTCAAAAAGTAAAATAGACGAAAATCAATTTAAAACAATACAAAACTTAGGAATTTCATTAACAATACACGATAAATTTAATTATGTAGATGATACAGGAAATTTTTTATGGTTACGTCAACATTTATCAAGCGGAATAGCAAAAACAGGAAGCAATAATATTTTAGTTTATTCTGTACCTTTAGAAGAAGGTATTCAAGTTTCTGATAGTATTGTGGCTATTAGAAATAAAATAGGAAAAGAACATATTCCTGGTTCAGATGCAGAAACTATGTATATGATTACAGAAGAAGCATATACTCCTTTTACTTTTGATGCAAAAATTGATGGTAAACAAGCTTACGAAACTCGTGGAAAATGGGAAGTTAAAAATGATTTTATGGCAGGACCATTTTTAAATTATACTATAGTTGATAAAAAGAACAACCGATTAATTGTTTTTGAAGGATTTACTTACGCACCTTCTGTAAATAAAAGAGCTTTTTTGTTTGAATTAGAGGCGATTGCCAAATCGTTAAAGATTAATTAAAAAATATAAATTGATATAAAAAAACCGAAAGTAATTACTTTCGGTTTTTTTATTTATGGTTAAAATTAGTTTTAGTAACCAATTTTAGCTCTAACTCTTTTTAGAACATCGTTGGCAACTGCAGTTGCTTTTTCTGCACCTATTTCTAATGCTGCATCAATTTCGTGTTTGTTTTCCATAAAGTGATTGTAACGATCTCTTATAGGAGAAAACTGCTCAAGTACCAACTCATATAAGGCTTGTTTAGCATGTCCGTAACCGTAATTTCCACCTTCGTAATTAGCTCTCATTTCTGCAACTTGTTCATCAGAAGCTAATAATTTATACAAAGCAAAAATGTTATCAGTATCTGGGTTTTTAGGTTCTTCTAAACCTTTGCTATCCGTTTTAATAGACATTATTTGTTTTCTTAACTTTTTATCTGGTAAGAAAATATTAATAAGGTTGTTTCTAGATTTACTCATTTTTTCACCATCAGTTCCAGGAACTAATTTGGTGTTTTCTTGTATTCCTGCTTGTGGCGGAACTAAAGTTTCTCCAACAATATTGTTAAACCTATTAGCAACATCACGCGTCATTTCTAAATGCTGTAGTTGATCTTTTCCTACAGGTACAACTTCTGCATCATATAATAAAATATCAGCAGCCATTAACATTGGGTAAGTAAACAAACCTGTATTTACATCGCTTAATCTATCTGCTTTATCTTTAAATCCGTGTGCTAAAGTTAATCTTTGATAAGGAAAAAAGCAGCTTAAGTACCAAGTTAATTCGGTAACTTGTGGTATATCACTCTGTCTATAAAATATAGTTCTATTAATATCTAAACCACAAGCAAGCCAAGTAGCAGCAACACTGTAAGTGTTTTCTCTTAATAAATCTCCATCTTTAATCTGAGTTAAAGAATGCATATCTGCAATAAATATAAAAGACTCATTTTCTGGGCTATTTGCCATTTTTATTGCTGGTAAAATGGCTCCTAATAAATTTCCTAAATGTGGTGTTCCTGTACTTTGGACTCCGGTTAAAATTCTAGACATTAATTTGTTTTTATCTTTTTATTTGAGACGTTTTAAAGCTCTCGTTGTAGGTACAAAAATAAGGTTTTGTTTAAGAAAACCAATCAAACAAAAGAATATTAGTATTTTTGTAGACTTAAATTAAAATTTAGTACTTCTACTATTTTTTTTGACTTAACGTTTATCTGTGGTTTGAAATATATTAAAATACCCTTTCTCTTAATTTGGCGTCTTTGGTTTTATGTTTTAATGATGGTATTAATTGTTTTAATGTCGCTTTTATTATTTGTTTTTACGTTAAAAGAAGAATATTACCATTTGCTATGGAAAGTAATTAGGTTTATGTCTAAAGTTTTAATTTACGGAATGGGTTTTCGTATTAAAAAACAATTTGATGAAGAAATTGAGCCCGATAAAAGTTACATGTTTTGTCCTAATCACGCCTCATTAATAGACCCTTTTTTACTTATTGCTTTAAGCAAAAATCCAATTGTTTTTGTGGGTAAAAAAGAATTAGCTAAAATACCTGTTTTTGGTTTTTTTTATAAAAAAGCAGTTATAGTTGTAGATAGAAGTAGTGCAGAAAGTAGAAAGAGAGTTTTTAAAGAGGCTAAAAGAAGATTGCAAAATGGAGTAAGTATGGCTATTTTTCCTGAAGGATTAGTGCCTACAGAAGATGTAGTTTTATCACCATTTAAAAAAGGGGCATTTAGTTTAGCTATAGAGTTTAAAATACCTATTGTGCCACAAGTTTACTACGATTGTAAGCGTTTGTTTTCTTGGGATTTTTTAAAAGGAGGTATAGGTGTTTTTAGAGTACACCAGCACAAATTTATATCTACCAAAAGTTTAACTATAGAAAATGTAATTGATTTAAGAGATAAAACATTTAATATAATTTATGATGATTTATTAAGTGATAAAAAATATATGAAAGACACAAATAGACCAAATAATGAGCGAGAATTTAAATCACCATTATAGTAAAAAAGAAGAAAATTTAAATATTTGGTCTCATGCTTTAGGTTTAGTGGCAAGTATTATTGTATTTCCTTTTTTGCTTTTAAAAGCATTTTCATATTTGGGTTTTTGGCAAATAACCAGCTTTATAATTTATGGTTTTAGCTTAATAATTTTATATGTAGCTTCTACTTTTTATCATGCAGCAAAAGAACCTAAAAAAAGACGAAAACTAAATATTTTTGATCATGCTGCAATTTATGTGCTAATTGCAGGTAGTTACACTCCTTTTTGTTTGGTTGCTTTAAACTCTAATTTAGGTTGGTATATGTTTATAGCTGTTTGGCTTTTTGCATTAACGGGTGTTATTTTAAAACTTTTTTTTACTGGTAGGTTTGATAAAATATCTACAGCCATGTATTTATTAATGGGTTGGCAAATAATGTTTTTTATAAAACCATTAATAAGTGCTTTATCTAGTTACAATTTAAAATTATTAATTGCTGGAGGTGTTTTTTATACAATTGGTGCCGTTTTGTATTCTATTAGAAAATTACCATATAATCATGCAATTTTTCATGTATTTGTTTTGTTAGGTAGTTTAAGTCATTTTTTAGCAATTTATAACTTGTAATTACCAATTCTTAAATGGATTTTTACTAATACTAGAGTTGTAGTATTCTATATTTCCTGTAACTTCTCTACCCAACCAAAGCGGTTTTTTAAACGTTTCATTTTCAGAATTTAGTTCAATTTCTGCAACAATTAATCCTTTATTGTCTCCATAAAATTCATCGATTTCAAATGTATGATGATCGCTTTTTACTAGAAAACGAGTTTTTTCAATGATAGAAGGTTCGCATAATAGAAGTAGTTCTTCTGCTTCTTGAGTGTCAATTTCTTTTTCCCACTCAAAACGAGTTGTTCCTGAAGAATTTGTTTTCCCTTTTATGGTTAAAAAGGCTTTTTCATCAGCAACTCTAACTCTAACAGTTCTGTTTTTATCAGAATTTAAATAGCCTTGTTTTATTGTGTTTTTTTGATAAGCTTCAGATTTAAAATCGTCATTTATCACCAAAAATTTTCTTTCTATTTCTAAACTCATTAAAGTTTTTTGTTTTTATAGATTCCAAAAATAAAATCTGATTAATTTTCTTGTAAACACCAGTTTTCTAGTTAAAAAATTTGTTTAAAATAGGTGTCTAACCTTTTTAATTATACCAATGATTACAAAAATACTTATTTAAATGTATTTTTAAATGAAACTATTTTTACTTGTACTAATATAGGCACATTTACGTTCTATAAAAAAATAAATAAATATCTTTGAGAATCAAATAAAAATAATGAAAAAACTTTTTTCAATCTACCTTTTATTCTTTTCGGTACTATTTTTTGCACAAACAGATTATAGTGATTCTTGGGAAGATTTTTACTCATACAATAATGTTAAAGATTTTATTGAGGTTGATGGTGTAATTTATGCTTTGGCAGATAATGCAGTTTTTACTTATGATGTTGCAAGTAAAGAGATAGAAAAATTATCATCAGTACAAGGTTTATCTGGCGAAACAACAAGTGCTATACATTATAGCAGTGCTTTTGAGAGCCTTATAATTGGTTACGAAAATGGTTTGGTAGAGGTTGTAGATAAGCATGGTTTTATCACAATTTCATCAGATATTGTTAATTTTAGTCAATCTGGAGAAAAAAGTATTAATGATATTTCAGAGTATAATGATAAATTATATTTGTCTACACCCTTTGGTATTGTTGTTTATGATATTGATAATTTAGAGTTTGGAGACACTTATTTTATTGGCGCTGCTTCTACTTCTGTAAAAGTAAATCAAACTATTGTAGCCAACAATATTATTTATGCAGCTACAGAGAACGGAATTTTTTCTGCTGATATAGCAAGTAATTTTTTAATAGATTCTAATAATTGGCAACAACAATTTTTAGGTACAAATTTTAATGAAATACTAAGTTTTAATAATGCTATTTATACAATATCTGGTAGAAAATTATATGAAATTAAAAGCGCAAGTTTAACAGAGATAAAAGATTTTAACGAAACTATAGTCGCCATTAAAAGTTCTAATTTATACTTATCAGTAACATTAAATAAACAATCACAAATTTTAGATACATCTTTAAATATTGTTTACGAATTTAGTGCTACTACCGATTTTGATTATACTTTAAACAATTCTTTTTTTAATGATGATGCTATTTATTTAGCAACAAATGAATTCGGAATTTTAAACACAAACTCAAGCCAATTAGCAGATTATTTAGAGATTCATCCTGAAGGCCCTTTGTTTAATGATATTTTTTCAATATCGTCAGAAAACAACAATCTTTGGGTAGTTTATGGAGGTTATGATGCGATTTATAGTCCAATTTTTAACAGAAAAGGATTTAGTCATTATAATGGAGAAAATTGGATAAACACTAAGTATAATGCAGATTTTCCTGTTACAGATTTATCACATATATCAATAGATCCAAGTGTAGAAAATAGAGTTTACATTAGTTCTTTTGGAGGAACAACAAACGTTAACAGTGTTGCTACAGGAGGAATATTGGTGGTAGAAGATGATGAAATAAAAACTTTTTACAACCATTTAAACAGTCCTTTAGAAGATATAGAAGCAGCAAATCCTAATTATGTAACAATAAGAGTAGGAGGTACCGCTTTTGATTCTTTTGGTAATTTGTGGGTTGCAAATATTGGTTTAGGAGAAGAATTAAAAAAATTATCAACTTCGGGTCAATGGTCTAGTGTAGATATGAGGTCTGTAGAAACAAACGTTGCATTTGGTTTAAATGATCCTTTTGTTGATAAAAATAATAGTATTTGGTACGGATCTAGACGTAATGGAGTTTATGTTTATAATGAAAATGGAGGTAGAAAAAAAGCACTAATTGCAACCGCTAATTTAGGTAATTTACCAGATCTTAATGTAAGAACAGTTGTGGTAGATGATGATAATAGAGCATGGATAGGGACAGCAGCTGGTTTGGTAGTTTATAGTAATGCAGCTGGTGTTTTTGATGATAGTACGCCTAATGCCAATCCGGTTGTTATTAATGCCAATGAAGATGGTTTTGGAGATAGATTATTAGGAGACCAAACGGTTAATTCTATTGCAATAGACGGAGCGCAAAATAAATGGTTTGGCACAGATAACGGTGGTGTTATTTATACAAACCCTAGTGGACAAACAACATTAGCTACTTTTAGTACAGAAAACTCACCATTGCCATCTAACAAAATAGCTAAAATAGCAGTAGACTCTAGCAATGGTAAAGTTTACTTTGCAACTAATAAAGGTTTGGTAGCTTATAATAGTCAGGTTGCTCCTTTCGGAGATGTTTTAGGAGAGGTTTATGCGTACCCAAATCCTGCTTTAAAAAATCATGAAATAGTTACTATAGATGGTAGAAACGGAACACATTTACCTAACGGAACAAATGTTAAAATTTTAGATGTAGCCGGTAATTTAGTGTACGAAACAAATGTTGTAGAAGGGCAACAACTACAGGGAGGAAAAGTAGTTTGGGATAAAAAAAACTTAGCAGGTAATAAAGTAGCTTCTGGTGTTTACATAGTTTTATTATCTAATGATGATGCAACAGAAACAAGTGTAACTAAAATTGCAATTGTAAATTAAATGTCTGTTGTAACTACAAAAGCAATAGTTTTAAGTTCTTTAAAATATGGAGACACTAGTTTAATTGTAAAATGTTTTACAGAAGAAGAAGGTGTAAAATCTTATTTAATTAGAGGGATTTTAAAAGCAAAAAAAGGAGGATTAAAAGCAGCTTATTTTCAGCCATTAACACAATTAAACATTGTTGCTAAACATAATAATAAAGGCAATTTAAATGCTATTAAAGATGTACAAATTTTTAACCCTTACCAAACTATTTATAAAAATATAGTTAAACAATCTGTTGTATTATTCTTATCAGAAGTACTGTCTTATTCTATAAGAGAAGAAGAAGAAAATAAAGCACTTTATGAATATTTAGAATCTGGGCTTATTTGGTTAGATTTACACGATAAAATAGCAAACTTCCACTTATTGTTTCTCTTGAATTTAACTCGTTTTTTAGGGTTTTATCCAGACTTGTCTGATAGAGAAAAATTTGGTTTCGACTTAGGCGAAGGTTTTTTCTCTGACTTAATTTCTCAGAAAAACATTATTTCTGGTAACGAATTATATCAATTTAAAAAATTATTAGAGATTAATTTTGATGATATAGAAAACGTGTCTTTTAGTAAACAAGAAAGACAAATAGTTTTAAAAACCATTATTAAATATTTAGAATTACATTTAGATGGTTTTAGAAAACCAAAATCATTACAAATTTTAGAAACAGTTTTTAGTTAATAAAACTTATTACTTTTTCTTCTTTTTGCCTTCTTCTGTAAAATTATCTGTTAAAGCTTTCTCAGTTTTTAAGATACTTACAATTATAGATAAAAAAACAAATGCCATTGGTTGCCAAGTTAATTCTGCATTAAGTATGGTAGCAAATGCTAAACCAGCAAGAAAAGAAAGTCCTGCGTAAATTAACAAACTTTTATTAAAAATAGTATTTGCAAAATCCCAAATTTGTTGGTTAAGCATTGCCTTTGGTGTTTTGTAACCGTAAATACTATTTATTTTTTTAGGCGGAAATTTCCAGAATATAATACTAATTAAAAACAGTAATCCGTTTGTGGTAAGTACGTATAATAAAGCTTCATTCATAATTTTTATTTTTTAATAGGTCTTAACAAACCTTCTTGTGCAACAGAGGCTACTAATTTACCATCTCTTGTATAAATATTACCTCTAGATAAGCCTCTTGCTCCAAAAGCATTAGGAGATTCGGTAGAAAATAATAACCAATCATCAAAGTCAAAATCTCTAAAAAACCACATAGAATGATCTAAACTAGCTGTTTGTGTGTTGTAAAAGTTGTAATCTTTTGCATTTGGATTAAATGCAACATTTAGTATGTTATAGTCGGATATATAAGTTAAAATCTGGTGTTTTAATGCCAAATTCATTTTAGGAATATCTCCTTTTAATTTAAACCAAATTTCTTCTTTTGCAGGTAAATTTTCTGGTTCTAAAGGATTAGGAACACGTACAGGTTTAAAGCTAATTGGGCGCTTAATACTTAAAAATGATTTAATTGATTTTGGTAAAAAATCGCCAAATTGATCTAACATTTCATCCCAACTTAATAATTCTTCTGGTTGTTTTACATCCATATTCATTGTTGATTGATGCTCAAAACCTTCTTCTTTTTTGTGAAAAGAAGCAGCTAAAATAAAAATAGTTTTATCGTTTTGTGATGCTGTAATTCTTCTTGTAGAAAAACTACCACCGTCTCTAATTTCTGCAACTTTGTACGTAATAGGTAAGGTTAAATCTCCGGCTTCTAAAAAGTAAGAATGTAAAGAGTGTAAAAAACGACCTTCTGGTATTGTTCTGTATGCAGCATTTATAGCCTGTGCTAAAACTTGTCCGCCAAATACAATAGAGTTACCAATTGTAACACTTTCTCCAGAATAAGTATCTTTTTTAATTTCTTTTAAATTTAATAAATCTATGAGTTCTTTATTATCTTTCATAAAATTAGTTTACAGTTTTAAACGGAAATTTTTGTTGAAATGGAGTAGGTTGTACTCTTTGCAAAAATAGCTTTAAAATTTTGTTTGTAATGCTTTTTTTGTGACGAAGATACATGGTTAAATCTTCTGGTTCTGCACCAACAGAACTTTTTATTTCGCTAGCAGTTCTGCCAAAATTAATAGTTCTTAATTTTTTTTCGATACCAATTTCTATGTAATTGTATAACATTCTTTGGTATATGGCGTGTTCTCTATTTAAATGATAATCTATGCCAACAAAGTGTGCGTCTAAAGAATTGTTATTTACGATTCCGGAGATAAAGCCCACAATTTTATTATTAATCCAATAGGTTTTTAAAATGTAATTGTCGCCAAATTGTTTCTTTAAACTTTTATAAGTTTCTAGATTAAAGTTAGCTAAATTAAAATTGGCATTTGTAGTAACCTTTTGGTATAGATCTGTCATTTTAGGAAGCTCTTTATCTATGTTTTTAAGGGTAACTTCTTTAAATGTAATATTTATACTTTGTTTAAAAGCTTTTTTTGCCTTTACTCTAAATTTGGTTTTCATTGAGGCTAAATAGTCATCAAAAGTTTGCCAATTTTTATCAATTTTAAGTTTCATGTTTGGTTCTACAGAAAACGGATGATAATTAAAATCTTTTAACTCATCTGTAATTAACAGAGATTCGTTTGCAAAATCTTTTATTAAAAATGCATCAATTTTATTTTTAAAGTTTTTATCGGCATTTACAAAATGTTGAATGTTTTTTGCGAGTTCTTTTATAATGGCTTTTTTATCTTGATTGTCTTTAATAAAAACACCGTGTTCTCCGCTAACAAAAACGTTACCACAGATTAATAATTTTAGAATTTTTTTATCTGAAAAAACATGTAGTTTTCTGCCAATGTTTTTTAAAAACTCAAACTCTTTTTTTATTGAGTTTAAATGAAAATCAACAATTTTTATACTTGCAAAAGCAATTGGAAGATTATTTTTATCAACCAAAACAATATATGAAAAGGTGATTTCTGAATGATTTTTTTCTAATGATTTTAAGTAATCTGGATGAAAATAAATGTTTTTTGTACAGTTTAATTCCGCCCAAATTTGTGTAGGAATTTCATCAATAGAAGAAAAAAATAATGCGGTATTTGTATTAGAACAGCAAATCAAATTATTTCATGTAATTATTTAAGTTTTCCGGGCCTTCTAAAATGGTTCTTTTAATTTGTATAATACCACTATTGTTGGTAATAATATGCCATTTAATTAGAGTAATTTTATGGTTTTCTATTTCTATACCTGTTATAGATCTTGGGTGTACGCAAGAACCATCATTAAATAAAGGGATTTCATTTTTATCAGGAAAACGAGGTCTGTGTGTGTGCCCAGTAATCATCATTTGGTTATTGTTTGCTTTAATCCATTTTTCTAATCTTTTTTCTACTTTTATACGTTCTTTAAAATTTTGAGCCGGACTTGTAGGGTCTGAAAAACCTAAAATTTGTAAAGGTTTCCATAGTACTTTTACCAAAAAACTACTCAATCTCCAGAACACATAATTAAACCAATCTGCTTGATGGCCATGTAAAAGAAAAATTCCTTTTCCTGTTTTTTCATCTTCTAAAACAATTGCTTCATAAAAAGAAGCACCCACTAATAAATCTTTAGTTGTATCTGTTACTGTGTCGTAAAAATGATATAAATTCTTACGTACCGTTTCTTTATTTTTATATTTCATGTCATGATTACCCCAGATAAAATGTAACCTGTTATTATCATGAAATTTTTTTAGCCATAAATAGATGTGTTTGTTTGCTTTAAAAATTCTTGTAAAATTTCTGTTTTCCCAAAGTTCATCACCGTCACCAAGTTCTATGTAGGTAAAATTATTTTTATAATAATACTCTAAAGCATATTTAAACATGTTTCTATTACGAGCAAAATCGTCTGCAAAACTATTGTCGCCTCTATGAGAGTCACTAAAAAATACAAATTTAGAATTTTCATTAAAGCAAATTCTTTTGGCATTTTTATAAGCACGAGTTAATCTGAAATTAGAAGACATCTTTATTCTTTTTATGAAAATATAAAGATGCTGAAAAAAAGTGATTAATTAAAGTATACTTTATGCGCGTGTTTTTTTCTTTTTGTAGTTTCTTCCGTACCACAATAAAACACCTGTTATTGGCAAAGTTGCCGTTAGTAAACTTATTAAAAAAACTAATATTTTACCAGCCAAACCACCAATTGCACCAATATGAATATCATAATTCATTAACAAAATTTTGTCTGATATTGTGGCGTTATTATATTTACCGTAAACACTTTGTGTTTCTATTTCTGATAAATCACTTTGGTTAAAAAAACGATAATCCATATCATAATGCAAGCCATCGCTATTTGCTACTTCTAATAAAATGCTAGTTTCTTTGGTGTGAGGATAATGAATTTCGAAACTTTTTGCTTTTGGATTTTCTTTCTTTAATTTAGGAATTAACTTGTCTATTGGAGATACAAACTTAGTAAGTGTATCAATTTTTTTTGTGTTTTCATGCATTATAAAGTAGGCAGTTTTATCGCCCCCAATACTTTTGTAATAAGTTGCACTTAACCATTCATAAGACATTACAACACCAGTAAAAGAAATAATTAATACTAAAAAAGATACGTAAAAACCGATAATACTGTGTAAATCGAAGTTTTTTCTTTTCCAACGAGTTGATTTTTTCCAATCAAACTTTAAACGTTGTTTTAGGTTTTTTCGCTTTTTGGGCATCCAAAGTATAAAACCAGAAATTATAATTAGTATAAAAAGCAGTACAGAAATACCAACTATTTCTTCACCTATTTCTGCGGGCAACCATAAACGAACATGCCCTTTTAAAACAAAAGCAAAAAAACCAGAAAGGTGGTCTTTTGTATGTAATATTTTACCAGAATACGGGTTTAAAAAAACGCTTCTATAAAACTCTGGTTCTAGTTCGTAAAAAATAACCTCTATAGCTTCGTTATTAGAATTTTTAAATAATGCACCGTGTATTTCTTTATCAGGAAAAACAGTTTGAGCAATTTCTTTGGCTTCTGTTGCTGTTAAAACAGAGCTGTTTTGTGGTTTAACATATTTATAATCTTCATATAAACTTTCTATTTCATCTTTAAAAGCCCAACAACAACCAGTTATAGAAAGAATAAAAACAACAACTCCGGTAAGTAGACCTAGAATTTTATGAAGCGTAAGTATGTTTTTTTTAAAGCTCATTATTTAAAATATAAAAAGGGCAACCTGTTAGGATTGCCCTTGCAAAAATATGTTTTTAATTAAAATTTATAAGTTAAAGTAGCTAGAAAAGATCTAGGTTGTTCTGGTGTTACTGTACTCCAACCTGTGTAATATTCTTTATCTGTAAAGTTGTTTGCTTTAATACTTGCTCTAAATTTATCTGTTTCGTAATATATAGCTGCATTAAATATAGTGTATGCTGGTAAATAAAAACTACCAGTTGCAAATTTATAACCTACCATTGTATCATATTCACTAGCTCCATTAAAACCAGCACCAATACCTAAGTTTTTAACAATACCTTGGTTAAATTTGTAATCTGCCCAAAAGTTGTAAGTTACATCTGGTCCTGCTTCCTGGTAGCGTAAACCTTCTAAATAAGTTGCAGAAGGAGATTCTTTTACTTCAGAATCATTATAACTAAAACCAGTATGTATATTTAAACCGTTTATTGGGTTGGTATTTAAATCTAATTCAAAACCTTGGCTGTTAACTTTTGCGTCTTGAGTTTGAGAGTAAAATAAGTATTTGTTTTGTACATTAATGTTATAATAGCTTAAAGTAGTTTCTAATTTATTATTAAACATATTTGTCTTTACTCCAAATTCAAACTGATTAGCCTCTTCTACATCAAAAGATTGTAATGTTGTAACTGCCGTACCTGTAGAGTAATCTGTTATATATTGAGGATTGATGTAAGAAAATCCATTTTGATAGTTTGTAAAAATAGAAACTTTGTCTAATACAGGTTGATAAACAATACCAAATTTTGGCGAAAATGTAGATTTTGTGTACTCTGTTTCATCATCATCGCTGGTGTTTTTGTCTCCTTCGTATTGAAATCTATCATAACGTACACTTGCCATAACAGATAATTCTGGTAAAATATTAATTACATCAGAAACATAAGCACCAAAAATATTTTGATCTACATCACTATTTAAATTTCCAGAATTAGATAATGCTGTATTTAAATTATCTTCATTAACTTCAGGTTCTCCAAAAGGTAAATTTCCATCAAGAGTTATCGTGTGTAAGTATCCCCAGTTAGAGCTTTTATCAACAATGTTTTTAGAAAAATAATCTACACCAACTAGTAATTTATTTCTTAATTCACCTACTTTAAAATCACCTACAAAGTTTTGTTGTGCATTAAAAGCTTTTGTTTTAGTATCTAAATCTTGAGCATAAAGTGCAAAATATGGTGTACCAACAGGATTTGAAGGATCTGTCCAATCTGCAGCATCCCATAAATAAGTATAAAAACCAGTAGATTTTGCAGTACTACCAGCAATAATTGTTTGAGAAGACCAATTATCAGAAATTTTCCAAGCAGCTTCTGCACGATAATTTTGAGTAGGACTTTCAATTGTTACGCTATTATCTGTAAAAGATAAGTTGGTATCGTAGTTTAAAGAGGCAATATCAGTAAAATAAAGTGGTGCAGATCTGTTTAAAAATAACGAAACACCGTTAGTTTGTTCTGTAGAGTTTGCCTCGTAAGATAAGTTAAATGTTAAATTGTTATTTACTTTATAAGAAAGTGCAGGTGCAATAAAAAGTGATTTTTTTAAACCAGCATCCTGAAAACTATCTTCGTTTTGATAACCAGTATTTAATCTAAAAGAAAGTTTTTCGCTTTTATCTGTTACATTTATATCTGCATTTACTCTGTTAAATCCAAAAGAACCATAACTAGCAGAAATGTTACCACCAGTACCATTGTAAGGTTTTTTAGTAACTATATTTATTAAACCTCCGTAAGAGGTTACAGCGCTACCAAATAAAGTACCAGAAGGCCCTTTTATAACTTCTAAACGCTCTATATTAGAGGTGTTTATAAAACTATTGGTAATACCAGCCACACCATTTACAAGTTGAGGTTGTACAGAAAAACCACGACTACTAAAAAACGCAGCTCCATCATTAGATCTACCTGTAGAAGACCATAGTTTAGAAACACCTGTTACATTTTTTAAAGCATCATCTAGCGTGTTTACAGATTGAGATACAATTAATTGATTGGTAACCGTATTATAAACTTGCGAATTTTCTATGTCTTTTAATGGCATTTTTGCTACGTAAGCACTTTGTTTTCTAGAGAATTTATTTTTTCTATTAGATTCTATAATTACTTCTCCTAAAATTTCATTTCCTTCAAAAAGAACAATTGTACCTAAGCTTTTTGTTTCTCCCTTAATAGTAGCGATTTTAATTTCTTTAGTTTTAAAACCCAGATAAGAAATTGATAATACATAGTTTCCAGAATTAATATTCTCTATCTTAAATTCTCCATTTTCATTGGTTTGTGTTCCGTATTCTGTGTTTTTTATTAAAATATTTACCCCAGGTATTGGTTGTTTAGAATTGTCTTTTATAACACCTGTTATTGTAGATTTTTGACCAAATGTAAATAAAGAGGTTAAAAATAATAAAGTTAATAATTGATATTTCATTTGTGTTTATTTAGATTTATTATAAATAAAATTTCGACAAATGTATTTTACAAAGATGATAAATGCAAATTATTTATAATAAATCTAAATAATGAATTTAAAACAAAGATTTATTAAAGTTTATTGTTAAAAAGGCATTAAACTTTAAGGTTTATAGGGTAATTATAACGTTTCTTTAACATTCTTATTTGTAAACTATTTACCATTCTAGATGTCTTAAAACTATATTTGCAAAACTATAATGCTTTATAGAGCTTAAATTATAAAGTACAACTAACTAATTATGAGGAAAACAATACTATCTGTCTTAGGGGTAGCACTTGCTATTGGTGCTATATTTTTAGGAAAATTCTTAATTGATAATAATACAAAACCAAAACCAAAATTTTCAAGAGAAATTAAATCTGTATTTGTTAAAGAGGTTGATAATAAAGAAGTTGATATTGTTTTAACAGCAAGTGGTAGTTTGGTTGCTAAAGATAAAATAGAAATTTTTTCTGAAGTACAAGGTCTTTTAAAAACATCTAATAAGCCATTTAAAGCGGGTTCTAATTATAATAGAGGAGAGGTTTTATTAAGTTTAAATAGTGATGAGTTTTATGCAAGCATTCAATCTCAAAAAAGTAATTTATATAATTTAATAACTTCTACTTTACCAGATTTACGTTTAGATTATCCATCAGAATTTAAAAAATGGGAAAGCTATCTACAGAGTTTCGATTTAGAAAAAACTACTCCAAAATTACCAAGTTTTACTTCGGATAAAGAAAAATACTTTATTACTGGTAGAGGTATTTTAACAGCATATTACAATGTTAAAAATTTAGAAGTACGCTTAACTAAACACCAAATAAGAGCACCATTTACAGGTGTTTTAACAGAAGCATTAGTAAGCCCAGGAACTTTAGTAAGAACAGGGCAAAAATTAGGAGAATATATAAAACCTGGTGTTTATGAAATGGAAGTTTCTATAAATGCGGCATTTGCAGATTTATTAAAAGTGGGTAACTCTGTTGCTTTAACTAATTTAGAAAAAACAAAAAATTATACAGGTAAAGTTGTGCGTGTAAACGGAAAAGTAGATCAAACATCACAAACTATAAAGGCTTATGTAGAGATTTCTGATAACGATTTAAAAGAAGGTATGTTTTTAGAGGCAAACTTGGTGGGTAAATCAGAAAAAGATGCAATAGAAATTTCTAGAAAATTATTAGTAAACAATAAAGCAGTTTATACCGTTAAAAACGATAGTATTTTAACACTGGTAAATGTAGACCCTGTTTATTTTGGTGATGAAAATGTGGTGATAAAAGGTTTAGAAAATAATCAAAAAATATTATCACAAGTTTTACCTGGTGCTTTTGATGGTATGATTGTAAAAATTAATAAAAAGTAATTACATGAAAAAAATAATTACTTATTTTATAAAATATCCTGTTGCTGTTAATGTATTTATTATTGCATTTGTAGCATTTGGTTTGGTAGGCGCTTTTACAATGAAATCGTCTTTTTTTCCATTAACAGAGTCAGAGTTAATAAGCATTTCTTTAGCGTATCCTGGGGCATCACCTCAAGAAATGGAAGAAGGTGTTGTTTTAAAAATTGAAGATAACTTAAAAGGAATTGTTGGTGTAGAGCGTGTAACATCGGTTTCTAGCGAAAATTCTGCAACAGTAAGTATAGAGGTAGAAAAGGGTAAAGATATAGATGTTGTTTTATCGGATGTTAAAAATGCCGTAGACAGAGTTCCTTCTTTTCCTTCTGGTATGGAGCCAGCAGTTATTGCAAAAGTAGAAAATATAAGATCTACAATTAGTTTTACTGTAAGTGGAGAAAATATCGACCTAAAATCTTTAAAACAATATGCAAGAGATATAGAAAATGATATAAGAGGTATCGAAGGAATTTCGCAAGTTTCTCTTTCTGGTTTTCCAGATGAAGAAATAGAAATTGCAGTTAAAGAAAACGATTTACGTGCTTATAATTTATCTTTTGCAGAAGTAGCAACGGCTGTACAAAACTCTAACCTTTTAATAACTGGTGGTAATATAAAAACACCAGAAGAAGACTATTTAATTAGAGCAAGTAATCGTTCTTATTACGGTGTAGAACTGCAAAACTTAATTGTAAGAACAGAACCAAACGGAAACATAATTCGTTTAAAAGACATAGCAGAAGTTAAAGATACATGGTCAGAAACACCAGACAGGCTATACTATAATGGTAATTTAGCTATAGATATTTCTATTAGTAACACCAATAATGAAGATTTACTGTCGTCAGCAGAAAAGATTAAAGAGTACATAGAAAAATTTAATCAAGAAAACCAAAAAGTATATTTAGATATTACTGATGATAGAAGTGAAACTTTACAAGGTAGAACTTGGCTTTTGGTAGAAAACGGTATTGTTGGTATTTTACTTGTTTTGTTCTTTTTAGCTTTATTTTTAAACTTACGTTTGGCAATTTGGGTAGCTTTTGGTTTGCCTGTAGCATTTTTAGGAATGTTTATTTTTGCATCTCAGTTTGATGTAACTATTAATATTTTATCCCTTTTCGGGATGATTATTGTAATTGGTATTCTAGTAGATGATGGAATTGTAATTGGAGAAAATATTTACCATCATTATTACGATTTAGGAAAAAGTAAAATACAAGCAGCAATAGACGGAACAATAGAGGTAATTCCGCCAATTATTTCTGCAATTTTAACAACAATTATCGCTTTTTCTACGTTGTTTTTTGTGGATGGAAGAATTGGTAATTTCTTTAGTGAAGTATCTACAATTGTACTATTAACATTAAGTGTTTCTTTAATAGAAGCCTTAGTTATTTTACCAGCACACATTGCGCATTCTAAAGCTTTAAACAGAAAAAAGTTAGAAAATGGTAAAGAAGTTAAAGCCAACGGACTTGATGGCTTTTTTAATAAAATAAATAAGTTTGCAGATGGTGGTTTAACTAAAATAAATGAGAAATTTTATGTGCCATTTTTAAAATTTTCTTTACAAAACAAAATATTTGCCTTTTCTATACCTATTGCCTTATTGGTACTTAGTATAGCATCTTTAAATGGTGGTATTGTAAGAACTTCATTTTTCCCTTCTATTGCAAGTGATAAAATACAAGTAACACTAAAAATGCCACAAGGAACCAATGAAAGAATAACAGATTCTATTATTTCTATAATAGAAGAAAAAGCTTGGCTTGTTGGTAAAGAATATACAGATAAACAATCTGGTAAAGAAGAGGTTGTTCAAAATATTATAAAAAGAGTTGGTCCTGGTAGTGCAAATGCTACATTAACAATTAATTTATTGCCAGGAGAAAGCAGAGAGTTTTCATCACCAGAAATTACCAATACATTAAGAGAAAAAGTAGGAAAAGTCTACGGAGTAGAAAGTTTAATCTTTGGTTCTGGAGGTAATTTTGGAGGAAACCCAATTGCAGTTTCTTTGTTGGGTAATAATATAGAAGAGTTAAAAGCAGCAAAAGAAGAATTAAAAGTACAACTAGAAAACAATCCTTTATTAAAAGATATTTCTGATAATGATCCTGCTGGGATTAAAGAAGTAAATATTACTTTAAAAGATAATGCGTATTTATTAGGACTAAATTTGCAATCTGTAATGGCGCAAATTCGTAACGGTTTCTTCGGTTTTCAAGCTCAACGTTTTCAAAGAGGACAAGATGAAATTAAAGTTTGGGTGCGTTATAATAGAGAAGATAGAGCATCTATTAAAAACTTAGATGATATGCGTATTGTTGCTCCAAACGGAACAAGAATTCCTTTTTCTGAAATAGGAAATTATCAAATTAAAAGAGGAGATATTGCAATAAACCATTTAAGTGGTAAAAGAGAAATACAGGTTTCTGCAGATTTAAAAGATCCTAAAGAAAGTGCTACAGAAATTTTAGAAGACATTAAGACAAATATTATGCCGCTAATTACTTCTAAATATCACTCTGTTTCTCCATTATACGAAGGGCAAAATAGAGAGGCAAACAAAACTTTAGATTCTTTAAAATATTTAAAATGGATAATTTTAGCGTTAATCTACATTGTAATTGCATTTACGTTCCGTTCTTACAGTCAACCTATTTTATTACTTTTAATGATTCCTTTTAGTATGATTGGTGTTGTTTTAGGGCATTATTTTCATGATTTTCCAATTAACATTTTATCTTGGTTGGGTATTATTGCATTGGTAGGTATTATGGTAAATGATGGATTGGTTTTAATAGGTAAATTTAACAGTTACCTTAAAGAAGGTATGTTGTTTGATGATGCTTTGGTAGCTGCAGGGCAGTCTCGTTTTAGAGCAATATTTTTAACATCTCTAACAACAATTGCAGGTTTAGCCCCATTAATGTTAGAAAAAAGTAGACAAGCACAATTTTTAATTCCTATGGCAATTTCTATTTCTTATGGTATTGCCATTGCAACCATTTTAACATTGGTAATGTTGCCATTACTATTGTCTGTATCTAATTCTATAAAAGTAGGAATTAAGTGGTTAAAAACAGGCGATAATGTAACCAAAGAAGAAGTAGAAAGTGCTATTATAGAATCTAAATTTGACGAAGATGAAGATCATTAAAAATACAATATTATTGGTCGTTTTTTTATCGGCTATACAAGGAATATCACAAGAGATTTTAACAAAAAAAGAAGCATTAGTTATTACTTTAGAAAATAATTTTGGAGTAAAAATTGCAAATAATAATATAGAAGTAGCAAAGAATAATAAAAGTATTTACAATACAGGTTTTTTGCCAACGGTTTCGGTTTCTTCTGGTGCAAATTATAGTAGAAATAATCAAACAAATATTCCACAACAAGGAGATGAAACAAGTACAATTGGAGCCGTTACAAAGTCTTATAGTACTTCTGTTGGTTTAGATTATACCCTCTTTGATGGATTGGGTAGAAAGTACAATTATCAGCAATTAAAAGAAACATATAATTTAACCGAATTAGAAGCTAAAGAAACTATAGAAAACACCTATTTACAGTTGTTTACTTCGTATTTTCAAATAGCGCGTTTATCAGAAAATAAAGATAATCTGTCTGAAGCTTTAACCATTTCTAAACAAAGATTATCTCGTGCAAAATATCAATATGATTACGGTCAATCTACTAGGTTAGAGTTGTTAAATGCAGAGGTTGATGTTAATAATGATAGTATTGCTTTAATTTCTGCAGAACAACAATTAAGTAATGAAAAACGTGGTTTAAACATTATTTTAGGGATAGAAAAAGAAGTGAATTATGTGGTAGAGACAGAGGTAGATTTTGCAGAAATGTTAAATTTTGCTGATTTAGAAACTAAAACTTTAGCCAATAATTCTTTATTGAATCAAAATAAAAAGAACATTGCAATTAGCGAGTTTAATATTAAAATAAATAAAGCAAATTATTTACCAACTTTAGGTTTAACCACTTCTTATGGGTGGAATAAAAACGAAAATGAAAACATAGCAAACGTTTTTCAACCAAAAGCAACATCGTCTAACGGATTAAATGCAGGTTTAAGTTTGTCTTGGAATTTATTTGATGGAGGAAGTACAAAAACCAATATAGCAAATGCTAAAATTGCATTAGAAAACCAACAGATATTATTAGAGCAACAAAAAATTACCATTAAAAATAATTTAAAAAATACTTGGGATAATTATAAAAACCAATTATTTATAATTGGTGCTCAAGAAACAAATGTAGCCACTACACAAAATAATTTTGACAGAACAGAAGAGCGTTACAAATTAGGGCAAATTACATCTATAGAGTTTAGACAAGCTCAAATTAATTTAATTAATGCAAAAACAGCTTTAAATAATGCAAAATTTGATGCAAAATTAATAGAGTTACAATTATTACAACTAAGTGGAGATATCTTAAATGTTAATTTTTAAGTAAACTGATTTTTGTCATAAACCTAATTAAAGTTTCTCTGTAATTTTGAACCATAGTTTTATTGAAAGTGAATTTTTAATCATACTTATAGTTTTTTAGACGCTTGGTAAGATCTTAATTGGTTTTTTGCATTGGTTGTTGTATACCTAGTTGTTGCTGTATTTCTTTTTTTATAAATATTAAATAAGAAACTTAAGAAATGGTTATTTGTAGTGTTTAGTTATAAAAGTCCGAGTTTTAAACTCGGACTTTTTGTTTAAATAAAGTATAATGAATAGTTTTACTTTTAAAAATTTACTTAACTTTAATCATTACAAATAATAATTTAATGAATACTAGTTTTAAAGAGAGTTTTGATTACCTTTTTGAGGAAGAACTAATTAATGAAATAGGTAGAATTGGTGTTAAAAAAAGCTTTAAACAAGATACTATAATTATAGAAATTGGTGATTATATAAAATCGATGCCGCTATTAATTTCTGGCGCAATAAAGATTTTAAGAGAAGATGAAAATGGTGATGAATTGGTTTTGTATTATTTAGAAAAAGGAGATACTTGCGCTATGACACTTTCTTGTTGTATGGGGCAATCTAAAAGTAAAATAAGAGCGGTTGCAGAAACTGATGTAGAATTAATTATGTTGCCAAAAGAAAACATGGCAACTTGGTTAGGTACATATAAAACATGGCAAAATTATATTTTACAGAGCTATCATAATAGAATGGAAGAGTTGCTAGAAGCTGTAGATACAATTGCATTTTTAAAAATGGATGAACGTCTTTTTAAGTATTTAAAAGACAAAGCTATGGTTACACATAATGATGTTTTACAAGTTACCCACAAACAAATTTCTGAAGATTTACACACCTCTAGAGTTGTTATTTCTAGACTATTAAAAAAGTTAGAAAATGAACATAAAATAAAACTTTTTAGAAACAGTATTAAAGTCTTAGAATTATAATTAACGTTGATATTTTTTTTAATATGAGTAGTTTTTCTGATATAATAAATCAAAATAAGCTTGTTTTAGTAGATTTTTTTGCTGTTTGGTGTGGACCCTGCAAAATGATGAGTCCTATCTTAAAAGATGTAAAACAATCTTTAGGAGAAAAAATATCTATCATTAAAATAGATGTAGATAAAAACCAGGCTATTGCAGCAAAATACCAAGTAAAAGGTGTGCCTACTTTAGTTTTATACAAGTCAGGTAAACAAGTTTGGCGTCAATCTGGCGTTGTACAAAAAAACGATTTAATTATGCTGGTAAAAAAGTTTACAGAATAATTAAATACAATCTAGGCTGTAAAAACCTCCACAGTTTTTAGTCCTTTTTTTAGAAAATTGTGTAATTAAATAAGCTGTTGTAATTAAGTTTCTTAGCTCACATAACTCTACTGATAGTTCAGAGTTATCATACAAACGTTTATTATCTTCGTATAAAACACGTAATTTTTTTTCAGCACGCTTTAAACGTTCGTTAGACCTTACAATACCAACATAATTGGTCATTATAGTTTTAACTTCGTTTTTATCATGAGAAATTAAAATTTGTTCCATGTTTTTTACAACACCAACGTCGTTCCATTGAGGCACATTTTCAGGTAATTTTGCTTTTTTATACTTTTTAGAAATGTTTTCAAAAGCATTGTGTGCATAAACTAAACCTTCTAATAAAGAGTTTGAAGCTAGTCTGTTACCGCCATGAAGACCTGTTCTAGTAACTTCTCCACAAGCATATAGTTTTTTAATAGATGTTTTTGCGTTTTTATTTACGTTTACACCACCACAAATGTAGTGTGATGCAGGTACAACAGGTATATAGTCTTTAGAAACATCAATATTTAAAGAAGCACATTTTTCTGTTATATTAGGAAAGTGATCTTTAAATTTCTCCATATCTAATTGCGTACAATCAAGATATACATGTGGCTTACCACTCTTTTTTAATTCGTTATCTATGGCTCTCGCTACAATATCTCTAGAAGCTAATTCTTCTCTTTCATCATAGTTATGCATAAATAAATTACCATTAAAATCTCTTAATTTAGCACCAAAACCTCTAACGGCTTCAGAAATTAAAAAGGCAGGATATTCGCCGGGATTGTATAAAGCTGTTGGATGAAACTGAATAAATTCCATGTCAGAAATTTCTGCTTTAGCTCTATATGCTATTCCAATACCATCTCCAGTAGCAACTGTTGGGTTTGTAGTAGTTTCGTAAACTTGACCATTTCCGCCAGAAGCTAAAATGGTAAACTTACTTATAAAAGTAATAACTTTAGATTTTTTAATGTCTAAAACATAAGCTCCATAGCAAGAAATTTTGCTGTTTCTTTTTGTTTTTTTCTTTTTAACTTGATGTTCGGTAATTAAATCAATTGCATAATGATGCGTTAAAAATTCAATATTAGGCAAGGCATTAACTTTTGTTAATAAAGCGCGTTCAATTTCTGCACCTGTAATATCTGTATGATGTAAAATTCTGTTTTGAGAATGGCCACCTTCTCTACCTAAATCATAATATCCATTTTCATTCTTATCAAATTGTGTGCCCCAGGCTATTAATTCTTGCAGTCTTTTTGGTGCATCTTCAACAACCATTCTAACTACTTCTTCATCACACAAACCATCACCGGCAATTAAAGTGTCTTGCACATGTTGTTCAAAACTATCAACATTTTTATTAAAAACTGTGGCAATACCTCCTTGAGCATATTTGGTGTTAGATTCACTTTGCGAATCTTTTGTAACAATAATTACTTTAGCATCTTTGTGTTTTGTGGCTATTTTAAGTGCAAAAGTTAGCCCAGAAACTCCAGATCCAATCACTAAAAAATCTGAGGTAATTACCTTATTGTTATCTGTCATTTTATTATTTTGATAGTTCTAACATTCTGTTAATAGGTAAAATAGCTTTTTTTGCTAATTCACTTTCAACTTCAATATTAGGTAATTCGTGTTTTAAACATAAATACAATTTTTTCATTGTATTCATTTTCATGTACGCACATTCGCTACATGCACAAGTGTTGTCTTCTTTTGCTGGCGCAGGAATAATAATTTTATCAGGGTTTTCTTGCATCATTTCATACAAAATACCAGCTTCTGTAGCTACAATAAATTTTTGTTTATTGCTATTTTTTACATGGTTTAAAAGACCAGATGTAGAGCCAATATATTTGGCAACTTTAAGCATGTGAGCTTCAGATTCTGGGTGTGCAATTAATTCTGCATCTGGATGTTCTTTGTATAAGTCAATTAACTTTTCCATTGAAAAAGCTTCATGTACCATACAAGCACCATCCCAAAGTAACATTTCTCTACCTGTTTCTTTATTTAAATAATCACCTAAATTTCTATCTGGAGCAAAAATTATTGGTTGGTCTTCTGGAAAAGAATCAATTATTTTTCTTGCATTAGATGAGGTACAAACAATATCACTTAAAGCCTTTATTTCTGCAGAACAGTTAATGTAAGTAACTACTTTATGATTTGGATGTTGTTTTTTAAATGCAGAAAATTCTTCTGGCGGACAAGAGTCTGCCAAAGAGCAACCCGCTAATAAATCTGGTAATAAAACCTTTTTTGTTGGGTTTAAAATTTTTGCCGTTTCTGCCATAAAATGCACACCAGCAAAAACAATAACATCTGCATCTGTTTTGGCTGCTTGTTGTGCTAATGCTAAACTATCACCAACAAAATCTGCAATTTCTTGTATTTCATCAATTTGATAATAATGTGCTAAAAGAACTGCATTCTTTTCTTTTTTCAGCCTTAAAATTTCCTCTACATAATTAACATCAGGAGTTTCAATATCTAAAAATCCTTTTGTATTTAAATTTTTCTTTGCAGTAATTAAAGTTTCCATAAAAATGTTCTATTTTGAAACACAGTACAAATATAAACTCTATTTTGTTGGTAGGAAAATGAATGTTATTTTTCTATTAAATTATAACTATAAAGTAAGAAATGTTGAATTTATCGGAAGATTTTTGGGAAAACAAATATCAAAAGAATAAAATTGGTTGGGATTTAGGAATAATTTCACCTCCATTAAAAACATATTTTAATCAATTAACCAATAAAAATCTAAAAATATTAATTCCTGGTGGAGGTAATTCTTACGAAGCCGAATACCTTTTTAACAACGGGTTTAAAAATGTTTTTGTAGTTGATTTGGCTAAAAGTGCTTTAGATAATATTAAAAAGAGGGTTTCTAATTTTCCAGAACATCAATTAATTCATGCTGATTTTTTTGATTTAGAAGGTGATTTTGATTTGATTGTTGAGCAAACCTTTTTTTGTGCAATAAATCCAGAATTAAGGCAAAAATATGCCAACAAAATGAACAGCTTGTTAAATAAGAAAGGAAAATTGGTTGGATTGCTTTTTGATGCAAAATTAAACGAAGATCATCCACCTTTTGGTGGTAAAAAAGAAGAATATCTTTCTTATTTTAAATCTTATTTTTCTATAGAAATTATGGAGAAATGTTACAATTCTTATCATAATAGACAAGAAATGGAGTTGTTTGTTAAATTGATGAAATTACCTTAATTTTAGTTCTTTTTTTGTAATAAATGTTACAGAGAAATGATGCTGTTTTTGTATTTTTATATTTCAAAATAAGGGTATGGAAGATATGCTATTCTATGATAGAATGCAGTTTGCATTTACTATCACATTTCACTATTTATTTCCGCAATTAACAATGGGTTTATCATTGATGATTGTGTATTTTAAATGGAAGCTTTTAAGAACAGAAATTGTTAAATATAATGATGCTGCAAAATTTTGGATGAAAATTTTTGCACTTAATTTTGCTATGGGAGTTGTAACTGGTATTCCTATGGAATTTCAATTTGGTACAAACTGGGCAAAGTTTTCTGAATTAACTGGTGGAATTATCGGACAAACATTGGCAATGGAAGGAATGTTTTCGTTCTTTTTAGAATCGTCCTTTTTAGGGCTTTTTCTTTTTGGTGAAAAGTTGTTAGGGCATAAACTCCATTTTCTTACCGGTTTTCTCGTTTTTTTAGGTTCTTGGGCAAGTGGTTATTTAATCATTGCCACACATTCTTGGATGCAGCATCCTGTAGGTTATGAAATTATAGAAAACGGAAAATTTGTTTTAAATAATTTTGGCGCATTATTTTCTAATCCTTGGTTATTGCCTTCTTATTTACACAATCAAGCTGCTTCTTTAGTTACATCATCTTTTGTAGTTGCTGCTATTGGTGCTTTTTATTTATTGAATAATAAACACAATGAATTCGGAAAAATATTTGTAAAAACAGGTGTTGTCTTTGGGTTAATTTCTAGCTTATTAGTGGCTTTTCCTACGGGAGATTTGGTAGCAAAAAACGTAGTAAAATATCAACCAGCAACTTTTGCCGCAATGGAAGGAATTTTTGAAACTGAAAAGGGAGGTTCTGAAATTGTTTTAATTGGGCAACCAAATATGTTAGAAAAGAAATTAGATAACAAAATTGCTGTACCAAACATATTAAGTTTTTTAACCTACCAAGATTGGAATGCAGAAATTAAAGGTTTAAATGAGTTTGATAAAAGTGTACACCCAACAAATGTACCTGGTTTGTATTATTCTTATCATATTATGGTAGGTTTAGGTACTATTTTTATAGGTTTAATGTTACTTGCAGCAGTACAATTGTTTCGTAAAAAACTATACAAGACAAAATGGATTTTATGGGCTATTATGTTTATGTTACCTTTTCCGTATATTGCAAATACTACAGGTTGGTACACAGCAGAATTGGGTAGACAACCTTGGTTGGTTTTCGATTTGTTAAGAACAACAGAAGGCGCATCTCCAACAGTTTCATCAGGGAATACATTATTTACTTTATTAGGTTTTATTGGTTTATATCTTCTTTTAGGAATGTTATTTTTAATGTTAGCAGGTAAAATTATTAACAAAGGTCCAGAGCCAGAAACACACTAAGAATTATGGAATTATTTTGGTATATCGTTTTAATGACAATGTTGGCTGTTTATGTAATTTTAGACGGTTATGATTTTGGCGCAGGAATTATTCATTTATTTTTTGCTAAAAAAGAAAAAGATAAAAAAGCAATAACAAATGCAATTGGTCCTTTTTGGGATGCTAACGAGGTTTGGTTAATTGCTTCTGGTGGTGTGTTATTTTTTGCTTTTCCTACTTTATACGCATCTTCTTTTAGTGGTTTTTATTTGCCTTTAATGATGATTTTATGGTTGCTGATTTTTAGAGCAATTGGTTTAGAATTAAGAGGTCAAATTCATAATAAAATGTGGGAAGCCATTTGGGATAAAGCTTTTGGAATATCGAGCTTATTATTAGCCTTGTTTTTTGGTGTTGCTTTAGGAAACGTAGTAAGAGGTGTAAATTTAGGAAATGTGGTTAACGGAGTTTCTACGCAAGAAGCACATTATTTCTTTTTACCACTTTGGAATCCTACTTTTAGTCCGCAAGCAGAACAATTAGGTATTATAGATTGGTTTACGTTATTATTAGGTATTATTGGTGTAGTTACTTTAACAATTCATGGAGCTAATTGGATTATTTTTAAAACCAATTCTGATATCAATGAAAAACTAAAAAAAGTAGTTTTTAACTTGAATTTTGTTTTGTTAGGTTTGGTAATTATTTCGTTATTTATTTGGCATATTATAGATCCAGAACCATTTCGTAATTTTATAGAAAAACCTTGGTTAATTATTTTTCCGATAATTTGTTTTACAGGCTTGTTTGGTTTGTTTAAGGTAAAATCATTTAAAAAACACGGACTTGGCTTTTTGTTTTCATCATTATTTTTATTTGGCGGATTAACATCAACAGTAGCATCAATTTTCCCAAAAGTATTGCCATCAACAAATAATATAAATCCAGATTTAACTTTGTATAATGTTGCTGCAGATGAGTACGGTTTGTCTGTAGGTGTGTATTGGTTTGTAATTGCAGCAGTTTTGGTAACTGTTTATATGGTAATACAATACAAAGTTTTTAAAGGTAAAATGGACGATGTTGGTTACGGAGAACATTAAGTAAAATAATGTGTTATGACAGGTACTTTAATTTCTTTAATTAGTATTTTTATAGGGATTATTGCGGCAAATACCTTCGGATATTTTAAAAAAAGATATTCTTTTGGTTTTACAGGAAACACATTAATTGGTGTTTTTGGGTCTATCTTTTTAATCAAACTTTTTGGCAGATTGGGTTTTGATCCTTGGTCTATAATGCAAAACGAAACTTTTTATGTTTGGTTATTTATAATCAATTGTTTGGTTTCTATTTTAGGTGGAGTTTTAGGACTCTTTTTTGTGAAAAATATTTATAATAAAATGAATAAAAAAGCAGCTAATTAGCTGCTTTTTTGTGTTTAATATTTTCTTTTTATTAGTGAAAAGTTCGAATATTTTACCTTAAATGATATAAGTTAAATTTTAAATTATAAGAGCTAAGACAAATTTTATAACAATGTTAAATTTGGTAGATAATAATTAAAAAAAGAATTATGAGAATTAGACCATATTTATCATTTGACGGAAATTGCCAACAGGCAGCAAACTTTTATACTTCTATTTTTGGAGGTGAAATTGTAGAAAAAACAACTTATAAAGAAGCTAAAATTGATATTCCTGATAATTATTTAGAAAAAATTCAACATTTAGAAATTAAATCTAAAAACTTTCATATTATGATGTATGATGCATCTCCAGACACGCCTCTTACAAATGGAAACAATATTCACCTAGCAATAGATTTTGATTCTGAACAAGAGTTAAACGAAGTTTTTAATCAATTAAGTGATTCTGGTATTGTGCATACACCGTTACAAGAAACCTCTTGGAATGCTATTTATGGAAGATGTACCGATAAATACAATATCCATTGGATGTTAAATTTTAAAGCTTAAAAAAAAGGCTATCTAGAAATTAATTTTTAGATAGCCTTTTTTATTAAACGTTATTCTTTTTCTTTTAAACGTTCGTTTGCAGACTCATTTTCAGAGATACCACTTTTCCAATAAGAATAAGCATATAACTCGTTACTAGACCAATTTAAGTCTTTACGAAGATAATTTCTAATCTCTTTTACTGATGAAAATTCACATGCTACATATCCAAATTTTTCTGTTTCAGGAATATTAATACTTTGTACTTTATCAATTAAAAAGTTACCTTTTTCTGGATTTGGGTTATAGAACCATTTAAACTCTATATCTGCCTTTGTTTTTAATACCTGTTCATCTTCTTTGCCATGTACTTCAATCATACAAATTCCTTTTGCAGAACTAGGTAAAGATTCTAATATAACGCTAAGTACAGGTATGGCAGTTGCATCACCTACCAACAAATACCAATTAGCATCAGGTATAAGTTTCTTTTTATTTAATTTCATAGCAACACCAATTTCAAAACCAGGTTTAGCATCTATAGCCCAAGCAGAAGCAGGTCCGCTTTTTCCATGATTTACAAAGTCTATAGTTAGCTCTTTTTTATCTAAATCTATATTTCTATGCGTATAAGTACGCATGATTGGTAGTACTTCTTTTGGTGGTAGTATCCATTCATTTTTATCGGAATCAAAATAACGCATGTGCAATTTAGAAACCCCTTTAGGCGGAATAAAAACTTTGTTATTATCTCCTAAAACAGCATCTTTAAAAATACTTACATCACCCGTTAAAACTACTCTTATAAAATGAGGAGTAAGGTATTGCTTGTGTTTTACAGTAAATTCTCCTTGTACAATTGGTGGCTTGGAATTTTTCATAAATTTAATATTTACAAATTATCTTCTATTGCTTCTATTTTTTTGTTGAAAGATGTAACTCCATCTCCAGAAATATACCAAGCTTCTGGGTCTAAGTATATTACTTTTTTATTTTGATATGCTTTTGTGTTTTGCACTAATTTGTTTTCTATTTCTTCTTTATTAGTTGCTTGTTTATTAACTACAGCACTTCTATCTAAAATAAATAAATAATCTGGGTTTGCTTTTTGTATAAATTCATTAGAAATTGCTTGACCATGACGAGCAGCATCTATGTTATTTACCGCTTCTTTAAAACCAAATAATTTATAAATTACACCAAAACGAGAATCTTTACCAAAAGCGCTAAATTTTCCGTTATTATGCATAATCATTAAAGCTGTTTTATCTGTATTATTTACTTTTTTATAAAGAGTGTCTACTCTTTTTTGAAGATTCGTCATAATAGTATTTGCAGCTTCTTTTTTATCAAAAATTTCTCCAAAAACTAATAGGTTTTTCTTTAAAGATTCTAAGTTGTTATTAGTGTCTGTTTGTAAAAAAACGGTTGGTGCAATTTTAGAAAGCTCTTCATAATTAGCTCTCATTCTAGCAGAAATAAAAACAACATCAGGTTCTAAAGCACTTAATTCTTCGTAATCTACTTCGAACATCGTTCCTAAATCTGCCACTTTTTCATCATTTTTATAGTCTGATAAATATTGTGGTACATGGCTTTTTGGGATTCCAACAACAGATTTACCTAATTCCTTTAGGTTCTCTAAAGAAGCATAATCTAAGGCGACTATTTTTTTAGGGTTTTTAATTATTTTAACTGTTCCCAATTCATGAGTAATTGAAATTGTTTCTTGTGTAGTATCTGCATCTGTTTTCTTTTGGTTGTTTTTGCAGGCGCTTAAAGCCAACATTAATATAGTTGCAGAAAATAAAATTCTTTTTTTCATTTTTATAAAATTTAGTTGTAATAATTGCAAATTAGTTTGTTGTTAGATTCTATAATTTCAAAATCGATATCATAGATTTCTTTTAAAATTTTAGGGTTAATTATATTTTTAGTGGTATTAAAATGAATTAATTTTCCTTGTTTCATTGCGGCGATATAATCAGAATAATAGGAAGCAAAATTTATATCATGAATTACCATAACAATGGTTTTGTTTTTTGTAACACTAAGGTCTTTTAGTGTTTTCATAATCTGAACAGAATGACGCATATCTAAATTATTAAGCGGCTCATCTAACAATATATAATCTGTATCTTGCGCTACTACCATTGCTAAAAAAGCGCGTTGTTGTTGCCCTCCGCTTAATTCTTCTAAATAATTGTTTTCTAATTCTGTTAAGTTTAAAAAAGCAATTGCCTCTTTAATTTTTAAGTGATCTACCTCTGTTAATCTACCTTGCGAGTATGGAAATCTACCGAAACTTACTAATTCTTTAACGGTAAGCTTAAGGTCTAAATGATTCATTTGTTTTAAGATAGATAACTCTTGCGCTAATATTCTGTTTTTGTAGTCAGTAATATTTTTTTCATTGATAATTATTTCTCCATGGTTTGCATTAATTATTCTTGCAATAGTACCTAAAAGAGTACTTTTACCTGCTCCGTTACTACCTATTAAAGATGTTATTTTACCTTTAGGAATTTCTATAGTAACATTATCTACTACAATTTTATCACCATATTGTTTTGATATGTTTGTTGTTTTAATCATACTTTTTTAGTTTTTAAAAGTAGGTACATAAAATAAAGGCCTCCAATAAAATTAATAATGATGCTAATAACAATGTTAAAGCTAAAAACGTGTTCTACTAAAAATTGTGCTCCCACAATAGAAATGATACAAATTAGACAGCAAGCAGGTATTAGTATTGCGTGTTTATAGCTTTTAAAAATTTCGTAAGTTAAGTTTGTAACTAAAATACCTAAGAAAATAATAGGACCAACTAATGCTGTTGAAACTGCTACCAAAGCACCAATAATAAATAGATAAAAACGTACTTTTTTAAAATAATTTATACCTAAATTAATGGCATGTTCTTTCCCTAAGCTTATCACATCTAAATATTTAAACTGTCTAAATCCTACAGCAAAACAAATTATTATTACTGTAAGAGCATACCAAAGTAAATGGTAGTTTATTTTATTAAAGCTAGCATATATAGAACCTTGTAAGATTAAAAAATCGTTGGGGTCTATAATTAGTTGTAAAAAAGATGTTATTGTATGAAACAAGGTTCCTAAAACTAAGCCTATTAATAAGAGTAAGTAAAGATTATTCTTTTCTTTTTTAAAGATGAATTTAAAAAGGATAAAAGCAAAACCTAACATAAATATAATGGAAAGAAAGAAATTTTCTTTGTCATTAATTACTGTAAAAGTTTTATCGCCATATAAAAAAACAATAATTGTTTGAAAGAGTAAGTAAACGGCTTCGAACCCCATAATAGAAGGTGTTAAAATTCTATTATGTGTAAGTGTTTGAAAAACAATAGAAGCGTAACCTACAGAACAAGAAACAATAATTATTGCTAATACTTTGTAACTTCTTCGTTCAAAAGAATATCCCCAATTAGAGGGAAGGTCGTAAGATAAAAAAAGTGCACATAATGCTATGGCTACTAATACTAAAAGTATTATTTTTTTTATGTGTATTTTCATTTTTTTCGTAATAAAAGAATTAGAAAAACAATACCACCTATTAAACCAACTGTCATACCAATAGGTACTTCAAAAGGGAAAATTATTAAACGCCCTACAATGTCGCAAATCAATAAAAAAATGGCTCCAGAAATAGCTGTGTAGGGTAATGTTTGTCGTAAATTATCACCATATAAAAGACTAATTATATTGGGGATAATTAATCCTAAAAAAGGAATTGTACCTATAGTTACAGCAATTGCACTTATAGATAAAGAAACACATAATAAGCCAAGGTGTAATATAGATCTGTAATTTAGTCCTAGGTTTTTAGAAAAATTTTCTCCCATACCTATAACGGTAAATTTATTGGCGTAAAAATAAGTAAGAACAACAATTGGTAGACAGATATAAATTACCTCGTAATTACCTTGTAAGATACCAGAAAAATCACCAATTAACCATGTGCCTACATCTTGTACAATGTTAAACTGAAAAGCAAAAAATGTAGTAATAGAGTTAATAACACCACCAAATAGAAGACCAACAACAGGAATAAAAATGATGCTTTTATGTTTGATACTATCTGCTATTTTTAAAAAAATAATACTTGCTAGAAAAGTAATAGCAAAAGCAAAAATTAACTTATAAATAGATGCAGATTGCGGTATAAATATCAAGGTTGCTAAGATTCCTAACTTGGCAGCTTCTAAAGTACCAGCTGTTGTTGGAGACACAAATTTATTTTGTGTCATTTGCTGCATAATAAGTCCGCAAATGCTAATACCAATTCCTGTTAATATTAAAGCTAACGTGCGTGGTAATCTGCTAATGGTCATTATTAACCACTCTTTATCTGTCCAAGAAAAAATATCAACTATAGATATTTCTTTAACTCCAATAAATAGAGAGAGTATAGATAAAAAAACAAGTGCAATAAGAAGCGTTAAAATTCTCAAAGAAGAGTAGGTTTAGGTGTATTAACAAGTATAATTTTTAAATGTAATATAAACCAATGAAAGAGCCTCGATATTATAATTAATCGAGACTCTATTGGTTGTTTAATATTAAAAATATAGGTTTATTCTGCTTTGTAAGTAAGTTTGCTAACCGCTTTTGCACTTTCTCCAATAATTTCTGCAAGTTGAGTTGCTGTTGCAGTATCTGGATCTATTGAATAAAGATAATTTTCAGTTTCAGATGGACTTGCTGTTAAAATTAAACGTCCGTTTTCTGAATCTAAATAAGGTACTCTATATTCCCAACCAACTAATGCATCTGCAGGGAAACCTGTAACCCAAGTAAATGATTTTGTAGCAACATCTACTACAGCAAAACGATCTGCATCAATTCCAAAAGTTGCATTATCACCAGTTCCTGGATACATTGCTAAAATAAAAGTAGTTCCTCCTGTATAGTAAGATCTAAATAAGTTATAACCACCAGAAGCTTCTGTAATGTTAAAGAAATAATCTTCATCAAACTCATAAGTACCTTGGTTAATTTTTAAAATACCAGAAGGAACATCACTAGTTGCTGCAGTAGCATAATCTGTTTGAGCTGCAGAAAAAACGTATAAATCTCCATTTTCTACAACCTCTAGACCTGTATCTCCTTGAGAGTATTTTTGACTTGCAACAGAACCTGTTCTACCAGAATCTTTTATTACTTGGTTTACTGTAAAGTCATCATTTAAAACAACAACATAAGTACTATTAAAATAGTCTGAAGAAAAAGAGCTAGAATTAATACTACGTGCACCTAATATAATTTGATCTTCATACTCTGCTACATCTGTAAAATATGCAATTTCTCCATCTTCTAAAAGATCGTCTGTAACTAAAGTATATTCTGTTGATGCATCTGTTTGTGAATCTACCTTATAAAAATAGGCTTGTTGAGCAACTGTTGTATCTCTTAATCTATCTGAAGTTACAAGTATAATATCATCATTTACAACACCTCTTGTATGAATAGATACATCTAAAGCTAACTCATTTCTTTTAGAAATAGTTCCATCTTCATTCATAATATAAGAAGCAGAGGTAGAAGCATCTGCTCCGTTATAAAGAAAACCGTATAAAACTTCTTCTCCAAAATTAGCCCAAACTCTTGTTCCTGGAGATTGTATTGCATCTGCGGCAGTAGCATCTAAAGTGGTTCCTGCATCTATATTGTCTGAATAAACAAGATAATCGTTTTCACCAGAAGAGGCAGCTATAACATATTTAGATACTTCAACAGTATCATCTACATCATCGATGTCATCTATTTCAGTTGAATTGTCATCTGAACAAGCTGTAAAAAAAAGTAATGCTGAAACAGCTAATAAGCTTAAAATTTGATTTTTAGACTTCATAATATTTATTAATTTTCGTTTTTATAATGGTATTTAATATTTAATTGTATTTATATTTTATCAAAAAAGTATCTGAATTTTACAGAAAAACTTCTTCCTGGTTTTTGTAGACTAAAGTTGTCGTATAATTTTTCATCTAATAGGTTTTTACAATCTAAAGACAGGTTGTATTTTCCTTCTTTCCAAGAGTAAGTCATGTTAGCATCGTGTGATAATTGAGAAGGCACTAAAGCTCTGTTAGAAGCTTGGTATACATCATAATCATATAAAAATTCATCTACATAACTAAGGTTGTATGTTATACCAAAACGGTTTTTAACTTTCCAGATATCATTTAAAAAATAAGAAGCGCCAAATTGCCCAAATAATGTAGGTTGATTTGGTAAAGTAGAATCGTAATACGTAGAACCTTCTGTGTAGTTTTTAGGTTCTAAATAAGAAAAACTTGCATTGGCTGTAAAACGATTTTTATAAGAATACCTCATTTCTGCATCTATACCCGATGTTTTAACAAGTTCTGTATTTTCATAAGTTCCTTCTCCTTGAGAATAGTTAATATTTAAGCGGATATAATCTGTAGTTCTTCTATGAAATAGATTTACATCCATATTAAAAATATTGTCTTTATTAATGTCTAAACTATAATTGAAACCAAGGTTGATGTTTTTACTAGCTTCTGGTTTTAAATCAAAATTTGCTACGTAAAAACCAAATACTTCTCCAAATAATTCTGAGCTAACAGGTAGTCTACGTGTAGATTCGTAATTGGCTTTTAATTGTAAATTATCATTTAAGAAATAGGTAGAAGTTAAACCAAAACCAAACTTGGTTTCTTCTTTTGTAACCATTTGAAAATCTTCTACTCCATTTAAATTAGAAAGATCTAAGTATGCTTCTGCGTGGTAAGAATACATTTTTCCAAAAACAGAAGTACTTAATTTAGAGTTGATATCGCTATTAAAACTAGCACCTAAAATGTTTCTATTATTTACTCTAGGACGATCATTTATGTAATCATCTACTTGCGTTTTTTCATCACCTTTTCTAGAGAAAAAGTTGGCTACATTGTTTATGGTTAAACGATGCTTGTCATTTATTTGATAATTAAGGTTGGCATTTATAGTTCCGTTATTGTCTTTATATTCGTAATCTGAATATTGACTTTCACCTAAAGAATTAGAGGTAACCCAATCTCCTAACCAATTATATTCTCTGTCAGAAAGGTCGTAATTATGCCCGCTACCAAAATTATAATTGGCACTAAAACTAGCATCTAGTCCGTCTGTAATTAAGTCTTTCTTGCTATATAAGAAAGAAGGCATAATTGTATTAGATATTTGATATTTTTCACCAAAAGCTAAGTTTAAATATGCAGGATGTTGTATTTCATCGTACTCTTTACCTAAGGTAAAACCAAATAATAATTGGTCTGCAAAAGACTTGTTAACCAAACCTAACTTGGCAATTATAGCTTCGTTATGGTAAACATCATGAAAACGTCTTACTCTTTGTGTTTCTTGAGATAATAAATTAGTTTCGAAATCTTTAATAGTAACATCTACAAAATAATCATTATCAGAATAATTTTGAAATGCGCTAATTTGAGCTGTAAAACCACTTTTAGAAGTATAACCTGCGTTTACAAATGTTTTTACAGTATTAAAACTTCCGTAAGAAGTAGAAGCATCAATATAGCTTCCTGCAGATTTTTTTGTAACAATATTAACAGCGCCACCCAAAGCATCAGACCCAAAATTTACAGGTACAACACCTTTGTAAACTTCAATTCTATCTGCAAGGTTTACAGGTAAATTATTAATTTGAAAAGAAGAACTCATAGCATCCATTGGCATACCATCAATAAAAAAACGAACATGTCTACCGCTAAGTCCGTTAATGGTTACGTTTGTACGAGATCCTACACCACCTTCTTGTTGTATTTTAACTCCAGGAGCACGTTGCAATACTTCAGACAAATCTACAGATGCATTATGAAAAGGAGTAGCATCTATTGCAACAGCATTAAAACCAGATTCTTTAACAGTACGAACACTAGATTTACCTACTATAACCACTTCTTCTAAATCAAAAGAAGCATCTTTTTCAAGTTTAAAATTGATAACTATATTTCCTGTTTTGTTTTCAATTTTTTTCTCTTTCTGTAAAAAACCTAAGAAGTTACAAACTAAAGTAGCTTCTTTGTTTTCTATAAGAATAGAATATTTACCATTATAGTCTGTGTAAGTTACGTTTGGAGAGTTTTTAATAAAAACGCTAGCATTGGCTAAAGGGTTTCCGTTTACATCAATTACTACGCCAGATACTTTAGTTTGTTGGCCATAACATAACGTAATTGTTAGTAGGTAAAAAATAAAAAATGTATATAATTTCATAAATTTAAATTCAGTTGACTAAAACTAAAAACTTGTATTTTTTAATACTTTACTATATCTGTTTTACAAATACTTATTTAGATAATTACTTTAATTATTTATGTAAGAAAAACTATAATTGTCTTTAAAAGAGCTGTTAAACCTATGTTAATCAACATAAATTATTAAGTGATACTTGCATAAGAAGTAATTAAATATGTTACATTTGTAATTTAGAATTAGTTTAAATAAAGGCAAATGTATTTTAACTAAGAAGAATAATACCAACGTAAATTGGATTAAAAAAGACGTAAAAAGAATAACTATGAGATCTATATTTCAGAGCAATCAGTTTACAGAGAAAAAAATAGTGAAAAACTATGATGACGGCGATCATAATGGAAATCTAATTGAAGAAGATGTACATTATGAAAGTTCTTCGATAAATATTAACATAAAGAAGATAATGTTAGATGGTGTACATATCTTTATTAGAAATGAAGAACTGTCTCCACCTTTTGTAATGGATGTTGAGCACGATTTTCCTTTTATGAAAATGCATTTTGAAATGGAAGGTAGCAGTAAATACACTCCTAAAAATGCCAAAAGTTTAGCTGTAGACATACCAAGTGGTCATTACAATTTCTTTTTTTTACCAAAGGTAAAAGGTACTTTAACATACGACAGCCCAAAAAGAAAAACATTAGAAATTAATTTTAATAAAAGGTTTTTAAAAAGAGTTTTTGGAGACTCTTTAATGGAAGCCAGTTCTGCTTATGGTAAAGCTTTAAAAAACAATACTCCTTTTTTAATGTGGGATAAAAGCAAGCCGATACCTTCTAATTTGTTAATAATTATTCAAGAGATTATTAACTGTAATTTTGAGGGATGTATTAAAAAAATATATTTAGAATCTAAGGTTATAGAAATGCTAACCATTTTATTAAATGATATAAAAACCAAAAAATCTACTGAAAAAGAAATTGTAGAAATTGATTATTTAAAAATTATAAAAGCAGAATCTATATTAAGAGAAAACTTAAAAAACCCGCCAACTATACCAGAATTATCAATTTTAATAGGTTTAAATCAATACAAATTAAAACAATATTTTAAACAAGTTTATCGCAGGCCAATATTTTCTTATACCACAAGTTTAAGAATGGAGAAAGCTATTCAATTAATTGTAGAACAAGGTAACACGGTTAGCGAGGCTGCTTATGAAATTGGTTATAAAAACCCTCAGCATTTTACAGATGCGTTTAAAAGAAAATATAATTTCTTGCCAAGTAGCTTAAAAGCTCATTAATTTATCTAATAATTTTATACCTAAATAGTACATTACAAATGCACAAAACAAAAATATATAGTAAAGCCTTGCTATTACTTTGTAGTATCTTTTTAAACAGTAAAACCTTTGCACAAGAAAAAATTAATATTGGAGAGAAGATAAATATCACTTCAACAATATTAGATGATACTAGAGAACTATACATTTCTTTACCTAAAAGTTACGGAGATACTATTTATGATCAAAAAAAATATCCGGTACTTTATTTTTTTGATGGCGATTCTCATTTCGAAAATTTAGTTGCACAACGTAATTGGTTAACTAGAAATTTGTACGCTACAATGCCAGAAATTATTTTGGTAGGTATTGTGCAAAAAGATAGAACAAAAGAGTTAACACCTTCAAAAATGGAAACTCCTAAAGAATGGAAACGTGCCAATTTTTCTACATCTGGAGGAAATGGGAAGTTTATGAGTTTTATAGAGAATGAGGTAAAACCAATGGTTGATAAAAATTACAGAACCAATGGTTTCGAAATTTTAAGCGGACATTCTTTCGGTGGATTGGCAACCATAAATTGTTTTGTTAATACACCTAATTTATACGATGCTTATATTGCTATAGACCCAAGTATGTGGTGGAATAATACAAGTATTTTAAAAACGATGGATGGTAATTGGATGACTAAAAACCATGAAGGAAAAATTTTATTTGTAGCTAAAGCTAATGATCCAGGATCTGGAGAAGAACATCATAACGCATTATTTGCTTTGCATAAAAAATTAAATGATTTAAAAAGCAGCGCTAACTTTATTTGGGATTATACATTTTTTGATAATGAAGATCACGGTTCTGTGGTTATACCTGCAGAATATGATGCTTTTAGATTTGTGTTTAAAGGATATCAAATGCCAGTAAAAAAAGCGATGAAATCTCCAGAACTTTTAGATTCTCATTATAATCAGATATCAAAAAGATTAGGCTATAATGTCGTGCCAGATGAAGCTTTGGTTGATCAATTAGCTAAAGTGTGTATAAGACAAGACTTATATAAACAAGCAGAAGAGTTGTTGCTAAAAAACAGTAAAAATTATCCTAATAGTGCAAATGCACAAAGAAGTTATATGGATTTTGTGGAAAAAAATAGGGAACAAAACTAAATAATTAAACAAAGTATTTAAAAGTTTTATTTACTAATAAAAACAGTATTTTTTAATTATCTAAATATTAATATTATCTAAAAAGAGTGCATTTTGCACTCTTTTTTTATGCATGTAACTTAGGTTACAAATAGAAGTTTTTCCTCAACTTACTTTTGTATCAGATAAATAAATGATACATGAAAAATATACTATTTATACTTTCTTTATTCCTAGGAACTTTGTTTTTGCAATCGCAAGAAATAAAACCAATTTCTAAAATTGATGTATTAACCAAGGTAAAAGAAAACAACGTAAGTATTAAAATTTCTAAAGAAGAATTTAATGCAGCAAAGGCAGATTACAGACTAACAAATGCAGTTTTTTTACCAAATATAACTGCAAGTCATACAGGTATTTCTACAACAAATCCGTTAATGGCTTTTGGGTCTAAATTAAATCAAGAAATTTTAACTCAGAACGATTTTAATCCAACTTTGTTAAACGACCCAACAACGACAAGAAATTTTGCTACAAAAATAGAAGTTCAGCAACCACTTATCAATTTAGATGGTTTTTATCAAAGAAAAGCAGCAAAATCTAAAATGGAAGCGATGTCTTTAAAGACAAAAAGAACTCAAGATTATTTGGTTTTTGAAGTAGAAAAAGCATACATGCAATTGCAATTGGCTTATAAAGCTGTAGAAGTTTTAGAAAAAGCATTAGAAACGGCAAATGCCAATCAAGAAATGGCCAACAATAGTTTTAAACAAGGGTATTTACAAAGAGCAGATATTTTAAATATTGAGGTGAGAGTTACTGAAGTTAAAAACCAACTATTTGCAGCTAAAAGTAATGTGCAAAATGCATCGAATTATTTGTCTTTTTTAATGAATGATAAAGAATTTGTGGTTTACAAACCTTCAGAAAAATTAACAATTTCTACACTAAATATTGATGATAAAAGTATTTCAGAAAACAGGTCTGATATCAAAGCAATGGAACTTGCTTTAAAAGGATTTGAACAAATGAATAAAGCAGATAAAATGGCTTTTTTACCAAGATTAAATGCTTTTGGAAGTTATGAAATGTATGATGATGAAGTTTTTTCTGGTGATGCAAACGGATACATTATTGGTGCACAACTAAGTTGGGATATTTTTCAAGGCTCAAAACGTTTTGGAAAAGCACAAAAAAGTAAAGCTGAATTAGAGAAATCGAAGTTAGAATACAATCAATATATATCTAAAAGTAATTTAGAATTAAACAAAGTGAAACGTCAGTTAATTGATGCAAAAAACAAATTAGAGTTAACAAGTTTAGCTGTAGAGCAATCTAAAGAATCTTTAAGAATAAGAAAAAATAGATTTAAAGAAGGTTTAGAAAAAATATCCGATTTATTACAAGCAGAAACCCTGTTTTTACAAAAACAATTAGAATACAATCAAACAATTTTTGAGTACAATTTTACACAAACCTATTTAGAGTTTTTAACTAAAGAATAACACCTCTCGACTGCGCTCGAGGAGACATAATTTTATCTAGTTAAGCACAATCGAAACCTAAAAATAAAACGAATTAAAATGAAAAAATACATCTACATAATTACTTTATTATCAGCTTCAATATTTATAACAAGTTGTGGTAGTAAAGACAAAAAAGCAGTTAAAGATAACTCGCCAGCAATTAAAGTTACAGTTAGTAACATTACAGAAAATAGTAACAATCCATTTTTGTCTGTTAGTGGAAAAATACAAGCTTCTAATAGTGCAGATTTAAGCACAAGAATGATGGGTTTTGTAACCAAAGTTCATGTAAATGTTGGTGATAAAGTTAAAAAAGGTCAATTATTAATTTCTATAAATAATAGTGATTTAGAAGCAAAAAAAGCACAAGTTAATGCAGGAATTGCACAAGCGCAAACTGCTTATAATAATGCAGAAAAAAATTACAATCGTTTTAAAAATTTAATGGCAAGTAATAGTATTTCTCAAAAAGAAATGGAAGATATGACTGTAAATTTTGAAATGGCAAAAGCTGGTTTAGAAACTGCAAAACAAATGAAAAACGAAATCAATGCACAATTTACATACAGTAATATTACAGCACCTTTTAGCGGTGTAATTACAAGTAAAAATATTGATAATGGAGATATGGCAAATCCTGGAATGCCTTTAATTAGTTTAGAAACATCAAATAATTTTGAAGTAATTGCAATGGTGCCAGAATCTGAAATTTCTAAAATTAAAAACGGAACTGAAGTTAATGTATTGGTAAAATCGATTAACAAAACAATAAAAGGTAAAGTAAGTGAAGTAAGTAGTTCTGCTAAAAATACGGGTGGACAGTTTTTAGTAAAAATAGATTTAGCAAAAACAAACGCTTCTATTTTGTCTGGAATGTTTTCTACTGTACAATTTCCTGTAGAAAAATCTGCTTCTTCATCTATGGTTTTAATTCCTGCAGAAGCTATTGTTAAAAACGGACAATTATCTGGTGTTTATACAGTAAGTCAAAGCAATACAGCTTTATTAAGGTGGTTGCGTTTAGGAAGAACATATGGTAATCAAGTTGAGGTTTTATCTGGTTTATCTGCCTCAGAATCTTATATACTTTCTGCTGAAGGAAAATTATATAATGGTGCTAAAATTACAATTCAATAACTAATTAGTTGCGTTAAGGATTGAAGTGGAAATCCTTTTTTTGCTGCCATTTATGGCAAAAAAAGATTGAAACGGAAAGCCTGTTAAAACGCCCAAAAATAGAAGAGATATGAAAGAAGGTTTAGCTGGTAAAATTGCAAAAGTCTTTATAGGATCAAAATTAACAGTGTTGCTAATGATCGTTTTTATGGTGATTGGAGTGTACAGTTCGTTTTTGATTCCTAGAGAAGAAGAGCCACAAATTGATGTGCCAATGGCAGATATTTTTGTTGGATATCCAGGTGCGAGTCCTACAGAAGTAGAAAATAGAGTGGTAAAACCTTTAGAGAAATTAATTTCGAATATTAAAGGTGTAGAGTATGTGTATGCTACTGCAATGAACGAAAAAGCCATGGTAATTGTGCAGTTTTATGTGGGCGAAGATATTGAGCGTTCGTTTGTAAAATTATACAATGAGATTAACAAACATATGGATAAAATGCCACAAGGTGTTACGTTTCCGTTAGTTAAAACGCGTGCTATTGATGATGTACCTATGTTAGGTTTAACCTTGTGGAGTGAAAATTATGATGATTTTCAGTTGAGCCAAATGGCTCAAGAATTAGAAACAGAAATTAAAAAAGTAAATGATGTTTCTATAACTCATAAAATTGGAGGAAGAAACCGTCAGTTAAGAGTTGTTTTAGACAAAGACAAATTAGCTGCAAGTGGATTAGATTTCTTGTCGGTTTCTGAAATGATAAAGGCCAATAATACACAATTAACATCGGGTAGTTTTGATAAAAATGATACGGAATTTTTAGTAAATACAGGTAAGTTTTTAACTTCTGTAACAGATGTAGAAAACTTGGTAGTTGGTGTGCAACAGAACCAACCAATTTATTTAAAACAAATTGCAACTATTTTAGATGGGCCAGAAATTCCTCAAAATTATGTGTCTTTAGGTTTTGGAAAAGCGAGTGAGAAATCTGCTGATTATAAATCAGAATATCCTGCTGTAACTATTTCTGTAGCAAAAAGAAAAGGAGCAGATGCAATGAAAATTGCAGAAGTTATTTTAGATAAAGTAGATCATTTAAGAACTACTTTAATTCCTGATGATGTGCACGTTGAAGTAACTAGAAATTATGGTGAAACTGCATCTCATAAAGTGTCTGAATTATTATTACACCTTATTGGTTCTATCATTGCAGTAACTTTAGTAGTAATGTTAGCAATGGGTTGGCGTGGAGGATTGGTAGTATTTTTATCTGTGCCAATTACGTTTGCTTTAACCTTGTTAAGCTACTATATGTTAGATTATACTTTAAACAGAATTACGCTTTTTGCGTTGGTTTTTGTTACAGGTATTGTGGTTGATGATTCCATTATTATAGCCGAAAATATGCACAGGCATTTTAAGATGAAACGTTTGCCTTTTAAACAAGCTGCATTGTATGCAATAAATGAAGTTGGTAACCCAACAATTTTAGCAACATTTACAGTAATTGCTTCTGTTTTTCCAATGGCTTTTGTATCTGGTTTAATGGGGCCTTATATGGCACCAATGCCAATTGGAGCATCAATTGCAATGATTTTATCATTATTTGTAGCCTTAACAATTACACCTTATTTAGGATATATTTTCTTAAGAGAAAAAGATAAAAAAGGAGCTGAGGAGAAAAAAGAAAAGCCTTTAGAAGACACTTTAATTTATAGAATTTATAATAAATTAGAAAGACCTTTATTAGAAAACGGAACAAAAAGATGGTTGTTTTTAGGAGGAACATTTTTGTTATTAATGGCAACTATGGGATTATTTGTTACCAATTCTGTTGCTGTAAAAATGTTACCATTTGATAATAAAAATGAGTTTCAGGTGGTAATTGATATGCCAGAAGGAACCACTTTAGAAAGAACAGGTGTGGTTACTCAAGAAATTGCCCAGTATTTATCTACAAGACCAGAAGTGGTAAATTATCAAAATTATGTAGGTACTTCTGCTCCCATAACTTTTAACGGATTAGTTCGTCATTACGATTTACGTGGTGGCTCTAATATGGCAGATATTCAAGTGAATTTGGTTGATAAAGAAGAGCGTTCTATTCAAAGCCATGGAATTGCAAAATTATTAAGAGCCGAAATTCAGAAAATTGCAGCAAAATACAATGCTAATGTAAAATTGGTTGAAGTTCCACCTGGACCACCAGTTTTATCTACAATTGTTGCTGAAGTTTACGGGCCAGATTATGATAAACAAATCGAAATTGCGAATAGCGTTCAAGAAATTTTAAAAAACACAGACGATGTTGTTGATATTGATTGGATGGTTGAAGCAGATCAAAAAGAATATCAATTTGAAATTAACAAAGAAAAAGCAATGTTGTACGGAGTTGCTCCACAACAAATTGCATATACCATGAACATGGCTTTATCTAACAGAGCAATTACAACGTTGTATGATGAAACAGCTGTAGATCAAGTAGGTTTGGTGTTAAGTTTAGATGAAAAAGAAAAATCTACCATTTCAGATATTTCCCAATTAAAAGTAAAATCTAAACAAGGAATGATGATTCCAATTGCAGATTTAGTAGAAATTAAAGAAACCATTGCCGCAAAAAGTATTTATAGAAAAAACCAAAAAAGAGTGGTTTATGTAATGGCAGATATGGCAGGAGAGTTAGAAAGTCCTGCATACGCAATTTTAGGAATGGAAGAAAAGTTGAATAGAATTGAACTACCAAAAGGATACAAATTAAACGAAATGTATTTAGGTCAGCCAGATTTTGAAGATGATTATACTGTAAAATGGGATGGAGAATGGCAAATTACTTTAGAAGTTTTTAGAGATTTAGGAATCGCATTTTTAGGAGCCATTATCTTAATTTATATTTTAATTGTTGGTTGGTTTCAAAACTTTAAAGCACCAGTTGTAATGATGGTTGCTATACCATTATCGTTGATCGGTATTATTTTAGGACACTGGATGATGGGAGCTTTCTTTACTGCAACATCTTTTATTGGAATGATTGCGTTAGCAGGAATTATGGTTAGAAACTCAGTTTTATTAATCGATTTTATCAATTTAAGAATAGCAGAAGGAATTCCTATTAAACAAGCGGCTATAGAAGCAGGAGCAGTAAGAACAACACCAATTTTATTAACTGCAGGTACTGTGGTTATTGGAGCGTTTGTAATTTTATTCGACCCAATTTTTCAAGGACTGGCAATCTCACTAATGGGAGGTACTATTGTATCAACAGTATTTACATTGTTGGTGGTTCCTTTAGTGTATTATATGATTGAAAAGAAAAATTATAAATAAAATTGTCAGATCGAGCGCAGTCGAGATCAAAGAGAAACCTAAAAATTTAATTAGTTCTCGACTGCGTTCGAACGGGCATAAAAATAAAAAATTATGAAATTAGTATTAGTTACAGCCGTAGAAGAATATCAAAAAGATGTTTTAGAAATATTTAAAAAAGCAAATATTGAAAATTTTAGTAGTTCAGATATTGATGGATATAAAAATGTTCCTACTATATTAAAAGCCTCTAGTTGGTTTGCTGCTGAAAAAAGTGGAAATGAATCTACACTGTTTTTCTCTTTTACAGAAGAACAAAAGATTGATAATTTATTCAATTTAATTGAAGAATTTAATCAACATTTAAAAACAAACAATCCGTTAAAAGCGATTGTTTTACCCATAGAAAGATTTATATAAATTTAAAAAAGAGAAAAAATGTTAAATAAATATTTTAGAGTGATAGTAGGGTTTATGGTGTTATTAACTGTTTTTTTAACTTACTATATAAGCGTTAATTGGTTGTGGTTTGGTGTATTTATTGGTGTAAATATGATACAATCTGCATTTACAAAATGGTGTTTGTTAGAAGTTATTTTGATGAAATTGGGAGTTAAAAAATAATGGTTAATTAAAATTTACAGTTAAGAGCTAAAGATGTTATCCACACTAGTTTTTTAATCTAGATTTATTATGTGTTGCTTTTTTTATGATATACTTTTTTTGTAGTACTATCAATATAAAAAGCCTATTTAAAGGTTTTTTATGCTGTAATACGTGGTTGATTTTAAGTTTATTAAGTGGTTTTTCGTTAATGCGTTTTTGATAATTTAAAATGTGTAATTTATAATAAAGTAAATGTTAAAAACATATTAGATTGTGATTTAATAAAATATAGCGAAAAAAATTATTAATATAATAAAAATAGCATTTATTAATGCATTTTTTTTATTACTAAAAAATTAAAGAATTTATACTTTCGTGTTTCAATTATTAAAACTTATTATAAATGAAAAAAATTACGTTATTACTCTTTTTAATTTTAACTACCATTTCTATAGATTTGAAAGCTCAAGTCAGTGTAGGTTTTGGTACATCTACTGGAAAAGGTATTCCAATAGAACCGTCTTATAAATATACATATTCGCAGACAATTTACTTGCAATCAGAAATTTTAGCAGTAGAAGCAGGGGATATTACAACTTTAACTTGGGATTTTACAGGTACTTCTATAGATAACTCTAACGATTGGACTATCTATATTGGACATACATCTAAAACAAGTTTTGAAGCTGGAAATGATTGGGTAGATGTTTCTACTTTAACTCAGGTTTTTTCAGGTAATGTTACATTAGATGAAAACAATAAAGTTGTTGTTGATATTACTGATTTTGCCTACAACAATGTTGATAATTTAATAATTGCTATAGATGAAAATAATGAAGAAAAAGATACCAGTGGAGACGATTTTAATTGTTTTGTAACAGAAACAGATAGAAGTCTTACTTATATTAATAATGTTAATAATCCAGATCCTACAAGTCCTCCATACGCACTTTTTGTAAGAAATTGGGTTCCTAATATTGTTTTTGGTGGACTTGTTTCTCCAGTTTCTACACCATCATGTACAGAAAATTTACTGCCAGCAGATAATGAAACTGATATTGAATTTACTGATGAAGAGATTACTTTAACTTGGGATGCGCCTTCTACAGGAGATGCACCAACCTCATATTATGTTTTCTTTGGAACAACTTCTGGAGAATTAACTAATTTAGGATCTACCTCAGAAACAAGTATGATCGTTTCAGGAATAGAATATTCTACTACTTATTATTGGAGCATTGTTCCTGCCAATGCAGGAGGTATATCTACAGAATGTGCTACCGAATTTAGTTTTAGAACAGAAGATCCAATACCTCCAGCACCAAATGATCTTTTTTCAGGAGCTATACCAATCGTACCTTCTGCTGAAGGAGCAGGCTGTTCAACATTTAATTTTGGTTTTACAGCTGATGGAACTACAGAAAGTGGTATGTACGATACTTGTGGAGGATTAAGTATTGGAAGAGATAGATTTTATTCTTGGACAGCAACATCTGAAGCTTTATTATGGAATGATGGTTTAGGTGAACCGGGTATAGCAATATGGAATTCTGCAGGTACATCTCTTGTTACATGTGAATCTTCATTTGCTCCTGATGACACTATCTTAAGTGGTTGGGAAATAGGAGATGAGTTAGTAATTCAAGTTTATGATTACGGAAACCCAACAAATGACCCAGCTTATGTAGATGATTATTCAGATATTAGTTTTTGTTTAGCAGAGTATACTTTTCCTGAAGCACCAGATTGTGCAGAAAATCTAATACCGATTAATTTTTCTACAGACGTAGAACTTGTTAATAATTCTGTTACAGTTTCTTGGGATATGCCTTCTGGAGGAGAACCATTTGATAGTTATGAAGTGTACTTTGGAACAAATAGTGGATATTTACAATCAATAGGTACAACAACTAACACAACTTATACTATTTCTTATCTTGATTATGCAACAACTTATTATTGGGGTGTAGTTGCAGTTAATGGAGGTTCATTGTCACAAGGATGTAGTGAACATCGTTTTACAACAGAAGATATTCCTTCTATTACGCCACCATATTTACATGACTTTAGTGATTTCCCTGGAAATTTATGGTCAGAAGCTGGTAATGGTTCAATTGAAGAAGGACCTTCTGGTACGTCTGGGAGTTGGAGTAGAACTAGTTATTTTGCAGGTGATCCAAACTCAGAAAATGGATCTTCAGCAAAAGTAAAGTTACATTATAAAAACTCTGAAGACTGGTTAATTAGTCCTGATTTTGATTTAACACAGGGTACAACATATTTCTTAAATCTAGATGTTGCTTTAGTACCTTCTTTTGGATCAGATCCAACCTCTATGGGTTCTGATGATGAGGTACATGTGTTAATTTTACCTGCAGGCAGTAATACTTGGGTGAGTCTTAAAAAATGGGATGCAGAAAATCTACCAAAAAACCCAGAACAAGAAGCCGTTGAAATAGATGTTTCTGATTATACAAGTAAAGCATCTACTGTTAAGTTTGCAATATGGGCAACAGATGGCTTAGTAAATGATGGTGAAAGCTATGATTTTTTTGTTGATAACTTTCAAATTACTACAAGTAGTACACTTTCTCTTAAAGATAATGTAATTGAAGGACTTAAAATGTATCCTAATCCAGTAAATGAAGAATTATACTTTAAATCACAAGATAATAATATTGATGAATTAACTGTATATAACTTATTAGGTCAAGAGGTATTAAAAGTTCAACCAAATGTTTTAAGTACAGAAGTAGATATGTCAAACTTACTAACAGGTGTGTATATTGTTAAGGTTAAAGTTGGAAAAGAATTAGGTGTTTACAGAGTTGTAAAAAAATAATTTTAATTCAATATATTTATTTAAAGCATCCATAAATTATGGATGCTTTTTTATTTTAAAAAGGTAGTTTGTTGGTGTAAACTATTAAGATATTTTAATGTTAAAGTTGTTGTATAATCATAAAAATTATTCCACAATCTTTTTAGGTTGTTCTAAAAGATATTTTTTTGAATATGCTCTTGTAAAATGTGCTCCGTAAAATAAAATTAAACTAGTATAAGAAACCCATAACATTATTAAAATTATAGAGCCAGCGGCACCATAAGTAGAGCCTGGTTCTAACTCGCTAAAATATATTGCTAATAAATATTTACCGGCAACAAAAAGAAGAGATGTTAAAAAAGCTCCTATTCTAACAGCTCTCCAAGGCACATTGGCATTTGGTAAAACCTTAAACATTGCTGCAAAAACAAAATAGATTGATGCTAGAGAAATAAAAATATCTAAGGTGAAAATTGAGTTTATTAAATCGTTAGATAGAATTTGTTTTAAATTTTGCTCAAAAGTACTTAGTAAAGATGTTAAAACTAAACTTATCAATAATAAAAAAACAATAATTAGAATAAAACTAAAGCTTTTTAATCTTACAAAAACAGTTTCTAAAATTCCGTTTTTAAATCTTGGTTTAGCATCCCAAATACTATCTAAGATATTTTGTATTTGAAAAAACACACCAGAAGAACCATAAACTAAAGTTGCAATACCAATAATTGTTGTGAAAAATGAAGTTTTTTGATCTCCATCATTTATCATCATTTGTTTAATAGTACCTGCTGTTTCAGCACCAATTGCTTTAGATATTTCGTCTAAAATTTGTCCTTCTACTATTTCTTTTCCCCAAATAGATCCAACTAAATTAAAAATTATAATTAGAAGAGCAGGTAATGATAATATGGCATAATAAGCTATAATTGCAGCTTTATTAAAAGGAGCATCATTAAACCAAGATTTAGCACTTGTAACTAATAATTGGGGTAAGTGTTTTAATTTAAATTTTTTATTTGTTAGCTTATCTTCTTTACCAGTCATATATAGCTAATTTACAGAATAAATTTTTATTCTGTAAATTAGCTATGTTAAAATGTTTATTTGTAATGAGATGGGTTTTTTAATTTACCCTCTATAACCTCTTCTTTCTTTAGGTTCAAACTTTTTACCAGCACTTCCTAAACTATTAAATTTCCAGGTAAAGCTTAGCATTGCGTATTGATTTAATACCGTACTAGATGAATCTTGAATATAATCTTCTGTTGCAACTCTACGAGCGTTTGTATTTTGGTCTAAAATATCATAGATTTTTAGACTAATAGCACCTTGATCTTTTAATATAGAGTAACGTAATGTTGTATTCCAAAACCAAGCACTTTTTTGAAATCCATCTGCAATATTAGGGTTGTAATTATAGTTTACATCATTTAACCATTCAAATTTCTTTAAAAAATTTGTAGAAGTAGTAATGTTAACATTATGGCTAATAAAATCGTTATTAGTAAAACTATCTATATCATATCTATTTTGACTTAGAGAAATTGTGTATTCTGGTCTTAATTGTAAAACTTCATCCCAAGAAAAATCGAAACCAACTTTAGGTGAAATTGAAGTTATTTCACTTGAGTATTGTACTCCATTATTAAAGTTGATGTTTTTATTATAACTACCAAAAAGAGTAAAATCTGTTTTTAAGCTTCCAAAATCTTCCCATTTTTTAGTTGCGCTATAACTACTTCCAAAATTTACAGATACATATCCATCTACATTTGCGTAAGTTGTTTCTCTAATTAATGTACTTGTATCTATAATTGTTTTAGCAACAACTCTATCATCTGTTAAAGTTATGTTTGCAAAAGACCAAAACCCTGTTCTTTTTTGCCAATTAAAATTAGAAGCACCTAACCTTATGCTGTGTGTTTTAGAAGGTGATAATAATGGGTTACCTGTTACTATATTTAACGGATTAGATTCGTCTCTAAAGGGTTGTAATTGAGATAAACTTGGTATGTCATTTCTATAATTATATCTAACTCTATATCTACTTGTTCTGTTTTTTCTAAAACGAACATTTAAAGCATATTCTAAATTGTTAAATTCTCTTTCTAGATTTGTTTCTGGTCTTAAAAAATCAGAATTTTCTAATGTTCTGTTATTTAAAGCAAGTTGTGTAGATGCAGACCATTTTTCGTTTTTAAATTCTAATTTTAAAATTGGTTTGTTTACTTTATCAGAATATTCAAAATCTGTACTTAGTAAATCACTAAAGTTTGTGTAATCATTTGTAGTTTCATCAAAATCATAAGTACTTCTAATGTTTTTAGTTTTTGTGTTACTTGTAGAAAAAGCAACATCTAAAAAGAATTTTCTACTAATTAAAGGTAATCGATAGGTTAATTTACTAGCAAGTTCTTTTATGTCTACATCACCATCAGAAAACTGATCTCTAATAATTTCTTCTGCATCAGAACCATAAATATTGGTTTCAGATTTTACTAAATCTTCACTTTCTGTTTTATTAAGATTACCTGTTAATTCTAATCTTAAAAAAGCGCCTCTACTACCAAATCTTTTTGTAAAATTAAGTTCGTTATTAAAAGATGTTTTATCAGAATCTGCAACAGAATAAGTTTCGGAGTCGTTTGTAAGAGATCTACTATTATCAAAAGTTTCTGATGCACTATTATATCTGTTGGTATTTAAATCTTTATTAAAATCACTTTCAATATCTACTCTAAAAGTACTATCTATTTCTATTTCAAAATCTATACTAGCTTCGTGGCTATCGCTGTTATTTAAAGAAGTACTTTCTGAATTGCTAAAATAACTTGTACCATCAGATAAATATGTTTCTCTATTTATTGCAGATTTATTGTCAGATTCACTGTTTTTGTAAAAATAATCACCAGAAAATTCAAATATTTTTCCAAAAGAATTAATGTAGTTTAATCCATAATTGTTAGAGGTTACAATACCTTGTCCACCACCAAAACTTCTATTATTACCGCCAAATTGTAAACGTTGGTTACCAAAACTAAAACCAGGCGAGTTTATATTATTACCACCAGCTAAAAGACCAATTCTTTCTGTGCCTTGAAAGCGAGTACCCATACCGGCGTATTCATATCTTTTATCTGTACCAGCACCTGTGGCAACTTTACCAAAGTATCCTTTGTTGTTTTCTTTTTTAATAGTAAGATTAATTGTTTTGTTTTCTCCGTCAGAATCTTCACCAGAAAAAGCCTGCGCATTATTTTTTGTGTCAGATATTTGAATTTTTTCTATAATATCTTTGGTTAAGTTTCTTGTAGTTATGGTAGGATCGTTACCAAAAAAAGGTTTTCCATTTACTAAAATTTTATCAACAGATTTTCCGTTTACTGTAATTGCACCTTCATTATCAACTTCTACACCAGGTAATTTTTTTAATAAATCTTCTACATTAGCATCTGCCTTTGTTTTAAAAGATTTTACATTAAATTCTAATGTATCTTTTTTTATGGTTATTGGTGCGCTAGATCTAATAACAACGGCGTCTAGAGAGTTTTCTGTTTGTAATAGTAAATCGCCTAGATTTTGATTTTTTACATCTATTATCTTAGAATAAGGTTGAAATCCTATAAAAGATACTACTAATTTTACTTTAGAGTCTCCTGTTTCTCCTACAAGGTTAAAAGATCCATTTGCTTCGGAAATTGTATAAGAAACAATACTGCTATCTTTTAATCTTTCTGCATGTACTGTTGCAGATTCTAATAACTCTGAGTCTTCTTGTGATTTAATAATACCAGAGATAGAAAATTTTTTAGTTTGAGAATAAGCAATTGTGCTTAGAAAAATACAAATTAAGATTAGTTTTTTTTTCATTTTTGGTTTGGAATTTTTGCAAATATTTAACTATTAATCTAATACTTACTCTTCTTTAACAGAACTTTATGTTTTAAAGTAATTTTAGATATGTATATTATTTTTATTTATTCTAAATAAATAATTATATTTGCAAAATATTTTTTGAAAAATGATTGTTTTTTATACTGAAAATAAACCTTTTAGATCGGTTGTAGAATCTCTTGCATGTAATAGTGTATGTTCTACAAATTGTATAAAACCAAAAAGTAGATGCTGTAACAAATACAAAAAAAAGGGCATCAACTGTAAGCGATGCCCTAATATTTTGCTAAAAGCTTCTTAAAACTATTTTCTACATAACGGATCTAAACCAATAGTTCCATTTAATTGTATTAAATAATCATCAGATTTTACTTTATTTAATTGCTGTTCAGTTTTTTCTAAACGAGCCATAATATCCATTTCTTCTACAAGTTTATCATTTCTATCATCACTAATAAAATCTTGTAAATATTTAATTTCATTTGTTAAATACTTAATTTCACTTTGTTGTTTTAATACTAATCTTTCTTTGTACCAATCGCTATTTACTACGTAGTCTCTATTAAAATATTTTCTTAATTCAACATCACTAATATCTTTGCCATCATAATGTCCGTAAGCCATAATATTTAAAAGAATTTTTAATGGCGGTATTGCAGCTTCTATACTACCATCTTCAAAATAGTTTAAGGCAACTTTTTGTTGAGCTTCGCATATGTTTTTAATTCCGTCTACAAAATCTTCTAAATTTTGTAATTCTGGTTTAAGCATTTGCTTGTTAAATACAGCCGTAGGCTCATCAAATAATCTATTTAAGCAAAGTAAAGCGAATTTTTTAGTAATTCTGTAACCTAATCTACTGGCTAAAATTGTTTCGCCATTGTGTTCAAAATCTTCTAATTTTTCTAAAGCACCATTTTTAATTAAGTAATTAGGATCTCTGTCTTGTGGCGCCATTCTTGCCCAAATTTCTGGAATCAATAAACTAACATCATGGTCAATTTTATTTTCTGCACCAACATAACCAGCCGCAGTACTAAAACCGTTAGATTCTGTTAAAATATGTGATAATAAAGCATTGTTTAAATCTGTTGTTGGTGTTAACATATTAAACGGAGCTTTTGTTAATGCACCTTCTGAACCAGCACCAGTAGTTGATGGAGATTTACCTGTTAAACTACAAATAAAGTCCATAAATAATTCTGGAGTTTCTTGGTAATGAATTGGGTTGTAAACCGCTAAAGGTCTAATACCAGCTTCTCTATCTGCAGGATTATTTCTTCTACCAGGTAAAACTGCATTTACAACATGTATTACTGGGTCTTGTTGTTTAATTTTTCTTTTTAAACGTACACCAACATCAGAAATGTAAGAAGCTTCAGTTTCATTATAAAACTTGTTAGGCTCTAAATAACGTGGGTTTTTAGTTGGTTCTCTATCTACAATTCTTGGATGAGAAGGTAAAACAAATTGTACATTGTCTTCTTTGCTATCAATAATTTCTTTAATAAAATTTTTAACAGGTTCTGTATATTTATCGTAATTTAAAGTGTCTTCATAAATTGCAATAGCATCTTCTTTTGTTAACATTTCATAATTGGTTAAAAATCTACCATCAGAAATAATATCAAATTCTGCTAATTTATCATAACCTCTTACAATAGCTTCATCTGGTCTTTGAAACAAATGAGCTTCGCAGTTTGCAATTACTTTAACACTTTTATTTGTGTACTCTTGGTTTAGATTTTTAAACTGATTTTTTGGTAATGTAATAGATGCTGTAATATCATCTTCTGTTTGAATTTTTTCGCAAGCAGCAAAATCTGAACGTAGTTTGTTAAGCATCCAATTGCCTTCTTGGTTAAAACCAATACGCACATAGCTACCAACAACAGGTGTGTTATTGTAAATTAAAGAGGTTCCTTTAACACCATTAATAATCTCTACAGACATCATGTCTTTCCAATTTAGTTTAGCACCATGTGCTTGTCTAAATAAACGTTTTACAAACAATACTAAAGTACGAACGTGTACAGGAATATTGGTTAAAAACTCGTTGAATTCGTCTGAGTTTTCTTCATTAGGTGTAAGTAGTTTTACAACAGAACCTAAAGTTCTTTTTTCACTTAATAAAGATCTAGATTTTGGTCTGTTTGGGTCTTTAACTTTCCATCTAGTAGAGTAATCAAACTCTATAATTTCATCTGCTTTTTTAAAATCTTCTTCTATATTGTGTATATTAAAACTACCATAAGTAATGGCATTTTGCATAGATTTAGATATTTCTGATTTTCCACCACCAGAAACTGTACATGGTTTATGGCAAAATACACCTTCTGGGTAGGTTTCTACCATTCGCCATAAATTAATAGACTTATGTTTTTCTAAACGAAGTTTATTTCCTGATGGATGTATGTATGTTTTAAAAGGAGACAATGTTAATTTTTGTTCCTTGCCTTTATATGTCCAACTTATACAGTTTTTATTAGTATCAAAATAAGAAGCTTCTGGTATGTAAATAATATTTGGGTAATTTTTATCTACTGCATAATTTTCTGGTTTTACCTCAATTCTATCGGCAAGAAGTGTTTTTACATCTTCGAAAGTTTGATCTAAACCATAATATTTTTGATAATCAGAACAGTTTACAGTGTCTCCCATTACACGTCTAGCATAAGCAATAGCACCACCTGCATGTTCTTCTTCTGCTAAACCAAAAAGGTTGGCAGAGTAACTAATTTGTGTTTTAATTTCTTTTTTAGAATAACCGTAGTAATTGTCTGCTATAAGTGTTACTACAACACCTCTATCATCTCTACAAGTAATTTTAAATGCACCACCATTATTATAAAGTTCATTTTCGTCTTTCCAGCACATTCCATCTCTTTTTTGACGATCTGTAGCGTCATCAAAATGAGGTAAACCAACTTCTTTCTTTTTAAGTTTTAATAATTGAGGAGCCAATACAATACAACCTGTGTGACCTGTCCAATGTTCAGGATCAAGAGCAGCATCATTATGAGCTAAGCTAGGGTCTCCGGCGTTTCCAAAAATAGATTCTACAAAATCTAAATTACTTACTAAACTACCCGGAGCATAAAAACGAACTTCTAAAGATTTTTCTGAAATAACACCTTTTACTTCTGGGCAAACAACTGGTCTTAGTAGCATAGAAACCATTGTTTTCGCTTTTTCTTTTTGTGTAGATGTAAAAGGTAAAACATTTAAATCATCACTTGGTTTAAAAGCAGCATTTAAAAAGTGAGCAAAAACAATTTTTGGCACTTCAAATTTATCTAAAGGTACTGGTAAGTTACCTTCTACAATATGAAAAGTACCTTTGGTTGTTCTTTTATCATGTAAAGGATTATTTAAAATTCCTTGTTTAAGTCTTTTAGATGTTACTAAATCACTAACAAAAGAGTTTCCGTTAGGTGGCAAACTAGCTTCTCTAGCTTGTCCTTTTTTAGATAAAATTAAAGTGTTATTTGGTAATTTAACTAATTTATCTATGCTAACATCTTTTAAATAGTCATCTAAAAATTCTTGAATTCTTGAGTCTGCAGGAGAAAGATGATGCGATAAAAGTCTAGATTTTTCTCTAAGACTCATTATTAAAGGTCTTGTTGTTTTTTCAAAATCAGGATCACATAATTGTTCTTTACTACCTTCATCATCTTTATATATAGGTTGCCCAATGGTAGCTAATTGTAAATTAATAAATTGAACAATATCCTTTCTAGTTTCTTGCATGGTGTTTATCTTGATTTAATTAGACTTATTTTATGAAACAAATTTAGATAACGAGTCAAAAAAAAAAACTGTCAAATATCATGTTCTGATTAAATATTTACGAATACGATTTAGCAATTGCATAAAAAACAGATTAGATATCATTTAAAATAAGTGTTGTTTTTTTTCTTTTAAAATTAATATTTCTGTTATTAACTAAACTGTAATTTTTGGTAAAAAAAATATAAAGATGATGATGCTAAAAGGTAAAAAATTAGTTGTTTTCTATTAGCTTTGTAGTGATGAAGTATACTTTAGGAAAACAAGAGCGTTTAAAGAGCAGAAAGTTAATTAGCAGGCTTTATACAGAAGGAAATTCGGTAAAAGCTTTTCCGTTTAGAATGGTATATTTGCAAACAGAACATACATCAGATTTTCCTGCACAGGTTGGTGTTTCTGTTTCTAAAAGAAACTTTAAAAGAGCGCCAGATAGAAATAGATTAAAAAGATTAATGAGAGAAACGTATCGTTTGCAAAAAGAAATTGTGTACGATAATTTAGAAAAGCCTCATGTTTTTATGATTTCGTATATTGGCAGAGAAGCAAAACCCTACGAAGAACTTTTTTCTAAAATGAATAAATTATTAAATTTATTTATAGAAGACGTTAAAAAAAAATCTAATGAAGAATTTTAAAAGAAAATCTTACGCAATTGTAATTCTAATTACTGTTACAATTTTTTTATCTTTTTCGTTTAAGTCAAAGTTTTTTGAAGTAGCAAAACAAATAGAAATCTACAATACTTTGTTTAAAGAATTAAATATGTATTATGTAGATGAAATTAATCCTGCCGAATTAACAAATAAAGCAATTAAAAATACGTTAAAAGATTTAGACCCATATACTAATTTTTATAACGAGCAAGAAGTAGAAGATGCAAGAATTAGTAGAGAAGGAGAATATGGCGGAATTGGTGTTTCTGTATTTTATACAGAAAAAGGAATTCAAGTTAACGAAATTTTTAAGGGATATTCTGCAGATAAAGCTGGTTTAAATTCTGGTGATATTATTATTTCTGTTGATGGACAATCACTTAAAAAAATGGAAGGAGAGCAGCTTTCTATGTTTTTAAAAGGAACACCCAATAGTAGTTTTGTTGCAGAAATAGAAAGACAAGGAAAAATAATTAAAAAAGAAATAATTAGAGATAAAGTAATTATAAATCCTGTGCCTTTTGCAGAAATGATAAATGAAGAAACAGGTTATATTGTATTAACCCGTTTTAATGACAAGGCTTCTTACGAAGTTAAAAAAGCCTTTACCAAGTTAAAGAAAGCTGGAATGAAAAAATTGGTTTTCGATTTAAGAGGAAACCCAGGCGGATCTTTGTTAGAATCTATCAATATTTCTAATTTCTTTTTACCTAAAGGAAAAACAATTGTTGCTACCAAAGCAAAAATTAAAAAATGGAGCAACACTTATAAGACCACAAAAGAACCATTAGATTTAGAAATACCTGTTGTGGTTTTAATAAATGAACGATCTGCTTCTGCATCAGAAATTGTAAGTGGTTCTTTACAAGATTATGACAGAGCAGTAATTATGGGGCAGCGCTCTTTTGGTAAAGGATTGGTGCAACGTTACAGAGAGTTAACTTATGGTACACAGTTAAAATTAACCATTTCTAAATATTATACACCAAGCGGTAGATGTATACAAGAGTTAGATTATACAAATAGAGATAAAAATGGTAATGTTCCTAAATTTTCTGATAAAGGAATAAATGAATTTAAAACAGCTAATGGAAGAACGGTTTATGATGGAGGAGGAATTTTACCAGATGTTTTAATTAATACATCAGAAAAAACAGAAACAACAGAAAAACTTTTAAGCTCTAGAGCTATTTTTAATTATTCTGTAAATTATTTTTATGAGAATTCAGAAATAGAAAAAGAGATTGATTTTAAACTTAAAGAACAAGATTTTGAGAATTTTAAAAATTACTTAAAATCAGACACAACATTTGTTACCAAACAAGAACAATTGTTTAAAGAAGCATATAAAGCATCAACATTAAAAAATATTTCTAATGAGTATAATAAAATTCAAGAAGAAATATTCAAAAATAAAGTTGAAGAAATAACAAAAAATAAAGACATTTTAAAAGTAATTCTTACAGAAGAAATATTAAATAGATATTATTACAAAGAAGGAGTTTTTAAACATAATTTAAAAAATGACCTAGTAATAAAAGAAGCTGTTAGTTTACTAAATAACCAAGATGATTATAGTCAAATATTATCGGCTAAATAATTTTATCTTTGAATTTTACAATTAATAATGACAAAAGCAATTAAAATAAATAGAACAAGAGCACAAGAATCTACAAATGCAATAGAAAAATTATATATATCTATGCGCCATTTATTTACCAGAGGTTTTTACAAACCAATGGGTATTTCTGGTGAAGCATTAAGAAAATCTTTACTTTCCTTAAGACCAGAAATTTATGGTTCTATAGCAGAAGAAAGAATAGAGTTAAATGGATTAACCTACGTAATAGAAAGATTACCAGAAGGTATAGAAGAATGCCAGTTTATCAATTTAACTGCAGATGAGGGTTATAGAGATTCTCATTTTAAAACAATAATACCACCAAAAAGGAGAAGAAATTGTTACAGAATTGATAGAGATCAAATGAATATTGAGATTACTAGAGGGAGGTCTGAAATTTATGATATTCTTACACATTTAACTTTCTTATTTATAGAATCTCATAAGATTCAAAAAAGAGTTACAATTAATGAAGGTGCCGATTTTATAAGAGAATGGAAGTATTTAGAAGATATTGTTATTTATAATAAGCAAATTACAGCTCAAGAAAGAGAGGTTGCGTTAGCGCATTTAAGCAATATTTTAGGAAGAACTTTTGATGAGGTACAAGGGATTCATAAAACTTTTAAAACTGAAAGAAATGAAGATAGATTTTTTCATTTAATTTATTGGTTAGGAAAGTTAGCTATCAACGAAGTTTTAGATAATAAGAAAAGAAAAGTAACTTTTAGTTCTGTTTTAATAGAAGAAATAGGGCACCATATTTATGGTGATGTTTGGGCAAATAATATCAAAAAAATATTAAAAGAAAATAAACTTTTAAAAAGACCAATACACATTATTAGTGCAAATATGCATAGTGTATTAAATTCTATTTATGCAAAAGGAGCCTTGCCAAAAGAAGCAGAAGAGTATAAAGGATTCGAGTTATACCAATTACTAAGTAATGCTAATAGTAAACCATTGCAAACAGCCGTTAAACAATATGCTTCAGAAAATGGTTTAATTTATATTAAAGACACATCGGGCACAAATATTAATGTACAAGTAATAGATACTGATAAGATTGATTACGATAACTCTCCCTTTAAAAAAGTAAATTCTGTTAACAAAAGGCCAGTTATTATTGTAATGGATTATGCTTTTGGAGAACAGGCTTATGAGACAATGGATGAACTTTTAAAGCCTTATAAAAATAGCAAGAAAAAAAATCATTTAGATGTAAAATCTATATCTATAATGGGTAAAGCAGGTATTTTAGAAGGGGGAAAAGGAGATATAATGATTCCTTCTGCACATATTTTTGAAGGAACTGCAGATAATTATCCATTTAAAAATCAATTAACAAAAGAAGATTTAGAAGGTTTTGGTGTAAAGGTATTTGATGGTTCTATGATTTCTGTTTTAGGAACTTCTTTACAAAATAAAGACCTTTTAAAGTTTTTTCATGATTCTACTTGGAACGTTATAGGATTAGAAATGGAAGGAGCACATTACCAAAAAGCAATACAATCTGCGTCTAAAATCAGAGGTAATATTTCTAAGAATGTTAAAGTAAGATATGCATATTATGCCTCTGATAATCCGTTAGAAACCGGAGCTACATTAGCATCAGGAGGTTTAGGTATGACAGGAGTTACACCAACATACGCAATTACTCAAAAAATATTAGAACAAATTTTTTAATTAAAGACTTATTTTAACCAAGCAAAAAAATGTCAACAAACAAAAAAAATAGTGAAGAAGAGGTAGATTTAGGATCCTTATTTGTAATTATCGGTAAGGGTTTTTCTAATTTATTTAGTTTTATAGGTAGTTTTTTTAAAAGTATTTTTCATTTAATAATTACAATTCTTATTTTCTTTAAAAAGAATGTTCTTAAAATAATTATTGCAGCTATAATTGGTGGTGTTGTTGGTACTTTTTTAGAAGTTAAAAAGCACGATTTATATGGTTCTGATTTATTAGTAAAACCAAATTTTAATAGTACTAGACAATTGTATAATAATGTTAATTATTATAATGATTTAGTGAAGCAAAAAGATACTTTAGGTTTAGCAGAAATATTTAAACTAGATAAAAAAACGGCTGCATCCCTTAAGGAATTTAGTATTGAACCCATAAAAAAAGATAATGATATTATAAACTCTTATAACAATTTTGTTTTACAGGTTGATACCACAACTATAAAAAGTTACACGTTTGAAGAGTTTAAAAAGTCTTTTACAGATTACGATTACGATATTCATAAAATTACCGTAATAGCTGAAAAGAATAATGTTTTTGATAATTTAAATGATGTAATTATTTCTTCTATTTCTAAAAATAAATACTTTAATAGGTTAAAAGAATTAACAAATGAAGATTTAAATAGAACAGATTCTATTTACAGAGAAAATTTAGCTCAAATAGATTCTTTAAGAAAAGTTTATATGCAAGTTATGGTAGAAGAAGCAAAAAAGCAAACTACTGGTACAAGTATAGATTTAGGAGGCGAAAAAAGAACTACCAAAGAATTAGAACTTTTTGAAACTAATAGAAAAATAAATTCAGATTTAAGATACATCGCCAATCAAAAATCAGAGAAATACGAAATAATTAATGTGATCTCTAATTTTCAATCAACAGGATACAAAATTAAAGGTGTTACTAAGAATTTAGGCTTTTTACTAGCCGTTGCTGGAGCTATTTTAATGATTTTAGTTCTTTTGTTATTACAGATGAATAAATATTTAGATAACTATAAAAAATAAAATGAGAACTATTTTAATAACAGGAGGTGCAGGTTTTATTGGGTCTAATTTTATTCCTTTTTTCTTAGAAAAAAACAAAAATTATAAAGTTGTAAATTTAGATTTACTAACTTATGCAGGCAATATTTCTAACCTGTCTGAAGTAGAAAATAACGATAGATATACATTTGTTAAAGGAGATATTTGTGATAGAAATTTAGTAGAACACCTTTTTAAAGAACACAATTTTACAGGCGTTATTCATTTTGCAGCAGAATCTCATGTAGATAATTCTATAAAAAACCCAGATGCTTTTGTTAGAACAAATGTTTTTGGAACTTTTAATTTATTAGATGTAGCAAAAGAGTATTGGATGGAAAAGCCAAATGTATTTAAACAAGGTTATGAGCAAGCAAGGTTTTTGCACATTTCTACAGATGAGGTTTATGGAACTTTAGGCGAAACAGGTTTGTTTAAAGAAACAACACCTTACGCACCTAATAGCCCTTATAGTGCGTCAAAAGCATCATCAGATTTTATGGTAAGAAGTTATTTTCATACCTACGGAATGAATGTAGTTACTACAAATTGTTCTAATAATTATGGACCAAAACAACATAATGAAAAGTTAATACCAACAATTATTAGAAAAGCAATATCTGGAGAAAATATTCCTATTTATGGTGATGGAAAAAATATTAGAGATTGGTTATTTGTATTAGATCATTGTAACGGAATTGACATTGTTTTTAAAGAAGGAGTTATTGGTGATACTTATAATATTGGCGGTAAAAACGAAAGAGATAATTTATATATAGCAAATACAATTTGCAAAATATTAGATAAAGAAAAACCTAAAAGTAAATCTTACAAAGCACAAATTAAGTTTGTAACAGATAGACCTGGTCATGATTTTAGATATGCTATTGATGCAAGTAAACTTGAAAAAGAACTAGGTTGGAATGCGCAAGAAAATTTTGAATCCGGAATACAAAAAACCATACAGTGGTATTTAAAAAAGTATCAATAATATGAAAGGAATTGTTTTAGCGGGAGGCTCTGGTACAAGACTACACCCATTAACGCTGGCAGTTAGTAAGCAACTAATGCCAGTGTATGATAAACCGATGATATATTACCCAATTTCTACATTAATTTCTGCAGGAATTAGAGAAATATTAATCATTTCTACACCACAAGATTTACCATTATTTAAAAAACTTTTAGGAGATGGTAGTAAAATAGGGTGTAATTTTGAATATGAAGTTCAGGAAAATCCTAACGGTTTAGCAGAGGCTTTTATTATTGGAGAAAATTTTATAGGTAAAGACAAAGTTGCTTTAATTTTAGGTGATAATATTTTTTACGGGACAGGATTATCAACTTTATTAAAAGCAAATAATGATCCAAACGGAGGTATTGTATATGCATATCATGTTAATGATCCAGAACGTTACGGAGTGGTAGAGTTTGATGATAATTTAAAAGCAATATCTATAGAAGAAAAACCATTAGAGCCAAAGTCTAATTACGCAGTTCCTGGTATTTATTTTTATGATAATAATGTTGTTGAAATTGCTAAAAATATAAAACCAAGTAAAAGAGGTGAGTTAGAAATAACAGAGGTTAATAATGCGTATTTAAAACAAGGTAAACTTTCTATAGAAATTTTAGACAGAGGCACAGCATGGTTAGATACTGGTGCGTTTGATTCTTTAATGCAAGCAGGTCAGTTTGTACAAGTAATAGAAGAAAGACAAGGCTTAAAAATTGGTTCTATAGAAGAGGCTGCCTTTAGAGCCGGATTTATTTCTAAAGAAGAAATGTTAGAGTTAGTAAAACCACTATTAAAAAGTGGTTATGGAAGCAATTTATTAAAGATATAATGTTAGTAAAAGAAACAGGATTAAAAGGTTGCTTTGTAATAGAACCTAAAGTTTTTGGAGATAGTAGAGGTAGTTTTTTTGAAGTTTTTAATCAAAAAATATTTACAGAAAAAACAGGTTTAAAGGTAGATTTTGTCCAAGATAATCAATCTATTTCACAAAGAGGAGTGCTAAGAGGATTACATTTGCAAACAGGAGAATTTGCACAAGCAAAGTTAGTGCGTGTAATTAAAGGAAAAGTATTAGATGTAGCTGTAGATGTTAGAAAAGGTTCACCAACATTTGGCAAACATTTTTCAATAGAACTGACAGGCGAAAATAATAAGCAACTTTTTGTGCCGAGAGGTTTTTTACATGGTTTTGCTACTTTAGAAGACAATACTATATTTTCTTATAAATGCGATAATTATTACAATCCAAATGCTGAAGCAGGAGTTATTTATAATGATAAAGAATTAGATGTAGATTGGAAAATTGATTTAGATAAAGTAACACTTTCAGAAAAGGATAAAAAATTAAACACTTTTACGGAATTTTTACAAGTTATATAATAAGTTTTGTAGAATTAAATTTCGTTAATTTTTGATTATAAATATAAAAAATGAATTACAAAAAGCCTCGAGTAATAGCAGAAATAGGTTGTAATCACAAAGGTGATTTCAATATTGCATTAGAATTATTAAAGTTAGCTAAAGAATGCGGTGCAGATGTTGCTAAGTTTCAAAAAAGAAATAATAAAGAATTATTAACAGAAGAACAATATAATGCTCCTCACCCTAATCAGGCTAATTCTTATGGAGATACTTATGGGGCTCATAGAGAATTTTTAGAATTTTCTGTAGAACAACATAAGGAGTTAAGAGAATATTGTGATTCTATTGGTTTAGAGTATTCTACTTCAGTATGGGATGTTACATCAGCAAAAGAAATGATAACTTTTAAACCTTCTTTATTAAAAGTGCCTTCAGCATGTAATAATCATTTTGAAATGTTAAAAGTTTTAAGAGACGAATTTGAAGGAGAGGTTCATTTATCTTTTGGAATGACAACTAAAGAAGAGGAAAAAAAAATTATAACTTTTTTTGAAGAAACAAATCAAGCAAAAGATAGATTGGTTATCTATTCTTGTACTTCTGGTTATCCAGTACCATTTAATAATGTTTGCTTACTAGAAATTGAAAGATTAAAAATTGAATACAAAGAAAGAGTTAAAGATATTGGTTTTTCTGGTCATCATTTAGGAATAGCCATAGATAATGCAGCTTTTGCATTAGGAGCTACTTGGGTAGAAAGACACTTTACTAAAGATAGAACTTGGAAAGGAACAGACCATGCAGCATCTTTAGAACCTACTGGGTTAAAAAAGTTATGTAGAGATTTAAAAGCTACGTATGAATCTTTAAGTTATAAAGATTCTGAAATTTTAGAAATTGAGCAAGTTCAAAGAGATAAACTCAAGTATAGAAAAATATGAAAACAATAGCATTTATACCAGTTCGTGGAGGGAGTAAGTCGATTCCTTATAAAAATATTAAACAATTTTGTGGTAAACCCTTGGTGTATTGGACTATAAAAGCAGCTGTAGAAACAAATAAAATAACTGATGTAGTTGTTGCGACTGATAGTTTTGAAATTGAAAATATTGTAAACTCTTTTTCTTTTGATAAAGTTAGTGTCTATAGAAGAAATAAAGAAAATGCAGAAGATACTTCCTCGACAGAGAGTGTAATCTTAGAGTATATTAAAAAAGCAAAGCCTATCATCTCTGATACTTTTATATTAATACAAGCAACTTCTCCTCTATTAATAAGTACAGATTTAGATAAAGGTTTGCAATTATTTACAAAGAATGATTCTGTTTTATCTTGTGTAGAACGTAAAAGATTTATATGGTCTAAAGAAGGCGAATCTTTAAATTACGATTATAAGAATAGGCCAAGAAGACAAGATTTTAATGGGTTTTTAATTGAGAATGGTGCTTTTTATATAAGCTCTGTAGAATCAATATTAAAAAGTAAGAATAGAATTTCTGGTAAAATTGCTATATCAAAAATGGCAGAATATACTGCTGTTGAAATAGATGAAGAAGAAGATTGGATAGTAGCAGAATCTCTTATGAAGAGATTTATTTTAAATAAATCTTCTAATAAAGTAAAGAAACCAATAAAGTTAGTGGTTACAGATGTAGATGGAGTGTTAACAGATGCGGGAATGTATTATTCTGAAAATGGAGATGAATTGAAAAAGTTTAATACTCATGACGGGATGGCTTTTAAACTTCTAAGAGAAAAAGGTATAAAAACAGGAATTGTAACTTCAGAAAATACAAATATTGTATCAAATAGGGCAAAAAAATTAAAAGCAGATTACCTTTATCAAGGCAAAATTCACGGAGGTAAGTTAGAGGCTGTGTTAGATATTTGTAAAAAAGAAAAGATAAAATTAGAAGAGGTGGCTTATGTTGGAGATGATATTAATTGTTATGAACTTTTAAGTGCTGTAGGAATAGCTGCTTGTCCCAAAAATGCTTTAACAAAGATTAAAAACATACCTGATATAATTTGTTTGGAAAAAAAAGGAGGTGAAGGTGTTTTTAGAGATTTTGTAGAGGTAATTTTAAACGACAAATAATCATCTTATTGTATGAAAAAAATTATCTATTACGATAATTGGGATAAAGGATATCGTAATTTTTTAAGGATAGATTTATTATTTAAAGAAAAAGGCTATGAAACATTCTTACTTCACACTTCTTCATTAGTAGAAGAAAATGTAACAGTTGAAAAAGAAATTGATGGTTTAAAGTTTAGAGATTTTTCTTATTATAAAACAATACGTCTTAAAAAAATTATAAAAAAAGAAAAACCTTCAGCAATTATAATGCTCAATTTATCTTTTATGATAGATAGAGCAATTGTGAAAATTTGTAAAGAATTAAAAATTAAGTTATTTCATTTATCTCACGGTATGTTAATTCCGGTAGAAAGTATAGTTGATGTAAAAGAAACTATAAAAGAAACTAGCAAGAAGAATATTGTAAAAAAAATTAACAAAAAAAATAGATACGCACTGTATAACTATTTAATAGAAATAAATAGTTTGTCTAAAGTTTTTAATTTCTTTTTAAAAGCAATAAAAAATCATACAGAATATACTCTTTTTCCAAAATATACATCAGAATTAGAAGTTGAAAAATCATTTGTTTTTTATCCTTCAGATTATAAAGTAATGGTAGAGGAATTTGGTTTTCCTAAAGATAAAGTTGTAGTTGTTGGTAACCCAGAGCTAGACATGTTTTTCAATTCTAAGATTAAAGAAAAAACAACTTTTTTAAATGATTTAGGTGTTAAAAAAATAGATTATGTTGCCTATTTTGATGATGGTCTAAGTATAGTGCATGGTTGGGATTCTAACAAATGGATGGAGTTTTTAGAAGACTTAAATGGTATTGTTGTAGAGAAAGAGTGTCAGCTCATAGTAAAATTGCATCCAAGAAGAGATATAACTGATTGTATTTCTTTTTTTAATCAACATAATATTAAATATGTTTTAGATGTAGATTTTAAAAACTTTATTAAACACTCTAAATTTGTTGTAAGTCATTTTTCATCTGTAATTGTTTATGCTTTATTGTTAAATAAAAAAGTGAAATCTCCAAGATGGTCTATATCTAAAGGATTAGAAGAGAAATATCCATCTGAAATAGTACATTATTATTATTCTAAAAAAGATTTTGAAAAAACTTTTTTTAATACTGTTACAGATATTGAAGCAACAGAAAAATATCTTTTAAAATCTATAGGTAGAGTAGATGGTAAATCTACAAAAAGGATAGTTGATAATGTTTTAAAATATATCTAGAATGATAAAAAAAGGTCTTTTTTTAAACTCTTTAAAGTATATTGTCGTTTCTGGAGCTTCTAAAGGGTTTAATTATTTAATCTTACTTTATTTTGCAATAGGTATTTATTCAGAACAATATGTTACAATTCTTTTATTACTTTCTTTAGAGCAAATATTAAGTTTATCGTTACCCTTAAATAATTCTAGTATAATATATTCTAAAAAAATACTAGATTATGGGTTAATAACAAACAAGTTAATAACGTCATCATTATTATTAATGCTGTTTTATATATTTGTTTTTTTTGTATTTTATAATAGTATTTATAAATATTTTGGTGTTAGTAATATTTTTATTTTTTTAAGTATTGCTATTAGCGTTATTATAAATGCTTATTTGGTACATTTAACTAATTATTATAAACTTATAGAAAAACACAATAGAGCTCTAAAAGTTCAGTTTTTATTTTTTATTTCTTTTATATCAATCGCAATTTGTATTTTTTTTATAAAAAATAAAGTTTTGGCTTTTTTTTTAGGCAAAGCTATTGGTTTGTTTTTAGGGTTTATTATTATTAAATTTTTAAACTTTAATCTTACTAAATTTAAATTTAAGATTTTAACTTTAAATGAAATCAAAAAAATTGGTAATCTTTTTTCGGTTGGAGTCTTGGGGTGGTTATCTGGTTTGGGTTTTATGAATTTAGCAAAAATATATGCATCCCCAGAAAACCTTATAAATATTGGTTATACTCTAAATCTATGGAATATTTTTTTGTTAATTAGTACAGGTATTAATGCTGTTTATCATCCATTAATAAAAAAATATGTTTTAAAAAATGATATGCTAAAAGCTCAAAAAGCAAAGAGTACAACTTTGTTTATTTATTTGCTTATAGCTGTTATTTGTTTTTTACTATATCTTGCTATAGATAATTTAGAAATTTTAAATGATTATAATAAGGTGGATGCTGTTTTTTCTGTAATTCCTTATACACTATTATTGTTTGTTTTTAGTTCTTTTTATTATGTTGTACATCCATTTTACCTTGCACATGATAAGTTTGGTACACTTAATTTAATTAATATAATTTCACATTCATTTTGGTTAATTTTAATGATAATAAGTGTTTATTTTAATATTAAAAATTTAATTTGGTTACTTGTAATGTTATACTTCTTAAAATGTATGTTTTTATATGTTTATGCAGAAAAAAAAATAATAAAAAATGATTAGTTATAGAAGCTTTTTTATGATGGTCTATATAGCATTAACAGCATTAATGTTTGTTACATTTAATGCTTCTATAAAGGTTTGGATATCTTTTTTTTTTAATGCTATAGTTTTATTTTCGATTACTATTTATCATTTGTTTTACGAAAAGAAATTTTCTCCTTTTTTATCTTCTTACATAGTCTTTACATTTTTATTTTTCTTAGCAGCGCCAATAACTCAAATTAATTCTTTAGAGGATGTTACTAACGCTAAGTTTGTTAATTTTTTTCCATATAAAGAAAATTTAATACTATATGTTAATATACTAATAATATTATTTAATATTATATTTATTTGTTCATATATTCAGATAAAAAAAAGAATTAATCCATTGGTTAATTTGACAAAGGATAATAGTGACCAGAAATATTTACCTTTAGTTATTTTAATTTTACTTGTAATTAGTATGTTTGTTTTTATGGGTAGTTATTCTTTTATTAAAGAAGAGTTTTTTAATCCTAATTGGTTAAAATCAGATAGCACTTCTAAATCTTCTGTACTAATTTGGAAGAAATTTTTATTTATGATTCCATTCTCAGGAATTATTTTATGTTTTAAATATTTCAAAAAAATAAATAAAAAAAGATCAAATTATATAAATATAATTTTCTTCTTTTTTCTTTTTATTTTTCTGTTATTCTGGTTTAAAAATCCGCTAACAGAAAAAAGAAATGCTTTAGGCCCCATCTATTTGTCTTTACTTTTTTTGTTTTTACCCAAAGTATTAAATACAAACCTTAAAACGTTATCATTTTTATTTTTTTCTATGATAATAGTTTTCCCATTGATGGCAATTATTACACATTCAGATGCTACCCTTGCAGAAATGTACAAAAATCCTTTAATCTTAATTGAACAAATGAAAGGAGGGGGTGTTACTAATGCTTTAAATACTCTTAATTACGATGCTTTTGCTAATATGATGGCATCTGTAGATCTTGTATATAAATATGGCTTTTCGTTTGGTTACCAATTATTAGGTGCGTTGTTTTTTTTTATTCCTAGAAGTTTTTGGGTGTCTAAACCTGTATCTTCAGGGCAATTAGTAGGAGAACATTTAATTAATAATTACGGTTTTGGATTTTCTAATTTATCAAACCCATTAATTTCAGAAGGGTTTTTAAATTTTGGAATTTTAGGTGTTTTTATAATGGCAATTGTACTTGCTTATTTGCTTAATATTATGATTAAGTGGTTGCATTCTGATGATTATTTAAAAAAAATAATGGCATTTTATTTTGCAATGCATCTTTTGTTTTTACTTCGTGGAGATTTTACAAATGGTTATGCATATTTTATAGGGCCTTTATTAGCTATAATATATTTACCTAAAATTATAGAAAAAACAATAATAGGTTTAATTCAATTTAGTAAAAGATGATTAAAAATCTTAAAATAAATAGCTTTTTATTAATTCAATTACTAATTGGTTTAATGTTTAGTTTGGTTTTGTTACCTTCTGTAGTTAAATCAATTGCTATTATATTTTTGTTAGTTTTTACTATGATTTTCTTTTTTAAATCTAAAAATAAGTTTAATAGTAATCTATTTTTAAATAATAGCTTATTGTTTTTTCTTCTTTTTTTTACGATAATTTATTCAGATAATTTATCCTACGGATTTAATAAATTGTCTACTATGTTGTCTCTACTTGTTTTTCCACTTATCATGTCTTTTTTTAATCAAAAAGACATAGATAGATTCTTTAAACAAATAAAAAAATATTTAGTATTATATGTAGTAGCTGTTAGTCTTTTCAATATTGTACCTTTCAGTTGGTATTTAATTACACAGGATACATTACAAGAAATAACAAAACATTATCCTTATGTTATTATTATAGATTTTGGTAAATATAGTATACATCCTATATATATATCTATGCATACTGCTATTGCTATTATTTTTTCTGTATATCTATTTAGGGAATACAAAGCAAAAATCAGTAAATTTCTATTAGTATTGGTAATTTGTTCTTTAGTTACTTTTCTTATCATTTATTTAAGAAAAGGTCCCATTATAGCACTAATAATTGTATTAATTATTTGGGCTTTTTTAAAAAATAAAGCTTATTTAAAATACAACATTTTATTTATTGTGGCTTTAATAGGTTTGTTAGTTTTAATTCCGAAAACTAGAAATCGATTTATAGAATTACTTAATGTAGAAAATGCAGTAGAAACAAATCAGAGTTCGACCAACATTCGTTATACTATCTACAATAATTCTTTTCAATTAATTAAAAAAGAACCATTATTTGGATATGGAATAGGAGATTATTATGATAAACTTAATGATACATATAGTAAAAATGCAGTATTTTTATTCAATAATGGTTATAATTCTCATAATCAATATATCAGTTTTGTTTTAATAGGCGGCTTTGTTTTATTGTTGTTTGTTATTCTTATGTTTTATAAAAACATTCGGTTATCTATAAATTCTAATAATATAATATTAACTTTAATTTTAGTTTTTTATGGAGTTATGATGTGTTTTGAAAATATTTTAGAAAGGGAAAATGGGGTTATCTTTTTTTCATTTTTCTTAAACTTTTTTGGATTAAAGAGTTACTCAAAAAAAGAAAAATCTGTTCTTATTGTTGGTCCGTTTCCTAAACCTATTTCTGGAGTTTCTTTAGCTAACAAAGTGGTAAAAGAAGTTTTAGATAATTCTAATGATTTTATTGTAGATTCTATAAATACATCATACGTAGTATTTGAAGATGCAGTTGGTAGTTTTTCGTTTAAGAAGTTTTTTTTCTTTTTAAAAATAAATTTAGGTGTTTTTAAAGTTTTTAAAAATGATATTATTTACATAACTCCTGGTCAAACCTTTTTTGGTATTACAAAATATGCGCTATTTATTCTATTTTCTTCTATTTTAAATAAAGAATTAATTATACATGTTCACGGTAATTATTTAGGAACTCAGTATAAAGAATTAAGCGGAATTAAAAAGCGTGTTTTTTACTATCTAATTTCTAAATTTACAAAAGGAATAGTTTTATCTGCTTCGTTAAAACCAAACCTAACCCCTTTTTTAAAAGAAGAAAATATCTATGTATTATTTAATTTTGCTCAAAATTATCTTTTAGAGAAAGAAGAAGTGATAGACTGTAGTATTTTAAAAATTTCTTATTTGAGTAATCTAATGGAAGAAAAAGGAATTTTTTTACTCTTAGAATCATTAAAAGATTTAGAAAATAAAAAGATAAATTATCAGGCTAGAATAGCAGGTAATATAGATGCAAATTTAAAAGAAGGTATTTTAAAAAAGATTTCAAAATTAAAAAATACAACCTATGTTGGTGTTGTTTATAATGATGATAAGAAAGCATTACTTAATTGGAGTAATGTTTTTGTATTACCTACTTTTTACAAAATGGAAGGTCAGCCAATTTCAATTTTAGAAGCTCTAGCTACAAGTAATGTTATTATTTCTACCAATCATGCAGGTATTTCAGATATAATTGAAGACAAAAAAAATGGTTATTTGATTGAACCTAAAAATACAGATAAATTAATTGAAGTGTTTACTTTTCTAGATAAAAATAAATCTATAATTGAAGAAATTAGTAGGTACAATAAAACTTATTTTATTAATAACTTTACTGCTGATATATTTCAATTCGAATTTTTAAAAATTATAAATGATAATACAAAAACTTGATACATATAAATTACCTAAAAATTTTAGAGGTAGAAATGCTTTTATTGTTCAGTTATGGTGGATTATTCAAGGTGTTTTTTTTAGAAATTCTCCTCAGTTTATGTATGGTTTCCGTAACTTTTTATTGAGGTCTTTTGGAGCCAAAATAGGTAGTAATGTTATTATAAGGCCTACGGTAAGGGTTACTTATCCTTGGAGAGTTTCTATAGGTGATTACTGTCAAATTGGAGATGATGTAGTTCTATATTCATTAGGAGAAATAGAAATAGGAAACAATACGGTTATCTCTCAAAAAAGCTATATTTGTGCAGCTTCTCATGATTACGAAAAGTCAACTTTTAATATTTTCTCTAAGAAAGTAACAATTAAAGATCAATGTTGGTTGGCAACAGATGTTTTTGTAGGACCAGGAGTTACAATAGAACAAGGTACTGTAGTTGGAGCAAGGAGTAGTGTGTATAAAGATTTACCTGGCAATAAAGTTTGTAAAGGTAATCCAGCCAAAATAATTAGAGACAGAGTAAGTGTTAAGTAAAAAAAAAATTTTAGTATTATCCCCGTTTTTTTATCCAGAACCAATTTCTACTGGTAAATTTAATACAGACTTTGTAACAGGTTTGGTAAAAAAAGGACACAATGTAACTGTTTTGTGTTTCCATCCATTTTACCCGAGTTGGAAAGTAAAAAAAAGTACAAAAGAATTAGAAGGAGTAGAAATAGTAAGAGGCGGAAAAAACTTATTCTATACAAATAAAACCATTTTTAGAAGATTAATTTTAGAATTTGGATTTGCTTTTTTTGTGTTAAGAAAACTACGTAAACACCAAAAAGGTAAAGACATAATTATGCCTATTTTTCCACCAAGTTTTGCATTTTATTTTAGTCTTCCTTTTTTTAATAGAAATATACAAAAAGTAGGTATGGTACATGATTTGCAAGAGGTTTATTCAAATGGTAAATCAGGTTTCATTAATAAAGTAATTCGTTTTTTTATTCATCATATAGAAAAAAAATGTTATCAAAATTGTGATAAACTTGTGTTTCTTTCTAATGAAATGAAAAATGAGGCTAAAAAATTGTATAATTTAATTGATAAAAAGTTAGAAGTACAATATCCTTTTATAACTTTAACCGATAATATTACTAACGATTTAGGAGAATTATTAGATGAGAATAAAATAAACATTATATATTCGGGAGCTTTAGGCGAAAAACAAAATCCAAATATATTATATGATTTTTTTAATAAAGCATCTAGTAAAATTTCTAATGCCGAATTTTATTTCTTTTCGGAAGGAGAAACAATAAAAAAATTAAAAAAATTAAATAATAATAAAAAAATACATTTTCATAATTTAGTAGATAAAGAAAATTTAGAAGAGTTGTATGGTAGAAGTAGTGTGCAAATAATACCTCAAAAAGAAAATACATCTAAAGGATCTTTGCCTTCTAAATTACCAAATTTATTGGCATCTGGTTGTAAAGTTTTAGTTATTACAGATTCTAAAAGTGAAATAGAACAATTCTTTACAGACAATAATTTAGATATGATTGCTACTAGTTGGAACATTGATTTGTTAATTAAAAAATTACAATTATTGGTTAAAAAATCGATTGATGTAGAACATCAAAAACAGGTAGCAAAAAATATGTTTACAATAGACAAAATGATTCTTAAAGTTTTTCGTTAAAACAATATATTTGTTCTAAAATAGTTCCCCAGATTGAAAAAAAGATACTCTTATTTTATTAGACCTATTCAGGTTGTTATAGACCTTGTACTTATAAATTTTATAATTTTATTAGTATACAAACAAGAACATATAAATTTTTCTTTTTTATTATATCTTTCATTTTTCTGGATAATTATATCATACTTTTTAGGATTTTATAGAGTATATAGATATACAAGAGTTTTAAGACTGTTTACTTTATTAGTAAAACAATTTTTGGTTTTCTTTTTAGGCTATTTTGCATATTTTGGGATTTTTAAAAATGAAATTGTAATTGCGGATAGGTTTTTAGCGTTATGCTATATTTTTTCAAGTGTTTCTTTTTTTAAACTTTTGTGGTTTTTTCTTCTAAAAAGATATAGATATTTAGGTAATAATTTAAGAAAAACCGTTGTTATTGGTTTTGATGATTCTTCTAGAAATGTTATAAAACTATTTAAAAGTAAATCTAATTTAGGATATAAATATTTGGGCTTTTTTTCTAATAAAGTATATAAAAACGAAGAGTATTTAGGTAAGCTAGAAAATTTTTATAATTATAATAAACTAAATGATGTAGATGAGGTATATTGCTCTCTAACCACGTTATCTAGTAACGAGATTAAAAAAATAAACAAATTTGCAATCGAAAAAGATATTATATTAAAATTGATTCCAAACTCAACAGAACTTTATAGTAAAAATCAAAGTGTACAGTATTACGATGATACATTAATGGTTTTAAATGTAAACAAGTTACCTTTTGAATTTGCAGAAAATTTCTATATAAAGAGAATTTTTGATATTTTATTTTCGTTATGCGTTTGCATATTTATCTTGTCTTGGCTTATGCCCATTCTGTGGGTTTTAATAAAATTAGAATCTAAAGGGCCTTTAATTTTTAAACAAAAAAGAGAAGGGATTAAAGGTAGTGAGTTTGTTTGTTACAAATTTAGATCTATGAAAATTAATAGTAAGGCAGATAAAGTACATGCTACAAAAAATGACAGTAGAATTACTAAGATTGGTGCATTTTTAAGAAGAACTAGTTTAGATGAATTACCTCAATTTTTTAATGTTTTAATAGGTAATATGAGTGTTGTTGGGCCAAGACCTCATTTAGGTAGCTTGTCTTTAGAATATCAAAAAGAAGTAGACGATTATTTAAAAAGACATATTGTAAAACCAGGTATTACAGGGTTGGCTCAAGTAAGTGGTTACAGAGGCGAAATAAAAAAGAGAGCAGATATTAAAAATAGAGTTCGTTTAGATATATTTTATATAGAAAACTGGTCATTTTTCTTAGATATTAAAATCATTTTAAAAACTGTTTTAAACGTTTCTCAAGGGGAAGAAAACGCCTATTAGTATATATGATAGAAAAATTAGATATTACTGTATCTATAGTTCTTTATAATGAAAATTTAGAAGAGCTAACAAATACAATTAATTGTTTTTTAAGTATTCCGCTAAAGAAAAAACTTTATTTGATAGATAATACAGAAGAAAAAAAATTTAAAAATCTTTATAAAGAAAAAGTAGTAGAGTACATTGCTGTAGGTAAAAATATAGGATTTGGACCAGGACATAATGTGGTTATATCAAAAATAAAAGAAGCATCTAAATTTCATTTAGTTTTAAACCCAGATGTTAGTTTTAAACCAACAGTAATACCTAATTTAATATCCGCACTAGACAAAAAAGATAATGTTTCTATGATTGCACCCAAAGTTCTTTTTCCTAATGGAGAACATCAATATTCTTGTAGAAGATTTCCATTAATTTCAGAACTTTTGGTAAGAAGATTTTCATTTTTACAACCATTATTTAAATCTACTAAACTTAAAGGTCAATACAAAGACAAAGATTTAAATAGCCCGTTTTTTGTAGAATGGGTAACAGGATGTTTCCATTTATATAAAACCGAAGATTTTATTAATTTACAAGGTTTTGATGAACGCTATTTTCTATATATGGAAGATGTAGATATTTGTAAAAGAATAGAAGAATCTGGTAAAAAAACCATTTATTTTCCTAATGAAGAAATTGTACATGTCTTAAAACAAGGTTCATCAAAAAATATAAAATTGTTTTTTAGGCATTCAACATCTGCAATTAAATATTTTTTAAAGTGGGGATTCTAATATCCTAATAAATTAAAATATATTTGCAATAACAACAACACAACAAACAATGAATGTACTTATTTTAGGTTCTGGAGGTAGAGAACACGCTTTTGCATTAAAATTAACAGAAAGCAAAAAAATCAATCAACTTTTTGTAGCACCAGGAAATGCAGGAACAGATAAAATAGCAAAAAATATCAATATCAATCCTACAGATTTTAAAGCTGTTAAAAAAACGGTTTTAGAAAACAATATTAAAATGGTAGTTGTTGGGCCAGAAGCACCATTGGTAGCAGGTGTGCACGATTTCTTTTTAGCAGATAATGATTTAAAAAACATTCCGGTAATTGGGCCAAAAAAAGACGGTGCATTATTAGAAGGATCTAAAGATTTTTCTAAACAATTTATGCAAAAACACGGTGTTCCTACAGCGCGTTACCAATCTTTTACAAAAGATAATTTACAAGAAGGCTTTGCTTTTTTAGAAACCTTAGCACCACCTTTTGTTTTAAAAGCAGATGGTTTAGCAGCAGGTAAAGGAGTTTTAATTTTAAACTCTTTAGAAGAAGCTAAAGCAGAATTAGAAGAAATGGTTTCTAATCAAAAGTTTGGCGAAGCTTCATCAACAGTAGTAATAGAAGAGTTTTTAAAAGGAATAGAATTATCTGTTTTTGTATTAACAGACGGTAAAAATTATAAAATTTTACCATCAGCAAAAGACTATAAAAGAATTGGCGAAGGAGATACAGGTTTAAATACTGGCGGAATGGGAGCAATTTCTCCTGTACCTTTTGCAGACGACGCTTTTTTAAATAAAGTAGAAGAATTAGTTGTAAAACCTACAATTAACGGATTGCAAAAAGACGGAATAGATTATAGAGGTTTTATTTTTATTGGTTTAATGAATGATAACGGAAACCCTTCTGTAGTAGAGTATAATGTAAGAATGGGAGACCCAGAAACAGAAGTTGTTTTACCAAGAATAGAGTCAGATTTATTTGATTTGTTTGAAGGTGTTGCCAACCAAAACTTAAATACAAAATCTTTTTCTGTAACCAATAAAACAGCAACAACTGTTATGTTGGTTTCTGGCGGATACCCAGAAGCTTACGAAAAAGGTAAAGAAATTACAGGTTTCGATACTGTAAAAGAATCTATCGTTTTTCATGCAGGTACAACAATTAAAGAAAATAAAGTTGTAACAAGCGGAGGTAGAGTTATTGCGGTAACTTCTTTTGGTAATACCATTGAAGAAGCTTTAGAAAAAAGTTACAAAAGCATCGATAAAATTTATTTTGATAAAATAAATTACAGAAAAGATATCGGTTTCGATTTAGTGTAAATAATTTTTTTGGGCGTTTTAACAGGCTTTCCATTCTATCTTTTTTTTCAGAAAAAGAAAAAAAAGGATGCCATTACAATCCTTAACGCACTTGTTTGCAATCTAATTTAAGTCTAAATTTTTAACTGCTTTTTTATAAAAATTGTAGCTTTAAGTTGATGTAAAAATGAATGCCATTCAAAAAAAAATAATTATTGCGCCACTTAATTGGGGTTTAGGTCATGCCTCTCGTTGTGTGCCAATAATCAATGCATTATTAAAAAATAATTTTACACCAATAATAGCATCAGACGGAGTTGCTTTGTCTTTTTTAAAGCAAGAATTTCCTGCTTTAGAAAGTTTAGAGTTGCCATCTTACAATATTTCTTACGGAAAAAATTTAAAAATAAAATTACTTTTTCAAGTACCGAGAGTTTTTAAAGCTATTAAAGAAGAGCGCAAAATTATCAATAATTTTTTGCTTAAAAACAAAGAAATTGTTGGCGTAATTTCTGATAATAGGTTTGGTGTAAGAAGTAATTTAGTACACTCTATTTACCTAACACATCAAATAAACGTGTTGTCTGGTAAAACTACTTTTTTAACGTCTTATTTTCATCAAAAAATTATTAAAAAATTTGATGAATGTTGGGTTCCTGATAACGATAATTCAGAGTTTTCAGGAAAATTATCATCAACAAAAAAAGACATTAATTTAAAATTTATTGGCGTTTTAAGCCGATTTAAAAAAGAAGAATTAGCTAAAAATATAGATGTTTTAGTAATTATTTCTGGTCCAGAACCTAACAGAACGTTTTTAGAAAATAAATTAATTTCTGAGTTTAAAAACGATAAAAGAACTATTGTTTTTGTGTTGGGTAAATTAGAAAATCAACCTAAAAAATGGACATCAGAAAATACTACATTTTACAATTACTTACTATCTAATCAGCTTCAAGATTTAATTAATTCTAGTAAAATAGTTGTTTGTAGGTCTGGTTACTCTTCTATTATGGATTTGGCTATTTTAGATAAAAAGGTGTTTTTTATTCCTACAGAAAATCAACCAGAACAAGAATATTTAGCTCAGTTTTTAGAAGAAAAAAAATATGCTCCTTTTTCTAGTTTAAAAGACTTTTGTAAAGAAGATTTATCTAAGTTAGAAAATTATAAAGGATTAGATATAAAAGGAAAAGAGGTTAATTTACCTTTATTTAGTTCGCTTTTTGCAAAGTAAAAGAAAACTCAGAGCCTTCTCCGTAAGTACTTTTTAGAAGAATAGTTTCATTATGCGCTTCTATAATATGTTTTACAATAGATAGCCCTAAACCACTACCACCTTGTTCTCTAGATCTACTTTGGTCTACTCTGTAAAATCTTTCAAAAAGACGAGAAAGATGTTCTTGTTTTATTCCCTCACCATTATCATTAACCTTAATAATAAACTTTTTTTGATTGTAACTATCAACAGAAACTGTAGTAATTCCATTTGGTTTACCATACTTAATAGAGTTTACTACTAAGTTTATTAAAACTTGCTCTATTTTTTCTAGATCACCTTTTACAAAAATTGGAAATTCGTATATTTTGTCAAACTTTAAGGTTACGTTTCTTTTTTTAGCTTTCATTTCAAAAAGATCAAAAACATTTTGAATCAATTCTAAAATATTAAAGACTTTCATATCTATCTTCATGCCGTCATTTTCTAATTTGGCAATCATATCTAGGTCTTTAATAACAGCAACCAATCTTTCTACACCTTTATTTGCTCTTTCTAGATATTTAGTTCTAATTTGTTTGTCGTCTATTGCACCACCTTCTAATAAGGTTAAAATATAACCTTGTACGGTAAATAAAGGTGTTTTAAGTTCGTGTGCAACATTACCTAAAAAGTCTCTTCTAAAAGAATCTCTTTTTGTTAAGCTTTTTATTTCTAGACTTTTACCTTCTACAAATTTTTGCATTCTTTTAGAAAGTTTGTCTATGTCTGTTGTAACAGAATCTCTTCTTAAATCTTTTTCATCTAAAATAGAAACATCTTGGTATATTTTTTTTAGTCTTCTATATATAAAATGTTCTGCTCTGTATTGTATGATAAAGAAAGAGAGTAAAAAAAGTAAAATAATAGAAAAAATAAGAGCACCAATACCCAGGTGATTTATTATAAAATAATATGTTATTGTAGCTAAAACAACAGATATTATAGTTAAATAAATTGCCGACCAAAGGGCGTATGAGTATGTTTTTTTAAATTTCATAAGAGCAAATTTATTTATCGGCTCCTTCTAAAACAAATTTATAACCAACACCTTTTACGGTTTTAAAATGGTTATCTCCAATTTTTTCTCTTAATTTTCTAATATGAACATCAATTGTTCTACCTCCTACAACAACTTCGTTACCCCAAACGGTATCTAAAATAACCTCTCTTTTAAATACTTTACCAGGTTTAGATGTTAATAAAGAGAAAAGTTCGAACTCTTTTCTAGGAAGTGCTATTTTTTTGCCAGCTTTATAAACAACATATTCATCCCTATCAATAATAATATCACCAATAGTAAAAACTTCTTCGTTAGTTTTTTCACTTTTAAGTCTGCGTAAAAGCGATTTTACCTTACTTATTAATACTTTTGGTTTTATAGGTTTTGTAATGTAGTCGTCTGCACCTGCTTCAAAACCAGCAACTTGAGAGTAGTCTTCTCCTCTTGCTGTTAAGAAAGAAATAATAATATTTTCTAAAGACTTTATTTTTCTAATTTTTTCACAAGCTTCTATTCCGTCCATTTCTGGCATCATTATATCTAATAAAATTAAATGAGGAATATTTTTTTTTGCAGATTTTATGGCTTCTTGTCCATTTGTAGCTGTAAAAACCTGATAACCTTCATTTTTTAAATTGTAACCAACAATTTCTAAAATATCAGGTTCATCATCTACTAATAAAATTTTAATATCGTTTTTATTCATATAACTAACTAAAGTACTTATTCAAGCTCAAAAATAGTAATAATTATATTACAATAAGTGTTACTTAACAATCATTTAATCTGTTGTATTTCTATTAACATTTATGTAACATAAGAAATTGATAAAAAAACTCAATTTTTAAATATTCTTTAAATTAACTGTAAATTAATTTGCTATTAGGTTAGTTTTATTAAATAATTTTTACTTTTACATTTAATAATTAATAATTTATAACACATGAAAAAAAATTACTTTTTAACCTTACTATTAACTCTATGTTTTGGTCTAACTTCTTTAGGTCAAGTATTTATTACAGAACTTGCAGACCCCAATGATAACTCAGCTGCTAGGTACATTGAATTGTACAATGCTGGAGATTCTTCTGTTGATTTAGAGGGTTGGAGAATTGATAAGTATACAAATGCTAGTGAAACAGTTTCTCAATCAATTACATTAACAGGTTTAATTGAATCTAAAGGGTTTTTTATTATAGCAACAGGGCCAGAAGATACAGAGTTTTTTGATATTTGGGGATTTTCACCAAACCAATGGGATACAGGAGGAAATAATGTTGCAGGTTCAAACGGAGATGATAATTTAGAGGTTTATGACTCTTCTAATGTTCTAATTGATCAATTTGGTGTTCCAGGAGAAGATGGTACTGGTACTGCACATGAATTTGAAGATGGTAGAGCAGAAAGAAAAGCAACTGTTACTCAAGGAAACCCAACATGGGATGCAAACGAATGGAATATAGATAACGATTCTGGAGGAGGAGATGGACCAATAGATGCAGATGCCGGTGTTTTTGATCCTGGTGCTTGGATAGGTACTTCTACAGATCCTATAATATCTGTTGGAGCCCCTATTACTGGTTTAGATTATTTTGAAGGATACGGTCCGTCTATGGAAGGTGTTTTTACTGTAGGAGGATTAAATTTAACTACAGATATTAGTGTAGCAGCGCCAACAAACTTTGAAATATCTTTAACTTCTGGAGGAACATTTACTAATAGTATTGTACTTACACCAACAGATGGAATTATTGGTTCTACAATAATATATGTTAGATTAAAAGCAGATTTAGGAGTAGGTTCTTATTCTGAAGATTTAACTGTAAGTTATACAGGATTAGATGATGTGCTTATTGCATTGTCAGGAGAAATTAGCCCTGCAGATCCTCAATTTTCTTTTACAGGAGATTTAGATGATTTTTCTTACTTATTAGCTGATGGAGGTCCTTCTGTAGAAGATACTTTTACTGTAGAAGGTTTATTTTTAAATGATGACCTTATAATTACTACACCAACAGGTTTTGAAGTTTCATTAACAACAGAAGCTGGGTTTGATAGTTCTCTTACAATAACACCTTCTTCTGGTGCAATAGAGTCTACAACTATTTATGTTAGGCTAAAAGCTGGTTTAGAAGAAGATAGTTATGGCGGAGACATTACTTTAGCTTCTGCTGGATTAGAAAGTAAAACAATTTCTGTAATTGGAAATGTTTTTGGAGAAACAACAAAGAGTATGTTAATAACAGGGGTTTACGATGGTCCTTTAACTGGTGGAAGACCAAAAGGAGTTGAATTATATGTTTTAAATGACATAGAAGATTTATCTTCATACGGTATTAGTTCTGTTTCAAATGGAGGTGGTTCTACAGCAGGTGAAATAGAATTTGTTTTTCCAGAAGTATCTGTGTCAGAAGGAACATATATTTATGTTACAACACACATTGAAGAGTTTTTAGAATTTTTTGGAGAAGAAGCAACTTATGAATCTAATTTTGTTTCAATAAATGGAGACGATTCTATAGAATTATATGAAAAAGGACAAATTATAGATGTTTTTGGTGAGGTTGATAATAATTCTGATATAACTTGGGGTTATTTAGATGGTTGGGCTTATAGAAAATCTAATACAGGGCCAGAAGGAACAACTTTTACTATAGATAATTGGACATACAGTGGTGAAAATGGATTAGAAGGTGGTACAAGTAATGCAACTGCTACTACTCCTTTTCCTATAGGAACTTATAAAAATTCTACAGCTTCTTTAGCTAATAACACAATAGAAGGTTTTAAAACTTACCCTAACCCAATTACAAATAAAAGCTTTACAGTATCTAGTAACAGTACAGATGTTAAAGAAGTAGCTATTTTTAGTGTTATCGGTAAAAAAGTGTTTTCTACTTCTTTTTCTGGTTTAAATAAAAATTTAGATGTTTCTAATTTAAGCTCTGGTGTTTACATTTTAAAAGTAACAGAAGGAAGTAAATTAGCTACTAAGAAATTGGTAATTAAATAAAACAATTTTATAATAAAATTGTTTCTTACTTATAAAGCTCTAAATTAATTTTTAGAGCTTTTTTTATTTGTATATTTAGCTTGAAAAGAAAAAATATAGCTATGAATCTTAATTACAAATTAAATAATATTTTGTTTTTAGATATAGAAACGGTGCCACAAGAAAAAAGTTGGAGTTCGGTTTCTAAAACGATGCAAGAATTATTTGAGAAAAAAACAAAATATCAAAGAAAAGAAGATATTACAACAGAAGAGTTTTATAATAGAGCAGGAATTTGGGCAGAATTCGGGAAAATAATTTGTATTTCTGTAGCTTATTTTGTTGATAATAAAGAAGACAGACAATTAAGAGTTACTTCCTTTTTTGGTGATGATGAGCATAAGGTTTTAACTGATTTTAAAGTTTTACTAGATAAACACTTTGCTAAAAAAGAGAATGTTTTATGCGCTCATAATGGTAAAGAATTCGATTTTCCGTTTATTGCTAGAAGAATGATTGTACATCAAATAGAATTGCCTAAAAAATTGAATTTATTTGGCAAAAAACCATGGGAAGTTCCGCATATAGATACTTTAGAGCTTTGGAAATTTGGTGACTATAAACATTATACATCACTCAAATTATTAACCTCAATTTTAGGTGTTCCGTCACCAAAAGACGATATTGATGGTAGCGAAGTTGCAGATGTATATTACAAAGAAAAAAATATACAAAGAATTGTAACTTATTGCGAAAAAGATACCGTTGCTATTGCACAAATATTGCTTCGTTTTAATAACGAAAACTTATTAAAAGAAGATAGTATTATAAGAGTTTAGTCTTCTAATTTCATAGAAAGCTCTAACCAACGTTCTTCTTTTTCTTCTAAAGTATTAATAATTTCTTGTAATTCTTCAGACTTTTTAGCAATATCATCAGGTGCAATTTCTACATTTAAAAATTGAGTTTCTATAGTAGTTTTTTTCTTTTGTAGCCTTTCTATTTCTACCTCTAAAGCACCAAATTCTCTTTTTTCATTAAAGCTTAAAGTATTTTTAGTGTTCTTTTTTTCTACCTTTTTAACTTCAACTTTCTTTTCTACTACTTCTTTGGTTTCAGAGTTGTCGTAAGCTCTAAAATCTGAGTAATTACCAGGGAAATTTTCTACAATACCTTCTCCTCTAAAAACAAAAAGAGCATCTACAATTTTATCCATAAAATAACGGTCGTGAGAAACTACTAAAAGGTTACCAGGATAATCTAATAAGAAGCTTTCTAATACATTTAAAGTAACAACATCTAAATCATTAGTAGGTTCATCAAGAATTAAAAAATTAGGATTCTGAATTAAAACAGCACATAAATACAAACGTTTTTGTTCTCCTCCAGAAAGCTTTTCTACAAAATCGTATTGTTTCTTTTTATCAAACAAAAAACGTTCTAGTAATTGCGATGCAGAAATTCTTCGTCCTTTTGTTAAAGGAATTTCTTCTCCAAATTCTTTAATAACTTCAATTACTTTTTGGCCTTCTTTTATTTTAATACCAGATTGTGTATAATAGCCAAATTTTACAGTTTCTCCCAAAATAACTTTACCAGAATCTACGGGCATTGTTTCTGTAATTACATTTAAAAAAGAAGATTTTCCAGTACCATTTTTACCAATAATACCAACACGTTCTCCGCGTTTAAAAACATAATCAAATTTGTCTAAAATCTTCTTATCGCCAAAAGCTTTAGAAATTTTATGCAGTTCTAGAATTTTACTTCCTAAACGCTCCATATTTATTTCTAGTTGTACTTGATGATCTTTTCTGCGTTGATGTGCTTTTTCTTTAATTTTATAAAAATCATCGGTTCTAGATTTCGATTTTGTAGTTCTTGCTTTAGGTTGCTTACGCATCCAATCTAGTTCTTTTTTAAATAAACTTTTAGCTTTGCTTAAGTTGGTTGCTTCTAACGCTAAGCGTTCTTCTTTATTTTGTAAATAGTAAGAGTAGTTACCTTTGTATTTGTATATTTTACCTTCATCAAGCTCTAAAATCTCATTACATACACGTTCTAAAAAGTAACGATCGTGTGTTACCATAAAAAGAGTAATTTTCTCTTTAGCAAAAAAAGCTTCTAGCCACTCAATCATTTCTAAATCTAAATGATTTGTAGGCTCATCAAGAATTAGTAAATCGGGTTTATTAATTAAAACAATTGCTAAAGATAAACGTTTTCTTTGTCCACCAGAAAGAGCACCAACTTTTAAGGTTAAATCTTCTAATTTTAATTTAGATAAAATTTGTCTGTATTGAGTTTCAAAATCCCAAGCATTGTATTGGTCCATTAAATCAAATGCAGTTTGATATGCTTCTGCATCTTCTGGGTTTTTTAATGCTTTTTCATACTGATTAACAATAGAAAGTATTTTGTTATCAGTTGCAAAAATAGTTTCTTCTATAGTTAAGTTAGGGTCTATATCATCTTTTTGTGCCAAATAAGCAATAGAAATTCCTTTTCTACTAACTACTTGTCCAGAATCTGGTACATCTAAACCAGCAATAATATTTAAGATAGAAGTTTTACCACTACCATTTTTAGCTACAAAAGCAACTTTTTGATCTTTGTTAATTCCAAAAGAGATGTCTTCAAATAAGATACGTTCTCCATAAGATTTAGAGATATTTTCAACTGATAAATAATTCACAAAGTTATATTTAGGTTTGGCAAAGAAACAAAAAAACCCAAGAATTAACTTGAGTTTTTAAGCACATTTGTAAAAAATGAATTTTGAGGGAAGTGATATATAAATATATTGTATAAATATACTGTAATTTGTAGTATTTATAACTACTTACAAGTAGGTAAATTTTAAGGTTTTATTTATAACATTTTTTGTCTTAAAAAGAGTTGAGAATATAGAATGATATTAATTTTTTAAATTCAAAAATATTATAGAATCTCTTAATAAATGGTATCTTGCACTGTTTAATAGAAAAAAACAAAGATGAAAATAATCGTACCAATGGCGGGGATTGGTTCTCGTTTAAGACCTCATACTTTAACAGTACCAAAACCTTTAACAGTAATTGCAGGTAAACCAATAGTACAACGTTTAGTAGAAGATATTGCTTCTGTTATTGATGAAAAAATTGAAGAAATTGCTTTTGTAATAGGGCCTAGAACAAAAGGATTTCCTTCTAATACAGAAGAAAAATTATTAAAAATAGCTAAAGAGTTAGGGGCAAAAGGCTCTGTGTATGTACAAGAAGAAGCTTTAGGTACTGCACATGCAATTTACTGTGCAAAGCAATCTTTAAGTGGACCATGTGTTGTGGCTTATGCAGATACATTGTTTAAGGCAGATTTTACTTTAGATGTAAATGCAGACGGTGCAATTTGGGTAAGTAAAGTAGCAAACCCGAGTGCTTTTGGTGTAGTTAAATTAAATGATGGTGTTATTACAGATTTTATAGAAAAACCAAAAGAGTTTGTTTCTAATTTAGCAATTATTGGAATTTACTATTTTAAAGATGGTGATAAGTTACTAGAAGAAATTCAATATTTAATAGATAACGATTTAAAAGAGAATAACGAATATCAACTTACAAATGTCTTAGAATCTTTAAAAGAACAAGGCGCTAAATTTGTTCCTGGTACTGTAAATGCGTGGATGGATTGTGGTAAAAAAGACCCAACCGTAGATACAAATAAAGAAACTTTAGGTTTTGAACACAAAGCAGGTAATAATTTAGTTTCGGATGATGTAGTTTTAGAAAATTCAGAAATTATTCAGCCTTGTTTTGTGGGTAAAAATGTAGTTCTTAAAAACACTAAAATTGGCCCATACGTTTCTATTGGGGCAAATAGCTTGGTTAATGATTCTACTATTATAAATTCTCTTATACAAGAGAATGTAGAAATATCTAATGCAAATTTAGATAATGCAATGATTGGTAATTATGCAAAATATAATGGTAAATTTACATCTATAAGTATTGGTGATTATACCGAGTTGATATAAATGTTAAGGAATAGAATTAAAATAAAAAAATTAAAAGAGAAGAGGAATATTTATACCTATAAATCAATTCTCTTTTCTTTATTTTTTATTCTTTTTTCTATAAATATTGTGTCACAAGATAGTATACCAATTGCTAAAGACTTAACAGAAGAAAAGGATTTAGAATTTCAGAAGTTTTTCTTTAAAGCTTTATCAGAAAAATCAATAGGAAACTATAAAAAGGCTATTGAAAATTTAGAAAACTGTAATCAAATTACAGCCAATAATGTTGCTGTATTTTTTGAGTTTTCTAAAAATTATTTTTTACTTAATAATACTTTATTAGCAAAAGAGTATATAAACAGGGCTTTAATTAAAGATCCAAATAACATTTGGATGCTAAAACATTTGGTTAAAATAAAAATAAAAGAAAAAGATTTTTCTGCAAGTATTTTAACTCAAGAAAAAGTAGTTGCTTTAAATTCTAATGAGAGAGATTTATTGGTAAAGTTATATTTACAAAATAATGAAGTTGCAAAAGCATTGGCTTTATTAAATACGATGGAAAAAGAGAAAGTGCTTTCTCCTAGTTTAAAAAAGTTAAAATTAAATCTAGAAAAACCGAATAAAAAGGTGATTTCAGAGAGCAAATCAAATCAGAACCTTTCTTTAAAAGAGCAGTTTAAAGCAAATAAATCTTACGATATTTTAAAGAAAATTATAGAAACGTCTAAAGATAATTCTGAAATTCTTGAGTATAGTAGTAAAGGAGTCGCTCTTTTTCCCGCTCAACCTTTTGTGTATTTAATGAAAGGAAAAGCTTTAAATTATAAGAAAGAATATAATGTTGCGTTAACTACTTTACAGAATGGTATTGATTTTGTTATAGAAGATGATGTAGAAGTAGAGTTTTATAAAGAAATGATAAAATCTTATAAAGGTTTAGGTAACGCAAGAGAAGAAGAAAAGTTAGCCGAAAAAATAAAAAAAATTAAAAGTTAAAGATGAAAAGTCTAAAGTATTTTGCGCTGTTTTTAATCATATTTACTTCTTGTAAATCAAACAAGAATTTAATGGATACAGATAATATAGCCAAAGAAATGTCGGCAAAAAAAGTAATAAGAAAACACATATCTTCAGATTTTGATAAAGAATCTGTAGACGCAAAATTGAAAGCAAATTTTAATGACGGAAAAATAAAGCAAAATATTTCTGTAAATTTAAAAATGATAAAAGACGAGGTAATTTGGTTAAAGGGTACCAAGTTTATAAATGTATTTAAAGCTAAAATAACACCAACTTCGGTAAAATTTTATTCACCAATTGCAAAGGTTTATTTTGATGGTAATTTTGAACTTTTAAAAGATTTGTTAGGTGTAGATATTAATTTTAATCAACTACAAAATTTATTTTTAGGTCAGTCTTTAATCAATTTAAAAGAAGATAAACAAAACATAGATATAGAAAATAATTCGTATGTTTTGTCTCCAGAAAATCAACAACAATTATTTGATATTTTCTTTTTTATAAACCCTTCTCATTTTAAGTTAGATAAACAATCTGTAGTAAATTCTTTAAAAGAACAACGATTAGATATTTTATATTCTTCGTATAATTTTATAGATAATGTATATTTTCCTTCAGAGATTAAAATAATTGCCAAAGAACCAAAAAAGGTTACAAATATAGATTTTGTTTTAAAATCTGTAGAATTTAATACAGATGTTGATGTTTCTTTTTCTATACCAAAAGGGTATAAACAAATTAAATTGTAGTGATAAATAAAAAGTTATACATATCAATTTTAATAATTTTATTTAGTTTTTTTTCTGTTAAAAGCCAAACAAGAAAACAGCTAGAAGCACAGCGTATAAAATTAAATAAAGAAATTAAACAAGTAAATTCTTTGTTGTTTAAAGAGCAAAAAAAAGAAAAAAATGCTCTTGAAGAATTAAAAGATTTAAATAAAAAAATTGAGGTAAGAGAACGTTTAATTGCTACTATAAATTTAGAAGCTAATGCACTTTCTAAAGAGATTAGAGTAAATGAAAATGAATTAGAAAAATTAAAAAAAGAACTTAAAAAGTTAAAAGAAGATTATGCAAGTATGATTTTAAAGTCATACAAAAGTAAATCTCAACAAAGTAGAATAATGTTTTTACTTTCTTCTCAAGATTTTTATCAAGCTTACAAAAGATTAGAGTATATGAAACAGTATACTTCTTATAGAAAAAAACAAGGAGAAGGTATTGCTAAGCAAGCAAAAGTTGTTGAGAAATTAAATGACTCTTTACTCTATCAAAAACAAGTAAAAGATACTTTAATACTTTTTCAGAAAAATCAAAAACAAGAAATTGAAGATGATAAAAAAAATCAAGAAAGGTTAATTTCTTTAATAAAAAAGAAAGGAAGTAAGTATAAGCGAGATTTGCAGAAAAAAGTTGCAGAAGAGAAAAAAGTTACTGCAAGTATAGATAAATTAATAAGAGATGAAATTGCAAAGGCTAATAAGGTTACAAAAACAAAGTTAAAAACCACGCCAAAAACGGTTAAGAAAAACGAGTTTGTTTTAACACCAGAAGCAAAAGCCTTAGCTGCAAGTTTTGAACAGAATAAGGGAAAATTACCTTGGCCAGTAAGAGAAGGTATTGTTGTAAGAAGATTTGGTACACAGCCTCATCCTTCTTTTCCTGGAATTACAATAAATGGTACAGGTTTACATATTGTAACCGCATCTGGTAGCACAGCTAATGCAATTTTTAAAGGAACTGTTTTAAATGTATTGGTAAGTAAAGAAGGTAGAAAAAACGTTTTAATACAACATGGTAACTATATTTCTTCTTATAATAATTTAGAATCTGTTTATGTGAAAAAAGGAGATAGAGTAGGTACAGGGCAAAAAATTGGTCAGATTTTTACAGATAAAGTTTCTAATAAAACAACTTTAATATTTGTGTTATTTAAAAATACAACAAGATTAAACCCTGCTTCTTGGATTCTGAGAAGATAAAACCTTATTCAGAATAATATCTAATATTTTTTTGAAGTATAATAGAGTTTGGTAATGTAATTAAATCTTTTTCTGGTGTTTTTAAGGTGATAAAAAAAGCACCAATATCTCTTATTTCTCCGGTAATATTATTGTCTTTTTCTAGAACAGTAATATAATCTCCTATTTTAACAGGGTAATTAATATATAAAATTATACCAGCTGTAATGTTAGAAAGTATAGACCATTGAGCAAAAAAAGCAATCCCTAAAATGGTTAAAAAAGAAGAAACGTATATAAGCAGCTGTTTTTCATCTACACCCCAAAGAAAAGATATAAAAACAATTACTGTTATATAAATAAGTATACTAATTATTTTGTTGGTAACTAAAATTCTAGCTTCTTGAAATCCAAATTTTATTTGAATATTTTTAAGAGAATTGGTAATTAATATTCTTAAAAAAAAAGCAACTATAAAAATAGTTACAGATGTTATTATTTTATAGTTGTCTAATTCCATAGCTAAGGTTTATTTTAAAGAAAAACTTTTTTTAGTGCACCTGCTTCTTTTGGGTCTAATCTTCCTGCTAACACTAAACTCAATTCTTTACGTCTTAAAGCGTCTTCAAAGCGGGTTTTCTCTATTTCTGTTTCTGGTATAAGTTGTGGTACTTGTACAGGTTTTCCTGTTTCATCTACAGCAACAAAAGTATAAATACCTTCGTTAACTTTAGTTCTTTGGCCAGATTGTCTATCTTCTATCCAAACATCAACATATACTTCCATAGAAGATTTAAAAGCTCTAGAAACTTTTGCTTCTAAAGTTACTACACTTGCAACGGGTATTGCTTTACTAAAGGCAACATGGTTTACAGATGCTGTAACAACAAGTCTTCTAGAGTGTCTTCTGGCTGCAATACTACAAGCTCTATCCATTCTAGCAAGTAACTCACCACCAAATAGATTATCTAAATAATTAGTTTCACCTGGTAAAACTAAATCTGTAAGTACTGTTAATGATTCTAGTGGAGTTTTTGCTTCCATAAATAATATAATATTTTTGGCAAATATAAGAATAGCTTATTTAAAGAAAACCTTTAACTGTTAAAGAAACTTATTTAATTTAAAGTTTCATCTAATAACCAAGCGTCTTTAGAGATTGTTTTTTGAATCTTGTAAAGGTTATTAATAGCATCGTTACGGTTAACATAGCTATTAAACACAACTTGTATTAATCCCCATTTATTGGTACCAATTATAGAAGCATTAAAACCTTTTTCTTTTAGTTGATTTACTTTTGTTTCTGCATTTTCTATAGCTTGAAATGCACCAGCAACTATATGGTAAGGTTTATAAACTTCTTTAACAACATTTAAATCTATTGTTGGTAAAGGATTAGAAATTACAAATGTAGCAGCTTGTATTTTCTTTTGTATTGCTATTTCTTTTTTAGCTAAAACTTCTTTCTGTTGATTATTTTGATAACCATTATAACCAGCAAAACCTAAAGTTAACAAAATTGCTGCAGATGCTGCATATTTTATAAAAGCAGGTATTACTTTTTTATCATCATTTGTAGATGATGTAACAGGTGTTAATGGTTTTACTACAACATTCTGTTCTTTTAATCTTGGAATTGCAGTAGATTTAACAGTGCTTAAACCAAACGATTCTGTTAAGTAATTAACGTTAGTATTTGGTTCAAAAATAATTTGTTTGTTTTCATTTAGCATTAAAACACCCAAATTATCTATCTCTATCGCTTTAGATTGTAATTGATTTTGCCATTTAATTACAGACAAAGAAATTGCAGAAGAAGCTTTATCAAAAGATGTGTTTTCTGCAGAAGCAATATAATTAGCTAATAAACCATCATTATGTTTTAAATGACTGTTAAACGTAATTTGTTTTGTAGGCGGATAAAAAGTTTGCATATCTCTATCCATCTTAGCTCCAATTCTTGTAGTTACAAAACCACCAAAATCAGGTATAATTACGCAATCGTATCTGTATAATAAATCGTTTATGTATGTCGCTAAATTCATTGTAGCAAATATAAATATTATGGTGTTTTGTAAAACAATTTCTTAACAATTTTATCAACAATTATTTTATATATTGGTATTCAAAAAGTTATCAATTTGAAAGAAGAAAAATTACTTGCAATCTTAAGAATGCAAAAATGTAGGGCAGTTGGAGATATTTTAGCAAAGAAACTTATTGTAAATGTGGGAGATATAGAGCAGGTTTTTAAAGAAAAACCTACTATTTTATCAAAAATAAATGGTATTGGTGCTCATGTTTTAAAAACGCTTTTTGATACAGAAAACATCAAATTGGCAGAAAGAGAGTTGGCTTACATCAAAAAAAATAACATTTCATATTCTTATTTTTTAGATAAAGATTACCCTTTAAATCTTCAAAATTGTATAGATTCTCCTATCCTACTTTTTAAAGATGGCAATCTTAACTTTAACAACAAAAAAATAATTTCTATTGTAGGTACAAGAAATATGAGTTCTTATGGTAGAGATTTTTGTAATAATATAATAAAAGAGTTAGCAGAATACAACCCTATAATTGTAAGTGGTTTTGCTTACGGAGTAGACATTTGTGCGCACAAAGCTGCGATAGAACATAATTTACAAACGATTGCAGTTTTGGCACATGGTTTTGAACAGATTTATCCGAAGGTTCATAAAAAATATATTAATCAAGTAAATGAAAATGGAGGGTTTTTAACTGAATTTTGGAGTGAAGAACAGCCCTTAAGAGAAAACTTTTTAAAAAGAAATAGAATTGTTGCTGGTATTTCTAATGCTACAATTATTATAGAATCTGCAGCAAAAGGTGGTTCTTTGGTAACTGCAGATATTGCAAACTCTTACAATAAAGATGTTTTTGCTGTTCCGGGTAGAACCGTAGATTTATACAGTAAAGGTTGTAATAATTTAATTAAAAATAATAAAGCACATTTATTAACTAGTGCATCAGACATTGTAAAAATGTTAAATTGGGATTTAAAAGAAAAACCGCAAGTACAAATACAAAAACAGTTATTTGTAGAATTAAATGAAGAAGAACAAAAAATAAACGATTACCTTCATTTAAAAGGTAAGCAAGTTTTAGATGTTATTTCTTTAGAATGTAACATACCTATTTATCAATTACCATCAATATTATTACAAATGGAATTAAAAGGTGTTTTAAAACCTTTAGCAGGAAAGATGTTTGAGCTTGCTTAATAATTCTTATTTTTGAAAATATGATGAAGTCAGATAAAAAATTAATGTCCAAAAAGAAACCATCATTTCCTGTTAATGAAATGTTGAGTGAGTATTTAAAAAAATATAAAAGGAATGTAAAAATTCCTATTTTTTATGATGATTTACTTCGTTTTCAGGGTTCTGTAACTGTTTACGATAAAAATGATGAAGATACACTTTGGATACGTACTTATTATTCTGAGTGGGATAGAATTGAAATAGATAAAAGTTTAAAAAAAATATATATGATGTTACTTTCTGATGGAAGTGACGAAACTTTACCATTTTTAAATGTAGATGCTATAGATTATTGCACTTTTGGTAACTCTAAACCATTTAGAATAAAAGTAAGAAATATATTAAACGACAATTACACCTATTTCTATGTGAAAAAAGCAGATGCTTCTCGTGTTTACGGTTTAGAGTTAGAGCACATATTATCTCCGCATAACATTAACTTTTTAGTCTATAAAGACACGTTAATAGAAGAGCATATTGTCGGTATTCCGGGAGACGATTTCATTAAAAATTTTTTACCAAAATGTACCGAATCAGAAAAATCTCAAATAGCCAAAGAATTTGTAAAATTTAAAGAGCGTTGTTTGGTTCGTTTACTAGGAGATATGCGTTCTTATAATTACGTAGTAACACCAACACACGATTTTTACCATATTATTTATAAGATAAGAGCTATCGATTTTGATCAGCAATCTTTTGAGGGAAATTTAAAAGTTTACAACCTACAATTTATGAAGGAAAACTTTAAAATGGTAGAAATGGTAAGTAAAAAATTACAAAATAGTTCTATTAATCAATACAAAATAGAAGAACGTTCTTTTATGGCAAAACGTATGATTACAACGCCAAGAAGAACAGAATGGTTAATTAAATGCATGAAAAACGATACCATTTCTTATCCAGAAAACGTAGCGCTTTTAAAAAAGCATTTAATAAAATATGTGGGAGACGTTAAATTTAAAGACTGTAATAATATGGGCGAAATATTAGAAACCATTTTGTCTTTTGTAAAACGAAACTATTTAGATATTCGTAATAAAGATTTGTTTTAGAAGCTATTTCCTGCTTTCCACTATATCTTTTTTTCGAAAATAAAAAAAAGGATGTCGTTTCAATCAGGGCTAAGCTTGTTTGCCGTCTAATTTTTTTATAATAAAGTTATTCAATAATTAAAGTAATTGGTAAATTATACTTTGTTTTTACAATTTTACCAGCCTGTTTACCAGGGATAAATTGCGGTAATTTTTTAAATGTTTTAAGAACTTCTTCTTTTATTATAGAGTACGGAGTTCTAATTTTAATGTCAGTTATATATCCATTTTTATCTATTGAGAATTCAGTATAAATTTTGTGTTTACCTTCTTTTAGGTCTAACTTTTCTACAAGTTCACTGTTAAAATTTTCTGCAAAAAACTCTTTAATATTTTCAGAGAAATCTTTTTGAGTATTTTCTTTGGCCTCTTTAAATTTTGGAGGTTCTTCAATAATAAGTCCCATTATAATTTCTTCTTCTTCAATTTCAATAAGTTCAATTTCTCCATCGGTTTGTAGTTCTTCAACAAGACCAGTTGTAATAATAGTTTCTCTAGATTCTTCTTTATTTGTATTACAAATTGTCAAACCTACTGTAGAAGGCGGCGGTGGAACAGTTCTTAGTTTAGGTACAATAATAGAATCTTGTTTAATGTCTTCTTTTAGAGAGTCAATTTCTTTTTCTATTTTATTGATAGTATCAACAATAATAACCTCTTGTATTTTCTGCTTTTTTCCATCAGCATATTGGCAACTAAAAAGTGTTGTTCCCATCACAAAAAATAAAGCTAAAATAAATAACTTTTCAAAAGATAATTCTTGTTTAAAAGTAACTTGAGGAATTTCAATTATAATACTGTCTAATTGTTTTTTATAAAAATGACCACAAACTCTGGTATCTTTATTTTTAGTTAAGTAATCAGTAATTTCTATGGCAGATTTTTTTGTGAAATCAATTACTGTTTTAGAGCAAGAACTGCAAAACCTTCCTTTTTCTTTTTGTGTCATTTTATTCCAATCTTGATGACAAGGTTTAGGAATTGTAATCTTAAATTTTGATTTCATAATATTAGCTTTACGATTCTAAAATCAAAGAAGATGCCAAAGTTAAAATTTTGTTAATGAAAATTTTATATAAATAAAAAGAGGTATAAGAATTAATCTTATACCTCTTTTTTATTAAATGTTTATTAGGCTTACCAAGCACCAATAAAGTGGCTTCCTTCTGCATTTTCTAATTCTGCACCCTTAGTAACTACACCAGTTTCTGTATCTATAACATAAATGTTTCCATTTTGTCCTACAGAAGCAGCAGTGAAATAAATTTCGTTACCATCTACAGCAAATCCTTGGTATTGAAACATTTCCATGTCTACATCATAAGGGATTTCTTCTATTTTTGTAGCTGTCTTAGCGTTTAAATCTACTAAGGCAAAAAAGCTTTCTCCTCTACCAGCAAGACCTTCTTGAGAACCATCATGACGGTAAGCTAATACTCCTTTTCCGTTAGCAGCAGGTCTCCAAGCTAAGATATAAGCACCTGTAACACCTAAAGCATCATCTAAATTAAAGTCATAAGAATCATCATATTGGTTGTCTGCATCAATCTTTAAAATATAAGAACCTTCTGGGTCACTTTGGTTTGCTTGGTAAACACTTCCGTTATATTCAAAAGCATTAATACTACGGTATCCATTAGTGTTTCCGTGACCTACGCTAGATGTAATTACTGTTGCATTTAATAAAGAAGGATAATCTACAACAATTGTTTTAGAACCTAAAATTTCATAATCGCTATCGCTTTCTACCGTTGCAGGGTCTACTTTACTTAAACGTGCACCAATATATAATTTATCTCCTGCAGCATTTAAAGTAGGCATATCTATTCTAGAAATGTAATAACCATTCGCTTCTTCCTCATCACTTAATGGTACTTCATAACTTTGAAAGTTTTTAATTGACGAATTTACCAAGTCTAAAGTAACAATACCTATTGTAGCACTAGTACGTAAATAAGTATCATCTGTAGCGTCATCTGGTGTGTCGTTGTCATCAATTTGATGTTCTGTAGATACATAAACAGCAGAACCAGTTTGGTCTCCGTCAAATAATTTAATCCATCTAGGTGCAGTACCTACGTATTCAGATATACTAACTTCTGTACCAGTTTGTGTAAATGTTTGTCCACCTTCTACAGTATACTTTGTATAGATTCCTCCAGTATCTCCAGCATAACTAATATTAAAGATAGTACTACCATCTTCTGATGCTTGTAATCTTGCTGTTCTATTTGATGGGGCTACAAATCCGTTTTCAAAAGGATTTATAGATATAGTTGGGTCTTTTGCATCTTCACTTGTAACAGCGTAAATTAACGTACCACCATTACCATCTCCAGGTTCGTCTCCCATTTTGGCACCAGCAATAGTTATCCATCTAGAGTCTTCTACAGGTGTTTCTGGATCAATAGTATCATCATTAACATCATCACTACAAGCGTTTAGTAAACCAAATGCTAGTACAAAAGCTAATGCTTTATAGTTTAGAATAGTTTGTTTCATTTTATTAAATATTTAAAGGTTAAGGTTAAAATTTATTGATTGAGTAATTAAGTTTTATGTAAAACGCACGTCCTGGTTTTTGTACAGATAAATTATCATAAGCGGATTCGTCAAAAATATTTTTGACATCAAAACTTAAAACAAATTTTTTCTTAGGAAATGTATAACTACAACCAAAATCTTGTATAAATTGTTGAGGTATTAAAAACTTTTCTTGGCCCACTGTATTAGTACCTTGTGGTACTATATAAGAGAACTCATCTGTAAAATAAGCGTTGTAAAATAAGTTTAATCGACTATTTTTTTGAAGGATATTTTTAATAGAATAACGTAAAGAGGTATTTAAAGTAAATAATGGTGTATTTGGTACATCTACTGTAATACCTGCTGTGTTTTTAGTCTCTAAACTTAATTTAGAAAAGTTGAAATTAAATCCTAAATTATTGTTGTAAGTATAATCTATTTGAGCCTCTAAGCCTTTAGAGGTACTTTTTTTATCAAAATTAGCGTATTGTACCAATTCATCATTTTCCCATCCATCTATATCAAAACCAATTAAATCTTTTATGTTTCTAGAAAAAAGATTGGTAGAAATAACTAAACCATGTTTTTTAAAATTAAATCTACCAAAACGAACCCCTAAATTATAATTGTGGCTTATTTCTGGTTTTATGGTTAGGTTTGCAATTGTGTTATCTCCTAAATCTCCAAAAACTTCTGTTTCACTTGGTAGTCTTACCGCTTTTTCTGTAGAAGCTAAAACCGTTAAATTTGGTAAAATAGCATAAGATGTAGCCAATCCATATCCGTTGTAGTTTTTGTTGCTTTCGTAAATAGCTTCAATTACTTCTGTTTCAGATTCATTCCATTCTGGTGATGTATTTAATACTTTTTGGCGGTAGTGTTTACCAAAAATATTTGCTTTAAGTTTATTATTAAACGCATTAAGTTCATAACTTAAAGAAAAAATATTTTTATATAAATCGCTTGTTTGCTGAAACGTGTTTTCTAATAGAGATACCATTTCATCTGTATCTTCTCTATCTACACCACTATAAATATGATTTAATAATAGTTTATGTTGTTTGTTAAAATTATAAGAAATACCAGATCTTATAGATGCTACTTTTCTATCTATGTTTAATAAAGTAGGACCATTTTCACTTTGAGAACCCCATATGTATTCAAACTCATCACCTTTATAATCTATAGCTCTTTCTCCTGTCCAACTATAAGCAATAGCTGTAGTATCATTTACAACTCGATTTCTTTTTCCGTATAAACCATTTACGTTTATATCTAAGCCTTTAACTAAGAAATCTTTTTTAAGATAAGTTAAATTAGTAAGCAAAGCATCAGATTCTAAAAACCTGCCTTTGTATGGTGTTGTGTTTACAAAAGCACCGTGTTGTACTTCTTTATAATCATCAGAACCTGTAATACCAACTAAAAATTGATCGGCCCATTTTACATCTGTGTATCCAAATTGTAGCATACCACCTGTAGATCTATAAGCATCATTAAACCTTCTGGCAGTAATAAGTGTTTGTACTCCACCTAAACCTTTATCTACAATTGTTTTACCGCTAATTTTGTAATCGTTATCAGAATAATTGTAAAAACCAGAAGCTTTAATTGTAAAACCTGAGTTTTTATAACGATACAATCCGTTAGTACTTGCCTGAAAAGTGTTGAAAGAACCGTAAGAAACAGATGCATTTAAATTTGTTTTTACTCCCTTTTTCATAACAATATTAATAGCGCCACCTAAAGCATCATCTGCTAAATGTCCTGGTACAACACCTTTATAGACTTCTATGTTTTCAATCATAGATGGTGGAATACTGTTTAAACTAAATGAAGATCCATATACAGAAATAGGAATACCATCTATAAAAATACTAATAGATCTACCAGATAAACCATTTAAAGAATATTCTACATTAGAGCCTAATCCTCCGTTTTGTCTTAGCTTTACACCAACTGTAGAGTTTAATAATTCGTTAGTTTGTACGTTTCTTATACTTGCTTCTTTTGTTTTTATAATATTTACAGCAAAACCTTCAGTTTCCTTTTTTGTTTCGGCTGTTTTAGAAGTGATTTTAACTTCATCTAATTGATTTTTAGTTAGTTCTAGAGAAGTGTTTATTTCTTTCTTTTTAGTATTTAATGTAACTGTAATTTCTTTCTTTATAGTATTTAATGAATGAAATTGAATTTTATATGTATTAAAAGGAATAGATTTTATGTAAAATTCTCCATTAAAGTCTGTAATTACTTCTTTGTAAAAGTGGTCTCCTTTTACAATAACAAATACATCCATTGCGGGTTCGTTGTTACTAAGTTTAACTTTTCCAAAAAAATCGCCAGTTTGAGCAAATACAGAAGAGGATAAAAAGAAAAATATAAATATTCTTACAAAAAGCATGAGTTATTATTTTTGACAAATATAACTTTATTTGTAATTAATCTAAATAAGTATAAACGATTTGAAGAATTATTATTTTTAAACTTTTTTAATGAATTAACAATAATTTATAATTAATCTAATTAATAATAATTAAGAAAATAGTTGATATTATTAATTATTCTGTATTGAGCGTTGTTTTGTTTTTGTTTAAAAGGAGGTGAGAAAATGTTTTTATTGAGTGAAAAAGGAAATAATAAGCTATTTTTTACTTCTGATACTCTCAATAATAACTGTTGATAAAATTAAGCTTCCGCCAATAAAAGTATTAAAAGAAGGAATTTCGTTTACAAAAAAGTAGGCAATAATAATTCCGAATATTGGTTGAACACTACTAATAATACTTGCAGTAGATGCAGAAAAATGTTTTAGAGCATTTACCATCATTGTATGTCCTACAGAAGTTGTAAGAAGAGCAACTAACAGTAAAAGAGGTATTTGGCTTTTAAGGTTAGAAAAATCGCTAAAAAATAATGTAGGTATTAATAGGGTTGCAATAATAACCATTTGATAATACATTAACATACTTGCATTATAATCTTTTACGTGTTGTTTAATGGTAAGATTTCTAAGGGCGTAAAAAAATGCCGATAAAACTCCGAATAAAATGCCTTTTAAATAAGTGTTCTCTAAAGAGAAATTAGGTACAAGAATATACATACCAATTATAACCAAAATAGCTAAAAATATATGTACAGGATTTATTTTTTGTTTAGAGAAAAAGGGTTCTAAAAAAGCAGTAATTACAGGAAATGTATACATAGATAACATGCCTAAAGCTACATTAGATAATTTTAAAGCCATAAAGTAGGTAACCCAATGAGAGGCCATAAAAAAACCACTAATGATAAAAGAATAAAAATCTTTTTTAGATTTTATTTTTAGATCTATTTTTTTAAAACGACAAAAAACATACATAAAAAAAGAGGCAAGGCATGCTCTGCAAAAAATAATTGCCTCTGCCGGTAAAGCAATATATCTACCTAAAACACCAGATGTACTAACAAAAAGGGTTCCTAAAAGTAGAAATGATAAATTTTTTGCGTGCGTATTTTCCATTACACTTTTTGTAAAATATCTAATGCTGTCTTAACCGAATCAATTCTAATAAAAGTTATTAATAAACGTAAGCCGTTTTTTGTTTCTTTCTCTTTCATAACGCAACTTTTGCTATTTAGTTGAACGTATTTTAACATTCTAGAAAAAGCATCAGTTTGGTAAAAATCACTTTGTTGATTAGAAACAAAATAACCAATCATACGTTTCTGTTTTAGAATAATCTTTTCTAAACCAAGTTCTTTTGCTAGCCATTTTATACGTACAGAGTTTAATAAATCTTCAACTTGCGTTGGAAATTCTCCAAATCTGTCTACAATTTCACTTTCAAAATTTTGCAATTCACTTTCTTTTGTTAAATCACCCAATTTCGAGTATAAAGATAATCTTTCTGTAATAGAATTTATATAATCATCCGGAAAAAGAATTTCAAAGTCTGTATCTATTTGTACTTCTTTTACAAATTCTTTTGGTTTAGAGTTATCAGTAGGATATAGTTCTTTAAATTCATTTTCTTTTAACTCTTCAATAGCTTCTTGTAATATTTTTTGGTAAGTATCAAAACCAATATCATTTATAAAACCACTTTGTTCTCCACCTAATAAATCTCCAGCTCCACGAATTTCTAAATCTTTCATGGCAATGTTAATTCCGCTTCCTAAATCAGAAAATAAAACCAATGCTTCTATACGTTTTCTAGCATCATCAGTCATCATATGATAAGGCGGAGTTATAAAATAACAAAAGGCTTTTTTGTTAGAGCGCCCAACTCTACCTCGCATTTGATGTAAATCAGACAATCCAAAATTATTAGCATTATTAATAAAAATTGTATTAGCATTAGGCACATCTAAACCACTTTCTATAATTGTAGTAGAAACCAAAACATCAAAATCACCAGCCATAAAAGCTAGCATTAATTCTTCTAGTTTTTTGCCTTCCATTTGTCCGTGACCAATACCAATTTTTGCTGATGGAACGAGCCTTTGTAGTAAACCAGCAACTTCTTTTATGTTTTCTATTCTGTTATGTATAAAGAAAACTTGTCCTCCTCTAGAAATTTCATAGGAAATGGCATCTCTTAAGGTTTCTTCAGAAAAACGGATAACATTACTTTCTATAGGATGTCTGTTTGGTGGTGGTGTTTTTATAACCGATAAATCTCTAGCGGCCATTAAACTAAATTGTAAGGTTCTAGGGATTGGGGTTGCGGTTAACGTTAGTGTATCTACATTTTCTTTTAAGGTTTTTAACTTGTCTTTTACAGCAACACCAAATTTTTGTTCTTCATCTATAATTAATAAACCTAAATTTTTAAACTGTATACGTTTATTTGTTAGTTGATGTGTACCGATGATGATATCAACCTCACCATTATTTACACCATCAATAGCTGCTGTTTTTTGTTTTGCAGTTCTAAACCTGTTTAAGTAATCTATTTTAACAGGAAAATCTTTTAATCTTTCTGAAAATGTTTTGTAATGTTGAAAAGCTAAAATTGTTGTAGGTACCAAAACTGCAACTTGTTTACCGTTATCTACTGCTTTAAAAGCAGCTCTTACAGCAACTTCTGTTTTACCAAAACCAACATCACCACAAACCAATCTGTCCATGGGTTGTTCTTTTTCCATATCTAATTTTACATCCTGCGTAGCAGTAAATTGATCTGGTGTGTCTTCATACATAAAACTACCTTCTAGCTCATGCTGAATATGTGTATCTGGCCCGTAAGCAAAACCTTTTTGTAGTTTTCTTTTGGCGTATAATTGAATTAAATTATAAGCAATATGTTTAACTCTTGCTTTGGTTTTTTGTTTTACTTTTTTCCAAGCACCAGAACCTAATTTGTATATTTTAGGTGCTTTGCCGTCTTTGCCGTTAAATTTAGATATTTTGTGAAGCGAATGAATACTTACGTATAAAACATCTCTTTCTCCGTAAACTAATTTTATTGCTTCTTGTTTTTTACCTTGAACATCTATTTTTTGGAGACCGCCAAACTTTCCAATTCCATGATCCATGTGTGTTACATAATCACCAATTTCTAATTTGTTAATTTCTTGTAAGGTAATAGCTTGTTTTTTAGCGTAACCATTTTTTAATCGGAATTTATGATAACGTTCAAAAATTTCGTGGTCTGTATAACAAACCAACATTTGCTCTACATCTACAAAGCCTTTGTATAGCGGAAAAATTACAGTTTCGTAATGTACTTCTTCTTCTGCATCATCAAAAATGTCATGAAAACGTTTTGCTTGTTGCTCGTTAGCGCAAAAAATATAATTGGTAAAACCAGCAATGTGATGTTCATTTAAATCTGCAATTAATAAATTAAATTGTTTGTTAAAAGAAGGTTGAGGTTTGGTGTTAAATTCTATTTCTATGTTTTTATTGGTAATAGAATTGCCAAAATTAACTAAAGAAAAATCTTGTAATTGATCTTTTATAAAAGTACCATCGCAAAATAATTCTGATGGTTTTGCGTGATTAATTTCTTTAGATAGATTTTTAAAAGCCTCTTCTGCTTTTTGGTAAAACTTATCTAAATTACTGGTAATTACGTTAATGTTTTTTGTAAAAATAATGGTTTTAGAAGAGATATATTTTAAGAAACTCTCTCTGTTTTCTTGTAGAGTTTTGTTTTCTACATTAGGCATTATAGAAACTTTTTTTAGCTTCTCTTTAGATAGTTGTGTTTCTACATCAAAAGTTCTAATACTATCAATTTCATCACCAAAAAATTCTATTCTAAAAGGTTCATCATTAGAAAAAGAAAATACATCTATAATTCCGCCTCTTACAGAGAAGTCTCCAGGCTCAGTAACAAAATCTACACGTTTAAATTTATATTCAAACAAAACTTCGTTTACAAAATCTAAAGATAAATTTTCTCCTATATTAATCTTTAATGTGCTTTTGTCAAGTTCTTTCTTTGTTACTACTTTCTCAAACAAAGCAGTGGGATAAGTAACAATAACTGCCGGTTTTGTTCTAGAGTTTATCCTGTTTAATACTTCTGATCGTAATAAAATATTGGCATTGTCCGTTTCTTCAATATGATAAGGTCTTCTATAGGATCCAGGGTAGAAAAGAACGTTTTTGTCTCCTAAAAGTTGTTCTAAATCATTTAAATGATAGGCGGCCTCTTCTTTATCATTAAAAATTAAAAGATAAGGTTTGTTTACTTTTTTAAAAGTTTCTGAAATAACAAAAGACAAAGAAGAGTTAACTAAGTTAGTTATTTGTATGTTGTTTTTGTCTTTTTGAAGAGCCTTAATTAGCTTTTCTATATTTGCAGATTTTTGATATTGGTTTACTATGTTCTGCTTGCTCAATTTAAAGATTTTTCAACAAAAATACTTATTTTAATAAGATATAATGAGTATGGAGCTTTGTTTTGTAATGAAACTTAATATATTTGCAGCTGAAAAAGTTTTAAAATAAAATTGCAAATGTTAAAAAAAGGATTTAGAGCACTACTGTGTTTAGTTTTTTGGGTATCGATTTATAATTTAAATGCTCAAAATAATGAAGGGAATTGGAATATAGGTATTGGTGTTTCTTTAGAGTATTTTGGTGAATTTAACGAGAACAATAAACTTTCTGAGAGGTATAATTCTCAATTCTCTAGTTTCTTATTAAGTAGAAAAGTAGGAAATAATTTTGTAGCAGACTTAGTATATACTACAGAACTAGCAAATCCTTTAGGAAGTCATAACGTGTTTGAATATAGTGCGTTTGATATTTCTTTGAAATATAATCTTTATAAAGATATCTTAAATGTCTTTCCTTACATAGGTATTGGATATGGTTATGTAAAAGGTGCAGACAGTGTAGAAAACACTCAAGATGTTATTAGTTTAAATTTTTTAGCTGGTGGTACATATTGGCTTTCTAATAGAGTAGGTTTAACTAGTAGATTAGTGTATAAAAATATTGGCTCTAAGTATGACTCTATGGATTCTCATTTACAAGGAATGTTAGGTTTGGTTTATAGTTTTAATTTAAGCTCAGCATTAAAAAGTGGTGAAAAACGTAGAAGAAATTGGAACTAGTAGCTTTATATTCTTTTTAGAATAGATAGCATTCTTTTACTATTTAGATAGCCACTTTTTTGTAAATCTATTTCAAAATTAGAATTTAAAATAGTTGTTGTAGGATAAATAATTCTGTTTTTAACACCGGCTAACTCATCGGCTAATTGATGTACACCAGTATTATTACCTGTTGGTTTGTATTTAAAGGTATGATTTAAGAAATTTATATCTTTTTTACTTTCTGCATTTAGTAAAACAAAATAGAACTTATTGTTTAAAGCCTTTATTACATCTTTATTGCTAAATGTGTTTTTTTTCATTGCAAAACAATATTTGCACCAATCTGTATAAATAAAAACTACAATTGGTTTGGGGCTTTGTTTATTTAATTTTTCAATTTCAAGAAAAGAATAAATCTTGAGTTCCTCTTTTTTTTCTTGAGATTGAGTAGTTAAGCAAATAAATAAAGTAATAAAGGCAATATATTCTCTCATTAATTTAAATTAAAAAATTGTGTAACGTAAACCTAAAAAAGCTCTAATTCCTTGGTTAGATGCGTATACATAACTTGGGTCAAAAGCTAATTCTGGATTTGCTTCTGTGTCTACACCTATATCAAAAGGATTATCGGCACTATTAATACTATTCGCCGGAGGCGTAAAGTTTAATAAGTTTTTTACACCACCATAGATTTCCCAATTGTTATTAAATCTTTTAGTTAGTTGTATGTTTTGTATGCTGTACCAAGGAGAGTTTTCATCTCTAACATCATTTTCTCCTAACAAAGGTAGTCTCATTGGTCCGTATAAGTTTCCTGTATAATCAATGGTAAAGTGATTATCAAATTTATAAGAAATAGACCAAACGCCGCTAAAACTTTCTGTTAATAATTGTCTCGTTTTTATATCGTTTTCGGTTATTGAAACATCCATTAGTGTTGCGCCAAAATTTACCGCTAACCCGTTTGTAAATGTAATGTCTGTATTTAAAGAAACTCCTTTAGAAACAGAATATCCATCTAAATTAGCATAAATTATTTTGTTAGAATCTGTTTCGTAATCTGGTAATATTCTATTGTTAAAATAAGTATAAAAAGCACTAGCATCTAATGTAATAAAAGTATTTTCTGTATTTATTTTTTTTACAAAATTAGCATTAACATTCCAAGAAGTTTCTGGGTCTAATTCTCCATCAAACTCAACTTCTCTTGCACCAGTTAATGCGGCGTGATCTTCTGTAAAAACATTAGCCACTCTAAATCCGTTACCAGCACTTAACCTAAAAATATTAGAGTTGTCTTTAGAATTCCATTTATAATTTATCCTTGGAGAAAAAATATTTCCGTGTAAGCTATTATAATCCCATCTTGCTCCTAAAAGTAATTTGTTTTGTTTATTTAAACTGATTTCATCCTGAATAAAAATTCCGGGCAAATGAGTTACAGAGGCTTTGTTTGTAACTCCATCCTCTTCAAAAGTGGCAAAAGTATTATCATCATAATAAGTATATCTGTAGGCAAAACCCAGAGTAAAATCGTTAACTTCTTTAATTTTCTTGTTGTAAACTAACTGACCAAAACCTATTAATTGTTTTGCATCATAAGCATCAGTTCCATAAAAAGAATCTTGATAATGACCGTTTGCACTAAACTGAAAATTAATATTTTCTGATGTTGGTAATTGATAGGTTCCAAAAGTTTCCCATCTATTGGTGTAAATGCTTTCTCCGTAAATAATATCTGTTCCTCTAAATTCGCGTTCCCAATCCATTTCTCCACCCCAACGATCTTCATAAACATATCTACCTGCAATTGTAAATGTTTTATTGCTTTCTCTTTCTATATTTACTTTATTAAAGATTGATATTCTATTTTGAAGAGTTAAGTCTGTAAAACCATCATTATTGTTGTCAATTCTGTTTTGGTAATTAAAATAATTTACACCCAATAATCCTTGTGTTTTTTCAGATAATTTATAACGTAAACCAATGTCAGTATTTACTTCTCCCCAAGAACTTGTAAAAACATCAGTTGCTAAAGCAGGTGAGTTTGTTGGTTTTTTTGTGATGATATTTATAATTCCACCCACAGCTTCAGAGCCGTATAAAGTAGATGCAGGTCCTTTTACAACTTCTACTCTTTCTATTAAAGCTTGCGGAATACCGGTTAAGCCATAAACAGTAGAAAGTCCACTAACAATTGGCATTCCATCAATTAAAACAAAAGTGTACGGGCCTTCTAGTCCGTTTATATGAATATCTCCAGTATTACAAACATTACAATTTAATTGAGGTCTAACTCCGTTTACATTTTGTAGAGATTCAAAAACTGAAGGAGTCGGGTTTTTCTTGAAAAATGTTTCACTATAAACTTCTACAGGTACAGGACTGTTAGATTTTGTAACCGGTTTTAAAGTGCCAGAAATAACAATTTCATCTAAACTATCTTCTTGTAAAGAAAAGTTTTTTGTAATATTTTGATTTTCATCAATAGATATTCTAATAGATTTTGTTTTGTAGCCAACAGAGCTGATAATTAGGGTGTAGTTTCCGGTAGGAATATTTTTTAGTTGATAAAAACCATTCTCGTTAGAAGTGCTTCCGATTTTAGTTTTTTGCAGATAAATATTTGCAAAAGGTAATACTTTAGAATCGCTAGAAATTTTACCAGAAATAGAATTTTCTTGTGATAAAATAGAACTAAAGCTCATAAATGTTATTAGTATAATAAAGTATTTTAGTTTCATCTAGTTATAATTTTTTACAAATATAAAAATATTTTTAGGTTAGACTAAAAATATTATTACTTAAATCAAAATTTTATATATTTGCATTATAATTATAGAGATGTTTAGTCAATCAGAAGAAAATTATTTAAAGGCAATTTATCATTTAAGCTTAATTTCTAACAAAGGAATTAGTACAAATTCTATTGCAGAAAGATTAGAGACAAAGGCTTCTTCGGTAACTGATATGATTAAAAAATTATCAGAAAAAGAAGTTGTTGTTTACAAGAAGTACAAGGGAGTTAAGTTAACAGATTTAGGAACTAAAATTGCAGCCAATATTGTTAGAAAACATAGGCTTTGGGAGGTTTTTTTAGTTGATAAACTAAACTTTTCTTGGGATGAAGTACATGATGTAGCAGAACAATTAGAGCACATAAAATCAGAAAAATTAGTAGATCAAATAGATGCTTTTTTAGGTTTTCCTACGCATGATCCTCACGGAGACCCAATACCAAATAAAGAAGGCGATTTAAAAATTGTAGAGAAAAGTTTATTGTCTACCTTATCAAAAAATGAAAAAGGTATTTGTATTGGTGTAGACGATTCTTCTTCAGAATTTTTACAGTTTTTAGATAAAAAAGGAATTACTTTAGGAAAACAAATTACAGTATTAGAAAAAGAAGAGTTTGATGATTCTTTATCAATAATTATTAATGATAAAAAAATGTCTATCTCAAATAAAATAGCAAACAATTTATACATAAAAAAATCATGAGCATTTTTGATCAGTTAGTTGCATTCGGAAAAGAACATCCAATTTTAGCAGCATTATACGCATCGCTTTTTACATGGGGATTAACAGCTTTAGGAGCTGCTTTGGTTTTCTTCTTTAAGAAAATGAATAGGGCGGTTTTAGATGGAATGTTAGGTTTTACCGGTGGAGTTATGGTTGCTGCAAGTTTTTGGAGTTTATTAGCGCCGGCAATAGAAAATAGCCCTGGAGAAGGTTTTAAGAAAGTTCTACCTTCGGTGGTTGGTTTTGCTTTAGGGGCTTTATCTCTTTTTGGTATGGATAAAATTTTACCTCACTTACATATTAATTTTAAAGATAGTGAAGTAGAAGGTGTAAAAACAGAATGGCATAAGACAACTTTGTTGGTTTTGGCAATTACTTTGCACAACATTCCAGAAGGTTTGGCTGTAGGTGTACTTTTTGGAGCGGCATCAACTTTAGTAGGTGTTGAGCAAACAGAAATGATAATTGCAGCTATTTCTTTAGCAATAGGTATTGGGATTCAGAATTTTCCAGAAGGATTTGCGGTTGCAATGCCACTAAGAAGACAAGGTGTAAGTAGGTTTAAAAGTTTTTGGTACGGGCAGTTATCTGCAATTGTAGAGCCAGTTGCTGCTGTTTTAGGGGCTTTGGCGGTTTCATTTTTTACTCCAATTTTGCCTTATGCTTTGGCGTTTGCTGCAGGTGCAATGATTTTTGTGGTAATTGAAGAAGTAGTGCCAGAAACACAAAGAGATAATTATACAGATATTGCTACACTTGGTTTTATAGGAGGTTTTATTGTAATGATGTCTTTAGATGTTGGTTTAGGTTAGAGTTATCATTGCAATAAAACAATAAGCGGCAACAAGTTAGTTTTTAAACTTGTTGCCGTTTTCTTTTTTGCTAAAAACTGATTTAGGTATCTTGTCTTTTGCTTTTAAAAACCTTAATTTGCAATAAAATAAAATTGTGCAAAACACATCAACATTTCAAGTTTATAATGCTTCTGCAGGTAGTGGAAAAACTTTTACACTGGTAAAAGAATATTTAAAAGTTCTATTAAGTTCTAATGATATTTTTTCTTTTCAAAAAATATTGGCTATTACGTTTACCAATAAAGCTGCAGGCGAAATGAAAGAACGTGTGTTAGAAAATTTAGAAGATTTTGCAGAAGGAAAAGAAAATGATTTATTTAAAATAATTATTGATGAAATTGATGTTGATAAATCTACAATTCAGTTAAAGAGTAAAAAGATTTTAGATGCTGTTTTACAAAATTATTCAGCTTTTTCTATAACAACTATTGATAGCTTTACGCATAAAATAATTAAAAGTTTTGCTTTTGATTTAGGTTTGTTGTTAAATTTTGAAGTAGAAATGGATGCTGTTTCTCTTTTAAATGAAGCTGTAGATGTTTTAATTTCTAAAATAGGAACAGATAAAAAACTAACAAATCTTTTAATAGACTATTCTTTAGAAAAAATAGATGATGATAAATCTTGGGATATTTCTAGAGATTTAAGTGAGTTTGCAAAAATTTTATTAAATGAAGACGATGTAAAACATTTTAGGGGTCTATCAGAAAAAAAAGGAGAAGACTTTATAGTTTTAAAAAATAAGCTTCAAAAAATAAACATAGAAATTGAAAAAGAATTTAAAGATTTAGGAAATGAAGTTTTAAATTTTATTAAAAACAATGATCTTTCGGTAACCGATTTTAGTTACGGAGATTATCCAAAACACTTTCAGAAATTTATTGATTTACGCTTTTTAAAAAGTGGAGATATAAAATATGAAGGACGTTTGTTTAATAATATAGAAAATTCTAAAAATTTATACGGAAGTAAAACATCGCCTCAATTAAAAGATGTGCTAGATGATTTAAAAAATCAATTTCATGCTTATTATTATCAATCTAAACAACTGTTTGATGCTAAATATCCTTTATATATTTTAAATAGAATTGCGTTAAAAAGTATTGTTCCGCTTGCGGTTTTAAATAACATTAACGCAGAGTTAGATAATATAAAAGAAGATAATAATATCCGATTAAATGTAGAGTTTAATCAACTTATATCAGACAATATAAAAGACCAACCTGCGCCTTTTATTTATGAAAGAATAGGGCAACGTTTTCAATATTATTTTATTGATGAAATGCAAGATACTTCTGTGTTGCAATGGCAAAATTTAATTCCGTTAATAGGTAATGCTTTGGCTCAAGAAGATAGTAAATTGTTGTTAGTTGGTGATGGAAAACAAGCTATTTATAGATGGAGAGGTGGAAAAGCTGAGCAATTTATTAATCTAGGTTCTAATGTTGTAAACCCTTTTCCAATAGAAAAAGAGGTTAAAAACTTAGAAACAAATTTTAGAAGTTATGCAGAGGTTATTAATTTTAATAACTCTTTTTTTCAGCATGTAGCTAATTTTCTTGAAAATGAATCGTATCAATATCTTTTTATAGAAGGGAATAAACAACTAGAAAATGCTAAAAAAGGAGGTTTTGTTTCACTTACTTTTTTAGAAGAAAATAAAGATAAAGAAGAGAGAAAAATAAGATATCCAAAAAAGGTTTTAGATAAAATTAATCAGTTAAAAGAAGAGTTTTCTTTAGGTGAAATATGTGTCTTAACAAGAAAAAGATCAGACGGAATTGCTATTGCCAATTATTTGTCTGATAACGGAATTAATATTGTTTCATCAGAAACATTATTACTTCAAAATAATGCAAAAGTTATTTTTATTATTAATTTTTTAAATGTTTTACAAAACCCAAGTGATGAGGATTCTCGTTTCGAAATTCTATGTTTCTTATATCAACATTTAAAAATTACGGTTTCTAAGCATTCTTTTCTTAATAGTTTGGCAAAATCAAATATTCAAGAAATTCTAGACTATTTAAAAACATACAACATAACATTTGATGTTTTTGCATTTCACCTTTTGCCGTTTTACGAAAAAATAGAATACATTATAAGAGAGTTTAAAATTGTTAATTCTTCAGATGCTTATGTTCAGTTTTTTTTAGATGTTGTTTTAGAGCAACAAAGAAAAGGAGTGGATTTAAGTGATTTTTTAGAATTTTGGGAGCTTAAAAAAGATAAGTTAAGTATTGTTGCTTCAGAAAGTTCTAATTCGGTTCAAGTTATGACGATTCATAAGTCTAAAGGTTTAGAGTTTCCTGTAGTTATTTTTCCTTGTGATGTAGATATTTATAACCAAATAAAACCTAAAGCTTGGTTAAATCAGTTGCCAGATTCTTATGTTGGTTTTAATGAGCTGTTTGTTGATTATAGTAAAAATTTAAGTCTGGTAAGTGAAAGAGGTTTAGAAATCTATAATCAACAGAGAGAAGAATTAGAATTAGATAATTTTAATTTATTATATGTTGCTTTAACGAGAGCGGTAGAACAATTGCATGTAATTACAGATAAGAAGTTAGTTGGTAAAAATAAAGATGAAGATTTAAAATTTTATTCTGGTGTTTTTATAAATTATTTAAAACAAAAAGGTTTATGGAAAGAAGATGTTTCAGAATATTCATTTGGTGTAGATAAAAGAATAAGTTTGCTTAAAGAGAAAAAATCGATTACAGAAATTCATGAAAAATTTATTTCTACACAATGGAGAGATCATAACATAAATTTATTGGCGAGTTCTTCTAAATTGTGGGATACGCAGCAAGGAGAGGCAATTAATTTTGGTAATCTTTTTCATGAAATTTTAGCTAAAATATTAACAATTAAAGATGTAGACGATGTTATTTTAGGGTATTGTCAGCAAGGGGTTTTAAATAAAGAACAATCAATTTATATTAAAGACACAATATTAGAAATTGTAAATCATCCAAAATTGATAAAATATTTTTCTGATAATGTCGTTGTCTTTAATGAGAGAGAAATAGTTGATCTTGATAATCAAATAATGATTCCAGATCGATTGGTTTTTACCGAAAGTAGTAATGTAGTTGTAATTGATTATAAAACAGGTGTTCAATCAAAAGAGCATCATCAACAATTATTAAAGTACGAAAGAGTTTTAAATTCTATGGGTTTAATTGTTTGCGAAAAGTTACTAATTTATGTTGATCAAAAAATAACAGTTGTAAAAATCTAATAGTACATATATTTAAATAATGTACAGATAAAAAATATTAGAGAGTTACTGCTTGTTTTAATCATTAATTTACTAATTTTTTGTGTAATTTATTTATTGTTTTTTTTTAATATTTTGTAGATTTGTCTTTGTAGATACGTTTTAAGGGGTTACTTTTGCGTATTAAATAAAATGACTTTTAATTTAAAAACTTGATAATGAGACAATTAAAATTAGCTATAGTAGCTTTGTTTATGTTGGTAACAGTTAGTAATGTAAGCGCGCAAGATAAGAATAACCCATGGGTAGTAGGTTTTGGTATTAATACCGTGGATGTTAGAGTTTATGATAAGGGCTTTGGAGACATTATGGATGATTACTTTAACACGTCTGAATGGGGTGGTAACACATTACCTTCTATTTCTAGAATTACTGTAGATAGATATCTAAGTAATGGTTTTGGTGTGCAACTTGCAGGAGCTGTTAATAAATTAAGTACTGTTGAGGTAAAAGATGATGCAGATGCATTATTTATTGCTATTGACGCCTTAGCTAAATATGATTTAAATTATTTATTTGGAGAAACAGGTTGGTTTGATCCTTATGTATCTGTAGGTTTAGGATATCAAGATCTTGATCATGAGCAACCAGCTTTTAGAAACTCATTAAGCGGTAAATCTGACTTCATGTATATGGGGAATTTAGGATTTAATACTTGGTTTAATGATAATTTAGGTTTAAATTTCCAAACAGGATATTCTCATAATTTTAAAAATTCTGGTTTTGATGTATTTAAGCACTCTGTAAGTTTAGTAGTTAAATTTGGAGGAAATGATACAGATGGAGACGGAGTTTATGATAAATATGATGCATGTCCAGAAATTCCTGGTTTAGCAGAGTTTAATGGTTGTCCAGATTCAGACGGAGATGGAGTAATTGATTCAGAAGATGCATGTCCAGAAGTTCCTGGTTTAGCAATAATGAACGGATGTCCTGATACAGATGGAGATGGAATTGCAGATAAAGATGATGCATGTCCAGAAGCAAAAGGAACAAAAGCAAACAATGGTTGTCCTGATACAGACGGAGACGGTGTAGTTGATAAAGACGATTTATGTCCAGAAGCAAAAGGAACTAAAGAAAATAAAGGTTGTCCTGATACAGACGGAGATGGTGTTTTAGATAAAGATGATAACTGTCCACAAGTTGCTGGTTTAAAAGATAACAATGGATGTCCAGAAGATTATAAAGAATTAAGAGAAGCATTAGCTAAAAACAATGTTTTATTTGCAACTGATAGAGCTAATATCTCTAAAGAATCAGCAAAAATTTTAGATGTAGTTTATGACTTAATTACACCTACTAAAAATGTAATTTTTGTAATAGAAGGACATACAGATAGTAGAGCAAGTGATGCATATAACTTATACTTATCTGAAAGAAGAACAGAATCTGTAAAAGCTTATTTAGTTAAAAAAGGATTTGATGCTGATAGATTAGAAACTAAAGGTTATGGAGAGAAAGAACCTGTAGCAACTAACAAAACTAGAGCAGGTAGAAAATTAAACAGAAGAGTAGTTATTAAATTAACTGATAAATAGTAGTTACTTACTTTAAAGACAAAAAACTCTGCTCAATTTGAGCAGAGTTTTTTTTGTGCTATTAATTTTCTTTTTTTTAATTAAAAAAAAGAAAAGTTCTTTTTAATTAAAAACAAAAAAAGTACCTTTGCATTCTGAAAATGAGAGTGAAGTCTCATAAATTAATAATAACTTTAATTAGATAAATAATGTCTACAATAAAAGGTAAAGTTTCTCAAATTATTGGTCCAGTGATTGATGTGGAATTTAATACTGAGAATGAGCTTCCTAAGATCTACGATTCTTTAGAAATTAAAAAAGCTGATGGTTCAATTTTAGTATTAGAAGTACAGCAACATATTGGTGAGGATACTGTAAGAACTATCTCTATGGATGCTACAGATGGGTTAAGTAGAGGTACAGAAGTTATCGCTACAGGAACTCCAATACAAATGCCAATAGGTAATGATATCTACGGACGTTTATTTAATGTAACAGGAGATGCCATTGATGGTTTAGGAGATTTAAGTAAAGTTGGTGAAGACGGATTACCTATACACCGTTCTGCACCTAAGTTTGAAGATTTATCTGTTTCTACTGAAGTATTATTTACAGGTATAAAAGTAATTGATTTAATTGAGCCTTATGCAAAAGGAGGTAAAATTGGATTATTCGGTGGAGCCGGAGTAGGTAAAACTGTATTAATTCAAGAGTTAATTAATAATATAGCAAAAGGACATGGTGGTTTATCAGTTTTTGCAGGAGTAGGTGAAAGAACTCGTGAAGGAAATGATTTATTACGTGAGATGTTAGAGTCTGGAATTATCAAATATGGTGATGATTTTATGCACTCTATGGAAGAAGGAGGATGGGATTTATCTAAAGTAGATAAACCAGGAATGAGAGAATCAAAAGCAACATTTGTTTTTGGTCAAATGAATGAGCCACCTGGAGCACGTGCACGTGTTGCTTTATCTGGTTTAACAATTGCAGAATATTTTAGAGACGGTGCAGGAGATTCTCAAGGTAAAGATGTACTTTTCTTTGTAGATAATATTTTCCGTTTTACACAAGCAGGTTCAGAAGTGTCAGCACTTTTAGGACGTATGCCTTCTGCGGTAGGTTATCAGCCAACATTAGCAACAGAAATGGGGGCAATGCAAGAGCGTATTACATCAACTAAAAAAGGTTCTATTACATCTGTACAAGCTGTATATGTACCTGCAGATGATTTAACAGATCCAGCACCAGCAACAACTTTTGCTCACTTAGATGCAACAACAGTATTGTCTCGTAAAATTGCAGAGTTAGGTATTTATCCTGCGGTAGATCCTTTAGATTCTACTTCAAGAATTTTATCTGCAGAAATTTTAGGTGATGAACACTATAATACAGCAACAGCAGTAAAAGAAATTTTACAACGTTATAAAGAATTACAAGATATTATCGCAATTTTAGGTATGGAAGAATTATCTGAAGAAGATAAATTAGTAGTTCATAGAGCTAGACGTGTACAACGTTTCTTATCTCAACCTTTCCACGTAGCTGAACAGTTTACAGGTATTCCTGGTGTTTTAGTTGATATTAAAGACACTATTAAAGGATTTAATATGATTATTAATGGAGAGTTAGATAAATATCCAGAAGCAGCATTTAACTTAAGAGGATCTATACAAGATGCTATAGATGCAGGAGAAAAAATGTTAGCAGAAGCTTAATAATTTAAAAATATGTATTTAGAAATTGTAACACCAGAAGCTATATTATTTTCATCAGAAATTGATACTTTATCAGTTCCTGGGGTTAATGGAGAGTTTCAAATGCTAAATAATCACGCACCAGTTGTTTCTAACTTAAAAGAAGGAACAATAAAAGTTCATATACATTCTCAAACTAATATAGATCTAAATGATTTAAAAGGTAAATTAGTGCCAGATGTTTCTGATGATAAAATTTTAACATTAAAAATTAATTCAGGTACATTAGAATTAAATGACAATAAAGCAATTATTTTAGCCGATTGAGTTATTAAAAAATAAATTATATAGAACCTCAAAGTATATTTAATTACTTTGAGGTTTTTCTTTTTTAACATAAAAAGACTATTATTTAAAAATTGTAAATTTGCAATATGGAAGAAACTAATAGACAGCGTAAAATTGCAGGAGTTTTACAAAAAGACTTGGCAGATGTACTGCAAAAAGCAGCACAAGATGGAATGAAAGGAATAATTATATCTGTTTCTAAGGTTCATGTAACTTCAGATTTAGGTGTTGCTAAAGTATACTTAAGTGTTTTTCCATCTGAGAAAAGAGATGAATTAATAAAAGGAATTCAATCTAACACAGTTATTATTCGTCATGAAATGGCTGCTAGAACCAAAAATCAATTGCGTAGAATGCCAGAATTGTTATTCTATGGTGATGACACTCTAGATTATATTGAAAAGATTGATAAATCTTTAAAAGGTAAAGATGAGAATCCTATTATGAATCCAGAGGTCTTGCCAAGACGTCAAAAGAAATAAAATAATATTCCTATTTGAGTTTTTCTTTCTACATAGCAAAAAGATATCTATTTTCTAAAACAAGCAATAATGCAATTAATATTATTACTATAATTGCATCTTTTGGAGTTATTGTAGGTTCTTTAGCGCTATTTATTATTCTATCTGGCTTTTCTGGATTAAGAACATTTAGTTATAGTTTATTAGAAAACTCTGATCCAGATATAAAAATATCTTCAATAAAAGGCAAGTCATTTCTGTTAGACGATCGTATTTATCAAACACTACAGAACAATAATTCTATAAAAACGTTTTCTAAAGTAATAGAAGAACGTGTTTTTCTTGAATATAATGATAAAAATGAAATTGCTTATATAAAAGGTGTAGAAGATAATTATACATCTATTACACATGTAGATTCTATTTTAAGTGTAGGTAATTGGATTGATGATGAATACTCTAATACAGCTGTTGTTGGTAACGGAATTTCTAGAAAATTATCTTTAGGAGTTTTAAATTTTGGTTCACCTTTATCTATTTTAGTACCTAAGCCTGGCGTGGGTTTTATAAATCCCAATAATGCATTTTATAAAATAGATGTTCAAGTTGTAGGTTTGTATTCTGGAACAGAGGAATTTGAAAATAAATATGTTTATGTTTCTATAGGTGATGCAAAACAACTTCTAAAGTTTAAGGAAAATCAAATAACTAGTATAGAGTTAAAAATTACAAAAGACACTAATGTTGATAAGCTTGCAGAAGAACTTAAAAACGAATTAGGAGTTGGTTTTAAAGTACAAACTAAAGAACAATTAAACGAAGTATTTTATAAGGTAATTAATACCGAGAATATTGTTTCTTACTTAATTTTTACACTAATAGTTATCATTGCATTGTTTAATGTTATTGGTGCAATTATAATGATGATTATTGATAAAAAATCAAACTTAAAAACACTTTTAAGTATTGGGGCAACAATTAAGGAAATTAAAAAGATATTTGAAATACAAGGTTTTTTACTAACTTTTTTAGGTATGTTAGTAGGTTTAACTTTAGGATGTATTTTAGTTTTTGCACAAAAAAAGTTTGGTTTTTTTATGATCACTCAAAATTTACCTTATCCTGTAGATTTTAGATTTTCTAATTTATTTATCGTAATTCTTACAATTACCTTTTTAGGTTTAATAGCTTCAAAAATAGCAAGTAGTAGAATATCTAAAGAGTTTATAGAAAAATAATCTATTTATATTCTGGTATAATTGTGTTTCCAAATTTTGCCTCTACCTCATCAAAAACATCAAAAACATCTTTAGCATCATCAGAAGTTACCATTTTCATTCTGTATTCTTTAAAATGTGGAATTCCCTTAAAATAATTTGTGTAATGTCTTCTTGTTTCAAAAACCCCTAAAACAGGTCCTTTCCAATCAATAGACATTTGTAAATGTCTTCTTGCAACTTGTGTTCTTTCTGCAATAGTTGGTTTGGTTAAATGTTTCCCGGTTTTAAAAAAATGTTTTACTTCGTTAAAAAACCAAGGATATCCAATGGCAGCCCTACCAATCATACAGCCATCTAAACCATAAGAATCTCTCATTTCCATAGCTTTTTCTGGAGATGTTACATCACCATTACCAAAAACAGGAATATGCATTCTTTGGTTGTTTTTTACATCTGCAATTGGTTTCCAATCAGCTTCTCCTTTATACATTTGGGCGCGTGTTCTACCATGTATAGAAATAGCTGCACAACCAACATCTTGTAGACGTTCTGCAACTTCTACAATTCTAATAGAATCGTGGTCCCAACCTAAACGAGTTTTAACCGTTATAGGTAAATTTGTATGTTTAACCATGGCTTCTGTAAGAGAAACCATTAAATCTATGTCTTTTAAAATTCCTGCTCCTGCACCTTTAGAAACTACTTTTTTAACAGGGCAACCAAAGTTAATATCTATAATATCTGGTTTAGATTTTTCTACAATCTCAACCGTTTTTAACATCGATTCTAAATTTGCGCCAAAAATCTGAATACCAACAGGGCGTTCTTTTTCATAGATGTCTAATTTCATAACACTTTTTGCAGCGTCTCTAATTAAACCTTCAGATGAAATAAATTCTGTATATACTACATCAGCACCGTTTTCTTTACATAAAGCTCTAAAAGGAGGGTCTGAAACGTCTTCCATCGGAGCAAGTAATAATGGAAAATCTGGTAATTCTATGTTGCCAATTTTAATCAAAATGATTTAATTTTTTGCAAATTTAGTGTTTTTATGATGATGGTAAAAACAAATGTTTTTTCATCAATAAATAAAAAAATAGATGTAAATCTAATTATTAAGAATAACTGTTATTTAGACTTGGTTTAAAAACCACTTTACTTAAAATTCTTTAGATAAATTTTAAGTAAATATTAAAATTATTTACTACCTTAAGGCAGAGATTAACTAAAATTAAAGAAATAGAATGAGTGCAAAAGAAAATGTTTTAAGAAAAATTAGAATTTTAATTACAAATCAATTTGATTCACCAGAAGAAGCATTTCAATTTTTTGATTCTGATAAAGATGGAAGGTTACGAAAAACAGAAATAAAAAAATTGCTAAGATCTGCAGAAATAAGTGGGTTTTTAAATGGTTTTGTAGCTAATGAATTATTAAAAGGTTACGATAAATCTAGTGATGAAACTATTAGTTGGGAAGAATTTAAGGTAGCAATTGCAGAGTTAGAAAGAGATTTATAAAAAGAATATTTTTTATTTAAAAGTACAATGAGTTTCATTGTACTTTTTTTATTTGACAAGGTTGGTAAATAACATATCTTTGCCTGTTGAAAGAAGTTAGAAAACGAAGTATGAAGAACATTAGAAACTTTTGCATCATTGCTCATATAGACCATGGTAAAAGTACATTAGCAGATAGATTGTTAGATTATACAGGCTCTGTAACTGAACGTGAAAAGCAAAACCAGTTATTAGATAATATGGATTTAGAGCGAGAACGTGGTATTACCATAAAATCGCACGCAATTCAAATGGATTACATTCATAATGGAGAGCCGTTTATTTTAAATTTAATTGACACTCCCGGGCACGTAGATTTTTCTTACGAAGTTTCTAGATCTATTGCAGCTTGTGAAGGTGCTTTGTTAATTGTAGATGCTGCACAAAGTATACAAGCGCAAACAATTTCTAACTTATACTTGGCTTTAGAGAACGATTTAGAGATAATTCCGGTTTTAAATAAAGTAGATTTACCATCAGCAAATCCAGAAGAAGTTACAGATGATATTGTAGATTTATTAGGTTGCGACCCAGAAGAAGTTATCCACGCAAGTGGTAAAACAGGTTTTGGTGTAGACAATATTTTAGCAGCCATAATAGATAGAATTCCTGCGCCAAAAGGCGATCCGGAAGCGCCATTACAAGCCTTGATTTTCGATTCTGTATACAACTCTTATAGAGGTATAGAAACTTATTTTAGAGTTATTAATGGTGAAATTAAAAAAGGCCAAGAAATTAAATTCATGGCTACAGGTAGAAACTATTTTGCAGATGAAGTAGGTACTTTAAAACTAAATCAAGTTGTAAAAAAATCAGTTAAAACCGGTGATGTTGGTTATTTAATTACAGGAATTAAAACAGCAAAAGAAGTAAAAGTAGGAGATACAATTACAGATGCACACAAACCAACAACAGAAATTATAGATGGTTTTGAAGATGTAAAACCAATGGTGTTTGCTGGTATTTATCCTGTTGATACAGAAGATTATGAAGAGTTGCGTTATTCTATGGAAAAACTGCAATTAAATGATGCTTCTTTAGTGTTTCAACCAGAAAGTTCTGCTGCTTTAGGTTTTGGTTTTCGTTGTGGATTTTTAGGAATGTTACACATGGAAATTATTCAAGAACGTTTAGAGCGTGAGTTTAATATGACGGTTATTACAACTGTACCCAACGTTTCTTATCACGCATTTACTAAGAAAAATCCTGATGAAATTATTATATTAAATAATCCAACAGATTTACCAGATCCATCAAGATTAGATAGAGTAGAAGAGCCTTTTATTAAAGCTTCAATCATTACAAAGTCAGATTTTGTTGGGCAAGTAATGAGTTTGTGTATAGAAAAACGTGGGCAAATTGTTAACCAGACTTATTTAACTACACAAAGAGTAGAGTTAATTTTTGAAATGCCTTTGGCAGAAATTGTTTTTGATTTTTACGATCGTTTAAAAACTGTTTCTAAAGGATATGCATCTTTTGATTATCATCCAATAGGGATGAAAACGTCTAAATTAGTAAGAGTAGATATTCTTTTAAATGCACAACCTGTAGACGCACTTTCTGCACTTTTACATGCAGATAATGCATATACAATTGGTAAAAAAATTGTTGAAAAATTAAAGACTTTAATTCCTCGTCAACAGTTTGATATTCCTATTCAGGCGGCAATTGGTGCAAAAATTATTGCGCGTGAAACTACCAAAGCATTGCGAAAAGATGTTACTGCAAAATGTTATGGAGGAGATATTTCTCGTAAACGTAAACTTTTAGAAAAGCAGAAAAAAGGAAAGAAAAGAATGCGTCAAGTTGGTAATGTAGAAATTCCACAAGAAGCATTTATGGCTGTTTTAAAGTTAAATGATTAATTAAATCAAAATAATAATTTAAAAAACCTTCCTAAGTAATTAAGAAGGTTTTTTTATTTGTAGCTATTTCCTGCTTTCCATTATATCTTTTTTTTTGTTCTCGATACAAATTTTTCGTTCCTCAAAATTTACTCGAACTGACATAAAAAGGATGCCATTTCAATCAGGGCTAAACTTGTTTGCCAACTTTTTGATTATTATCTAACATTTAGTTTTCTAACCATTTTCTAAAATCAGAAGTGGTAGAAGAGCTTGTCATTACTTTTTCTTTGTGGTTTTTAATAGAAATCAATAGCCTATTTTTAAAATGACTTTCTATATTTTCTATAAAATCGATATTTACAATTTCACTTCTGTTAATTTTAAAGAACTTTTTAGGATTTAATTGCTGATGAATAGAACCTAAATTCTGAGAAATCGAATGTCTTTTTCCGTCTTTGTCGTTTACCAAACAGAAATCTCCAGAAGCTGTAATTAAAGCAATATCAATTGCATTTAATAATTGAATTCCGGTTGCTTTTTTTATTACAAATCGTTTTTTGTAATTGTTGTTTTCTTCTTGTAAAGCCGATTTTAAAGCATCAATTGTATGGTTGTTTAAAGTGTTGTAATTACCTTTTTTAAACAATGCTTGGTATTTTAAAATGGCTTTGTCAAAATCGTTTTGAGAATAAGGCTTTAAAATGTATGCAATCCCGTTAGTGTTAAAAGCTTGAAACAAATAATCATCGTGTGCAGAACAGAAAATAATAGGAGCTTTAACATCGATACTATTAAATAAATCGAAAGATAAGCCGTCTAACAATTGAATATCAGACAAAATAAAATCGTACGAATTTTCTACCAATAGTTTTTTTCCATCAGTAATAGAACGTGCCCAATCTTGGGAAATTTTTATATCAAAAAAAGTATCTAAACATTTTGTTAGTTTTTGATATGCAGGAATTTCGTCTTCTAAAATTAATATTTTCATAGTTAATTTAATTTTTGTCAGGTTGAGTGCAGTCGAAACTTAGATAAAACCTCTCGACTGCGCTCCAAAAAATAGTATTATTCACTTAAAGTTATTATCGGAATAAAAATTTCAAACTTAGCATCCATATTATGAACTTGAATTTTTTCATCCGAAAGTAATTTGTATCGAGATTTTAAATTCTCTAAACCCGTACCAAAAGATTCATTAGTTGATTTTATTTTTGATTTAGAGTTGGCAATTATCAACCAACCATCGTTAATTGTTAATGTGGTTTTAATAGCATTTGTTCCATCAGATTTATTGTGTTTTACAACATTTTCTAATAAAGTTAATAAAGAACCAGTGGGTATAAATTTATCAATTAAAGAAATGTTTTCTTCTATTACAAACTCATAATCATCAGCAAATCTAGTTTGTATTAAAAAGATGTAGTTTTTTGCAAATTCTATTTCATTTGCAAGTTCCATAACTTCTGCATCTTTAGTTTTAATTAAATATCTGTAAATTAAAGATAATTTATTAACGTATTCTTTTGCTTTAATAGGGTTTGCATCAATTAAAGAATCTAAAGTATTTAGATTGTTAAACAAAAAATGAGGATCTATTTGAGAACGTAATAATTTTAGTTCATTTTCTTTTTGTTCTTCTTTTATTTTTGAAATTTGAGTTTGACTTTCGTAAAATTTCTTGGTGATTATTATTCCTAAAATTAATCCAACGGAATCAGCACCATTAAAAATTGCATATAAAATTAAATTTCCTAGAGTTGGAAATTTATCCCAAGAATTACCTCCTGTAGCAAAACCAACAACTTTTTCTGTAATACCAATTATTGTAATAGTAAGCAGGCCAAAAAAAGCAAAAAGAAAATAGTTTTTTGTTTTTATTAAAAAATTAGGAATAATAAAATAAGTATATACTACAACTCCTAAAAAAGAGGTAATTACAAACATTGGTATATCTACCAAGTACTCAAATAAAGTTGCATCTTGATCTAAATAATCAAACACATTTAAAGTTGCGCTAATTAGATAGAAAATACCCAGAATTATGTAGTCAGATTTGTTAAGTTTTGTAATCATAATATAACGAAGATATTAATTACTATCGTTAATTCTGTTTTCTTCATCATTATTAGTATTTCTACTTGCTTTTTTCTTACCAAATTTAGATCCAAAACTATATACTAGCCTTAATTGTATATTTTGTCTAGAACTGTTACTTTCTACAGCAGCAACACCATTACCATAATCTATTTTACCTACAAAACCTCTGTTTAGCATTTTATTAAAACCAAGATTTACTTTTAGTTTATCGTCTAAAAACTTTTTACCAAAAGAAAAATCTAAACCAGCCAACCAATCTACATCAATTTGACCTTCTAAAGCACCTGTTCCGTAATTTCCACTCAATTCTAAATTAACATCCCAAGGTAATTGGTAACTAGCTTGTATAAACCAAATTAAATTCCATTTGTTTAAATCTATTCCGTAAGTAGAAGATTGGTAATCTGTATTTGTAACAATAATACCCGTATAACCCTCTAAACCTTTAGCAACATTTAAAGGTGCAAATAATCTAAAATTCCAGTTAGCATTATTTTCTACATTTACATCTTGTTGTCTTATTTGTGCAGTTTCGTTGTCTTGTTTTATTAATTGAAAAAGTACATCTTCTGTTTTGCTATAACCAATTGTAAAAAAAGGTTGCCCTTCATATGTTAAATTAAATTGGTAATTATTGGTGTAAGCAGGTGTTAAATTTGGGTTTCCTTTTCCTGCAGAATAAGGATCTAAATAAGTTTCAAAAGAATTTAAACTGCTATAAGAAGGTCTTTGTATTCTATAACTATAAGACAAACTTGCGCCTAAAACTTCTGTTAATTTTCTACTTACAGAAGCGCTAGGGAATAATTTTTTAATAGGTCTTTTTTTAACTTCTACTATTTGATCTCCATCATTCATAAAAATAGAAGTACCATCTGTATTACTATTTTCATAACGTAAACCACCAGAAAAAGACCATTTACCTGCAGTTGCGTTTATTTTAGAATACAAAGCAAAAATGTTTTCATCAATTAAAAACTGACTACTTAAATCTTCATCAAACTGAAAATTATTATTTACATCATGCGTAAAAGATTGTAAATCGTTGTCTGTAGTTACGTTTGCATATCTAGTACCTGCACTAATTTTTAAATTGTCAGAAATTGTTTTAGAATAATCTGCTTTATAGGTTTTTATAGAATAAGTACCTTCTTGTATGTACTTTTTATCAGAAAAATTAATGGTGCTTCCGTCTATTTCAGACAAAATATTGGTATTATCATTGGTGTAATCTACATAATTAAAATCTAATACTAATTTATCTGTTTCTGTTTTAAATTCGTAATATGGGTTGATGTTAAAGTTTTTTCTTTCTCTATCAAAAGTGTTCTGAGAAAATAATGTATTGGTAGTTGTTGCATCAGAAATAATAGTTTTACTACTTGTAATTCTATCGGATGTTCTTGTGCTTATTTGTCCTCCAATACCAAAAGAATGCTTATCATTTATATAATAATCTATACTACCACCAAAGTTAAAATTTGTAGGGTTGTATGGTTCTCTAGTCTCTTGGTTATATGTTTCGTCTTCTACAGTTCTGTCTAAAAATAAATCATCTCTCCAAGTTGGTTGAGAGTAATTTACGTTGGTTTGCCAATTTAGTTTGTTTTTGTAGCTAGCAATAGAAAAGCCAGCTCCGTATTCTACACCTTCATCTTCACCAACCCAAACATTTGTACTACCATGCGTACCTAAACGTACGTTTTTCTTTAAGATGATGTTTATAATTGCACCAGAACCAGAAGCTTCATATTCTGCGCCAGGTTGTTCTACCAATTCAATTTTGGCAATATTATCGGCAGGAAAATCTCTTAATAACGTTTCAATATCCATGTAATCTGTCGTTTTTCCGTTAATTAAAATTCTTACGCCGCTGTTACCAGCAATAGAAATTCCATTATCAGTAACTAAAACTCCAGGTATTTTACGCATAACATCTTGTAAATTAGTGTTTATCATTTCAGATTTTTCTAAATCTACAATTAATTTTTCTGCAGTTTGTTTAATTACAGGTCTTTTGCTTTTTACTACAACTTCGTTTAAAAGCTGACTTTCTTCTTTAAGTGTAATATTAAATACTTTATTAGAATTTAAATCAAATTCTTTTATTATTTGAGTTTCGAAACCTAACATTGATATTTCTAATTTGTATTTCCCCGTAGAAATATTTTCTAAAGTATAAATACCTTCATCATCAGAAACAACACCTTTTGGATTTTCTTTTTCTCCGGTTTTTAATAAAATAATATTTGCAAAAGGTAATGGTTGGTTTTGCTCATCAACAATTTTACCTGATATTTTGTGTTGAGAAAAAGTAGATAAAATTCCGAAGAAAAAAAGGATAGTAATTTTTAAAACTTTCATAAGGTTGGTTTTTTATTGTCTTGGTTGATTTTTTTATTTACACTGTAAAAGTGTCTGTTTTGTTACAGATTTAAAATGCAATTCTGATGAATTGGGTTAAAAACCCGATAAACAAATTCTATTTACTATTTAAACAAGACGCATAAAACCATCAAAAAGTTTCCTGCACAAAAAAAGCTTCGAAATAAATCGAAGCTTTATAAAATATATTTTAATGTAATTAATCTCTTCCTCCTAAAATTTGGAAACCCCAATATAATAGAGAAGCTAAAGAACCTAGAGCAGCAACTAAATAAGTTCTTGCAGCCCATTTTAAAGCGTCTTTTGCACCTGCTAATTCTTGTTGAGAGACCATATTTTTGTTTTGTAACCATGCTAAAGCCCTATTACTTGCATCATATTCTACAGGTAATGTTATAAAACTAAAAAGTGTAGCAAAACCCATAAAAATTAAACCAGCTATAGCAATGTATAATCCAATTCCTGTAGAACCAGAAGCAGCCCCTAAAATAATTCCACCAATAACTAACCATTGTGAGAATTTAGAAGTAACACTTACAACCGGTACTAATTTAGAGCGCATTGTAAGATAACTATAAGCTTTTGCATGTTGCACAGCGTGCCCAACTTCATGTGCAGCTACAGCTGCCGCAGCAGCATTTCTTTGGCTGTAAACAGATTCACTTAAGTTTACAGTTTTATCAGTAGGATTGTAATGGTCAGTTAATCTACCTGGTGTAGAAATTACTTTTACATCAAAAATACCATTATCTGCTAACATTTTTTGTGCAATCTCTGCACCACTCATTCCGTTTCTTAAAGATAATTTAGAATATTCTTTAAATTTACTTTTTAACTTATTACTAATTAGCCAACTTACTACAGAAATTGCACCAATTAAAATATAAAATCCCATCATAATTTATAGTGTTTAAAATTGTGTATCGTTTTTTGTTTGATAAATTTACAACATAAAGTATTCCAATTTATTGTTTGGAGTATAAAAATGACAAAATGGCAAATAAACCCAACATATTATTAATTTACACAGGTGGTACAATTGGTATGATAAAAGACTATGAAACAAATGCTTTAATAGCTTTTGATTTTAGTCAGATAATAGATAAAATACCAGAATTAAAACAGTTGAATTGTACAATAGAAAGTATCTGTTTTAATGAACCGATAGATTCATCTAACATGAATACAGATTATTATGTTGATATAGTAGATATTATAGAAAATAACTATAATAATTATGATGGTTTTGTGGTTTTAACAGGTTCTGATACGATGTCTTACACGTCTTCTGCCATTAGTTTTATGTTAGAAAATTTACAAAAACCAATTATTTTTACAGGATCTCAATTGCCAATAGGAGATTTAAGAACAGATGCAAAAGAGAATTTAATTACGTCTATAGAAATTGCAAGTGCAAATAAAAATGGAAGTCCAATAATTACAGAAGTTTGTTTGTATTTTGAATATAAATTATACAGAGCAAATAGAACAACAAAAATAAGTGCCGAGCAATTTGAAGCTTTTACTTCTTTTAATTTTCCTTCACTGGCAGAAAGTGGTGTTCATTTAAAATTTAAAGAGCATTTACTGTTAAAAATAAAAAACAAGAAAGATAAATTAATTGTTAGAAAACAATTAGATGACAACGTAGTGGTTTTAAAGCTTTTTCCAGGAATATCTATAAAAGTTATTGAGCATATTTTAAATACACCAAATTTAAAAGGAGTTGTTTTAGAAACTTATGGATCTGGTAATGCGCCAAATTCAGATGGTTTTATAGAGCTGTTAAAGACTGCAATTAAAAAAGGTATTAAAATAGTAAACGTTACACAATGCAAAAGCGGAAGGGTAATAATGGGACATTATGACACTAGTTTATTACTTAAAGAAATAGGCGTTTTAAACGGTGTTGATATCACAACGGAATCTGCTTTAGCTAAATTGATGTATCTTTTAAATAAAAAATTATCAGCTAAAGAGTTTAAGCAACTTTTTGAAACATCTTTAAGAGGTGAATTAACTGATAAATATCATTTTTAAATATGTAAATGAATAAATTAAACTATTATCTGCTAAATAGATTGATTTTTTTTTTAAATGCTCAATATTTTTTTGTTACTTGGCACTCTCAAAACTATAATAGAGAGTTAATCTTACAAAAAAGATTTAGTTAAATTTTAGTTGATATTATTTTTTTGAGATGAAAATTAATACCTTTAACCCGTTAACTATTAAAAATTAATTATAACAAAGATGAAAAAAGTAGTAAATGTCCTATCCGTAACAGGATTAATGTTTTTTGGAGCTATTCAATCAACTTTCGCACAAGAAGCAGCTGAATCAAAAACTTTCCACCAAGAATTAAAACAACGTTTTATCGAGGGTGGTCCAGAATTTATGGGAATTGTATTGGTAGCCTTAATTTTAGGTTTAGCAATAGCAATTGAAAGAATTATTTATTTAAACATGGCAACAACTAATACTAAGAAATTAGTAGCTAATGTAGATGAGGCTTTAAGTTCTGGTGGTATAGAAGCAGCTAAAGAAGTTTGTAGAAACTCTAAAGGACCAGTTGCATCAATTTTTTACCAAGGTTTAGATAGAGTAGATGAAGGAGTAGAAGCAGCTGAAAAAGCAGTAGTTTCTTATGGTGGAGTTCAAATGGGATTATTAGAGAAAAATACTTCTTGGTTATCTTTATTTATTGCTTTAGCACCAATGCTTGGGTTTATGGGTACTGTAATTGGTATGATTCAAGCCTTTGATATGATTGCTGTTGCAAATGATATTTCTCCAGGTGTAGTTGCCGTAGGTATTAAAGTAGCCTTATTAACAACAGTATTTGGTTTAATTGTTGCAATTATTTTACAAATCTTTTATAATTACATCGTTTCTAAAATTGATAGTATTGTAAACAATATGGAAGATGCATCTATCCAATTGATAGATTTATTAGTGAAATATAAAAAATAAGATATATTATGAAGAGTAATTTATCAAAAATTTTAAGTATAGTTATAGCTGTTATAGCTATAATTGGAGCCCTTCTCTTCATCAGAATTTTTATGACTGATGTAGATGATACAGAAGCATTAAATAGCTCTGTAGGTAGTATAGTTACTTTTTCTACTATATTGTTTTACTTTGCTGTAGGATCTACTTTAATTCTTTCTTTAATTGGTTTGTTTACAAACCCAGATAACTTAAAGAAAACATTATTAGGTGTAGCCGTTTTAGGTGTGGTATTAGTTTTTGCTTATTTCTTAGCAGATAGTAATGCTGTAATAGATTCTGCTGGTAAGATATTAGAAGGAGGAGAAGAAGGAGCATCTTCTAACCAATGGGTAGGAACAGGAATTTACTATAGCATTGTATTGTTATTGGTAGCAGGAGCGTTCTTTGTATTAGATTTAGTAAAAGGATTAATAAAATCATAACAATATGGCAAGAAGAGAGAATCCCGAAATTAATGCAGGTTCTATGGCAGATATTGCCTTCTTGCTGTTAATCTTTTTCTTAGTAACAACAACCATGAATGTGGACTCAGGAGTTTCAAAAAAACTGTCTGAAAAACCACCAGCAGATTATGTACCGCCTGTTATTAAAGAAAAAAACATTTTTGAAGTTAACATTAATAGAAATAATGAGCTTTTAGTTGAAGGCGAAAGAATGGAAATTAAAGACCTTAAAGAAGCTGCTATCGCATTTATCGATAATGGTGGAGGTGTAGGTAAAGTTGAAAATGGAGTTGCTAGTGGTCCTTGTGATTATTGTCGTGGTGAAAGAAGTGAAGCTTCTTCAGATCACCCAAATAAAGCAATTATCTCAGTACAGAGTGACAGATTAACGGAGTATGGTACATACTTAACAGTGCAAAACGAATTGTTAAGAGCCTATGCAGAGTTAAGAAATAGATTATCTTTAGAGAAATTCCAAATCCCTTTTGCGGAGTTAGAAGAGGCTTATAAAGATAATTCTAATAACGAAAGTTTGAAGAAAAAAGTAGACTTTATTAAGACTAGTTATCCTCAGATTATTTCGGATGCAGAACCAACAAATTAATTTTAAAAAATAACAATATGTCTAAATTTAGAAAGAAGAAAAAAGGAATGCCGGCAGTTAATACTGCTGCCTTACCAGACATTGTGTTTATGTTGTTGTTTTTCTTCATGGTAACTACTACTATGAGAGAAACTTCTTTACTGATTGATGCACCAAGACTACCTTCTGCATCAGAAGTGAAAAAATTAGAACATAAAAGTTTAGTTACTACTATTTATGTTGGTAAAGCAAAAGAAGCTAAGTATGGTACTAGTTATAATAGAATTCAATTAAATGACAAAATTTCAACTGCAGATGATGTGCCAGCATTTATTATAAATGCTAGAACTAAAGTATCTGAAGCAGAAATACCATTTATGACTACTTCTATTAAAGCTGATAGAGAATCTAGTGTTGGTACTATTACTGATATAAGATTAAAGTTAAGAGATGTAAATGCTCTTAAGGTAAGTTATTCTGCATCTAAAGGAGTAGAATAAAAAATATCTTTAAATCATTTTTTTATAAAAAAAGGGTAACTCACAGAGTTGCCCTTTTTTATTTAAAAATAGGTGTTTTTATATTCATTAAAAATTAAAAAAATATGAGAAGATTTTTTGTTTTTTTTATATTTCTTTTTGTCGTAAAATTATGCTTTGCACAAAAGGATTCATTAGAAATAGGGAGCAGGTATGCAGATGATCAAGTTTATTTATCTATTTCCTATTCTCAACTTATAGATCAGCCTTCTGCTATATCTAAAAGTAATTTTTCTTATGGTCTTTCTTTTGGGTTTATTAAAGATGTAATTTTAAATAAGCAGGGTAATGTTTCTGTTGCTGCCGGTTTTGGTTATGGTTATAACTTTTTTAATCATCAATTAAAGGTGGAAAGAATAAATGATATTGACATTTTTAGTGATGATAGCTCTATTAGTAAAAACTTCTTTAAATCATCTAATTTAGAGTTTCCTATTGAGTTAAGGTGGAGAACATCTTCAATTAATAAGTATGATTTTTGGAGAATTTATGCAGGCATTAAATTCTTATATAATTTTTCTAATAAATTTGAGTTCGTAGATGAAGATGATGTGTCTTTTGAATATTCAAATATTAATAGCTATAATAAATTACAATACGGGTTAACAATCTCTGCAGGATATGATGAATTTAATATTAATGTTTACTACGGATTAACTCCTGTTTTTGATAATAGTTATATTGAAGGAGAAAAAATTAATACCAAAATTTTAAAATTTGGTTTAATATTTTATTTATTGTAACAAATAAAATGTGGCAATAGGGCATAAAAATCCTATTATGTACCCCGTATATACTTCTGTAGGTGTATGTGCTTTTAAATAGAGTCTAGAGCTTGCTAAAAGGCCAGAGAGTATTATTGAAACAATGATAATAATAGTAAAGTTTTGATTGTAAATTAAGTTTAATACAAAAAAGAAGCCTGTAGATATACCTAATGATAATAAGTGTAAACTAGTTTTAAGATTAAAAATAAATAGGAGGTAAACGATTACTAAACCTAATGTAGTTGAGAAAAATAACAGTCCTAAATCAGATAGATTTACTATGTTAATTAGAGTGTTCCCTAATAAATAGAATAATAAAATCATTAAAAAAATAGGAATTTTTCTTTCTTTAATGGTTTCTGCTTTAAAGCTTTTAATAAGTTTTATCCTTTTAAATAATATTAAAATTATTAATGGTATAAAATAAGTTGTACCAAATATTAATGCAATAACTGTTATTTTTTGATCACTTTTAAAATTGTTTTTTATCAATAAAAAGTATAAAAATACGCCAATTGTAGGTACTAAAATTGGATGCAGTATTATAGATATAAACTTATAGAAATTCATTAAATTTCTTTTCTTAATCTTGCTACAGGTAAATCTAACTGTTCTCTGTATTTAGCAATTGTTCTTCTAGCAATAGGATATCCTTTTTCTTTTAAAATATTTGCTAATTTTTCATCTGTTAAAGGTTTTTTCTTATTTTCTTCTGTAATAACAGTTTCTAATATTTTCTTTATTTCTCTGGTGGAAACATCTTCTCCTTGATCATTTTTCATTGATTCTGAAAAGAATTCTTTTATCAGTTTAGTTCCGTAAGGTGTAGACACATATTTACTATTAGCTACTCTAGATACCGTAGAAACATCCATGTTAATTTTATCGGCAATATCCTTTAAAATCATTGGTTTTAACTTTCTTTCATCACCAGTTAAAAAATATTCATACTGGTAATGCATTATAGTATTCATTGTTATTAAAAGTGTTTGCTGACGTTGTTTAATGGCGTCTATAAACCATTTAGCGGCATCTAACTTTTGTTTTATAAAAAATACTGCATCTTTTTGAGATTTACTTTTTGTACTAGATTCTTGATAACCTTTAAGCATATTGTTATACTCTCTAGAAATATGAAGTTCTGGTGCATTTCTAGAATTTAAAGTTAAATCTAATTCCCCATCAATTAACTTTATGCTAAAATCTGGTACTATTTGTTCTGCTATTTTATTGTTACCAGCATAGGAACTACCTGGTTTAGGGTTTAATTTTGAAATTTCTGTATTAACTTCTTTTAATTCCTCTTCTGAAATATGAAACTTTTCTTGTATTTTTTTGTAATGTTTTTTTACAAAATGATCAAAAGCTTCATCTAAAATTTGAATAGCTAAACTTCTAATTTTAGTTTTACTCTTTGTTTTTAATTGAATAATTAAACACTCTTTTAAATCTCTTGCACCAACACCTATAGGTTCTAAAGTGTGTATTACTCTTTTTAATATAGAAATTACTTTTTCTTCTGTAGTAAAAATATTTGCAGTAAAAGCTAAATCATCAACAAGGTCTAAAATATCTCTTCTTATATAACCACTATCATCTATGCTACCAACTAAAAATTCTGCAATAGCTTTTTCTTCATCATTAAAAGAGTAAGTATTTAATTGGTTTTTTAATGATTGATGAAAACTTGTGCCTGCAGCATATGGTACGTTTTTTTCTTCGTCATCTGCAGAATAATTATTGGCTTGAGTTTTATAGTTTGGAATTTCATCATCACTTAAATACTCATCAATATTTATATCTTCTGCTTCAATTTTTTCGTTACCAGTGTCATCAAATTCATTTGATAAATCCTCATCAAATGAATCTGATTCTTCTTTACCGGTATCTAACGCAGGGTTTTCTTCAATTTCTTGTTTTAGACGTTCTTCAAATGCTTGTGTAGGCAATTGAATTAACTTCATCAACTGAATTTGTTGTGGAGATAATTTTTGTAAGAGTTTATATTGTAAACTTTGTTTTAACATACATCTAAATATACAATAATCTAATTAAAATTCTGCATTTTGTGGTGTTCTAGGAAAAGGAATTACATCTCTAATGTTACCCATACCTGTTGTAAACTGAACTAATCTTTCAAAACCTAATCCAAATCCAGAATGTACAGCTGTACCAAATTTTCTTAAATCTAAATACCACCAAAGTTCTTCTTCTTCAATATCTAGCGATTTCATTTTTTCTACTAAAACGTTGTATCTTTCTTCTCTTTGGCTTCCACCTACAATTTCTCCAATTCCAGGAAATAATACATCCATTGCTCTTACTGTTTTTCCATCATCATTTAAACGCATGTAAAATGCTTTAATATTAGCAGGATAGTCAAATAAAATTACCGGACATTTAAAGTGTTTTTCAACTAAATAACGTTCGTGTTCAGATTGTAAATCAGCTCCCCATTCATTAATAGGAAATTGAAATTTTTTCTTTTTATTAGGTTTAGAATTTCTAAGGATATCAATAGCTTCTGTGTAAGAAACTCTTTTAAAATTATTATCAACAACAAATTTTAATTTGTTTAGTAAACTCATTTCGCTTCTTTCTGCTTGTGGTTTACTTTTTTCTTCTTGTGTTAAACGTTGGTCTAAGAAAGCTAAATCGTCTTTACATTTATCTAAAACATAATTTATTACATATTTAATAAAGTCTTCGGCTAAATCCATATTACCGTCTAAATCCATAAAAGCAACTTCTGGTTCTATCATCCAAAATTCTGCTAAATGACGTGTAGTATTAGAGTTTTCTGCTCTAAAAGTTGGGCCAAATGTATAAGCTTTACCCAAAGACATTGCAAAAGTTTCTGCTTCTAATTGACCAGAAACTGTTAAGTTTGTTTCTTTACCAAAAAAATCTTTAGAATAGTCTATTTTACCATCTTCTGTTAATGGAGCATTATTGTTTTTAAAAGTTGTAACCTTAAACATTTCTCCTGCTCCTTCTGCATCAGAACCTGTTATTATAGGCGTATTTACGTAGTTAAAATCTCTTTCTTGAAAATATTGATGAACTGCAAAAGAAAGTTTAGAGCGCACACGCATAACGGCACTAAAAGTGTTTGTTCTCATCCTTAAATGAGCATTTTCACGTAAAAACTCAAAACTGTGTTTTTTTGGTTGTATAGGATATTCGTCTGGATTAGAGTCTCCTAATATTTCTATTTCAGATACTTGAATTTCTAAAGATTGTCCTCGTCCTTGGCTTTCGGCTAGAGTTCCTTTTAAAGAAATTGCGGCACCTGTATTAATTCTTTTTAATGTTTCTTCAGGTGTGTTTTCAAAATCTATAACACATTGAATATTATTAATGGTAGAACCGTCATTTAAAGCAATAAATCTATTACTTCTAAAGGTTCTTACCCATCCTTTTAGTGCTATTTCTTGTAATAATAATCCTTCAGATTTTAAAAGATCTGCAATGTTCATGTTTATCATATTCTTATAATATTGATATAAATATATGTTGTAATTAAATAGTAAAGATACTTTTTTGATATAATATAAACAACGTTATTTTACGTTGTTTGTTTACATTATCATTTAAAAAGCCTTTGCAAAAATATTAAATTGTTAATTTTTTTATTTATTGTAGGTAAATTAATTAAACTAAAAATCGAATGTTTTAAAGCATCCGATTTTATAAAATATGTTGATAATATATAATTTAATTTAATCCTCTTTTGGAGGAAAAATTTTCATTTTAGGTTCTTTAAATACTTTTTTGTTCGCTATTTTTTTCTCGAAAGTTAATAATAGAGATGGTAATAATAATAGATTAGATACCATTGCTAATAAAAGTGTAACGGAAACTAACCCACCTAAAGCTATTGTGCCTCCAAAACTTGATAAAGTAAAAACTAAAAAGCCAAAAAATAAAACAATAGAAGTGTAAAACATACTTACACCTGTTTCTTTAAGTGCTGCGTAAACAGATGGTTTTACTTTCCATTTATTAGCAATTAATTCTTGTCTGTATTTTGCTAAAAAGTGAATTGTATCATCCACCGAAATACCAAATGCAATACTAAATACTAAAATTGTTGAAGGTTTAATTGGTATGCCTAAAAAGCCCATTAAACCTGCAGTAATTAATAAAGGTAGCATGTTTGGAATTAATGATATAAATATCATTTGTGGAGATCTAAACATCCAAGCCATAAAAATTGCGATTAAAAAAATAGCTAGTGATAGAGAAATTACTAAGTTTTTAATTAAATAATTAGTTCCTTTAATAAAAACTAAGGCTTTACCAGTTAAAGAAACTTCGTATTTATCTGACGGAAACTCTTTAGCAATTACAGCTTTTAATCTATTCTGAATAACATCCATTTTATCTGTACCAATATCTTTCATAAAGGTGGTTATTCTTGCATAACGACCCGTAGAATCTACAAAGCTTTTTAGCATACCAGCTTCGCTATTAGAGTTTTTAGTATATGCAAAAATGTAACTTTGTTCTTGTGTTGTTGGTAATTGATAATATTTAGGATTCCCTTTGTAATAAGCTTGTTTAGAGTATTTAACTAAATTTGTTACAGATACTGGTTTAGATAATTCTGGAAAAGTTTCTATAGCTTCATTTATTTTTTCCATCTTCTTTAAAGTAGCCAATTTCATGACTCCTTTTTCTTTTTTTGTATCAACCAATATTTCTAAAGGCATAATACCACCAAACTCTTGCTCAAAAAACTTAATGTCTTTATAAAAATCTAGACTTTTAGGCATATCTTCAATTAAGCTTCCAGAAACTTTAATTTGATAAACACCTATAATTCCGGCAATAATTACAATTACAGTAGCAAAATAAATAGAAATTCTGTTGTTTTTAACTGTGCTTTCCATCCAGTTTACAACATTTTCAATCCATTTTGTTTCAAGATGGTTTAAATGCTTTTCTTTTGGAAGTGGCATAAAACTGTAAATAACAGGAATAATTAAAAGAGCTAAAATAAAAATACTGATAATATTTACAGAAGCTAAAATACCGAACTCACGCAGTAAACTACTCTTTACAAAAACAAAGGTTGCAAAACCAGAAGCTGTTGTAATGTTAGTCATTAAAGTAGCATTTCCTATTTTAGAAATTACTCTTTGTAATGCTTTGGCTTGTTGACCATGTTTTTTTATTTCTTGTTGATATTTGTTGATTAAAAAAACAGCATTCGGTACTCCGATTACAATAATTAACGGCGGTATTAATGCAGATAAAACGGTAATTTCATATCTAAATAAACCTATAAAGCCAAAAGCCCAAATAACACCAATTGTAACTACTAAAAGAGTTATAAAAGTAGCTCTATAAGAACGGAAAAAGAAGAAAAATATTAAAGCTGTTATACCTAATGCGCCAAAAACAAATAATAAAATTTCATCTTGAATGTTTTGAGCATTTAGAGTTCTAATGTATGGCATACCAGAGATTCTAACATCTAGGTTATTATCTTTTTCGAACTTAGTTATTGTAGGTATTAGTTTTTCATATATAAAATCTCTACGTTGTGGAGTATTTATAATTTCCTTTTTTATATAAATTGCAGTTTGTAGTGTTTCTGTTTCTTTATTGTAAAGTAAATTATCGTAAAAAGGAAGTTTTTCAAAAAGCTGTTTTTTTATATCTTTTACTTCGCTACTAGTTGTAGGCTCTTTGCTGTATAAAGGTTCTAAAATAAATTTTTTGTTTTTTCTATCGGCTTTTAATTCTTGAACATCAGCAATAGATATTGTAAAATCTATTTCTTTTAAACTATCAAATTTTTGAACTAAGTTATTCCAAGCATTAAATTTTTTTGGAGTAAAAATAGTTGAGTCTTTTACACCTAAAATAACTAGATTTCCTTCTTCTCCGAAGATTTCTAAAAATTGATTGTATTGTAAATTAGCTTCATGGTCTTCTGGCAATAAATTAGCTTCTGTATATGAAAACTTCATATATTTCATTTGTGTAGCTAATAAACCAGTAATAATAGCAATACTTAATAAAACTAAATATCTGTTTCTTAATATTAAGCCTGCAACTTTTGTCCAGAAATTCATTTATAAAAATTTAAATAATTAGTAAAGTTTAGATTTTGTTATAAATAAAAAAGAGAGTGTTTATAAACACTCTCTTTTTTATTGTTTAGATTTTGTTTAAACTTTCATTATCTCTACTTCTTTTACAGATAATTTTTCGTCTATTTCTTTTACATAAGTATCCGTTAGTTTTTGAACGTCTGCTTCTGCAATTTTTTTCATATCATCAGAAATATCTGTTTTTTTAATGTCGTTATTTGCGTCTTTACGAGCATTTCTAACACCAACTTTTGCATGTTCTGCTTCTGCTTTGGCTTGTTTAGCCAAACCGATTCTTCTTTCTTCTGTTAAAGGTGGTACATTAATCATAATCACATCTCCATTGTTCATAGGATTAAAACCTAAGTTTGCTAATTGAATTGCTTTTTCAATTTCTTGAAGCATGTTTTTTTCCCAAGGTTGAATACTAATAGTTCTAGCATCTGGTGTGCTTACGTTTGCTACTTGGCTTAATGGTGTTTGAGAACCATAATAATCTACCATTACGTTAGCAAGCATAGCTGGGGTAGCTTTACCAGCTCTAATAGAGCGTAATTCTTTTTCTAAATGCGCTATTGCATTACTCATTGCTTCTTTAGCAGAGTCTAAAATAAATTCAACTTCTTCGTTCATCTTTAATAAATTTTAAAAGATTTTGATTATTGATTATCAACAACAGTACCAATATTTTCTCCTGAAACTAATTTTATTAAGTTTCCGTTTGTATTCATATCAAAAACAATTATTGGTAATTTGTTTTCTTCACTTAATGTAAATGCAGTCATGTCCATTACTTTTAAGCCTTTGTTAATAACGTCTTTAAAAGTAATTGTTTCAAACTTAATTGCATTTTTATCTTTTTCTGGATCTGTATTATAGATACCATCTACACGAGTTCCTTTTAAAATTGCATCTGCATCAATTTCTATAGCTCTTAAAACAGCTGCTGTATCTGTTGTAAAATAAGGGTTTCCTGTACCAGCACCAAAAATTACAACTCTACCTTTTTCTAAATGGCGTATTGCTTTTCTTTTAATATAAGGTTCTGCTACTTCTTTAATTTCTAAAGCTGTTTGTAAACGTGTGTGTACATCTTCGTCTTCTAAGGCACTTTGTAAAGCTAGGCCATTAATACAAGTTGCTAACATTCCCATATGGTCTCCTTGTACACGATCCATTCCGTTTGCAGCTCCAGCAACACCTCTAAAAATATTTCCACCACCAATTACAATAGCTACTTCTATTCCTTTTTCTACTACTTGCTTAATTTCTTTTGCGTATTCAGATAAACGTTTAGGGTCAATTCCGTATTGTCTTTCCCCCATTAATGCTTCTCCGCTTAATTTTAAAAGTATTCTTTTGTATTTCATAGTTTCTTTAAAAGTTGTGCAAAATTACGTATTTTTTTTTAGTTTCTATTTTTTGATATATAAAAAAACCTCACAATTTTGCGAGGTTTTTATTTTTTAATGGTAATTAAATCCACTTTTGTAAAACTTTAAATAGATTATTTTTAGAAATAGGTTTAGTAATATAATCTTTACAACCAAGTTCAAAACATTTTTCTTTTTCATCATGCATAGCATATGCACTTTGCATAATTATTTTTACATCTGGATTGATTTCAATAATTTTCTTTGTAGCATCAAAGCCATTCATTTCTGGCATTCTAATATCCATTAATACAATATTAATTAAATCTTTCTTTTCTTGATATTCTTCTAAAGCTAATTTACCATTTACTGCAAAAATTATATTTGCACCAGAGTCTTTAAAGAACAAAGAATATAAGAGTCTTACAATTTTATCATCTTCTGCAATTAGAATAGTTTTATTTTTTAAGAATGAATTTTCATTATTTTTTATACTTCTTTTTTCTTCTTTCTTCTTTTTATTAATTACTGTTTTTAGAGGAATGTTAAATTTAAAAGTTGCTCCTTTGTTAAGAGTAGATTCAACAGAAATGTCTCCTCCAAGATTATGTATTATTCCTTTACATATAGATAATCCTAAACCAGTTCCTCCGTATTTAGCATTGTCATTATAGTTTACTTGTTTAAAACGATCAAAAATCTCTTCTAATTTATTTTTAGGAATCCCGATTCCTTGATCTTTTACGAAGAAATGTAATTGATTATCTCTAATATCAAAACCAAAAGAAATTTCTCCTTTTTCTGAAAATTTTAAAGAGTTATTTAAAAGGTTAGTAATAACTTGTCTAAGCCTGTAGGTGTCTGTAAAAATAATAAGGTCTTTTGCTTCTTCTGGTATAAAAGATTTTATAGTTATATCTGGTTTGTCTTTTGTAATTTTTAATTGATTAAAATTAATTTCTATATGTTTAATCAATTCTGATATATTACAGTTTTTAGGTGAAATTTTTAATTCGTTTGCTTCAATTTTAGCAATATCTATAATATCATCAATCAGATTTAAAAGTTGCTTAGAGTTTCCATCAATAATGTCTATATAATTTCCTCTTTCTTCATAAGAAATATTATCATCTCTTAGTAGTTCAGAAAAACCGATAATACCGTTTATTGGTGTTCTAATTTCATGACTCATATTCGCTAAAAAGTAATTTTTATGAATATTTGCATATTCTGCTTTTTGTTTAGCTACTACTAATTCTGATTCTATAATTTTATATTCTGTAATGTCTTGAGATGCTCCTCTGAGTGCAATTGTTTTGCCTTCATCATTTTTTACAGCTTCACCTTTTGCCCATAGCCAATTGGTAATTTCATTATTTTTAACTATTTCTAATTCTATTTCATAAGAACTACCTTCTTCTCTAGTTTTGTCAATTTTTTGATTTAATGCTTCCCAGCTTTTTTTAGAAAAAAGTGCTTGTTGTGCTTCAAAACTTGGAGGTGTTGTATTAGGAGCTAAACCAAAAGTTCTATATAGTTCTTCTGTCCATGTTATTTCTCCTGTAATTAAATCAAAATACCAACTACCTACATGGGTTAAACTTTGTATTCTTTTTAGTTCTTTTTCGCTTATAGCTAAGGCTTCTTCTTTTTTCTTTATATCTGTAATGTCTGCAAATGTTGCTCCAAACTCTCCTTTTTTAGGAGAGAAAATTCTAACAATGTAGTATTTATCTAATAAACTAGAGTAAGTTTCTATAAGTTGCTCTTTACCTGTTAAGGCCGTTTCTCCATAAACTTCAATCCAATTTATAGAATCGTTAATTGTGTTAGGATAATTTTCTAAGAAAGGTTTACCTACTAAATCTTTTTCTTTTATTTTTATTTGCTCTTCAAAAGATGGGTTTATTGCTATATATTCCCAATCAATTGGTTTGCCAGAATCATCTATAATCATTTTAGCATGCGCAAAACCTTCGTTTAAGTTTTCAAATAAATTATGATATCTTAATTCTGTGTTTTTTAATTGTATTTCTGTGTTTTTTAATTTTGATATTTCTACAAAAGTGATAATTACTCCATCTATCTTTTTATCAATAGTTATAAAAGGACTAATTCTAGACAAGTAGAACTTACCATCGTTATCTATAATTTCTTTTTCTATAGGTGTTAATTTTAAAAGTACATCTTTAGAGTTGTTTATTATAGATAATCTAATTTCTTCATTAAAATTAGAAGCAAAACTTTCTATAGGTCTGCCTATATCTGTATATTTTAAATTAAAATGTTTCTGTATTGCTGGGGTGTATTTTCTAATATATAATTCTCTATCTAAGAATAATGTACCAATATCTGTATTGTCTAATAAGTTGGTTACATCATTATTTAGGTTTATTAATTGCTTATTTTTTTCTTGTAACTCTGCATTTACGGTGTATAATTCTTCATTTACAGATTGTAATTCTTCATTAGTACTTTGTAATTCTTCATTAGAAGCCATTAATTCTTCGTTAGAAGATTGTAGTTCTTCATTACTAGTTTCTAATTCTTCAACTACATTTTGTAATTCTGTTTTTGTAGCTTTTAGCTCGTCTTCAATTTCTTCTATTCTTTGTTTAGAAATTTTATCAATTGGTACGTTTTCTATAATTACTTGGTCATCAGTTTTTTCTTCATCACCAAATTGTAATAAATAGATATCACTTAAAGCTTCATCTTCTGCAGGTTTATGCAGGTGTAAATCAAAAGAAAAATTACCGTTTTTTGTCTGACTAAGAATATCCTTAACAATAATGTCTTTTTTTTCTTCTTCTAATCTGTTTACAGCATTTCTTATTATAGAAGAAAGGTCTTGACCAACAATTTTTAAAAGATTGTTTTCAAAAATACCTTCTGTATGTACTAATTTTTTACCAGCATCTCCTTTAATGTAAATGATGTTATAATTTTTATCAAAAAATATTGAAGAAGGACTGTATTTTTTACTTAAATACTTGTGGAAGATATTTTCTGGATTCTCTTTAAACTTATAAACTGGCGGATTTGTTAGTTTTTGTGGCGGATTATTGTATAATATTGATGGAATTCTGCCCGCTGAATTTTCTTGTAAAGGAATGTGTTTTGTATCCTCTATATTTTGAAAAATTTTCCACTTTGTATCTATAGTTTTAAAAAACCTTGATGCTTCACCTAAAGATTCACTATTTCCTAAAAATAAAAAACCAAATTTATTTAATGCAAACTGAAAGTTATACATTACTTTCTTTTGTACTTTATTGTCTAAGTAAATAAGTAAATTTCTACAAGAAATTAAATCCATCCTAATAAAAGGTGGAGATTTTATTAAGTTATGACTAGAGAAAACAATTTTTTCTCGTATCCTTTTTATAATTTGTAATCTATCTCCAATTTTTGTAAAGTACTTATCTAAATAGATGCTATCTAACTCATTTATTACATTAACATGAAAAGTACCTGCACTAGCAGCAGTAATTGCTCTTGGATCTATATCTGAAGCAAATATTTTAAAATTGAGGTTTAATTTTAAAGTACGTATATGGCTATCTAAAAGCATTGCAATAGAATATACTTCTTCTCCAGAAGAGCATCCAGGTACCCAAACACGAATAGTTTCTGTACTTTTTTTACGAGCACAAATTGCAGGGATTACTTTGTCTTGTAATGTTTGAAAAGCTTCTGTATCTCTAAAAAACCTAGTTACACCAATTAAAAAATCTTGCTTTAAAGCTTCTTTTTCTTTTTCGTTATTTTTTAAAAAAGTGAGGTAATTATATAGCTCATCAATGCTATTGATGTTCATTCTTTTTTCTAATCTACGCAAAAGAGTATTTTTCTTGTACTCTCTAAAATCTATGTCAGAATATTTATGAACTTCTTGTAAAATCTTAGTGATTAAAATTTCATTTGATTCAGGAATATTAAATTCTCTATCTACGATTAGCGGAGGATTAATAAGACCGTTAAATTTTTTTGCAATTTCTTTTGGATTTAAAATAAAATCTACTAATCCTGTTGCAATTGAAGAATTTGGCATTCCATCAAATTGAGCAGTAATAGGATCTTGTACAAAAATTACACCACCACCTTCTTTTATTGTTTTAATACCTCTAGAACCATCAGAACCTGTACCAGATAGAATTACTCCAATAGACCTTTCTTTGTATTCTTCGCCTAATGTGTGAAAAAATATGTCTATTGGTAAATTTAAATTATGTTTAGGGCCTTTATCTAGAAGGTATAATTCTCTCCCTTTAATATGAAGATTTTTATTACGCTGATTTAAATATATACAGTTTGGTTTAATGGTTAGTTTATCTTCAGCAGTAAAAATTTTCATTTTTGTATGCTTAGCTAAAAGCTCTGGCATAAGACTTTTAAAGTCTGGAGATAAGTGTTGTATAACAACAAAAGCCATTCCTGTATCTTCTGGTATGTTGTCAAATACTTGTTGTATTGCATCTAAACCACCAGCAGAAGCACCAATAGCAACAACATATAAATCAGAATTTTTGTTTTTCATATTTTTAGGCATATCAACAAAAATAAGGAAAAAGATTTACAAAAAATAAAAGCCACCTATATATTAGGTGGCTTTAAAATATTATAAGAAGAATAAAAGTTTATCCTAAAGTAACTCTTTTAAAAGTAGAAACTTCAACATCACCAAAAGTTTTAACATATTCGGCAACGCTTTTCTTTTCATCTTTAATAAAGGCTTGGTCTAAAAGACATTGCTCTCTATCTAAAGTTGTATTGTCAGAAATAAATCTTTCCATTTTTCCTGGTAAAATTCTATCCCAGATTTTTTCTGGTTTTCCTTCTGCAGCTAACTCAGCTTTTGCATCTTCATTTGCTTTAGCTAAAACTTCATCAGTTAATTGAGACATAGAGATAAACTGAGGTACATTTTTTAATGTTTTTCCTAATCTACCTAACTCAATATTATCTTTTTCGATAACAGCAATTCTTGCTTCTGTTTCAGCAGCAACATATGCAGGATCAAAATCTTTGTAAGATAAAGTAGTTGCACCCATAGATGCTACTTGCATTGCTACATCTTTAGCTAAAGATTCTGCATTATCTACAACAGCAGATAAACCAACGATAGCAGCAATTTTACCAATGTGAGTATAAGCACCAACATAAGCAGCTTCTACCTTTTCGAAAGCAGTTATTTCTAACTTTTCACCAATAACACCAGTTTGTTCAACTAATTTATCAGCAACTGTCATACCACCAAAATCAGCAGCTAAAAAAGATTCTTTGTCTTCATAGTTTAAAGCGATATCAGCAAACTGACCACCTAAAGCTACGAAAGATTCGTTTTTACCAACAAAGTCAGTTTCACAAGCTAAAACGATTGCTACACCAGCAGTTTTATCGTCATTAATTCTTGTTACTGCAACACCTTCTGTAGATTCTCTATCAGCTCTTTTTGCAGCAATTTTTTGACCTTTTTTACGTAAAATATCAATTGCTTTATCAAAATCCGCACCTGCTTCAACTAAGGCCTTTTTACAGTCCATCATTCCAGCTCCAGTAGCTTCTCTTAATTTTTTAACATCAGCAGCACTTATCTTTACTGTTTCCATGTTACTTGTTTTTTATTGATTAGAATTATTTTGTTTCTTCAGTAACCTCTGCTTTAGGAGCCTCTTTTTTAGGAGCTTCTTTAGCGTCTTTTACTTTTTCTTTATCTGCTTTTCTATCTGATAAACCTTCTGCAATTGCATCAGTTACATAAGATAAAACTTTATCAATAGATTTAGAAGCATCATCATTTGCTGGTATTACAAAGTCTACTAATCTTGGATCTGAGTTAGTATCTACCATTGCAAAAATTGGAATGTTTAATTTTTGAGCTTCTGCTACAGCAATGTGTTCTTTTTTGATGTCAACTACAAATAATGCACCTGGTAAACGAGTCATATCAGAAATAGAACCTAAGTTCTTTTCTAATTTTTCTCTTTGACGGTTAATTTGTAATTTTTCTCTTTTAGATAAAGCATCAAAAGAACCATCTTGCTTCATTCTATCAATTTGAGCCATTTTTTTAACGGCTTTTCTAATAGTTACAAAGTTAGTTAACATACCACCTGGCCATCTTTCTGTAATGTAAGGCATGTTTACTGCTTTAGATTTTTCTGCAACTATATCTTTAGCTTGTTTTTTTGTAGCTACAAATAAAATCTTACGTCCAGAGTTTGCAATCTTTTTTAAAGCTTCAGAAGTTTCTTCTATTTTAGCAGCTGTTTTATACAAATCGATGATGTGTACACCATTACGTTCTGTATAAATATAAGGAGCCATATTTGGGTTCCACTTTCTTGTTAAGTGACCAAAGTGTACTCCACTTTCTAATAATTCTTGAATGTTTACGTTTGCCATTTTTTTAAATGTGTTTACTTTCTGTTTTTGAAATCAATATATAAGTAGTCTTACGAGTCTTATATATTTAGATACTAAACTGTTTAATATTAAATTATATAATAACAGTTCTCGATATAATAAAGTACAGAATAAATTCTGTGTAATATTAACGTTTCGAGAATTGGAATTTTTTACGTGCTTTCTTCTGACCGAATTTCTTACGTTCAACCATTCTAGGGTCACGAGTTAATAAACCTTCTGGTTTTAATACTTGTTTGTGCTCTTCGTTAATAGAAACTAAAGCTCTAGTAATTGCTAAACGGATAGCTTCTGCTTGTCCTGTTACACCACCTCCGTAAACATTAACTTTAATATCGTAAGATTCTAAGTTATCTGTTAACATTAAAGGTTGTTGTACTTTATATTGTAAAGTACCTGTTGAAAAGTAGTTTTTATACTCTTTACCGTTTACTGTAATGTTACCTGTACCTTCTGAAAGATAAATACGAGCAACAGCAGTTTTTCTTCTACCAATTTTATGAACTGTATCCATTATTTTAAATCGTTAAGGTTAATAGCTTTAGGTTCTTGACCTGCTTGTTTGTGCTCTGTACCTGCATATACATACAAGTTTCTGTATAAAGCGCTACCTAAAGTGTTTTTTGGTAACATACCTTTTACTGCTTTTTCGATTAATCTTGTAGGATCTTTCTCAAACATTTCTGTTGCAGTTAACGATCTTTGACCACCTGGATAACCTGTGTGACGAATGTAAGATTTATCTCTCCATTTGTTACCAGTTAAATTAATTTTTTCTGCGTTGATAATAACCACGTTGTCTCCACAATCTACGTGAGGAGTAAAGTTTGGTTTATATTTACCTCTAATTAGTTTTGCTACTTTAGAAGCTAGACGACCCAACGTTTGCCCGTCTGCATCAACTAAAACCCACTCCTTATTAACGGTAGCGCTGTTTGCTGATACTGTTTTGTAACTTAATGTGTTCATAATTACACTATTAGTTTTTGTTTATTACTATTAATTTTTTTCCTTAAAAAAGGAGTGCAAATGTAGTTTTTTTTATTTGATTGACAAATAGTGTGTTATAATTATTTTTTAATCTTTAAAAGATTGATTTACAGTAATGGAGATTACTATAGATTTCTGTTGTTTTAATTTAAAAAAAATAAACAGGAGCAAAGTGTGTTAATTTTACAAAAAACGATTGTACCAACTATCTTCTATTGGGGTTTCCCAGAAATTTTCGAAGTCTAATTTAGTTGTAATTAAGTTATCAAAAATAATTGTTTTAGCAGTAATAGCTTTATTTTTTAATAGTTTTTTAAAATCTTTTAGATCTTTATATTGTACAAATTCTCCTTGTTTAAAACAAACATTCATTTTATCTAAGAGTTGTACATTGTATTCTTCTTGCAATTTTAAAATAAAAGATACAGATATATCTATATCTGCCATAGATAAAGTAGTTTCAGCATCATCGGCAACAAAAACTATAAATCTATTATATAAAAATAGATATGATGCTTTAAAATTTTGATCTTCTAATTTCCAATTCTCTATAAATTCTTTTATTTTATTTTCTAATTCTTCAATTTCATTCGCATAAAATTTTCTACTAGAAGGATAAATCCAAACTTTTGCATCGTCGGGTATAGAAGTGTAATCTACAAGCATAGTTATTGTTGTATTATTAGATGCAAATATACAGAAAAGAAAAACCGTAAATAGAAATCTCTATTTACGGTTTTAAAAAATTATAACTAATTTAATTAAGCTTCTACTTTTAAGAGTTTAATAAAATCTTCTTGTACGTTTTTACCTTTGTTTTTATTGTACCAAACTTGTAGGTCTTGTTTAAATTGGGCATCTACAGATCCGTGTTCTGCTTTATAATCTGCAACCATTTGTGTAGCTGTAGATGGTCTTGGCCCCCATGTATTAATTACATCATTATCTTGGTCTATGGCAATTAATTTAGGAATAGATTTACTTCCGTTAGTTAAAAATAAGCCCATTAAATCTTCATTTTCATCTCTAATTACAACCTTTAAATCAATGGCATCATTTATTTCTGCAATTTTATTAATAACAGGCAAGTTTTGTGCAGCATCTCCACACCAACTTTCTGTTATAACTAACCAAGTTTGAGGTTTGTTAATAGATTTAAATTCAGCAATTGTTTCTTCAGAAATTTTAATAGTTTTATCTAAACGTTTCATTCTTTTATCATTTAACAAACTATAGTTTGTTAAAGAGTCTGATTGTGTATTTCCGGTAGATTTATTTTCTGATAATAATTTACTAACCAAATTTCTATATTCTTGGTAAGTATATGTATTCTGTAGGCTTTTTTCAATTATTTCTTTCATCTTCTAATTATTTTAAACAAAGATATTTTTATTGATTAAAATGTATGGTAACATTTGTTACTTTTTAATCAACTAAATAGACGCTAAAAAAAGAATAAACTTACATACAAGGTGTTTTGTGTTTTAATATTTAAATAAAACGAAGCTCTTTGTTAATTACAATTTTTTAAAATGATTTAATAAAGCTGTTAAAATGTGTACTTTTACATTTATAATTGATAGTTTGTGAAACAAATAATATATTTAGTACTGTTTGTATCTGTGTTTTCTTGTACAAGCAAGAATAAAAGCGACGAAGATACATCTAAAGAAAAACCAAAGTTGAGTATTGCTAAACAACACAAAAGTTTAGTAAAAGTAAAACCTGTTTTTGAAAAAGAAATTGGAGATTGGAAAGATTTTAGACCAGCCTTAGAGTTTATAGAAAAATTTGAGTACGTGTCACCAAATGAAGCATTAAGCAACGCTTTAGAATTAAAAGGATTGGTTTTAAATTTAAGAGATAGTATAAAACCACCTATTTTTAACACTCCTTCTTTTGATGCCAGAGTAAATGTTTTGTACAATGAAACGTTAAGATTAGCAGATTTAACATTAATACCTGCAATTACAGCTAAAGATGTTAATTTACAAGTAGACAAAACTATAGATGCTTTTTCTTCTGTAAATTCTAAAATAAATACAGTTTTATCTAAAAAAGAATTTGAAGAAGCAATAGATATAGATGTTGTTTTTATAGGTTTAGATTCTACAAAAATTGATAGTGTTTCTAAAAAAACTATAGATCTTAGAAAGAAAAAAGAACTACTTCAGATCGATAAAAAAAATAAATAGATATGAAAAATTATGTATTCGTTTTATTGTTCCTAATTCTTTTTTTAGGGTTTAGTCAACATAAAGAAAAAGCAGAAACACAACACTCAATAAAAAAACAAGTAAACATTATATTAGATAATTGGCACAAAGCTGCAGCAGAAGCAAATTTTGAAAATTATTTTAATTTAATGGATTCAGTTTCTGTGTTTATCGGCACAGATGCATCAGAAAACTGGAATAAAAAAGAATTTAAAGCATACAGCAAGCCATATTTTGATAAAGGAAAAGCTTGGAGTTTTAAAGCTCTAGAAAGAAACATTTACACAAATACAGATTTAAATTTTGTGTGGTTTGATGAGCTTTTAGACACTCAAATGGGAACTTGTAGAGGCTCTGGAGTTTTAGTAAAAAAAGATAATACCTGGAAAATTAAACATTATGTTTTGTCTATAGCTATACCAAATGCAGATATAAGTAAGGTAATTGAGGCAAAGAAAAAAAACGATGCTGCTTTTTTAGAAAAATTTAAAAATTAATTTTAGAAGCCGTTTCCTGCTTTCACTACTCGCTTTTTTTTATGCTTCTTTTTTTTAAGATCTTTTCTATTAAAAAAAGGTACTTTTTATCGTAATAATATAGAATATTAAGTTTGGCATAAAAAAAGAGCTCAGACAAACCGTTCAATCAGGGCTAAGCCTTTTACTAACTTTTTGTTTTTAATAAAGGTTTCTTACTTATTTATAAAAGTAATTTTATTTTTCTTCGGTAACAATATCATTAACTGTTTTAAAAATTAAATCATTTTCAAAACCTTTACGCATTAAAAAATCAATCAGTTTTTTCTTCCTTTTAAAAATATTTGATTCGTTAAGAACTTCGTTTCTGTTTTCTGTAATTTTGTAAATAGTCGCTAAGTATTCTTGTTCATCAATTTCTTTAAGAGCTGTTTTTATATTGTAGGTAGATATTTCTCTAAATTTTAATTCTCTTATAATTCTTTGTTTCCCCCAACTTTTAATTCTAAATTTTCCTCTTGCAAAACTTTTAGCAAAACGTTCTTCATTTAAAAAATTGTCTTGCATCAAACTTAATAAAATCAATTCTTTAGCCTCTTGTATCAAATTGAATTCTCTCATTTTTTGCTCTACTTCTTTATGGCACCTATCTTGGTAAACGCAATACTGTTCTAGTTTTCGTTTAATTTCATCAACAGTAAAAGATTTTTTTTGTATCATTATTTTCGAAAATACAAAAAGGGATGAAACTATATAAATTTCATCCCTTTTTTATAAAAATATTTTTTCTATTCTTTTAAGAAGCTAACTCTTTATTAGCGGTTTTGTTTTTTAACCACATTTTAAATAGTGTTACTAAATAGAATAAAATAGGTACTACAATTAAAGTTAAAAAAGTAGCTATTAATAATCCATAAATTACAGTCCAAGCTAAAGGACCCCAGAAAACTACATTATCTCCACCAAAATAAATATGAGGATTGTATTCAGTAAATAATGTAAAGAAGTTAATGTTTAAACCAATTGCTAACGGAATTAAACCTAAAATGGTAGTAATTGCAGTTAATAATACAGGTCTTAAACGCGCTCCACCTGCTTTTACAATAGCTTCAAATAAATCTGTTTTATTTAAGTGTTCTTCGTGGTCTATATCTAATTCATCCTTTTTTCTATCAATTAGTAATTGTGCATAATCTAATAATACAACACCATTATTTACCACAATACCAGCAAGAGATATAATACCCATCATTGTCATCATAATAACAAAAGAACTTCCAGAAATAACAATTCCTCCAAAAACTCCAATAAAACTTAAGAAAATGGCTAACATTATAATTCCTGGTTTAGAAATAGAGTTAAATTGGAAAATTAAAATAAAGAAAATTAGAGCTAAACCTGTAAAGAATGCACCAACTAAGAATAACATTTGTTTGTTTTGTTCTTCTATTTGCCCAGTATAATCAATTTTAATTCCTTCTGGTAAATCTTTAAAGTTTTTCATCTCATTCTGAATTTTACCAACAACGGCAGCTGCATCTGTTTCTCCTGGTGCTAAAGCAGAATATACAGTTACAACTCTCTTAATATCTTTGTGCTTAATAGCACTAAAGCTAGAGTTGTTGCTTTGTGTTGCTACAGTAGAAACCGGAATTTCTTTAATTTGACCAGAAGATATATCCCTAAAAATTATATTCTGATTAAAAATAGCACTAGTATTATATCTATCTTCTTTGTTAAAACGAACATAAATATCATAATCTTCTCCATCTTCTTTGTAAATTCCAGCTTTACTACCAAAGATTGATGATCTTAATTGCGAACCTACTTGTCCTGTAGAAACGCCTAATTCTCCAGCTTTTTTTCTATCAACTAAAACTTCCATTCCTGGTTTGTCTCTGTTAACATCAATTTTTAATTCATCAATACCAGAAATGTTTTTAGAGTTGATAAAATCTCTCATTCTTTGTGCTGTATGAATCAATTCTGCATAATCATCACCTTCAATTTCAATATTAATTGGCGATCCAACAGGAGGTCCGTTTGCATCTTTTTCTACAGAAATTAAAACTCCAGGATAAATACCAACTAATGCAGCTTGTACTTTTTGGCGCATTAACTCGCTATCTAAGCCTCTTCTGTATTTATATTCTCTCATAGAAGCGGTAACTTTTCCTTTATGTGGCATTTCTGCAGCAGAACCACCATCTGTTTGAGGGTTTCCTGCTCCTTCACCAACTTGAGAAACTAAACTTTCTACCATAAAGTTAAAGTCGCCATCCATATATTCATCACTATACAAAACGTCTTCTACTTTCTTTTCAATCAACTTTGTAATGTCGTTTGTTTTTTGAATGTCTGTACCTTCAGGGTATTCTATATAAACAATAATTTGATTTGGTTTATTATCAGGAAAAAACTCAACACTTGTTCTTTGTGTACTTAAAGACCAGCCAAAAGCCATAAAAGAAGCTATTAAAAGTAAAGTTGTACCTAAAACAATTATGTAAGGCATTTTACCTGATAAAGAAAAACGCAAACTATTTTCATACCATCCTTCTAAGATTGGTAAAATTTTATTTTGAAAAGTATTTGCCCATCCTCTTAAAAACAATCTGTAAACCCAAAGCATTATAGCTACAAAAATCATTAATGCACCAAGTGCACTATAAGAACCACCAACAAATAAAATAATGATTCCTATAACAGCCATAATTCCTGTAAGAATGGCAATTTTTTTAATTGGCATATCTACATCTTCTACACTCATAAATTGAGAAACTAATACAGAGTTAAAGAAAATGGCAACTAATAAAGAAGAACCCAAAACGGTAGATAATGTAATTGGTAATAATACCATAAAATCTCCCATAATACCTGGCCAAAGACCTAAAGGGATAAAGGCTGCAACTGTTGTTGCTGTAGAAATAATAATAGGATATGCAATTTCGCTAATTCCTTTTTTTGCAGCATCAACTCTATTCATGCCTTCTTCATCCATTAAACGGTATACGTTTTCAACAACTACAATTCCGTTATCTACTAACATTCCCAGTCCCATAATTAATCCAAAAAGAATCATGGTATTCATGGTGTAGCCTAATAAGTTTAAAATCATTAAAGACATAAACATAGACATTGGTATTGCAAAACCAACAAAAACAGCATTTTTAAATCCTAAGAAAAACATTAAAACTGTTACAACTAAGATAACCCCAAAAATAATGTTGTTTACTAAATCATCTACTTGGCCAATAGTTTTGTCAGATTGATCATTTGTTATAGTAACTTTTAAGTCTTTAGGAAAATAGTTTTCTATTGCATCATTAACAATTACTTGTATTTGTTCTGATGCAGCAACCATGTTTTTTCCGGCTCTTTTTTTAACGTCTAACATTACAACTTCTTGCCCTCTTTCTCTTGCAAAAGTTGTTTTGTCTTTGTCTTTAAAAGAAATTGTTGCAACGTCTTTTAAATAAATAGGGTCGTTGTAATCAGATTTTATAACAAAATTTTCTAAATCTGAAGGCGTGTCTATTTCGCCGATAATCCTTACCGTTCTTCTTTGTCCGCTTGTAATAAAATTACCTGCAGACATAGTTACATTACCGTTACTAATTGCAGAAGTTATATCATTAAAGCTAACTTTTGCAGCCATCATTTTATAGATATCTACAGCAACTTCTACTTCTTTTTCTTGAGCACCACGTATGTCTGCCTTTTTAATTTCCGCTAAATCTTCAATATCATCTTGTAAATATTCTGCAAACTCTTTTAGTTTATGTACAGGATAATCACCAGAAATATTAATGTTTAAGATTGCTATTTCTTCTGATAAACTTAAATCGAACACATTAGGTTCTATTTTTGCTCCGTTAAAAGTTGGCCAATCTTCACTGGCAGTTTCTGTAGATAATTCGTCTTTAATCTTTTGTTTTGCTAGTTCTACAGAAATATTTTCATCAAACTCTACAATAACAATTGAATAATCTTCTTGAGATGTAGAAGTAACTTCTACAACATTACTAACTGTTTTTACTTGATCTTCTATAGGATCTGTAATCAGTTTTTCTATATCTTCTGCGGTATTACCAGGGTAAGCAGTACTAATATATATTTTAGTTTCTTTTACCTCTGGAAAATCTTCTCTTGCCATGCTTAAATAGGCAGAAATACCATAGAAAAATAAGACAGCCATTAAGGCGTAAATGGTTGTTTTATTATGTATTGCCCAAGCAGATAGTTTAAATTCTTTATCTACTTGTTTTTTTTGTTTTGCCATCTCTGTTATTTTTATTTATTGATAACTTTTACCATTTGGCCATTGTTTACACTACGTGCACCTTCTTTAATAATTTCTGTACCTACAGCAAAATCACTTACAATTTCTATAAGGTTACCTTGTGTTTTTCCTGTTTTAATAATGTGTCTTTCTGCAATAGCTTCATTGCTACTGTTTTTATCTTTAATAATGTATACAAATTGCTCTCCATTAGCATTTTCAGAAATAATACTTTGTGGAATTAAAATTGCTTTTTCATCTGTATAATCATTAATTTGAAGTTTTGCTGTTAAGTTTGGTTTTACATTACCATCTTTGTTTTCTACAGGAACTTCTATTTTAAAAGATCTGTTGTTAGGGTTGATAAAACTACCAACTTGTCTTACAGAACTATTAATTGTTGTACCTAATACAGGAAACTCTACTTTTACTTCTTTATCTTTTTGAATACTAGTAATATGTCTTTCTGGCACTTCTGCTTCAATATACATATTGTTAAGATTTACTATTCTAAAGATTTCAGATCCTACTCCAGGAGCAACTACAGTACCTGGTTCTTTAATTACATCATCTATAACTCCAGAAAAAGGTGCTCTAATAGAAGATTTTCCTTGTTGAGTTTTAAGTTGTTTTAAAGAATTGTTTTGAGCCTCGTAGTTTGTTTTTGCTTGTAAAAACTGAATTTCTGAACCAATTTTTTGTTCCCATAAACGTTTTTGACGCTCAAAAGTAGTTTTTGCTAATTGTGTAGTAGCTTCTAATTGTGCTACTTGGTTGCTTAAACCTCCATCATCTATAGTAGCTAACACTTGTCCTTTAGAAACATGTTGTCCTTTTTTAACATAAACACTTTTTAAAATACCTGCCATTTCTGGGTAAATTAAAATATTTTGTTTTGTTTTTACATTACCTTGTAATTCTAAATAATGTTTAAAAACTTCTTCTTTTGCTGCAATTGTAGTAATTAAAGGAAGTTTTTTAACTGTATCTTTTTTTGCAATAGCAGCATTAATTTGCTCTAAATTTTGGTTTATTTCTTCTAAGTTAGCTGTAATTTCTTTTTTCTTTTCAGTTAACTCTTTTAAAGTTCCGTTTGTAACTAAATCTTCTACAGAAACATTTTCTTTTCCTCCGCAAGAGATTAATACGGTTGTAATTATAAAAAGTAAATATATTTTTTTCATGTCTGGTTATTGTTTTATTGGTAGATTTAATGCGTTTTCTAATGCTGCTTTTTTAGCAATTACATCTAACATAGATTGGATGTAAGTTTGTTGTTGACTGTATAATTGGTTTTGTGCTTGTAATAAATCGAAACTAGAAGAAATACCTTCAAAAAATTTGATACGTTGCTTTTTTTCTATTCTTTCTGCCAAACTAACATTTTTCTTTGCAGTATTATAATTTTCTATACTTAGTTGATAATCGCTTTTTGCAGTTTCTGCCTGTAAGTTAAGTTTTTGTTTTATTTCATCTAATCTAATATCTGCAGTTTCTAAAGCTATCTTTGCTTGAGCAGTTTTAGCACTTCTACCAAAACTACTAAAAATAGGAATGTTTAAGCTAACACCTAATAAAGAGTAATCGTACCAATTATTATTACTGCTAGTAATGTCTTCTGTATAAACGGCACTACCATAATTAATAAAAGCAGATAATGTTGGTAAAGCTTTACTTTGTTCTAATCGCATTAATAAACGTTTAGATTCTCTATCGTTTTCTGCAATTTTAAAATCAATATGTTCTTCAACATCAAATTCTTCTGCAATAATGTTTAAATCTATATTTAAATTTGTTAAAGAATCTAAAGTATCTGTTAGTACAAGTTTTGTGCTAATAGAATTACCAAGAGCAAGGTTTAGCATTTTGTAAGCAATAACTTTCATTCTTTTAACACTGTTTAATTGACTTTGTAAATTACCTAATGTAATTTCTAGTTGTTCAATATCTTCTTCTTCATTAAACCCGTTTTCATATATTTTTTTAGCATCATTTAGATTTTTTTGAAGAATTTTAATGTTGCTTTCTACAATTACGATACTTTTTTCTGTAATTAAAACATTACCATAAGCATTTATAATAGCTTCTCTAGTAGCTAATTTAGTTTTTTCATTGGCTTGTTCAGAGATTTTTAAATAAGTTTTAGAAGCTTGTAAACCCACCAAGTAAGAACCATCAAATAATAATTGAGATAAAGTTACACTTGCGTCTAAACTTTGTTTTTGAGTAAAAATAAACTCTTCATTTGTGCCGTCTCCATCAATATCAACAAGTGTAACTTGTTGTTTTAACCAATTTTGAAAACTAACACTACCACTAATTTGAGGTAAACCTGTTGATGTGGTTTCCCAAACCTTTTTCTTTGCACTTAATATGTCGTTTTTAGAGGCTTTAGTGTTGTAACTATTCTCTAAACCAAAGCTAATAGCTTCGTTAAGAGATAAGTTCATAGTTTTTTCTTGCGCATTTGCTAGTAAGAAAAAACAAGTACTTAAGCAGACTAGAATTGTTTTTTTCATATTGTTTTTATTTCTGTTTTAGTTGATTTTCTAATTGTTGTAATCCTTTTTCGGTACAAATCCCTCTTAAATGATATTGTAAATATTTGTCCATTAGTGTGTTCATAGAATAATCATTTAAAGGAAAAAGGTCTTTGTCTTTAATAGACAGCATTCCAGAGAAATAGATGCGTGCTATAAACTCTACATCTATATCTTTTCTATAAAAATCTTGTTTTATACCTTCATTTAAGTTTTCTATAACGCACTCTTTCATCACTCCAAATTGTTTTTTATTAAGTGATGTGTAAATTTTGGGGTAATATTTCTGTAATTGATATTGAGGCGAAGATTTTTCATCCTTTAAATTAGACATTATTAGCCTTTTTATATCAAAAATTTCTTCAATAGGATCTTTTTTAAGTTCGCAAATCATATTAATTCCATTACATATTCTAGAAAACATAAATTCTGTTACTTCAGCAACAAGTTCTGTTTTATTTTTATAATATTTATAAATTGTTTTCTTAGAAATACCAGAGGCACTAGCAATTTCATCCATAGTTACACTCTTAAAACCAATGTTTAAGAAGAGTTCATTCGCTTTTTCTAAAATTTTTTCTCTCATAATTCGGGTGCAAATGTACAAAGGGAAACTTTAGAAACAAAAAAAGTTTCCAAAGTTTTAAAGATTTTTTAACAATAAGATTTAAAAGAAGTATTTGTTTACATTATTTTTACAAAAAATTACAGATTTGAATATTTTACATTATCAACAAGAGTTTTTAGCATATCTAGAGTCTAAACAATGGGTTAAAGAGCCTAAAAATTTATACGAACCTATAGATTATATTTTGCAATTAGGCGGTAAAAGAATTCGTCCAGTGCTAACGTTAATGGCGGCAGATATTTTTGCAAAAGATTATAAAAAAGCAATGCCAGCTGCTTTGGCTGTTGAGGTTTTTCATAACTTTACATTAGTACATGATGATATTATGGATGATGCGCCACTTAGAAGGGGTAAAGCAACAGTACATGAAAAATGGGATATTAATACGGGTATTCTTTCTGGTGATGCAATGCTTATTTTAGCTTACCAGTATTTTGAAAATTACAAGCCTGTTGTTTTTCAAAAACTAGCCAAATTATTTGGAAAAACTGCTTTAGAAGTTTGTGATGGTCAGCAGTTGGACGTAGATTTTGAAACTAGAAATGATGTTTCTATTGATGAATATATTAATATGATTCGTTTAAAAACATCTGTTTTAGTTGCCGCAGCTTTAAAAATGGGAGCGATTGTAGCAGAAACAGAAGAAGAAAATGCAGATTTAATTTATGATTTTGGATTAAATTTAGGATTGGCTTTTCAGTTACAAGACGATTATTTAGATACGTTTGGTAATCCAGATACATTTGGTAAACAAATAGGCGGTGATATCATAGAAAACAAAAAGACTTTCTTATACCTAAAAGCTTTAGAAGTTGCTAATGAACACGATAAAAATAAATTACAATTTTTCTATAAACAAAAGCTTAAGGATAATTCTATAAAAATAGAAGAGGTAACAAGAATTTTTGAGATTAATGATATACCAGAATTGATAAAAAAACAAATAGAAGAATATACAGAGAAATCCTTTAGTACTCTTGCTTCTATGGATATTTCAGAAGAAAACAAAACCGGTTTAAAGAATTTTGGACTCTGGTTAATGAATAGAACAGTTTAAAAAAAATCATTTTTTTGTTTGTAAATCTAAAAAAAGTATTACATTTGCAGCCAATTATTTTGGTCCCATAGCTCAGTTGGTTAGAGCACCTGACTCATAATCAGGTGGTCCTTGGTTCGAGCCCAAGTGGGACCACTTAAAAGCACTCTTTTAGAGTGCTTTTTTTGTTTAAAATTTTTCTTCAGCGGTTAGGCAGTTAAATTGCATGTAAAAGATCTCGTTTTTCTTGATTTAACTATTTTAAATGTAGATTTAGGTTAAGTTACTTTATATGTAAATGACTATGTAGGATTAACCTGTTTTTATGATTGTTAAAAAAAACACTTGCCTTTGTCCATCTTAAAGGTTCTTATTAAAACTTCCAAATTGGAATATACTTTTAAAGTTTTGTGTTAACTCACATAGCTATTCTAATCTAAATTATGTTCTTTGTCATAGAGGTTCTTTAAGTTATTGACTTTTCAGTGTTTTAAAAAAAAATGCACTATAAACGCAAGTAAAATTATAAAAATGTATCTAAAGATTTATAATTAAAAAAATACTTATGATAACTAAAACATTTAAAATTTTATTTTTAACCTTTTCACTAATATTTATCTCTTGTAGTGGAGATGGTAATTCAGATAGTGATTGCGTAGAGAGTACTTGGTATCAAGATGCAGATGAAGATGGGTTGGGTAATATAGAGGTAAGCATTTCTGCTTGTGACCAACCAGAAGGTTATGTGTCTAATAGTAACGATATTGATGATACAGATGACGGTAGTGGTAGTGCAGAAGCATGTAATACAACAGGAGAAGAAGCTCAATCTGAAAATTCAGAAATAGAAGCTATGCGACAAGCAATGGTAGCTTTTAGAAGTTCTTTATCTGCAGATCTTTTAGAAGAAGCTTCGGTTTGCTTAGATGATGAAAGATTTTATTTATGGCATAATACTCCAGCCAATAATAGTAATAGAGATGGTATTACTTATGGAGATTTAAGTGATGATCAATTAGGGGCGTTTAAAAATATTTTACAATTGTTTTTAAGTTCAGATGGTTATCAAAAGGTGTATGAAATTACAGAGCTTTCAGAAGGTTGGTTGAGTGATATAATGAGTGATGTTTGGAATCCAGATTATTATTCAATAGATATGTTTGGTGATCCAGAATCTAGTGGTTCTTGGGGATTTCAATTAGATGGACATCATTGTGTTGTTAATTTCCTGGTTCATGGTGATAATATTTCAATAGTTCCTGCATTTTTAGGAGGAGAACCAGCAGCCGAAACATATAATGGAGAAACTTTTGATATTTTTTCTGATGAAAGAGATTTGGCGTTATCATTATATAATAGTTTTTCAACTACAGAGCTTTCATCAGTATCATCAACTTCTACTACACATTCTCTAGAAGTGGGTCCTGCAGACATGAATGGAGAAGTAGATCCGTATAGAGGTACTTATGATTATTCAGGATTTGAAACGGGGTTAAAATACTCGGAAATGTCATCAACAGCTCAAGCTAATTTAATCTTAGTGATGAAAGAATATGTGTATAATTTATCTACTTCTTTTGCAGATGTTTGGTGGGAAGACATAATGACCAATATAGATGATACTTATTTTGTATGGATTAATGATTCGGTGAGTACGCCAACTGCAACTTCAGAGTTTTATTATAGAATTTACAATCCTTATTTGTGGGTAGAGTTTAATACCGAAGGTTCTACAGGAGCAAATTCTGGTACAATTGCAGATTATAATCATATACATACTATTACAAGAATTCCTAATAACCCATCAACAGATGATGGTGGAGATTATGGTATTTTTGCAGAAATGATTAATGAAGGAGGAGTTAAAACTCTTTATGAGCATTATGCATTAGCAGATCACCATAATAAAAGTATCGTAAAATTTGATTACAAAGTTAAAGGGATTGGTGAAAATCATAATTTGTAAAAAAATATGAGTGGATTTAAATTAACAAAATAGACCATTAAGGTAATAAGATGCTTAAATAATGAAAAAGCTTTATAATTTAATATTATAAGGCTTTTTTTAATTTAGTCAAAATAGTAATTTATGGCAAATAAATAATACTTAGAGTAATTTCTTAAAGATTTGATTTAGGCTTATTGGTTCTGAACAGATTAATATAATATTCCAAATAAAAAATATAGAGAATTTTATAATTCAACTTTTGGAGTAAAAACATGAATAATATACAATAGTGATTAATAATTAATAATTTCTTAATACTTTTTCACGTATTAATCTTTTTTTGATAACTTAAATTCGTGCAATCTTTTAATATAAATAATGCACTTAGATTGTAAAAAATTATCAGAAGATCAACTTCTATTGGGCTTAAAAGCTAGTAATCATATCGCTTTTCAGTATATTTATAATAAATATTGGGAGCGTTTGTATAGTAATGTCTACAATGTACTTAATGACAAGGGGTTAACAGAGGATGTGCTTCACGAAGTTTTTTCCGATATATGGATAAGACGAGATAGTATTGAAATTAGAAACCTAAATGCTTACCTACATAAATCTGTTAGAAACAACGCATTATTAAAAATTAGAAATAAGAAATTCGTAGACTTTAATGATTCTATAGTTGAGGCTATGGTTTTTAAACCAGAGATTGAGTTAGAGTTGGATAGTAGCGAATTAAAACTAACAATAGAAGATGAATTAAAAAAATTACCAGCACGATGCCGAGCTATTTTTTTTATGAGTCGTTTTCAAGACTATTCTATAGCAGAAATAGCAGTTCATTTTAATATTTCTACGCGTACTGTAGAAAATCAAATTTATTTAGCATTAAAGCATCTTCGTAAAAATTTAGATTTGGCTGTTTTTTTACTTTTATTCTCTTAAAACCCTTTATTCTTTAACAAATTAAGTCCTAAATGTTATCTCTAGGTTAAATAAGGTTTTTTTTGTTTTTTTCTATGTGAGTAGAAAGGCTTTTTTTCATCATACTATTGAAAAGCAAAAAGATGACTAAAAAAGAATTTGAAGATTTATTATTAAAGTTTGAACAGCAGCAATGTTCAACTGAAGAGAAAAATGTATTATTTCAGTTTTACAATGATTGTCAAAAAAATAATAGGATAGCTTCGTGGGAGTTTTCAGAAAAAGAAGCTGCAAGAATTAGGATTCTAAAGCGTCTAAATGCTACTATTGAAAACAATCAAACAACTCAGAAAAAAATTATAAACTGGCAAAAGTTGTCAAGTGTAGCAGCCGTATTTATAGGTTTTGTGTTTACTATGTTGTTTTTTACTAATAATAAAGTTTCTAAATCTTTAGAAAACAATATAACCTTACAACTTCAAGATGGTACCGTTAAAGTATTAAACGGGCAAACAAGTAATATTAAAGTTCTTAATGCAAACGGACAGGTCATAGGTAAGCAAAAAGGGAACCAGTTGGTTTATAATAAAACTGATAGTGATACCTTAATATATAATACAATTAATGTGCCTTATGGAAAAACTTTTGGAATTCAATTATCCGATGGTACTAAAGTTAAACTAAATTCAGGTTCTTCTTTAAAATACCCTGTAAATTTTGTTAAAGGTAAAGATCGTTTAGTATTTATAACTGGAGAAGCTTATTTGGATGTGGTAAAAGATACTATGAAACCATTTGTTGTTAATACTAATACCATAAATGTTAAAGTTTTTGGAACCAAATTTAATGTACATGCTTACACAGAAGACGATATTACTGAAGTGGTTTTAGTAAGTGGATCGGTAGGACTTTACAAGAAAGAGGATAATAAAGATATCACTTATTTGAAACCAGGATTTAAAGCTAGTTATAAGAGTGAATCAGGAGAAATTTATAAAACGCAGGTTTTAACAAAAATATATACCTCGTGGATAGATGGAGAACTTGTATTTAGAGATATGGATTTTGATAATATTTTGAAAAAACTGGAGAGATTCTATAATATTAAAATCATTAATAACAATACAAAGTTAGCTAAACAAAAATTTCAAGCAAGTTTTGGTAGGTATCCAGATATAGAGCAGGTGTTTAAAGAATTAAAAATGATTTACAAGATTGATTATAATATTAATGGAGAGTCTATCATTATAAATTAACCTTAAAAATTTAAATAGCATGAATTAAAAAGTAACTAAGCACTAGAGAAAATACGATTACTTAGTACCGATATAAGATATTGGATAAAAAAAACGGAAAATGTTCCCGCATTTTCCGTCAATCTAAAGTGATCATCCAAACAATAATCACATAATAACATTACAAAAATATGAAAAAACTTCTGAAGATATCAAGGAGTAAAAACCTAATATTGAAATTTGACTTAAAAATGAAGCTAAGTGCCCTGTTTATAATAGTATCATTATTTACAATGCATGCCAAAGAAACCTATAGCCAAGGTGATAAAATGACCTTTAACTATAAAAATATATCGTTATACCAATTTATTGACGAAATTGAAAATAAAACAAACTATCGTTTTGTTTTTAAAGTAGATGATGTAGATCTAAAACGTTCGTTTGACATTGAAGTAAATAATGAGCCATTAGAAGATGTTTTAAATAAAGTGTTTGAAGCAACAACTACCGAATTTAAAATTGTTAAACATAGAGTTTACCTTATTAAAGGATTAAAAAAACAAATAGAGCAGAAGTCGGTTTTGTTTGATGTTCAGCAAAACATAATAAAAGGTGTTGTTTTAGATCAAAATGATATGCCGTTGCCTGGTGCTACTATTGTTGAGGTAGACAGTGAACATGGAACTTTTACTGACTTTAATGGTAAATTTTCTCTTTTGCTAAAAAAATTACCATCCATAATTAAAGTCTCTTTTATGGGCTTTAAAAGTCAAGAGGTTAGTGTTAACTCTTTAGAGTTTACTACTATTAGGATGGATGAAGATAATAACTCACTGGGGGAAGTAGTTATTGTTGGTTATGGTAAAACAAGTCGTAAAAAAATATCTACAGCAGTAGGTACAATAGATACTAAAAACATTGAGAAACGTCCCGTTGCAGATGTTAGTTCTAGTCTTCAGGGTTTAAGTCCAGGTCTAAATATAACACAAAGTTCTGGTAAAGTAGGCTCTGAACCGATTATAAATATTAGAGGGTTTACGTCTATTAATGGTGGTTCTCCATTAATCTTGATTGATGGAATAGAAGGAGAGTTAAGTACTTTAAACCCTGATGATGTAGAGTCAATAAGTGTTTTAAAGGATGCAGGTGCGGCGGCTATATATGGTGCGAGAGGTTCGTTTGGTGTCGTTTTGGTAACCACTAAAAATGCTGATAATGGAAGCTTACAAGTTAATATTGGAGTTACAACAGCTATCAACTCGCCGACCATGAACACCGATTTTTTAACTGACCCATATAAAGCAGTATCTATTGTTGATGAGTCGTTTAGGAATAATAGTGGTGCATCTTATACAGGGTATACAGATGAAGATATGCAGGCTCTTTATGAAGTGTCACAAGATCCTTCGTTAGCTAGAGTGATTATCGATCAACGTAATGGTAGAGATCAATATGTTCATTATGGAGCTACAGATTGGTGGAATACTTACTTTAGAAAAACCTACCCAACTCAAATTTATTCTGCGTCTATTTCTGGAGGAACCGAAAAGTTAAAAACATATTTTTCATATAGAAATTATCAGTCTAAAGGAATATTAAAGGTTCAGGATGATACTTATAGTAAGTATAACCTTAGAAACAAAACCGATATACAAGCGACAGATTGGTTAACGTTCTCTAATAATATGCAATATAATAGTTCTAAAGATTTAGAACATGGAGGTAGTCAATACGGTAATTATAATGATGTTTGGAGTAGTAATATGTGGGTGCACGCCTTACCATCTTATGTTCCTGTAAACCCAAATGGAGGAGCGCTATGGCGTACGGAACTTAATAACTATACCATTGGAGATGGACTTTATGCATCTTTATTACAAGGAAATTCTAAGCAACAAACTAATGATAATGAATTTTCTAATATCGCGTCTATAGAAATTAAGCCTATTGCAGGTATTACTCTAAATGCAAATTACGCGATTAGAAGAAGTAATTTTAATAGATATCAAAGGTCTACAAGAATTCCTTATTCTATTTACCCAGAGAAAATCGATTTAATGGGTAATGATTTTTTAAATGAATTTCGCACCGAGAGTAAATATGATGCTTTAAATATTTATGGAGAATACAAAGGGAGTTTTGGAAATCATAAACTTAAAACAACAATAGGATTTAATCAAGAAACGTTCTTAACCCAAAGTGTAGTTGCTAGTAAGCAAAACTTAATTTCAGACGATTTAGTGTCTCTTGGCTTAGCAACAAGTAATCCAACTGCAACAGGAAGTGCATCAGAATGGTCTTTACAAGGTTTGTTTTATCGTGTAACTTATGATTATAAAGATAAGTATGTAGTAGAATTAAATGGAAGGTATGATGCCACGTCAAGATTTCCATCAGATTATAGATGGGGATTTTTTCCATCAACTTCAGTAGCTTGGTTAATTAATAAGGAAGATTTCTTAAAAAACCTAACAGGAAATACTTTTGATTTATTAAAGTTTCGAGGGTCTTATGGTTCTTTAGGAAATCAAAATATTGATGATTATGCTTATTTTCCAACAATGCCAAATGGTCTATATGATTATGCCTTAAATGGGAGTCAATTAAATTATATTGAATCTCCAGCGTTAAACCCAACTGAAATTACCTGGGAAAAAGTAAGTACTTTAGACTTTGGTTTAGATTTTGCGATTCTAGATAGTAGAATTTCTGCTAGTTTCGATTGGTTTATGAGAGATACGGAAGGCATGTTGTCTCCAGGAGCTACCTTACCGAGTGTTTTGGGAACAGGATCTCCTTTAGAGAACGCAGCAGATCTAAGAACAAAAGGTTTTGAGTTTTCATTAAATTATGTTGATTCTTTCGAGTTATCTGGTGAGCCTTTTTCTTATTCTTTTACCGGTAATTTATCAAACTCTAAGACTAAAATAACACGTTTTGAAAATCCTAGTTTAAGTTTAGTGGATTTTTATGAAGGTATGACTATTGGAGAGTTATGGGGATATCGTATCGATGGGCTTTTTCAATCTGCTGAAGAAATTGCAAATCATGCCGACCAAAGTTTCGTATCAAATCGTATTTCTTCAGGTGGAGGATTACAACCCGGTGATGTAAAATATAAGGATTTAGATGGTGATGGCTATGTAGGTGAAGGTGAAAATACGGTTAACGATTCTGGAGATCGTGAAGTTATCGGTAACTCGGCTCCACAATATCTTTACAGCTTTACAGCAAGTGCAGAATGGAAAGGTTTTGATTTTTCTGTTTTTTTTCAAGGTGTAGGAAAACAAGATTGGTACCCGAATTCGGATTCTAGAATATTTTGGGGACCATATAATAGACCTTATAATTCATACATCAGAAAAGATCTTGCTAACGAGATTTGGACTCCTGAAAATACAGATGCTTATTTCCCTAGAAATTATGGATATGTAGCACTTGGGGGATCTCTAGAAAAAGTTAATGATAGATATTTGCAAAATGTAGCTTATTTAAGGTTGAAGAATTTGACCGTGGGGTATACCATTCCTGACAATGTATTATTCAAATCATCTACTACAAAATTGCGTTTTTATTTTAGTGGTGAAAATTTATTAACTTTTTCTCCATTAACAGATTATATTGATCCAGAAGCCGCAAGTGCGTCAGTAAACTTAAATAGTCCATCTACTTCAGCTAATAGAGGTAAGGCGCAAACAACGCCATTCTCTAGAACCTATTCTTTAGGAATGTCTCTTAAATTTTAAAAAAAACTTATCGATGAATTTTAAATATACAATTTTCAGTTTAATTATTGCTTTAATCATGTACTCGTGCAGTGATGATTTCTTAGAAAAACAACCTTTGTCCGAGATAACTCCAGAAACTTTCTTTAATACAGCTAGCGATTTACAATTATATACTAATGGATTTTATAGAATGTGGCCTAGCACTTCTATTTATAACGGAGAAGCAAGTACAGATAACATTATCCAAACAGAATTAAGTGATGAAATGCGTGGTACGCGTTTAGTTCCTACTACTGGTGGTGGTTGGGATTGGGAATATCTTAGAGATATCAATTTTTTTCTTCAAGAATATGAAAAATCTGAAGATGAAGCCGCAAAAGCTCATTATGGTGGTGTAGCCCGTTTTTTTAGAGCGCGTTTTTATTTTGATAAACTTCAAAGGTTTGGAGATGTGCCTTGGTATGATAAACCTATTTCTCCAGATGATACTGCGGCTTTAAACAAAGCAAGGGATTCTCGAGATTATATCACTGATAAAATTTTAGAAGATTTAGATTGGGCCATTGCAAACTTAAACGAAGAAAAAAGCACTTATGAAGTTACTAAATATACGGCTTTAGCATTAAAATCTCGTGTAGGACTTTACGAAGGAACTTATGAGAAATATAGAGATATCAGTGGTTATGAGAAATATTTGGAAGCTTCTATTTCTGCTTCGGAAGAATTAATATACAATTCACCCTACCAAGTATATAGCACAGGGAGTCCAGAGAAAGATTATATAGAACTGTTTAACTCTCATGATGCTAACGAAGCCGAAGTTATATTGGCGAGAGCATATTCCCAAGAGCTAAGTATTACGCATAATGTTAACTACTATACAACTACAAGTTCTTATGGGCGTCCAGGAATGCCAAAAGACCTTGTAAATAGTTATCTTAATGCAGATGGTACACGTTTTACAGATCAGGTAAATTATAATCAAGTTCCATTTATTGAAGAGGTGAAAGATAGAGACCCACGTCTATCACAAACTATACGTACTCCTGGTTATACAAGAAAAGGACAAAGTACTGTATTGGCCCCAAATTTAGGAGCAACAGTAACAGGTTATCAAATTATTAAATATGTTACGGAACCTGTTTATGATACAAATAGCCAGTCTATTACAGATTTACCGCTTTTTCGTTTTGCTGAAGTCTTATTAAACTATGCAGAAGCTAAAGCTGAACTAGGAAAATTAACTCAAATAGACATAAATAACTCAATAAATTTATTAAGGCAGCGTGTTAATATGCCTAATCTTATTTTAGATGATGCAAACGCATCTGCTGATACTTTTATGGCTAGTCAATATATTAATGTTACAGGAAATAATAAAGGTGTGATTTTAGAAATAAGGAGAGAAAGACGAATCGAGTTATTTATGGAAAACTTTAGATGGAATGATATTGTACGATGGAAAGCTGGACAAGCCTTAACCCAGCCTATTCGTGGGTTATATTTTGATGGTGTAGGCTCTTACGATTTAACTGGTGATGGAGAAATCAATGTGGTACTCTATGACGAGGAACAACCTGCAAATCCTATAGCTGGTGTACAGTATTATAAATTAGGGTCAGATTTTACTTTGGACTCTTACGGATTAATTGATCCACATCCTGATTATAACAGCAGAACGTTTGATGAAAATAAAGATTATCTTTATCCAATTCCACGCTTAGAATTACAATTGAATCCAAATCTTAATCAAAATCCAAATTGGGAATAATGAAACAGATAACTTTAATTTTTTTCGCATTATTATTAATAAACAGTAGTGTTTTTTCTCAAACATCAAATTTAGAACTTACTGCCGTTGCGTTTAATGTAAGATATAATAGTTCTGAAGATGGTGTTAATATTTGGGAAAACAGAAAAGAATGGCTTGCTCACAGTATGCGTTTTTTTAAAGTAGATATTATTGGAGCTCAAGAAGTAACATATAAGCAGCTTATGGATATGTTACAGCTATTACCGAGTTATGGCTATATAGGTGTCGGTAGAGAGGGAGAAAATAATGGGGAATTTTCACCAATATTTTATAACAAAACTAGATTGAAAGTTTTAAAGTCTGAAACATTTTGGCTTTCTACAACTCCAAATCAAGTAGGTTCTAAAGGTTGGGATGCAGCATTACCTCGTGTAGTTACTTGGGCGTTGTTTAAAGATAAAATTAGCGGAAAAACGTTTTATCATTTTAATACGCATTTTGATCATCGTGGAAAAAATGCTCGTATTGAAAGCGCTAAATTATTATCTAAAAAAATTAATGCGATAGCAATTTCGGAACCTATTTTTGTTACAGGTGATCTTAATAGTAGCCCAGAAAGTGAAGCCATAAAGACATTATTGGAGAGTGAATTAAAAGATCCTTATTTAACTCTTGATAAGGATAGTGTTTATGGTCCAGATTATACTTTTAATGGTTGGAGTTCCAAAGGAAAAAATTCTAAAAATCGTATAGATTATGTTCTGTATAAAGGTGCTGTTGAGCCCTTAAACTTACAAATATTAGATGGCCAACGTGCAGACTTGTATATTTCAGATCATTTTCCATTAATTCTCAAGGCTAAATTAAGTTTATAATATTAAAAGAGAAACTATTTTTTTAATAATAAAAGCCGTCTAAAATAAAATTTTTAGACGGCTTTTTGTTTTAGGTAACCCTATTGTTTTTTATGTATGGATCATATAAAAACTAAATTAATGTTTTAAATACAGGTCCTATAGTATTTTGTTTTCATCTAAGGTATTCTTTTCTTGATGTTGTTTTTTTCATGAATCAAGATTGCTATAGACGTTTTTTAACACGTATATAGAATATCGGGTAAATGATGACTGTCTTTGTTATTGAGGGAATAGTCTTGATGCTATTTATCATAATATTGATTTGCATTTATTTTAAGATGACTTAAGTAATTTAATTTTTTACTTTTTTCTAGTTTTACACTTTATGAATCATTCCTCAAGAGGAAAAGCTTATGGTTTACATTTTTTATGTGTTTATTTTTGTTATGCCTTTTATAATTATACCAGATAAAATTTATGAGTTAAAGTTTTATTCGCTATAAGTATTTGATTTACTTTTATTTATGTTAATTCGTGAGGTTTAGCTTAAATTAAAGTTAAAAAAGGTGTTGTGATTATTAAAAAGAGGTGTATATTTGCACCCGCTAACGGAAATACGAGTAGGTTAGTATCGTTCATTGAGAGTTTGTTTGATTTTAGAAAGAAGTAAAAATTAATTAGGTTTTAGGGGTATAAAGTTTGTATCTTTGCCGTCCGCTTTAAAAAAGGGGTATTAGTTTTCTTTTTTAGGTTGAAAAAATAAAAATAAA
>NZ_JAHDAU010000200.1 GCF_021991835.1 Polaribacter sargassicola
TGGCGCTGCTGTTCCTGTTCGGCCGTTCCGGCTGGCTGGGCTGGACCGGATGGCAGGTGCCGTTCACGACCCCGGCCGTCGTGCTCGCTCAGGTGTTCGTCGCGCTCCCGTTCCTCGTGCTGGCGCTGGAGGGTGCCGTCCGCACATCGGGCGTGGAGTACGAGCGCACGGCGGCCGGGCTCGGGGCCGGGAGCTGGACGATCCTGTGGCGGGTCACGCTGCCGCTGGCGGGTCCGGGACTGCTGTCGGGAACCGTGCTGTGCTTCGCGCGGGCGGCAGGCGAGTTCGG
>NZ_JAHDAU010000201.1 GCF_021991835.1 Polaribacter sargassicola
GCATCAAATACTGGGTTAGTCGTATCTTGAATAGTAATTATTTGAGTAGCAGTAGCGGTATTATCACAAGCATCAGTATAAGACCAAGTACGAGTAATAGTTCCACCACACGTATCACCAGATAAAGCAGAGTCAGAACCAGTAACCGAACCAGCACCATCGCAATTATCTGTCCAACCAAGATTGGTCATGGCCGGCACATCATCAATACATTCCACAGTAATGGCAGCTGGAGCAGCATCAAATACTGGGTTAGTCGTATCTTGAATAGTAATTATTTGAGTAGCAG
>NZ_JAHDAU010000202.1 GCF_021991835.1 Polaribacter sargassicola
TGCGACGTACGCCGACTTGAACGCGCTGGCGCGCAGCCCGTGCACGCTGGAGATGTTGATGATCCGGCCCCAGCCGCGCTCGTACATGCCCGGCAGCACGGCGCGGATCAGCAGGAACGGTGCTTCGAGCATGATCCGCTGGATCAGCCGGAAGGCATCAGGATCGAACTCGGCGATCGGGCTCACCCGCTGGATGCCGGCGTTGTTCACGAGGATGTCGGCCTGCAGCTCGAGGGAGTCGAGGGCTGTCGTGTCGGAGAGATCGACGACCCAGGTCTCTCCGCCGAC
>NZ_JAHDAU010000203.1 GCF_021991835.1 Polaribacter sargassicola
AGTCAAAACCATTATAAGCAAACTAATTCCTGCAATTAAGGCTGCATTTGAAAGCGACAACTCCTTTCCATAATGATTATTCATTGATTCTATAATTTTATCATTTTCAATGCGACGATTCTTTATAAAATTTGTTACAAAAGACAAATTCATCTCAATGACCAGCTTTATTTTACATAGCGGTCTTATTTATGAAACGTAGCGTATAAAAAGACACTAGCTTTTTGGATAAACACAGAGCCAGATTTAAAAATTTTTAAGATCTCTCTAAAAATATATGAGCCTTTT
>NZ_JAHDAU010000204.1 GCF_021991835.1 Polaribacter sargassicola
GCGCCGCCGAGGACGATCTGTCCTTCGTCGGCCAGGCGGCGGACGATCTTGAGGATTTCCTTCTGTTCGGCTTCGACTTCGGAGAGGCGGACCGGGCCGCGCGCTTCGAGGTCTTCGCGCAGCATTTCCGCGGCACGCGACGACATGTTCTTGAAGATCTTCTCGCGCAGCGTATCGGATGCGCCCTTCATGGCGAGGATCAGCGAGTCGGACTGGATTTCGCGCAGCAGGAGCTGGATGCTGCGATCCTCGAGGTCGAGCAGGTTTTCGAAGACGAACATCTCGTC
>NZ_JAHDAU010000205.1 GCF_021991835.1 Polaribacter sargassicola
AGTTATTACAACTGGTGTTCCTTTTTTAATGATTGCTTCCGATGCTCGTGCAGCCGGTATGGCTGATATGGGCGTAGCAACATCTGTTGATGCTTTTTCGCAACAATGGAATGCCTCAAAATATGCGTTTTCTGAAACAAAATCAGGAATCGGTGTTAGCTACACCCCGTATTTAAGTAAACTAGTAAACGATATTTTTTTAGGAAATGTGACGTATTTTAATCGTCTAGATGAGCGTAGCGCGTTCTCGGTAGGGTTACGATATTTTTCTTTAGGAGAAATTGAGT
>NZ_JAHDAU010000206.1 GCF_021991835.1 Polaribacter sargassicola
GCACCCGATATGCGTGGCTTCTTTCAATGTGCGCCAGGCTGCATAACCATCGCTTACTAATATGCCACGGTAATCACTGAGAAAGGCTTGCGGATATTGTTGCCCGCGACCAGGTTGATAATCGAGCAGCACGATCGGTTCAACACTGTCCTGGCTGCTGCGATAGGCCCACATGTAGGATATGCTGGTGGCAGCCTTGTCCTTTTCCTTGAGCACCTGAACCGTGGTCTCGTCGCCATGAACGAGGGGCTGCAATCTGAGCCGCAGTTTCAGGGTGTCGTAAATAC
>NZ_JAHDAU010000207.1 GCF_021991835.1 Polaribacter sargassicola
GAGACTTTTTAAATCAAGGAGGGCAATATAAATCAGGAGATTTGAGCTTTAAACAGTATCAAATAAGATCAAATCTTGATATTAAAATTAACGAAAGAATAAAATTAGGTGTTGACTTATATGGGTTAAGCGGTAAACGCAAACAACCAGGCGTTAGCCGAGGATTTATTTACAAACACCTTACAGTAACCCTTCCTACTGAGGTAGGGCAATACCCTAACGGTTTATACGGTGTAGCTGCTGAAGATGGTGCGAATCCAGCTGTGATGTCAAGCTTTCAAGGTGG
>NZ_JAHDAU010000208.1 GCF_021991835.1 Polaribacter sargassicola
TCGGCGACGGGGATGTCGAGCGTCTCGGCATCCGCCTTCTTGGCACGGCTGCGACGCGCCGCCTTCGGCTTCTCCTCCGCGGCGGGAGCCGCCTCGGATGCCGGTGCAGCCGGCACCTCGGTCACTGCGGCCGGCGCCTCAGCCGCAGCAGCGGCGGATGCTGTGGTGGCGCGGCGTGGCGCGCGCTTGCGCACCGGAGCGGCCTCGGAAGCCGGCGCCTCAGCGGTCGGCTGGTCGTTCTGGGTCTCGGAGAAGGTCTCCACGAGTACTCCCTCATATGTCGTGG
>NZ_JAHDAU010000209.1 GCF_021991835.1 Polaribacter sargassicola
CGGTCGGAGGCGCTGCGCCACCTCGTGGCGGATGTGGACTCCAGGATGGAGGGCATCCGATCCGTGCTCACCGAGCGCGGCGCCACTCCTGCCGTCATCGCCGACCTCCTGGTGCAGGGCCTCGCCGACGCCCGGGCCATGGAGGCCGACCGCGCCGTGGTCACCGCCGCGGTCAACGACCCTCAGCTGCGCGAACTCGCCCGGCGCTGGTCGGCGCAGATGGCGGGGTTCCTCACCGGCGACTACGGTCTCGAGCGCGCGACCGCGGCTGCCATCTTCATCGACG
>NZ_JAHDAU010000020.1 GCF_021991835.1 Polaribacter sargassicola
TTATCATATTTATAGTAAGTGGTTTTTGGCACGGCGCTAATTGGACATTTATAGTTTGGGGATTATTAAACGCCGTTTATTTTCTACCCATTATGCTTACAAAAAATAACAGAAATAATATAGAAATAGTAGCAAAGGGTAAATATCTACCTAGTTTAAGAGAGTTTATTTCTATGCTAATTACTTTTTGTTTAACAGTTTTTGCTTGGATATTTTTTAGAGCAAATAATATAGAGCATGCAATTAGTTATATATCTAAAATGTTTACTAAATCATTTTTTAAGCTACCAAAAGGAAGTGATTTTATAGGGCTTTTACATCATCCATTTACAATGTTATCATTAATTGCTGTGTTTTTATTGATAGAATGGTTAGGTAGAGACGAAAAACACGCAATTTCAAAATTAGGTGCTAACTGGAAAAGGCCAATTAGATATACTTTTTATTATACTTTAATTATTGCTATAATTTGGTTTGGAGGAAAAGAACAACAATTTATTTATTTTCAATTTTAAAGTATGATAAAGTTTATTTTTAAGTTACTTAAATTTATAATACCCTTATTTTTAATAATATTTGCGGTTTTATTGTTGGCTTCTAAAAATCATCAATTTGAGTTTTCTAAAATGTATTCTAATGTAGAATTTGAAAACATTTACAAATCGCCAAGTAAAGATTTAGTAGCAATTGGTAATAGTAAACTATTAAATTCTATAGATAAAAATACCTTAAAAGAAGAAGGTAAATACAGTGTTGCAATGCTGGGATATTCTTCTGCTAACATAAGTGTATCTAAATTAACATTAGAAACTTATTTAAATAATTGCTCTGTAAAACCTAATTTGGTTTTATTAGAAGTTTCATGGTTTACTTTTAATAACCATAGAACTCAACTACATAAAATAGTAGGAGATTTATTTCTTAGAGATTTTAAACTTTGGACTAACTTATTAGGAAAAAACGCGAGTAATTTACTGCCCAAAGTAAAAAAAGCTACAACAACAAGTTTAAAGAGATTTGTTGGGGTAAAATCTAATTTAAAAGAAACAACTTATTTAGACAAAATAGACCATTCATTACCAAAAGAAAAAGGAGATAAGTTTAATTTTGAAGAATTTGAAGCTGGTTTTCCAGAACATTTAGCAGGTGTTGATGAGTTGTTATTAAATGATTTTAATGCTATTGTAGATTTGTGTAAAGCAAATAAAATTGATTTAATTCTTTTTACAGCTCCAGAAGCTCCAGAATACAATAAATATCAAAAAGATGCTAAGAGAATAAAATCAATTTATCAAGATTTATCAAAGTCAAATAAAAATATTTTTTATTTAGATTATACTTTTGGAAGCGATTTATGGGATGATAAATATGAAGATTGGTTAGTGGATTCTCATCACATAAATCAAAGTACTTTGTTTACAAAAGATTTGATAAGAGATATTAAAAAATACACAAATAATAAGGTTTTTAAAGATTAAAACCTTAGTTGTAAAGTTTAGAAAAAGAAAAAATTGTTTTAGAATAAGATGAAATTGAAAAAGAATATTGAGTCTATTAAATATTATATAAATGATATTTAATTCATTAGATTTTGCTGTTTTTTTACCAATAGTATTTATACTTTATTGGTTTGTATTTAATAAAAACCTAAAGTTACAAAACCTGTTAATAGTTTTAGCAAGTTATTTATTTTATGGCTGGTGGGATTGGCGATTTTTATCGTTAATTTTTTTTAGTACAGTTGTAGATTATACAATAGGAAGACAATTAAAACGAGAAGAAAATAATGTTAGAAGAAAAGTTTTACTTTGGATAAGTATTTCTGTAAATCTAGGTTTTTTGGGTTTCTTTAAATATTATAATTTCTTTT
>NZ_JAHDAU010000210.1 GCF_021991835.1 Polaribacter sargassicola
CTGGTCCATGAAGACCACGCGGTCGGCGACCTCGCGGGCGAACCCGATCTCGTGGGTGACGACGACCATGGTCATGCCCTCCTCGGCGACCTGGCGCATGGTGCTGAGCACCTCGCCGACCAGCTCCGGGTCCAGGGCGCTGGTGGGCTCGTCGAACATCATCAGCCGCGGCTCCATGGCGAGCGCGCGTGCGATGGCCACGCGCTGCTGCTGACCTCCCGAGAGCTGATTCGGGTAGGAGCCCGCCTTGTCCTCCAGGCCGACCTTCGCCAGCAGCTCGTGCGCG
>NZ_JAHDAU010000211.1 GCF_021991835.1 Polaribacter sargassicola
GGGAGGATGTTGTCCTTCGTCCCGTGCAGGATGAGGGTCGGCTTGTCCGCGAGCCGGACGGCCTCGACATCACCGCGGAAGTCCTCGATCCATGCCGGCACGACAGCGTATGCGGCGACGGGCGCGCTGGTGACCGACAGGTTCCAGTTCGCCGTCACGACCTGCTGGCTGATCCGGCTGCCGAGATTCTCGTCGAGGTTGTAGAAGTCGTTGTAGAACTGGGTGAACCACGAGTAGCGGTCGGTTCGGGCGGCCTCGACGATGCCGTCGAAGACCTCCTGCGGC
>NZ_JAHDAU010000212.1 GCF_021991835.1 Polaribacter sargassicola
TGTTCCATAATTGTACACTATAAAGGTAAATGTACAGTAAAAACAGGAGCTTACGAAGAGTTGGAGCCTAGATGCTCTATGTTGTTAGATGCAGGTTTAAGTGCAGAGATAGTATAAAAAAAGCTCACTTATGTGAGCTTTTTTGTGACCTCGACAGGATTCAAACCTGTAACCTTCTGAGCCGTAATCAGATGCGCTATTCAGTTGCGCCACGAGGCCGTTTTTGAGGATGCAAATATATTCCTTTTTTAATTAAACCTCAAAAAAAACTTGAATTAATCCAAG
>NZ_JAHDAU010000213.1 GCF_021991835.1 Polaribacter sargassicola
AGCAGGTCGCCAGGACCGTGTCGATCCTGCGGCAGGAGAACCACTTCGTCACCAGGCTCACGGTACGGCAGCTGGTCGGATTCGGGCGCTACCCGTACAGCGGCGGCCGGCTCACGCAGGAGGACGAGGACAAGATCTCGGAGGCGATCGACTTCCTGAACCTCACCGACCTGGAGCAGCGCTTCCTCGACCAGCTCTCGGGAGGGCAGCGACAGCGCGCCTACGTCGCGATGGTGCTCGCCCAGGACACCGAGTACCTGCTCCTTGACGAACCGCTGAACAACC
>NZ_JAHDAU010000214.1 GCF_021991835.1 Polaribacter sargassicola
TTTTTACTTTTCATAGCTAAACCTGCTACCGTATTATCATTTAAAGGCACGTGTGTGATTTCAAGATCTGGATGCCATTCAGCCTCTTCTCTATTAACTGCAAACCCATGGTTTTGAGACGTAATCTCTCCCTTTCCTGTAATCATATTTTTTACAGGGTGGTTTATTCCTCTATGCCCGTTATGCATTTTATACGTAGAAACCCCATTAGCTAATGCTATAACTTGGTGCCCTAAACAAATACCAAAAAGCGGTAAGTCTCTTTTAATAATTTCTTTTGCTACG
>NZ_JAHDAU010000215.1 GCF_021991835.1 Polaribacter sargassicola
CGTCACCGCCGGCGAGCCTGCGGTGGTCACCCCGCTCTCCTGCGGCGGCGCCACGTCCTTCGCCGCGCCGCCGTCGGGCGTGTAGCTGCAGTCGACGGGTGCGCCCGCGGCGGGACGTTCGGGCAGCTCACCCGTGTACGCCGGCGCGCTCTGCGTCGCGGTGGCCGTCCGGGTCGTGGTGGTCGTCGAGGTGCCGGTGCCGTCGTCGGAACAGCCGGCCACCAGCAGCGCCGCTCCGGCGGCGACGGCGAGGCGGATCGGGGTGCGGGTCATCAGTCCATCCTC
>NZ_JAHDAU010000216.1 GCF_021991835.1 Polaribacter sargassicola
CAGCTGCCCCGCGAGGTCGGCGGCCCGGTAGCCCAGATCGGCGAGGGTCTCCGCGATCTCGGTGAGCTGCGGGTCGGCGGCCCGCTCCAGGGCGCGTCGCGCCTCGGCGACGAGTCCGGCCACGTCGGGCTCGTCGTCCTCGCTGGAGAGCGCGGTGCGTGCCTGGGACGCGGACAGCCGCAGCTCCTCCGCGTTCGCGAGGCGCTCGGCGCGCTCGTTCAAGGAGACGTCCTCCCCCGCCTCGGGCTCGAGCTGCTCGATCTCGGCGAGCTGCTCGCGCAGCT
>NZ_JAHDAU010000217.1 GCF_021991835.1 Polaribacter sargassicola
AGGTCATCGTCCTCGGCGGCGGCGTGATCGGCGTCGAGTTCGCCAGCGTCTGGCACTCGTTCGGCGCTGAGGTCACGATCATCGAGGCTCTGCCGCACCTGGTCCCCAACGAGGACATCGTGCTGAGCAAGGGCCTGGAGCGCGCGTTCCGCCGCAAGGGGATCTCGTACAACCTCGGCGTGCGCTTCCAGAAGGCGGAGCAGGACGAGAACCAGGTCACGGTCACGCTCGAGGACGGCAAGACGTTCACGGCCGACTACCTGCTGGTCGCCGTGGGCCGCGGT
>NZ_JAHDAU010000218.1 GCF_021991835.1 Polaribacter sargassicola
GGGCGACATGATGGCGCACCCCAAGGCAGACGAGCGTACGGGCGAGCTGATGTGGTTCGACTATGGCCCCGACATGAACTTCATGCGTTACGGCATTATCGGCGCGGACGGCACCCAGACGCATCTGACCCAGGTTGATCTTCCCGGCCCGCGGCTGCCGCACGATATGGCCATCACCGAGAACTACACGGTGCTGATGGATCTTCCGCTCGTGCAGGATCAGGCGGCACGTGCCGCCGGCAAGTACCGCATCTACTACGACAAGTCGCTTGTGTCGCGCTTTG
>NZ_JAHDAU010000219.1 GCF_021991835.1 Polaribacter sargassicola
AGGTGCAGCACCTCGAACGACAGCTCACCGATCTCGACGGTGTCGCCCTCCATGAGCATCCGGGCCGGCGTGACGGGCAGCGGTTCGGCGTCGAGCGGATGCGCGGCGGTCGGCACGCCGGTGGCCGCGGCGACCTGCGCGAGACCCTGCCAGTGATCCCAGTGCTGATGCGTGGTGACGATCAGCTCGAGCTTCGGCGCGTTCTCGGCGAGGTAGCTCACGAGCAGGTCCGGCTGGTTCGCGGCGTCGATGAACAGCGACTTGCCGGTGGCGGTATCGGTGAT
>NZ_JAHDAU010000021.1 GCF_021991835.1 Polaribacter sargassicola
TCGATGTCGGCAAGGAAGAGCACCACGCCTGTGCGCTCGACGCGGACGGGACACGACTGTTCGACAAGCCGCTCCCGCAGGACGAGACCCGCCTTCGCGAGGTCTTCACCCGGCTCCAGGAGCACGGGCGGGTGCTGCTGGTCGTGGATCAGCCGAACACGATTGGCGCGTTGCCGGTCGCGGTCGCCCGGGACGCGGGCTGCGAGGTCGCGTATCTGCCGGGATTGGCGATGCGCAAGGCCGCGCAACTGATGCCGGGAGAGGCGAAGACGGATGCTCGGGACGCGTTCGTGATCGCGACGACCGCGCTGCGAATGCCGGACACGCTGCGCGCCGTCGACCGGGACAGTGAGGTCCTCGCGTCGTTGAAGGTCCTCGCCGGCTATGACGATGATCTCGCTCACGAATCGACCCGGTCGGTGAACCGGCTGCGGTCTCTGCTGCTGCAGATCCACCCCGCTTTGGAGCGCGTGTTCGCGGGCACCAGGCTCACCAACGCCCTGCCCCTGGACCTGCTGATCAAGTACGGAGGGCCCACGAAACTCGCAGGGGCCGGTCCCGCCCGGGTGAAGGCGTGGGCGCGCAAGACGAAGCACCGCGCCGTCGACAAGCTCGTCGATGACGTGTTCGACGCGCTGAGCCAGCAGACCGTGACCGTGATCGGCACGGCGGCGGTCGAGTCTGTGATCTCTCGCGTTGCGGGCCAGATCGTCGCGCTCAAGACACAGCGAGCCGAGCTCGCCGTCGAGGTCGAGAGGCTGCTTGATGACTTCCCTCTTCGTGACGTCTTGATCTCGATGCCAGGAGTCGGGACCAAGACGGCAGCCACCATCCTCCTGGCCATCGGCGACGCCTCCGCCTTCCCCACCGCCGGGCACCTCGCCGCCTACGCCGGCATCGCTCCCGTCACCCGCCGTTCCGGGAAGTCGATCCGAGGCGAGCATCCCGCCCGGTCCGGGAACAAGCAGCTCAAGAACGCGCTGTTCCAATCCGCGTGGGTCGCGTCCAACTGCGATCCCGAATCGGCCGCCTACTACCAACGCAAACGCGCTGAAGGCAAGAAGCACAACGCGGCGATCATCTGCCTCGCCCGACGACGCTGCGACGTCATCTACGCCATGCTCAAAACCAGCACCCTCTACCAGCCACGCCGA
>NZ_JAHDAU010000220.1 GCF_021991835.1 Polaribacter sargassicola
GCAGCCAGCTCAGGATCTCGCGATAGCTGTCGTTCGTCGAACTCCAGAAGATCACCATGCTGGTCAGCGCCGACAGCACCGCCGACACCGCCAACCCGGCGAGGATCGTCGACGTCGCCGACCGGCCGCCCGCCGCACGCGAGATCAGCAGGGTCAGCGCCAGCGCCAGCATCGCCCCGGCGAAAGCGGCCGCAGGCAGCGCGATCGCCGCACCCAGTACGATCACCAGCACCGCCCCCATCGACGCGCCGGACGACAGCCCGAGCAGGTACGGATCGGCGAGC
>NZ_JAHDAU010000221.1 GCF_021991835.1 Polaribacter sargassicola
AGGGGGAGACCACCTCGCCGCCGGGCAGCACGATGCCGCCGGATGCCGCGAGGTCGACCAGCCGGCGCATGCGGTCACGGTGCGCGGGGAAGCGCCGGTAGTAGCACTCCGAGGCGTCCCGCATCTTGTCGTAGCAGAGTGCGTACACCTCGTCCGGCGTGCGGTCGATCGTGCTGAGCCCGCCGGTGATGTACACGCGGTCCAGCGACGCGGCATCCGTCGACAGATACGCGAGCGTGGTGAACCCGCCGAAGGACTGTCCGAGCACGTTCCAGGTCTCAGC
>NZ_JAHDAU010000222.1 GCF_021991835.1 Polaribacter sargassicola
TGCTCGAGGACGAACGCGCCCTCCCGGCTGATCCCGACGGGGATCACCGCATAGCGGTCACGGTCGATCGCCGCCAGCACCCCGCCCGCCGTTGCGGAACTGATCGAATGCTCGCTGGAACGCCCGCCGAAGAGCACCACCACCGTCTGCCTGTCCATAGTTGGTCCTCTCCTCCTGGGGAGTGTCGTCGTCGGTGGTCAGGTGCGGTGCGATGTCGCGCGGGTTCATCTTCCCGTCGAGCACCATCTTCACCTGCTCCACGATGGGCATGTACACGTCGGCC
>NZ_JAHDAU010000223.1 GCF_021991835.1 Polaribacter sargassicola
GACGACGGTTTCTACTCCCGGCTGACCCCGCTCGCCCGCGGCAACGCCGCCGCGCCCGCTCTGCGCCCCGCGATCACCGTATGGGCGCCGGTGCTCAGCATCCCCGAGCCCGGTCTCGCGATCGTGCTCTGCGGGCGGCGCGACGTCGGCTTCGATCAGGGGCTGCCCGTGGTGCACGGATCCCGCGGCCGGGACGGCTCTGACCCCCGCCCGTTCAACGGCACGATCACGCAGCTCGCCGATCAGCACGCCTTCATCGAGTTCGATCCCGACGGCGAGGCAC
>NZ_JAHDAU010000224.1 GCF_021991835.1 Polaribacter sargassicola
CGCGCTGCCCTCGGGTCGCTCGACCTCGGGAGTGGGCCCCTCGATGCGCGGATCGGTCATGCCGGGCTCACCTGGATCTCGGTCACCGGCAGGGTGGAGTCCGCCCCGAACGCCAGTGTCGAGGCGCCACGGCCGCTCGAGATCAGCTCCGCGGCGAGACCGGCGATCATCGCGCCGTTGTCCGTGCACAGGGTCAGCGGAGGGATGCGCACGGTGACGCCCGCGGCGGCGGCACGCTCCAGCGTCACCTCGCGCAGACGCCGATTGGCGATCACCCCGCCGC
>NZ_JAHDAU010000225.1 GCF_021991835.1 Polaribacter sargassicola
TCGCTCAAGAAGCAGAAGGACGGCACCTGGCTGGTCAAGAACCGCCAGACGGTCGGCCGCACCCCCAGCCAGGTCAAAGCGCGCTTCGTGTTCGTCGGCGCCGGCGGCTGGGCCCTCAAGCTTCTGCAGAACAGCGGCATCCCTGAGATCAAGGGATACGGATGCTTCCCGATCGGCGGCCAGTGGCTGATGACCACCAAGCCCGAGATCGTCGCCAAGCACCAGGCCAAGGTGTACTCCAAGGCGACCGTCGGCGCCCCGCCGATGTCCGTTCCGCACCTGG
>NZ_JAHDAU010000226.1 GCF_021991835.1 Polaribacter sargassicola
GCATTCCGTCAACTGCTTTGTTATAATCAAATTTACGTTTTATATAAAACTGTGGTAATAAATGTGAAGCTCTTTCTATTGGGCCTGCTACTAATTGAGGAAAAAAACTGACAAAGGCTGTAAATGCTATAAAATTATCTGTAGCTTCTAATTTCCTTTTATAAACATCAATACTATAACTTAATGTTTGAAAAGTATAAAAACTAATACCCACAGGTAAAATTATGTTTAATGTGTTTGCTTGTATTTCTGATCCAAAAAAGGAAAAAGCAGTTATAAAAT
>NZ_JAHDAU010000227.1 GCF_021991835.1 Polaribacter sargassicola
GCATTCCGTCAACTGCTTTGTTATAATCAAATTTACGTTTTATATAAAACTGTGGTAATAAATGTGAAGCTCTTTCTATTGGGCCTGCTACTAATTGAGGAAAAAAACTGACAAAGGCTGTAAATGCAATAAAATTATCTGTAGCTTCTAATTTTCTTTTATAAACATCAATACTATAACTTAATGTTTGAAAAGTATAAAAACTAATACCCACAGGTAAAATTATGTTTAATGTGTTTGCTTGTATTTCTGATCCAAAAAAGGAAAAAGCAGTTATAAAAT
>NZ_JAHDAU010000228.1 GCF_021991835.1 Polaribacter sargassicola
GGCTGGACCGACCGCGACATCGCGGACCACTTCACCGAGTACGCGCTCACTGTGCACGACGCCCTGGGCGACCGCGTGCAGCACTGGACCACCATGAACGAGCCGTGGTGCTCGTCGTTCCTCTCGTACACCGCCGGCGTGCACGCGCCCGGCCGCACCAGCATCCGCGACGGTCTGCTCGCCTCGCATCATCTGCTGCTCGCACACGGCCAGGCCGTGCAGGCGCTGCGCGCGCGCGACGCCGACCTCGATCTCGGGATCACGCTCAACCTCACCGTCGCC
>NZ_JAHDAU010000229.1 GCF_021991835.1 Polaribacter sargassicola
TCGGGGTGCTGCCCCTGGTCACGCTCGGGCAGCTGGGCCTGATCGTCGGGGTCGGCGTGATCGTCGACACCCTCGTGGTACGCACCGTGATCGTGCCGGCGATCTTCGCGCTCGTGGGCGACCGGATCTGGTGGCCGGGGCGGGCGCCGAAGGCCCCCGGCAAGGACGGCGCGCCCGTGCGCGCGGCATCCGACGCGGGCGCACTCGCCACGCACGAACCGGGTGATCTGCCCGACCCGCAGGGAGAATCGACACATGAACGTCGTGAAAGCGCCGCTGGCG
>NZ_JAHDAU010000022.1 GCF_021991835.1 Polaribacter sargassicola
GGTCTATTCAATAACTTAACGCAACAAATCTAAAATTATAGATTTGTAAAATGGAAGTAAAAAAACATAGACGATTAACCCTTAAAGAAAGAGTCATTATTCAGACCCTTTTAAAAGAAAAAAAGACTAAATCCTATATCGCATTTAGACTTGGTAGAACTCGTTCAACTATCGGTAGAGAAGTGAATAAATGGATACAGACAGAGAAGGATAGTTATGATGCAGAACTTGCTCATTGGTGTGTCAAAGAAGACTACTTAAACAAGAGAAATTTAGATAAAATAAGCACTTATTCTTTACTTAAATTTTTTGTTTACAGAGGACTTTTATCAAACTGGACTCCTGAACAAATTTCTGGAAGGCTTAAAGAGTTATATCCTAATGATCCTATTATGTCTATTTCTCACGAAGCTATTTACAGACACATCTACACCAGGCCGCAAGCAAGCTTAAACAAGAAATTAATAAAACTATTGGTACGTAAAAAAACAAAACGTAGACCTCATAAAAAAAGACGTGGTGGTGGATCTAAAATTATAAACCAAGTCAGTATTGACAAGAGACCCAAGCATATTGAACTCAGAAATGAAGTTGGACATTGGGAAGGTGATTTAATCATCGGAAAGAATCATAAAAGCGCCATTGGAACTATTGTAGAACGTAAAACAAGATTTACTTTAATCATTAAATTAGAGTCTAAAAAAGCCGATGAAGTAGCTAAACAATTTTCTAAAATATTAAACAAATTAAATCCTATTTTTAAAAAATCTATGACTTATGACAACGGAATTGAAATGGCAAAACACCAAAAAATCACAGAAAAAACAGGTATGAAAATTTACTTTGCTCACCCCTATTCTTCTTGGGAAAGAGGAACTAACGAAAATACAAATGGACTGATTAGGAGATATCTTCCTAAAGGAACTAATTTTAATGAAATTGACATAAAACAGCTTCAAAATATTCAACAAAAATTAAACAACAGACCAAGAAAAATTATTGGATATAAAACACCTAAAGAAATGATGGACTTAGAACTAAAATTTGTAGCTTAGTA
>NZ_JAHDAU010000230.1 GCF_021991835.1 Polaribacter sargassicola
TCTCCGGCGGCCTCGACCGCGCGTCCCGACATCGCCAGCACGTTGCGCTGCACCAGCCGGTCCATGCCGGCGATGCCGATGGCGCTGAGCAGGGCGCCGATCGTGGTCGGGATCAGGCACACGAGCAGCGCGATCAGCACGGGGATGCCGACCGGCGAGGCGACGTAGCCGGCGAGCGGGTTCAGCGCCAGCACCACCACGAGAAACACGATCGACAGGCTCGCGAGCAGGATGTTCAGCGCGATCTCATTGGGCGTGCGCTGCCGGTTCGCGCCCTCGACG
>NZ_JAHDAU010000231.1 GCF_021991835.1 Polaribacter sargassicola
AGATTCTTCCTGCGCGAACCCGAGATGCTGTTCTTCGAGACGAACTTGTAGAGGTAATCGTTGCGCTCGTCATCGCCCATGTACGCCACGACGCGGCCGTCCTCGGCGACGCGCACATTGGCGCCCTCATGCTTGAAGCGCCCCATCGCGGTGTGCTTCCGCGGCGTGGAGGAGGGGTCCTGCGGGTCGATCTCGACGATGTAGCCGAACCGGTTCGGCTCGTTCACGTAGTCCGCGTGGTGCGCGTCGAAGCGCGGGTCGTATGCCTCCCAGCCGGTGGAG
>NZ_JAHDAU010000232.1 GCF_021991835.1 Polaribacter sargassicola
TGATGATGATGGTGATGGTGTAAAAACACGCGATGAAGAAAATCAAACACAAGACCGCAACCCTACCAATGATCGTACCCAGAATGACGTAGGACCAGATTATTTAAACCCTGAAGTATTAACCACGGTACCCGCTACGGCCTACAGAGGACATTTAATAAAGAAGTTTTATGATATTAGAATGGTTTTAAGAGATATTGATATTGAAATTCTCGCTGCTGATGAATATGATTTTGGGAAACTAGACACAAGCGGATTTCCTGATGATTTAAAAGGACGGGT
>NZ_JAHDAU010000233.1 GCF_021991835.1 Polaribacter sargassicola
TCGGGGGCTTCGTCGTCCTGAGATGCGCTCTCGTCCTCGCGGACACCGTCGGCGGCGTCCGCGCCGGCGGTGCCCGCGAGGCGCGGCGTCCAGAGTCCCGCCACCGCGTCGCGCAGCGACGGGGAGGCGTCGTCCTCCGCCGGTGTCTCGTCCGTCGCGCTGTCGTCGGTGGCAGGGGCTTCGACACCGGCATCGGATGCCTGGTCACCGGCGTGCTCGGATGCCTGGCCGCCGCCGTCCTGCGCGGCGAAGTCGTCCTCGGCGCTGGAGCCATCGTGGGTG
>NZ_JAHDAU010000234.1 GCF_021991835.1 Polaribacter sargassicola
AGCTCGGCGCCGACGTGAACCTCGCCTGGCCCACCGCCGAGATCGCCGTCATGGGCGGCCAGGGCGCCGTCAACATCCTCTACCGCGGTGAGATCAAGAAGGCCGAAGAGGCCGGCGAGGACGTCGCCGCCGTGCGCAGCCGTCTCGCCGCCGAGTACACCTATGGCGTCACCAGCCCGTTCCTCGCGGCCGAGCGCGGCGAGATCGACGGCATCATCGAGCCTGCGAACACCCGCGTCTCGATCGCCAAGGCCCTCCGCGCACTCAGGGGCAAGCGCGCCG
>NZ_JAHDAU010000235.1 GCF_021991835.1 Polaribacter sargassicola
GACTCTGGACGAGGCTGCACGGGCGCTTCGCGCGGCCGGATTCCGGCCTCTGTGCGCGGTCGCGCTCGCCGCCACGCCCGGCGGTCGCGACACGCGCAGAATCGAGGTGAACGGATAGTGACATGTCCGGGCGCGGGGACTAGCGTAGGGGTTCACAAGGCGACCACGGTCCGCCCTTGGCCGGGAGGACCGGGACAAGGAGGCAGTGATGGAAACGAGCATCGTCGGCGTCGGAGTGAGCATCTCCGACCGGTTCCGCACGGTTGTCGAGGAGAAGACGGC
>NZ_JAHDAU010000236.1 GCF_021991835.1 Polaribacter sargassicola
TGATCCCTGCGCTGTCGTGGTGGTTAGGCGGCCTGACGCAAGACCGGGAAGGTCTTCGCGTCACGGATCTGCAGGTCGGCGGCGACCTTGCCGGTGCGCCCGTCCTCGAACTTGACCTGCGTTTCGATGAACTGCGTCTGCTTGCCGGAATACAGCGCATCGATCAGCACCGCGTACTTCTCGGCGACGAAACCGCGCCGCACCTTGCGCGTGCGCGTCAGTTCGTCGTCGTCGGGATCGAGTTCCTTGTGCAGGATCAGGAAGCGATGCACCTGCGAATCG
>NZ_JAHDAU010000237.1 GCF_021991835.1 Polaribacter sargassicola
CGCGCGGTGATGTTCACCTCGGCCGGCACGTCGCTGGCGACGGTGGCCGGTGTTCCGGTGGGCGTGATGCTCAGCGAGCTGCTCGACTGGCGAGGCGTGTTCGGGATCGCCGCCGGCGCCACCGCGCTGCTGGCGATCGGCCTGCGCACTCTGCTGCCGTCGGTCCCCGCCGAGAACGCCGCGCGCATCTCGGTGCTCATCGAGACGCTGCGTCGCCCCGGCATCGGACTCGGGGTCGTGGGGCACGTGCTGGTGATCTTCGGGCACGCGCTGGCGTACAC
>NZ_JAHDAU010000238.1 GCF_021991835.1 Polaribacter sargassicola
TGAGGCTGCAGTCGAGCAACTGAGCATCCCCTGGGCCACCTTGGCTTGCAAGGGCTTCATTGAGCCGTTCAGTGTCTTCCGCGGATGCTTGCGTTGGCGGCGCAACCACATCACTTGTTCGCACAGCGTTGACGACTACGGCCCCAACGAGAAGCCCCGCGACAGCTACCGCCGAGGCCAGAAACACGCGTGATTTTCGCATTTTGATCCTCCCCGCTCTAGTAGGCGGCGTTTAGGTGATCCCAGTCATGACCGTCGTAATATCGCGAAGCTTTCGGATA
>NZ_JAHDAU010000239.1 GCF_021991835.1 Polaribacter sargassicola
GTACGCCGCTCGCGAACGCCCGGAGGTCACGTGTCATCACGCCGCAGCAATGGCACGATCGTCGGCGTCGTCGCACTGAGCATCTCGCTGGTCGGGCTGGTCGGACTGACCTTCATCCCGACCCAGTACGTGATCCAGCGGCCGGGCCCGGTCTTCGACACGCTCGGCACCGCCAAGGGCAGCGACGGCGCCTCGGTCCCGCTCATCGAGGTGAGGGACGCCGAGACGTACCCGACCGGCGGCACGCTCGACCTCACCACGGTGCAGGTCATCGGCAACAG
>NZ_JAHDAU010000023.1 GCF_021991835.1 Polaribacter sargassicola
TGCGTGCCCGTCTGCAGCCGGGGGAGCGCATCGCGCTCGTCGGCGGCGATCTGTGGATCGACTACGGCCTGAGCGGGGCTGCGAACACGAAGCTCACCCGGCCGGTGCTCGACCGCGCGCTCGGCACGGCGGGCACCGCCCGAAACATCCTGACGCTGCGCAAGCTCATCGAGCTCACCGCCTGAGCGTGAGGTTGACCCCGATTCCCGGACACTGACCAGGCGGGATCCGCGTGTTCGTGGGCTTGTCGGGGAGGATGTCCGTGATGGGCACGAGCAAGAAGAGGGCGGCGTATACGCCGGAGTATCGGCGGGAGGCCGCGCACCTGGTGATCGATACCGGCCGGACGATCGCCACGGTCGCCCGGGAGATCGGTGTGGGCGAGCAGTTGCTGGGCCGGTGGGTGCAGCAAGAGCGCGCCCGCAGAGGCCCTGCGGAGGTGCCGCTGGATATCGACGAGCGGGCTGAGCTGGAGCGGCTGCGCCGCGAGGTGCAGGAGCTGCGGATGGATAACGAGTTCCTGGGAAAAGCGGCGGCCTTCTTCGCGTCGAAGCAGAACCCGAGGAGCGGTTCGCGGTGATCGAGGCGGAGAAGGCCGCAGGTAGCCGGTTGACGGTCACGCGGATGTGCGTGCTGCTCGGCGTGGACCGGCGACGGTTCTACGAATGGCGGGGCCGGGTCGCTGCGGGCCCCTCGCCCCGGCAGCAGCGGGCGGCAGCGCTGTCCGCGCAGATCGTCGCGTTCCACGCCGCGTCCGACGGGACCTACGGGGCGCCCAGG
>NZ_JAHDAU010000240.1 GCF_021991835.1 Polaribacter sargassicola
TCCTCGACGCGATGGGCGAGCGCATGGCGCAGCTGGGCGCGAACGGCGCTCACGCGCTCGTCACGGGCGACCTCAACGTGGGCCATCGACCGCTCGACATCCTGAACTGGAAGGGCAACGTCAAGAAGTCCGGCTTCCTGCCCCGCGAGCGCGCCTACTTCGACCGCTTCCTCGGGGCGGCGGGTGAGCCCGTCACCGGGCAGGAGGGCATCGGGCGAGGCATGGTCGGGCAGCTCAGCGACACCCGTCCCTTCGCGTCCGAGGCAGGCGGCACGGGGCT
>NZ_JAHDAU010000241.1 GCF_021991835.1 Polaribacter sargassicola
GATCGTGTCGAACACGATGCGCCCGGAGCAGCTCGGCACGGTCGAGGTCGACGGCACCGGCCTGACCGTGTACCTCGTCGCTCCCGAACCGCCGACGTCGGAGGAGGCGCTGAAGGACCTGGCGATCCCGACTCCGACCGGCATCGTGAAGCTGTCGGACATCGCCCAGGTCGAGCAGAGCAACGGGCCCACCGCGATCACCACCGAGAAGGGGCGCCGCACCGCCACCATCACGGTGCCGCCGGCCTCGGACGACCTGGCCGTCGCCACCCGCTCGGTG
>NZ_JAHDAU010000242.1 GCF_021991835.1 Polaribacter sargassicola
TCTAGAAATTATACAAACTCAAAAGAGTCCTCGTTACATTTATTATCACACTATTTCACAGAATAGTGAGGACTACTAATACTATCATTTGGTTCGTCACTCCGTTCCCCGACTTGTCCCAGCTATATGCTCATTTCCTGAAGAGAACAGTGAAAGAAAGGGTGAGCTCAACTAGCCCAGCAAGAAATATTATGACTAAGATAATGCAGAATAAATTATCATTAGCCTTCAACAGTGTTAAACTGATAAAATATAATAAATGTCAAGTTTAACTGCAGCG
>NZ_JAHDAU010000243.1 GCF_021991835.1 Polaribacter sargassicola
GACAACCTCCGCACCCGGCTGGCCAGAGCGGCGTCGGGCAACGCGTTCCTGCTGCAGGGCGGCGACTGCGCCGAGACCTTTGCGGGCGCGACGGCCGATCAGATCCGCAACCGGATCAAGACCGTGCTGCAGATGGCCGTCGTGCTCACCTACGGCGCCTCGATGCCGGTGGTGAAGATGGGGCGGATGGCCGGCCAGTTCGCCAAGCCCCGCTCCAGCGACACCGAGACCCGCGGCGACGTCACGCTGCCGGCCTACCGCGGCGACATCGTCAACGGCT
>NZ_JAHDAU010000244.1 GCF_021991835.1 Polaribacter sargassicola
AGTAATAGTGTCTGCCACTAAAGTAACCCAAAAATCATATCCTAATTCTTTGGCCTCTTCTCTAATTTGCTCTACCTCATTAAAAAAGTTATCGCTCTGAGAGTCTGGTAAAAAATCTGTTGGCTGCCATATTTTTTCAATAGGAACTAAGTAGCTGTCTATAAAACCTTCTACTTTGCCCTCAATGGCTTTCATTACCTCTAATCTTATGTTGTGTGCAGACATATAATGCAAGTTATTTTTAACAAAGGTCGACAATAATTTTTAATTCCTTCCTTTA
>NZ_JAHDAU010000245.1 GCF_021991835.1 Polaribacter sargassicola
ATCTAAAGCTTCATCTGTAGGTTTTCCATGTTTATAAAAATCCCAGATGTACATGATAATTCCAGTTGCAAATAGTGTAGCACATAGAATTAATACTACAAAATGGATACTAATTTCAGCCTGAACTTCCATGAATTCCATTTTAAATTTACGCTCTAAATATACTTGAGCTACACCTGCAACACCAAAAGCAACTGTCATTCCAATCATTCCAATGTTTGCAGTCCAAAAAGCTGCTCGACCTACACTGCTATCATATAATTTTCTACCAGTCATATT
>NZ_JAHDAU010000246.1 GCF_021991835.1 Polaribacter sargassicola
TGGCGAATCCCGTGGGCACGTCCCCGACGCTGAAGCCGAGCGGCTCACTCAGCGAGAATCGCCACAGCTGTGTGAACTCCGGCATGCCTCGGACCGTCTCGAACACGGTGCGCGCGTCGTCCGCTGAGGCGATCTCGACGCCCACGTACCCGTTGGACGTGTTGATTCCCACGGCCTCAGGAAGGTCGCGAAGCGCCGTTCCCACGGCATCCGCCGCGGAATCGGTATCCGCTTCTCGTGTGGTCTTCCCGCCCTGCACGTCGACTGTCAGCCCCGGCG
>NZ_JAHDAU010000247.1 GCF_021991835.1 Polaribacter sargassicola
TTGGAACTCCTTCTGGAATGCGAGCCCAATAAAATTTCCAGTTACCATTTAAAAGCTTATAGCGACTAGAATTGTTTTTGTCATTTTGTAAGGCTAACGATTCGTTGGGGTATGAGTATGAAGTCGCTTTACTTGGTAACCGGTTAATTCCTGAAACTTGAGGGTCTTCCCAGGGCTTTAAATCTAACGTGTTGTTTATGTCCATTTGACAAAAACTTAACTGTAGATTAAACAATGATAGCGCTAAAAATATCCAATTAATTTTCATGTGTTTAATG
>NZ_JAHDAU010000248.1 GCF_021991835.1 Polaribacter sargassicola
ATCCCGCATTCGCGCTCGCGCTCGGCATCTCCGGGTGGATCGCGTGCGCCGTGGTGGTGATCATCCTGCTGCTGACCGGCGAGTTCCGCCGCCAGCCGGCCCTCGCGGACGCACGTCCGAAGCATCCGACCGCCTGACCGCGTCGGAAAACGCAGACCATCCGTCACCCGCGCGGCGTGTCGCCCGCGTCTGACGGGCAACACGCCCAAGTCGTCACAGATCGTCTCCGATTTCCGCGCGCTCGGTCCCTTGACCGCACGCAGCCGCCGGGGTTGGCT
>NZ_JAHDAU010000249.1 GCF_021991835.1 Polaribacter sargassicola
CGTGTCGGCGGTGTCGCCCGTGCCCGCGTGGTCTCCGGGTGGGTTGTCGATTCGGATGTCCCACCCGTTGTCATGAATTCGGTGGTGACACGATTCGCACAGCAGGACCCCGTTGGACAGATCTGTCGGCCCTGCGTCGCGCTTCCACCATTTCAGGTGATGCGCCTTTGTCATGTGGGGCGGGAGTCCGCACCGTGCGCACCCGCCGTCGCGTTCGACGAGGGCGAGCTTCTGGGCTTTGGTGAAAAGGCGGTTCTCGCGCCCGAGGTCGAGGATCT
>NZ_JAHDAU010000024.1 GCF_021991835.1 Polaribacter sargassicola
TTAATAAATGATTTGGCTTACTCATACTTTATGGCTGAATCACCTTATGAATCGGAATCTGAAATTGAAAATAAAATAGCGGAATTAAAAAACGTTTTACAACACCGTGTATAATTCATTGCTTCTGATTTTCCTTTCGGAAAATCCTCGCGCTGAATTATTGCCTGTTATTTTTTACTAAATTAGTTGCCAAATCAACGCAACGAAATCATACACAAAACCGTTGGCAAACATTATGACCCGTCCTGAATAAAGGCTACATAATTTCAAACATTATGTACAAAAATGACAAAGTAATCAGACGGTATTCAGAACCTTTTAAACTGAAAATTTTAGACGAACTTACAACAGGAAAACTAAACAAATATCAACTAGGGAAAGCCTACGGTATTGCACCAACTACCATTAATGAATGGATAAGAAAGTACAACCGTAAAGACCTTATGAACACTAGAATAACTGTGAAAACCAAAGACGAAATAACACGCATTAAAGAACTTCAAAAAGAGATTGAACAACTAAAAAAATTGTTGTTAAAGAAAGATCTAGATGCAATGATTCAAGATTCATACCTGGAAGTTGCTGCCGAAGATCTTGGCTATAAATCTGTTGCAGAACTAAAAAAAAAGCTAAATATAGAGCGCTAAGTAAAACCAAAGACAAAGCTAAAGGATTTGCGTCTTTAACCACTATTTGTATGGCTTTCGGGCTTAAACGTGATGCGTACTACAAG
>NZ_JAHDAU010000250.1 GCF_021991835.1 Polaribacter sargassicola
AAGTTATTAGTATGATTATGAACAGGAAATATGATTTGGTGTAACCATGATCTTTGATGTTTCAGGTAAAGATAGGTGATGAAAATTATCTTCGTCCTGGATGAGAAGAGGAATTTAGAACTACAATTATGATTATGAGTTATTCATATGATTGTGGACCAGAATTGTTGATTGATGTTACAGGGATAAAACATTGTTGGTGGATTTTTAACATGGAGAAGATAATAGACTTTATGGTCTATTTGACTCTTTTAATGGATTGCTCGTTCCGCTGCAAC
>NZ_JAHDAU010000251.1 GCF_021991835.1 Polaribacter sargassicola
TCTAATGGTCAGATGTTAAGTCAAATAGTAAAAAATAACTTAGATCAAGAATTGAAAACTACCAATCAAACCTTTGATAGTTATATTAATCCTGTTTCAGGAGCTGATGAAATTATGGGGTTAGTTCATAATTTTAATCCATTTATTGAGTATTCTCCAAATAGTTATGGGCTGAAAAGATTTCAATTTTACCGGTTAAAAACACAGTGGTGGTATAAAGAAAGTGAAACTCAGACCACCTATGACACGGAAGGCAACAATCCGTTTGTTACCTCAAT
>NZ_JAHDAU010000252.1 GCF_021991835.1 Polaribacter sargassicola
TCGCCGAGGTCGTGGTCGACGAGTTCGGCCCCGTGCGCGAGCGCGCGAACGCGCTGCTCGACGACCCCGCTGAGCTCGACCGCCTGCTGGCCGTGAACGCCGCGAAGGCCGACGAGGTCGCGAATGCCACGCTCGCCGACGTCTACGACAAGGTCGGTCTGCTGCGGAGGGTGCTGTGACCGACGGTGCAGGGCCGGCTCCGTCCGGTCAGGTTCCCCCGCCGCCGGTGCCCGTCCCGCCGCCTGCCGCTCCGCCTGGTGCATACGGCGTGCCGGTGG
>NZ_JAHDAU010000253.1 GCF_021991835.1 Polaribacter sargassicola
GAGGAGCAGGATGTCCGCTGGGACGGTGCCCGCATCTCGATCGAGGGCCTGGCGGCGCAGAACGAGGTCCGCGTCGAGGCGGTGGCGGAGTACAGCCGATCCGGCGAGGGGATGCACCGGTTCCACGACCCTGTCGACGGCGAGACCTACCTGTACACCCAGTACGAGCCGGCCGATTCGCGCCGGGTCATGGCGTGCTTCGAACAGCCCGACATGAAGGCCGCCTACACATTCGACGTGTCGGCGCCCGCCGGCTGGCACGTGCTCTCGAACCAGTC
>NZ_JAHDAU010000254.1 GCF_021991835.1 Polaribacter sargassicola
GTCACCCGTTCAGGCTAGCCCTCACCCTGCGGAGGGATATCCGTCGCGCTTCAGCAGCCGGGCCAGATGCACCGCGTCGGCGACAGCGCTGCTGACGGGCGACGCCCGTCGCCTCGTCGGCGCGCAGCACTGTCAACCCCCTGTCGGTGACGGCGGGCGCCTCGGCATGCTGGCGGGACAGACACGACGGAGAAGGAGAGCATCATGCCCCGTGGACGCGGTTCGAACAGCCTGAAGGATCCGGATCTCTACGAAGAGCTCCGCGACGACGGAGCCTC
>NZ_JAHDAU010000255.1 GCF_021991835.1 Polaribacter sargassicola
TGGAGCACCTCGCCGACGACGGGGTGGCTGTGCGCGAGGCGCGCTACGGCACGCGCGGGCGGCCGGAGACCCGGTACCGCTGGAATCTCCGGCCGCCGCGCTGACCGATCAGTGCCTCACTCCCCGGCGAGACCTCCGAGCAGGTGGCCGAAGGACTTGCCCTTGCCCAGGTACGTGTCGGGGTCGAAGGGGTCGGCGTCGGTGACCGGCTCCTTGCGCGCGCTCGCCTCGGCGAGCTCGCGCGCGCCGCGCTCGACACGGGCGCTGAGCGGTGCCAC
>NZ_JAHDAU010000256.1 GCF_021991835.1 Polaribacter sargassicola
GCATTTACAGCCTTTGTCAGTTTTTTTCCTCAATTAGTAGCAGGCCCAATAGAAAGAGCTTCACATTTATTACCACAGTTTTATATAAAACGTAAATTTGATTATAACAAAGCAGTTGACGGAATGCGTCAAATACTTTGGGGATTATTCAAGAAAATAGTAATTGCCGATAATTGTGCAGAATTTGCCAATCAAATATTTAATAATTCGGCAGAAATGAACGGAAGTACATTGTTCTTAGGAGCAATATTTTTCACGTTTCAGATTTA
>NZ_JAHDAU010000257.1 GCF_021991835.1 Polaribacter sargassicola
GTAGATTATACAATAGGAAGACAATTAAAACGAGAAGAAAATAATGTTAGAAGAAAAGTTTTACTTTGGATAAGTATTTCTGTAAATCTAGGTTTTTTGGGTTTCTTTAAATATTATAATTTCTTTTTAGAAAATTTTATAACTGCTTTTTCCTTTTTTGGATCAGAAATACAAGCAAACACATTAAACATAATTTTACCTGTGGGTATTAGTTTTTATACTTTTCAAACATTAAGTTATAGTATTGATGTTTATAAAAG
>NZ_JAHDAU010000258.1 GCF_021991835.1 Polaribacter sargassicola
TGGTTTAGAAAATACGCCAAGAACAGCAATAACATTAGGAGTAAAGAAAATAATGGAAGCCAAGAGAGTCATTTTAATGGCTTGGGGAGAAAGCAAATCTAATATTATAAAAGCCTCTGTAGAAGATGAAGTTACAAGTCATGTACCCGCTTCTTATTTACAAGAACATGATAATGCAACGTTTGTTTTAGATCAAGCGGCAGCTTCTAAATTAACAAGAATCAATACGCCTTGGTTGGTAGAAAAAATTGTTTGG
>NZ_JAHDAU010000259.1 GCF_021991835.1 Polaribacter sargassicola
ATTGGTAGTACAAGCAATAAAAGTGTAACTATCTTTGCAAAAATATTTTTTTATGTCAAAACGTTTTTCCGATTTAGGAATAGAGGCTAGTATAACAGAAAGATTAGCTGCATTACAAATTACAGTACCTACAGATATTCAAAAAAAATCGATTCCTGTTGTATTGCAACAAAAAGAAGATTTGGTTGCTTTAGCAAAAACAGGAACCGGAAAAACGGCTGCTTTCGGCTTGCCTTTATTGCAGTTGATAGATGT
>NZ_JAHDAU010000025.1 GCF_021991835.1 Polaribacter sargassicola
CGAACGCGCGTAACGCGCAAGGAGTGGGCGTTACGGCGAACACCGTGCGTGCGTGGCGGGACCAGTTCGCTGCGGAGGGGCTGACGAAGTTCGGCAAGGTCAGGGCCGGTCGGGGGCGGAAGGAGTCGATCCCGCAGGCGAAGATCGATGAGATCGTGGATTTGACGCGGAACTCGAAGCCGGAGGGGCACACGCACTGGTCGGTGCGGACGATGGCGGCCGCCAGTGGGGTGTCCCCGGCGCAGGTGCAGCGGATCTGGGCGGCGCGGGGGTTGAAGCCGCACCTGGTGGACACGTTCAAACTGTCGAACGACCCACGGTTCGAGGAGAAGCTCGTCGATGTCGTCGGACTATATCTGAACCCGCCGGAGAAGGCGATCGTGCTGTGCATGGACGAGAAGACCTCGATCCAGGCGCTGGATCGCACCCAACCGTCGCTGCCATTGAAGAAAGGGCGCGGGCAGACCATGACCCACGACTACAAGCGGCACGGCACCACGACCCTGTTCGCCGCACTGGAAGTCGCGACCGGGCGGGTGATCGGCTCATGCGTCGACAAGCACCGCCACCAGGAGTTCCTGGGATTCCTCAGGAAGATCGACGCCGAGGTCCCCAGAGGCCTGGACGTGCACCTGATCATC
>NZ_JAHDAU010000260.1 GCF_021991835.1 Polaribacter sargassicola
TGCAAATGGAGATGGTAGAGCAGACAATTATGCAGATACCGATGGCGATGGATTTAATGATGTAGTAGATGGAGATGTAGGAAATGTATTAGATACAGGTGTTGATACAGCAGGAGCAAATACAGCTGATGCATTAATTTTAACAGGAACAGATGGTAATGGAGATGGAACCCCAGATGCATATCTAAACGGCGATACCGATGGTGATGGTGTTTTAGATTATTTAGATTTAGATGCCGATAATGATGG
>NZ_JAHDAU010000261.1 GCF_021991835.1 Polaribacter sargassicola
TTCCTACATCTCCATCTACTACATCATTAAATCCATCGCCATCGGTATCTGCATAATTGTCTGCTCTACCATCTCCATTTGCATCGGTTCCGCCTGCTTCTACAACATCTGCAATGCCATCATTATCGGCATCTAAATCTAAATAATCTAAAACACCATCACCATCGGTATCGCCGTTTAGATATGCATCTGGGGTTCCATCTCCATTACCATCTGTTCCTGTTAAAATTAATGCATCAGCTG
>NZ_JAHDAU010000026.1 GCF_021991835.1 Polaribacter sargassicola
TCACCTGCGGAATCTGGAACGGAGCGGATGCTGCGGGCGGCTGGGGTGCCTGACCGGACAGCGCCGCCTGCACGGCCGCCCTGACCGCGGCAGGCAGCCCGTCCTGCATCTTCTGCACACCCTGCTCGACCCGCGTGCGGATCTGCGCGTCGATCTGCGCCTGGAGCTGACGGCCGAGACCGTCGAGCACGGCGGCGACCTGGCTGCTGGCAGCGGTGGCCTTGAGGACCTCGGGCGCATCGGTCGGAGCATCGCCGAGGACGATAGCGCCGTACGCCTTGCGGCGCTCGATCGCGGCGACCGCGGCATCCCGGTCGTCGTAACGCGTCAGGTCGATCGCTCCGTCGGACTTCTCGGCGATGGCCTTCTCGATCTGCGTGACAGCCGCGTCCTGCCCGACGATCCCCACCGGCAGATTCTTCGGCGAGGCGGTCAGCGACGGCCACGCGAAAGCAAGCAGGATCACGCCGACGACCAGCGAGAGCCCGATGCCGATCGCGACCACGCGCACCCAGGGTGTGCGCGTGGGGATGGGTGCGGATGTCATGAATCCTCCTAAAACGAATGTTCGTTCTTTATATCGTCG
>NZ_JAHDAU010000027.1 GCF_021991835.1 Polaribacter sargassicola
TCGTTGTAATCACATACAAAACTGGCAAATCTTAAAGCTTCATCATCTGCAACAGCAATATTTCCTGAGGTTTGATATCCTAAATGAACTTCATGACCTTGTTCATGCAATCTTTTAAAGGTTCCTCCCATACTTATTACATCATCATCTGGGTGAGGACTAAAGATTAATACTCGTTTCTTTTCTGGTGTTGCTCTTTCGGGTCTTTTAGAATCATCAGAATTTGGTTTTCCTCCTGGCCAACCTGTTATGGTATTCTGTAATTTGTTAAATATTTTAATATTGATGTCATATGCTGGTCCAGAATCTGCTAATAAATCGCTCATTCCGTTTTCTATATAATCTGCATCTGTTAACATTAAAATTGGTTTCTTTAATGACAATGCTAAACTTAAAACGGCTTTTCTTATTAACTTATCTGTCCAAACAATTTTTTCTACCAACCAAGGCGTATTGATTCTTGTTAATTTAGAAGCTGCCGCTTGATCTAAAACAAACGTTGCATTATCATGTTCTTGTAAATAAGAAGCGGGTACATGACTTGTAACT
>NZ_JAHDAU010000028.1 GCF_021991835.1 Polaribacter sargassicola
CTGGTAGAACACCGACCGCGACAGGTGCGAGGCGGATGCCGCGGCAGTGCGGCTGCCGGGATGCGAGACGACCGCGCGCAGCACCCGCACCAGGTCGCCGTCGTGCTGCTCGTCGTAGCGGATGAGCGGGGCCAGCATGCGCTCGCTGTGCTCCTGCAGGCGGTGGTCGTCGCCGAGTTCGGTGACCAGCCGGGTGAGCGGGCGGTCGTCGACCCGGCGCACCTCCCCCGCGCGCAGTCGCGCCGCGAGCAGGCGGGTCGGACGGACGGATGCCAGCAGCTCGGCGACCGTCACGACATCCGGCCCCACGGCGAGCCCGACGCCGGATGCCTCGGATGCCCGGCGCAGGAGCGCGGCTGCGAGGGAGGCCGGTGCCGAGACCAGCACCACCCCGTCGCCGCCGTGCACCGCGCCCAGCGCGCGGACGTCGAGTTCGCGACCGGCAGTCGACGCGATCGCACCGCTCGCCACGACGACGCCTGTGCTGATCGCGGCGATCAGCGCGCCGGTGGCCGCGGCATCCGCTCCCTCCGCGATCAGCAC
>NZ_JAHDAU010000029.1 GCF_021991835.1 Polaribacter sargassicola
CGCAGTGCGGTCTGCGCGACCGGGAAGACCCATGGGTAGGCGAGCAGCTCGGCGAGTGAGCTGGCCTTCACGGTTCCCACCACCGGATGCCCGACCCTGGCCACCAGGCGGATCGGCTCGTGGTGCAGCCGTTCCTGCTCGAGCCGGCCCGGCACCGTCGGCGAGAGCCGCCCGACGGTCAGGTCGAGGTCGCCGGTCAGCAGCAGCTGCTGCAGGTGGTCCGGCGTGCCCTCGCGCACCACCACGGTGAGTCGCGGATGCTCGGCCTTGAGCCCCGCGATCGCACGCGGCAGCAGCAGGTTGGAGCCCGCCAGGTGCGTGCCGACGGTCACCGTGCCCAGCTGGCCGGACTGCATCAGCCGCAGCTCCTCACCGGCTGCCCGCAGCTCGGCGAGCACCGAGCGGGCGCGGTCGATGAACGCCAGTCCGTACGCGGTGGGCTCGACTCCGCGCGGCATCCGCTCGAACAGCGGCACGCCCAGCACGTCCTCGATCTCGCGCAGCCCGCGAGTGACGACGGGTTGGGTGATGTGCAGCGCCTCG
>NZ_JAHDAU010000002.1 GCF_021991835.1 Polaribacter sargassicola
TTAATGAAATTGACATAAAACAGCTTCAAAATATTCAACAAAAATTAAACAACAGACCAAGAAAAATTATTGGATATAAAACACCTAAAGAAATGATGGACTTAGAACTAAAATTTGTAGCTTAGTAACATCAAAAAAACAATACGGTTTGTTGCGTTACAACATTGAATCCAAGCCTATTAAATATAGTTTTTCTTGAGCTCTTGTAATTGCTGTATACAACCATCTAAAATAAGCTTTAGAAACTCCTTCTGGCAAATATGGTTGTTCTATAAAAACAGTTTTCCATTGTCCTCCTTGAGATTTATGGCAGGTTATTGCATAAGAAAACTTAACCTGTAAAGCATTAAAGTAAATATTCTTTTTAATTGCTAAAAACTGCTTATATTTTGATTTTTCATGCGCGTAATCTTCTTTTATAGCTTGGTATAGTCTATTAGAATCTTCATAAGTTAAAGACGGACTTTCACTTGACAGCGTATCTAACAGCAAAACGGTTTCAAAAGGCTGCATTTCTGGATAATCAATCATTCTTAACTCTACTTCTGCAAACTTAAAGCCATACAACTCTTTGATCGAAAATATTTTTAAAACCTCACAAATATCTCCGTTTGCTATAAAACCCGCCGAAGAAGATTCTGCCAACCAAAAATAATTATTTTTTACAACCATTACATAATCACCTGCAGAGATTATGTTCTCTTGCCCACGAATATGCATTCTAATTTGCTCGTTATATTGGTTTGCTCTTTTATTAGACCTTACCACAAAAGCAGTATCTTCTACACCAGAATTATCATAAGCAGAAACAATAGCATCTTCTATATCGTAACCATCTTCTAACCTTATTATATCTAAAAAATCTATGTTAAACTTAAAGTTTGTAGTGTCATTTTGTATTAAAAATCTTAATGAAGTAGCATTCGCCAAAATACCAGAGTCTTTATGTTGCCTCATTACTTCATCTAACTCTATTTCTGTAACATTTTTTAAAAAATCGTATTGTAAAGTTGATGGATCTAAAGCAGGACTAACATCTATTTTTACAGGTGGTAATTGTGCTGTGTCTCCAATAAAAATTAATTTACATTGATGCCCAGAATAAACATAAGAAATTAAATCATCTAACAAAGATTGAGAATCTAATAATTTTTGATTTTGCCTACCATCCGGAATCATAGATGCTTCATCTATAATAAAAATGGTGTTTTTATGTTTATTAGGCTGAATAACAAAATCTACAGAACCGTTTGCTTGTTTTTTAGGAAAATAAATCTTTTTATGAATTGTAAAAGCGGGTCTTTTAGAATAAACAGATATAACTTTTGCTGCCCTACCTGTTGGCGCTAATAATATTGCTTTTTTTTCTGCAGAAGGCAAACTATTAACAAAAGCACTAATAATAGTTGTTTTTCCGGTACCTGCATATCCTTTTAACAAAAACAAACCATCTTTATCTTCACTAAAAACAAAGTCACTCAAAAGCTTTAACAGCTTATTTTGCTTTAACGTAGGTGAATATTGAAAATTTTTGAGTAAAACAGAGTAAAATTCAGTAGCTTTTTTTAACATATAAAAATTAATGCAACAAAGATACATTGATTTGCAAATAAAAGTTTTTATCATTAAAAAAAATTTGTAGATTTGCTTACGACTATTAAAAAAACATAAATTAAAATGGGATTACTCGGAATGATTTTGGCAGCGGTTATCGTTGCAGTGCTATTGGCTATTGTTATAGTTAAATATTTACCATTAAAATTAAGATGGATAGCATCTTTATTGCTTTTGGTTGTAACAGTATTTTTAGTTTATAAAATTTACTATGGTATTATGGAGCCAATTATCTTTAACAAAAATAAAGTTGTTAAGTACGAAAAAGTAGTAAACAATTTAAAAATAATTAGAGATGCAGAGGTAAAATATTTTGAAGTAACAGGAAAATATACTAAAGACAAAGCTGGTTTAATTAAATTTATTGATACAGCAAAATTAGCGTTAACAGAAACTAAAACTATTGTTGAAAAAGAAGACAGAGGTGGTGGTATTATTGTTGATGTAGAAAAAAGACAAATAGACACTATAGGTTATGAACCTGTATCTAAATACTTTGAAGGTAAAAACTACAAAGATATGTTTAAAGTACCTGGTTTAAACGGAAAAGAGTTTGAAGTAGAAGTTGGAACAGTGCAAAAAGTACCAGGAATGGTAGTACCAACTTTTTATGTGTATGCAGAGAAAAAAGATGTTTTAAAAGGTATGGATGAATCTCTTTTAAAACAAGAATTAGAAGCAATTGCAACAGATCAAATTAAAGGAGAATACATTTCTGTAGGATCTTTAGATGAAGTTACAACTAGTGGTAACTGGCCTCCTACTTATGATAAAAAAGACGGTGATAGTAAAGAATAACAGTAACAATTCTATCAGTAACACAAAAGATACAAAGTTATCCATCCAATTTAATTTGGATGGATTTTCTTTTTGTATTACAGATTTTGTTACTAAAGAAACAGTATATTTTTCGGAATACTTGTTTGAAGAAACACAAATAACACCCGAAAAACTAGCTTTAAAAGTTGATGAAATTTTTAAAACAGATTTATATTTACAAAAAGATTTTTCTTCTATATTAGTTATTCATCAAAATAATTTATCTACACTAGTGCCTAATGAGTATTTTATTGAAGATAAACTGTCTGAATACCTTAATTTTAATGTAAAAACTTTAGCCACAGACTATATTACTTTTGATAATTTAGACTTTATTAATGCTAAAAACATTTTTATACCATACATAAACATCAATAACTATCTGTTTCAAAATTTTGGAGAGTTTGAATACAAACATCATACTTCTGTGCTCATCGAAAATTTAATTAACAGCTACCAATTAGCAGAAAAAGCATTATTTGTTAATGTTTCTAAATCTACTTTTGATATTATTGTATTAGATCAGAAAAAATTAATCTTTTCTAACACGTTTTCTTTTCTAACAAAAGAAGATTTTATTTACTATATCTTATTTACATTTGAGCAATTAAATTTAAATGTAGAAGAAATACCACTATACTTTACAGGTGATATAGAAAAAGAATCAGAAATTTATAAAATAACATATCAATATATTAGAAATGTTTCTTTTTTAGAGAGTAAGAACACTATCTTTAATCAATTAAATGCATCTAAGCATTCTAACTTTATACTATTAGGCTCATGAGAATAATTTCTGGAAAACACAAAAGTAGACGCTTAACTGCGCCTAAAAACTTACCTGTACGTCCTACAACAGACATGGCCAAAGAATCTTTATTTAATATTTTAAATAATACTTATTTTTTTGATAGTATTTCTGTTATGGATCTTTTTGCAGGCACAGGTAATATAAGTTATGAATTTGCCTCTAGAGGCACAAAAACAATTTATGCTATTGATGCTCATTTTGGATGTATAAAATACATTAACACTACTTCTAAAGAGTTAGATTTACCTATACATACTTTTAAAAGTGATGTTTATAAGTTTTTAGAAAAAACATCTTTACAAACAGATATTATCTTTGCAGACCCTCCTTATGGGTTTAATGAAGATGAGTTTTTTAAAATAGTAGATTTAGTATTTGACAACAACCTTTTACTAGAAGAAGGTATTTTAATTGTAGAACATTCTAAACACACAGACTTATCTAAACATGAAAAGCATAGTTATGATAAACGTTATGGTGGTAATGTTTTTAGCTTTTTTGAAAATTAAAATCTGTAGAAGACTAAAAAAAACGGAGTAGAAAAACATTTAATATTTATCACCTTAGTTCTCTAAGGTAATGTCAAAGATAAAGTAACAATTTTAAAGTATATCTAAACTTCCTTTTCCTTCTCTAACTATTTCTGGTTCACCAAATGTTAAGTCGATTACTGTAGAAGCATAATTATCTCCGTAACCTCCATCAACTACAATATCTACTAAGTTTTTCCACTTTTCAAAAATCAATTCTGGATCTGTTGTATATTCTAAAACATCATCATCATCTCTTATTGATGTAGAAACAATCGGATTTCCTAAAGCTGCTACTAGTGTTCTAGCAATATTATTATCTGGTATTCTAATACCAACTGTTTTACGTTTTTTAAATGCTTTTGGCAAATTATTACTGCCTGGTAAAATAAACGTATAAGGACCAGGCAAAGCTCTTTTTAAAAGCTTAAAAGTAGGCGAATCTATTTGCTTAACATAGTCAGATAGATGACTTAAATCATTACAGACAAAAGAAAAATTAGCCTTATCAAGCTTAATTCCTTTTATTTTGGCAATTTTTTCTAGAGCTTTTGTATTTGTAATATCACACCCTAAACCATAAACAGTATCTGTAGGATAAATGATTAACCCACCGTTTTTTAAAACTTTTACAACCTTATCAATTTCTTTTTGATTTGGGTTTTCATTATATATTTTAATGAATTCTGCCATACTATAAATGTACAAAAACTCAACTTGAAGTATATCAAGTTGAGTTTATTTTTTAGGGAAGATTATTAAATTAAGATTTATCTACCATTCTAAATCCTTCTCCGTGGATATTTAAAATCTCTACAGTTTCATCTTCTTTTAAGTATTTACGTAGTTTAGCGATATAAACATCCATACTTCTAGATGTAAAGTAATTATCATCTCTCCAAATCTTAGTTAATGCTAACTCTCTTGGCATTAAATCATTTTTATGAATTGCTAACATTCTTAGCAATTTACTTTCTTTTGGTGATAATTTAATAACATCGCCATCTTTACCCTTAGATAATTGACGTAATTTAGAATTGAAGAAAAAGCCTCCAATAGTAAACTCAAATTGCTCAGATTCTGTAGAAATATCTGTTTCTTTACGTTGTAAGATTGCTTTAATTTTATGCAATAATACTTCAGAATCAAAAGGTTTGTTTAAATAATCATCTGCACCAACTGCATAACCTTTTAAAACATCTTCTTTTAATGTTTTTGCCGTTAAGAAGATAATTGGTACTTCTCTATTTGTTACTCTAATATCTTGCGCTAAAGAAAAACCATCTTTACGCGGCATCATTACATCTAAAATACACAAATCATATTCGCTATTTTTAAACATAATTAAACCTTCTATACCATCTTTAGCATGTGTAACGTTATAATCGTTTAACGCTAAATAATCTTTTAAGACTGTTCCAAAATTTGGATCGTCTTCAACTAATAAAATCTTTTTACTTCCCATTGTTATATTTTAAATTAAAGGTAATTTTACTGTAAATATGCTTCCTTTTCCTTTTTCACTTTCTACAAAAACCGTTCCGTGATGTTTATCTATAATCTCTTTTACATAAGCTAAACCAAGACCATGGCCTTTTACATCATGTATGTTTCCTTTTTGTTCTCTATAAAATTTTTCAAAAATTTGCTTTTGTACGGCTTTGGTCATTCCAATTCCCTCATCTTTTATCTTAAAAACAAAATATTTATTTGTAACCTCTGTATACACATCAATTTTTGGTTGCCCTTCAGAATATTTTAAACCATTTTCTAACATATTAACAATAACATTTGTTAAATGAAATTGGTTTCCTGGAATTTCTGCAGTTAAGGCTTCAAAATGAGTATTTAAGGTTCCTTTTCTATCTGATATTAATAAACTTACGTGAGATATTGCATCATCTATTATGTCGTGCATATCAATAGTTTCCTTACTAATTTCTATTTGGTTTTTTTCTAATCTAGAAATTCTTAATACATTTTCTACTTGAGAATGCATTCTTTTATTTTCATCTCTTATCATTTGCACATAACGCAAAACCTTATCACCATCACTAATAATCTTAGGATTCTTAATAGAATCTAATGCTAGATTAATTGTTGCAATTGGTGTTTTAAATTCATGTGTCATATTATTGATAAAATCTGTCTTTATTTCTGATATTTTCTTTTGCCTAATTAATTGGTATAAAGAGCTAGAAAAAGCAATAATAATAATGAATATAAAAAGTAAAGACAACAATAAAATACCAGAAATGCCAGAAAGGATATGCTCATTCTTTGTTGGAAATGTTACATACAATTCATATTCAACATCTCCGTCTGAATTAAAAAAAAGCGGATAAACAATACTTTCTTTTTTATTAACTGTGTAATATCCAGATTTTAATTTTGTTGCTAATCCATCTTTACTATAAACGCCATATTTAAAATCTAAATCTACATTTTTCTTAACCAGTTCTTCTTTTATAATTGAATTTAATGACCTGTTACTTATTCTTTGATGAATTGGTTTTCTATTAGCTACATCTTTAAAAAACTCTTTAAATTGACTTTTTTCTACATTTGATAGTCTTTTTGTAAAAGAAAACCTACTTTCATCTATTGTTGTAAAAATATTATCGACTCCTTTTATTAGACGAGATTGAAAATAATCTTTCTTACCAGAAACTCTTTTAAAAATGATAGTATCATTATCTAAAAATTCTGGAGACAATTTAAAATTCTCCTCTAAAATTGTAGCTCCGTAAGAAAATCTTTCTTGTGTTGTGGTATCTATTTGTTGAAAAAAATAGTTTTTAATCTGTGCATCATCAGCAATCCCTTTTTGCTCAATAATTCCTTCTATCTGTTTCTCAAACTCTTCCTCTTCTTTTGTATTAATTCTTTCAGAAACACTAACTAAAGATTTCTGCACATCATTCTTAAATTGTTCTTGCTTACTTGCCAATGCATTATTAATCCAATACACTTGTACAGCAATAATCCCTATTAAGGAGATGCTCATTAAAGCTACTATAAGAAGAAACATTTTCTTACCCATGGTTCAAAGTTACGGCTTTCAAAAATTGGAATTATTTTTTTTAACCTAAATTAACAATATAAAGATAAATTTGTGACTTTTTTAACAAAAAAACTAACTTTAATTAAAAACAGCTTCTTTTTTTTGTTAAAATATTATGGATGATAAAAACCTGACTATCAATATCTTTATCATTAAAGTTATTAATAATGTAGTTTGATTGTAATAGTTTTTTATCTTCTAACCATTGGTTGTTTATTCTGTTTTCTACCTCTTTTTTAAGACTTCCATCTCTTAACATTGTACGTTCTATTCTAATGTTTTTTGGAGCAAAAACAGAAATAACAATATCACATTTTAGATTGCTCTTACTTTCAAAAAGAATGGCATTTTCATACAAGATATAATCTTTATTAACATGTAATTCTACAAAGTCTTTAAAATGTTTTCTTACAACCGGATGTACTATTGAATTTAAAGCATTTAACTTTTCTTTATCTTTAAAAACAATGGATGCAATAAATTTTCTGTTTAATTGATTATCCAGATAAGACGTTTCACCAAATAAATTAATTAGTTTAGATTTTATCTCTAAAGAGGTATTCATTAATTTTTTAGCTTCATCATCTGCACAATAAATAGCCACATTTTTAAACTTAGAAAAAATGTTTGCTACCGTTGTTTTTCCACTCCCGATTCCGCCTGTTAAACCAACTACCATTTATTTATGAATTAAGAAATCTATTTTATTAGGTATCACCTTAAAACTTTTAATTAAGTTAGATTTAAGTTCTACTTTTGGTAGTAAATAATTTAGATTGTTTTCTTTTGCTAAATTGTAATCGCAAAAAACTTTAAAAAAACTTTCATCAATTTTATCAAAATTAGAAAGCCCAACTACATAAACAATTTCTACTTTTTTATTTAGAGTAGTTAACTCTATTCCTTTAGGTAAATTTGTAATTTCTATAGGCACTTCTATAGTACCTTCTGTAAATTTTTCTACTTTTCCGCTAAGTGTTGCTGTATTAGAACTTGTTTTAATTTTATCTGAATTGCCAGGTATTACAATATTTAATTTTTTAGAAAAATCTGCTTTAACATTCTCTAATTTTAAAAACTCTAATTTAATATTGTTTATTTTATTTATTTGGTCTTCTGGTCCAGAAATTACAATACTATCTGGAGTTACTTTTAATTTTTCTGAGTTTTCGTATCCTACCTGATATTTAATATTTAAATCGGGTAACAAAGCCACTTTTTTAGAAGCTAAACTTGCTAAATTTAAATAAATTGTATCTTGTATAACCTCTTCTAAATCTACACCTGAGTGAAGTTGATTTTTTATATTACTAAGTTGATCTTTTGTTAGAAAATAGTATTTATTTGTTTTTTTTCTATTAAGAACATTACCTTTTAAAGTAATATTTTGGTCTCTAAGTCTAGATCTTAATATATTATAACCAGACGCATTTACTAATAAATCTATTTTTTTTGTTGTTTTATCTTGCAGTAATTTATCTTGTGGTATGTTACTAAATTTTATAGGAAATGTTAAAGTAACCGAATAATCTTTAGAAAGAGTAATTAGAAGCCACATTAATGTTGATGCTACTAAAAAACCTATAAAGCTTTTTGATATTTTCTTTGTCTTTCTCAAAATTACTATTAATTTTTAATGCAATCTACACAAAAAGGATGTAAACAAAAAAAGCGAGCAGTATCAAAAAAAAGATAATGCTCACTTCTTATACTTTAATATAATATTTCTACTTTTTAGTTGGCTCTGTATATTTCTTACTTAATTCCATTGAAATTGCAGAACTTTCAAACATAATTTTTCCAGCTCCTGTTTCTAAAGTAATCGTATTATTTGCAGCGTTTATTTCTGCAATTTTACCATGAATACCACTAGAAGTAACCACTTTAGTTCCTTTTTTAATTTCAGCCTGAAAAGCCTTTTCTTTTTTTTGTTTTTTCATTTGTGGTCTTATCATAAAAAAATAAAACACCACAATAATTGCTAAAAATGGTAACATACTCATTAAAGAACCTGCTCCTTCTTGTAAAAACATTACTGTATACATAAATTATAACTTTTATTTTGGTATTACAGATCCTTTTAACGTTAATACTTCTCTACCAGATTCTGTATTAGTTGTTAAAGTAACTGTTTTTTGTTGTCTATTTGGTTTTCCGTTTGTGTTAAATCTTACAGATACATCACCTGTTTCTCCTGGTTTAATTGGTGCTTTTGGCCAAACAGGAACTGTACAACCACAAGAACCTGTAGCGTTTGTAATTACTAAATCTGTTTTACCAGTGTTAGTAACTTTAAATACTGTTTCTACAATATCGCCTTCATTTACAGTACCAAAATCATAAACTTTTTTATCCAAAGATATTAATGCAGTTCCTTTTTTGATTTCTAAATCTCTAGATGCTGCTTGATCTAAATTTTCTTTTTTAATTATTTTTACAGGGTTTCCTCCATCTTTACATGCTGTAAAAAAAGAAGCTGTAATTGCTAAAGCTAATAAGATTGTTATTTTTTTCATTGTGTATATTTTATGTAAAAATAATAAATAAATTATCTAAACCTATAGTTTAGAGCAATCCTCTACCAATTTTAACAATTTTTTTATTACTGATAAATTCTTTTGATATTTTATCTAAAACACCATTTATAAAATAACTACTTTTTTCTGTAGAATAATCTTTAGAAACCTCTATATACTCATTAATAGTAACTCTTGTTGGTATAGTAGGAAAATTAAGAAATTCTGAAATAGCCATTTTTATTAAAATCATGTCTACGTCTGCAATTCTATCGGTTTCCCAATTTGGTGTCTTTTCTTCTATAATTTGTTCGTATTCGTTGTTTTTTAATACTGTTTTCTTAAACAATTTAGATACAAACTCTTCATCATCTTTATCTTTATAAAGCTTACCTAAAACAAAAATAGTGTTGTCTTTTTGCTTGCTTAACGTTTTAACAACCCAAGTATTTACAAAAGGAATATCATCTAACCAAGAAATCATTGTTTCTTCATAATATTCTGCTAATTTTTCATTTGGAGCTATAATTTCTTTGAAAAAATCTATTACAAATGCTTTATCAATTTTATAAGAGTCTTCTGTAGTTGCTAAATACTTTTTGTATAATTTACTCTTTTGTAATTGATCGAAAATAATTTTTACATACTCATCATTTTCTTGCCAATTATTTAAATTATTTAACTCTAAATAACCTTCTATGCTAACACTTTCTGCAATTGTGTTAATTAATTTATTGTCAATAAATTTAGTATTTGGCTGTAAATCTTCTTTGGTTGCTAAAATTTTCTTTTTAGAAAGCGCTATTTTTTTTGCTGCTAATTTTTGTACCTCTACTAGCAATTGTAAATTTAAAACGTACAAGTCATACATTTTTAAGATACTATGTTTTAAAAATTTTTCCTCTTTAATAATATCATCATTATGAGACTGTAACATAGCGTATACAGATTGCATTACTTTAACTCGAATATGTCTTCTGTTAATCATTTTGTAAAGAACTTAAATATAGATTTTTGTGCAAAAATAGTATTATTTTATTTTTATTCTACCAACTTTTAATTCTTTTTTGAGAATTAATTTTATGCTTAATCTTGTATCTTTGCGCTTTCTCTTTTTTAACAAAAAAATAATTTATAAACTTCTTAATAGTTGTAATTTTATTTTTTAATAAAAATTATTTCCCTTGAAGGAACTAAGACACGTAAACAAGTATTTCTCTAAATATAAATGGCGACTTATAATTGGTATTTTAATTACCATTTTATCTAAGTTTTTAGCTTTAAAAATACCTCAAATAATAGGTGATTCTTTAAACATTGTAGAAGATTACCAAAATGGTCTGGTTACAAACCTAGATGAAATTGAACATCAGTTATTAATAAACATACTTGTTATTATTGGTGTAGCAATATTGTCTGGTTTTTTTACTTTTTTAATGAGACAAACAATAATTGTTACTTCTAGATTAATAGAATTTGATCTAAAAAACGAAATATATTTACAATACCAAAGCCTATCTCTTAACTTCTATAAAAAAAATAGAACAGGTGATTTAATGAACCGAATTTCTGAAGATGTCTCTAAAGTAAGAATGTACGTAGGTCCTGCAATTATGTATAGCATGAATATGCTAATTTTATTTGCTGTTGGTTTTACTCAAATGCTTAGTATTGATGTTAAATTAACCATATATACCTTAATACCTTTTCCTTTATTGTCTATTTCTATCTTTATTTTAAGTAAAATAATACATAAAAGAAGTACAATTGTACAGCAATACCTTTCTAAATTAACAACATTTAATCAAGAATTTTTCTCTGGAATTAATGTTGTAAAATCTTACGGTATTGAAACTTCTGTTATTTATGATTTTGATGAAATTGCAGATAAAAGCAAAGAAAAAAACATTCATCTACAAAAAGCAAATGCTTTATTTTTCCCTTTAATGGTTTTATTAATTGGTTGTAGTAATTTACTAGTTTTATACATTGGTGGTAAACAATATATTAACAACGAAATTCAAATAGGAACCATTATAGAGTTTATGCTTTATGTTAATATTTTAACATGGCCAGTAGCAGTTGTAGGTTGGGTTACCTCTATAATTCAACAAGCAGAAGCATCACAAGCAAGAATTAATGAATTTTTACAAGAAACACCAGAAATACAAAACACAAACAACTCTACTACTAAAATAGACGGTAATGTAACTTTTAAAGACGTTACTTTTACTTATGATGATACAAATATAACTGCTTTAAAAAACATAAATTTTACAGTAAAATCTGGAGAAACTTTAGCTATTTTAGGTAAAACTGGTTCTGGTAAATCTACAATTATAGAATTAATTTCTAGATTATACGATACAACTAAGGGTACTATTTTATTAGACAAAACACCTATAAAAGACACCAATCTAAACGATATTCGTAATCAAATTGGTTTTGTACCCCAAGATCCGTTTTTATTTTCTGAAAGCATAGAAGACAATATAAAATTTGGTAAAGAAGACGCTACACAAGAAGAAATAATTGCAGCAGCCAAAAATGCAGATGTTCATAAAAACATTATTAACTTTCCTAAAGGTTATAAAACTATTTTAGGAGAACGTGGTGTAACTCTTTCTGGCGGACAAAAACAACGTGTATCTATTGCTAGAGCAATTATAAAAAAGCCTAAAATTTTAATTTTTGATGATTGCCTATCTGCGGTAGATACAGAAACAGAAGAAAAAATCTTATCTAACTTAGAAAGAATTTCTAAAAATATAACAACTTTTATTATTAGTCACAGAGTTTCTTCTGCTAAAAATGCCGATAAAATAATAGTTTTAGAAGATGGTAAAATAACCCAACAAGGAACTCATAATCAACTAATAACAATAGACGGTTACTACAAAGAATTGTACGAGCAACAACTTCTAGAAAAAGAATTTTAATCTTTAGTATGGCTAAGTAAAATATTTTATTAGATTTGTTAAGTATAACAAACAAATTATAATTACTATTTTAAAAGGATTATGGCAGAGAGAGCAGAAAGAGTTGAACAAGAAGAAATTTTTTCACAAGTACTTAGAGCTGGAAGAAGAACGTATTTTTTTGATGTAAGAGCAACAAAAGCAGACGATTACTACCTAACCGTTACAGAAAGTAAAAAATTTACGCATGATGATGGTTCTTTCCATTACCAAAAGCATAAAATCTACTTATATAAAGAAGATTTTACCGATTTTCAAGAAATGCTAGGCAAAGCAACAGATTACATTTTAAATGAAAAAGGTAGCGAAGTAATTAGTGAACGCCACCAAAAAGACTTTAAAAAAGAAGACACAACTAATAATGGAGACAGCAAAACTACAGATAGTTTTACAGATGTTTCTTTTGATGATATTTAATTGTTTTTATGAATGCATAATTCATTTTAAACTAAATTAAAAAGAATTTAATTCAAATAGTTCAATTTACACACTAAAGACCGTTAGTTTTATAATTAACGGTCTTTTTATTTTTACCCCTTAAACTTTAAAGTACTTTTTTTATCGTTTTACTCTTAAATACTGTTTCTTTCCATTCTTTTTCTGCATTACTTTCTCTTGTAATTCCACCACCAACATAAACAGAAGCAATATTATCTACAACACTCATACATCTTAAATTTACAAATAACGATGTATTTTGTTTTTCTAAATTTAATTCACCTAAAAAACCAGCATAAAATGTTCTTTTATAATTTTCTTTTAGGTTGATAAAATTCTTTGCGCTTTCTCTGGGTAAACCACAAACTGCAGGTGTAGGATGCAAAGCTCTTATTAATTCTTTTAAACTAGCCTTATCATTTAAACTTCCTGTAACCTTTGTTCTTAAATGCAATAAATCTCCAGCTTTTACAGTTTCTTTTTTATCTATCTTTAAACTTGTAGAAATTGGTGTTAATTGATTTTCTATAAAATTAGTAACTAATTGTTGCTCTTCTAACTCTTTATTTTTCCAAACAACCTTACTTAAATTTTTATTAACCTGAGTTCCTGCCAAAGACATGGTATTAAAACTTTTTTTAGAAATATTTAAAAGTGTTTCTGGCGTGGCGCCAAACCATAAACCTACTTTTGGATGAAACCAAACATAAACAAAAGCATTTGTATACGTTGTTAGTAATTTTTTAAAAGTAAGTAAAACATCAAATTCTGATAATAAAACCTCTTCTTTTCTAGAAACAACCACTTTTATAAGCTTATTGCTATTAATTTCACTTAAAGCGGCTTCTATTAAATGAACATGTTTTTCTTTATCTATATTGTTTTTTTTAATATCAACTTTTTTAAGATCAAAATCTTTATCTAAAACAATTTCTTCTTTTATCAACTCAGAGTTTTCTAAAGGAAATAGAACTGTTTTTTCATCACTATTAAAAGGAGAAAAAACAAAGCCCTCTTCATTAAAATCTGATGAAAAATGTAATGTATCATCTTCTTGAAAAAAAGACAAAACCTCTTTTTCTTTCGGTTTTCTATAAACTACAAAAGGCTTTTGGCTTCTGTAGCTTTTTTTAATTTTATTAAAAATAATATTCAAAATAAAAACTAATTATTTTTTAGTTAAAACAATATTTGTCATTTTAGCTACAGAAATTAAATTACCTTTTTCATCTACAATTGTAACCTCCCACAAATGTGTAGTTTTACCTTTATGAATATTTTTTGCTGTTGCAAAAACAACACCTTCTCTTTTACTTTTTATATGGTTTATAGATAATTGAATGCCATTTACAAATTGATTTTTATGATCTATAAAAAAATTAGAAGCCGCACTCCCCACACTCTCTGCTAAAGCTGCAGTTGCGCCACCATGTAATTGCCCTAAAGGCTGATGAACTTTAGCATTTACAGGCATTTTTGCTGTTAAAAAATCATCACCAAGAGCAACATATTCAATATCAAGCGTTTCCATTAAAGTACCTTTAGAGCTTTCGTTAAAAGCTTTTAAAATAGCATTTGTATCCATATCATTAAGATTATAATGTAAAAGTACATATAAAAATTTGTATTTTTGCAGCTTAAAATTGAAACCATTTTATGTATAAAATACGAGTAATTTTAGACTCTAAAGAAGACGTAATTAGAACTATTTTAGTTGACAGTAAAATAGATTTAGAAAACTTACATTTAATTATTGCAAAATCTTTTGGTTTTGGAGGTCAAGAAATGGCTTCTTTTTATAGAACAGATGATGAATGGAACCAAGGAGAAGAAATTCCGTTATTTAATATGGAAGAAGTTGGCGTTGGAGATTCTATGAAAACATGTATTTTAAATGAAACTTTACCTGAAGAAAGTAACAAATTAATTTACGTTTACGACTTTTTAAACATGTGGACTTTCTATGTAGAAGTAATCGAAATTTCTAATGATGTTAAAGATAATTTGCCACAAGTTATTTTAACCGTAGGAGAAATTCCTACAGAAGCTCCAGAAAAAGAATTTGTTGCAGAAAAATTAGATAATGAATTTGATGATGAAGATGATATTGATGATGACTTTGGGCATTACGATGATTTTGATTTTAACGAATATTAAAGTATAAGTTACACAAACTTTTTACTATTTACATCTTTATAAATAGTAAAAAGCTTATTCAATTTTATAATTCAGCATTTTTACGGTAACAAAATTGTAAATTAGTCGTCTTACAAACATAATCGACTAAAACAATTTCTTTGGAAACTATCTTATCTCTTAAAAATCTCGATAAAAAATACGGAAAAGTACATGCTGTTAACAATCTTTCTTTTGATATAGAAAAAGGAAATGTTTATGGTATTTTAGGACCTAACGGTAGTGGAAAATCGACCACTTTAGGTATTATTTTAAATGTTGTAAACAAAACTTCTGGAGATTTTTCTTGGTTTAATGGGCAATTTACAACTCATCAAGCATTAAAAAAAGTAGGTGCAATTATAGAAAGACCTAACTTTTATCCTTACATGACTGCTTCCCAAAATTTAGCTTTAATTTGTAAAATAAAAGGAATTACAACTGATAAAATAGATGAAAAATTAAAAGTCGTAAACCTTTTTGATAGAAAAGACAGTAAGTTTAAAACCTATTCTTTAGGGATGAAACAACGTTTAGCTATTGCTTCTGCCTTATTAAACGACCCAGAAATTTTAATTTTAGATGAACCAACCAATGGTTTAGATCCACAAGGAATTCATGAAATCCGTCAAATTATAAAAAGTATTGCTGCTAACGGTACTACAATTTTATTGGCTTCTCATCTTTTAGACGAAGTAGAAAAAGTATGTAGCCATGTTGTAGTTATTAGAAAGGGAGTAAAATTATATAGTGGTAGAGTAGATGAAATGACTGCCTCTAATGGCTTGTTTGAACTAAAAGTAGAAACTAATGAAGAAGAATTAGTATCCTTATTAGAAAAACACAAAGCTATTGGCAAAATTGCTAAAGACCACAAAACAATAATTGCAACTCTAATTTCGCCTCTTTCTGCTACAGAAATAAACAAATTTCTTTTTGAAAACGGAATTGTACTATCTCATTTAGTAAAGCGTAAACCTAGTTTAGAGCAACAATTCTTAGATTTAACCAACAACAACTAATCAACCTAAAAATAAAGTCATGTTAAGACTACTAACTATAGAATTTCATAAACTAAAACACAATACTGCTAGTAAAGTATTATCTATTATTTACTTTGGTTTACTAACATCCATTGCTTTAATTGCTGCAATAAAATTTGATATTGGTCCTATTAAATTCCATTTAGCCGAAATGGGAATTTTCAATTTTCCATACATCTGGCATTTTAACACCTATATAGCATCTATTTTAAAGTTTTTTCTACTTTTAGTTATTGTTTCTATGATGGCTAATGAATATAGTTATAAAACATTAAAGCAAAACTTAATTGATGGCTTAAGCAAAAAAGAATTTATACTTTCTAAGTTTTATACGGTTATTGCTTTTGCCCTAGCTTCTACTCTATTTGTTTTTGTAGTATCTCTAATACTTGGTTTTATTTATTCTGATTATAATGAACTTGCCATTGTTTTTTCTGATCTGCAATATTTACTTGCTTTTTTTATAAAACTTGTTGGTTTCTTTTCTATGGGCTTATTCTTTGGTATTTTAGTTAAGCGTTCTGCTTTTGCTGTAGGTGCAATGGTAGTCTGGTTAATTATAGAAAGTATGTTTAAAGGATATCTTTTTTGGTCTTTTAGAGGAGCAGATAAAACGACAGAATCTGTAAACAATATTATGCAGTTTTTACCTTTTGAAGCCATGACTAACTTAATAAAAGAACCATTTTCTAGATTAGGCGCTGTTAAATCTGTAGCAAATCAAATTGGAGAAAACTTCACTAAAAGTTATGATGTCAGTATCTTATCTATAATCATTGTTGCTATCTGGACTTTTATTTTTATATATTTATCTTTTGCTTTGTTAAAAAAGAGAGATTTGTAGTCCTTTTTAAATATATTTGACATTTACTCACATAATTCTGTCAAATGAAAAGATTATTACCCCTAATAATACTATTTTTTACATTAAATTCATTTTCACAAAAAGAAGCCAATTTTTGGTATTTTGGTAATAGAGCTGCATTAGATTTTAATTCTGGCTCTCCAATACCTGTTACCGGTAGTCAACTAAACACTTTTGAAGGTTGCTCTTCTTTTTCTGATGCCGATGGTAATTTATTATTTTATGTAGGTGCACCTGGTAATGATGATAGAACATTAACTGTATGGGATAAAAATAATAACCCAATGCCTAATGGAACGGGTTTAAGAGGTGACTCTTCTAGTTCTCAATCTGCATTAACAATACCATCACCAAGTAACTCTAATATTTATTATTTATTTACTGTTGGTACAACTGCTACAGGTAGTTCTACAGGTGGTATCTCTGGTTTTTTCCTTTATGAAATAGACATGAGTTTAAATGGTGGTTTAGGAGATATAAACACAACAACTGGGGCAATAAACTTATCTGATAACAAAGACAGTAATTGGACCGAAAAAGTAACAGCAGTAAGAGCAAAAGACTGCAATAGTTATTGGGTAATTTCTTTATCAGAAAGAACTGGCGCTAATGGAAATAACGAATTCTACACATACAAAGTTGATCAAAATGGTGTAGATATAGACAACCCTGTAATAAGCGAATTGCCGGGCTTTAGAACTAGTGACGTTAGAGGTTATCTAAAAGTATCTCCCGACGGTTCTACTTTAGTATCTGCAAATATGGGAGATGGTACTTATATTTTTGATTTTAATGATGAAACCGGAGAAGTAACTAATTATAACGGAGCTATAAGTGCAAACCAATTAAATTTAGGTGTAAGTAATGGCGGTTATGGTGTAGAATTTTCTACGTCTAGTAACAGGTTATATATTTCAACAGGAGAGTCTAGTAACTCTACAGAAAACTTATATCAATTCGACTTAACACTTTCTTCTTTTTCAGACATAAACAACTCAAGAACTCTTATTCACACCTATTTTAATTCTAGAGGAGCATTACAATTAGGACCAGATGGTAAAATTTATTGGTCTAGTAATGGTTCTAATTCAATTAGTGTTATTAACAACCCTGACAATTTGGGCAGTAATGTTAATTACTCTCATCAATCCGTATCTTTAGGAAGTGCAATTGCATCACAAGGTCTTCCTCCTTTTTTATCTTCTCTTTTATTACCTATAGAAATTAAAGATATTAGTACAGATGAAGTTATTAATAATCAAGATTTACAATTTTGTATAGGAGATAATAAAACCATAGAACCGGAAGATATTGTAGGTATTAATATTCTATATACATGGACTTTAGATAACGGTACAAGTGTTACCACAATTTCTTCTTCTGCTACACAACAAAAATTAGAGTTAAATAATATTACTTTTGCTGATGCTGGTACATATAGTTTAAAAGTTACTTTAGAAGATGATTGTGGTAACAATATAGAATATAACGCAACATTTAATGTTGATGTTTTTGAAGCTGCAAGTGCTAAAAAACCAGAGAATATTAATTTTTGTGATACAGATTTAAACACACCTAATCAATTTGATTTAGAAAGTTTAAAAAACTCAGAAATTTTAGATGGATTAGATCCTGCTACTTTTGATGTTTTATACTTTGACTCTTTAGAAAAAGCTACCAACAATGAAACCGGTACAAATTTACCAACTCCATACGAAGTAAATACAGTAAGTACACAAACTATTTATGCGCGCGTACACAATACAAATGCACCTAATGGTTGTTATGCTATTACAGAATTTGAATTAGAAGTAACAAGCGAACCAACACCAGAACAGCCTACAAATTATAGATTATGTGATGATGCAGAAAGTGGCTCTGATTCTGATGGAATTATAAATACTTTTGATTTAAGCAGTAAAGATTCAGAAATTTTAGGACCTCTAAGCCCTACTCAATATAACGTTTCTTATCATACTTCTTTGGCAGACGCACAAACTAGCAGTTCTACAAATCCCATAAACAAAAACAGTAACTATTCTGTAACTAATTCTCAAACTATTTATGTTAGAGTAGAAAATATTGACAACCCAGACTGTAATGCCATTTCAGACGATAGCTCTGGTAGTACATTTACATCTTTTCAACTAATTGTAGACCCAAAACCTGTTTTATTAACAACCTTAGTAGAACTAAAGCAATGTGCAAATGACATAAACAGAAATACCATTATAAATCTTACTCAGGCAGAAATAAATATAACTACAGATACAACTGTAACTTTTGAATATTACCAAACAGAAACTGACGCCATTAATGGAGACTCTTCTAAGTTAATAACAGACATACAAAATTACCCTGTAACTAATGGTTTTGCAGAAGCTGGTGTTAGAGTAATATCAGAACAAGGTTGTTACTCAATTGTAAAAATTGAAATTACGGCATCTTATGCCGGTGATGTTTCTTATGATAAAACTTTTGAAGCTTGTGATGACATTGTAGATGCAGACGGAAACGATTCTAGCATAGATGGATTCACATATTTCAACTTTAGTGCCGCAGAGCAAGAAATCATAAATACCTTTCCTTCGGACTTTAGAGATGAAATAGAAGTTCTTTTCTTTGAAACTCCGGAAGATAGAGATGCTGTTGTAAATCAAATTAATGACATCTCTAACCATAGAAATAACAACAGTCCAGATTATGCTTTTAACCAAACCATTTACATCAAAATAAAAAATAAAAACAATAATGATTGTGAAGGAATTGGTCAGTTATATCTTAAAACAAACCCTATTCCTGAGTTTACAATTGAAGGTGAAAACCCAAACGACCCAATTATACTTTGTGCTAAAAACATACCTTATACTTTAGCCGCCATTACTGTTAATGATTATAATTATGAATGGACTAAAGACGGAGTGGTTTTTGGCGGAAATACACAAGAAATTAATATTACAGAACAAGGTACTTACACAGTAACAGCTTTTAGTAAAACATCTACTGTTTGCTCTATAACAAAAACTATTGTGGTTTTAAAATCAGACTTTGATACCTTAGAAGAAAGTTATGTTATTATTACCGATGATACTTCTGGCATAAGCGGTAACCTTAGTATTCAAATAAATATACCTACAAATCCATTAATAGAAGAAGAATTTCAATACGCTTTAGAAAATGAAAATGGTGTAATTATTCGTCCATTTCAAGACAGTAATATTTTTAATGATATTGAAGGTGGTTTTTATAAAATTATCGTTGAAAACAAAGATGGTTGTGGTACATCCGAACTAGTAGTTTCTGTAATACAATTTCCTAAATTCTTTACACCAAATGGTGATGGAAAAAATGATACATGGACAATTAAAGGGATCAATAATACTTTTTATCCCAACGGAGAAATTTACATTTATAATAGATACGGAAAAATTGTTGCTCAAATAAATATTGATGGACAAGGTTGGGACGGAACCTACAACGGTAAATTACTACCTTCTAATGATTATTGGTTTAGTGTACAATTAATATCTTCTGACCCAGATAAACAACCTATTATTAAAAAAGGACACTTCTCTTTACTAAGAAAGTAAGTAAAAATTAAAAGGGATTATTTATCGTAAAATAGTCCCTTTTTTTTAATCAATTCTATCAAAAGAATATTTCTTAATTTAGCACAAAATTAAGAAAGGCAACTCTATGGATTTAAACTTCAATAAAAACGAAGATTATAACAAATTACTTGCATCAGATTTACGAAGACGCTTTGCAAAAATAAAATTAGGTGGTGGTCAAAAAAGAATAGATAAACATCACGAAAAAGGTAAAATGACCGCAAGAGAACGTATTGATTATTTGTTAGATTCTGACAAGAAATCGATTGAGATTGGAGCTTTTGCTGGTGAGGGTATGTATGTAGAACATGGAGGTTGCCCTTCCGGTGGTGTTGTTGTAAAAATTGGTTATATAAAAGGCAAACAATGTATTGTTGTTGCTAATGATGCAACCGTAAAAGCAGGCGCTTGGTTTCCTATTACCGGCAAAAAAAACTTAAGAGCTCAAGAAATATCCATAGAAAATAAAATACCTATCATTTACTTAGTAGATTCTGCGGGTGTTTATCTGCCAATGCAAGATGAAATTTTCCCTGATAAAGAACATTTTGGTCGTATTTTTAGAAATAATGCTATAATGAGCAGCATGGGAATTACTCAAATTTCTGCTGTTATGGGAAGCTGTGTAGCAGGTGGTGCATATTTACCAATTATGAGCGATGAAGCGATTATTGTAGACAAAACAGCTAGTATCTTTTTAGCAGGTAGTTATTTGGTAAAAGCTGCAATTGGCGAATCTATTGACAATGAAACTTTAGGTGGCGCAACAACACATTGCGAAATTTCTGGTGTAACAGACTACAAAGCAAAAGATGATAAAGATGCCTTAGATAAAATAAAATTTATTGTTGATAAAATTGGTGATTATGATAAAGCTGGTTTTAGTAGAACAACTTCATTTCCTCCAAAGGAAAATGAAGATGAAATTTTTGGCATTTTACCAAAAGAAAGAAATGCGCAATATGATATGTTAGAAATCATTAAGCGTTTGGTAGATAACTCTGATTTTGAACAATATAAAGAAGGTTATGGGCAAACTATTATTACTGGTTATGCCAGGATTGATGGTTGGGCTGTTGGTATTATTGCAAATCAACGTAAATTAGTAAAAACTAAAAAAGGCGAAATGCAATTTGGTGGAGTAATTTATAACGACTCTGCAGACAAGGCAACTAGATTTATTGCCAATTGTAATCAGAAAAAAATACCTTTAGTTTTCTTACAAGATGTTACTGGTTTTATGGTTGGTTCTAAATCAGAACATGGAGGCATTATAAAAGATGGAGCAAAAATGGTAAATGCTGTTAGCAATTCTGTTGTGCCTAAATTTACCATAATAATAGGTAATTCTTATGGTGCAGGTAACTATGCTATGTGTGGTAAAGCATACGACCCAACTTTAATTGCTGCTTGGCCAAGTGCAGAACTAGCTGTAATGAGTGGTAACTCTGCAGCCAAAGTATTATTACAAATAGAAACGGCATCTCTAAAAAAGAAAGGAGAAGAAATTACTCCAGAAAAAGAAGCAGAATTATTTGACAAAATTAAATCTCGTTACGACAAACAGATTTCACCTTACTATGCGGCTGCAAGAATCTGGACCGATGCTATTATAAACCCGCTGGATACTAGAACTTGGGTTTCTATGGGTATTGAAGCTGCTAACCACGCACCTATTAAAAAACAATTTAATATGGGTGTTTTACAAGTCTAAAATTTAAATTAAAAACATAATATCTCTGTTAAAACAACTGACTATTATCATAATAAATAGTTTTTTTAAACTATATTTTTGCTAAAATAATTAATTAAAAATGAGTAAAGCTATCTACATTGCCGCAATAGAATCAGACAGTGGTAAATCTTTGGTATCATTAGGTCTTTTAAGAATGATGCTAACCAAATCTACTAAAGTCGGATATTTTAGACCTATTATTAATGAAACAGACGACATTAAATTTGATAACCATACAAATACTGCAATTAACTTCTTTAACTTAGACATCGATTATAACGATTGTTATGCATATAAACAAAGCGAAGTAGTAGAGCTTTTAAGTGAAGGTAAAACAGATGATGTAATTCATCAAGTAATTAAAAAATACAAAAAATTAGAAGCTAAATACGATTATGTATTGGTAGAAGGTACAGATTTTTCTGGTGAAGGTGGTTTTACAGAATTAGATGTAAATTTAATGATTGCCAAAAACCTTGGTATACCTGCTCTAATAGTTGGTTCTGGTAATGGTAAAAAGAAAAAAGATTTTATCAATACAATGCAATTAACATATAAATCTTTTATTAATAAAGAAGTAGATGTTATTGGTATTATTGCCAACAAAATAGAGCTTGATGAAATTGATTACATTAAAAAAGAGTTAGAAAAAAGTTTTCCAAAAAACTTACAAATAGACATCATTCCTAAAATAGACTTTTTAGCAAATCCTACTGTTAAAGAAGTAGTACAAGCCTTAAAAGGAAGAGTTTTATTTGGTGAACAATTTTTAGATAACGCTATTGGTAGTTACAGTACAGGTGCAATGCAATTACGTAATTATTTAACAAGATTAAAAGAAAATGCATTAGTAGTAACTCCTGGTGATAGAGCTGATATTATTTTAGGTGCTTTACAGGCAAACGCTTCTAGTAATTACCCTAAAATTGCAGGTATTATTTTAACAGGAACTATTATTCCTGAAGAATCTATTTTAAAACTTATAGAAGGTGTACAATCTACTGTACCAATTATTTCTGTTGATGGAGGTACTTTTGGTATTTCTAATAAAATTGGCTCTGTAAAATCTAAAATTTACGCTACACATAACAAAAAGATTTTATTATCATTAGATACTTTTGATAAATATGTAAATGCAGAAGTCTTAACAAATACACTTACATCATACAAATCAGATAAATTAACACCAAGTATGTTTCAATATAGTTTATTGCAAAGAGCAAGAACTAATAAAAAACATATTGTATTACCAGAAGGTGATGATGAAAGAATTATTGCTGCCGCTGCACGTTTACAACTTTTAGACATTGTAGATTTAACATTATTAGGTGATAAAGCTGCCATACAATTAAAATGCGACCAAATAGGTTTACAAATAGATTTAGATAAAATTAATATCTTAAATCCAGAAGATTCTATTCATAATAAAGATTTTGCAAAAACATTATACGAAGCACGTAAACACAAAGGAATGACAGAAACAACTGCTCAAGACCTTGTAAGTGATGTTTCTTATTACGGAACTTTAATGATTATGAATGGATTGGCAGACGGAATGGTTTCGGGCGCAGTACACACTACAATGCACACAATAAAACCATCATTACAATTAATTAAAACAAAACCTGGTGTTTCTGTAGTATCATCTGTATTTTTTATGTGTTTATCAGATAGAGTTTCCGTAATGGGAGATTGTGCTGTAAACCCAAATCCTAATGCAGCTCAATTAGCAGAAATAGCTATTTCTTCTGCTCAATCTGCAGAGGCTTTTGGTATTGATGCAAGAGTTGCAATGTTATCTTATTCTTCTGGAAATTCTGGAAAAGGAGAAGAAGTAGAAAAAGTAAGAAAAGCAACAGAAATTGTAAAAGAAAAACAACCAAATTTAAAAATTGAAGGTCCAATACAATATGATGCTGCTGTAGATATGTCTGTAGCAAAAACAAAAATGCCAAACTCTGAGGTTGCTGGTCAGGCATCTGTTTTAATTTTTCCAGATTTAAATACAGGAAACAACACCTACAAAGCAATACAAAGAGAAACTGGTGCCTTAGCTATTGGCCCAATGTTACAAGGTTTAAACAAACCTGTAAACGACCTAAGTAGAGGTTGTACAGTAGATGATATTTTTAACACAGTTTTATTAACAGCAATACAAGCACACCAAGGATAACATGAATATTTTAATTTTAAACGCAGGCTCATCATCTTTAAAATACCAACTAATAGAAATGCCATCACAAATTGTAAAATGTGTTGGTTTAGTAGAAAGAATTGGTATGCAAGATGCTATTTTTACACATGAAAAAGGAGATAAAAAACACTCTGAAGTTCTACCTATTTTAAACCACGAAGTAGGATTAAAAAAAGTAGCTGAAGCCTTATTAGATACAGAATTGGGTGTAATTACTTCTGTTGATCAAATTGTAGCTATTGGCCACAGAGTTGTGCATGGTGGTAGTAGATATAATGGTACTGTTTTAGTTACAGAAAAAGTAAAAGAAAATATAAAAGATTTATTTGATTTAGCACCTTTACACAATCCTGCACATTTAACAGGTATAGAAGTTGCTGAAGCTATTTTTACTTCTGCAAAACAAGCTGTTGTGTTTGATACTGCTTTTCATCAAACAATGCCACAAGAAGCTTATCAATATGCAATACCAAATAAATATTTAAAAGAAAATAAAGTAAGAGCTTACGGTTTTCATGGTTCTAGTCATAAATATGTTTCAGAAAAAGCAATAGAACATTTAAAACAAGAAACATCAAAAATAATTACCATTCACTTAGGTAATGGTTGTAGTATGGCGGCTGTAAAAGACGGTAAATGTATTGATACTTCTATGGGCTTCTCTCCTACTAACGGTTTAATTATGGGAACCAGATCTGGAGATATTGATCATTCTGTAGTTTTCTTTTTAATGAAAAAATTAAATAAAACAGCAGATGAAGTTAATAGTTTATTACAAAAAGAATCTGGAATGAAAGGGTTAACTGGCTTTTCTGATTTAAGAGAAATTGAAGAAAATGCTAGTAAAGGTAACAAAGATTGTATAAACGCCTTAAATTTAGCAGCTTATAGAATTAAGAAGTTTATAGGCTCTTATGCTACTATTTTAAATGGTTTAGATGCCATTATTTTTACTGCTGGTATTGGTGAAAATTCTAGTTTAATGAGACAATTATCTTGTAATAATTTAGATTTTTTAGGCATTGAATTAGATGAAGAAAAAAATAGCATTCGCTCTAAAGAAATTAGAGAAATTCAAACAGCAAATTCTAAAATAAAAGTTTTAGTGATACCAACTAATGAAGAGTTAGAAATAGCTAAAGAAACTTTTAATCTTTTAAAATAATACTTCAAAAAAATACTCCTGAAAATCAAATCTTTTCAGGAGTATTAAAAAACTAAATTTGAGGGAGATTTAATTCTTTATTTTTCTTTTTCATAGCAATTTCTTTTTTATCTCTTCTTAACTTTTTCTTATAAAAAGTATTTAAAATTACTCTTTAAAAGTACAAACAACTCCTTCTCCTCACAATACCCATATATAGGTATTTTTTTAATAAAATCAGCATTCAAAAAAATTGTAAAAAATCAATCAAACCTTTACATTTGTAGCTATACTTTATATTAAAAAAATCATTTAGAAATGGGTAGAGCATTTGAGTTTAGGAAAGCAAGAAAAATGAAACGTTGGTCTGCAATGGCAAAGACTTTTACTAGAATTGGTAAAGACATTGTTATGGCGGTTAAAGAAGGCGGACCAAACCCAGACACAAACTCTCGTTTAAGAGCTGTTATACAAAATGCCAAGGCTGCAAATATGCCTAAAGACAATGTAGAAAGAGCTATAAAAAAGGCAACAGACAAAGATACTGCTAACTATAAAGAAGTATTATTTGAAGGTTATGCTCCGCACGGAATTGCTGTTTTGTTAGAAACTGCAACAGACAATAATAATAGAACTGTAGCCAACGTAAGAGCTGCTTTTAATAAATGTGATGGAAATTTAGGAACTTCTGGTTCTGTTGTTTTTATGTTTGACCATACTTGTAATTTTACCTTAAAAAAGGAAGATATTACTATGGATATGGAAGAATTAGAACTAGAATTAATAGACTTTGAAGTAGAAGAAGTTTTTGATGATGAAGAAGGTGTAATTATTTACGCTCCTTTTGAGCAATTTGGAGCATTACAATCTTTCTTTGAAGAGAATAGTATAGAAATTTTATCTTCTGGTTTTGAGAGAATACCTACAACTACTACTAAGTTAAATGAAGAACAACAGGCAGATGTAGAAAAACTTTTAGAAAGATTAGAAGAAGATGATGATGTACAAAACGTATATCACTCAATGGAAATGTAAAAATTGTATTTTATAAAATAGATATTAAATCCAATGTTTTTTTACGTTGGATTTTTTTTGTTTCTGTTTCTATAAATTTATCAATAAAATAGATTTCTTTAGGCACTTCAAACTTTGATAATTCTGCACTTTTTAAATCTATAGATTGATGAACTCCTTCTACAATTAAAATTAATTTCTCTCCCAATTTTTTATCAGAAACACCAATAACAAAAAACCTATTTTCTATTACTCTAGAAATCTTTTCTTCAATCTTTTCTGGATGTAATTTTATTCCTCCAGAATTAATTACATTATCAAAACGACCTAACCACTCAAACTCAGTATCAGAAACTAAACGCACAATATCATTAGTAAAAACAACTTCATTAGAAACTTTAGGAGCTCTAATTACCAAACAGTTTCTTACATCTTTATAAATTGTTACATTCTGTAATACTTTATAAAAATTAGGATAAATAGTAATTTGATTTAATTGTTTAATGGCAATATGAGTAATTGTTTCCGTCATGCCGTAAGTTGCATAAATAACACAACTAGATTTCTGTATTTTTTTTCTTAATAAAGCAGAAACTACACCACCGCCAACAATTAGTTTTTTAACCTTATAAAGATGGTTTATAGAGTTTTCTAACTGCAAAGGCACCATTGCAGAAAAATCATACTTTTTATTTGTTTCTTCTAAAGGAAAAGAAGTGGCAGCTACAACATCTAAATGCCAACCTAAAGTTAAGGCTCTTACCAACATCATTTTACCTGCAATATAATTAACAGACAAACATAATAATGCTGTTGTTTTTTCTTTGATATCAAAAAAACTACCTGTTGCTTCTGCAGAATTGATCATCTGCTTTTTTTGTAATTTTATTTTTTTAGGAATTCCTGTAGAACCAGAAGTTTGTACCAAAATAAATTCTTCTGATGAAAACCAATCTTTTAAAAATTGGTAAATTTCATTAGAAAAGTCTTTTGTATAAGCTAAAATTTCATCGACAGAAGAAAATGAAAATCCGTTTAATTTAAATTCTTTATGAAATTTATTTTGCTCCCAATTCATTTAAAAAAGTATCATTTTCTTTAATTGTTAAAGGCTTTTCTATTTTACCAGTCAATTTTTCTAACCAATTTTTCCATCCATATTTTTTAGAAAATAATAACAACATTAATGGATATAAAACTAAAACCGGAAAAAACATTTCCCATCGAACAGATGGTTCTGAGGTATCTACATATAAAGCATCCGTTTGAAAAACGGTCCAATCTGTAGTTACAAAAAAAGCAGCAACAATATTATTTATAGCATGTAAGCCCAATGCTAATTCGGTTCCTTCATCCATTAAAGTAGTTATTCCGTAAAATAAACCTGTACCAATGTAAAAAACCATAGAAATATAACCTAACTTTTCTACTTCTGGATTTGCGCCATGTAACAAACCAAAACAGACAGAAGTTACAATTAATGGCAACCATCTATTTTTTGCTATAATACCCAAACCTTGCATAAAATAACCTCTAAAAAGTAATTCTTCAAACGAAGTTTGAAACGGTAAAAACAGAAAAGAAACGGCTAATAATGTAAAAAAAGGTATCGAATTAAAGTTCCAAACATAATTTTCTGGAGATATATAAATGCCTATAGAAATTACAATGGCAGAAATAATTCCCCAAGTAAAAAATCCGAAGAAAAAACGTTTAAAATCTATTTTATTTCTACTAGTTACTAATGATGTAAAAGTTCTTTTATGGATAGCTTTAACACCTATAATAAGACTTGCTAAACCAAACATAAACATAACAATCATTAAAAATAAAAACAAATTTTTATCTATACCTAAAGACATAAAGCTATCTTGTGCAGCTTGCATAAACTCTGCCGTATTACCTGCTTGTAAATAAGCAACAATAGTTAAAGGAAAAACCCCAATAATTTGCCAACCAACAAAAACTAACATAATTGTTAATACCCAATGATACCACTCATTTCTTCCTTTAAATGCTTGTTGTATAAAATTCATGATTATAAATTAAATTGCCAACTTTTTGTTGGGTTATAATGTAAAGATCCGCTTTTAACCTCTAACGGACTATTAAAATTATTTGTAAATAAACCTCCAGTACCTAAGCCTTGTGGCAATTTACTTTTTAAAGTACTTGTAAATTGAGCTATTGCATTTAAACCCACATTGCTTTCTAATGCAGATGTTATCCACCAACCAGCTTTGTTTGCTTCTGCAAAATTAATCCATTCTTTGCTTCCTGCAAAACCACCAATTAAACTTGGTTTTAAAATAATATATTGGGGATTTATAGTTTTTAAAAGTTCTTTTTTATCTTCTGATGAAAAAACACCAATCAACTCTTCATCTAAAGCAATTGGCAAAGGTGTTTTTGCACATAAACTTGCCATTTCTTGAATTTGACCTTGTTTAATAGGTTGCTCTATAGAATGGAGTTCTAATTCTGATAAAACCTTTAACTTTTCTAACGCTTTCTTAGGGTTAAAAGCTCCGTTTGCATCTACTCTTAATTCTATTTCTTTTGATGTAAATTCTTTTCTGATGGATTTTAATAAATCAATTTCAATATCAAAATCAATTGCTCCAATTTTCATTTTAATACAAGAAAAACCTGCTTTTAGTTTTTCTTTTATTTGATTTTTCATAAACTGTTTTTCTCCCATCCAAATTAAACCATTTATAGAAATGGCTGTATTTCCTTTGGTAAATTCTGATGGAAATAAATCAAACTCTGTTTTACTTTGTAATGATAAAAAAGCTTGTTCTAAACCAAATTGAATAGACGGGAATTCTATCAACTCTAATAATAATTTTTCTAAACCAAGATTAATATTGTTACAAACCCATATTAATTTTTCTTCGTAATTAGAAACATCATCAATACTTAAACCTCTAAATAATCCGGTTTCTCCAATACCTTTTTTACCATTTTTTTCTAAAATGATAAACCATGTTTCTTTTGTTCTTAAAATTCCGCGTGATGTTCCGCTCGGATTTTTAAAATTAAGAATGTATTTCTTATAACTTGCTTTTATCAAAAAAAAAGATTTTAATGTTTTTCTACAAATGCTTTAAAACTATCCATATAAGATTGGTCTTGTTTTACAAAAGTGCTCTTAAAAAGAGGAAACATACAAGCCATTATATAAGAATCGCTTTGGCAACTAGCATTTAATGTAACAGTAGTTATTCCGTTATTTTCAGTAAAAAGATACTCATCTTTTTTTAGCATATTTTCTGCATCAAAAAATAAAGTTACCTTTTTATTTTCTACAAAATCTAAAACTTTTTCTGTAGTAATTATTTCTTCACCATTTGCATCAATAGTCATTTTATAAATGCTACCAACTTTACCAGGATTATCGTTTACAACCTCTACAGATTTAATTTCGGGAATCCAATTTTTAATATTTCCTGATGTATTAAATGTTTTAAAAACTTCTTCTACCGGTTTGTTAACAGACACCTTAACAGTATAAGTTGTTTCTTTTACAATAATACCTGTTAACAAAAAAGCGACTACAATAAAAGATATAATCGCTAAAATTATTTTTATTCTTTTCATAAATTATTTTAAAAAATTTGTCCGATTGAAAAGAGAATTGCAAAAAGAAACGTACTTAATGCTACTTTTTTTAACTCGCCATCTAACTCTCCCGGAACCTTGTTTTTTGCAACTGTTATTATGTTTTTAATTAACGGAATAAACGCAACTAAAAAAAATAATTGATATCTATTTCTAAAATCTAAAAACACAAATAACAATGCAATTATTAAAGCTGATATAATTAGAAAATAATGATAATTTTTAGCTTTATCAATGCCTAATTTTACAACTAAAGTATTTTTATTATTTTTTTTATCCTCTTCTCTATCTCTTAAATTATTTAAATTTAAAACTGCTGTGCTTAAGAAGCCTATAGAAATTGCGGGTAAAAATATTTGAAAATTGATCTGTTTTGTATACAAGAAATAACTACCAACAACGCTTAATAATCCGAAAAAAACAAATACAAAAACATCACCAAAACCACTATAACCGTAAGCAGATTTACCAACGGTATATTTTATAGCTGCTACAATTGAAGCTACACCTAAGCCAAAAAACAAAATAGAATACACAAAGTTTTCGCTACCAAAAGACACATAAATTAATGATAAAGCAATTATTAAAGTAATAATTGTAGTAATTATCATTGCCAATTTCATCTGTTTAGGTGTTATTGCTCCAGATGAAACCATACGCGCTTCTCCTGTTCTATTTTTATCAGAACCTTTAATTCCGTCTCCATAATCATTTGCAAAATTAGACAACACCTGAAAACCAATTGTTGTTAAAATTGCCAACCAAAAAATTGAAGATTCTAAAACCGAAGTTTTATTACTGGTTTGATATATTAAAGATTGATTACCCAAAACAGCACCCACAATAATTCCTGAAACAGACAAAGGTAATGTTCTTAAACGCGCTGCTTTTATATAGCTTTTTACATCCATAAATTCTTACTGCTTTCTACTTTAAACAAAGTATAATTGTAAATTTTTACTGCTTCTTGTTTTTCTATACAAGGAAGCTTAATTTTTCCTGAAGCGGTTTGAAACACCAAATCTACAACCTTATTTCTTTCTTGAAAAAAAGTTTGTGTCATTTTAATGTTTTGTACTTTAAAAAAAGGCAAATAAGTTAAATGTGTTTCTATACTACCATTGCCAACTAATAAAACTTTATCACTAATTTTATAAAATCTCTTTTTATAAATTAAGTTGATGATAAAGTAAAAAAAAGGAATTAAAAGTAAATTAGTAGAATAGATTTCAACATTATGAAACAAGAAATAAAAACCACAATTTATAATTGATAAAAGAAGTAAAACTCTTAAATACATTCTTATTTTTAAATATACATGCACTTGTTTTCTTTCTAATTGATCTACATCTGCAAAATTAAAAAGCAACTCTTTAACCTTTTTTACTTGTGCTTCTTTACAACCTACAATCCTTATTAATTTTTCTTTTTTCTGATTTACTTTTCCACTTACAGCTTGTTTAAAGGTGATGAATGATATGCCTAAAATCTTTTTTATAGGATTGGTAGAAATGGTAATATTCTGAATTTTTTCTTTCTTTAGAATAAACGATTTCTTTGTAAATAAACCCTGATAAATTTCAAAAGCATTATCTTTTACATAAACTCTTAAATTAAAATGAAATAAAAATACTCTTACAAAAGAACTTAGTATTGCTGTAAAAACTAATAAAATTACACATACTATTATTAGAAATAAACTTTGTTGAAAAGAACTACTACTTTCTCTAACGTAATCTGAAACAATATTATCTTTTAAAAATCCTTTAAAAACTTGTTGAAGTTGCTGAAACAAACCAAACAATAAAGCCAAAAAAACAAGTAAACTCTGTATGTGGTTTTCTGTTAAACTAATCTTTAACAATTCTAAAGGGCTAATTTTTAAAAAAGGCTTTTCCTTGCTTTTATCAACAACTATTTCTTCTATAATTTTATTACTTGTTAGTTGATTTTTAAGTGCTTTGGCTTTTAAAAAAGACATTGCTTTTATAGAAATTTCTGTTTTGTTAGAACCTGCTGTTTCTATATTTACTTCATGCACATTAATTAATTGCTGTATAATATTTTGCTTAAAATTAATATTCTGAATTCTATCAAAAGAAATAGAAGTATCGGTTTTTTTTAAAATTCCTTGTTTTAAAATAAAATGATTGTCTGCTATTTTAAACTTAAAGTTTATAAAAATTAAATAAGCTCTTATTAGAAAAAATAACAGAAAAAAGCCAAGACCTAAATAAATGTATATTAATTTCTGATCTGTAAATTGAGAAAAATCTTTAAAAACAATAAAAAGAAAAATCCAAGTAACTTTTATAAACTTATACAAAAGGTTTCCGTAGATTACTAAAATTCCTTTTTTAGATTGATGAGAAAATTGGCTAAAATCAAACGTTTTACTCATTAATTTTTTTGGTAATAAATTCTTTAATTTCTAATGCTTCTATTTTAGTAATTCCTTTTATTTCTAAATCGTCACTACTATCTCCTGCAGTAAAAACACTTAAAGAAGCCAATTTAAAAAACCTAGAAACCGGACCTTCATCAACTTCTATATGTTGTATTCTAGAAAAAGGAACCGTTGTAATTTTTTTAAAGAAAATACCACTTTTGTAAGAAACATCTTTTTCTCTAATAGCATATTTTCTTTTTTTAAATCCTACATATGTAATAAAACAAGTAATTATAAATACAAGAGTAAATACCATGTAAATTAAATAGGTATAAGAACTAATTTTATTAAAAAAACTAAAATAATCTGCTAAAAAAAGTCCTATAAGCACTACAGAAAAAAATAATAATATATTGATTAAAATAACTTTTAAATACTTTTTATTAATTGATTTAAATGTTACTTCTGTAATATCCGGAAAACTAGAAACTATTTCGTTTGCAAACATTTTATTAAAATTACAAGACCCATTTATACAATAAGTTAATTTGCTATAAACTCTTCTTCTTTACTTAAAACTAGAGCTTCTTTTATGCTAATCCTTTTATTTTCTTTATTATAAGGCACTAAAAAAACATCTTTTAATCCCATTTTTTTAATTTCATTTTTAAATAAAGTAGCTTCTTTGTATGTAGTAAAAGCCCCTAGTTGATAAATATTTCCGTTATCAGTTTTTATTTCTTTAAGCTTTACATCTTCTATATTTTTAAAATCTATATTTAAATTTTTAAAAATACCTAACTGTAAACTATAAGTAACTTCTGGTATAGTATCATTCTTTATAACAGGAGTTGGTGTTGCTAATTTTAGTTTTAATTTATTTATACTGTCTAACAATACAAACTGTTTTTCTTCTACAGTTTTTAGTTCTGATTTAGATTTAGAATAGTTAAAATAAACAAATATTAAAAGAAGTGTAGATACTAATAAGATTATAAAAAAGATAACGCTATTTCTTTTACTTTTCTTTTTTACAGTATTAGATAACGCTTTTAAATCCATAAAACTAGTTTGCAATTGCATTTTATCTAATTTTACAGAACCTAATTCAGAGTTTAATGCATCGTAGCTAGACTCTAATTTATCTTTTTCTAATTTTAATGTATTTAATTCTGAATTTACTTTTACAAGATTAGACTCTAACTGACCTTTACTTAACTTTAAAGTCTCTAATTTAGAGTCTTTATCCTCTATAGTAGATTGTAAAATTTGTTTTTCTGACCTTAAAGAGTCTAGTTCTGAACTTACAACAACAATACTAGATTGTAATTTTTCTTTTTCTGATTTTAAAGCACCTAACTCTGAGTTTAATTTTACAAAATTAGATTCTAACTGACCTTTACCTAATTTTAAAGCTTCTAATTTAGAATTTTTATCTTCTATAGTAGATTGCAAAATCTGTTTTTCAGACTTTAAACTTTCTAATTCTGTAGCAGTATTTACAATATTAGATTCCAGTTTTTCCTTTTCAGACTTTAAAGCATTAAGCTCTAAATATACATTTGATAAGTGTTCTTTTTTTACAGATGGCATTTCTTTAGTATCATAGATTATTAGCTTCAGCAATTAATTCTGCAATATCTTTAACAACAACTTCTTTTTCTTTTTCTTTAAATTTAATTCCGTCTGTCATCATTGTATTACAATAAGGACAACCTGTAGCAATAATATTAGGCTTTGTTTCTAAAGCATCTTCGGTTCTTAAAACGTTAATTTCTTTAGTCCCTTTTTCTGCATCTTTAAACATTTGTGCACCACCTGCTCCACAACAAAGTGCTGTAGATTTATTACGTTTCATTTCAGCTAAATTTACACCTAACCTTCTAATTAAATCTCTAGGAGACTCATAAACATCATTAGCTCTACCTAAATAACAAGGATCGTGAAATGTAACTTTTTTTCCTTTTAAAGTAATGTTATTAATATCTAAACGTCCTTCTGATATTAATTTTTGAATGAATTGTGTATGATGAAAAACTTCATATTTTCCTCCTAAAGAAGGATATTCATTTTTTAACGTATTAAAAGAATGAGGATCGCAAGTAACAATTTTTTTTATTTCGTAGCCATTTAACACCTCTATATTCATCATTGCTTGCATTTGAAACAGAAACTCATTTCCTGCTCTTTTTGCTGCATCGCCTGTAGATGATTCTTCTGTACCTAAAACAGCAAAATCTACATTAGCTTGGTGCAATATTTTTACAAAAGCTCTTGATATTTTTTTTGCGCGATCATCATAACTTCCTGCTGCACCAACCCAAAACAACACTTCTGGTTGCTTACCTTGCGCCATCATATCTGCCATTGTAGGTACTATCATAAATTATAAATTTAAATTACCAATTAATGTAATTGGTAATTATGAATTAAAAATTAGTTTATTCTTCGTTTGCCCAATTTAATCTATCTTGTTGATTATATTGCCAAGGTGCTCCGTTATTTTCTACATTAGTCATCATCATATTTAATTCTTGTGGAGCAGCACTTTCTTCCATCACTAAATATCTTCTCATATCTATAATAATAGAAAGAGGATCTATATTTACAGGACATTCTTCTACGCAAGCATTACAACTTGTACATGCCCAAAGTTCTTCTGGAGTTATATAATCGTTTAATAATTGTTTTCCATCGTCAACAAACTTTCCTTTATTTGCGTCTATATTTCTACCAACCTCTTCTAAACGATCACGAGTTTTCATCATAATGTTTCTAGGTGATAATTCTTTACCTGTAAGGTTTGCAGGACAAGCAGATGTGCATCTACCACACTCTGTACACGTGTAAGAATTCATTAATTGAACCCAATTTAAATCTGCAACATCAGAAGCCCCAAATTTTTCTGGTTCGGCTTCCTCTTCTCCTTCAGCAGGCATTGCGTAAGGATCTGCATCTGGATCCATCATTAATTTTACCTCTTTAGTAACCGACTCTAAATTTGTAAACTGACCTTTAGGTTTTAAGTTGGCAAAATATGTGTTTGGAAATGCTAATAAAATATGCAAATGCTTAGAGTAATATAAATAGTTTAAGAAAACTAAAATACCTAAAATATGAATCCACCAAGCACTTCTTTCTATTGTATGCAAAGTTTCTTCAGAAAACCCATCAAAAAGAGGAACTATAAATTGACTTATAACATTACCAATACCCGTTTGTTGAAATGAAACATCTGTTGCATTCATCACTAGAAACAGAGTCATTAAAACCATTTCAAAATACAGAATATAATTTCCATCATTTTTAGGCCAACCGTTCATTTCTTTACTTAAAAAACGTTGAATATTGGATATATTTCTACGCAACCAAAAAATTATTACGGCCACAAAAACTAAAAATGCTAAAATTTCGAAAGTACCAATTAAAAATCCGTAAAAAGTATCACCTAAAACACCTTTAAAAATTCTATGTGTACCAAATAATCCATCTATAATAATCTCTAAAACTTCTATATTGATAATTATAAAACCTACATAAACAATAATATGTAAAACACCAGAAAGAGGTCTTTTTACCATTTTAGATTGCCCAAGAGCAATCATTATCATATTTTTTAATCTTTCAGGCTTATTATCGGTTCTATCAATATCTTTACCTAATTTAATATTTCTAGATAATTTGCGAATATTCATCACAAAAAAACCAATTCCGAAAGCTAAAGCTAGAGCAAAAATTATATTTGGTAAGTATTGCATATTAAATTTTAAAATTATTTAATTAGTTTCTTCTTCTGAATTTGGTGTATATGGTTTTGCTTTTTTACCAAACAAAGAAAAATGTACAAATCGTTTAGGATTCAATTTCATTTCTCTTAATAAGTTTTCTAATTCTTCTGTAGCACTAGTCATATTATCATATAGCTGATCATCTTTTATTAACTTACCAATGGTTCCTTTACCCGAGTTAATACCTGCTAACATTGAGTTTGCCGAATTAAGTGTAACTTCTGCTTTTTTAATAATTTCACCAATATTAGCATTTGCTAATGTATCTGAAACTTTAGAGAAATTTTCTGTTATTACCTTTGTGTTTTTTATACTTTCTTGTAAATCTGATGAACTTGTGTCTAAAATTCCGTTAATAGATAACATTGTTTTTTTAACCTCTGACAATGTAAACTCTAATGATTTTACAGACGTTTTTAAACTATTTTGAGTTTCTGTATCTAAAACATTATTTATGTTTTTAAATAGAGAATCTGCACTAACCATAACATGTTCTAATTTAGACTGAATAGGATCTAAACGCTCTCCTATAGAAGTAAATAAACTAGACTCAACCTCTCCTGTTAGCGTATCTCCAGAAACCGCTTCCTCTCCATCATACTCTGGTATAATTGCTAAATTAGACCCCCCTAAAGGACTTGGCGAATATATTTTAACAATACTTTTTTTAGAAAACTTAAAATCTTTTTCTATGACAAAACTTACAACTAAATGTCCTCTTTTATCTTTTGCTCTATTAAACTCTATGTTAGTTACCTTACCTACTTTAAGGCCGTTTATTGTAACCAAACTAGACTCTGTTAAGCCTGCTATGTTACTATATTCTACTTTAAAATTACGTGTATTACCATCAAATAAGTTTTGTCCCTTTAAAAAATTATAACCCCATATAAATAATGCAATTACAACAATAGCAATAATTCCTGTTTTTAATTCTCTAGACATTAATATAAATTTAATAACAATATTACTAATAATTTTTGGTAGATACTACCAAATCTACTGCATTTTAATAGCTTCTGTTACAGAAATCTTTTTACCATTCTTAAAAGCAACTACAAATGCAGATTTGTAACCTTTTGTCTTTGCTAGGTTTAAAGATTTTTTAACATCTTTATAATTACTTGTATTACCGTAGTAATATTTATAATAACTACCTACTTGTACTCTTTGTATACTTTTAAGACCTTTAAAGTTATAAGATTTTGTTGCTATTTTATTTTTACTAGACGCTATTTGAACCTTATATTCAATAGAACTTACCGCCACACTTGTATAAGAAACAGAAGTTGACTTAGATGAAGGTGTAGAAATATTAGCAACTGTATTTAACTTTAAATGATTTATATAATCGCTAATAGCTTCTGCAATAGACTTTGCCATTTGTTGCTGTCCTTTTTTAGAGTTAAGATATTTACCCTCGCTATTGTTTGTTAAAAAGCCTAACTCTATCAGAACACTTGGCATAATTGTTTCTCTTAAAACCTGAAAATTATCTTGCTTTACTTTTCTATCTTTTCTTTTTAATTTGGATGTAAAATTATGCTGAATTAAACTGGCTAGTTCTAAACTTTTATCTAAATTTTCTTCTTGTAAAAGAGATAAACCAATTACAGATTCTGCAGAATTAGGATCAAAACCTTCGTAATTTTTCTGATAATTATCTTCTAATAAAATAGACGCATTTTCTCTTTTTGCAATTTCTAAATTTTGCTTGTTACCCCTTAATCCTAATACAAAAGTTCCTGCGCCGTGTGCAGAAGGTCTAGGTTGATAAGAATCGCAATGGATAGATACAAATAAATCTGCATTGGCTTCATTTGCAATCTGCCCTCTTTTCCATAACGCTGGATAAGTATCTGTTTTTCTTGTATAAATTACTTTTATTGCCTTATTTTTTGCCAATTCTTTACCTACAAGAAGCGTAACTTTTAATGCAATATCTTTTTCCCTATAACCATTTCCTAAATTACCTGGGTCTTTACCTCCATGACCAGCATCTAAAACTATAACATATTTTTTTTGAGCAAAAACAGTCTTAGTACTTATTAAAAAAGAGAATAAAAACAAGAAAAGAAAAAGATTTCTAGCTTTGAATTTAATTTTGTGAGTTTGTTGAAATATCATCAATAAAAATTAACTAATTTTGGCATTTTATAATTTGGTGCTTCAAAAATTGAACCATACTTTTACTCTATTACAAAAATAGTATTTATAGCATTGCAAACAAATCTATCATATATACTTTTATTTTGCTTTCTCTTTTCTATAAAAGCAGGATTCTCGCAAGATATTAAACGAAAACTTAAAATAGCAGATACCATTCTAAAAAAAGATACTGCTTTAATTTCTGTAAAAGATTCTGTTATTAAAAATAATATAGATTCTTTAGGCATAAAAAAAACAGATACTATTGCTGTAGACTCTTTAAAAAGAAAAGAATCTATAGAAGATATTATTTTACATACCGCTAAAGATTATACAATACAAAATGCTAAAGAAAAAACCGTTACTCTTTATAATGAAGCTCATATAACTTATACAGATATAGATTTAAAAGCGGGTATTGTTATTATTGATTATAAGAAAAATGTAATTTTTGCTAAAGGAATTATAGATAGTACTGGATACACACAAAGACCTGTCTTTAAACAAGGTAGTCAAGAATCTGAGCAAGACTCTATTATCTACAACTTTGATAGTGAAAGAGCTTTAATATATGGTCTTAAAACCAAACAAGGAGAAATGTTTACTTATGGTGAAAAAACCAAAAGAGTAAATGATTCTACAATATATGTAAGAAACATAAAGTTTACTACATCAGAAAAAGAAAACCCAGATTATTATATTGCTACAGATAGAGCCAAATTAGTACCTGGTAAAAAAATAATTGTTGGTTCTAGTAATTTAGTTATTGCAGATATTCCTACCCCTGTTTTTCTACCGTTTGCCTATTTTCCTATCACAGAAACAAGTACTTCTGGTTTTTTAATTCCTTCTTTTGATACAGGTAGTACAGATAGAGGTATTGGTATTCAAAACGGAGGTTATTACTTTGCGATAAGTAATTATATGGATTTAAGCGTATTGGCAGATGTTTATGCTAACGGAAGTTGGGGTACAAGATTAAGCTCTAGCTACAAAAAAAGGTATCGTTTTAATGGTTCTTTTAACTTTAGTTACGAGAACACAATTAGTGGTATTAGAGGTTATGATGATTATAGTAAAACAAGTAACTATAATATTAGATGGTCTCACAGTCAAGACTCTAAAGCAAGCCCCAATTCTAGATTTTCTGCATCTGTTAATTTAGGTAGTAGTAAATTCTTTAGAGAATCTGTAAATCAATATAACATATCACAAACACAAACAAATACTTTTAACTCTTCTATTAGTTATAGTAAAACTTTTGTTGGCACACCGTTTAACTTAAACTTAACGGCTTCTCATCAACAAAACACAAATACAGAAGTTATTACAATGACTTTACCTTCATTAACTGTTAATATGGATAGACAATATCCTTTTGCAGGTAAAAATGGTGTACAAAAAACACCCATTCAAAAAATGGGTTTCAACTATACAATGCAAGGCCAGTATTTAATAAACACTACAGATGATGAGTTTTTTACTGGTAAAATGTTTGAAACAGCAAGATCTGGTGTAAAACATACAACTGGTACAAGTACTAATATAAAAGCATTTAATTATTTTACTTTATCACCTAGTGCAAATTACGAAGAAGTTTGGCAATTTGATTACCTACAAAAAGATTATGATGTTACAGAAAATGTTGTAGTTACAGATACTTTAAGAGGTTTTAAAACTTATAGAGAATACAATGCAGGGGTAAGTTTATCTACAAATATTTATGGTACTTTTAACTTTAAAAAAGGACGCTTAAAAACAATTAGACATACATTTAGACCATCTATTTCTTATTCTTATAGACCAGATTTTCAAGACAAATACATAAAACAAGTACAACAAAGTGCAGATGCTACAGACTTATTAGATTATACAGTTTTTGATAGTGGTATTTATGGTGCACCTTCTTCTGGTTTAAGTAACTCTATTGGTATTTCTTTAAACAACGTTTTAGAAGCAAAAGTAGCTCCTAAAGATCCTGATAGTGATGAAGAGGATGAAAAAGTAACTATCTTAAACAACTTAAACTTTAGTAGTTCTTATAATATTGCTGCAGATAGTTTACGTTGGTCTCCTGTAAGTTTTTCTGCCGGTACAAGATTATTTAAAGACAAATTAGCTGTAAACTTAAGCGGTTCTTTAGACCCTTATAAGGTTAATAGCGAAGGTTCTAGAATAAATGAATTTAATGCTAATATTCTAAGACTTACCAACGCAAGTTTAACAGCAAATTACTCTATTTCTAGTAAAGATTTTGACAAAGACAGTAAAAACGATTCTAAAAACCAAAATGGTAATGGAGCTCAAAATGGAGTTGATGTTATTGGTGCAGATATAAACCCTACAAATAATAGAGCTGGACAACAAAATAACACAAATTCTGAAGAAGAAAAAGAAACAAAAACAGAACTTTATAACGCAGACATACCTTGGTCTTTAAATTTAGCTTATTCTGCTAGCTACACCAACAACGGTTTAGAGCCAGGTGAAGTTGGTATACATAGTATTATGTTTAGCGGTAATTTAGAATTATCTCCAAAATGGAAAGTTGGTTATTCTTCTGGTTATGATATTAAAGGAGGTGCTTTCACCTTTTCTAGGTTTAATTTTACAAGAGATTTAGATAGTTGGCAGTTTAATTTTAACTGGGTTCCTTTTGGTACAAATTCTTCTTACACCTTTTTTATTGGTGTTAAATCATCTGTTTTATCAGATTTAAAATGGGATAAAACAAAACCTGCAGATAGAACTTTATTTTAAAAACATTATAAAAAATAATTTAAGATTTTTAAATTTTAAACAAATGAAAAAAATAATAACTACAACAAAAGCACCTGCTCCTATAGGACCATACAACCAAGCAGTTTTAAGTGGAAATACATTATACACTTCTGGTCAAATTGCAATTAACCCAGAAACAGGAGAATTAAATATTGACACATTAGAAGCAGAAACTATACAAGTTATGGAAAACTTAAAAGAAGTTTTAGCTGCTGCAGAAATGACTTTTGAAAACGTAATTAAAACTACAATTTTTATTTCTGATATGAATAATTTTGCTGAGATAAACGCTATTTACGGTAATTATTTTAATGAAGAAACAGCTCCTGCTAGAGAAACTGTTGAAGTAGCTAATTTACCTAAGTTTGTAAATGTAGAAATTAGTGCAATTGCTATTAAATAGCCAATGCACTAATTAATAAATCTGCTGTTGCAGGATTTGTTGCTAAAGGCACATTGTGTACATCACAAATTCTTAATAGCATAATAATATCTGGCTCGTGTGGATGTTTTGCATGTGGGTCTCTAAAAAATAATACCATTTTACATTTACCTTCTGCAACTCTACTTGCTATTTGAGCATCGCCACCAATTGGACCAGATAAAAATTTGGTTACTTTAAAACCTGCAAGTTCTGCTTTAGTACCTGTTGTACCTGTAGAGATAAGTGTTATATTTTTTTGTAATAAAGTTTCTTTGTGTTCATTTAAAAACTGAACCATTTCTGCTTTTTTACCATCATGTGCAATAATTGCTATTTCCATATAGTTTCTTTTGTGTTACTAAAAATAAATAAAAAACCTGAAAGTATATACTTTCAGGTTTTTTATTTATGTATAAAATTATTGATGCTTATAAAGAAGCAGCATATTCAATTAAATCTACAATTTTAGTTGAATACCCCATTTCGTTATCATACCAAGAAACAACTTTTACAAAGTTATCATTTAATGCAATACCAGCTTTAGCATCAAAAATTGATGTACGAGTATCACCTACAAAATCTTGAGAAACTACTAATTCTTCTGTATAACCTAATACACCAGACATTGCTTCACTTTCTGATGCAGCTTTCATTGCAGCACAAATCTCATCATAAGAAGCAGATTTTTCTAATTTTACCGTTAAATCTACAACAGAAACATCCATAGTAGGTACTCTAAAAGCCATACCTGTTAATTTACCATCCATTGCAGGAATTACTTTACCTACAGCTTTTGCAGCTCCTGTAGAAGAAGGTATTACGTTACCTAATGCAGAACGTCCACCTCTCCAATCTTTCATAGAAGGACCATCAACAGTTTTTTGTGTTGCAGTAGTTGCGTGTACAGTTGTCATTAAACCTTCTACAATACCAAAGTTATCATTTAAAACCTTAGTAATTGGTGCTAAACAGTTTGTTGTACAAGATGCGTTAGAAAATATTTTTTGGTCTGCTTTTAATTCTGTGTTATTTACACCCATTACAAACATTGGTGTATGATCTTTAGAAGGTGCAGATAATACCACTTTTTTAGCTCCTGCTTCTAAATGTTTTCCTGCTAATTCTTCTGTTAAGAAAAAACCTGTAGATTCAATTACATATTCTGCTTCAACTTCATCCCATTTTAAATTTGAAGGATCTCTTTCTGCAGTAATTCTTATTTCGTTTCCGTTTACAATTAATTTACCGTCTTTTACTTCAACAGTTCCATCAAATTGACCGTGAACAGAATCATATTTTAACATATAAGCTAAATAATCTACATCTAGTAAATCGTTAATAGCTACTACTTGTACGTCTTTTCTATTTACTGTAGATCTGAATGCTAATCTTCCAATTCGTCCAAATCCGTTAATTCCTATTTTAATCATTATACTAATTTTTAATTATTTATTTTTTTTAAGTTGTTATAATATCAGAAATTCTTAGCAATTCATAGTTTATTGAATGTCCGCCAGAAATTGCTTCTTTTATATCTGTACTAATTACTTTGTTATCTTTTAAACCTACCATTAAGTTTGTATGACCATCTAACAATAATTCTACGGCTTTAACTCCTAGTCTACTTGCTAAGACTCTATCAAAACAAGATGGTGAACCTCCTCTTTGCATATGACCAAGAATACTTACTCGAACATCATATTCTGGTAAATTTTCTTCTACATAACTAGCTAGTTCATACACGTTTTTACCTGATTTATCACCTTCTGCTACAACAACTATACTAGATGATTTACCAGCTCTTCTACTTCTTTCTAGAGATTCTAGCATTCTATCTAATCCTAAATCTTCTTCTGGTATTAAAATTTCTTCTGCTCCGGCTCCTACACCTGCATTTAATGCTATAAAACCTGCATCACGCCCCATTACTTCTACAAAAAAAAGTCTGTTGTGAGATGATGCTGTATCTCTAATTTTATCTATAGCTTCTACAGCTGTATTTAAAGCGGTATCGTAACCTAAAGTGTGAGATGTACCAAAAATATCATTATCTATTGTACCAGGAATACCAATTACAGGAAAACCAAATTCTTCATTAAACAAAACAGCTCCTGTAAAAGAACCATCTCCTCCAATAACTACCATTGCATCTACCTCTCTTTCTACTAAGTTTTCGTATGCTTTTTGCCTACCTTCTTTTGTTCTAAAAGCTTTAGACCTTGCAGATTTTAAAACGGTACCTCCTTTATTTATTATATTGTGTACACTTCTTGCACTTAAATCTATCAGATCATCTTCAATTAACCCTTGATAACCTCTATATATACCAACACAACTTAAGCTGTAATAAGCACAAGATCTAACTACAGCTCTAATTGCGGCATTCATACCTGGAGCATCTCCTCCAGAAGTCATAACTGCTATTTTTTTAATTTTCTTCATATTTCTTGATGTAAATTTACTGCTTTAAAATCATTAAAAATAATAAAACTACGAAATCGTTTTAGGCTAACACTTATTATTTTAAGCTTAAAAATAGCTGTTTTTTTTAATTTTTTAAGCTTTAACTAATTATTATAATGTTAATTAATTTAATAAAATACATAAATATTTTTTAGAAAAATATTTTAATTTCCTTCAAAAAGATCTTGCTCTTCTCTTGTTCTTAAAATCGTATCTTTTTTAGGATTAGGAATAGGCTTTTCTCTTTTACCTTTTTTACGAAGACCAATCTTTCTTAATAAATCATAAAGAGTATTAAAGTTTACTTGGTAAGAAAGACCAACACCTTGTGTGTAACCTTCTTCTTCTGTTGAGTATTGAATTTCGTTTTGCCTATTAAAGATAACACCTCTTAAATTACCTTCATCATTTAATAAGACCTCTACTTTTACCTCTCCTACAACACTTGATTGTGTTTGGGTACCAACTGGCACACCAACTTTTCCGTTTATTATAACTTTATCACCCAGTTGGGTACTTACAGACACATCTACTTGGTTGTCTACATTTAGTCTATCTATATCATTATTTGTATCTCCTTGTTGGTAATCTACCCCTAATTGAAACTTACTCTCTGGACTATTTAATAAACTAGAAAATGCTGCAGATATAGCACTTGATGCTGTATTAGAAATACTTGCTCCTGCATCAAAATCTGCTCTATCTGGATTTGCAAAATTACCAAATGCTAATAATGATATAAATTGTGTTGTTTTTTCATTTACATTATTATCATTTAAAATAAACTCTAACTCACTTGCAATTGTAGGGTCTACATTAGATAATTGAATATCTAAATCTTGCTTAGTACTAAATAAACCACCAGTTATTCTGGTTACTAAATCTACTTCTATTTTTCTGTTAGAATTAAAATTTTCTAATAAAACCCCAGGGTTTGCTTTTGCTTTGTATATTGCAGTAACATCTAATAAAGCTTCATACGGATCTCCATTCCAAGAAACATTTCCTCCTTTTTCTATTATAAATGGTTTACTAATAAAGCCTCCATACTTAAAATCGTACACACCATTATCTATTGTGTAATCTCCAAACATATTAAATTTACCTCTGGTATTTATTTCTACCCTAAGGTTACCCGACCCGCTACCTGTAAGCTGACTTCCGTTTACTTCATCTATTACAACTTGTGCAATTGCATCTTTTGTAACCTCTAAATCTATATTTAAAGAAAGCCCTTTAAGTGCTTCTAAAGCCAGTTCTTTTTGTTTATCTTTTACTTTTGTTTCTGCAGATTTAAAATGAATTAAATTGTAACTATCTATAGTTTCTATATCTTTTAGCGGAACAACAAACTTGGTTCCTGCATTTGTTTTTGCATTTATCTCTATAGTTAATTGATCTGTTAAACCAGTAATATTTGCTGTACCATCTATAAAACCTGTACCATAATATAAAGATTCTTCTTTATTTTCTGTATCTAAAACAAGTAAATTATCACTCTCTATTTCTATATTTAAAAACCATTGTTTAAAGTTTAAGTGAGTAATATCACCCAAAAGTCTTCCTTTGGTTTTATACTTAGTATCTATTAAAGACACATCTTCAAATATAAAAGACTGTTCTTGTAGCTCTACAACAGATTCTCCTACAAAATCAAAATCTACATTTAAATACGGAAACTTTAATCCTGCATTTTTAAGACTTAATCTACCTTCCATTTCTGGATTTCCTAAAAAACCTCTTAAAGAAAAACCTCCAGAAGCTGTACCTCTTATAGATGATAAAACATCTTGTCCTAAAGGACTAAAAGCACTTAAACCAAAATCTTCTAAATAAACCTCTAAATCTATTAAAGGTCTTTTTAATGAAAAATCTAAAGAACCTGTAGCTGCTATACTTTTTACTTTTTCATTATCTATAGATAAATCTACTTTATATTTTTCATAAGAATTGTCTCCTTTAACATTTAACAATAAGTTTCCTTGTTTAAAATTATTTACTTGAAAATCTTTAATTGATAATAGAGCTTCTGGGTTATATGTACCATTTTTTTGAACAAAATCTACATTACCAGATAATGTTCCTTTTAAAGACAAACTATCTATTTTGGGTAAAAAACTTTGTAATTTAACTTTGGTAAAATCTGCTAAAAGAATTTTTTCTTCTTCGCCTTTTAATTGGCCTGTAAATTCAATTTTTTGTTCTCCTGAAACTAGTTTAAACTGACTAAAATTAAATTCTTTTTCTTTTAAATCAAATACAATAATATCTGAACTTAAATTGTCTGGATTAATATTCCAAACATTGTCTTTAAATTTAAAAGAAGAATCTTCGAAACCAACCACAGATTTTCCTTCTGAATTAAATGTGTAGAAAAAATCTAAATTAAAATCTTCATTCTTTTGGTTACCTCCTTTAAAAATTGATTTAAAATACAATGTATCATTTTGGGTTAAACTCAGTAAATTTAACTTAGAAACATTGTAATATTTTGTGTTAACTTCTGATGCTGTTAAATGCGAATTATATAATGGATTCTGATTATCTGTTCTTAATAAAAGATCTTTAACTTCATTACCATAAGCATTAATCTTTGGCGAAGAGATTGTTAATTTTAATTGATTTTTATCCGCATCTATTCTCCCTCTTATTTTTGTATTATTATCAATAGATATTTCTGGGAAAAACATTGTAATAATTTGATTGTAAATTGTAAAATTAAAATCTAAATATTGGTTAGGTTGTACTTTAAAAGGAGAATAATTTGTATAAATACTACCTAATGCGTTTTGAGATACTGGCAATAACTCTTCAAAAGAAAACTTACCTTTGAGGTGCCCTTTTGCAATATCTTCTGATGTAACATCAATGGTTTTAATACTATCTTTTACAGAAGATGTTACATTAAATTCTTTAAAATTAAAGTCTTCTTTTTGATTTCTATAGAATACATTTTTAAAAGTTGCTTTACCTGTAATATTATCAAAATTATTACCTTCTATATCTAAAGTTACATTTCCTTTAAGAACCGCAATACTATCTCTTGTAAAAAGGTTTGTTTCTCTTAAATTTAAAAATTCTATATCAGATTTAAAATCGAACTTATGAATTTCGGATGACAAGTCTGCCAATCCATTAAATTCCATTTTAAAATTTGTATCATCTATCTTTAAATTACCATCAAACTTACTGTTTTGGTATTGGCCGTTAACATCAATATTTTTATAAGAATAATTTTTAAAAACCAATTGAGAAATGGTTCCTACAAACTCTGTATTAATGTTTTCTAATTTAAAACCTTCTCCTTTTACATCTCCTTTTAAAGAAACTGCGCCAAATAAAGGATCGTTTACTAAAACACCAACATCAAACTTACTTAATTGTATTTTACCACTGTAAGCAGCATAATCTATATTATCGATATTAGATATTTTTAAGTCTGATATAATTGTACCAATTTTAGATTTTAAGTTTACATTGGCACTCATTTTATCTGGAGTAACATTTACTTTTCCTTTTAAAGTAAATTGACCTATTTTTTTAAACTCTGTTGGCAACGTTTTTCCTAAAACATTTGGTAAGATATATTTTAATTCATCATAAGTTGCAGTTAAATCTTTTAAATCTCCTTTAAATACAAATCCGTTTTCTTTATTTACTGCATTTACAAAACCTAAATCACCAATTAATTTTATTCCTTTATTAGAATTTAATTTTAAACCATTTAAAGAAAAATCATTTAATTTTCCGTTTAACACACCTGTTAAATGAACAACGTCTGTACCACTTAACTCGTTATAATATTTTTTTAAATCTGGTATAGCAATTTTACTTTTACCAAAAACCGCTTTTATGTTTACTTTATTATTAAAGTCTATTAAATCTTTTCTTTCGTATGTAAAACCTATATCTCCTTTAATATCAGATTTCATGGTTTGCAATGTTGTATTTTTAAACTCCATTGCAGTTATAGAATACGTAAAATCTGTTGATAAATTTGTTATTTCTAAACCTCGATTATCTGTTAAATAAAGTCCTCTAATTTTTGATGAAAAATCTGTACCATCAATTAACAAATCTTCTAAAGTTCCGCCTGCTTTTTTTGCCGAAAAAAGCAATGGATTTTTACTATTGTAATTTGTTAAAGTATATTCTAGATTGTTAATATAAACGTTAGATGATTTTAAAATAAATGGTTTAGCCAAAGAATCTTTGGGTTTACCGGTAATAAAATTGGCTATAAAGACCGATAAGTTATCGGTTTCTTCTCCTTTGTATGTTTTCATAAAAAGACGCACACCTCCTAAAGATATATCTCCTAAATCAACATTTTTTTCAATAATTTTTTTGGCGTTTAAAATAGATGTGTTTAGTCTTTTTGCAAAAATTAGGGTATCTTTATGATGATCTCTAATTTCTATTCCTTTTAACCTTACGTTTCCTAACAAAGATAAGTCTACCTTTTCTACAGAAATATCTGTATTATAGGTTTCATTAATCTTTTTGGTAGCATAATTACCTATTCTTGTTTGTACAAAAGATGTAGAAAGCACAACAACAATAAATAACAGAAAAAGCACAAAGTACCCTAACCATTTTAATATTTTATTTCTAACCTTTTTGATAACAATTTTTTATTTAAAATAATAGTAATAATAAACTACAAACTAATCAATTTTTAACCAATCTAATACAAATAACGTTCAATTTTAACAAACAATTAAACATCTATTCTCAAAAAAAGATAGACACCATAAAATTATCCTTAATTTTGTTCTAAATTTATTTTTTAATGGAAAAACCTGTTTATATTTTAGGTATCGAATCTTCTTGTGATGATACAAGTGCTTCTGTAATTTGTAACGCTAAAATTTTAAGTAATGTTGTTGCTAATCAAGAAATACATTCTAAATACGGTGGTGTTGTACCAGAATTAGCCTCTAGGGCACACCAACAAAACATTGTACCTGTTGTACAACAAGCCATAGAACAAGCTGGTATCTCTAAAAAAGATTTATCTGCTATTGCTTTTACACGTGGTCCTGGTTTAATGGGTTCTTTATTAGTGGGTACATCTTTTGCTAAGTCTTTGGCATTGGGTTTACAAATTCCTTTGATTGATGTAAACCATATGCAAGCTCATATTTTAGCTCATTTTATAGAAGATCCAGAAAGTAAAACACCTCCTTTTCCTTTTATCTGTTTAACGATTAGTGGTGGTCACACACAAATTGTTAAAGTAAAAAACCATTTTGAAATGGAGATTTTAGGTGAAACAATTGATGATGCCGTTGGAGAAGCTTTTGATAAATCTGCCAAAATTCTTGGTTTACCTTACCCTGGCGGACCTTTAATTGATAAATATGCAAAATTAGGTAACCCAAAAGCTTTTAAATTTACCAAACCTAAGGTTGGCGATTTAGATTTTAGTTTTAGTGGCTTAAAAACAGGTATTTTATACTTTATTCAAAAACAAGTAAAAACAAACCCTAATTTTATTGAAGAAAATTTAAATGACATTTGTGCTTCTATACAATATACAATCATAGAAATTTTAATGGAAAAACTAAAAAATGCTGTTAAAAAAACAGGAATTAAACATATAGCTATTGCTGGTGGTGTTTCTGCAAATTCTGAAATTAGAAATAGATTACAATTAGCACAAAAGCATTTTGGATGGACAACCTACATACCTAAATTTGAGTACACAACAGACAACGCTGCAATGATTGCTATATCTGGCTATTTAAAATTTTTAAACAATAATTATTCTAATGTATCTATTAGCGCACAAGCTCGTTTAAAAGTTACCGAATAAAAGTCTAGCGCTTTTATTAAATAATAATTATTGAAAAAGATAAAAACTTTAAAAAAATAATTTTATTGCAGTAATTATATAATTTCTTTAACATATTCATAAAATTATATAATCACATTCTCATTCTATAACTAAACAACTATTTTATTCAGATATTTGTATTTATATTCTTACTTTTTTCTAGTAAATAATGATTGACAATTCTACCTTAACAGACTTACATAACTCACTTTCTGGTGATGTTCTTTTTGATAATTTACACAAAAACTTATACGCAACAGATGCATCTGTTTATCGTAAAATTCCTTTAGCAGTTGCTTTTCCAAAGGATGAAAAAGACATTATTACTTTAATTAATTTTGCTAATAAAAACAATATTACTTTAATACCTAGAACTGCAGGAACTTCTCTTGCTGGGCAGTGTGTTGGAGACGGAATTGTAGTAGATGTTTCTAAACATTTTACAAAAATTATTTCTTTTGATGAAAAAGCAAAAACCGTAACCTTACAACCAGGAATAGTAAGAGATTCTTTAAATGTATATTTAAAACCTTACGGATTGTTTTTTGGGCCAAATACATCTACATCTAACAGATGTATGATGGGCGGAATGGTTGGTAACAATTCTTCTGGTAGCACATCTATAAAATATGGTGCTACAAGAGATAAAGTAATTGCTATAGATGCTATTTTAAGTGATGGAAGCACGGCTACTTTTAAAGAAATTACATCTGCAGAATTCATCAATAAAACAAAAGAAAACACACAAGAAGGTAAAATTTATAAAGCCATTTACAATGAGCTGTCTTTGGTAGAAAATCAGCAAGAAATTAAAAAAGAATTTCCAAAAGAAACTATTCACAGAAGATGTACAGGTTACGCTGTAGATGAGTTTTTAACTTCTGATTTATTTGGCGGTACAGAACCAACTATAAATGTAGCAAAACTACTTTCTGGTAGCGAAGGAACTTTAGCTTTTTCAACAAGTATTACGCTACAACTAGATGATGTTGCGCCTAAAGAAAGTATAATGGTTTGTACACATTTTAAAACCATTAACGAAAGTTTAAAAGCTACAGTTATTGCTATGAATCACAATTTATATAATTGTGAGTTAATGGATAAAATTATTTTAGATTGTACTAAAGACAATAGAAAATTAGCCAAAAATCGTTTCTTTTTACAAGGCGATCCTGGCGCTGTTTTAATGCTAGAGGTTTCTGCAAATACATTACCAGAAGCAGAAGTTTTAGCAGATAATTTAATTGCAGATTTAGAAAAAAACAACTTCGGTTATCATCACCCAAAAGTTTACGGAGCAGATATTGCAAAAGTACATTACTTACGTAAAGCTGGTTTGGGTGCTTTAGCCAATATTGTTGGCGATAAAAAAGCAGTTGCTTGTATAGAAGATACTGCTGTAGCTTTAGAAGATTTACCAAATTATATTGAAGAGTTTACCAAAATAATGGATAAATACAAGCAAAATGCTGTGTATTATGCGCATGCTGGTGCTGGAGAACTACATTTACGTCCTATTTTAAATTTAAAAAAATCGGAAGATGTTGTTCTTTTTAGAAAGATTACAACAGAAACTGCCAAATTGGTAAAAAAATACAATGGTTCTTTTTCTGGTGAACACGGAGACGGAATTGTACGTGCAGAATTTATTCCTTTAATGATTGGTGATAAAAATTATCAATTATTAAGAAGAATTAAAAAAGCATTCGACCCTAACAACGTTTTTAATCAAGGGAAAATTACTGATGCTTTTCCTATGGATAAAAGTTTACGTTATGAAGTTGATAGAAAAGAACCGCAAATAAAAACACTACAAGATTTTTCTGCTAGCGAAGGTATTTTAAAGCTTGCAGAAAAATGTAATGGATCTGGAGATTGTAGAAAACCTGTAGAAGCTGGCGGAACATTGTGCCCAAGTTACAGAGCTACAAAAGACGAGAAAGATACCACAAGAGGTAGAGCAAATACATTAAGAGATGTTTTAACTAATAACACTGCTGCAAATAAATTTGATTCTAAAGAATTAAAGCAAGTTTTAGACCTTTGCTTAAGTTGTAAAGCTTGTGCCACAGAATGTCCAAGTAATGTAGATATAGCCAGTTTAAAAGCAGAATTCTTGTATCAATATCAAGAAACAAACGGATATTCTTTTAGAAATAAAATGTTTGCTAACAATGCCAAATACAATAAATTAGGTAGTGTTTTTCCTACAATTACCAATTTTTTTACCAACTCTATTGTTGCTAAAAAAGTATTAGGCGTTGCAGTAGAACGCTCTGTACCTAAATTAGCAAATCAAACCTTAGATAATTGGTTAAAAAAGCACAATATCACAATAGAAAAACCTAAAAAAGAGGTTTATTTATTCAATGATGAGTTTACTAATTATTACGATTCAGAAATAGGAAAAGATGCTGTTATTTTACTTGAAAAATTAGGTTACAAAGTAAAATCCGTTAAACATGATGAAAGTGGAAGAAGTCATATTTCTAAAGGGTTTTTAAAAGAAGCTAAAGAAATATGCAATAATAATATTGCTATTTTTAAAGATATTATTACGGATGAAACTCCACTTATAGGAATAGAACCTTCTGCAATTTTAGGTTTTAGAGACGAGTATATCCGTTTAGCTGATGATAAAAAATCCGCAGAAAAGATTGCAAAAAACAGTTTTACTTTCGAAGAGTTTATTGCTAACGAAATTAAAAAAGAAAACATAGATAGTAACATTTTTACCTTAGAAGCAAAAACTCTAAAAGTACATGGGCATTGCCACCAAAAAGCATTAACTGGTACACATGCTAGTTTTCAAATGCTTAATATTCCTAAAAACTATACTGTAACAATTATGAATACAGGGTGTTGCGGAATGGCAGGTTCTTTTGGTTACGAAAAAGAACACTATAAAGTTTCTATGCAAGTTGGTGAAGATACTTTGTTTCCTAAAATTAGAAATTGTAGTTCTGATACAGAAATTGCTGCCGCAGGAACCAGTTGCAGACATCAGATTTTTGATGGTACAAAACGTATTGCAAAACACCCGATAACCATTTTAAAAGAAGCTTTAATCTAATGGCAAAATACAAAGCAGATTCTAAAAGATATGACAAAATAAACTATAGAAGAACCGGTAATAGTGGTTTGCTTTTACCAGAAATTTCTTTGGGTTTATGGCATAACTTTGGTAAAAATGATGACTTTGATAACGCCCGAAACTTAATAAAATGTGCTTTTGATAATGGTATTACACATTTTGATTTAGCAAATAATTACGGTCCTCCTTACGGATCTGCAGAAAAAACATTTGGTAAAATATTAAAAAAAGATTTTAAGAAATACAGAGATCAGTTAATCATTTCTTCTAAAGCAGGCTATGATATGTGGCCTGGTCCTTATGGTAATTTTGGATCTAAAAAATATTTATTTTCTAGTTTAGACCAAAGTTTAAAAAGAATGAATTTGGATTATGTTGATATTTTTTATCATCACAGACCCGATTACAACACTCCTTTAGAAGAAACTATGGGAGCTTTAGATTTAATTGTTAAACAAGGAAAAGCTTTATATGTTGGTTTATCTAATTATCAACCTAAAGAAGCAGAAAAAGCATTCTCAATTTTAAAAAAATTAGGAACCCCGTGTTTAATTCATCAACCAAGATATAGTTTATTCGATCGTTGGGTAGAAGATGGCCTTTTAGATTTATTAAGCAATTCTGGTGTTGGTGCTATTTGTTTTTCTCCTCTAGCACAAGGTATGTTAACAGATAAATATATAAAAGGGTTGCCAAAAGATTCTAGAGCTGTAAAAGACGGACGCTATTTAAAAACAGATCAGGTTTTAGATAAGCTTCCTAAAATAAAAGCTTTGCATGAAGTAGCTTTAAGCAGAAATCAAAATTTAGCTCAAATGGCAATTTCTTGGATTTTAAAAGACGATAGAATTACTTCTGTTTTAATTGGCGCTAGTAAACCAGCGCAAATATTAGACAATTTAAAAGCTACCAAAAACACTACTTTTTCTACAGAAGAATTAGAAAAAATAAATATTATTTTAAAATAAAAAAAGGAAGCATTTAGCTTCCTTTTTTTATTTACTTTTTATTTAAAACTAAACTTAATCTACCAATTGTTCATCTGCTAGTAAAGCAAAAAACTTGTCTAAATTTGGTAAAATAACAATTCTAGTTCTTCTGTTTTTAGCTCTATTTGCATTGCTTGTATTTTCTACTAAAGGCATTGTAGAACCTCTACCTGCAGCAATTAATCTACTTCCTTCAATTTTATATTTGCTCTCTAAAAGTCTAACAATAGAAGTTGCTCTTTTTACACTTAAATCCCAGTTATCCTGAACTTTATCATTACTAATTGTTCTAGAATCTGTATGTCCTTCAATCATTACATCTAAACTTGGTTCAGATTTTATAAGTGCAGCTAATTTTTCTATTAAACCGTAAGCACCTTGTTTTACTCTGTAACTTGCGGTGTTAAATAATAATTTATCAGAAACAGAAATCATAACTACTGTTTGGTCAATATCAATATTTAAATCATCAGAATCTGTTAAATCTGTAGTACTTATCTTATTTTTTAAATTATAAGAAATTGCTAAATTTAAAGAATCTTTTAATGTTTTTGCTGATGCCAAGTCTGCAGGATCTACTTTTGATAAAGTTTCTCTCATTCGATCTCTTGTTTTATTAGAAATAACTGCTGTTTTACCAACCATATCTAATTTTACATCGTTTGCATCTTGTAGCGCTGAATTATCGCTTTTTAAAGAATTAATCTTTTCATTATAAGTTGCTACTCTTTTTTCTATTGTTGCAAACTTACTTTCTAAAGCTTCTTTTTCAATGGTAGTTTTTTGAAGAGTTCCCTTAGTATCAGTTAATTGATTTTCTAAAGCTACATACTTCTTTTTTGATACACATGATGTTGCTAACAAAGAAATTGCTACAACAGGAATAATTAATTTTTTCATTATTTTTTTGATTTTTATAGTTCTATTTAAAACGAAAAAGAACCAGTTTTATTGCGTTTTCAATTAATTTTAGCAAATTTTAACGCTTAATGTTAAAAAATCCATAAGAAAATTAATTCTTATGGATTTTTATATTCAACCATTTAAAAGTCTATTTAAGTGTACTTAAACTACTTTTTATGGTTTCTATTTTTGCTTTAGTATCAGCTTCTTTTTTACGTTCTAAAGCAATTACTTTTTCGGGTGCATTTGCTACAAAACGCTCATTAGAAAGCTTTTTCGTAATTCCGAATAAGAAACCTTCTGCTCTTTTTAACTCAGCTTCTAACTTTTTAATTTCTGCTTCTACATCTATATTTTCTATAGAAATTGGCACAAAATATTCGTTAGATTTTACTCTAAAAGAAGCACCATCTACTTTTTCTGAAACGTAATTTATAGTTGCCGTATTTGTTAATTTTTTAATAACAGCATCAAATTCTTTAGAACTTTTATCTTTATTAATTACAAATAACTCTACAGCATCTTTAAAAGAAATATTTTTGTCTTTTCTAATAGTTCTAATACCAGAAACAACATCTGTAGCAAAATCGAAGTCTGCAATAATGTTAGCATCAAAATCTTTAATTGTAGGATATTTTGCAATTACTAAAGCTTCTTCTTTTGATCTTTCTGTAATATGTTGCCAAATTTCTTCTGTTAAAAATGGCATAAACGGATGCAATACTTTTAAATTATTTTCTAAAACAGTTATAATTGCATCAAGCGTTGTTTGATCTATTGGTTGTTGATAAGCTGGTTTTACAATTTCTAATAACCAAGAAGAAAAATCATCATTAATTAATTTATAAATTGCCATTAAAGCATCAGACAAACGGTATTTAGAGAAATGATCTTCTATTTCTGCCAATGTTTTTTGAAACTTTGCTTCGTACCAAGTCAATCCAATTTTAGAAGTTTCTGGTTGTTCTAAACTTGCATCTACTTCCCAACCTTTTATCAAACGGAAAGCATTCCAAATTTTATTTGCAAATCCTTTTCCTTGCTGACATAAATCTTCATCAAATAAAATATCGTTTCCTGCAGGAGCGCTTAATAATAAACCAACTCTTACACCATCTGCACCAAATTCTTCAATCAATTTTAAAGCATCTGGCGAGTTTCCTAATGATTTAGACATTTTACGTCTTTGTTTATCTCTTACTAATCCTGTAAGATAAACGTTTTCAAAAGGTTTTTCGTCTTTATATTCATATCCAGCAACAATCATTCTTGCTACCCAGAAAAATAAAATATCTGGCCCAGTAACTAAATCGTTTGTTGGATAATAATATTTAATTTCTTCATTTTCTGGATTTCTAATTCCGTCGAAAACAGACATTGGCCATAACCAAGAAGAAAACCAAGTGTCTAAAGCATCTTCATCTTGACGTAAGTCTTCAATTTTGAAAGACTTCTCGACTGCGCTCGAAGAGACTGCTAGTTCGTATGCTTTTTCACGCGTTTCTGCAACTACAAAATCTTCTTTTCCGTCTCCGTAATAAAATGCAGGTATTTGTTGTCCCCACCAAAGTTGACGAGAAATGTTCCAATCGCGTACATTTTCCATCCAATGACGATAGGTGTTTTCAAATTTCTTTGGATATAAGTTGATGTCTGTATCATCACCTAAAACCGCTTTAATTGCAGGTTTAGCCAATTCTTCCATCTTTAAAAACCATTGATCTGATAATCTTGGCTCTATAACTGCTTTTGTTCTTTCTGATGTACCAACTTTATTTGTATGAACTTCAGTTTTTACTAAAATTCCTTTTTCTTCTAATTCTTTGGCAATTTCTTTACGAACTACAAAACGGTCTTTGCCTTGATAATGTAATCCAAAAGAGTTTAAAGAAGCATCATCATTAAAAATATCGATTACTTCTAAATTGTGTTTATCACCTAAATTCTTATCATTTTCATCGTGTGCAGGAGTAACTTTTAAACAACCGGTACCAAATTCTAAATCTACATATTCATCTTCTATAATAGGAATTACTCTATCACAAAGTGGTACAATTGCTTTCTTCCCTTTTAAATGTGTAAAACGCTCATCATTTGGGTTGATACAAATTGCAGTATCACCAAAAATAGTTTCTGGCCTTGTGGTTGCAATTGTTAACGTATCATCAGATCCTTCTATTTTATATTCTAAATAATATAAGTTTCCTTGTCTTTCTTCGTGAATTACTTCTTCATCAGAAAGTGTCGTTTTTGCTTCTGGATCCCAGTTTACCATTCTGTATCCTCTATAAATTAAACCTTTGTTATATAAATCAACAAAAACTTTAATTACAGATTCAGACATTTCTGGATCCATTGTAAAGGCAGTTCTTTCCCAATCGCAAGAAGCACCTAATTTTTTTAATTGTTCTAAAATGATTCCTCCGTATTCATTTTTCCAATCAAAAGCGTGTTGCAAGAATTCTTCTCTAGTTAAATCGCTTTTCTTGATTCCTTGCTCTTTTAATTTAGCAACAACTTTTGCTTCTGTTGCAATAGATGCGTGGTCTGTACCAGGAACCCAACAAGCATTTTTACCTAATAAACGTGCGCGTCTTATTAAAACATCTTGTATAGTGTTGTTTAACATATGGCCCATATGTAAAACTCCCGTTACGTTTGGTGGCGGAATTACAATTGTATAAGGCTCTCTTTCATCTGGTGTTGAATGAAAATAGTTGTTTTTCATCCAGTAATCGTACCATTTATCTTCTACTTGTTTTGCATCGTATTTAGATGGAATTGTCATACTTTGGTATCCTTTTTGATATATAGTTGGCAAAAATACAATTATCTATTTTTGTAGAGAAAATTAGTAGTTGATTTTTTAATACAAAAAAATAGTATTAATTTTACAGTATAAATCTTTAGTTATGAAAACCTTTGCATCTATTTTAGTATTATTTCTAGTTTCATTTTCTATAAATGCGCAAGAATTTAAGTTCGAAAAAGAAACCATAGATTATGGTAAAGTAAGCAAAGGCTCTAACGGAGAGAAAGTTTTTGTTTTTACAAATGTAGGAGACCAACCTTTAATTATATCTAAAATACAATCTTCTTGTGGTTGTACGGTTCCTAAAAAGCCAGAACAACCAATTATGCCTGGTAAAAAAGGAGAAATTAAAGTTTCTTATGATACTAAAAGGCTTGGTGGTTTTTCTAAATCTATTACCATTTTCTCAAATGCTAAAAGTGCTAGAAAAATAATTAAAATTAAAGGTTTAGTTACCAATGAGCTTTCTTTAGAAAAAGAGAAAAGCATTTTATCTGATACTAAAGAATAACATTATATCTTTTTTTGTAATCTAAATTCAAATTTTAAGATTTTATCATTTCTATTTACTGTTATAGTAATTTTTTTATTCGCTTTTTCTTGAAATTTTGCGGTAATAGAACTTAAAGTATAGTCATGTGCTGGTTTATTGTTAATTTTTACAATAATATCATCTTTTAATAATCCACTTTTTTCTGCTGCAGAGTTTTTTAAAACACTTTTAATTTTAAATCTAGGTTTAAATTTATAAGAAAAACTACTTATTACGTTTATAGAAAAACCACTATTGTCTTCTCTATTATTATAACCATTACTCATTTTTTTTTCTTCTTTCACCAATTCTTTTCCGCTGTAAACAACTTCTAAACCAGACATATTGTAATTAAATTCTTTAGATAAAGATTTTTGTTTTTTTAGCATTATTTTTTGATTTGGATAATCAAACCAAACTTTAAATCTTTTTAAAATACTTGCACCAATACTGCCTTCTCTTTCTTTAAATTTTCTAGCATTTTTTGTTGATATAGAATCTAAAAAAGAAACAGTTGGTTTTATAACATTAAAAGAACCTATTTTAATTTTTGGCACTCTACTTCTATTACCATAAATAACACCACTTAAACCTTCGCCTAAAATGTCATTAAAAAACCGATTCGGTGTTTTTATCCCTTTTTTTGCATCTTCAAAAAGCCATAAAGCATCACTTCCACCAGAATCTATCAACATTTTTACTTTTTTAAAGCTATTATTAATTGTATCTAACTGCACCTCTGCTTCTATATAAGGTTTTTTTCTAAAAATTTGAAGCGGAAATACTTCACATCTAAAACACTCTTTATAAGAGTATTTTTTAGGATTGTAAAAAACAATATTCTTTGTTTTATAATTTATTTTAACAATAAAATTCCTTAAAATATTATAACCAATAATACCATGAATTGTTTTTCCCATTTTACTAGAAAAATCAAAATTATCTTTTAAAACCACATAAATAGTTTCATTTTTATTGATAACATTTTTAATAGAAACGTTATTATTATAAGACAATAAAGCATCTACAGAGCTCCCTTTACCCAAACCTCTTAGTTTTACTTTTTTTACATTCTTAAGGCTAGGTATTTTTTTACCAGGTAAATTAAAAAGAATCGTTTTGCCTGCGCCAGAATCTAAAATAAAAGATAATTGATTTCCATTTACCATTAAATCGATAACAATCAAATTATTAATCAATTCAAATTTTATACGTTCCTTTTTTATATCATTTTTTAAAAAACCATACCCTTTCTGTGCTTTAACTTTAAAAGAAATAGCAAATAATAAAATAATAAAGGGTAAAAATGTTCTTTTCAAGAAAAATGATTAAAAGTTTTTAATAATATACAAAAAAAAGACGTTATTATTTAAACTTTGATAAAAACCATCACTAAAGATTCTTTAATTATAGTGTAGAAATAAAATATATTTTCGGAAATTCGCATATACTAATTAAAAAAAATTAATATGCCTTCTATATCACAAAAAGGAATTAAAATGCCACAATCGCCAATTAGAAAATTGGTACCATTTGCAGAAGATGCAAAAAAAAGAGGAACAAAAGTTTTTCATTTAAACATTGGGCAGCCAGATATTAAAACTCCTCAAGTTGCTTTAGACGCTGTTAAAAATAACAATATAGAAACTCTGTCTTATGCACGTTCTGAAGGTTCTGAAGAATACAGAACTAAATTGGCAGATTATTATGTAAAAAATAAGATTAATGTTACTGCAGATAACATTATTGCTACAACTGGTGGTTCTGAAGCCTTACTTTTTACTATTGGTAGTATTACAGATCCGGGTGATGAAATTATAATACCAGAGCCTTTTTACGCTAATTACAACGGTTTTTCTACAGCTTCTGGTGTAACTGTAGTACCTGTAATTTCTAAAATTGAAGATAATTTTGCCTTGCCAAAAATTGAAGAGTTTGAGAAGTTAATCACAAAAAACACAAAAGCTATTTTAATATGTAATCCTGGTAATCCTACAGGATATTTATATTCTCCTGAAGAAATTTTAAAACTAAAAGAAATTGTTTTAAAACACGATTTATTTTTAATTGCAGATGAAGTTTACAGAGAATTTACCTACGATGGTTTACAACATACTTCTGTAATGTCTGTTGATGGTTTAGAAGAAAACGCAATTGTAATAGATTCTGTTTCTAAACGCTACAGTATGTGTGGTGCAAGAATTGGTTGTATTGTTTCTAAAAATGATGCTTTTATAAAAACAGCTATTAAATTTGCCCAAGCACGTTTAAGTCCGCCAACTTATGCACTAATTGCAAGTGAAGCTGCTTTAGAAACTCCACAAAGTTATTTTGATGAAGTGATTGAAGAATATGTAGAAAGAAGAAATACTTTAATTACAGAACTAAATAAAATAGAAGGTGTAAAAGTTGCCAACCCTAAAGGTGCTTTTTATTGTGTTGCAGAATTGCCTGTAAAAGATTCTGATGATTTTGCACAATGGTTATTAGAAAAATTTAATTACAATAACGAAACAGTTATGGTTGCACCAGCTAGCGGATTTTATTCTACCGAGGGTGAAGGTAAAAACCAAATAAGAATGGCGTATGTTCTAAATAAAGAAGATTTAATTAAATCTGTAGAAATATTAGGCAAAGCATTAACTGAATACAATAAATAATTGAAGATTTTAAAAAACATATCTCTTAAAGAATATAATACGTTTGGTATTTCTGTAAATGCCAAACGTTTTATTTCTATAGATTCTGTTTACCAACTGCAACAACTTTTAAAAGTAGAAAAAGACATTTTTATCATTTCTGGAGGAAGTAATATGTTACTAACTAAAGATATTGATAAATTGGTTGTACATATTAATATTAAAGGAATTTCTATTGATAGAGAAGACCAAAATAATGTTTACATAACTGTTAATGCTGGTGAAAATTGGCACGATTTTGTTCTTTGGTCTGTTGATAATAATTTTGGAGGAATTGAAAACCTTTCTTTAATACCAGGTAATGTTGGTACTTGCCCAATACAAAATATTGGTGCTTATGGTGTAGAAGTTAAAGACACGATTACAAAAGTAGAAGCCGTAGAAATTGAAACCGAAAAATTAGTTACATTTTCTAATGAAGATTGTAATTTTGGTTATAGAAATTCTATTTTTAAAAACACCGTAAAAGGAAAATATATTATTACTTCTGTTTGTTTTCAACTCACAAAAAAGAAGCATAATATAAACTCTTCTTACGGAGCTATAGAAACAGAGTTAGCTTCTAAAAACATTACAAAACCTACATTAAAAAATATTTCTGATGCTGTAATAGCTATTAGAAAATCTAAATTACCAGATCCTAAAGAAATAGGAAATAGTGGTAGTTTTTTTAAAAACCCTGTAATTTTTAAAAGTCAGTTTTTAGAACTAGAAAAAAAATATCCAACAATACCTAGTTACAAAATTTCTGACACCGAAATTAAAGTACCTGCTGGCTGGTTAATAGAGCAAGCTGGTTTTAAAGGCAAACGCTTTGGTAATTACGGTGTACATGATAAGCAAGCCTTAGTTTTAGTAAATTATGGTAATGCATCTGGAGAAGAAATTTATCAGCTTGCTAAAAAAATTAAAGAAACAATTTTAGAAAAATTTAATATTTCTTTAGAGATTGAAGTTAATATTGTTAATTAAACGAAAAGGCTTTACGATTTCTCATAAAGCCTTTTACTATCCAAATCAAAAAAAAATATTTTAAGTTAGCGTACTAAATATTATTTAAAAGTATAATTATACTTTAAGCCAATAATGTTAGTAACTTCTGGTAAATCCACATTCATCTCTTTCTCAAATCTGTAGAAAACTCCAAATTTTCCAATATTTTCAACCTTATAATCTGTACCTACAGTAAGTCTGTATTTATTATAAGTATTTACATCACCATCTTCTTCGTAACGATTAAAAATTTCTGCTGAAACCTTAGGATCTAGTTTCCAATTTGCAAAATTATACTCTAAAGAAGTTCTTAAACGGAAAGTATGTTTTGGGTTATCTCCATCATCAGGAGAAATCCCTAATTCATTTTTATTTTGATAACGGAACCTATAACCTAACTCTAGATTTTTTATTTTATGTTTATATATTCCATCAAACTGAAATCTAAAATGCTTTTCATATCCTTGTATTGCACCTACATTGTCGTTAAAACTAATATACCTAGCTGCTGCACCTAATTTAAAATTTTTAAAAATTTCATACTCCACACCAAATTGAGTAAAGTAGCTATCTGTTTCAGAGAAATTTTCTTTTAATCTATATTGTTGCTCTACATTAAAATCCCATTTTTTAAGGCTATATCCAACCCCTATTGTCCCCCAAGATTCCCAATCTTTTTCTCCTGTTTGTGCATAGTTTAAATTAGAAAATAATGCAATATTTATTAGCATCAATTTAAAAAATATCCTTTTATTTATTTTAGACATAGTTCTCTTACTTATATTATTTGTTAATTTAAAATGTTACTTATTTTTGTAATAAAATATGGTTAAAGTAGCAATATCTCTTAAGAAATCTACATCACCAATATTTACTTTATTTATTGATAAACCAGTTCTTTCTTCTAAATCTGTTTTTAAAATATCATAGTTTTCTGGTTTAATGTTTTCTATATTTTCATAGATAATAGTTTTAGAAACCACTTGTTTTAAAGCCCAATATTTTTCTATGATAACTAAGACAGATATGATAAAAATATTTGCTGAAAGAATTTCTGCATAACTCATTTTTTTATTGGCTAAAGAGTTAATGATAGAAACACCAATTACCACAAACAAATAGGTCATTTCTTTAATATCTACAGGGTTTGTACGATATCTGATAATACCAAAAATAGCAAAAAGTCCTAAAGCCATTCCAATATCCATTTCGTATTTTTTTAATGTAAAACATAGAAAAAAGACAATAATACTAATTAAATAGTAAGTAAAAACGTAATCTTTTCTTTTTGAATCTGGATAATAAATAAACCTAATAATTATAGTTAAAAAGATAAAGTTTAAAGTAAATCTAAACAACATTTTAAAAAAATCATCATCAAATAAGGGTATGTCTAAAAATTCCATATTAAGCTATTATATTATTAATTTTAATTAGTTTTTTCTTAAAAACATTGTATTTTAAATCATTATAAAGGCTAACCATACCAATACAATATTTACTTATACTGTATGGATTTTGCTTAATTGATTTTAATGATTTAACTATTTTAGAAGTTCTATTAAAACGTTCTTGTTTTACCTCTACAACTACCAAATCTTCATACTTTTTTTCTAATTCGTTTATTTTGTATGATAAATTTAAGTCTAACGTAACTCTTTCTTTACTTTTTAAATTTACAAGTGTTATTCTGTTAAACTTATTTAATAGACTTGGTACTAAATTGTAAGTTTCATTAGTAGTTTCTGCAATAAATTCTTTAGATGATTCTGTTAAATTCCACTCAAAATCTTTCACCGGAATTCTAGTTTTATTAGTTTCTCCTTTTCCGTTTTTTTGCTTTATCTCTAAAAAACAAAGATTAGATTCTATGTATTTACGTTGTCTAATTTTGGTTCTATTATTTTTTCCGTTATGGTGGTCGTTGTAAAATTTATTATCATTAGTATCAAAATACAAAGAAGAATAACTCATAATTCTATCATTATTAATTTCTAAGACTCTATAATGTGTATCTAAATTTTGTAATACTGATATTAATTGAGTTTTATTAATAACAAACTTTGTATCTGTTCTTTTCATTAAAGCAACACTATTCATTTCATCTAATGAGATAGCTGCAAATTTTTTGATAATAGTTTCTACATTTTTAGACATATTAGATTAAATATTAAGTAATCGTTATTAAATTGTTACTTTTATTTAGATGATGTTCTTTTGCAAAACTTGTTGTTGATATGTTAAAAAAATGCAAATAAAAAACTCATCGTTTATTTGATGAGTTTTTTATTTCTAATTTTTGTTTAAATTATTCTGTTAAACATCTTAAAAATTCAGATAATCTTACTGCTTATAATAGTAAAAAAAGACTTTATGATTTCTCACAAAGCCTTTTTACTAATCAAACCAAAAAAAAATTTTATAAAGAACAATCGTAATCAGAACCACTTTCTATAGTTCCTTTAGATGTTAAAGTATAATCTTCTAATCCTTTAAAGTCTTTAGCATACTTTTCTGCTCTAAAAACTCTATTGCTACCATCATTAATAGAAGTATATTGAGTTGTTGCACCAGAAGAACCAACCGGATTTACATACTCCCACACCGTTTCTCCTTCATAATTTACTTCTGTAAAATAACCAGTAGCACCAACACAAATTAAAGTATTACCATTTGGCAGTCTTGTTGCACCAGATATATAAGCAGAGTACATATCTGTTGGTGAATCTGCAGAATAAGTCCACTGAAAATCTGATGCTCCATAAACCCCATTTGTAAGAGTATAAGAACCATCTGCATTAACTTCTGTATCTATTACATCTACAGTAGAGTAACTATTACCTGCTTGGTTATTAAAAACTATTACCATTCCGCCATCTGTATAACTATCTTCTATCCAATTTGCATTGTGTTGTACAAATAATTTTTGATCTCCTTCATCTCCCATATCATAAGTTTGTGGGTTTCCCCATCTATATAAAATATCTCCACCTTTATTAAAAGTACCTCCACTATGTGATGCGGCTTCTTCTGTTGTTGTAGAATGATCTATAATATAAAACTCGCTATAACTTCTGCTACTTACCAAAATTTGATCTAACTCTTCGTTATAATCAATTCCATTAAAATGCAACCAATCTTCTTCTTCATCACTATCATAATTAAAATTGATATCTAACAACTCTGGATGATCAGCTACAACACCAAAATTTGATAGCGCATCATTCTCATCTTGTATTGTATGGTCTGTTGCATACCACTCCCAAACAATTTCTGCTGTACCACTAGTAATATCAGGTTTAATTTCGATGATTTTTTCTGACCATAATTCTGATATATCATCTGTTCTTCCTAAATTCTCTACCTCAGAAGAAGTTTTTTTATCCCAAGCGATTACTAAAATATTTCCGTTTTGCATATATTCTACATCGTGATGCTGACATTCTGTAGTAGTAGATATTGTGTAATCCCAAACCACCTCTCCATCTGCATTTATCATTTCTATAATTCCTCCTCGTCCACCTGCGTTAAAGCTAGAATTATTGTCATTACCCGTTCTTAACAAATAACCATTTTCTAAAAGGTACACAGAATGTGAAGGTTCGTAATTAGAAGGCCAACTATACACCTCTTCTCCGCAATTGTCTAACAAATAAGTTGTGGTGCTTAAAATAGGTGCAAATAGCGTATAGCCATCATAAGCATCTTCTGTATTTAACCTTAACCCAACTGTATAATCATCATTTACTACTTCGTTTGTTGCAGAAGTATCATCAACATCTTCTTCGGATGTTGTAGTGTATTCTGATGAGCAATTACTAAACCACAAAATTGTACACATTAATACGCTAATTCTTAAAGGTATTTTTTTCATTATATATATTTTAATTAGATATCTATTTAGACTATTTTCTTAAAAAAAACTTGTGATAAATTTTTATAAATTTTTATTGAAAAAAAGTAAAAAAAACAACCTCATCAACTGCTTAATGAGGCTGTTAAAAATAATATCTCCCAATACTAAATTTCTAATTGTAATGTTTTTATATCTGCTATTAACTGTTTTACAGAATTTTTACTTAAACCATTATAAATACCTCTTATATGTTTATTTTTATCAATAAGGATAAAGTTTTCTGTATGTAAAAAATCATCAATTCCTTTTGGTTCTCCTAAGTCTTCTTCTATAAAATAAGATTTTCTACCTAAATCGTAAATCTCTTTTTTATCACCCGTAACTAAATGCCAATTTTTACCAATATTATGTTCTTTTGCATAGTTTTTAAGTTGAGAAACTGAATCTTTTGTTGGTGTTACAGAATGCGAAAGCATTAAAACAGAATTATCATCTTTAAAAGCTTCTTGAACCAAATTCATATTCTTTGTCATCATTGGGCAAATACCCGGACAAGTTGTAAAGAAAAAATCTGCTACATAAATTTTATTTTCGAATGTTTTACTTGTAATTTTATTTCCGTTTTGATCTATTAAATTAAAATCTGGAATTTTATGAAAATCACTTAAATTATCATTCTTTTTATCCAACCAATTTGGTGTAAATGATGCTTCTTTATAATAAGGTAACACCTCTATTTTACTAGTTATTTCTTTATGGTTATTTTTTTTACAACCAACAATAAGAGATAAAATTATTAATGATAAAAAACTATATTTTTTTACTTTCTTCAACTTCTTCATTCTTTAATTGATAACATAAATTAGCACGTTTCATACCAAAAGTTCTTCCGTTTTTAGCCTCGTAATTAATGTATATCTTTCCGTTTTTTAACCAACCTTTTTGTATACCATTCTCTTTTCCGTTTACTAAATTTCTTTGTTTAGATAAACTTCCATCACTATACCATTGTTTTTCTTCTCCTTCTTTTTTTCCTTTTACAAATTTTACAGTAGAAGATAAAACACCATTTACCCACCAAGTTTTATAACTGCCTTCTAATGTGTTTTGATGATAATGAGATTCTAACTTTAAAACGCCATTATTAAACCAAACTTTATAAGCACCTTGTTTTTTACCATTATAAAAACCTGTTTTCTCTTTTAAAATTCCGTTAGAGTAATATTTTACAGCAAAACCATTATATAATTTATTTTTATAATACCAATTACCCTGGTTACCGTTTAAAATTAAACTGTCTTTATGTACAATATTATTTTGGTCTATTTCTATTATTTTATTTATTGAAACCGTTTTTTCTTTATTAGCTGTTTTACAACCAACAATAAAAATTAACAATAAAATTATTTTAGAAACCTTCATTTTAATAACCTTGGTAAGGACCTTCGAACAAGATATAAGAACCCGTAGTAGAATACAATTCATTAATAATATGATAATGATATTCTCCATCAGGATTATGTTGTGTTGGACCAAAATGACCACCAGACGCATCTAAATCTGTTGGATATTCATTTGATGGATAATCTCTTCTTCCATAAATAAAAACACCATCTAATAAAATACCTACTAAATTAGAATCGTCATATGAAAAAGCCTTTGGCTCTAAATGATAATGATAAACACCCGGACCAATGTGTCCGCCTGTCCAATCTAAACTTCCTGCTGCGGCATCTAAAGCTCCATTTCCTTCTTGATCATTAAAAATAGAAGCTCCACTAACAGCAATACCAATTGTATTTAACTCTGTACTAACTGTACTACCTGTTAAATTAGGTGTTGCATCTACTGTTATTGTTACTGCGTTATTGTTACTAGACATTACAGAAGGAGTAGTTTGTACATCTGGCTCATCTAAATACAAATCATTTCCTTCTCCCCAATAAACAGTTTCATGATCTGGCAAACCTGTTGTTTCTATAGTTACTGTAGTACCTCCGTTAGATAAATAAATATCTGTAGCATCTGTATTAAATTCTGCAAATGCAGCATGTAATTCTGTTAAAACTCCATCATCTGTACTTGTGTCTATATCTAAATCAGATTCATTATCTGATGTACATGAAATAATTATTGAAAATAATATTCCTAAAAAAGCTGTTGTTTTTATAAATTGGTTTTTCATTTCTTTGTTGGTTATTTTAAATATTATTATTGATAAAATATTATCTTCTTCCTTTTTCTAATTCTTCTTTTGTTAGAAAACCATCATTATTGGCATCTAATCTAGAAAACTGATCTGTTAAAGGTCCTTTTACTTCTTCTTTAGCTAACTTTCCGTCTTTATTAACATCCATAACATCTAACAATTCACTAAAACTTCTTGGTTGTCTTCTATTTTCACCTTGCCCTCTTTGGCCTTGTTGTCTACCATTTGCAGGTGGCCCTTTTCGTTCTTCTTCTTTAACCTCTCCCATTAAACATCTACTTATATAAGGAAACTCGTTAGTTACTAAATAAACATATTCACCATCTATTGTAGTTCCGTTACATTCGTCTAAATCTCCGTAACCTACCACGTATTCAAAATCAGAACCATAAGTTCCGTCATGATGTCCATCAACTGAAATACTTATTGATTGTTTAGGGTTTGTATAGTTACAATCTTCTCCTTCTCTTGTACCATCTAATAATTTATAACTAGATTTATAGGCACCGCTTTTAGAGTAATAAATAGGAAAACCATCATGTGCAAAACCAATATGTACTAAATCTTTACCTGTATCTAAATCTTCTATAACAGATGTTGGTGTACCATGATAATGATAAGCTCCTGTTGGTTGTACATGTGCATGATTAAAATCTAAACCCAAGTCTATAACATCTTGTAAAGCTTCTACTCTATAGTTTTCTCCAGTTTCACAAACAACAACTTCTGCTGTACCTGGCTCAAACTTTACTCCATTTAAAGCAACACCCGGTTCTCTAACCCATGTTGGTTTATCATTTAACTTTGGTGTTGTAGAAAATGTATAGGTTCTATTTTGAGCAGAAATAGTGTTAGGGTTTCCTTTTCTAGGAAACTCTCCCGTTTTATGATTTGGTAAAGAATTAGTTACCATAGTTCTAACTCCATTATTTACTGTTACAATGGTTTTTGTGCCAAAATTTTCATCTATAAGACTATAAGAATCAAAATAATCATTTTCTAAATGAGTATGATCTGAAACACCATTATGTGAGTGTGTATGACTTGCTTTCTGTGTTTTACAACCACTTAACAAAACACAAATTGTAATAACCGAAATAAAATATATCTTTTGCATTTTTTTTATTTTATACTTATTTAGATGATTTATATAAATTTAACTTGCGGTAATTGTAAATATTTTTTTTTAAAAAAAGGCCTCATGATTTCTCATGAAGCCAAAATTAACCAAACCAAAAATTTATTTATTTCTTTACTTTAATCTAAATAATTATTTACCGCCGTAGTTCTAGAGGTTACATGAGATTTTAATGTGCTTATTGCAGAGTAAAAACTAGAACTACTATTTAAAAATGTGTATCCACTAACTTCTGAAGTTGCATACTCTTCAACTAAAGTTTGATAACTTGTATATAAAGCTTGCATTGTAGTCTCATTAAAAGGGCCTTCTATTACTTCTTTAACATAGGTATCATATTTTTCTTTATAAACATCATCTTGATACATATAACCTATTAAAGGCCAACTAGATGAACTTAATCCTGAAAAATTTAAAGGTAAAGCTCCTTGCTGATTACCAGTTTGTAAAGCTTCGTTATTATCCCAAGGAATCCATGTTAACTTACCGGTTTCTGGACTATTATATAAATAATAATTATGTGTCATTCTACCATAAGTATCCCAATTTTGTATTACTGTATTTACTGCTAAATATTTTAAGAAAACTTCTGTATCAAAAACTGCATCTAAATTTGCTCTCCAAGTTTCTGGGTCAGATGTTCTACTTCCATCATTTATAATATCATACAAACTTGCTACATCAGAAAAATCTGCCTCATCTTCATTATTTTTCTTTACCAATTCATCTTCATCATAAGTACCACTAGCAAAAGAAGCTGCATCACCATCTGGTTTATATAAATTACCGTCTCCAGAAGAAAATTGAGTGTCTATAACGGTATCATCTACTTCTTCTACCAAAGTATATAATCCAAAATATTCAGGTCCATCTCCATGATCTACATAAAGCGTATAAAAAGCGGTATTAGATGCTGCTAAACCATAGTTCTTAAAAACATCTGTAGCTACTTTTTCTCTTAACATAGAATCATCATTGTAGTTATTTTTAAGACTAAATTTTTTAAAGCCGTAAAAACGTTGGTTTTTTATTTGAGGATAATCATCTTCAAACTCATCAAAATCTAATTTAAAAGACAATTTTAATATACCGTTAGACCAAGAACTTGCTAAACTAGAGTTTCCTTTAAAACGCAAACCAACTCTGTACCATTGTTTGCCTTCATAATAAACTTCTCCTGGCACAAAAATTGGATCATCATCATCGTCAGAAAAACTTCCTCTTCCGGTTCCAAAACTTCCGTACAAAGAAGTCATATCATCTAACATAGTTTGCCAACGCTCTTCTGTAATAACAAAGTCTAATCTTTTTACAGTATTGTCTTCAAAAACCTCATCAAAATCTGGCTCTACATCATTACTATGTGTTGCTTCTGTCCAGTCTGTTGCTTCAAAATCTGTATCGTCAATTGTTACTTCAATATCGTCATCATCATCACTTGTGTTATTATCTGTATTAATATCTTCTGTTCCCGAACATGAAAAGATAATTAGTACTAAAAAAGAAGCAAATATTATATCTTTTAAATTTTTCATCATTTTTTATTCAATATATTAATCTCTTGGTCTTTCTTTTCTCTCTGGTTTTGGAGCATTTTTTATTTCTTCTTCTGATAAAAAACCATCTTCATCTTTATCAATCTTTTTAAAGTCTTCTTTTAATGGACCTTTTGCTTCTTCTAAAGAAATTTTTCCATCTTCATTTGCGTCTAAATCTTTTAAAAGTTGTTTAAAAGTTGGTGGTCCTTTTGGTCTTTCTTCAGAATTGTTAGATTGTGCATAAGATGTTGCTGATACTGCTAATGTTAATCCTAAAATTGCCAAAAATTTATTTGCTGATTTTTTCATTTTTTATTGTTTTTTTAAGTTTATAAAAGTTTAGATGTCTGTTTTTAAAAAAACTTGTGCACGTTAACTTTACTTTAACAAAAAAGCTCTGTTAATAATTTAACAGAGCTTTTTTGTACATATATATTGTGGTTTACCTTGGCGGCGGCATACCTTCATTAGGGGGTTGCATACCTCCTTCTCTTGGCGGAGGCATTCTTTGACCTTCTTGACGAGGACCTCCTTCTCCACCAACACCTCGTATGGCTTGTTTTATTAGCTTATCTATCTTTATTGCTTGTTCTTCTGTACAAATTGTTCTTACTTTTTTAAAAAAGTTAAAAACTTCAGATTCTTTTTTAGCTTCTAAAAGTCCTATTTTATTAGTTAGAGAATCGATATTAAAATTTTCTTGTTGAAACGAATTAAATAAAACATCTTTTTGAGACATAATTGTTTTATCTAAGCTCATCATTAAACTTCTATGCTCTTTATCTAACTTTTTAAATTGTTCTGTTTGAGTTTCTGAAAAATTTAATTGTTCTGGTAAAAAAGTTCTTTCTTTAAACGCTCTTTTACTTTCATGCGGTTTCTTAATTATCATAAAAATTAAAAAACCATTTAAGAGTACTAAAAAAATTAATAAAATAGGTAGTAGTTTTGATTTCATAATTGTTAATTTAAAATAGAAGTACTACTAGATTGAAGAGAATACTCTTGTGCAAAAGCCTCTATATCTGATGTTGACGAATTATTTGAACTTGTAGAGTTATTAAAAACATAAAAAATTGTTCCAAAATTTAATAACAATACAATACATAATGTTGCTAACTGCAATTGTGGAGTAAACCAAAATAATAATGATTTCTTTTCTTCTTTTTCTTCATTTAGTTTTTGTAAAACTTTATGCTTAAAAAAATGATTTACCTCAACCTTTTCTATTGCATCTAATACTTTAAAAGTATCATCTACTTGCTGATTTATATATTCTTTATTTTCCATCTTTATTTATTCTAAACAATGACTAATAACTACTTAGATGCATTTTTTTTAAAAAACTTGTGCTAAATTTCTAATTTATAAAAATTTTCTAATTTAACCTGTAAATTCTTCTTTGCTCTAAACATTACAGACTCTACAGACGATAAACTTTTGCCTGTAATTTCTACTATTTCTTGATAGCTTTTACCATCTATTTTTGCCAATGTAAAAACAACTCTTTGTGCTTCTGGCAAAGTATTTATAGCCTTAAAAATAATTGCAGATTTTTCTTTATTTTCTAATAAAATTCCTGGATGATTTACCTCTGTAAAATAACTTGTTTTATCTATAGGAATTTCATTACCAATAATCGTTTGCATAAAAGCAAATCTTTTCTTAGTATTTTTTTTCCTTATAAACTCTAAACATTTATTTGTAGCTATTTTATAAATCCAGGTAGATAATTTAGAATCTCCTTTAAACTTATTTATAGATCTAAATACTTCTAAAAAAACTTCTTGGGCAACATCTTCTGCATCTTCTTTATTTGGAATAAAAGAGATACAGGTACCAAAAACTTTTTGCTGAAAATCAGTTATTAACTGGCTATAAGCAGATTGTTTTCCTTCTTTAAGGTTATTTATAAATTGTTGTTCTTCCAAATTTTTAAAAAAAGTAAACATACAAAAAAAGACTGCTTTTTGTAACAGTCTTTTTTAAATAATTTTATCTGATAGTTTTCTATTGCTTTATTTAGTTATTGTTACAACTCTTTGTGGCAAAGGAGCTTCAAAATTTGCACTGGTTAAAGCCTCTACAATTTGTTGTCTAGTATCCCAATATACATCCCAATAATTTTCACACTTTACATAAGGTAAAGCCAATAATTCTATACTATTATTTCCTAAATTATTAACGGCAACTCTTGGCGCTTTAGCAGCTTCTTGTATAACGTTTTTATCATTTTTTAAAACATCTAAAACAATTTCTTTTGCTTTTTTAATATCAGATCCATATCTAATAGCAAAAGGCATATCTACACGTAAACTACCCACCTTAGTTAAATTGGTTATTTTATTTGATGTTATTGATGAGTTAGGAATAATTTCTGTTTCATTTTGAAAAGTTTCTATAACAGTAACAAAAACAGATATTTCTTTTACAAAACCAAACGCACCATTTGTTTTAATTAAATCTCCTACTTTAAAAGGTCTAAAAATTAACAACATAATTCCGGAAGCAACATGCCCTAATGATCCATTAAATGCTGCACCAATTGCCACACCTACACCTGCTAATAAAGCGGCAAAAGAAGCCATTGGCAAACCTACAATACCAGCAATAGATATAATTAACAAAAGTTTTAGTAAAAAACCTAAAGTTGTAAGTAAAAAAGGCTGTAAAGTTTCATCTATTGTTCTTTTTTCAAACACTTTAGAAATTGCTTTTATTACTATTCTAATAATCCACAGACCTATAATTAACGCGCCTATTGCACCTAATAATTGTAACCCCCAATTTCCTAGACCAGAAGAAATTGAATCGTAAAAGCTTTGAAAAGAATTTGTAATTGTATCCATTAAATAAAGTTTAATAAGTTCAAAAATTATGACCCTGCCATTTTTAAAAAGTCACAAATAAAATATTACCCGTAGTTTTTTTAATTAGAAAATAAGAATATGTATCTTTGCACTATAATTACTTTTTATGAAATTATTATTGCTTACATTAGGGTTACTAGGTCTTGGCGTTGCAGGGATTGCAATTAAAATTTGGGCAAAAAAAGATGGTAAATTTGCAGGTACTTGTGCTAGCCAAAATCCGATGCTTAACAAAACTGGAGAATCTTGTGGTTTCTGTGGTAAAACACCAGATCAGTTTGAAACTTGTTCTGAACCAGAACATAATTAATATACTTTTTTACTAAATGATTTTAACTGTACTTTTCTACTTATTTGTAGTTTTTACAGCAATTCAAATTATTTATTATCTTGTCTTTTCTTCTTTTTTATTTGATAAAGAAAAAGAAAGAAATAGTTTTTCTAACGTACCTATTTCTGTAATTATTTGCGCTAAAAACGAAGCTAAAAACCTTCAAGAATTTTTACCCTCAATTATAAATCAAGAATATTCTAATTTTGAAATTGTTTTAATAAACGATGCTTCTTTTGATGATACGTTAGATATTATGGAATCTTATCAAAAGCAACATTCTAATATTAAAATAGTTAATGTAGAAAATACTGAAGCTTTTTGGGGTAATAAAAAATATGCACTAACTTTAGGTATTAAAGCTGCAAAAAACGATCATCTTTTATTTACTGATGCAGATTGCAAACCTGTTTCTAAACATTGGATTTCTGTAATGAGTAGAAATTTTTCGCAAAAGAAAACAATTGTTTTAGGTTATGGTAAATATAAAAAAGAGAATAAATTAGTTAATCTTTTTGTTAGATTTGAAACACTTTTAACCGCTATTCAATATTTTAGTTATGCTAAATTAGGATCTCCTTACATGGCTGTAGGTAGAAATTTAGCATACAACAGAAATGAGTTTTTTAATGTAAAAGGCTTTATAAATCATATACAGATTAAATCTGGTGATGATGATTTATTTATACAAGATGCAGCTAATAAAAAAAACACAACTTACTCTTTATCTAAAAAAAGTTTTACAGAATCTATTGCTCCTAAAAATTTTAAAGAGTGGTTTCGTCAAAAAAGAAGACATATTTCTACTGCTAATCATTACAAAAATAAATTTAAGTTCTTTTTAGGCTTATTCTTTATTTCTAAAGTTTCATTTTTTTTGTTAGCAATATTATTATTTTTCTTTTTCTCTTGGCAAATAATATTACCAATTGTACTAATCTATTATATAGTACAATTTACAGTTATTGGTTTTGCTTCTAAAAAACTAAAAGAACCTGTAATTGTTTTTTTCTTGCCTTTTTTAGAAATTGGTCTTCTCATATTTCACTTATCAATTTTTATTACTAATTTGTCGTCAAAACCAAATCATTGGAAATAAACAACAATATACTTAAAGTAAATATTTCTAAAGCTAAAAGCGGTAATCAATCTGCTTTTAAATACCTTTTAGATACTTTTTGGTCTTCTGTTTATAATTATCAACTAAAAAGAACTAAAAGTGAAAACGAAGCAGAAGATATAACTATCCAAACTTTTTCTAAAGCTTTTGATAAAATTGATACTTATAATGAAAAATACACATTTAAAACTTGGATAATTACAATTTCTAAAAATGTTCATATAGATTTAATCAGAAAAAAAAACATCTCTATAACAGCAGATACCTCTAAAGAACAAGAAGAAAAAGCTTACTTGGTAATTGATGAAAGTCCTAGCCCAGAAGACAAAATTATTACCGAACAAAATTTGGCAAAACTCTTAAGAGATATTAAACAGTTAAAACCTAAATATCAAGAAATAATTCAATTACGTTATTTTCAAGAACTATCTTACAAAGAAATTTCTGAACAAATAAACGAACCTATGAATAATGTGAAGGTGAAACTTTTACGTGCCAAAAAATTATTGTCAGAAATAATTCGTAAATCTTAATCAAAAGCTATTATTTTAATACACACAAGTTGGCATTAATTTAGAAAAACAGAATGGAAGCAGGAAAAGAATTAATTGGATTAGTAAAAGATGTACCACAAGTCCTAACAACAATTTATACAGATTTAGCACAGCCTGGAGTTAAAAAAGTAGGAACAGCTCTTGAAACCGTTTTAGAATTTAGTACTGCATTCTTGTTACCTGTTAAATTATTAAATGAAAAATTCAAATTAAACTTTGAAAAGAAATTAAATGATTATAAAGAAAAACTTGAAACTATTCCAGAAGAAGACTTATGTGAAGTAAACCCTCAAATTGGAACTCCAATAATTGATAAACTAGGTTACACAACAAATGACGAGATTTCCGATTTATTTACAAGTTTACTCACCAAAGCTAGTTCAAATAAGACTGTGAATTTAGCTCACCCAAGTTTCGTACAATTAATTGAACGTCTTTCCGTTGACGAAGCTAGAATTATAAAACATTTATTACATAAGGATTATATTCCTTGCATTTCTTATAGAGCACATATAACTGAAAACAAAGGGTTTCACGAAATCCTTCGAAATGGGACTTCATTACCTTCTGATGTAAAGCTTATGTTTCCCCAAAATATAAATACTTATTTGGACAATTTAGTAAGTATGGGAATTCTTGACATTTCTCACCAACTTCATAAAATGGACAATAAACTTTACGATTCTTTATCTGTAATTTATGAATATGAACAAGTAAACAAGAGCTATACTGAGTCAAAAGCATTTACAAGAGTGGAAAAAAAGAAAAGTTACTTTCAGATAACAGATTTTGGAAAGAATTTTATTAAAGCTTGTTCATTTGAAAAAAACTAATGCCAACACCGTTAATAATTAATTTACTGGTTTTTTAACTACTTACTAAAGCTCTCGCGGACTTTCTATCTGTGATTTATTTGTTAACTTTAGTGCTTAAACCACGCAACTAACCGTACACAAATTACTTCCCTTTATAACTCTACATTTTTATATTTTCCTTTGTATATTTGTATTTAAATTTACATTAATATGGCGATAGAATCTGTAGTACTTCCAGAAAAACAAAAAAAACCAAAATGGCTACGTGTAAAACTACCTGTTGGTAAAAAATATACAGAATTAAGAACCTTAGTAGATAAATATAAATTAAACACTATTTGTACAAGTGGTAGTTGCCCTAATATGGGTGAATGTTGGGGAGAAGGAACTGCTACTTTTATGATTCTTGGTAATATTTGTACGCGTTCTTGTGGTTTTTGTGGAGTAAAAACAGGAAGACCAGATACCGTAGAATGGGATGAACCAGAAAAAGTTGCCCGTTCTATAAAACTTATGAATATTAAACATGCAGTAATTACATCTGTAGATAGAGACGACTTAAAAGATGGTGGTTCTATTATTTGGGCAGAAACTGTAGAAGCTATTCGTAGAGCAAACCCAAATACAACTTTAGAAACTTTAATACCAGACTTTCAAGGAAACACTAAGCAAATAGATAGAATTATAGAAGTACATCCAGAGGTGGTTTCTCATAATATGGAAACTGTTGCTAGGTTAACAAGAGAGGTACGTATACAAGCTAAATATCAAAGAAGTTTAGGTGTTTTAAAATACTTAAAAGAAAACGGTATGCGAACTAAAAGTGGTTTAATGCTTGGTTTAGGTGAAAAGGAAGAAGAAGTTATACAAACTATGAAAGACTTAAGAGAAGTTGGATTAGATATTATTACTATTGGCCAATACCTACAGCCTTCTAAAAAGAATTTACCTGTAAAAGAATTTATTACTCCAGAACAATTTAAAAAATACGAGACTATTGGTTTAGAAATGGGCTTTATGTATGTAGAAAGTGGTGCTTTAGTGCGTTCTTCTTACAAAGCACACAAGCACGCTAATTAACTTTAAATTAAGTTTCATTTTACAAAAAATTAACGATTCCTCATTTGGAGTCGTTTTTTTTGTTAAATAAAAACTAAAAACCAATTTTATGCTGTAAATATTAAATATTTGATTAATTTTGCAATGTAATTATGTTACAAAAAGTGTTTGAAAACAACTTTGTAAACTGTTTTCATTGTGTAAATTATTTGAATTAATTGAATTAAAAAACCATCTTTAAAAAAGATGGTTTTTGTTTTTATAATATTTTCTACTAAGCTTAAGCTTTTTCTTCTGCTTGTATTTCTTTAGCAACTTCTGCAACCTCATCTAAAACACGTAATAAATTACCATTCCAAAGTTGTTCTATTTGCGCTTCTGTATAACCTCTTTTTACTAATTCTACAGTTACGTTTAATGTTTCAGAAGCATCATTCCATCCTTCTACTCCACCACCACCGTCAAAATCAGAACTAATACCTACATGATCAATTCCTATTTTTTCAACTAAATAATCTATATGATCTACAAAATCGGCAACATCTACAGGTGACACTTCTGTATCTCCCATTTTACTTTTAGCTTCTGCAGATAATTTCATATAAATATCAATAGCTTTTTCACGTTCTTTTCCTTTAAGCTTTCTTATTTCTCTTCTTGGTGTTAAAGTTAAACCTTGCTCTTCTGCCAAAGTTTCAATCACTTTTATTAGTTCTTCTTTATACTTTGCATCTTTTTCTGTGTTTACATAAGAACTAAAAGCAACTGTTTGTACAACTCCTCCGTTTTCTTTTAACCAACCTAATTGTTCATCATCTAAATTTCTACTATGATCACACAAAGCTCTAGCAGAAGAATGAGACGCAATAATTGGTGCTTTAGAAAGCGCAATCATATCTTGCATAGATTTTTTAGAAGGATGTGAAACATCAATCATAATTCCCCATTTATTCATTTCTTTAATCACTTCTTTCCCCAAATCGCTAACTCCGTTATGCAACCAAATACTATCTTTTTCTCCAGTATTAGAATCACATAATTGGCTATGTCCATTATGAGAAAGACTCATATATCTTGCTCCTAAATCGTAAAATTGCTTTACTCTAGAAATATCTTTACCAATAGGATATCCGTTTTCTACACCAATCATAGCTACTTTTTTACCAGATGCATAAATTTCTCTTGCTTCTGCAGATGTTGTAGCCAAACCAATTCTTTCTGGGGCAATTTCTTCTGTAAGTTTATGTATTGCATTAAATTTACTCATTGCATTTTCATAAGCTTTTGCATATCCTTCTTCATTTAACTCACCTTGTCCTGTGTAAACAATAAAATATGCAACATCTAACCCTCCTTCTTCCATATTAGGAAGATTAACTTGATTTGTTAATTTTTGAGTGTAATTAATTGAATCTGTAAAGTTAGATACGTTAATATCTACGTGGGTATCTAAAGTCATCACTCTTTTATGAATTGATTTTGCTTTAGATAAAAAATCTTCTTCTTGTTTTTTTTCTTCTTTTTTACAAGAAGTAACAACTACTAGAAGTAACAGTAATTTTAGGTATTTCATAATAAATATTTGAATTGAATTGCCTAAATATACTAAAGAATTAAAAGATAATTTTGTTAAAAAAAAGCCTCTTTTAATTAATTTGAATATGGTAAAATATCCCACTTTTAAATGTGATAATTACAAATATCATCTATGTTTTTTATGAAGTAATATTTTTAAAAAAAACAAAATCGGCTAAAATTATATTTTTAACCGATTTAGTACTAAATCTTACAAGTCCCCCAACTTATAAAAATTCTTAATTCTTTAAACTATTAAAATGAAACGTTATTTACTCTTTATTTATAAACCCGAGATAAATAACTTTGTGATTTAATTGTATTTGAAACAAATATCATATAAATCCTATACAAAGAAACGATTTAAATAAGATGTAAAATTTTACTTTCGCTTATCAGTAATATTTATTTCGGTGAAATAACAAAAATCTTAGACGAATGGTTTTACCTACTTAATCATCTTATAATTTATTTTATAATAGCTTTATATATATAAAATCATCCTTTATTAAACTGCTTAACAATATTTACCTAAAAAGATCAAAATCAACTGTTAAGACTTTATTAAAATTTATTTTTCACTGATAATTACACCTATTTTAATCGGATTTTGTACGACTAAAAGTCGCTAAATTTTTAAAACAATAAACAGGCAAAACACCCTTCTATTGCTCTATTTAATCGAGAATATAAAAGCTAACTAAAACAAGTTAATCAAAAGTTTTACCAACTATCGTAAAACCAAATTAATTAAAATTGATAAACATTAAGCAAACTTAATAGACTTAGATGGATGTATTTTGGTAATGATATAAGAAGGTATAATCAACATTAAAAAACACATAATTAATGTACCTAAATTCAATAATAAAATCTGATATAAAGAAATATAAACAGGCATTGTATTTACGTAATAGGTTTCAGGATTTAAAGTAATTATCTTAAATAAATATTGAATAAAAATAATAGACAATCCTATAATATTACCCCAGAAAAGTCCTTTTAATATAAGATAAGAAGCATTGTACAAAAATATTTTTCTAATACTTGTATTTGTACTACCTAAGGCTTTTAAAATACCAATCATTTGTACTCTTTCTAATATTAAAACTAGTAAAGCAGTAATCATATTAATACCTGCTACAAGAATCATAATAGCAATAATAAACCAGACATTATTATCAAAAAGTTGTATCCATTCAAAAACAGAAGGGTAACTATCAACAATAGTTTTTGTGTTTAAAGTAGCACCTATATCTCCATAAATTTCTTGTCCTTTTATTTCAATATCGTCAAAACTTTCTAAGAGAACTTCAAAACCACCAATTTCATTTTCTGTCCATTTATTTAAATTTTGTATTTCTCTAATATCACCAATCATCATCATTTTATCAAACTGAGCAAAACCAGAGTTATAAATACCTACAATTGTATATTTTCTATTAGACGGCAACTTACTTGTTGCTGTTTTTACAAAGGTTGACAAAATAGTATCTCCCAACTTTAGGTGTAGCCGATTTACAATCGTTTGAGATAATAAAACTTCTTTGGTTCTTGATAACTCAAAATTTGGCACTCTACCTTCTACCAGATATTCTTTGAAAAAAGACCAATCATAATCTGTAGAAACTCCTTTAAAAACAATACCTTCAAAATCTGTTTCTGTTCTTAAAATACCTCCTTTACTTGCAAATATTTGTACATTTTTAATGCCCTCTATATCTTTAAAATTAGGATAAAAATCTTGGTCTTTTTTTATAGCAACTGTAGAAACATCAGAATTATTAGAATCGTAATTCACAATTTGAATATGTCCCTTAAAACCGGCCATTTTATCTCTAATTTTATATTGCAAGCCTCTACCTGTTGCCACAGCGATAAGCATAATAATAACACCTAATGCAATTGCACTAATTGCAATTTTTATTATTGGTGACGAAATACTATTCTTATACTTTTTGCCTGCAATAATGCGTTTTGCAATAAATAACTCGTAATTCAAATTGATGATAAATTTTAACCTTTGTAAAAGTACGTATTAATTCTTGTTTCTTTAACCTAATTGGTAACGTTAAATGTATAGCTGTTGTTGCTAACACAACACAATAAGTAAAATATTATTTTCTTCTTACTTTTTTATTAGACTCTAAAGGTAAAGCCTTTTTTAAGGCTTCTACAATATTAAATGTAGCAGGACAAATAGAAGTATTTACAACTGTTAAATCTGTAATACCAATAAATTTCTTTCTATTTGTATGAGGATATTCTGCACATGCTTTTGGCCTAACATCATAAATAAAACAAGTATTATCACTTTCATCTAAAAAAGAACATGGTGCTGTTTTTAAAACCATAAAATCATCTTCATCTCTTTCTAGATATTGATCTGTAAAGGCAACAGCTTTCATTTTTAAATGTTTAGAAATACGTTCTATATCCTTATCTGTAAAAATAGGACTTGTTGTTTTACAGCAATTACCACAATCTAAACAGTCTGTTTTTTTAAACTCTTTATCATGTAATTCTTGCATTACATAATCTAAATTTTTGGGAGTTCTTCTCTTTAGATTGGCAAAATATTTTAGATTTTCTTTTTTAGCTTCTTCTGCTAATTTTGGGAGTTGTTGTAAACGTTTTTCCATAGTGCAAAAGTACAATTATTCTAAACCAAAAATCATTCTAAAAAACAAATAAAAATATGTAAATTCGCAATTCAATTTTCAATACTAAATGAGCATTCAAAACATTATAGAAACCAAAGTAAAAGAAGGTTTTTTTACACTGTACAATATAGAAATTCCATCAGTAGAATTTCAGGCAACTAGAAAAGAATTTGAAGGAGATATTACCGTAGTTGTTTTTCCTTTGTTAAGGTATAAAAAAGGAAATCCTGTTGCTATTGGCGAAGATTTAGGAAAATATGTTGTAGAAAATGTTGCAGAAATCACCAACTATAATGTTGTAAAAGGGTTTTTAAATTTAGTTGTAGACGATTCTTTTTACACTAATTTCTTTAATACTATTTACTCTAATACATCTTATGGTTTTGTATCGCCAAAGGCGGATGAAAAAGCGATAATGGTAGAATATTCTTCACCAAACACAAACAAACCTTTACATTTAGGGCATGTTCGTAATAATTTATTAGGATATTCTGTAGCAGAGATTATTAAAGCTGCAGGTAAAAAAGTTTATAAAACACAAATTATTAACGACAGAGGTATCCATATTTGTAAATCTATGCTAGCTTGGAAAAAATTCGGTAACGGAGAAACTCCAGAGTCTACAGGTTTAAAAGGTGATAAATTAGTTGGTAATTATTATGTGAAATTTGATCAAGAATATAAAAAAGAAATTGCGCAATTAATATCCGAAGGAAAAACCGAAGAAGAGGCTAAAAAAGAAGCTCCATTATTTGTTGAAGCTCAACAAATGCTTTTAAAATGGGAAGCTGGTGATAAAGATGTGGTTGCTCTTTGGAAAACAATGAACTCTTGGGTTTATGCAGGTTTTGATGTTACCTACAAAAATATGGGCGTTAATTTTGATAATTTATATTATGAAAGTAATACGTATCTTTTAGGTAAAGATGTGGTTGCACAAGGTTTAGAAAAAGGTGTTTTCTACAAAAAAGAAGACGGTTCTGTTTGGTGCGATTTAACGGAAGATGGTTTAGACGAAAAAATTGTATTGCGTTCAGACGGGACAGCTGTTTACATGACTCAAGATATTGGTACTGCTATACAACGTGTAAAAGATTATACAGATGTTGGCGGAATGGTTTATACCGTTGGTAACGAGCAAGATTATCACTTTCAAGTATTGTTCTTAATTTTAAAGAAATTAGGATTCGATTGGGCAAAACAATTACATCATTTAAGTTACGGAATGGTAGATTTACCTTCTGGTAAAATGAAATCTAGAGAAGGTACTGTTGTAGATGCAGATGATTTAATGGTAGAAATGACAGATACTGCCAGAACTATTTCTGAAGAATTAGGAAAACTAGATGGTTATTCTAATGAAGAAAAAGAAGAATTATATAAAACAATTGGTTTAGGTGCGTTAAAATATTTTATTTTAAAAGTAGACCCTAAAAAGAGAATTTTATTCGACCCAAAATCTTCTGTAGATTTTCAAGGAAATACTGGGCCATTTATTCAATATACATATGCTAGAATTCAATCTATCATTAGAAAAGCAGATTTTGATTACTCGCAACCTGTAACTATTGAATTACATGAAAAAGAAAAAGAATTACTAAAACAATTAGAATTATATCCTGAAACAGTGCAACAAGCAGCGGCTAACTATTCGCCAGCAATTATTGCAAATTACACATACGATTTGGTAAAAGAATTTAATTCTTTTTATCAAAATGTATCTATTTTAGGAGAAGAAGATCAAAACAAAAAAGTGTTTAGAGTTCAATTGGCAAAAAAAGTTGCAGATACTATAAAATCGGCATTCTTACTACTAGGAATTCAGGTTCCAGAGAGAATGTAAATTAGTTAAAATTGCATTGCTTATAAGCGTAAAAGTTAGTAAATTAGCATTCGTTAGATATGGCAGTGGCACCTTTTAAAATACTACTTTACAATAAAAAAAAGATAGAACAAAAAGCCCATTAAAAACACCCAAAAATTAAAACAAACAGATAAAGTTAAATATACAATTATGAAATACGACATCATTATTATTGGAAGTGGACCTGGAGGATATGTAACAGGTATTAGAGCTTCTCAATTAGGCTTTAAAGTTGCCATTGTAGAAAAAGAAAACTTAGGTGGAATTTGCTTAAACTGGGGATGTATACCTACAAAAGCATTATTAAAATCTGCACAAGTTTACGATTACCTAAAACATGTTGATGAATATGGTTTAAAAGCGGAAGCTATTGATAAGGATTTTGATGCCGTTATTAAAAGAAGTCGTGGTGTTGCAGAAGGTATGAGTAAAGGTGTTGCTTTCTTAATGAAAAAAAACAAAATCGATATTATTGACGGTTTTGGAAAAATTAAAACTGGTAAAAAAGTTGATGTTACTGCTGCTGATGGTACAGTAACAGAATATAGTGCAGATAATATTATTATTGCAACAGGTGCTCGTTCTAGAGAATTACCAAACTTACCACAAGATGGTAAAAAAGTAATTGGTTACAGACAAGCAATGAGCTTACCAACGCAACCAAAATCTATGATTGTTGTAGGTTCTGGAGCAATTGGTGTAGAGTTTGCTCATTTTTACAACTCTATGGGAACAGAAGTTACTATTGTTGAGTATATGCCAAATTTAGTACCTGTAGAAGATATTGATATCTCTAAACAATTTGAGCGTTCTGTAAAAAAATCTGGAATTAAAGTAATGACAAACTCTTCTGTAGAGTCTGTTGATACTTCTGGTGAAGGTGTAGTTGCTACTGTAAAAACTAAAAAAGGAGAGGAAACTTTAAAAGCTGACATTTTACTTTCTGCTGTTGGTATTAAATCTAACATAGAAAACATTGGTTTAGAAGATGTAGGTATTATTGTTGATAGAGATAAAATCTTAGTAAACGATTTTTACCAAACTAACATACCTGGTTATTATGCTATTGGTGATGTTGTACCAGGACAAGCTTTGGCACACGTTGCTTCTGCAGAAGGAATTACTTGTGTAGAAAAATTAGCTGGTTTACATACAGAAAAAATTGATTACGGTAATGTACCTGGTTGTACATACGCAACTCCAGAAATTGCCTCTGTTGGTTTAACAGAAGCTAAAGCTAAAGAAGCTGGTTACGAATTAAAGATTGGTAAATTCCCTTTTTCTGCTTCTGGTAAAGCAAAAGCTGCAGGAACACCTGATGGTTTTGTAAAAGTAATTTTTGATGCAAAATACGGTGAGTGGTTAGGTTGCCATATGATTGGTGCTGGTGTTACAGATATGATTGCAGAAGCTGTTTTAGGACGTAAATTAGAAACTACAGGACACGAAGTATTAAAAGCGATACATCCACACCCTACAATGAGTGAAGCGGTTATGGAAGCTGTTGCTGATGCTTATGATGAAGTAATTCACCTATAAAAAATAGTTTACCTACTCCCAGTATTATACTAGGAATCTTAACTATAGAAACAATACATTTATCGAAAACCGAAGCTAATTGCTTCGGTTTTTTTGTATCTTTAAATAATTAACAACAAAAATAAAAATTAGAATGAAAGCAAAATATCAAAGTGTACTAGATTTAGGTGAGGAATTAGCAATACAAAATGGAGATGTAAAAGAAGAAAATGGTATTTTATATGTAAGTGGTACAGCAAATACTCAATATGAAAAAAACCTTATTTGGGATAAAATTAAAGAAATAGGAGGAGATGAACCTGCAGATATTAAAGCTGATATTAAAGTAGCTGATACTTCTATTTACGCAAATCATACAGTAGTTAGTGGAGAAACTCTAGGTAAAATAGCAAAAAAATATTATGGTAATGCATCAAAATACAATGCAATTTTTGAAGCAAATACAGATATTTTATCAAATCCTGATCTTATAAAAGTTGGTCAAGAATTAGTAATTCCTAATTTATAAAAGTTAAAAGTAAGTTTTAATTACATGACTTTTTTATAAAATTACATACAAAAAAAGAAGAAGCAAAATGCTTCTTCTTTTTTTATATAAGGAATATCGTAAATAAGTTTATTCTTTGTAAACTCCCATTTCACAATATTTATCCATTCTATTAGAAACTAATTCTTCTTTTGTTAAATCTTTTAACTCAGAGAAAGCAGTAATAATTTGTTCTTGTACAGATTTAAAAGCTCCTTCTCTATCAGAATGTGCACCACCAACTGGTTCTTGAATTATACCATCAATTAACTTCAACTTTTTCATATCGTTTCCAGTTAATTTTAAAGCTTCTGCCGCTTGTTCTTTATAATCCCAGCTTCTCCATAAAATAGAAGAACAAGATTCTGGAGAAATAACTGTATACCAAGTATTTTCCATCATATACACTTTATCTCCTACACCAATACCTACAGCACCACCAGAAGCTCCTTCACCAATAATAATTGTTATAATAGGTGTTTTTAAACGTGTCATTTCTAGAATATTTCTAGCAATTGCCTCTCCTTGTCCTCTTTCTTCAGCTTCTAAACCAGGGTAAGCACCAGGTGTATCAACAAAAGTTACAACAGGTATACCAAATTTTTCTGCCATTTTCATTAAACGCAAAGCTTTTCTATACCCTTCTGGATTTGCCATTCCAAAATTTCTGTACTGACGAGTTTTTGTATTGTAGCCTTTTTGTTGGCCAATAAACATAAAAGATTGATCACCAATTTTACCTAAACCACCAATCATTGCTTTATCATCTTTTACATTTCTATCTCCATGAAGCTCCATAAAAGTATCTCCACAAATAGCTTTAATGTAATCTAATGTATAAGGTCTGTTTGGATGTCTAGATAATTGAACTCTTTGCCAAGGCGTTAAATTCTTATAAATATCTTTTCTAGATTTTTCTAATTTCTTTTCAATTTTTTTGCAAGTAGCACTTACATCTACATCACTTTCTTTTCCAATAATCTGGCATTTATCTAATTGATCTAAAAGCTCTTTTATTGGCATTTCAAAATCTAAATATTCCATATTGTAGTTTATTGAGTTTAGTTCTTTGTAAAAGCAAACATACTATAAATTAATTGTTTTTTTTTAAAGAAGTTACTTTTTTACGATAGTTTTTCTTCTAAATAGGCTTTTTAGAGCTGTTTTATTTTTAATTACACCATTTAGTAATACTACAAATAACACTATAAATGCTCCTAAATAAAAGATTGGAGTCATTTTTTCTTTATCTCCAAATATAAATAAAGCTAAAATAATTGCATAAATCGGCTCTAAATTAACTGTTAGCATTATAGTAAATGGCGATAAATGTTTCATTATTTTAACAGATACCACAAAAGCATAAGCAGTACAAACACTGCTTAGAATAAGTAAGTAAATCCAATCTGAAAATGATAACAAGAAAAAAGAGGCAGTAAATTTATTTGTAAAAATAAAATAAACCGTTATAAAGAGTACTCCAAAAAATAATTGATATAATGATATTTTATTTGCTGAATAATTTTTAACAAAAAGCCCGTTAAGCACAGAAAATAGAGCGCTTAAAAAAGAAGAAATAAGGGCATAAAAAATGCCTAATTTATATTGGCTTTCAAAATTAAAAATAATGTACAAGCCAAAAATTACAACAAAACCGAGTATTATTTCTAATGGATTAATTTTTCTTTTAAAAAAAACAGGTTCTATTAACGCTGTAAAAAAAGCTCCGGTACTCATTGTTACCAAAGCAACCGATACATTAGAAACTTTTATAGCTTTAAAAAAGAAAACCCAATGCAAAGCTATAATAACACCTGTAATAAAAAACCTTATTAATCCTTTAGCATCAACTTTAAAAGACTCTTTTTTAAAAATAAAGTAAACTAAAATAAATAGCACTGCTAATAACATTCTGTACCAAACTAACGGTACAGAATCTATACTTATTAAGGCTCCTAAAATAGCTGTAAAACCCCAAATAAATACAATTAAATGAAGTAATAAATAGTTATTTAATTTATTTTCTTGCATTTAAGTATAAATAGAGAGCAAGAATACCAAAAATAATATTCGGTATCCAAACATATATTAGAGAGTTAACTCCGGCAACACCGCCTAGTACTTCTGCTATTTTCATTAAAAATACATACAAAAACATAATACCAATACCCATTGCTAAATTAACTCCTGTCCCTCCTCTTCTTTTTCTAAAAGCTAAGGCAACAGCTATTATTGTTAAAATATAAGAAGCAATAGGCATACTTGTTCTTTTATGAAGCTCTACTAAGTATGCATTTAAATTTTTAACACCTCTATTTTTAGAAATTTCTATAAAATCAAGTAACTCATCAGAAGGCATTTCTTGTGATAATGCCGATTTATATATTAAATCTTTAGGTGTAAAATTAAAAACTGTATCTATTTTTTTACCTGAAAAAATGCTATCTCTATCATCATAAATAATACGCTTTCTCCAATTACTTAAAATAAAAGTAGAATCTTTTGTATTATAACTGAATCTAGTAGCCATTAATTTAGACTTTAACTTTAGACCATCATAAACCTCTGAAGTAAAATCATATCCAGAATTGGACTGTGTATTATAATTTCTTATAAAAATATAAGTACTATCAGTTAATTGAAGACTAAACTCTTTTACATACTTTAATTCATTTTTTTGTCTACTGCTATTCACATATTCTCTTTCAAACTTTTTTCTTTCTGTACTACTGTTTGGTACTACAAAATGATTCATTAAAAGCGATATAATAGTAATTAATGTAGCTCCTATAAAATAGGGATATAAAAATCTAGTAAATGAAATTTTAGCGTTTGTAATGGCTATAATTTCGGTATTATTAGACAACTTTGATGTAAAGAAAATAACAGCTATAAATAGCGCCAAAGGCATAAATGTATTGGCATAATAAATTATAAAATTTATATAATACTCATCTACAACCTGATAAAAAGTTAACTCTGTATGCTCTAAAAAGTTATCTATTTTTTCTGCTATATCAATAGCTATAGCTATAGGTATTAAAATTAATAAGGTAAACAAAAAAGTTACCAAAAATCGTTTTAATATGTACCAATCAATTATTTTCAAAAGTTCTGTTTAAATATGTTTTACAAACGATTATCCATTTGTTTAACCATTTTATCTTTCCATTCTCTAAAATCTCCTGCTAAAATATGTTTTCTTGCCTCACGAGTTAACCAAACATAAAATCCTAAATTATGAATCGATGCAATTTGTTTACCTAACATTTCATTAGAAGCAAAAAGGTGGCGTAAATATGCTTTAGAATACATAGTATCTACCCAAGTAATTCCCATATCATCTATTGGAGAAAAATCTTCTGCCCACTTTTTATTTTTAATATTAATAGAACCAAAAGCAGTAAATAACATTCCGTTTCTGGCATTTCTTGTAGGCATTACACAATCAAACATGTCTATACCTAAAGCAATATTTTCTAAAATATTAATTGGTGTACCAACACCCATTAAATAACGAGGTTTGTCTTCTGGCAAAATTTCTGTTACAACTTCTGTCATTGCATACATTTCTTCTGCTGGCTCACCAACAGAAAGTCCTCCAATTGCATTTGCTTGTTGTCCAGAATTGGCTATATATTCTGCAGATTGTCTACGTAAATCTTTATAAGTACTGCCTTGTACAATTGGCATAAACGTTTGCTCAAACCCATACTTATAAGGTAATTTATCTAAGTGATTTATACATCTATCTAACCATCTATGCGTCATATGCATAGATCTTTTAGCATAATTGTACTCACAAGGGTAAGGTGTACATTCATCAAAAGCCATAATAATATCTGCCCCAATTGTACGTTGAGTTTCCATTACATTTTCTGGCGTAAAAAAATGCATAGAACCATCTATATGACTTTTAAACTTTACTCCTTCTTCATTAATTTTTCTTCTTCCAGATAAAGAATATACTTGATATCCACCAGAATCTGTAAGAATATTACGATCCCAATTCATAAACTTATGTAAACCACCTGCTTTTTCTAAAATATCTAAACCAGGACGTAAGTATAAATGATAGGTATTACCCAAAATAATATCAGGATTAATTTCGTTTTTTAGTTCTGTTTGATGGACTCCTTTTACAGTTCCTACAGTTCCTACAGGCATAAAAATAGGTGTTTCTATTTCTCCATGATCAGTTGTTATAACTCCTGCTCTTGCCTTACTTTTTGTGTCTGTTATTTTTAAATCGAATTTCAATCGTATAAATTTTGATGATTTTTGTAATTAAAATTAATTACAAAATGTAAGAACTTATATAAACATTAAGTTCTTTATAATTTATTTAAAGTCTCTTAAATAAACTATATTTATTGCTGGCAAAGATAGTATTATTTAAGAATTGTTTAAGAATAAGATTCTTAATTAAAAATTAAAATCGTAAATCGTTTTTTACTGTAAAGTATTAGAAAATTTACATCTTTTTAATTTTAAAAACAAAGGGTTTAAACTTTATCTTCTTTTCTTTTTTGATGAAAAACTATTGTTTTTTCTCTTGTTTTTTGGAGATGATTTTCTAAAAGAAGCACTTTTTTTATTAAAGTCATTTTTTGTTGGCGCTTGTTTTCTTTTCGGTTTTTGTACCTTAGGTTTTTCTTTTATTACAGATGCTTCTTCTGTTTTTGATGAAGTAGAAATCATTTTATTAATTTCTTTCATTTCTTCTTGGGTAAGCTCTCGCCAATCTCCTGTTTGCAGATAACCTAATTCTACATTCATTATTCGAGTACGTTTTAATTTAGTTACTTCGTAATCTAAATATTCGCACATTCTACGAATTTGTCTATTTAAGCCTTGTGTTAATATAATTTTAAAAACCTTGTCGCTTATTTTTTCTACAAAACAATTTTTGGTGATAGTACCTAAAATAGGAATTCCATTTCCCATTTTTCTTATAAAGTCTTCTGTTATCGATTTATTTACAGAAACAAAATACTCTTTTTCGTGATTATTGCCTGCACGTAAAATTTTATTTACAATATCACCATCATTTGTTAAAAAAATTAATCCTTCAGAGGGTTTATCTAAACGCCCTATAGGAAATAATCTTTCTGGATAGTTAATATGTTTTACAATATTATTAGGCTCTCTACTGTCTGTTGTAGAAACAATACCTACAGGCTTATTTAGGGCTATATAAAGCGTTGTTGCTTTCGGTTTTACAACTCGTCCGTCTAGCTTAACAACATCTTTTTTACCTACTCTATTTCCTAATTGAGTAGGCTTATTGTTAATTGTAACACGACCTTCATTAATAAATCTTTCTGCCTCTCTACGCGAGCAAATACCAGAAGAACTTATGTATTTATTAAGATTTATGGTTTGTTGATTATCCAAAGAAAAATATTTTATACAAAAGTAAGTATAAGATTACAAACCTATAACAATAAGAAACTTAATTAATCTATTTCTCTTTGTCTAAACCAGTTACCTATAAAGTTTAAGTTTACAGTAATCTTATGAAAATTTTCTTGAATTAAATTCTTTTCTAAAGTACCTTCTACTCCATATGAATAAGAAATATTTACATAATCTCTACTGTTTCTTTTTAACGGCAAACCTAAACCAGCAGAAACAAAGTAGCTATCTATTTTTTGATTAGATATTTTTAAGAATCCTGTATTGTAATTTAAACCAAATCTATATTTTATGTTAGATGAGTATTTAAATTTATTTTTTGACGGAAGATATTCCATACCAAAAGCATAAATAGTTTGGTCTACATAAGTTTCATTCTTTTGTTGCTCATTTAAACCATCCCAAAGTACTTTTCTATAATCTAAACTTGTTGTAATTTTTTTATCTATTAAAGTTGTAATTCCAACTCCGTAAGAAAGCGGAAGATCAAAATTATCTAAATCGTATTCTTCTTCGTTTTCTATAATTGCAGAAGAACCAGAACTTAGAGTTTTAAAAGAAGTTCTTGTTTGTGTACCCGATAAAGTTGTAGGCAATTCTACAGTAGCACCAATAGTAGTTTGTAATGTTTTAAACGTTGGTAACTTGTATTGTAAACCTGTTTTTAATTTGACACCTCCATAGTTATTTTGATCGCTAATAGAAACATAAGAGCCTGTAAAAACTTGTCTTTGTTGATCTACAGAACCAAATAAGAAAGAAACATCTACCCCTAAAGATAAATCTTTAATCACCTTAAAACCAGACGATATATAAAATTTATTTAAACCACCTTCACCAGATATTCTTGTAAAAAAAGTTTCGGCAGATCCTTCTATAGCATCTTCTACATCTATATTATAACCGGTTTTAGTATAAGGAAGAATACCAATACCAAAAGCCCAAGATTTTCTGATAGGAAAAGCAATTGCAATATGAGATATATTTCCGTTTGTACTTCTTTCACTAGTTCCTTTAGACTCTAAAGTTGTAGAGATACCATTTAAACCAAATTCATATAAAAATGATTCTTGTAATACACCACCCAAACTAGCTGGGTTAAATAAATTAATCTCAAAAGGATTAGAATTAGCAATACCGGTATTACCCATACCTGTTAAACCTGCAGAAGCCGTTTTATTTTCTACACCTAAACCAAATAAAGAATATGGAGTATTTGTATTGTTTTGTCCATATAAAACATTAACCGAAGCGACTAGTAATATTATTAGTATTTTCTTTTGCATTTTAATAATTTAAATATTTAACTGATAATTTTACTCTGTCATCCGAACTCAAATCATTATTTATAATTAAATTATTAGCTGTGCTAGTATAATCATCATATTGAATCATTAAAGCATAATTTAAATTTACTTCTGTAAATAATATTTCTTCAACAAAGCCACTTACATCTATTGTATAAAAAGTATTTTGTTGCAACTCATCATCATCATCATCTTTATTTAAAATAGCACTACTTACAACACCGTCTACATCTGTAAGTTGCTTAATAATTCTATTTTTATGATCTACTACAAAAACAGACATTGTTTCTGGTAATGGATTGTCGTCATCATAACTTCCTTTTAAAGGAGCAAAAGTTAGTTCTGCACTCAGAGTAGTTCCGTTTTCTGCAAATTCTAATAATTTTTTAATAGCTGGTATTTCTATTCTAGCACAAACAGCAGAACCTGCTTGTGTAAAAATTAAATCTTCGGTGCTTTCACTTAGTTTAATTTCTTCTTGGTCTTCAAAGTTACCTAAAAGAGAGGTTGATGAGTCTAGATTAATTTTATTAAATTGTTTTGCATCGGTAACTATTACAAAATCTTTATAATAATCGTTGTTTTCATCATCATCGTCATCTTTAACTGTGTAATACAATCTTAAGTTAGAGTTACCACTTGCGCTTTCTGTAGTAGATACATTAAAACCTAAAATATGATTTCCTTCTGTTGTATCTGGTATAATTGCTAATCCTTTAAAAAACTGTAAAAAATCATCAGAATTGTTAATATCATTATCAACAATTTTATCAAAAATTTCTTTTCCTAAAGCATCATTTATTCTAATAGAAACAGAATCTGTTTCTCTGTTAGGTCTGGGTGTAAAACTAACTGCACCTAAAGGTTCATCATCGTAACTTAATACAGAAGTGTTGTAAAAACTAGTTCCTTCTTCTGGCTCTACAGTTTCTAAAACTCTGTGTACCTTGTATGTTTGTTGTTTTAAAGTATCTCCAAAATAGTAAGAATCATAATTAAGCACCATTACAATAGAATCGTAAACGGCTTCATTATCAATACTAAAAGAGTTAGAACTAACTTGTAAAAAAGAACTTGCAGTTAGCGTTCCTATTTTATCGTTTACTACATTTCCTAACAAAATTCTGTTTGTACTAGACGTTATTATAGAGTCTAATTTAAAAGTACCTGTTTTTATTGAGAATGTATCTATAACCCTAACTTGTATTTCACTTTCTACAAAATCATTTCCCACCTCATATGTAGTATCATCTGTGGCACAAGCTGCCATAAAAATAATACTAATAACTCCAATAATAAAATACCTCATTTTACTTTTTCGAGCAAAAATATCAGTGGCATCAACATAAGAAACCATAAAATATATAAACAACACTATTTTATAGACTTATGAGTAAAAAACACCTCTAAACATAACAATTAACACCTTTTAAGGAAATTAACATCTAGTTTACATGTTTATCTATAAAATACACTCGTTTGTCTATTTTATACTGTTATCAATATAATAGATTTTAGGTTTGCTAAATAATAAAGAAATGTATAAAATAAATATAATGAGAAAAACAAATTTATTACAAAAGAGTCGTATTCTATTTATAGTAGCATTAATGTCTCTATTTTTTGTAAGTTGTAATAGTGATGATGATGATGATGAGTATGGAAACTGGGTAGAAAGCTCTGCTTTTGACGGGGATTCTAGAGCTAACTCTGTATCTTTTACTATTGGTACAAAAGGGTATTTAGTAACTGGTTATGATGGTGATGATTATTTATCTGATACATGGGAATATAATTCTGAAGGTGATTACTGGATTCGTAAAGCAGATTTCCCTGGAACTCCAAGAAGTTCTGCAGTAGGTTTTTCTATTAACGGTAAAGGTTATTTAGGTACTGGTTATGATGGTGATGATGAATTAAATGATTTTTGGGAGTATGACCCAACAACTGATGAGTGGACTCAAAAAGCAGATTTTGGTGGATCAGCAAGATATGGTGCTATTGGTTTTTCTATTGGTAATGATGGTTATATTGGTACTGGTTATGATGGTAGCGAACAAAAAGATTTTTGGAAATATAATGTTGCTTCTGATACTTGGGAACAATCTGTAGGTTTTGGAGGTCAAAAACGTCAAGATGCTTCTGTTTTTAAAATTGGTGAAGTTGCTTACATTGGTTTAGGTATTAACAACGGAGCTTACGAAGAAGATTTTTATTCTTTTGATGGTACTAACTGGACAAGATTAACTGATTTAGATGATGATGATGATGATGATGATGATTTTGAAATTCTTTTAAGTGCTGGTGTTGGTTTTTCTTTAAACGGATTAGGTTATGTAACTACTGGTGTTTCTGGATCTATTACTACAGAAACTTGGGTTTACTATCCTTCTACTGATACTTGGGATGAATTACCTGTATTTGAAGGTTCTGCAAGACAAGATGCTAGTGCATTTGTTTTTGATGACAAAGCATTTGTTTTAATGGGTAGAAGCGGTAGCTATTACTTTGATGATGTTTGGGAATTTAGACCAGATGAATTAGAAAACGAAGACGATTAATCTTTTAAAAAGATTAACCCTATAAATTTTAATAGGCTAAAAATTAACATACACAAAGTATCTTAATTTTTAGCCTATTTTTTTTGTAAAAAATTAAATAACCTTTTTGTAAAATTTTTAAACACCTAACATATAACTTTGCAATACACTAACAATGATTGAATTGAATATTTATAACAAAAAATCGTCTGTTTTAATGATACATATCTTTTTATGGATCATTATGTTTGCTATTAGTGCGTCGCAAATTTATATTAAGATTGGTACAATACCGTATGACTATTTTTTTAGGTTTTGTGTATTCTTAATAGCCTTCTATTTAAATTATTACATTTTTGTTCCTAAAATTCTTTTAAAAAAACAGTTTCTGTATTATATAATTACAGCAATTCTTTTTAGCATTTTATTTATTTTTTTAATTGAATTTGTCATTCCGAAACCACCACATCCACAAGAAAATTTTCCTCAAAACTTAGAAAACAATTATTCTATTTATAGGTCTTTTCCAACATTAATTTTACTATTACTTTTTTTTACATTAAGTACAAGTATAAAATTAGGTATCGAGTGGTATAAATCAGAAAAAGAAAAAGTTTTAATAGAAACACAAAAAGCCAATTCAGAATTGTCTTTCTTAAAAGCGCAATTAAACCCACATTTTTTATTCAATACTTTAAACAGTATTTACGCATTGGCTAATAAAAAATCTGAAAACACTACTTTATCAATAGTAACATTATCAGAATTAATGCGTTATACCATATATGAAGCTAGCGAAAACAAAGTTTCTTTAAAAAAAGAGGTAGATCATATTAAAAATTACATCTCTTTGCAATTACTTAGACTTAAAGATTCTAGTGGAGTAAAACTTAACATACACGGTAACTTAAATTACAAAATAGAACCTTTACTACTTATTTCTTTTATAGAAAATGCTTTTAAATACGGTACAGATTTTAAAGGAAAAACAAATATCATTATTAAAATTACAGTAAAAGACGAAGAGTTACATTTGTATGTTTATAACACCTCTACCAAACACAATACAAAAAATCAAAACTCTGGTATTGGTTTGGTCAACATAAAAAATAGATTAAATATACTTTATCCAAATTCTCATGATTTAAATATTTTAAACGAGAAAAATTCTTACATTGTCAATTTAATTATCAAACTAAAAAGTAATACAAAATGAGATGTATAATTATAGACGATGAACCTCTTGCTTTAGAAATTTTAGAAGACTTTATTTCTAAAACTCCTTTTTTAGAGTTGGTGGCAAGTTGTTCTAACGGTTTTGAAGCTACATCTGTATTGCAAGAAAAAAATATAGATTTAATTTTTACAGATATAGAAATGCCAGATTTTTCTGGTATCGATATTATTAAATCTTTAGATAATAAACCGATGTTTATTTTTACCACAGCGTATTCTCATTACGCTGTAGAAGGCTTTAATTTAAATGCTATAGATTATTTGGTGAAACCTATTCCTTTTCATCGATTTCTAAAAGCAGCAACCAGAGCTCAAAATTTTTTAAAATTAAAGATAGAAGAAGAAACTACTATTCCTGTTCAAGAAAAAACACACGATTTTATTTTTGTAAAATCTGAGTACGAAAATCTAAAAATAAATTTAGACGATATAAGATACATAGAGTCTTTAAAAGATTATATAAAAATATATACCGGTAAAGAAAAACCTATTTTAACTTTAAGTAGCCTTAAAAGTTTTGAAGAAAAGTTGGGTAAATTAAACTTTATAAGAGTACATAAATCGTTTATTGTTTCTTTAAAACATATTTATTCTGTACAAAGAAATAGAATTATTATAGAAGATAAATGGATACCTATTGGTTTAAACTACAGAGATGATTTTATAAAAAAAATAGACAACTAACTCTACAACTCTATCGTTCTAAAAGTTAAATTAATTCTTGGCGAATTCACTTTTTTAGTGGGTGGTAATCTATGTAACCAATTTGTTTGAGTCCCTTTTTTCATCACCAGTAAACTTCCTTTTTCTAAAACAATATCTATTCGTTGTTTGTTTTCTTTATGCTTAAAAGAAAATTTACGTTCTGCTCCTAAAGACAAAGAAGCAATTGCTCCGTCTTTTTTTAACATTTTTTCTCCATCGGAATGATATGCCATTCCTTCATCACCAGAATGGTATAAATTTAACAAACAAGAGTTATACGTTTCTTTACTCTCCTGCTCTACCAGTTTCTTTAATTCTAACAACTCTTTTGTAAAAATATTGGCTCTTTTTGTTATTTTAGAATAGGTATAAGAAAATGCTGATTCTCCATACCATGCAACTTTTCTTTTGGTAACAATTTTCTTACCAAAAATAATGGCTTCATCATTTTTAAACTGAATGGTTTCCATTAATTTCTGATAATAAAAATCGCATTGTGCTTTGTTTAAAATTACGCCATGATAATTTGTAATTCCGTCAAATGGTAAAATGTTTTTTATAACTTCTGAAGAAAATAAATCCATCTGATAAAAGTACAAATTAATAATAATGATAAATATTTTTTTGAGTATATAAATATTAATCGTAATATTGCAATATATTAATATAAGAACAAATTATGGGATTAGCAAAAACCGAAATGTTTACAGATGAACAAAACAAAATAGCATTATTTGCCAAAGTTTTTGGGCATCCGGCAAGGGTTGCCATTTTACAACAACTCTTTAAAATAAATACTTGCTATTGTGGCGATTTAGTAAGCGAAATCGGTTTGGCACAACCTACAATTTCTCAACACCTAAAAGAACTTAAAAATTTAGGTTTGGTAAAAGGCAATGTAGAGGGTACCAGTGTTTGTTATTGTATTGATGCAGAAAACTGGACAGCAATGAAGGCTGTTATGGCTGCCTTTTTAGACCAAGACATCACTACAACCAATAGTTGCTGTTAAAAAAGAGATATAAACACATAAAAATAAAAGTTAAAAATTATGAAACTATCAGAAATAAAATCTGCCTTAAAAGGATTAAATACAATTGCTTTTCAATTGCCAAACGGAACCCTAGTTCCTAATCATTTTCATGTTACAGAAGTTGGTAAAATAACAAAACATTTTATTGATTGTGGCGGAACGGTAAGAAATGAAGAAGTAGTTAATTTTCAATTATGGAACGCAAATGACTATGACCATAGATTACATCCAGAGAAATTAGTAAGTATTATAGAGCTTTCAGAAAAAGTTTTAGGTATTGAAGATCTAGAAATAGAAGTAGAATACCAAGCAGAAACAATCGGTAAATTTGGTCTTGAGTTTGATGGTACTAACTTTCTTTTAACAACAAAACAAACAGACTGTTTAGCGCAAGATCAATGCGGAATTCCGGCTAAAAAACCTAAATTAAAAATGGCAGACATCAACAACGCACCTACTTGTACACCTGGCGGCGGTTGTTGTTAATTAACAAGCTACAATATTAAAAAAATGACGACACAAAAATCAACTTTATTCCCAGAAATTGCAGAAATAATTAATGGCTTAAAGCCAGAAACTATCTCTACAGAACGTAAGGCTGTTTTAAATCCGCTTACAGAATTTATTCAATCTAAAGTAGATGAAAATAAAGCAATTAGAATCAATTTTATTTGTACTCACAACTCTCGTAGAAGTCATTTAACTCAGATTTGGGCGCAAACAATGGCTAACTACTTTAACATTAAAAATGTAACTTGTTATTCTGGCGGAACAGAAGCTACAGCAATGTTTCCTATGGTGGCAGAAACGTTAGAAAAATCTGGTTTTAAAATAAAAACAATTTCAGAAGGCAACAATCCTGTATACTCTGTTAAGTATACAGATAATGAGCATCCTATTATTGGTTTTTCTAAAAAACTAACAGATGATTTTAATCCAAAATCTGAATTTGCAGCAATTATGACCTGTTCTCAAGCAGATGGTGGTTGCCCTTTTATTGCGGGTGCAGAAAAAAGAATTCCGATTACTTTTGAAGATCCAAAAGCTTTTGATAACACACCTCAACAAGCTGAAAAATACAACGAAAGAAGTATACAAATTGCAACAGAATTGTTTTACATATTTTCTCAAATAAATTTATAAAATGGCAGCAAAAAAATTAAGTTTTCTAGATAAAAATTTAACTCTTTGGATATTTGTAGCCATGGCAATTGGAGTTTCCATTGGTTATTTTGCACCTACTTTTCCAGATTTTGTAAACTCTTTAAGTAGTGGTACAACCAATATTCCTATTGCTATTGGTTTAATATTAATGATGTACCCGCCATTGGCTAAAGTAAATTACGCATTATTACCAAAGGTTTTTAAAAACACAAAAATCCTTTCTATTTCTTTACTTTTAAATTGGATAATTGGTCCGGTTTTAATGTTCTTTTTAGCCATTACATTTTTAAGAGATTACCCAGAATACATGGTTGGGCTAATTTTAATTGGTTTGGCCAGATGTATTGCCATGGTTTTAGTTTGGAATGATCTTGCTGAAGGAAGCAGCGAATACGGAGCAGGTTTGGTGGCTTTAAATAGTATTTTTCAAGTATTTGCTTATAGTTTTTATGCTTGGTTATTCATTACCATTTTACCTCCTTATTTTGGGTTTGAAAGTGCCATTGTAGATATTTCTATTGGTACCATTGCAGAAAGTGTTGCTATTTATTTAGGGATTCCGTTTGCCTTGGGTATTTTAAGTCGTCTTATTCTAGTGCCTTTAAAAGGCGAAGAATGGTATACTAAAAAGTTTATTCCAACAATTTCTCCAATGACATTAATTGCTTTACTTTTTACAATTGTAGTAATGTTTTCTTTAAAAGGAGAATTAATTGTAGAAATACCAATGGATGTTTTAATTATTGCAGTTCCGTTATTGGTTTACTTTACGTTAATGTTTATTATTGGTTTCTTTTTTACCAAAGCAACAGGTGCAGCATATGATAAAACAGCTGCAGTTGCCTTTACAGCTGCAGGTAATAATTTTGAACTAGCTATTGCAGTTGCTATTGCCGTTTTTGGTTTAAATTCCGGACAAGCATTTGCGGGTGTAATTGGTCCTTTAGTAGAAGTACCTGCCTTAATATTATTAGTTAAAGTTTCTTTTTGGTTAAAAAAGAAATATTACAATACGCCTAAAACAGCCAAAAAATGAAAATAGCTTTCTTTTCTGATATTCATGCAAACCTACCTGCTTTAGAAGCTTTTTTTAAAGATGTAGACTCAGAAAATGTAGATACCATTTATTGTTTAGGAGACTTAGTTGGTTATAATATTTGGCCTAATGAGGTAGTAAACCGTATACGTAAAAGAGGTATTATTACCATTATGGGAAACCACGATGAAAACCTTTTAAAACCAATTATTAAAGAAACAACACCTTCTAACAAAGGATTGACCAGATCTATGGTTACTGATGAAAATAGAGCATACTTAATCAATTTACCAAGACATCTTACACTTTCTTTTGTTAACAACAATACACCTTTTAATCTTTTGCTAACTCACGGAAGTGTAAAAGCTATTAATGATTATATGGTGGTGGATTATCCAGAGGATGAAGTATTAAGCATGATGCAATCTAAAGAGGCTGATGTTCTTTTATGTGGCCACACACACAAACCTTTTCACAGAGTAATTAAAGAGGGTAACAATTTTAAACACGTGGTTAACATTGGCTCTGTAGGAAAACCAAAAGATGGAGATCCTAGAATTTGTTATGCTATTTTAGAATTGAATCAAAATACAATTCCGTCTAACCCAGAGGCCATAAAAGTAACTTTTAAAAGAGCTGAGTATGATGTTGAAAAAGCAGCAAAAGCAGTAGAAGCAAGCGATTTTGATAGTAATTACGCAACTGCTTTAAGAGAAGCTAAATAAATATAACGTATAATCCGTTTTAAAAAAGTCAAGATTTCTCTTGACTTTTTTTTATTTATCATCTCTATTACTATCTTTTATTTTTTAGTTTACTCTTAAAAATAATAGGAATTTATAACTCCTTTTACAAACCTCACTTTTTAAAGCTGTTTGTTTTTGAGTTAAGATTTAATGTAATACAGCACTTTTGAGCTTTATACATTTTATAATTTAGCCATGAACTTAAAAACAAAAAATATGAAAACTTTAAAAACAATAACGGCAATATGCCTATTATTTATAACGACAGGTTTATTTGCACAAAACAACAAAGACTTAAAAATTATGGCAGATGCAAAATACGCCAAATCAAAATTAATCCATGAAGATGAAGGAATTGACAAATTTTTTAACAATGCTTCTGGATACGCTATTTTTCCGAATGTAGGAAAAGGAGGATTAATTATTGGTGGAGCTAGTGGTAATGGTGTAGTTTATGAAAACGGTACTGCTATTGGTATGGCTAGTTTAAAAAAAGTAAATGTAGGTTTACAAGCTGGTGGACAATCTGTAATACAAGTAATCTTTTTTGAAACAGATGAAGCCTTAGAGGATTTTAAGTATGGAAATTATGAATTTTCTGCAGAAACCTCTGCTGTTATAGCTGAAGAAGGAATCTCTAAAGATGCCAATTATAACGATGGTGTCGTTGTTTTTGCATTGCCTAAAGCTGGGTTAATGGTAGATGCATCTATTGGTGGACAAAAATTTGAATACGATGCTTTTAAATAATCGTATCTTTTAATAATATATTATAAAGGTTGGCTTTTGCCAACCTTTTTTATGCGTTAAAAATAAAAGGATACTCTATTAAGTAATAAAAAAGACTTGGTAGAGTTATTTTTATTTTATTACTGTATATAAGGCTATTAATAGTACTCTTTTATATACCCATAAGCTCTATCAAATAAAACCTGATCTTTATGTAGCTTATATTTTAATAAAGATTTACGTAAAGATTTTTGGACCTCACGTTCACCAGAACTTGTCTTTTGCCAACCAGGAAAACGAACTACACGTACAATAGCATCTATATCAGTTACAATCCGTTCTACTACAGCTGGTGTTTCTTCATTTTTTAATTCAATAAATAATTCTGTGAGGGCTGCTTTAGGCGTTTTTTCAATCAATAGAGATTCTAACTCTTTTTCGGCTTCTACAGTTTCCTTTGCAAGTTTACACAACTCTTTTACAAACTCTATAGAGGTGATTAATCCCTGTTCTGCTTTATCTCGTAAAGCCTCTAAACGTTCACTTAAAGATTTAAATTTAGGATCTCCAGTATGCTTTTTAAATCGTTTTATTAAAATCTTTTCAAGTTTCTTTGCATTTTTAGGATCTGGATTATTAAAAATCTCTTCAATAACATCTGCATCTAAAATAAACTCTTCTAAATGATGTACTTCTCCAACATGTGTATTTTCATGCATTAACTTTGTAGTTTCTGCTCCTAATGAAAACCATAATAATTTACCAATATTATCCGCAGCTGGCCTAACAGATTCAAAGACCTGAGAGAACCATTTATAATCTTCTTGATATAGGTTTAGAATATTATCTGGAGAAAGTGATTCCCATATTTTTGATAAATACTTATAATCTTTTGCAAATGCATCTTTTTTATCATTATTATCAATCGCATTTTGAGCAGCTTCTAAACCTTCAAAACCATCAATTGTTCTATCCACACCTTTAAAATGAGATAAAGTCTCTTTCATAGCTTTTGGTAATTTATCTCTAAGCTCTGTTAAGTTAGAAATCACTGTTTTTATACTTTCTTCATCAAACTGTAAGGCCTTTGCTGCATCATCAAACACACCAAAATAATCAACAATACGGCCAAATGATTTATTAGGAAACAATCTATTGGTTCTACATATTGCTTGTAACAAGGTATGGTCTTTTATAGACTTGTCTAGATACATTGTTTGTAAAATAGGTGCATCAAAACCTGTCAATAGCTTTGCTGTAACTATTATAAATTTTAAATCGGATTGTGCATCATTAAATTCTTCTACTATTTTTTCCTGTTGTCCTTTGTCTACTCCCCATTTTTGTTTAAACTCCAATTCATCATTAGCCGATGTAGATATAACGACTTTACTAGCTTCTTCTGGAAAGTATGTGTCCAACTCCTCTTTGTATTGCACACAAGCATATCTGTCTGGAGTAACAATCATCGCTTTAAAACCATGCGGAGCTACTTTTTCTTTAAAGTGTGTTACTATATCTTCTACTATTTTGGCAACCCGTTCTGGAGATTTTAAGAAAGCCGACATTTTAGCAGATTTCTTATTTAATGCATCTGCTTCTTCATCTGTTAAGGCGCTATTTTCTTTAAACTCTTCAAAGGCTTTATCTATAGTATCTTTATCTACATGTACATCGACTAAACGAGGTTCAAAATGTAATGGTAATGTTGCGTTATCTCTAATAGAATCATGAAAGGTGTAACGAGACATATATCCCCCTTCATCTTCTTCGGCTCCAAAAGCCCAAAACGTATTTTTATCTGCTTTATTAACAGGTGTTCCTGTTAATCCAAATAGAAACGCATTTGGTAAAGCTGCGCGCATTTGTCGTCCTAAATCACCTTCTTGTGTTCTATGAGCTTCATCTACTAAAACAATAATATTCTCTCTAGTATTCATGTTTGGTTTCGCATCTCGAAACTTGAAAATCGTTGAGATGATGATCTTTCTCGTATCTCTTTCTAATAGCGTTTGTAATTCCGTTATACTATCTGTGGTTTGAACATTAGAGATATCGGCAGCATTAAAGGTTCCTGTTATTTGGGTGTCCAAATCGGTTCTATCTACTAATACAATTACGGTTGGACTTTTTAAATCTTTTTCTTTTCTAAGCTTTTGAGCCGCAAAAACCATCAATAAAGATTTACCTGATCCTTGAAAATGCCAGATCAATCCTTTTTTAATCTTTCCTTCTTTTACACGTTCAACAATTTTATTTGCCCCTTCGTACTGTTGAAACCTTGGAATTACCTTAATTATTTGCTTCTTTTTATTAGTTGTAAACAATGAGAAGTTTTGTAAAATATCCAATAAACGTTTTGGGTGTAATAAATCGGACAACTCCTTACCTACTTCACCTAAACCTAAACGCTTTGCAATGGCATCTTCATCATTTTCTAAACGCCAAGGCGCCCAAAATTCTAGAGGTGTTCTAATGGCTCCATAATACAGCTCTTTTCCTTCTGTTGCGAAAGATAAAATATTTGGCACAAATAGTTGTGATACTGCATTTTCATAAATATCATGTATCTCATGTGCACCATCACCCCAATCTATTGCAGGACGAATGGGTGTTTTTGCTTCACCAATAACTACTGGTAATCCATTTATAAATAAAACTACATCTGGTATTTTAGTTTCTCTATGACGGATTCGAAACTGGGTAGTAACAATAAAAGTATTATTATTTAACTCCTCAAAATCTATTAATCTAATAGGAACGTGTCTATTATTTTCTCCAAAAGGCATGGTTTTATCACCTTGTAACCATTTAAAAAATTCTTCATTGGCACGAACTAAACCCACTTGATGTACAGAAATTAAAATGACACGTAGTTTATAGATCACTTCATCTGCTAAATCTGGATTTTTTGTTATTTCTGGATTTAGACGAATTAAAGATTGTTTTAATTCTGTTTCTAACAAAACCTCGTTTACAGAACGATTTAATTCTTGTGGCGATTTGTATTGCCAAAAACCACCATAAAGAGTGGTGTCTTCGGATGCTTCGTTCCTATTTAAGTTAACTCCTGTAAGTTGTTTAATGATGTAGTTTTCTACACTGTTTAGTTCGTTGAATGACATTAATTTTCTATTTCAATTATTTTTTCAATTTTTTCAATCACAGGTGGTATACGTTCTTCAACCATTAAAGGGTGAACATCTGCTATTAAAGCTTCAGCAATACAGCAATATCTATGATTCTATTTTCCAAACCCCAAACGTGTTTTGATTTCTATAATGGCCAACTCTTTTTCTCTAGCTCTTCCGACTCGTAAAGCATCTACTAAAGCTAATAATTCATATAGTTTATCATCTTTTAAAGCGGCTTCAGGAACGGATGGATATAATGGGATGATACTCTGCCCTCTAACAATACCTTTTGCATAAGGCCAAACATAATGTTCTGTACTTTCTATTTTGTCTTTTAAAGGTGCTGCGGAATGTGATGTTGGAATACCCCTAACTACTGCCCCTGGTTTTTGTGGAAATATATAACGCAAACCAAATTGTAAAAACTCTAACAAAGCCAATTTCATTACTTTTTTTCCTTTTGAATCTATCAATCCTGCATATTTAGAGCGGTTTAAAGACTTACTTATTTCAGACTGACTGATACCTAAATCTTCTGCCAAAGGTTTTTGAAACCATTGCTCACCACCATAAATTGCTATTTTTAATAAAATAACAATATCATGCGGACTCATTATTTGTTGTTTACTTTTCATAATATTCCATATTCGAATATGCGATATTATTTATTTATTATTTAATTATCAAATATTTAACTACAAATATTCTGTATCAGAATATGGAATAAACAACATAAACTATTTATAAAAGAATCTTTGACTTAACAAATTTAAACTTAAACAGAAAATGGTTTTGAAGAATACTCGGACAAATGAGTAAGAGCGAGCTCTACTTGTTGTGGTTTAAATAAATTTATTTTACGAGTACTCCATTTAGAAATAGATTCTAACACTTCATCTACACTTTTAGCACTGTCGTTAGATTTAATATAATCTACTGTGGCCAATAATTCTAGAGCAAAAGTTGACTCAAACCTATTAAGTAATTGAATTACGGATTCTAATCTTACTATTTGTTCTGAGTTTAATTGTGTTTTAACATACGAATTAACCTCTTCAAACTTATTGTAGTTAAGCTGTAATGGCTCAAACGGTTTAGGCATATTTTGCTCCATCCCTTTTAAGAAAGTTCCATTTAAATGTAATAATACATGGTTTACCTGCACAGCATAAGGTCCGTAATGATGAGCTTCAAATTTTAAACGCAATTTTTCACCTTTTCTTTGTAAAAAATAAGCCAGTTTATTAGCAACAAACAAACTGCTTTGTTCTCCCGCTTTTTCGTAATTAAACATTAAGTAAAGCAACATAGCTCTGGCAGGAGTAAGTTTTGCTGCTGCTTTTATTTCCTCTTTCTGTAATACTTGTTTTATTTGTGTATTAGGTTCGTAAATTATTATCTCAATATCTAATGATTCCAATTCTTTAATCATTATCTCTTTAACGATATCCCAGTTTAATCCACCGTTACCACAACCTAATGGAGGAATAGCAATACTTTTTATTTTAAGTTTCGCAATTTCATTCTTTAAAGCCACAAGGCCCGTTTGAATGTATTCTATTTTAGAAGGCGATTTCCAATGTGCTTTTGTAGGGAAGTTAACAATGTACTGTTGGTTTAATAAATCTCCATCTTGTACGGTTAAAACCTGTCCTGTTTTAAACATTTTGTTTTTACAAGCTTCTCGATAAACTTTGTAATTGTATGGAAAACGATTTTTAAACTGCAAAGCAATACCTTTACCCATAACACCAACTGTATTTACGGTATTAACCAAAGCCTCTGTTTTGGCGTTAAGTAAGTTTCCCTTTATAAATTTTATCATTTTTAGTAGTATACGCTTTTCTTATTATCTATAATAACCTTGATTGGAAGGCCTAATTTAATAATTATTTTTTCAAAATATAGTTTTCTTTCTTCTGTTTTTACAACTAAAGCATGAATACAATCTATGGGAAGATGGTTGCGAACCATAAACTCCGCTTGCTTTAAATCTCGCCTGTCTAAATGATCATTATCATTGCTCCAATCTTTGCTTTCTATAACCTGCCAATTTAGTTTGTTAAAATCCTTTTCGGCTGTATAAAAATTTGCGACTGCTATTTTTGCATTCCTATCAGTAAAAACAAAAGGTAATTGCATTTCTTTAACCTTATTGTAATTTACAACGATATAAACAATATCGTTTTGAGGCCTTTGTGTTACGCCACTATATCCATTCATGATAAGATACAACATTGGCGAATGACCTGCAAAATAAAAAGGGACATATTCTCCAAGACTTCCTGCATTTTTAATAGGAATCGGATGCTCGTGCCTATCTTGTATTAACGACTTCATACCAATATTTACATAGTTTGGATCTGCATTTTCATGCCCTTTACAACACATACCATGTTCTAAAATATAAGCTACATTTTGCCAATGTACCATTCGATAAAGCCATATTGTATTCGGACGCTTACTCATGGGTTAAAAGTACTTATTTTTTTAGAACTTTACAGTAACCTTTATAAATTAACACTAGTAGCTTTGTTCGAATTTACTGTATTTATCAAAACAATAGGAATTATAATTATGTATTCCAATTTCACTTTTAAAAACGAATCTCCTCCCTCACAAACTCACTAAAATCAAACTCGGTACCACCAGACTTTATATCATGTAAAAATTTATGATCACCATCTGCAGAAATTTCTAAATCAATTTTTTCGCTGTCTTCTCTGACTTTTAATAAATTAAGATTGATTAATCCTTTTGGTAGCACTATCCAAATAACACGATCTGTTGTGTTTAATAAAAGGTGAATATCTTCCTCAAATTTTAAAACTGGAATAGTAAACCACCAAACTTTTTTGGAACTACTTATAGAAGCACAATTAGTATTATTATCAGTTAAAGAAGCATCGTATTTAGAATTTATAATATCAATGATTTCTTTTTTCGTCTTTAAACCGTTTATTAAATCTACTCCAAAAATTTCTTTACAAACTGCATTAAATTCATTTAAAACAATATCTGTATCAGCTTGATTAGAAAAGTACTGTAAATTATAAGGTACCGCTAACCAATTACCTTTTTCTATATTACTGTTGTTTTGTGCTGACAAATGACCGTTTAATATATTTATCATTGGACACCCATCATCGATTTTACTAATTACAAAAAACAACCGTGTACATGAAACTGACACATCTGCAAACTGATCAACATTATCTTTACTTGTTTTTTGATCTTTACTAACATCGTAAAAACCTGAATCTGATTGATGTACAATTTTAAAATTATAAATATCACCATCTATATTAATACTTCCTAAATTAAATTCGTATAAATACATTGTTAACCAATCCCAAGACGACTTATCAATACTTGCTTTGTTTCCGTGAGAAGCAGCATTACTAAATTTAGACCAGCCGCTATTAAAACTTACATTATATGTGCTAGCAGTATATTTTACAATATCTAATAAGCGTTTTTGATATAATGCTAGTAAACGATAAGACGATCTTACATCTTTTAATACAGCGTTTAGTTCTGTTGTGTTTAGTTTGTCCATGAGGTTGAAAAATAATTAATTGATTGTTTTTGTATTTGTGGTGCTTTTATAAATCGTTCTAACCAAAGTGCTGTTGAAAAACCAAAAAGCTCAAAACACAATATCATATCTTGTAAAATTTTAGTGATTGCGATATTGTTATTTGTATAATTAGAAGCCAATTCCATATCATGTATGATATTTTGTACGGTATTTAAAATACTTTTCCATGTACATTTATAAACAAGATGATTTTTGTCTTTTACTGTAATGTTTTCTGTTTCTGTAGTATGTATACCGCCTAATGCTATAAATACCAATGGTTTTTCATCTTCGCTATACTCGTTATAATAAGCTTGTATTTCGTTTTTCCATTGGGTTTTACTTTGCTGTTTGGCATCGTAACGTTTTGCTTCTATTATAATATCTTGATTTACAGTACGTATAAGCACATCTGGCTCTACACGAGTTGTATTTGTGGTATCCTCAGGACTCCAATTTGGCCAAAACGTAATACTTTTAAACTTAGTCAAATCTAAATCTGGAATACTACCTAACAATGCTTCTGTAAATATATGTTGCGTTAACTCTTTTGGTAAATACATAAAACGCTCAAAAATAGCCGATGTTAATGCATCTTCATTGGCTTTATAAATGGCTCTGTTTACTTTGTTATGTTTTACGGCGTATATCATTCTGTTACTTTTTTATATATTTCATTTGCAATTTTTTTACTTTTTCCGGTTGTTGGTTATTAAAATGAATTTCATTTTGATATTTTGGCCAACTTCCTGTTTCATTTCTTACTTTAAAAACAATTTCTGCTTCTACGGCTTCTGCAAAATCTATAAATGGTTTATCATCTTCGTGTTTATTACCTTTTAATTCTTTATCAGAAACAAATACAAGTAGCTATACTTCTAATAGTTCTTTCCATTTATAGCCTAAGTTTTTATTTACACCCGAATTCCTTAAACCTTGACCAAGTCTTTTTCCTATAGACTGGCTAGCATAACCCACATAAACAATTTTATTTTTATGTTTTACTATATAAATTTTAGGTGTTTGTTTTTTTGTAACGGTACTTTTAAAGTTAGAAACTTTGCCGTTATATACTTTTGGGGAAAGAACACGTTTGTCTTCATTTCCTGAAAGTTGTAGCGTATAATAATATGGACCTTTATACTCCATTAAAACACCTGATTAATTAAACTCTTTTGTAAGGCTTTGGAACTTTGAATTTTGGATTCTATTAAATCCATATTATTCTTTATTGATTTAAAACGATCAATAATTGCTTCTTGATTTTCTAATGAGAGTTTAGGAATTTCGATATTCTCAATCATTCCTGGGTCTACATGTGGTATTGCAGAACCGACAGTTGCTCTTTTTATATCGTTTGTCTTAAATCTTAAAAACTGAAAAACAAAATCCTTCAAAAACTTTTCTTGTATTATAGTCAGTTTACACATTGTACTAGCCAAAAAACCTTCTTTTCCAAAAAGCATCTCTCCTGCGTTTGAACCATCCCATAAAACTAAAATATCTGTTTCATCAATTTTAATAGACTTATCCCAAGCTTCTTTTGGGACTATAGAATCAATTTCTCCTGTTCTTAAATATTTTGCTGTACAATATGGTAATCCTTCCCCTTCTTCTAATAACACAGGAGGTTTTCTTCCTTTTTTAATTGAGACAATATGTTTTAGTTTAATTCTTTCAGAAGTTTTATCATCATAAAAATAATGCTTCAAATACGCCAAATCATCTTTTTTTAATTTTTCCAAGACCTTATTCTCCATTTCAATCACATCATCTATAGCCCAAAGTAATTCAGCAAGTTTAGCTTGATGGTCTTTTGGTGGTAGTAGAAATTCGTATTTAGCAATATCTTTCCAGTTAATATATGGGTTTACAGAACCTTTAGAGTTTTTAATAGAGTTTCCTGTAAAGCCTTCGGACATCATGATAAATGGTAATAACCTTTTATCAATATTTTTTTCATTTGCTTTAATTACAAAAGTTGTATTAGATGTAATACCATCAAAATCTGCAATGGCCACTTTTCTTAAATAGGTTCTACGTGATCCATACAGAATATCTCCTTTTTCAAACTTCCTTATAAAAGCTGGACCTAAATATTCATCTTTAAGATTTCCCCAATTTCTAATGTGAAGATCTTCAGAGTTCATATGTCCTCCTTGAATATATCTAGTCAGTTTAGTATTATCTCTGTCAACCTTTCCTTTTTGTTGAATTACTACATCTCCAAACTTAGTAAGTTTCCATTTACTTTTATCTAATTGAAGTTCTTCAACTATATTTTCCAATGCTGTATTCATTTAACTAAGTACTTCAAATAAGTTATTCATAGATTCATTTAGTTTTTCACTATCCACCTTCCATTTATTGAAAGCTTTTGGAAATGAAACAACATTATCTGAATTATCACTTTTTACATAAAAATTGATATTCATGTTTCCATCAAACTCAAGTATTTCTTCGATGGTAGCCACTTTAGCATAATGCGGAATGTCTTTAAACTCTTTATAAGCTTGATACATTTTATTAATGTGGTCTTCCTTTAAATAAGCCAACCCTTTATTGTCTATAACATCATCTTTTCCATTAACAAATAAGACTTTGCCTTTTCGCTCTTTTGGTTTGTTGGTGTTACCTATAAGTATCATGGCTTCCATTGGCGAGTTGTAAAATAGATTTGCACCTAAACCAATAACTGCTTCAATTTGATCTTCAGCAACCATTTTACGGCGCATTTCAGCTTCCATATCTCTAAACAAAATACCATGTGGCCAAAGAATAGCAAAACGTCCGTTTTCCTTATCTAAACTTTTATGTATGTGTTGCTGAAATGCATAATCTGCACAACCTTGTGGTGGTGTTCCCCAAAGATTACGCCCGAAAGGATCGTTAGTAAATGCTTTTTGGTCCCATGACTTTATTGAGTAAGGTGGGTTTGCTAGGATAACATTAAACGTTTTTAAAGAATCGTTTTCTAAAAAGGCAGGTTGCGCCAAGGTATCACCACGTACAATGCTAAACTCTTCTATACCATGCATAAACATATTCATACGTGCTATGGCAGAAGTAATGAGGTTTATTTCTTGCCCGTATAATTTTAGAGTTCGGTATTCTTTGCCTTCATCGCGTAAATGCAAGGCGCAGTTTAATAGTAAACCACCAGAGCCACAGGTTGGATCGTACACAGATTCTCCAGGTTGTGGGTCCATAATCATGGTCATCAATTTCACAACCGTTCTATTGGTGTAAAACTCTGCCGCGGTGTGGCCAGAATCGTCTGCAAACTCTTTAATTAAGTATTCGTAAGCGTTTCCTAATTGGTCGTCTGGTACGTTTTCTAAATTTAGTTTGTGTTGCGAATAATGTTCTATAAGGTTGGTTAAGGTTTCATCACTTAACCTATTTTTATTTGTCCAAGAGGCATCGCCAAAAATACCATAAAGGGTTTCTGGGTTTGCTTTTTCTATAGCACGCATGGCGTCTTGTATGGTAATACCAACATTTGTTGTGGTTTCACGTACGGTGTTCCAATGTGCGTTTTCTGGTACTATAAAATGATGATTTTCGGCAAATGCTGCGTATTCTAAATCGCCATCGCTTTCTTCCAATGCTTTTTCAAATTCTTCATCATAGACATCGCAAATGCGTTTAAAAAACAATAATGGAAATATGTATTGCTTATAATCGCCTGCATCTATGGTACCACGCAATGCGGTTGCTGCGCCCCAAAGGTATTTTTCTAGGTTTTGTTGGGTCATAATTATTCTTCTATACTTTTTTGCTCTACAGCATTAATAATATCATTGGCACTAATATCGTTACCGGAAGTCAATTGAGAAATTGCTTGAACAACATACTGCCCACGTTTTTTAATAAACGCTTCAAAATCTATGGTTACTTTTTCTTTTTTATCCTCTAGAGATAAATTTTCATAGCCTCCATTTTTCAATTCTTCAATAGGAATTAAATGCGATTTTAAACGGGAATTTACAATGTCTTCACTAGTCCAATCGTAACGTTCCTTTAAATAAGTGTATGGTTCTTTATTACTGATATTAAGGTTTGTTTTATCTGTAATTAAAGAACAATTTAATGCTAAATAACTTTCTACTCCTGCTTCTTTTAAAATAGCATCAGGAAAAACATGATGGTAATGCCTTCTACTATCAATTAATTGTTGTCTTGTTAATGTAGAACCATCTGCAAAATCCATAGCGCCTAACTTTGTAAAAACAGCCATAATACCTCGGGCTCTAATATTTTCGCGTTTTGGCCAACCTACTTTTATCAATTCATCAATAGTTGTTAATGTATATTTTTCTCTGTTTAATACAGGCACATCTTTTTCAGTAAAATAAACATCAGGTGCTTTTTCTTTTTTCAAAATAATAGATTTCACCGCAATAAAATCTGCATAAGCATTTGAAGCTGCTGAATTTTCATATCTATCTGTAAAAAAACTAGACCATAAATACTTTTTTAATAAGATTTCGGCTTGTCCTCTGGCGTCTAAATTTTCTGGAATAACAGTGTAAAGAGCAGCTATAACAGAAAGTACAGCATTGGTTGGTAATCTATTTTTATCATGAATGCCTTGCGACTCCATAAAAGTTGCCATTTTAGCGAGTCCGCTACACATGAGATCCCAATTTTCTACTAAAGTATCTTTTTGCATGTCCCACATACCACGCTGATTTGGAAGTTTATCTTGTATTAAAGCAGATGTTGCTAATATTAAGAATGGAAGTTCGAAATAGTAATGTATGTTAGGATAATCTGCATCTAATTTATTTTGATAATCATCTAACGAAACACCTTTAACGCCTTCAATTTCAGCTCTAATAATATCATACTGAGATAGTGGTTTGCTATTGGTATTCATGTTGATAAAAACTTGTAAAGCGGTATCTTTACTAGTTTGACTTGGTAATGCTAAATACGGCAAATTAAAATGAGAAATGGTTTCTCTATAATCTCTAATAATTTTTAAAATCTCATTTTTAAAATTCATCCAAGAAAACAGATTTTCCTCATAATTTTCATCACCAGAAGCAGGTTTCATAGGTAACAATGCATCGTCAACCCATTTTTCATATTCTGAAGAAATATCGCCAGGTCTAAATAATTCCATTGGAATTAATCCTCGTTGAAAAGTATCTTTAGGACTATCTGCCCATAACGGCATGATATTACCTTTTTTATTCTCGTATCTTGTTTTGTAAAAAACATTTACTTGTAATTCTTCCTCTGTTTTTTCATAATAGCGATCATACTTACTTATGTATAAAAAGAATTTAACATCTGGATAATTGTTGTGTAAGGTCCTCCATAAAGAAGTCAGTCGTTGTTGACCATCTAAAAGATGCTCTGTTACTCTATTACCTGTTTCTGGAGCAGTTGCAATGTATCTTGATACAAAATGTTCTTTATCAACATTAAGTAATAAAGTTACACCTAAAGGTAAATTTAAAATGACTGTATCTAATAAGCTAGCAATTCTATTTCTATCCCAAGCTTGATGACGTTGAAATCTAGGTAATTTAATTTCTCCATTTTGAATTTTTTGAAACCAGATTGAAACCTGCCTGTCCTGTGCCGAACTTGAAGGCATTTTATTATTTATCATATAAAATTTTTCAATATTGTTTTAAACTTTTGTTCTGCTTTTTGGCTTTCTGTCCAAGCTGTTTTTAAGTCTGATAAGGCTTCTTCTACACTAGGTAAGTTATCCTCTATAATTTTCTCTACATATAAAGGAATATTTAAGTTGAAATCGTTTTCTTCAATATCTTTCATTGAAGCGACTTTTACATAATTTTCAACGTCTTTATTATCTTGATACCAAGTAAATAACTGTGTGATATGTTCAGGTTCTAAATAATTTTGGGCACGACCAACACGTACTTGATCTGATCCGTCAATAAACAACACTTTATCTTTTTTAGAGGTATCTTTGTTTTGCTTAAAAACCATAGCACAAGCGGCCAATTGGGTTCCGTAAAATATATTTGGACCTAAACCAATAACAGCTTCTAATAAATCATCTTCCAATAACTTTTTACGGATTTTACCTTCGGCACCTTTTCTGAATAATGCACCATGAGGTAACACAACGGTCATACGACCAGTACTATTCATAGATTTTATCATGTGTTGTACCCAAGCCATGTCGCCATTTCCTTTTGGAGGCACACCTGCAATATTTCTTCCAAATGGGTCATTTGCCCAATTTTCAGCACCCCATTCTTTTAATGAAAATGGTGGATTTGCAATCACACAATCGAAGGTTTTTAAACCATCGGCAGCAAAAAAAGCAGGTTGTCTTAATGTATCCCCTCTTGATATTTGAAAATCTTCTATACCATGTAAAAACATGTTCATTCTAGCAATAGAACTAGAGGTTAAGTTTTTTTCTTGTCCGAATAATTTAAGTGTACGGTAATCTTCGCTGTTTTCTTTTAAATGATCTACACATTCTAATAACATACCACCAGTACCACAAGCAGGATCGTAAATGGTTTCTCCTTCGTCCGGATCTAATATTAATCCTAGTAGATGCACTACAGAACGCGGAGTGTAAAACTCACCTGCTTTTTTGTTTGTTAAATCTGCAAAGTGTTTTATTAAATACTCATACGCATTCCCTAGAATATCTGGTTCTACTAAAGAATTTGATAAACTGTATTGAGAGAAGTGCTCTATTAAATCGATTAATAAACGATCTGATAATTTGTTTTTGTTACTCCATTGCGCATCACCAAATATGCCGTACAACAGTTCTTGATTGGCTTGCTCAATACCTCTGAGTGCTTTTTCAATAGCTAGTCCAACGTTAGTTGTGGTTTCTCTAACGTCTTTCCAGTGGCAACCTTCTGGTATCTCGAATCTATGAAATTCGGGTAGCGATGCATATTCTATATCGCCTTCAGACTCCTCTAAGGCTTGTTGGTATTCTTCATCATAAACATCGGATAGACGTTTAAAGAATAGTAGTGGAAAGATATATATTTTAAAATCTGAAGCGTCAACAGGACCTTTAAGAATCCATGCTGCTTTAGATAAATATTGTTCCAGTTGTGATAAAGTTAGTTTTTCTTTATTCATTATATTTTAAGTAATTATTTTAAGGTTTAAACACTTAAAAATGTTTTCGCTCACTAATTAAAGCTTTTTCTGTAAATTATTAAACTTTTGTTTCATTGTTGAATTGTTCTCTGTTAATTTTTGATGGTTAAACCTTTCTAACAATTGCTGGGCAGCAGTAATTAAATAATGCTCGTATTCTAGCAAAGGTTTTTGAGCGATGGAAAACGCGGGCTTTACATACTTTAGAACTCGAATTTTTTCTGGCAACGGAGCACCAAATCCTTTTTCGTGATCTCTAAAAACTTTTAAATCGTCTCTTAATGTTCTAACCGATATTTCTTCTCCAGGATACAATTCTCTTATAACTCCATTTACATAATTTAATAACTCATTAAATGTAAATGCCTTTTTTCGATAATAATAATCTAGAACATTATATCTTACATGTGCATGTTTGCTGTTTGCCATTTTTACTTTTACTTCTTTTTCAATAAATTTACTAAAAACAGAATCACACATTTTATGTATAAAATGTATATTTCTCCGATAAATTTTAGTCTCTTTTGTGCAATTTTTTAACTAAAATAGGTAGAAAATAAAGGTATGTTATTTACCTAAATAATGCAAAGAGAATAGATGTAAATTCACTTTTATTTAAAATTTAAATACCTTTAAAATCTCTTTTAAAAAGCATCTAAAAACAGTTTATCAACTCATAAAAAGCATCTTAACTTGCTTATTTCATCAAACCAAACAGCTCATTTTTAGTTAAAATCCCCCCTTATTTTACATGAAAAAACAGGTGTTTTTTCACTTTTTTTGAGCTAAAATAGAGTGTTTTTTACCTGATTTTCAACAAAAAAAAGAGCGAAAAAGTAACTTTTTAGCACTAATTTTAGTCATTTTTATGCAAATTGACCTTTTCTCAGATGCGTCCTGATGTAACTTTTACTCCATCAAGACGCAACTTCAACTGCATCAGTACGCGATGAAAGTTGCATACTGATGCATATGGGCCAAAAACGTACAAAAAAGCCTCAATAATCGATGATTATTGAGGCTTGTGCTATAAAAAACCGACTTGGCTTTTTATATTTTTACGCTAAGTTTGCGTGCTAAATGAAACTGTTTTTAACAACGATCGTAATTTTTTTGCTGGTCTAAATAACACACGTGTTTTAGTTATGGCATCTGCCCCTACTTCATCGGCTGTGTCAAATCCTTCGGAACTTAAGCTTACTTGAAAATTACCCAATTTTCCTAAACGTACTATTCTTCCGTTTTTAAGTTCTCTTACAATGTTGGTTTCTAATATGTTTAGCGTTGCTAAACAATCTGTTTCCGACAATGCAGATTGCTCAGAAATCATTTCTGCTAAGGTTTCAAAATCTACACTTCCGTTTGGTGTTACTGCAGCATAATACTTTTTTTGTGCAGTAATGTCTCTAGGGTTTACCCTTTTTATTATTTTGTATTTAATTGCCATGTATATGGGTTTAAAATGAATTAAAAACAATATTTGATGTAAGAGGCTATTGCAACGATACCTCTACGTTTCTAAGAAAACCTCAACAATTCTTTGCCTTACCCCGCCCGAGTTTACAAGGTAAATTACCAGTACTAATAGTACTTAGTAAGAAGTTTTTGTGCTAGTTCATAAGCTTTACCAAATGCAGGATAATGACCTGCTTTAAAAAATTAACAAATATTTTTTGGTAAGCTTTTAAAAGAATTGTAATTTTGAAATGCGAATAACAAAACACGACACCTTTAAAAGTGTTACCGTTTTACAAAAAGTCTTAACTTATTATAGTCTAAGGCTTTTTTTTATGTCTTATTTTTACCTGCTTAAAAAAGTTTACAAATAGTAAAAAAGCCCTTTTAAGCAACTAAAACTTATTTACATATCTAAAATGTTATTTAAACATATAAATAGCTTAAAGACACTGTAAAACTACAAAAAACTTACACGTACAAAGAATACTTATTCAAAGTTTATTTAATTATTATTAACAATATCACTTTTATAAAAAGAAAAATCATTTTTAAAAAACAACCAAAACACTAAAAATCAAACAATTACAAGTGTAACTTTCACAAATAAATGGTTTTTACTAACCGATAAAATTTCCTGTTAAATATTTGATTTTAGGCCAATTATCGTTCAAAAATGATAAAAAAACACTCTTTTTGTTTAAACAATAGACCAAGCACATTTACAATAGCGTGATTCTAAAGGTAAAATGAGATATTTTAAGGTAGAAAAAGTCAATTTACAATAAAAAGAAGAGCCATTGTAAATTAAAGCGCTTTTACAATTTAGGAAATTCATTTTCAAGAGAAACATCCAATTTTAATCAAATAAAATTGCTGCTATATTTAAGGTAAAATCTTCTGCTTTTTTGTTTCCTATTAAAAAGGCAATTTCTTCTATAGCTGTTTTATTGTAATTGGGAATATCTAATTTACGTCCTCTAAATGCAGGATACATCTCTGCTAAATTGATGGCAATATTTTGCCATTTCTGAGTTGTTGTAAAATAAGTAACGTAAGAATAGGCATCAGACGACTTGCTTTTTATTCGAAACTGATAGGTTTTTCCGTCTCCTTTTACTTTTAGAATAATTTTAGAAAAGGGCTTGGTACTTCTTTTGTTAAAACGATATCTCAACAGAGAAAAGCCACCGTTATTGGCTAAAGAAACTGTTCCTTTAAAAACCCCATACCCCTCTTTATCAACAGATAAGGCTCCAGAAGATTGTCCTCCCATAACTGCATCGTCAATCACCCTCCAGTTTTGAAGATCTTTCATTTCTTTAAAGTTAAAAATAGTTACAGATTGCATGGTTAACGTATATATGATGAATAAAATAAGGGATTTAAACATTGCTCCAATTCGTATTATCCGTCATAATAACTTAGGTTTAAAAAAATATTTTTGCAGTCTATCATTTTATTAATGAACTTTTTATTGTTTTGATAATTTTTGTTTTTACGAAACTTGATAAAATGTCCATCGGCATGAATACTAAACGTTTGTGCATTATAAACCACCAAACGATAATAAGTAATTATCCAAGAGTAACGCTCTAATCCGTTGGTAAAATGCACCATAATCCCTTTTGGTCTTAGCTCGATATTGGCATAATGCATAGCTACTTTTTGTAGCTTGTTTGGGAGTAAATGTGCACTCCACTCTTTTACCACAAACCGACTAGACCCCACGCCACCCATCTTTATTTTTTCGAATAACGAAAATGCTTTTCCTAATATGTCATTACTTTCTTCTGTGAATTTCTGATTGGTATGGCTTGTATTAAATATCATGTTTTATCGTTTAAGGTAGACAAATAAGCTTCTGCATTCTTTAGATGATTTTGTTGTTTTTCTGTTGGCATTTTATCAAACATTCTTACCAACATCCCCAATCTTGGGTTCGACAAAAAGAAATCTTTGTGCGTGTGCATAAATCGCCAAAACAAACCATCCCAAGTTGCTTGCCAAGTGCCCTTTTTATAGTTACTCATTTTTATTAAGTAATTACTCCCACTGATATAAGGTTTGCTGGCAATTAATCCACCATCTGCAAACTGACTCATTCCGTAGACATTGGTAACCATTACCCAATCGTAAGCATCAATAAATAACTCCATAAACCACTGGTACACCTCATCAGGATCAAACTCGCACAACATCATAAAATTCCCCAACACCATTAAACGCTCTATATGATGGCAATAACCGGTTTGCAATACTTTTTTTATAGTGATATCTATTGGTAAAATACCGGTTGTACCGTTGTAAAAAGATGCAGGTATTTTTCTCTTAAAATTCCAGAAATTGGTTCTGCGTTCTTCACTTCCTCTTACCTCATAAACACCACGTATAAATTCTCGCCAACCTATAATCTGACGTACAAAACCTTCGGTTGAATTGATAGGGATGTTGTTTTGTTTGGCATAGTCTAAACAGGCCGAAATAATTTCTTTAGGAGTTATTAAACCCACATTTAACATAGGCGTTAATACGCTGTGATTTAATATAGAATTTTCGGCGACAATAGCATCTTCATACACGCCAAAATCTACAAAACGTTGTTCAAAAAATTGATGAAGCCAAGCTTTGGTTGTCTTAAAATTACTAGGATACAATTGATAATCTGTAAGCATCCCTAAATGTGATGAAAAGTGCTTACTTACATAGGTTTTCGATTCTATATAATAGGTATCTGCATCTGGAAACTGAACAAATGGTGGTGTTTTTTTAGCTGGATATTTTTTTCGGTTTTCGGTATCAAACGTCCATTTTCCGCCTGTTGGTTTTCCGTCTGGTTCTATTAGAATGTTCTGTTTTTTACGTTGATGTGTGTAAAAAGTAGTTTGATGGTATTTTTTTTTATCACTTCTAAAAAAATCGGCTAACTCTTCTTTGGTATTTAAGAACAAAGGCGAATTGTACTCAGTTGTTGCAATTCCGTTTTCAACAAAACCTTTGTCCATTCTTTTTTGCAGCCAATTGTCTGTAGGATCTATATAATTAACATGACTAATGCCTTCCTTTTTTAAGGCTGGTATAAGCATTCTTATATCTGCAGTTTCTTCTGTTGCATTGATATAATTTACTTCTGCTTTGATTTCTTGTCTTAAAAAATCCGCATATTGTTGCATGGTCGCTCTATGAAATGCTATTTTTTGTTTGTGAAATGGGTACTGTTTAAAGAACAAATATTCTTCTACCAAATACCATGGAGCATCGTTCTCTAACAATGGAGATTTTTGAAATAGTTGATGCGGAAATACCAAGTTGATCTGTTTCATTTGTTTTTTTGACAACGTTTACTACAATATTTTACGGTTTCCCAGTTCTTTTCCCATTTTTTACGCCAAGTAAGAGGCCGCTGACAAACAACACATGTTTTTTGAGGAAGGTGTTGTTTTTTCATTTTTATTTTTTTTGTGTATTAATACAAAGCTTCTTGCAATTATCTTTTGCTAATTTTATTGCCAGAGATTGCTTTTTGACGGGTACATTTAAAACGAGTAATATCTGGATTGCGCTTTTTTAAATGCTTTTGACTAACACCACTATTAACCCGTTTTCGCCAACGTTTAAAACTAGATGTTTTAAGATTGCCACGCATTACTTTAATAACTTCTTTTTCTGGCAAATTAAACTGAAACAAAATAGCCTCAAAAGGGGTACGATCTTCCCAAGCCATTTCTATAATGCGGTCTAATTCTCTTTCTGTAAACTGATTTGTTGCCAACATAAATTGTTAAATTTTTACCCAAATTTGATCTGCATTCAAATAAAAACTTCCTAAAGCTTTAAAATTGCATTGTTCGGGTGCAATTATTGAAAGAAAATTTTCATCCTCGTTTCTTTTGTATAAATGATACACTTCTCCTATAATCGGTTCAAAAGAAAACTTAGCTTCAAAAAGGAGTTTGTTATAATCGTACTCTTGCAACATACGCTCATAAGCTGCTTTTAACTCTAAATACTGTGCTTCCATTTTATGGTTCACCTTATTAATACTTCTATTTTTCCATGCAATAGAATCTGTAGCTGTTATTACAGGTGCTCCTACCGATGTTGCGTAAGGTTTAATAGCGGCATCGTATTTTTGAGTTGTTGTATTAAAAACAACATTATCTGGCTTTTTTTCTTTTTCCATCTTTTTTAAAACAAATTCGTTTCTTTTTCTATTTGTTTTAGCACCTCATCAGCTTCAAACATTTTTTGATCACTCATTTTTCTATTTGTTGTAGACAATGCATGTGCTTCTTTCAGTAATTTTTTATACTGTGCTTGTAGCTTTTCTGTTGCTGACTTCTTTTTAAACAATCCGAACATAAATTTTATTTGTAGTTGTTAGCGATTAAAGATTCCGTTTGATGCTATAAAAATACAAAATGTTTAACTATATTTTACATTTGTTAAACAAAATATTTTTTAAAGGTTTTAAAGTATTAAGGTTTGATTCCTTTTTTTTGAGAAAATTATGTAGAAATAAAGTAGAGGATTTGAATCTTAAAAAGCCTATTGAGGAAGGCGTAATTCTTTTATGCTCGGTTTCTATTTCACGAACAATCAAACACTGCAACTCAAATAAAAACAAGAATCTCTAATTACAAATAAGCTGCTTGCTGAAAAGAAGTAAAAAAATAGATCCTATTCCTAATAATTATGAAATAAAACCTAAAAAAATGACTCTATTATCAACCTTTATAAAGGTAAGTTTAACAAGAATTTATTCTTAAAATTCAACAAGATGTTGAGTTTTAACTTTAGTACACTTACCTATAGTTGATTTGTCTTTTAAAAATAAATTATTAATTTTGTAGTATCATTAAGAATCTCATCATTTTGAGATACCAACCTCCCAAAGCAGGGGAAGGTGGTTTTACAATGAGACTTTAAAAAAGTAAAAATATGTTAACACTTCAAAAATATTTTATTAAGAACAAGTTATTAAAAGTTTTCATAGGTTCTGATATCGTATTTTATGAAATCTGTTTTGATGACTTAAACATTAATTTTGTTTACTCTGAAGACGATTTTTATAATGATGACATTTCAGGTATTCCAACTGTTTTAAAACTTCAAAAAGGTAAAAATTATGATTTTGAAATATTTCCACACTCATATCTAAGCAGGTTTAATAGAAATCAAAAGTACTGTGTTTTAGAATATAGATATCTTTTTGGTTTTTCTACAAATTCTGTTGCCACAAAAAGTGCTTTATCATTAAAAAAAATATCCCTTAAAAAATGCAAATAAAAAGCATAAATACGTTTGAAGCATCTGTATATTTTGGCATAGAATACGGATAAAGTAAAAAAAAATTACTCTTTTTTTATTGGATAATTTTCAACAAAATAGGTTTGTTGTTGTTTTTATTGATGATACAATTATGATTGAAAAAAGTAAGGAATTAGGTTATAGGATAAAATAAATTTAAAATTCAATAATATTATAATTACCTTTCTCTCAACCTTCTATTCTATCTAATGTAGCAATTCCAGTATTTAAACAACAACACAATAATAGTAGAGATATACTTTTCAGTTAAAGACAAGTATTAAATAATAGACTTCTGATCTCCATATTTATACCTAAAAAATAAAACCCTTACAATCTAAAGATTGTAAGGGTTTTTGCGGAGAAAGAGGGATTCGAACCCCCGGACCTGTTACAGTCAACAGTTTTCAAGACTGCCGCATTCGACCACTCTGCCATTTCTCCAAGTGTCTCATCAGGTATTCCCTGAATGCGGATGCAAATATATAAAGTTTTTTCAATTTGAAAGAAAAAAAACTAAATTATTTTTGATTTTTTTTGAATATCATTTTTTATTATTTATAACAGGTTAAAAATCAATTCATTTATATAAATTATAGTTTTTAGAAATCGTTACAAACATCTAATAAACGCATATCATCTAAAGTTGTTTCGTATATTTGTGGCTATTATTCTAAAATTTAGTTATGTCGTTTAATTCTTTCGGAAATTTATTAAAAGTTACAACGTATGGAGAATCTCATGGAACTGCAATTGGTGGTGTTATAGATGGTTTTCCAGCAGGGTTAAAAGTTGACTTTGATGCTATACAAGCAGAATTAGACAGACGTAAACCTGGGCAATCTAAAATTGTTACCCAGCGTAAAGAACCAGATACTGTAGAGTTTCATTCTGGTATTTTTGAAGGTGTTACTACCGGTACTTCTATTGGTTTTGTTATTAAAAACACCAATCAGAAATCTAAAGACTACAATCATAATACAAATGTTTACAGACCGTCTCATGCAGATTATACGTATGATAAAAAATATGGTATTAGAGATTATAGAGGTGGTGGTAGAAGTTCTGCTCGTGAAACTGCCAATTGGGTAGTTGCGGGTGCTTTGGCTAAACAATTAGTTGCTAGCATGGATATTAATGCATTTACCTCTTCTGTAGGAGATATTTTTATAGACAAACCTTATCAAGAATTAGATTTTTCTAGAACTGAAGATAATATCGTTCGTTGCCCAGATGCAGATAGTGCAGAAAAAATGATTACAAGAATTCAGGAAATTAGAAAAGCTGGTGATACCATTGGTGGTACTGTAACTTGTGTTGCTAAAAATGTACCTGTTGGTTTGGGAGAACCTATTTTTAATAAATTACATGCTCAATTGGGTAGCGCGATGTTATCTATAAATGCGGTAAAAGGTTTTGAATTTGGTAGTGGATTCTGTGGTGCTAAGATGAAAGGTTCTGAACACAATGATGTTTTTAATACTGATGGTTCTACTGCCTCTAATTTATCTGGCGGAATACAAGGTGGTATTAGTAACGGAATGGATATTTATTTTAGAGTAGCTTTTAAACCTGTTGCTACTATTATGAGAAACCAACAAACCATAAACTCTGAAGGTGATCTTACAGAAATTACGGGTAAAGGACGTCATGATCCGTGTGTTGTACCAAGAGCTGTACCTATTGTAGAAGCAATGACTGCTTTAGTTTTAGCTGATTTTTGGTTATTAAATAAAACAAGACAAGTTTAATTTATTACATCTTAAAAATTAAGAATAACTTTTATAAGTTCTAAATTTATTTATCTTTATCCAAAAACTATTTCATTTCTGTGGATAAAAGTAGATTGTATTTTATTGATATTGTGCGTGCTTTTGCCATTTTAATGATGTTACAAGGGCATTTTATAGATACTTTATTAGCCACTTCTTACAGAGATACTAATAATATTGCTTTTAATATTTGGTCTTATTTTAGAGGTATTACGGCTCCTACTTTTTTTACAATTTCTGGTTTAATTTTTACTTATCTTTTATTAAGAGCTAAAACAAAAGGCTTAGAAAACAAAAGAATGATAAAAGGACTTACAAGAGGATTCTTTTTAATTGGTGTAGGTTATGTATTAAGAATTCCTATTTTTAGTTGGTTGGCTGGTAAATTTAATTCTTATTTCCTGGTAATTGACGTGCTTCAAATAATAGGTTTAAGTTTAATATTTATTATCTGTATTTATTTTCTTTGTAATAAAAAAACGACACTTTTTGCTATTATCAGCTTAATTTTAGGGGTTACTATTTTTATTACAGAGCCTTTATACAGAAACTTGAATATTACATCTATTCCTGTTTTTTTAAACAATTACATTTCTAAAAGTAACGGCTCTATTTTTACCATTTTACCTTGGGCCGGTTATGTTTGTTTTGGTGCATTTTTAGCAACCATTTTTAATAAAAATTTACTTAAGAAAAACTTTAAAAAAACAGTTATTTTTAGTTTTTTAATTATTGGCTGTGTATTTATTTTTTACTCTTCTCTAATTCTAGCATTTTTATCAAAATTATGCAACTTTCAATTATTAATGGATGCTGCTAGCTATAATTATCTTTTTACTCGCTTTGGAAACGTATTAATTATTTTTGCATTTTTTTACAGTTTAGAAGCGTATTTAAAATTTCCACTAATTTTAAAAATAGGACAAAAAACATTGTCTATTTATGTAATTCACTTTATTATTATCTACGGAAGTTTTACAGGTTTAGGGCTAAAAAAAATTATTGGTAAAAATCTAAATCCAACAGAGGCCATTATTGGCGCTATTTTGTTCTTAGTTGCTGTTTGTATTATTTCTTTTTATTACGCGCAAACAAATGCTTTTTTATATGCCAAACTCACCAAAATATTTAACAAACTAAAAAGTAAATCTTAAATTAAAATGAAAATAATTTTATTTATTATTTCTTTATTCTTCTTTCTAAATACTTACTCTCAAAAACCTTATCTAGAAAAAACAGCTAAATTTTCTGAAAGAACATATACGTATCAACGTATAAAAAAAGAGAAAAATTTAAAGTTAGATTTTTACAAACCTAAAAAAATTAAAGGGAAAGTGCCTTTATTAATATATGTTCACGGAGGTGGATTTTCTGGAGGAAGTAGAAGCGATAAAATTTCTAAAGATTTTGCCATAGAAATGGCAGCACATGGTTATGCTGTAGCTTCTATATCTTACCGTTTAACTATGAAAGGAATTGGTTTTGGTTGTACAACAAACGCTGCATTAAAAATACAAGCTTTTAATGATGTTTCTAAAGATATTAGTTATGCTGTACAATACTTTTTAAAACGTAATAGAAAATTTAAAATAGATACAGATAAAATAATTTTGGTAGGCTCTAGCGCTGGTGCAGAAGCTGTTTTAAACTTAGCTTATGTTTATGAGAATAAGATTTTAGATGCTAACTTTAAATTTGCTGGTATTATTGCCATGGCTGGTGCTACAATTTCTGTTGATAAAATTAACGAAAAAACAGCCATTCCTACGCAACTTTTTCATGGAATAAAAGATAATTTAGTGCCTTATAACGTGGCTTCTCATCATTATTGTAAAAAAGACGCTACTGGATATTTACCTCTTTTTGGATCTAAAGCAATTGCAGATAAATTAAAATCGTTAAACAAACCTTTTTATTTATACAGCATTAAAGAAGGAGATCATAGTTGGAATGCAAGACCTATTTATCAATGTAAAAATGAAATCATAGATTTTTTATATTATGATGTCTTACATCCTAAAAACCGACAAATAGAAACCGAGATTTAAATAAAAATCATAAAAAAAGCGAAACTGAATAGTTTCGCTTTTTACTTGAATAATTTTTCATTTTATTTTATCAATCGATCTAAATCATAAAAATAAAAATCTTTTTCTTCATTCATTGCTACAAATAATCCACTTTTAAAAGTATCGTTTAAAGGTACAGTAACTACATCACATCCATCAGTTTCTACTGTAGTTAAATTAACTGATTTTACAAATGCATTGGTGGTTCTATCAAAAATATTAAACTGTCCCTTTTGTTGATCAGAAACAATAATATATCCTTTACCATCATTGTATTTAGCAATTGCAATTCCTTCTATATCTTCTAAAAAATACTCTCCTCCAAAACAAGCTATTTCTTCATTTCCTTTAGAAGGCTCTGCATAATATTTACGAATACAATGTCCTTCATCAGAATAATAAACATAGCCCATTTCTGCATCTACAGCAATTGCTTCTATTTCTTTTTCACCACTAAATTGCCCAAACTTTCTAACCAATTCTGCTTTTACAGTAGCTTTTTCTGAAACTAATTTGTATTGATATAAATATCCTTCTGTTGGTCCGGTTTTTCTGCCAACAATTGCATAAAAACTATTATCAATTGGGCTTTTGTACATTGCAACTCCCATTGGTAATTTGTTTTCTATAATTTTTTCATCTTCAAAAACAGAAAAACCTCCATTATCTAATGGCTTCATATCCGGAATAGAAAATAGTCTAATTTGTTGTTTTTCTCTTTCTGTAAATACCAAGACATCTACCGTTACCGAATCATTTAATTGAAAACCATATTCTAAATCTACATTATTGGGTCTTTGTATATTTCTGATGGTTTTATCTTCGATAATTTTACCCTGTAAATCATAGGCATAAATTGCTCCGTTGGTATTTTTATCAGTACCAAAAACAATACTTTTTGATGCATCTGTTGGATGAATCCAAATTGCAGGATCATCTGTATCGTTTAATGATTTTTCAGTAATTATATCTGGTGTAATTTCTGGTAACTTACTACCAGAATTACACGATAATAGCGCTAAACTTCCTAAAAAAAGAATACTACTTTTTATATTTAGTGTCATATTTTACTTTTTAAACAAGTCATATTTTAACCCAAATGTAATTCTTTGTCCGTAGTATTCCATTTGCATAGTTCTATCACTTACACCTTGGTAATAACGTAAAGGTTGATTTGTAATATTATTTACACTTGCATAAATACTTAAATTTTGGTTGATTGTGTAGCCTGCGCTAAAATCTAAGAAAAATTGTTTGTCGTAATAACGATCTTCAAAATCATTACCTCCTATTTCATCAATATATGCATCAGAAAAATTACCAGAAAGTCTTGCATTAAATTTAGAATCTGCATAACCTAAAGACGCATTAAACATATTTGGTGTTGTATTTGGTAGATCTAAATCTTCTCTTTCTTCTCCGTCTTCGTTACGAATTCCGTCTGCGCTAGAAGTTAAATAGGTATAGTTTGCATAAACACTAAAGTTCTTTAAAAATCCTGGTAAGAAATCTAATTTTCTTTGGATTGCCAATTCTAAACCAAAAATAGAAGCTTTATCTCCGTTTAAAGGTTGATACACATCATAACCTGTTGTATCATCTCCATAAGTATCATCTGTAGTTTCTGTTTGGTATGTATAAATAAAATCTTTGATATTCTTGTAAAATAATCCTCCAGAAATAATACCAACATTACTAAAATAGTGCTCTGCCATTAAATCGAAGTTCATAGATGTAGTTGGGTCTAAATCTGGGTTACCAATTACTACCTCATTATCTTCATTTACAATTTCTGCTCTTGGTATTAAGTCTTCGTAATTTGGTCTTGCTAAAGTGTTTGTCCAAGCTAAACGTATAACACTATTGTCATTTAAATCGTATTTAAAGTGTAAACCAGGCAACACATTTACATAAGAATTTTTATCGCTTACAGCATCTACTAAAATAGCTTCATCTATACCAGCATCTTCATCTTCTTCTACATAAGTTAATTTAAACCCGTCTGATTCTAAACTTGTACTTTCTATTCTAACACCTGCTAACAAACTAAGTTTACTACTTAATTTTTGATTTGCCATAATGTAACCAGCAAAAACATTTTCTTTTACATCAAAATTACCACTTAAATATTCATCAATTAAATCTTCTTCTTCAAAGTCTGATGCATTTGTTAAATCTAAACTTCCTAAAAATTCTGGTGTCGCAAAAGAACCAACTTGGTATTGGCTACCTGCTAAATAATCTGAATTTGTATAATCTCTTGTAGGAATATTACCTAACTCATCAAAAGTTCCGTCTTCAGGAGAGTATTCGAAAAAGTCGTTGTCTCTATTTTTATTTTTAAAACGTCCACGAACTCCAAATTTTAAGAAACCATCTTCATTGTCAAACATATTTAATGGTAATTTAAAGTTTACAAACACATTCATATCTTTTTCTTCTGTGTATTGATTTTCTTCTGTTAACTCACCAAATTCGAAACTATTAAAAGCTGCATCATCTGCATCTACAGGAGTGTATAAAGGAAATTCTGGATCGTTATTATAGTTAATAGCGTATTCACTTTCGTACACTAAATAACGTTCATTTAATCGTTCTTCTGATGCTTTTGCATAAGAAGCCATCCAATCTATTTGTAATTTATTTGCTAAGTGATTACCACCTAAAGTAAAATTAAACATACGTTGGTCTTCTAAACGTCTGTTTTTATTTCTATTATTATCAATACCTCCTTTTGTTTCTCTTTTAACTTCTACAGGAAACATAGATAATGTATTACCAGAAAGTGTAAAGTCTCCTACTTCAATATCCTCTCCATCTAAAATTTCGTTCTCTAACACAAAACGATTTTCTCTATCGTCTCTCCAGTTATACATAGATTTAAAATAAATATCATTATTGTCATTTATTTTATAATCAAAATTAGCAGAAAAACTTCTACGAACCCTTTGTACTAAATAAGTTCTTTCTTCAAAAACATTTGCATAAGGGTTTACTTCCATTTCTACTTCTTCTCCTGCATCATCTGTATAAGCAAATTCATTTGTCCATTCTGCTTCTACATCATGAGATCCAAAATCATTATCATTAATTGCAGCAGAAACCATCCAACCAAACTTACCGTCTTTAGAGCGATCTCCAATTAAAAAAGAACCATTTAGAATTCTCTTATTTGTAATTGTGTTGATACCAGAACCTCCTGTTGCAGATAATCTAAAACCTTGTGGTGCTGTTCTTGTAATTAAATTTACAGATCCACCCAATGCATCTGCATCCATATCTGGTGTTACAGCTTTGTTAACTTGTATAGATTGAATCATATCCGAAGGAATTAAATCCATTTGAATATTTCTATTATCTGCTTCTGCCGATGGAATTCTACTTCCGTTTAAAGTTACCGAGTTTAATTGTGGTGATAAACCTCTTACAATTATATTTCTTGCTTCACCTTGGTCTACTTGCATAGTAATACCTGGTATTCTTTTTACAGCATCACCAATATTGGCATCTGGAAATTTACCAATTTGATCTGTTGATACAACATTGGTAATATTTACATTATTTTTTTGAGTATTTAATGCCTTGGATTGACTACCAAATCTAAAAGTTTTAATCTGAATTACATCTAATTCTATACTTTCTGATACTAACTCTAATTTTATACTAGTAGTTTGGTTTTCTTTTACTTCTATTTTTTGCTCTATATTTTTAAATCCTAAATAAGAAACCTTTAATACATGCTCTCCTGTTGGTACACCTATAATTGTAAATTTTCCATCAAAATCAGTAATATCTCCTTTTTTAATAGCCTCAATTGTAATGTTAGCACCTGGCACATAAAAACCATCTTTATCGGTAATTAATCCCTGAATATTCCCTGTTTGTGCAGAAGAACTAACTGAGTTTAACGATAAAAGTATCGTTAATAAGAAAAGTTTTAATAAATAAAATTGTTTCATTTTTTGTTTGTTTTATAAACATCAAATGTAAATTTTGATTTATTTAACATTGTTAACAAATTGAAAATAAAAGGCTAAATCTATAACTAGATTTAAAAGCAATTAACATTAAATTTAAAAAGAGTTAACATAGAATTTTAAAACAAAAATGAAAACAAATTCTGTTTAAAAAAGAAAAGACAGCAATAAATGCTGTCTTTTCTTTTTTTATTATGCTTGGCCTGTAGGACCAAAATTCATTGGTACAGGTGGTTGTTCATAATCTTTTATTTCTCCATGTTGCTGCTCAAACTTTCTTACATTGTCTGCTAATGCTTTGGTTAATCTTTTTGCGTGTTGTGGAGTTAATATAATTCTAGATTTTACTTTTGCCTTTGGTACTCCTGGCATAATATTGATAAAATCTACAATAAATTCTGAGATGGAATGGTTTATAATTGCTAAGTTAGAGTAAGTTCCTTCTGCAATTTCTTGATCTAATTCTATATTTAATTGTCCGTCTTTGTTTTGATTTTCTTCCATACTATATTGTTGAATAAAATAATTATATAAAAAAAGTTGAATTGAATACTGCAACAAGTTACAGCAAACAATTCAACTTATAAAACTTAATTAGAATAAATTTTTATTTAAAAGTTTTGCTCTAGTTCATCTTTAGAACCTACAAGAATTTTCTCATAAGATCTCATTCCTGTACCAGCTGGTATTCTTTTACCAACAATAACATTTTCTTTTAAACCTTCTAATGTATCTATTTTACCACTTACAGCTGCTTCGTTTAATACTTTTGTAGTTTCTTGGAAAGAAGCCGCAGAAATAAACGATTTAGTTTGTAAAGACGCTCTAGTAATACCTTGTAATACTTGCTCTGCTGTTGCAGGTTTAGCATCTCTTGCCTCTACTAAGTTTTGATCATTTCTTCTTAATAAAGAATTTTCATCTCTTAATTGACGAGCTGTAATAATTTGTCCTGGTTTTAACGTTTCAGAATCACCAGCATTCTCAACAACTTTCATTCCATAAATTGCATCATTTTCTGTGATAAAGTCTGTTTTATGAATTAGTTGATTCTCTAAGAATAGAGTATCTCCAGAATCAATAATTTTAACTTTACGCATCATCTGACGTACAACAACTTCAAAATGTTTGTCGTTAATTTTTACCCCTTGTAAACGATATACTTCTTGTATCTCATTTACTAAGTATTCTTGTACTGCTGATGGACCTTGAATTCTTAAAATATCTGATGGAGTTGTTGCTCCGTCTGATAAAGGCATACCTGCTTTAATAAAGTCGTTTTCTTGTACTAAAATCTGGTTAGAAAGTTTAATTAAATACTTACTAATTTCTCCTGTTTTAGACTCAACAATAATTTCTCTATTACCACGCTTAATTTTTCCAAAAGATACAACACCGTCAATCTCAGAAACAACAGATGGATTAGAAGGATTACGTGCTTCAAATAACTCTGTTACACGAGGTAAACCTCCGGTAATATCACCTGCTTTACCAGATTTTCTAGGAATCTTAACTAATGTATGACCTGCTTCTACCTTATCTCCATCATCAATCATTAAGTGTGCTCCTACTGGTAAACTGTAAGAACGTAAAGCATTACCATCTTCATCTTCTATAATTAAAGAAGCAATGATTTTTTTGTTCTTAGAGTCAATCATTACCTTCTCTTGGAAACCTGTTTGCTCATCAATTTCTACAGAGTAGTTAATACCTTGTTGTAAATTATCAAACTTAACTTTTCCTGCAAATTCAGAAACAATTACACCGTTAAAAGGATCCCATTGTACAATTACATCTCCTTTTTTAATCGATTTTCTATCTTTTTCATAAATAATAGAACCGTAAGGAATAATATTTGTACTCTGTATGATATCTGTTTTCTTGTCTATAATTTTAATTTCTGCTGTTCTAGAAATTACAATATCTACTTCATTACCGTCATTATCTTTACCTACTACTGTACGTAAATCTTCGATAACAACTTTACCATCAAACTTGGCAATTAATTTATTATCTTCTGAGATGTTACCTGCAACCCCACCAACGTGGAACGTACGTAATGTTAACTGCGTACCAGGCTCTCCAATAGATTGTGCGGCAATTACACCTACAGCCTCACCTATCTGAACTTTGTTAAGTGTAGATAAACTTTGACCATAACATTTAGCACAAATACCTCTTGAAGATTCACATGATAAAGGAGATCTTACTTCTAATTTATCAATTCCAGATTTTTCTACTTTTAAAGCTAATTGAGCTGTAATTGGCTGGTTAGCTTCTAAAAGAAGTTCTTCTGTTAATGGGTGATAAACATTTTGTAAAGAAACACGACCTTCTATTCTATCTGATAAAGATTCTACAATCTCATCATTTTTCTTTAAAGGAGTTACTTCTAATCCTCTTAATGTACCACAATCTTCTTCATTAATAATAACATCTTGAGAAACGTCTACTAATCTACGAGTTAAGTAACCAGCATCTGCCGTTTTTAAAGCGGTATCTGCAAGACCTTTACGTGCACCGTGCGTAGAGATAAAGTATTCTAAGATTGATAATCCTTCTTTAAAGTTAGAAAGAATCGGGTTCTCAATAATCTCACCACCACCTGCTGTAGATTTTTTAGGTTTTGCCATTAATCCACGCATACCTGTTAACTGACGAATTTGCTCTTTAGAACCCCTTGCACCAGAATCAAGCATCATGTATACTGAGTTAAAACCTTGTTGGTTTTCACGTAAACGTTTCATAGATAACTCAGTTAAATCGTTATTTGTTCTTCCCCAAATATCAATTACCTGATTATAACGCTCTTTTTGCGTTAACATACCCATGTTATAATTTGCTACAATAACATCCACCTCTTTATTAGCTTCATCAATCATAGCTTGTTTTTCTTCAGGAATAATAATATCCCCTAATGAGAATGATAAACCACCTTGGAAGGCAAATTTATATCCCATATTTTTTATTTGATCTAAGAATTCTCCTGTTGTAGGGATATCTGTAGCTTTTAAAATACCACCGATAATTCCACGTAAGTTTTTCTTAGTCAATACTTCATTGATATAACCTGCAGCAGGAGGTACAACTTCATTAAATAAAACTCTACCTACAGTAGTTTTTATAATTCTAGTTACTTGCTCTCCGTTTTCGTCTATATCTTTAGTTCTAACTTTAATACCAGCATTTAAATCTACTCTTTCTTCATTAAAAGCTATAGTAACTTCTTCTGGAGAATAGAAAGTTAATCCTTCTCCTTTAATTGGTACTTCTGGAGTAGAAATTCTCTCTTTGGTCATATAATATAAACCAAGTACCATATCTTGAGATGGTACAGTAACTGGTGCACCATTAGCAGGGTTTAAGATATTATGAGAAGCCAACATTAATAATTGAGCTTCTAAAATAGCTTCTGGTCCTAATGGTAAGTGAACCGCCATTTGATCCCCATCAAAATCCGCATTAAATGCAGAACATGCTAATGGGTGTAATTGAATTGCTTTTCCTTCAATTAATTTTGGTTGAAAAGCTTGAATACCTAGCCTGTGTAAAGTAGGAGCCCTGTTTAATAAAACTGGATGTCCTTTAATTACATTTTCTAAAATATCCCAAACAACTGGTTCTTTTCTATCTATTATTTTCTTAGCAGATTTTACAGTTTTTACGATTCCTCTTTCAATTAATTTTCTAATTACAAAAGGTTTGTAAAGTTCTGCAGCCATATCTTTTGGCAATCCACATTCAGACAATTTCATTTCTGGTCCAACAACAATTACAGAACGCGCAGAATAATCAACACGCTTACCAAGTAAGTTTTGACGGAAACGACCTTGTTTACCTTTTAATGAATCTGATAACGATTTTAATGGTCTATTAGATTCTGTTTTTACTGCAGATGATTTACGTGTGTTATCAAATAATGAATCTACAGATTCTTGTAACATACGTTTTTCATTACGTAAAATAACTTCTGGAGCTTTTATTTCAACTAATCTTTTTAAACGATTATTTCTAATAATAACTCTTCTATATAAATCATTTAAATCTGAAGTTGCAAAACGACCTCCATCTAATGGTACTAATGGACGTAATTCTGGTGGTATAACCGGAATTGCTTTCATTATCATCCACTCTGGATTGTTTTCTCTATTTTTTTGAGAATCTCTAAATGCTTCTACAACATTTAAACGTTTTAAGGCTTCAGTTTTACGTTGTTTAGACGTTTCTGTGTTTGCTTTATGTCTTAACTCAAAAGATAAAGACTCTAAATCTATACGAGCTAATAAATCAATAAGACATTCTGCTCCCATTTTAGCTATAAACTTGTTAGGGTCAGAATCTTCTAAGTATTGATTATCTTGTGGCAATTCATCAACTATATCTAAGTATTCTTCTTCTGTTAAGAAATCCATTTTTTGTAATGGCTCTCCTTCTACATTTTTAGCAATACCTGGTTGAATTACAACATAACGTTCGTAGTATATAATCATATCTAACTTCTTAGATGGTAAACCTAAAAGGTATCCCATTTTGTTAGGTAATGATCTAAAGTACCATATATGAGCAACAGGAACTACTAAATTAATATGTCCTACTCTATCTCTACGTACTTTCTTTTCTGTTACTTCTACACCACATCTATCACAAACGATACCTTTGTAGCGAATTCTTTTGTACTTTCCACAAGCACACTCATAATCCTTTACAGGACCAAAAATACGCTCACAAAATAAACCATCTCTTTCTGGCTTATGTGTACGGTAATTTATAGTTTCTGGTTTTAAAACTTCACCTTTAGAAACTTCTAAAATAGCTTCTGGTGATGATAAACCAATTGAGATTTGGTTAAACTTTTTTACAGTGTACTTCTCTTGTTTTCTTGCCATGTCTTTTAATAAGTATTCAGTTGGCAGTATTCAACTCACAATTAAAAATTGTGAGTTGGTTACTGAAAAAATTTATTCTTCTAATCTAACGTCTAAACCTAAACCTTTAAGTTCATGCATTAATACGTTAAATGACTCTGGTAAACCTGGTTCTGGCATAGTTTCTCCCTTAACAATACTTTCGTATGTTTTAGCTCTACCCATTACATCATCAGATTTTACAGTTAAGATTTCTCTTAAGATACTTGATGCTCCATATGCTTCAAGTGCCCAAACTTCCATCTCACCAAAACGTTGACCTCCAAATTGAGCTTTACCTCCTAATGGTTGTTGTGTTATTAATGAATAAGGACCAATAGAACGTGCGTGCATCTTATCATCAATCATGTGTCCTAACTTAATCATATAAATAATACCAACAGTTGCTCTTTGATCAAAACGTTTACCTGTTCCTCCATCATATAGGTATGTATGTCCAAATCTTGGTACTCCAGCAGAATCTGTAATCTTATTGATTTCTTCTAAAGAAGCTCCATCAAAAATTGGAGTTGCATACTTAGTCCCTAATTTTTCTCCTGCCCAACCAAGAACAGTTTCATAAATCTGACCAATATTCATACGAGAAGGTACCCCTAATGGATTTAATACAATATCAACAGGTGTTCCGTCTTCTAAGAAAGGCATATCTTCTTGACGAACAATACGTGCAACAATACCTTTATTACCATGACGACCAGCCATTTTATCACCAACTTTTAACTTACGTTTTTTAGCAATATAAATTTTGGCAAGTTTTAAGATTCCTGCAGGTAATTCATCTCCAACAGAAATTGTAAACTTTTGACGACGTAAAGAACCTTGTAAGTCGTTTACTTTAATTTTATAATTGTGAACTAACTCACCAACTAAATCATTTAACTCTTTATCCGTTGTCCAAGAACCTGTTAAGTGAACGTAATCATCAACAGAGTTTAACATCTTAAGAGTATATTTTTTACCTTTTGGTAAAACTTCTTCACCTAAGTCATTATAAACACCTTGAGAAGTTTTTCCACTAATAAGTGTAAATAATTTTTCTATTAAAGTATCTTTTAAGCTCTCAAATTTAGAAACAAAAGAAGCTTCTAAAGTAGCTATCGCTTCTTTATCTCTTAATCTCTTATTTTTATCTTTTAAAGCTCTTTTAAATAACTTTTTATCTATTACAACACCTCTTAATGATGGAGAAGCTTTTAATGATGCGTCTTTAACATCACCAGCTTTATCACCAAAGATAGCACGTAATAATTTTTCTTCTGGAGTTGGATCAGACTCCCCTTTAGGTGTAATTTTACCAATTAAGATATCACCAGGATTAACTTCTGCTCCAATTCTAATCATTCCATTTTCATCTAAATTCTTTGTTGCATCTTCAGAAACATTAGGAATATCATTAGTTAACTCTTCTGTACCTAATTTTGTATCTCTAACATCTAAAGAATATTCATCAACATGAATAGATGTAAATATATCTTCACGAACTACTTTTTCAGAAATTACAATTGCATCCTCAAAGTTATACCCTTTCCAAGGCATAAAGGCTACTTTCATATTTCTACCTAAAGCTAATTCTCCTTTTTGTGTAGCATATCCTTCACAAAGTACTTGTCCTTCTTCTACTCTATCACCTCTTACAACAATAGGTTTAAGGTTGATATTTGTACCTTGGTTTGTTTTTCTAAACTTAATTAAGTTGTAAGAAATTTCATCAGAATCAAAACTAACTTGTCTTTCTTCTTCTGTTCTATCGTACTTAATTGTAATTTTATTTGCATCAACATAAGTAACTTCACCAGCTCCCTCTGCATTAATTAAAATACGAGAATCTTTTGCTACTCTACGCTCTAAACCTGTACCAACAATTGGTGATTCTGGTCTTAATAATGGAACTGCTTGACGCATCATGTTAGATCCCATTAATGCTCTGTTGGCATCATCATGTTCTAAGAAAGGAATTAATGATGCTGAAATAGATGCTATTTGATTAGGAGCAACATCCATATAATCTATCGCATCTGGATTTACCACAGGGAAATCTCCTTCTTCACGAGCAATAACTCTATCTAAAACAAAAGTTCTATCTTCTTTTAATTCTAAATTAGATTGAGCGAATTTCATTCCCTCTTCTTCTTCAGCACTTAAATAAATAGGTTCCTCTTCACTTACAACACCGTTATCTACTTTTCTATAAGGAGTTTCAATAAATCCTAAATTATTCACTTTTGCAAAAACAGAAAGCGAAGAAATTAAACCAATATTAGGTCCCTCTGGTGTTTCAATAGGACATAAACGTCCGTAGTGTGTATAATGAACATCACGCACCTCAAAACCTGCTCTTTCTCTAGATAAACCACCTGGCCCAAGTGCAGATAATCTACGCTTATGAGTTATCTCTGCTAATGGATTTGTTTGATCCATAAACTGAGATAGTTGGTTTGTACCAAAGAATGAGTTAATTACAGATGATAATGTTTTTGCGTTAATTAAATCGATAGGTGTAAAAACTTCGTTATCTCGCACATTCATACGCTCACGGATAGTTCTTGCCATACGAGCTAAACCTACACCAAATTGACCCGCTAACTGTTCTCCTACAGTTCTAACACGTCTGTTTGATAAGTGATCAATATCATCTACCTCTGCTTTAGAATTAATTAACTCAATTAAATATTTAATAATTGTAATAATATCTAACTTTGTTAATACTTTTTGATCAATAGGTTCATTTAATTGAAGTTTAGTATTCATTCTAAAACGACCTACTTCACCTAAATTATATCTTTGTTCAGAAAAGAATAACTTATCTATAATACCTCTTGCAGTCTCCTCATCTGGCGGTTCTGCATTACGTAATTGTCTATAAATGTGCTCTACCGCTTCTTTTTCTGAATTGGTAGGGTCTTTTTGTAATGTATTATGAATAATCGCATAATCTGCCATATCGTTATCTTCTTTATGAAGTAAAACGGTTTTAGCACCTGCGTCAATTATTTCATCAATATGTTCTTTATCTAAAATTGTATCACGGTCAAAAACGATCTCGTTTCTTTCAATAGATACAACCTCTCCTGTATCTTCATCCACAAAATCTTCATGCCAAGTTTTTAAAACTCTAGCCGCTAATTTGCGTCCTAATACTTTCTTTAATCCAGCTTTAGAAACTTTAACTTCTTCTGCAAGGTCAAAAATCTCTAAAATATCTTTATCTCTTTCAAAACCTATGGCTCTGAATAATGTTGTTACTGGTAATTTTTTCTTTCTATCAATATAAGCATACATTACTTGATTGATATCTGTAGCAAATTCTATCCAAGAACCCTTAAAAGGAATTACTCTTGCAGAATATAACTTTGTTCCATTAGCATGGAAAGATTGCCCAAAAAACACACCTGGTGATCTATGCAATTGTGAAACTACAACACGCTCTGCTCCGTTTATAACAAAAGTACCAGAGTTGGTCATATAAGGAATTGTACCAAGATATACATCTTGTACAATCGTTTCAAAATCTTCGTGTTCTGGGTCTGTACAATATAGCTTTAGACGCGCTTTTAAAGGCACACTATGTGTTAACCCTCTCTCAATACATTCTTGAATTGAATATCTTGGTGGGTCTACAAAGTAGTCTAAAAATTCTAATACAAATTGATTTCTTGTATCTGTAATTGGAAAGTTGTCCATGAAGGTTTTGTACAAACCTTCTTCTCCTCTTTCTTCTGCTTTTGTTTGAAGTTGGAAAAAATCTTGGAAAGATTTTACCTGAATATCCAAGAAATCTGGATATTCTTTAATCATTTGAGAAGTTGCGAAGTTGATTCTTTCAGTAGTGTTTTTCGTTGCCAAAAGAGAATATATTTTTGATTAAAATCTGAATTAAAATAAAGAACGAATATATACACAAAATGGTTTAGGTCTAGAAAAATAATTTTCTAGTACCTAAACCTAAATTTGTTTTCCCGTTATAACTTAGTATATCCGGGATTAGTAGCTTACTTAAGCTCTACTTCAGCTCCAGCCTCTTCTAAAGATTTTTTAAGACCTTCAGCCTCATCTTTAGAGATACCTTCTTTTACTGCTGCAGGAGCGCTATCTACGATACCTTTAGCTTCTTTTAATCCTAAACCAGTTAATTCTTTAACTAATTTTACAACTGCTAATTTAGAACCTCCAGCTGCTTTTAATATAACGTCAAACTCAGTTTGCTCGTCTGCTGCATCATCTCCTCCTGCTGCAGGACCTGCTACTGCTACTGCCGCTGCTGCTGGCTCAATACCGTACTCTTCTTTTAAAATAGTAGCTAATTCATTAACCTCTTTTACAGTTAAGTTAACTAATTGCTCTGCGAAATCTTTTAATTCTGCCATTTTAATTGTTTTTTTAATTTTTTATTATAGTTTATTTGTGCGCGAAATTATTTTTCAGATAAAGTTTTAATAATACCTGAAAGTGTTTGACCACCTGATTGTAATGCTGAAATAACATTTTTAGCTGGTGATTGTAATAATCCAATGATTTCTCCAATTAACTCTTCTCTAGATTTAATATCTACTAAAGCATCTAATTGTTCATCTCCGATGTAAACAGATTCTTCTGCAAATGCACCTTTTAAAAGAGGTTTATTTTTAGTTTTCTTTCTGAATTCTTTGATTAATTTTGCTGGAGCGTTAGCCGCTTCAGAAATCATCATAGAAGTATTACCTTTTAATACTGTTGGTAAGTCTCCAAACTCTTTGTCTGAAGCCTCCATTGCTTTTGCAAGTAAAGTATTTTTAACAACTGATAACTGTACACCTGCTTTAAAACAAGCTCTACGTAAATTAGAAGTTGTTTGTGCATCTAATCCAGAAATATCTGCTAAATACACTGTATTTGTATCTGCTAATACTGCTGTTAAATCTTCTATTACTTGTGATTTCTCTTCTCTAGTCATAATTATAAGTTTTAACGTATTAAACAGCTTTTACATCAACAGCAATACTAGGACTCATTGTACTAGACATAAAAACGCTTTTTACATACGTTCCTTTTGCCGTTGTTGGTTTCAATTTAATAATAGTTTGTATTAACTCGTTTGCATTTTCTTCAATTTTCTTAGCATCAAAAGATACTTTTCCGATTGCAGCATGAACGATACCTGTTTTATCTACTTTAAAATCGATTTTACCAGCTTTTACATCTGCAACAGCTTTTGCAATATCCATTGTTACTGTACCTGTTTTTGGGTTTGGCATTAAACCTCTAGGACCTAAAATTCTTCCTAAAGGACCTAATTTACCCATAACACTTGGCATAGTAATAATTACATCTACATCTGTCCAACCTCCTTTAATTTTTTGAAGGTACTCATCTAATCCTACATAATCTGCACCTGCTTCTTTTGCTTCTGCTTCCTTATCTGGAGTTACTAATGCTAAAACTTTTACATCTTTACCTGTTCCGTGTGGTAATGTTACAACCCCACGAACCATTTGATTAGCTTTACGAGGATCTACTCCTAAACGTATTGCTATGTCTACTGATGCATCAAACTTTACATTAGTAATGTCTTTGACTAGCGATGAAGCTGCTGCTAAATCGTAAAATTTAGAACGATCTAATTTTGCATGAGCTTCTTTTTGCTTTTTTGTTAATTTTGCCATTTTACTACTTTTTATAAAGTTTATGCTGGTGCATCACCTTTTACTGTTAATCCCATAGAACGAGCTGTACCTGCAATCATACGCATTGCTGAAGAAATTTCAAAAGCATTTAAATCTGCCATTTTGTCTTCTGCAATAACTTTAATTTGATCCCAAGTAACCGATGCTACTTTCTTTCTGTTTGGTTCTCCTGAACCCTTTTTAATCTTGGCTGCTTCTAGTAACTGAACTGCTGCAGGAGGAGTTTTTACAACAAAATCAAACGATTTGTCTTTAAAAACAGTTATAACAACAGGTAATACTTTACCTTGTTTGTCTTGCGTTCTCGCATTAAACTGTTTACAAAACTCCATAATGTTAACACCAGCAGCTCCTAAAGCAGGTCCAACCGGCGGCGATGGATTCGCTGCGCCTCCCTTTACTTGTAATTTAACTACTTTACTAACTTCTTTTGCCATTTTAAAAATGTTTAATAATTTGCTTTAATTTGGAAGCTTAAAACAAATTGGTATATATATTTGTGTAACAATTATATCTTTTCTACTTGCATATAACTTAATTCTAATGGTGTTTTTCTTCCGAAAATCTTTACCATTACCTCAAGTTTACGCCTTTCTTCATTTACTTTTTCAATAATACCATCAAATCCGTTGAATGGACCATCTACTACTTTTACAGTCTCTCCTATATTAAAAGGGATTGCTATATTTTCTTCTTGAACAGAAAGCTCATCAACCTTACCTAACATTCTGTTTACTTCTGATTTTCTCATAGGAACAGGCTCACCACCTTTAGTCTCCCCTAAAAAACCTATAACACCTGTAATACCTTTAATAACGTGAGGCACTTCTCCTGAAAGGTTAGCCTCAACCATTATATAACCTGGAAAGTAAACTCTCTCTCTATTAACTTTTTTTCCGTTTCTAATTTGAATTACTTTTTCTGTAGGTACTATAACTTGACTTACATAATCTGACAACCCTACTCTAGAAATTTCTGTTTCTATATAAGCTTTAACTTTATTTTCTTGCCCACCAATGGCTCTTACAACATACCATTTCATCACTGAATCAGCCATAATTTATTTTGCTTTTTAAAATAATTTAAAAAAGTTATCTAACCCTGTCTGAAAAACATAATCTATACCAGCAACAGCTAATGCAAATAAAATTGTAAAAACAGCTACAGTTACAGTTGATTTTTGAGCTTCTTCTTTAGAAATCCACGTCATGTGGTTACTTAATTCTTCAAAAGAGTCTTTAATATATTGTATAAAGTTCATATTACTTATATATTTTTGCACGGGCGGAGAGATTCGAACTCCCGACAGCTGGTTTTGGAAACCAGTGCTCTACCGCTGAACTACGCCCGTTTCTTTTTTCATTGATAAAGGCGTTCCGTTAAAAACGAAACACCCTTATAATTTATAAAATTAACAAACTAATCCTTAAGATTAATCTAATAATTCTGTTACCTGACCTGCTCCTACAGTTCTACCTCCTTCACGGATAGCGAAACGTAAACCAACATTTAAAGCGATTGGCTGAATTAAGTCTACAGTAATTGTTAAGTTATCTCCAGGCATTACCATTTCAATACCTTCTGGTAAGTTAATAGTACCTGTTACATCCGTAGTTCTTACATAGAACTGTGGACGGTAATTATTATGGAATGGAGTGTGACGTCCACCTTCTTCTTTTTTAAGAACATAAACCTCTGCTTTAAACTTAGCGTGAGGAGTTACAGAACCTGGCTTACAGATTACCATACCTCTTTTAATATCTTCTTTTGCAATACCTCTTAATAAGATACCTGCGTTATCTCCTGCCTCACCTCTATCTAAGATTTGACGGAACATTTCAATCCCTGTAATAGTAGAAGACATTTTTTCTGCTCCCATACCAATAATATCTACAACATCCCCAGTGTTAGCAATACCAGTTTCAATACGACCTGTAGCTACAGTTCCACGACCAGTAATAGAAAATACATCCTCAACTGGCATTAAGAAATCTTTATCAACTTCTCTTAATGGCTCCTCAATCCACGCATCACAAGCATCCATTAATTCCATTACAGTATCAACCCATTTTTGCTCACCGTTAAGTGCTCCTAAAGCTGAACCAGAAACAACAGGACCATTATCTCCATCATAATCATAAAAAGATAATAATTCTCTAACCTCCATATCAACTAACTCTAAAAGCTCTTCATCATCAACCATATCAACTTTGTTTAAGAAAACAACGATACGAGGAATACCTACCTGACGACCTAATAAGATATGCTCTCTAGTTTGAGGCATAGGACCATCTGTAGCAGCAACAACTAAAATTGCACCATCCATTTGAGCAGCACCAGTTACCATGTTCTTCACATAATCCGCGTGACCTGGACAGTCTACGTGAGCATAGTGACGTTTAGCAGTTTGATACTCTACGTGAGATGTATTAATTGTAATACCTCTTTCTTTTTCTTCTGGAGCGTTATCGATTTGATCAAAATCTTTTGCTTCCGATAATCCTGCATCAGCTAAAACTTTCGTAATAGCAGCAGTTAAAGTTGTTTTACCGTGATCTACGTGTCCGATAGTACCAATGTTTAAGTGTGGTTTCGAACGGTCAAAAGTTCCCTTTGCCATGATTATTAATTTTAATTCTTAGTTTAAATATATTTAGTGTCTAATAACAATTATAAATGAGCCAGCGATGAGACTTGAACTCACGACCTCATCCCTACCAAGGATGCGCTCTACCAACTGAGCTACACCGGCTTGTTGGCAATTTAGAGCGAAAGACCGGGTTCGAACCGGCGACATTCAGCTTGGAAGGCTGACGCTCTACCAACTGAGCTACTTTCGCAATATGTAAATTTGTGGGGAGAGCAGGATTCGAACCTGCGAAGACATAGTCAACGGAGTTACAGTCCGTCCTCGTTGGCCGCTTGAGTATCTCCCCGATAAATTTACTATTTTAATGAACTTTTTTATTCTTGAGCCGATGGAGGGACTCGAACCCACGACCTGCTGATTACAAATCAGCTGCTCTAGCCAGCTGAGCTACATCGGCTTTTGTTTAAAAAAACAACCCGCTATTTCTAACGGATTGCAAATGTATAAAGTTTTTTCAATTATCAAAAACTTTTTTAATATTTTTTTTATTTTTTTTTCATTTTTATGAAATCAAAGAATCTCTAAGCTTTTCTTTAGACCTTTTAAGCTGTCTTTTTAAGTTATCAACCGCAGAGTTTACGCCCTCTTCAAAGGTTTTTGTTTCTCTTTTGACAATTAATTCGCTTCCAGGGATATTTATCTTAACTTCTGTAATTTTATTTTCTTTATCACTCGTTTTTTGAACTTTTAAAAAAACTTCTGCATCTACAATCTTATCATGAAACTTTGTTAATGTTTCAACTTTCTCCTCTGTAAACTTAATTAACTCTTTATCTGCATTAAAATTAACTGATTGAACGTATACTTTCATATGTTATTCTTTTTACTGCTCCTAGGGTGAGCTTTGTTATACACTTTTTTTATCGCATCAAGACTATTATTTGTATAGACTTGAGTTGAAGCTAAAGAAGAATGCCCTAACAACTCTTTAACTGAATTTAAGCTTGCCCCTTCATTTAGCAAATGAGTTGCAAAAGAATGTCTTAAAATATGTGGACTTTTCTTTTCTTTTGAAGAGACTTTACTAAAGTAAGAATTTATAACTCTGTAAACAAGAGTTTCATATATTTTATTTCCTTTTTCTGTTACAAAAAGGTTGTCTGAATCTTTTTTAATATCTTTTTTTAGACGTAAATAATGTATTAAAGTTTCTGTTACAGAATTAAGTAACGGCACAAACCGCTCTTTATTTCTTTTTCCTAAGACTTTAATTTTTTTTTCAGAAACATCTACATCAATCTCTCTTATATTTATTAACTCTATTCTTCTAATTCCTGTTGAATAAAATAACTCTACAATCAATTTATTACGAACTGACACAAAATCATCTTTTAAGCCAATTTCTTCGATAACCTTATCTACTTCTTTTGATGTAAAAGGAACCTGAATCTTTTTTTCTGTTTTTAACGCTCTATGCTTTGCTAACGGACTTACTTTAATTTGATGCGTTTTTTGTAAAAATTTATAAAAAGACTTTAAAGAACTTACCTTTCTATTAATCGATCTATTTGATAAGTTTAAATTTACTAAATAAACAATCCAACCTCTTATCTGATTGTAGTTTACATCTACTAAACTTTCTTGCTCTAATTCTGTAACTAAATAATCTCTAAATGAGATTAAATCATTTTTATAAGCCGTTACAGTATGGACAGAATATTTTTTTTCTAATGATAGATATTCTAAAAAAGATGTAATCAAAATGTAAAATTTATTTAAGTAAAACTACAAAATAATAGCGACAAAAAAACTCGTATTGAATATTCAATACGAGTTTTATAATTTAATTGAAGTTATTTCTAACCTACTTCTTCTTGTGTTCTTAATTTCTGAACGTAAGAAGCTTTAATTCTTTGAGCTCTATTAGCTACTGAAGGTTTCGTGAAATTCTTTCTAGCACGTAAGTTTTTCATCGTTTTAGTACGATCAAATTTTCTCTTATAACGTTTTAACGCTCTATCGATATTTTCTCCCTCTTTTACAGGTATAATTAACATAAGTTGGCACCTCCCTTCATAGTCTCTTTATATATTTTGAATAGTTTACTAAACTATTGGTTTTATTTTTCGGACTGCAAAGATACTTATAAATTATTAATTGACAATTAGTATTTTATAAAAAATAAATAATTCTTTTAAATGAATAAATATGTTAAACAACATATTCTAAATATTATTTATCAACTTTAATATAGAAGTACAATATTTATTATCTTCTAATCTGCATTAAGCTAAAAGAATAATTAATTAAATATACTTTTTAAAAGAAATCAAAAAAACTATGTTGACGGTTTGTATTCTTTACCATCTATAACCATTTTAGCTATAATTTCTTTTAAAATTTCTGATGTTCCTCCACCAATAGGACCTAATCTACTATCTCTTAACAAACGCGCCATTGGATATTCTTCCATATAACCATAACCTCCTAAAAGCTGTAGCGCATCATAAATAACCTCATCTGCCATTTTAGTAGAAAGCAATTTAGACATGCTTGCCTCTTTTACTACGTACTGACCTCCGTCTAACCTTCTAGTAATTGAATAATTATATTCTCTACACATATCTACTCTACTAGCCATTTCTGCTATTTTATGCCTTAATGCCTGAAATTTATCTAAAGATTTACCAAAAGCAACTCTTTCTTCCATATATTTAATAGCATAATCTAATGCATATTCTGCTCTGGCATGAGCATTTACTCCCATTAATAATCTTTCTAAAGCAAAATGCTGCATTATATAAGGAAAACCTTTTCCTTCTTCACCCAACAAGTTTTCTGCTGGTATTTCTACATTATCGAACGCTATCTCACCTGTATCAGATGCTTTCCATCCTAATTTATTTAATTTTGTAGCAGAAACACCTTTTGATTTTCTATCAACAATAAAAATACTGATTCCTTTATATTTATCTGATGGATTTGTTTTGGCCGCTACTATTAAATAATCCGAATACACACCATTTGTAATAAATGTTTTAGATCCATTTAATATATATTTATCTCCTGTTTTTACAGCAGTAGACCTCATTCCTGCAACATCAGAACCTCCAAAAGGCTCTGTAATACATAAGCAACCTATTAAGTCTCCATTTACACTTGGCTCTAAATATTTTTTCTTTTGTAAATGATTACCTTCTTTATTTAAATGAGTCATTGCTAAATATTCATGCGCCCACATAGCTGCTGCAAATCCGCAAGAATTTATTTTTTGCATTTCTTCAAGAAAAACAACCGTATAAAACAAATCTAGATCAAGACCTCCATATTCTTCTGGAGTGGATAAGCCAAAATATCCCATTTCTCCAAATTTTTTCCAAATGAATCGTTCTATAGTTCCTGTTTTTTCCCAGGTGTCTATATGAGGAACTACTTCTTTCTGTAAAAATTCTTTGAAACTAGCACGAAAATTATCGTGTTCTTCAGTAAAATACATACTGTTCATTAGGCTAGAAATTTATTTGTTTATTTAGCCTGCAAATATAAGGTTATTCTATCATACAAATCCAAAGGAAAATCCTTGATGTTTTTTAATTCTGATATATTTTGCAGTTCTGCTACTTCGTCTCTGTAATTAAAAATCTTTTTACATAACTCATAATCTACATATGGATTTTTCAATAATTCTTTGAATTCCATAGTATTTACATTCATTTTTTTTATGTTAGGCTTTTTTGTGATACTAAAAACTTCCCATAATTTATCTGCCACTTCTTTATCTAGTCCCCAAACTTCTAAAAGTTGCTCTTTAAAAGAAAATCCTTGTAATTTAGAACGATACTTAATAATTCTTTTAGAAAAAACTAAACCAATTCCGTTGATAGTCATTAAATCTTCTATTGTTGCTTCATTTATATCTGTCGTTGATAAAACTATTTTATTTTTATTGATTTTATCCTTAGACGTAAATTTATTAGAGACATTTTTATTTTTTGAGTTTTTCTCTAACACCCAATCTGGAAATTTAAAATAAGGAGATATTTGATTTAATAATGAATCTGAAACTTTAGTAATTTTTTGAAATTCTTCTTTTGAGTTTACAAATTTATTTGTTTTTCTAAAAGACAACAATCTATCAATTTCATCTAAAGACATCCCTAGCTGTTCTCCTTTATAATCTGTAATATAATTAGGATTGAAAGGGTAAATTTTTGGCTTTCTATTATAAATTTCTACCCCTCTTAAACTATCTATTTGTTTTTGTAAAAACAATACTTCTGTATCACTTGTTTCTTCTATAATTTCTCCATTAAAAACATCAAAAAAAATAAAGCCTTGAAATAATATAATTATAGACACCAATAAAAAAATCCCATTTCTTTGGCTTTTGTTATACCAGAAATGGGATTTTAATATTTTCATTATATTATTTTTTATGCCTGACTACTTTTAATAGCACTCATATATTTTTTTAATTCTTCTTTTACTTTAGGAGCTAAAATAACTAAACCTACCATATTTGGAACCATCATTGCAAATACCATTGCATCAGAGAAACCAATTACAGAGCCTAAACTTGCTGCTGCACCAATTACAACAAATACACAAAAAATAACTTTATAAGTATATTCCATTTTTTTAGATCTACCAAATAGATACACCCAACCTTGAAAACCGTAGTAAGACCAAGATATCATAGAACTAAAGGCAAATAAAACAACCGCAACTGTTAACACATACGGAAACCAAGAAATTGCAGACTCAAATGCACCAGAAGTTAATAAAATTGCTTGTGCATCATTTAAAGAAGCATTTTCTGCTGCCACATTACCAGTGATAATTAAAACTAAGGCCGTCATTGTACAAACTACAACTGTATCAATAAAAGGCTCTAATAACGCAACCATACCTTCACTTGCTGCATATTTTGTTTTTACTGCAGAATGCGCAATAGATGCAGAACCAATACCAGCTTCGTTAGAGAAAGCTGCTCTTCTAAAACCTTGTACTAACACCCCTACAGCACCACCAGCAATTCCTTCTGGACTAAATGCTCCTGAGAATATTTGACCAAAAGCATCACCAATCATATTAAAATTAGCAAAAATTACAAATAAAGCAGCACCTACATAAATTGCTACCATAAAAGGAACAATTTTATCTGTTACTTTAGCAATCTTTTTAATACCACCTATAATTACAATACCAACAAGTATAGACATAATTAAACCAAATAACCAACCTTTACCTGCTAATACAGATTCTGAACCACCTGTAATATTTTGCACTAATTGAAAAGCTTGATTTACTTGAAACATGTTTCCACCTCCAAAAGATCCTCCAATTACAAAAATTGCAAAAGCTCCTGCTAAAATTTTTCCAAGTGTCTTATTTTTTAAACCTTTGGTTAAATAATACATTGGTCCTCCATAAACAGTTCCGTCTGCTTCAATATCTCTATACTTTACACCTAAAGTACATTCAACAAACTTAGAAGCCATTCCTAAAAAACCTGCAATAATCATCCAAAAAGTAGCTCCTGCTCCACCAATTGAAACTGCAATAGCAACCCCAGCAATATTTCCCAAACCTACTGTTGCAGACAAAGCTGCTGTTAAAGCTTGAAAATGTGAAACCTCTCCACTATGACCTTCTACTCTTATAGTATCTGGATTATCTTCTTCATCAGTAAACTTAGATTTAGAAATTTCTACTTTATGATCTTCTCTATCCTCTAAACTATCATATTTACCTCTAACAATATTAATAGATGTAAAAAAACCTTTAAAGTTGATAAAATTGAAATAAAATGTAAAATAAGTAGCTCCTAAAATTAGCGGGAATAATACCCAATATATACTAACTGTATCTGAAAAAGGAATTTGGTAAAATATAAAGTTTACAAACCAACCTGTAGCATTACCAAATGCTTCATCTATTTGTTGATCTAACCCTTTTTCTTGGGCAAATGTTAATATTGGCGCTGCTAAAAGCAACATTGAAAGAAGTCTTTTCTTCATAATAATTGTATTGTTAGTTTTTCAATTAGTAGCCTGCAAGATGCTAAAAAAATGCTTTTTCTACAACTTTTACGCGTTAAAAGTAAATTTTATATTAAGGTTTCTTTAAATCTGTATAAATCTTCTTTAAATGACTTTGGATAAAATTCTAATTTTTTATTGGTTTTAGATAAATCAAAACCTGTTTTTGGTGGTCTTGAAGCTCTTTGGTTTAAAGTTGTTGTAGATATTGGTTTGATTAAACTTTTATCTAATTTAAAAACCTCTGCAATTTGTTGTGCAATTTCATAAATACTTAATAAAGTATTTGATGAAATATTGTAAATCCCTGTTGCTTTTTTATCCATAGAAATTTTGCAAGCCATCGCTAAATCTTCTACATAAGTAGGCATTCTATATTGATCATTAACAATTGTAATTTCTTTTGCTTCGGCAAGCATACTCCTAACCCATAAAACAATATTATTACGAGACATATCAAACACTTTACCGTAAACCAAAATGGTTCTTAAAATTGTATAATCTATTTCTGTTTTAACCAACACTTCTTCTGATCTCAATTTAGACAATCCATAATAACTTAAAGGGTTTGCTTCATCAGTTTCTTTATAATAACCTTTTTTACCATCAAAAATAAAATCTGTTGAAATATGGATTAGTTGCGCATTTATCTCTTTAGAAACCTCTGCCAACCATTTTACAACTGTTACATTTAATAAATCGCAAGCTTCTTTGTTTGTTTCACAATCGTCTACTTGCGTCATTGCAGCCGTATTTATTATAAAGTCTGGCTTAATGTTAAATAAGTTTTCTTTTAAATCGTTTTCTTTTGTAATATCGATAGAAACATAATTAAAATCTTCTTTTCCACTTCTATTAATCCCTCTAGAAAAACCATAAACTTTATATTTATCTTTCTCTTTTAATAATAGATTCAATAAAGATTGCCCTAACAATCCGTTACTACCCGTAATAACAACTTTTATCATTCTAAAATAATTCTCTTAATTTCATTATTTGATTTGGCCTACCTAATACTATTAAATAAGACCCTTTTATTAATTTACAATCAGACTCTGGATTGATAATATAATTTTTATCTGGCCCTCTATAGCCTATTACTGTACAACCTGTTTGTTTTCTTAAGTCTAAATCTAATATGGTTCTGTCTATATATTTTTCTGGCAAATCGTTTACGTAAATTTCTTCTAAATTAGCTGTAGTTTCTCCTTCTATAGTTAATCTATCTACAAATTCTATTACATCTGGTGTTGTAACTAAAGACGCCATGTGATCTCCACCAAGTTTATCTGGCATAATTACATTACTTGCACCTGCAAATTTTAATTTACTATAAGAGGTTTCATTAGATGCTCTACTTATAATTTTACAATTTTTATTTAATTGATTTGCTGTTAAAACTACAAATAGGTTGTTTGCATCAGATGGTAATGCTGTTATTAAAAAAGCGGCTTTATCTATACCTGCACTTAATAAGGTTTCATCTAAAGTTGCATCTCCATTAATATTTAAAAGACCTTCAGAATCTATTAATTCAGACATTTCTTTGCTTTTTTCTACAACAACAAAATCTTTATTATAATTTTTCAACTTTAAAATTGCCTGTTTTCCATTTCTTCCATAACCACAAACAATGGTATGCCCTTTTAAATTTGCTATTTGCTTTTCCACTTTTCTTTGTTTAAAATGTTCAAATAATTTACCACTAACCAGATATTCTGAAAACGAAGAAACTGCATATCCAAAAATGGAAATACTGGTTAAAATTAAAAATATAGTAAAAATTTTTTCTGCAGGAGTAAATGGTTGCACTTCTCCAAAACCAACCGTAGTAATTGTTATAACTGTTTGATAAAATGCATCAATAAAAGTATAACCAGATAATAGAATGTAACCTAAAGTTCCTACAGATATTATTAAAACTACCAGAAACAAGGTCTTATTTATTCTAGAATCTAATACTTTTACTTTCATATATTACAAATCAAAAACAGAGCTTCTTTTGGTATAAAGCATGTCTTTTAGTTTTAACAAAAAAGCCAAAGTTAAATAAAAACCAAACCACAAACCTACCGTTACAAAAGTTATGTAAATAAAAAACAAACGCACATTTGTTGCTCTCATACCTATTCTATCTGCTAATCTAGAAGATACATGAAAACCATTTCTTTCAAAAAAATACCGAATACTATTTATCACTTTTCTAAAAAATATATTAATGCAATATACTATTTTATGATTTGATTACCATAGACCAATTAAATTAAAATTGGTTTCTTTAACTTTGCTTTTTTCTAAAAAACTCGGCATTTGAAAGATCAAGAATATATTGAGGTTTACGGAGCAAGGGCTCATAATTTAAAAAATATTGATGTAAAAATCCCTCGCGATAAACTAGTTGTAATTACTGGTTTAAGCGGTAGTGGAAAATCATCTTTAGCTTTTGATACTATTTATGCAGAAGGCCAAAGACGTTATATAGAAACTTTTTCTGCGTATGCAAGACAGTTTTTAGGAGGATTAGAAAGACCAGATGTTGATAAAATTGATGGTTTATCTCCTGTTATTTCAATAGAACAAAAAACAACCAACAAAAGTCCTCGTTCTACTGTTGGAACTATTACAGAAATTTATGATTTTTTAAGACTATTGTTTGCCAGAGCTGCAGATGCCTATTCTTATAATTCTGGCGAAAAAATGGTCAGTTATTCTGATGAACAAATAAAACAACTAATTTTAAAAGACTTTAATAATAAAAAAGTAGCTGTTTTAGCACCTTTAATTAAATCTAGAAAAGGTCATTATCGTGAGCTTTTTGAGCAAATTTCTAAACAAGGCTTTGTTAGAGTACGTGTTGATGGAGAAATTAGAGAAATAGAAAAAGGAATGCGTTTAGACAGATACAAAACGCACGATATTGAAGTAGTTATTGATCGATTAAAAATAAACGGTTCTATAGAAAAACGTTTAGAGGAAACTATTAAAACAGCCTTATATTCTGGTAATAATATAATGATGGTTATTGATATTGAAGATAACAATCCTCGTTATTTTAGTAGAGAGCTGATGTGCCCAACATCTGGCATTGCATACCCAAATCCAGAACCAAATACTTTTTCTTTTAACTCGCCAAAAGGTGCTTGTGATAAATGTAATGGTTTAGGTATTACAGATGAAATAAATCTTAAAAAGATAATTCCAGACAATTCTATTTCAATTAAAAACGGAGGAATATCACCTTTAGGTGAACAAAAAAATAGTTGGATATTTAAACAATTACAAAATATTGCAGAACGTTATCAATTTAAACTAACCGATGCAATAAAAGATATTCCTAAAGATGCATTAGATGTTATTTTAAATGGAGGTAACGAATCTTTTGAAATTAAATCTAAAGTAGCTGGAGTAACAAGAAATTACAAAATTGACTTTGAAGGAATTATTTCTTTCATAGAAAATCAATATAAAAATGCAGAAAGCACCTCTATAAAACGTTGGGCTAAAGATTTTATGGATGAAGTTTCTTGTCCTACTTGTAAAGGAAAACGATTAAAAAAAGAAGCACTTCATTTTAAAATTACTGATAAAAACATTAGCGATTTAGCGCAAATGGACGTTACTGAGTTAGCTAAATGGTTTCAAAATATTGAAGAAAAATTATCAGAAAAACAATTAACCATTGCATCAGAAATATTAAAAGAAATAAGAACTCGTATTCAGTTTTTATTAGACGTTGGTTTAGATTATTTAGCGCTAGACAGAACCTCTAAATCTCTTTCTGGAGGAGAAGCACAGAGAATTCGTTTAGCCACTCAAATAGGATCTCAATTAGTAGGTGTTCTTTATATTTTAGATGAACCAAGCATTGGTTTACATCAAAGAGACAACGAAAAATTAATAAACTCTTTGGTAAAACTTAGAGATATTGGTAATTCTGTTTTAGTTGTAGAACATGACAAAGATATGATGGAGCAAGCTGATTTTATTTTTGACATTGGTCCTGGAGCAGGAAGACATGGTGGAGAAATTGTTTCTTCTGGTACTTTTAAAGAAATTAAAAAGCACAAAACACTAACATCTGATTATTTAACCGGAAGAAAAGAAATTACTGTTCCTAAAAAACGAAGAGAAGGAAACGGTAATTTTATCAAACTAAAAGGCGCTACAGGTAATAATCTAAAAAATGTTTCTGTTGATTTTCCTTTAGGTAAAATGATTTGTGTTACCGGAGTTTCTGGTAGCGGAAAATCAACCTTAATAAACGAAACCTTATACCCTATTTTAAATGTACATATATATAGAGGTGTAAAAAAACCGATGCCTTATAAAAAAATTGAAGGTTTAGAGCATATTGACAAAGTTATAGATATTGATCAATCTCCTATTGGTAGAACTCCACGTTCTAATCCTGCAACTTATACAGGTACTTTTTCTGAAATTAGAAGTTTATTTGCAAAAACCCCAGAAGCTTTAATTAGAGGTTATAAACCAGGACGTTTTTCTTTTAATGTTAAAGGCGGTAGATGCGAAACTTGCCAAGGTGGCGGTGTAAAAGTGATTGAAATGAACTTTTTACCAGATGTGCAAGTAGAGTGCGAAACTTGCCAAGGAAAACGTTTTAACAGAGAAACTCTAGAAATACGTTATAAAGGAAAATCTATTTCTGATGTTTTAGATATGACAATTGAAGATGCAACAAGTTTCTTTGAAAACATACCTAAAATACACAGAAAATTAAAAACCATAAAAGATGTAGGTTTAGGCTACATAACACTTGGTCAGCAATCTACAACTCTTTCTGGTGGAGAAGCACAAAGGATAAAATTAGCATCTGAACTTTCTAAAAGAGACACTGGTAACACTTTTTACATTTTAGACGAGCCTACAACAGGGCTTCATTTTGAAGACATTAGAGTTTTAATGGAAGTTTTAAACAAACTTGCCAATAAAGGAAATACTGTTTTAATAATAGAACATAATTTAGATGTTATAAAGTTAGCAGATTATATTATTGATGTTGGTATGGAAGGCGGAAAAGAAGGTGGTAAAATACTTTGTACAGGAACACCCGAAGAAGTGGCAAAACATAAAACAAGTTATACTGCTAAGTTTTTGAAAAAAGAATTAATTTAGCAAGCATTTCTTTTTTTCAAAAAAAAAGAAAAATAACTTTAAAAAAACATAGATGATGACAACTGAGGATAGAAAAATTAAAGAAAAATTAAAAACAAAAACTTGGAATGAAATAAAAACTAACGACTCTTGGGCTATTTTTAAAATTATGGCAGAGTTTGTAGATGGTTACGAAAAATTAAGTAAAATAGGTCCGTGTGTATCTATTTTTGGCTCTGCTCGTACAAAACCAGATCATCCTTATTATAAATTAGCAGAAGAAGTTGCTTTTGAGCTAACACAACATGGTTATGGTGTTATTACTGGTGGAGGACCTGGTATTATGGAAGCTGGTAATAAAGGTGCACATAGAGGAAAAGGAACTTCTGTTGGTTTAAATATAGAACTACCTTTTGAGCAGCATGATAATCCGTGGATAGATCAAGGTAAAAGCTTAGACTTCGATTACTTTTTTGTTAGAAAAGTAATGTTTGTAAAATATTCGCAAGGTTTTGTTGTAATGCCTGGTGGTTTTGGCACAATGGATGAACTTTTTGAAGCTATCACATTAATCCAAACTAATAAAATAGGTCGTTTTCCAATTGTTTTAGTTGGTTCTAAATTTTGGGGAGGTTTACTAGATTGGATTAAAAACACTCTTTTAGAAGAAGGTAATATTAGCGAAAAAGACTTAAATTTATTTAGAGTTGTAGATACTGCACAAGAAGCTGTAGAACACTTAAACAACTTTTACGATAAATATCAATTAAAACCAAACTTCTAAAACAAAACTCTATTATATTTCTGTTTTTAAACACATTTGGTTAGCTTTACGGCTAACCAAATTTGTTATATTTAAGATTTACTTAAACAACATTAATATTTATATAAATTTATATTGAGAAAACGTAACTACATATTATTATTGTGCTTTTTAATTTCACAAATATTATTTTCTCAACAAAACGCTATCAAAATAAAATCTGAATTAGACGTTGTAAAAGACGAGTTAAAAATTCAGCAAGAAATTGTTTATTATAACACATCAGACTCTATCTTAAATAATATTTACCTTCATAATTGGGCAAATAGTTATAGAGATAGAAAAACTCCTTTATCAAAAAGATTTATCAAAAATTATAAAAAAGACCTCTACTTTGCTAAAGAAAAAGATTTAGGTTTTTCTAAAATAAAAAGTCTTTCTGTAAATTTTGAAAACACCGAATTTAACGAATTAAAAGATCATTCAGATATAATAAACATTGCTCTAAACCAACCTTTACTACCTAATTCTAGCATTACTATAAATATTACCTACATTGTTAAACCACCAAATGCTAGGTTTACCAATTACGGAAAAACAAAAACAGGTTATCATCTTAGAAACTGGTATTTAACACCTGCTATTTATCATAAAGAATGGCAATTAATGAGCAACTTAGATTTAGATGATCTTTATGAAAAAGGTACCGATTTTAATATAGAGATTGATGTGCCTAAAGATTATGTTGTAGAATCTAATCTTTATCAATATGAAAGAAAAGAAGAAAAGACCACCAATTATTTTTTAATAGGAAAAAACAAAACAGACATTATTTTAGGTATAAACAAAATACCGCAACTTAAAACTTTTGTTACAGATTTAGCTACCGTGCATACAGATGTTTTTTCTAAAGAGTTAGACATTAACTTAACTACAAACATATTAAACAGAGAACTCTTATTCTTAAAAAAATATTTGGGTAAATATCCTCATTTAGAAATATACATAGACAAAGCAACACAAAGAAAAAATCCTATTTATGGTTTAAATCAATTACCCTCTTTTTTGCGCCCTTTTTCTGATACTTTTAAATGGGATATTACTATGTTTAAAGCTTTAACTAGACGATATTTAGAAAATACCCTTTTGCTAAACAAAAGAAAAGATTATTGGTTATTAGATGGTATTCAAAACTATTTAATGATAGAATATATAGAAAAATATTATCCAGAAATTAAACTTTTAGGAAAAGTATCTGACTCTTGGTTTTTAAAAAAATTTAATATCTCTAAACTAGATTTTAATGATAAATACCCTTTTATTTATCAATTTACCGCTCGTAAATTTATAGACCAACCATTAAATACTCCTTCAGATTCTTTATCTAATTTTAATAGAAAAATAGTAAGTAAATACAAATCTGGGTTAGGTTTTACTTTCTTAAAAGGCTATATTGGAGACAGTACTTTAAACAAAACAATTAAAGAATTTTATCAAAAAAACTCTTTAAAAATCACTACTAGTAAAGAATTTAACAAGCTTTTATCTTCTAAAACAACTAAAAAAATAGATTGGTTTTTTGATGATTTTATAAAAACCAATAAAAAAATAGACCACACAATTAAAAACTTAAATGTAGAAAAAGATAGTATTTCTTTAGTAATAAAAAACAAAAGAAACATTACAACACCTGTAGCAATTTATGCATTAAAAGATAAGGATATAAAATTTAAGAAATGGATTTCTGATGTTGACAGCACTAAAAAAGTAAAATTTAAAAAAGGTGATTATGATACTTTTGTTTTAAATTACGAAAACCTATATCCAGAATTAAACACTTTAGATAATTGGAAAAAAATTAACAAAACAATATTTCACAAACCAATTAAATTTTCTTTTGTAAAAGACATTAGTAGCCCAGACTATAACCAAGTATTTTATCAACCAGATGTTGCTTATAATTTTTACAACGGATTAATTCTTGGTTTAAAACTACATAACAAACCATTAATAAAACGAAACTTTACTTTTAAAGTATCTCCTTATTATGCCACAAAAAGCAACTCTGCCATAGGGTCATTCTCTTTCTCTTACGATCATTTTTTTGAAGATTCTAAACTACAAAAAGTAACTTATGGTTTATCTGGTAGCACCTCTGATTATGCACCTAATTTATCTTACAAATCTCTAATTCCGTATGTAAATATGGTTTTTAAAAGAAAAACTTTAAGAGATGCTACTTCAGAATCTATTGTTGCAAAATTATTACACATAGATAAAGAAATACCTTTAGGAGAAATAAGAGGTCCTCAAGACAATTATAGTGTTTTAAGTTTAAGCTACAATTACTCTAACCCAGATATTATAAAAGAATTTAGATATCGTATTAGTACAGAATTTGCCAAAAACTTTTCTAAAGCATCTATAGATCTTAGATTTAGATCTTTAACAACAACAGATACTCAATTAGATTTTAGGTTTTTTGCTGGCGCATTTCTTAGCAATAATACTAGAGGAGATTATTTTAGTTTTGGTTTAGATAGAAGTACAGATTATTTATTTCAACTTAGTTACTTGGGTAGATCAGAAAATTCTGGTTTTTTTAGTCAACAATTTATCATCTCAGAAGGTGGTTTTAAATCGATACTTCCTACCAGGTTTGCAAACCAGTTTATGTTTTCTAACAATTCTAGTATAGGTTTATGGAGATGGTTAGAGGTTTATAATGATGTTGCTTTCTTAAAAAACAAAAATCAACCTCTTTATTTTGCTTATGAAAACGGAGTTAGATTTAACTTTGTTCATGAAATTTTCGAAATTTACTTCCCTTTTTATTCCAACAACGGTTGGGAAATTTCTCAAGAAGCTTATCCTCAAAAAATACGATTCTCTTTAACTACAGACTTAAAAGCTATTTACAACTTTTTTAAACGTGGCTTTTTATAATTTTATTAAAATAATTTTAATTAGAACTACATAAAAATGCATTTAACACAAATAATTCATCTTAAATGTTGTTTAAACTAAAAATTTTATCAAAATTACATTATACTCAATAAAACAACTACAAACAACATAAATATTACGATATTGACAACGAATAAAACGTTTTTACTTTTCATTCAAAAACACTACCTTTGTTTGATACCTATTACACTGTAATAAATTATGACAAAAATTGCAACCAAACCAACTAGTAAAGAACTTTCATTTAATGATTTTAGAGAAGAAGTTTTAAAAGACTACAAAATTGCCAAAATAAGTAGAGAATGTAGCTTACTAGGCCGTAGAGAGGTTTTAACTGGTAAAGCTAAATTTGGAATTTTTGGTGATGGAAAAGAAGTTCCGCAATTAGCTATGGCAAAAGCCTTTAAACTAGGCGATTTTAGATCTGGATATTATAGAGATCAAACATTTATGATGGCTATTGGCGAGTTAACTGCTCAACAGTTTTTTGCTGGTTTATACGCACATACAGACATTAAAGAAGACCCAATGTCTGCAGGTAGACAAATGGGTGGCCATTTTTCTACACACAGTTTAAACGAAGATGGTACTTGGAAAAATTTAACCAAACAATACAACTCAAGTTCAGACATCTCTCCTACTGCTGCGCAAATGCCTCGTTTATTAGGTTTAGCACAAGCATCTAAAGTGTATAGAAATGAAAAAAGTGTACAACATAAAAACAATTTTTCTATAGACGGAAACGAAGTTGCTTGGGGTACAATTGGTAACGCAAGTACTAGTGAAGGCATCTTTTTTGAAACTATTAATGGAGCTGGTGTTTTACAAGTACCAATGGTTATTAGTGTTTGGGATGATGAATATGGTATTTCTGTACACGCAAAACACCAAACAACTAAAGAAAGTATTTCAGAAATCTTAAAAGGATTTCAAAGAGATGATGAAAATAATGGTTACGAAATATTTGTAGTTAATGGTTGGGATTACGTTCAACTAATAGACACTTATAACAAAGCTGCCAAAATAGCTAGCGAAGAACACGTACCAGTATTAATTCATGTAAAAGAACTTACTCAACCTCAAGGACATTCTACCTCTGGTTCGCATGAAAGATATAAAGACAAAGAAAGATTAAATTGGGAAAAAAACCACGACTGCATCTCTAAGATGAGAGAGTGGATTTTAAACTTCGAATTAGAAACTGAAACCGGAGAAGTTTTACGTTTTGTAGACTCTGAAGAAGAAATTATATTAATAGAAAAAAGCGCAAAAAAAGAAGTTACTATCGCAAAAAGAAATGCATGGAACTCTTATATAAACGAAATTAAATCTCAAGTTTTAGTTGCTAGTGATTTATTAGACAAAGTTATTAATAAAAGTAAAAACGGTGCTTTTATTACAAAATACAAAAACAACCTAACCTCTATTACAGATCCTAGTAGAAAAGATGTTTTATCTGCAGTTAGAAAATCATTAAGATACTTACAAAATGAAGATTTTGCAGAAAAAATTTTACTACAAAATTTTATTAAAGATAGTTTAATAGACGCTCAAGAAAAATACTCTTCTTACTTACATAGTCAATCAGATTTTTCTGCTTTAAATGTTCCTACTAAGAAACCAATTTATGCAGATAACAAAAACTTGGTAGATGCAAGAATTATTATGAGGGATAATTTTGATGCAATATTAAATAAATATCCAGAAGTATTAATTTTTGGTGAAGATGCGGGTTTTATTGGTGATGTAAATCAAGGATTAGAAGGTCTTCAAGAAAAATATGGAGACATTAGAGTTTCTGATACTGGTATTAGAGAAGCTACAATTATAGGCCAAGGTATTGGACTTGCTATGCGAGGTTTAAGACCAATTGCAGAAATTCAATACATAGATTATTTGTTGTATGCATTACAAATTATGAGTGATGATTTAGCAACGCTACACTATAGAACGTTTGGTAAACAAAAAGCTCCTTTAATCATAAGAACAAGAGGTCATAGATTAGAAGGTATTTGGCATGCTGGCTCTCCAATGGCGGGTATTATAAACAATGTTAGAGGTATGCACGTATTGGTTCCTAGAAATATGACCAAAGCTGCTGGATTTTACAATACTTTACTAGAAGGAGATGAACCTGCTTTAGTTATAGAATGTTTAAACGGCTATAGATTAAAAGAAGAATTACCTATTAATCTTGGTGAGTTTAAGACAATGATTGGTGTTGTAGAAACAATTAAAGAAGGTACAGATTTAACAGTTATTTCTTACGGATCTACTTTAAGAATTGTAGAAGAAGTTGCTAAAGAACTACAACAATCAGATATAGATATCGAAGTTATAGATGCACAAAGTTTACTTCCTTTTGATTTAAACCATGATTGTGTAAAAAGTTTAGCCAAAACCAATAAACTACTAATTGTAGATGAAGATTTACCAGGAGGAGCTTCTGCTTATATTTTGCAAGAAATATTAGAAAAGCAAAACGGATATCAGTTTTTAGACAGTAAGCCTGCCACTCTAACAGCCAAAGCACACAGAACTGCATATGGAACAGATGGAGATTATTTTTCTAAACCATCGGCAGAAGATATTTTTGAAAAAATTTACGAAATTATGAATGAAGTAAATCCACAAAAATACCCTAGTTTGTATTAATTGATTTTCTTCTAAAATTATAAGCCCAAAAACATATTGTTTTTGGGCTTTTTTTTAACAATTTTATAAGAATCTATGGGTATTGATTTTAATAATTTAGTAGCTAATCCAAATTCAAACTAAACAATGAAAAAAACACTACTCTTTTCATTGATTTTACTTCTTTCAATAACTTCTAATATAGAAGCACAAAGAAAAAAATCAAAAAACAAAAAAGAAGAAACCACCGAACAACCCAAAAAAGAAACAACACCTAAATACTCTGATTTTGTTACAAAAAACACAAAAACAGACGACGGTTTATTTAAAATACATTTTAACAAAGACAAATATATTTACGAAATCCCTAAATCTTATCTAGGCAAAGAAATGTTACTTGTAACTAGATTAAAAGACATACCTTCTGGTTTAGGTGGCGGATATGTAAATGCAGGTACAAAAATAAACACACAAGTTGTTGTTTGGGAAAAATATAAGAATAAAATTTTACTAAAAGTAAAATCTTACAATGCTGTTGCAGAAGACTCTTTACCTATTTTTAAATCTGTAAAAGCTAATAATTTAGAGCCAATTATTCACTCTTTTGATATTAAAACAGAAAATACAAATGCTACTAGTGTGTTAATTGATGTTACTAAATTTTTCTCTTCAGACATTAAAGCTATTTCTGGCTTATCATCAAGATTTAGAAGAACATACAAAGTTAAAAGATTAGATGCTGATAGAAGTTTTATTAGCAGTGTTAAAAGTTATCCTAAAAACATAGAAGTAGTTCAAAACTTTACTTTTGATGCAGATGCTCCTCCTAGTAATACAAGTACTAATACAATTACAATGAGAGTAAATCAATCTATGATTTTACTACCAGAAAACCCAATGATGCCAAGAATTTCTGATAAAAGAGTTGGTTATTTTTCTATAGGAAATATAGATTATAGTTCTGAAGCCTTAAAAGCTGATGAAAAGAAATACATAAAAAGATGGAGGTTAGAGCCTAAAGATATAGAAGCTTATAAAAGAGGTGAATTGGTAGAACCAATTAAACCAATTGTGTATTATTTAGATCCTGGTACTCCAGAAAAATTAAGAAAGTATATAAAACAAGGTGTTGATGATTGGGCAAAAGTTTTTGAAACTGCAGGTTTTAAAAATGCTATTATGGCAAAAATGCCTCCAACTAAAGAAGAAGATCCAGAGTTTAGTATGGAAGATGCTCGTTATTCTTCTATTAGATACGTAGCAAGCACAACCAGAAATGCTACCGGACCAAGTGTTTCTGACCCTAGAACTGGAGAAATTATAGAAAGTGATATTATTTGGTATCACAACCACTTGCGTTCTTATAGAAATAGATATTTATTAGAAACTGGTGCTGCAAATCCTTCTGCAAGAACTTTAGATACACCTGCAGAAGACATCGGAGAAATGATGAGAATGGTAATTTCTCATGAAGTTGGGCATGCCTTAGGTTTGCCTCATAATATGGCTGCAAGTTATGCATATCCTGTAGATTCTTTACGTTCTGGTAGTTTTACTCAGAAAAACGGAATAGCAGCAACCATTATGGATTATGCTCGTTATAATTACGTTGCACAACCAGGTGATAAAGGTGTTAGATTTGTAAGACAACTAGGGCCTTATGATCATTATGCAATTAACTGGGGATATCGTGTAATTACTGATGCCAACAAACCAGAAGACGAAGTAAAAACTTTAGACAAATGGATTGAAGACAAAGCAAACGACCCAATTTATAGATTTGGTGGACAACGTTTTGACCCTTCTGCACAAACCGAAGGAATAGGAAACGACCAAGTAAAAGCAAGTACTTATGGTGTAAAAAACTTAAAAATTGTTGCTAAGAATCTTCCAAATTGGACTTCTGATCAAACAAACAACTATGATGATTTAAATGAATTATATGGCGAGTTATTAAGCGTTTGGGGTAGATATGCAGGTCATGTTGCAGGTAATATTGGTGGTGTTTACGAGTTTAATAAAAAACCTTCTCAAACTGGTGATGTATATGTTCCTGTTTCTAAATCTAAACAAAAAGAATCTATGGCTTGGTTGCAAGCAAATGTTTTTAAAACTCAAGATTGGTTATTAGATAAAAACATTTTAAACAAAATTGATGAAACTGGTTACACCAATAAACTAGGTAACTATCAAAATAGATTTTTAAGTACTCTATTAAACTACAGAACTTTAGATAGAATGATAGAAGCAGAAGTAATTTCAGATAAATTTTATGCTGCATCAGACATGATTAAAGATCTTAGAAAAGGCATATTTTCTGAAACTAACGTTACTAAAAATGTAGACTTACAAAGAAGAAATCTTCAGAAATCTTTTATTGAAAAAATGGGCAATTTACTAAATGATGAAGACTCTAAAAATAATGACATTTCTTCTATAGCAAGAGGTGAATTAGAGGTTTTAAAATACCAAGTAAATACAGCTAGTAAAAGAGCTGTAAATACAATTACAAAATACCATTATAAAGATTGTTATGCTAAAATTGATAAAATCTTAAATTCTAAGAAATAACAATATTTCTATTTAACAACTTAACACCTATTGCGCATTGTAAACAACGTTTCTTTGCGCAATAGTTATTTTTAAGCTCTAATAAAGCTTGAGATTCATAAGCATTTTTAGAAGTAATTTTAAGCTCATCAAATTTAGAAATAATAGTATTTTTTTCTGATTTTATTTTTTTAATAACTTCTAAAAAATCATTCTGCTCTACTTCTGTTCTATTTTTATGATATAAAAACTTTAAAGGAATAATTGTATTTATCAACAATAAATCTATAAACGATTTTGTTAATTTTTTTGATGATTTTTTAGACACTTTTTCAAAAGTATAATGTGTTTTCCAAAATAAATCTACATCAACATCAAACAAAAGATAAAACTCTTTTAATGTTTTAATTTGCATTATTTTAGAAAATAAATTTTGATTTAAATGATACAAAGCTATTAATTGAGCAATGCGTATTGTAGGAAAATTAGGAGGTCGCATTCTAAAAAAAGAAAACTGATTTTTAGAAATTGATTTTAAATTATATTTATGTTGCAAGTATTTATACTCGTTTTTTAATTGTTGATAATACTCTTCTTGTACATTATCATCTAAAAAACCTGCTTGCCCAAACATTAAAGATGCTAACTGTTCTTTATTAAACCTAACTTTTCTTAACACACTAAAATCAAAAGATTTGGCTAAACCTAAAAAAACTTCGCCATTTACTTTTAACCCAAAATTCTTTGCTAATAATTGAAATAATACAGCCTCAAAATCATTTTTATTCTCATCTAAAAGAAATTTCATTTCATTAGATTTTCGCTCTAAACGTTCAAAAAACAAACGCTCTTTCCAATTTTCTAAAACAAAACTATCTATAGAGTTGATTTCATTTTCGCAAGAAATCCAACGTTGTTTTGCATTTAGTAAATTTCTATAATTATTTAATGCATATTTTAAAACAATATCTTTTAACTCTAAAACAGGCAAAGGTTTTTCATTTTTCATAAAAACAGCTACATCATCTTCCCAAACAACATGCAAAATAACTGCATCGTAATTTTTATCTGTTTCATGATTGTGCACATACCAATCAGAAGATTTTAAATGAATTTCTACATTACCTGCCCAAATTTGATTATCTATTTTAAGTTGAGTATTTAAAAAATCTGGACCAGAATTATGATTATGAGTTCCCGTTTTAAGAACTATCAAGTCTTCTTTTTGGGTTGTCTGTAAACTACTAATAGAAAACAATTGGTATTGCCACACATAATGAAGAAAATCCTCATTCATAGTTTTTTCTTTTCAAGATACAAAAAATGTTTTTATAACTACTTTTTAATTTCTCTAATAACAAAACTCATCAAAATTAATACCTTATTTTTGCATTTATGAATATTATAGAAAGTCTAAAGTGGCGTTATGCTGTTAAAAAATTTGATTCAGAAAAAAAACTTTCAGAAACTCAAATAAACACACTTAAAGAAGCCTTTAACTTAACAGCAACTTCTTATGGTTTACAACCTATAAAACTAGTTATTGTAGAAAATAAAGAAATTAAAAAAGAGTTAGTTACACATTCTTTTAATCAATCTCAAATAATTGACGCATCACATGTTTTGGTAATTTGTGTACCTAAAAACTACACAATTACAGAAATAGATAACTATTTTTCTTTGGTAAAAAAACTTAGAAATACTTCTGATGAAATTATCAACCCTTATAAAGAATTTTTACTTGCTGATATTAAAAACAAAACACAAGAAGAATTATTTATTTGGAACAAGAATCAAGCCTATATTGCCTTAGGAAATTTAATGACAGTTTGTGCCGTAGAAAAAATTGATGCTTGCCCAATGGAAGGATTTATCCCACAAAAATACGATGAAATTTTAGAGCTTAACAAACACAATCTAAAATCTGTTTTAGTATTACCAGTAGGTTATAGAGCAGGCGATTGTTACATGAAAGATTTATCAAAAGTTAGAAAAGATACACAAGAAATTACAATAGAAATAAAGTAAATTTATAGTCTAAAAATTATTTAATAGAAATGAGTGAAGCAGTAAGAAATTTAGAACCAAAAATTGTTTGGAATCACTTTGCAGATTTAAATGCAGTTCCGCGTCCTTCTAAAAAAGAAGAACGTGTAATTAAATTTATAGTAGATTTTGGTAAAAAATTAAACCTAAAAACATTTGTTGATAAAGTAGGTAATGTAATTATTACAAAACCTGCAACAACAGGATTTGAAGACAGAAAAACGGTTATTTTACAAAGCCATTTAGACATGGTTCATCAAAAAAACACAGCAACTGTTTTCGATTTTGATAAAGAAGGTATTAAAATGTTGGTTGATGGTGATTGGGTTACTGCAGACGGTACTACTTTAGGTGCAGATAATGGTTTAGGAGTTGCTGCAATTATGTCTGTTTTATCTTCTACAGATATACAACATCCAAATATTGAAGCATTGTTTACCATTGATGAAGAAACTGGTATGACGGGGGCAAAAGGTTTAGAAGGTGGTCTTTTAAAAGGAGATATTCTTCTAAATTTAGATACAGAAGAAGATGATGAAATAGGAATAGGTTGTGCTGGTGGAATTGATGTTACAGCAACTAGAAGTTATGTTGAAGAAGAAACACCAGAAAATACAACTGCTTTTTCTATTACTGTAAAAGGATTAAATGGTGGCCACTCTGGAATGGATATTATTAAAGGTTTAGGAAACGCAAATAAAATTATGAATCGTCTGTTATTTGATGGTTTTACAAATTTTGGTTTACGAATTTCTGAAATTAACGGAGGTAGCTTACGTAATGCGATTCCTAGAGAAAGCTTTGCAATAGTAACTGTAGATAACATTTCTAAAGAAGCTTTTATTTTAGAAACAGAAATACTTATCAACAATATAAAACAAGAGTTTTTAACATTAGAACCTAATTTAATTATTGAAATTAAAGAAACCGAAAATCCTGATAAAATAATGGAATTAGGTGTGCAGGAAGGTTTTGTAAAATCTATATATGCCGCTCATAACGGTGTTTATAGAATGACACCAGATATTGAAGGCTTAGTAGAAACCTCTAACAACATTGCCAAAGTAATTGTAAAAGAAGGTACCATTAAAATAGGATGTTTAACACGCTCTTCTTCTGAAAGCAGTAAACTAGATTTAGCAAATTCTTTAAAATCTGCGTTTGAATTATCTGGTTTCGAGGTAAACCTTTCTGGTGATTACCCGGGTTGGCAACCAAATGTAAAATCAGAAATTTTAGATATTGTTACTAATTTATATGAAGAACTACATAATGAAAAACCACATGTTGCTGCATGTCATGCAGGTTTAGAATGTGGTCTTTTAGGACAAAATTATCCGAAAGTAGATATGGTTTCTTTTGGGCCAACTATTAGAGGCGCTCACTCTCCAGATGAAAGAGCAGGAATAAAATCGACACAAAAATTTTGGAATTTTTTAACTCAAATTTTAAAAAACACTCCAAAAAAATAAAATTTACAACTTATTTAAAACCGAAGTATCTACTTCGGTTTTTTTTTATTTATTTTTGTTTTAACGTTTTTAACATATATTACTAACTATCAGTGTTTTAAAAAATTACGTTTTTGTTAACATCTTTCACTTTTTAAAGACAGAAAAAAATGTAATTTTACTTTTTATAAAGACAACTCTTATTATGGGTAAAATAATTGCAATAGCAAATCAAAAAGGTGGCGTAGGTAAAACAACTACAAGTATTAATTTAGCCGCTTCTTTAGGTGTTTTAGAAAAAAAAGTTCTATTAATAGATGCAGATCCACAAGCAAATGCTTCTTCTGGATTGGGCTTAGATGTAGAAACTATTGAACAAGGTACATACCAAGTTTTAGAACATTCTATTTCTGCAAAAGATGCTATCGTAAAAACAGAATCTCCTAACGTAGATATCATTCCTGCTCATATAGATTTAGTTGCTATTGAAATAGAATTGGTAGATAAACAGAACAGAGAGTACATGTTACAGAAAGCTTTGGTAGATTTAAAAAGCGATTATGATTACATTTTAATTGATTGTGCTCCTTCTTTAGGTTTAATTACTTTAAACTCTTTAGTAGCAGCAGACTCTGTTATTATTCCTATTCAATGCGAATATTTTGCATTAGAAGGATTAGGAAAATTATTAAACACTATAAAAAGTGTACAAAACATACATAATTCAGATTTAGATATCGAAGGTTTACTTTTAACAATGTTTGATTCTAGGTTAAGACTATCTAACCAAGTTGTTGAAGAAGTTAGAAAACATTTTTCTAGTATGGTTTTTGATACTATTATTAGAAGAAATACACGTTTAGGTGAAGCACCAAGTTATGGTGAAAGTATTATTGCATACGATGCAACAAGTAAAGGTGCTGTAAATTACTTAAATTTGGCCCAAGAATTATTAAAAAAGAATTCGTAGAATGGCAAAAGCAACCAAGAAACAAGCTTTAGGAAGAGGATTATCGGCCTTATTACAAGAAACTTCTAATAATATTAATTCTGCATCAGACAAAAATGCAGATAAAGTTGTTGGTAATATTATAGAAATAGAATTAGAGTTAATAGAAGTTAACCCGTACCAACCAAGAACTTATTTTGATGAAGAAGCTTTAAGAGAATTAGCTGGTTCTATTAGAGAGTTAGGTGTAATACAACCTATTACTGTTAGAAAATTAGAAGGCAATAAATTTCAATTAGTTTCTGGAGAACGCCGTTTTAGAGCTTCTAAATTAATAGGTAGCAAAACGATACCTGCGTATATAAGACTTGCTAACGACCAAGAAATGCTAGAAATGGCATTGGTAGAAAATATACAACGTAAAAATTTAGACCCTATAGAAGTAGCTCTTTCTTACCAACGTTTAATTGATGAAATTCAATTAACGCAAGAAGAGTTAAGTATTAGAGTAGGTAAAAAAAGATCTACGGTTACTAATTACTTACGTTTATTAAAATTAGATCCTATTTTACAAACAGGTATGCGAGATGGGTTTATTTCTATGGGACATGGTAGAGCTATGATTAATGTAGAAAACACAGAAGATCAATTAGCTATCTATGAAAAAATTTTACGAGATAAATTATCTGTAAGACAAACAGAAGATTTAGTTAAAAGTTTAAAATCTGGTAAAGTAACTAAGCAACCAAAAAAGAAATTAGTTCCTACTTATGTTAAAAGCAGCATAAAAGAAATTAGCGAATACTTAGGACAAAAGATAGACGTTACTGTAGGTACTAATGGTAAAGGAAAAATATCTATTCCTTTTCATTCCGAAGAAGATTTCAATAGAATTAAAAACTTATTAAAATAAGTGTTTATAAAAAAATATATATACATTTTATATTTAACGTTTTTAACTACAGCCATTTTTAGTCAAAAAGATACTGTTAACGTAGAAAATATAAAAATTAAAAGCATTCTTAATGTAGAAAAAGGGGGTGTTTATGATGCTTTAGCTCCGTCTAAGGCAGCTTTTTATTCTGCTATATTTCCTGGAATGGGACAAGTTTATAATAAAAAATACTGGAAAGCTCCTATTGTTTGGGGTGCTATGGGTACAAGTATTTATTACTACTTAGAAAACAATAACGAATATAAAAGATATAGAACAGCATATAAATTAAGAAAAAATAATCTTCAAGATGAGTTTACTTTAGATGATGGAACCGAAATAATTTCATTAACTACTCTAGAAACGGCTCAAGATCAATTAAAAGAAAATAGAGATTTATCTCTCTTAACTACTGTTGTTTTATACGTTTTACAAATTGTAGAAGCTAGTGTTAACGCACACTTAATACAATTTAACACAGACGATAATTTAACTTTTAAACCTACTTTTGTAAACGACCCTTTAGAGTTTGATGCACCAAAAGTAGGACTAATACTTAAATATAGTTTTTAAATGAAAATTGCACTATTAGGTTATGGAAGAATGGGTAAAGAAATTGAAAAAATTGCTTTATCGCGTGGACACGAAATAGTTATTAAAAAAGATGTTGATACAGAAATAGACATAAATCTAGCAGATGTTGCTATTGATTTTAGTGTTCCTACATCTGCATATGATAATATTACCAACTGTATAAATAATAATGTACCAGTAATTTCTGGTACAACCGGTTGGTTAGATAAATATGAAGATGCTGTAGCTCTTTGTAAAGAAAAAGACGGCGCGTTTATATATGCTTCTAATTTTAGTTTAGGAGTTAATATTTTCTTTGAACTTAATAAACAGTTAGCTAAAATGATGAGTTCTTTAGAAGATTATAATATCTCTATGGAAGAGATTCATCATACAAAAAAATTAGATGCACCAAGTGGTACTGCAATTACATTGGCAGAAGGTATTATAGAAAATACTACCAAAAATGATTGGGAATTAGGTGATAAAGCATCCGAAGAAAATATTCCTATTGTAGCAAAAAGAATTCCAGAAGTTCCTGGTACACACACGGTTTGGTACGATTCTGAAGTTGATTCAATAGAAATTAAGCACACAGCACACAGTAGAAAAGGATTTGCTTTAGGTGCCGTTGTTGCTGCAGAATGGATCTTAGATAAAAAAGGTGTATTTTCTATGAAAGATGTGTTAAACATCCGTTAAATACAGTAACATTTAAACATTTTACTGTCTTATAAAAAACAAAATTCTTCTCTCTAGAGAAAATAAATAATACAATTATGACATTTACAGAATGGTTTATCTTCTTTTTGGTAATACAAGTAATTCACTTTTTAGGAACTTGGAAGCTTTACGTTAAAGCAGGTAGAAAAGCATGGGAAGCTGCAGTACCTGTTTACAACGGAATTATATTAATGCAAATAATAAATCGTCCTAAATGGTGGGTTATTTTATTATTTATTCCTGTTGTAAATCTGTTAATGTTTCCTGTAATTTGGATTGAAACAATTAGAACTTTTGGTTTTTATAAAAAACTAGACTCCTTTTTAGTAATTGTTACTTTAGGTTTATATATTTTTTACATTAATTATGCTACAGATGCAAAGTTTAATGAAGACAGAAGTTTAAAACCTCGTTCTGAACTTGGTGAATGGGTTAGCTCTATTACATTTGCTATAATTGCTGCCACTTTGGTACATACATATTTTATGCAACCATTTACAATACCAACTTCTTCTTTAGAAAAATCTTTACTAGTGGGAGATTACCTTTTTGTAAGTAAATTTCATTATGGCGCAAGAGTTCCATCAACAGTAATTGCAGCTCCAATGGTACATGATTCTTTACCTATAGTTGGTACGGCATCTTATTTAAAAAAGCCGCAATTACCTTACACTCGCCTACCTGGTTTACAAAAAATTAAAAATAATGATATTGTTTGTTTTAACTGGCCTGCCGATACTTTGGCAACTATGTGGGGAGATACTTCTGGTAAATTTACCTACAAACCGGTTGACAAAAAAACCAACTACGTAAAACGTTCTGTTGGTATTGCTGGAGATTCTATAGAAATGAAAAACGGGTATTTTTACATTAATGGTAAAAAGAACGAATTACCTTACAGAGCAAAACTTCAGTTTTATTATACTTTTGAGTGTAAACAACCTATAAATCAAACAACATTTCCTAAATTTTTGTTAGATAAGGAAAGAACAGGGGTTTATAAAATTTTATCAGAATATTGGAATAATGATAAAGTACAAGAGGCCATAAAACAAAATGGAAGTTTAACTAAAATTGGGCAAGATTCTTTATATACAGAAGTTGCTGGTAGTGTAAACCCTCAATTTGCTCAAAAGTTAAAAATGATTAATGTTGATAATAAAATCAATATTAACTTAACAGAAGATGAAGTAAGTAGATTAGAAAAATATCCTTTAACTGTTTCTGTTAAGAAAATTAATCACGCTCCTGATGAAGCTATTTTCCCTCATGTAAAGGAATTAGGTTGGAGTCAAGATAATTTTGGACCAATTTACATACCAGAAGCAGGTGCAACTGTAGAAATTAATACCAAAACATTACCTTTTTACGAGCAGATTATAAAAAATTATGAGAATAATGATTTGCAAGTTGTTGGCGAAAATATTTTTATCAACGGAAAAAAAGCAGATTCTTATACTTTTAAACAAGATTATTTTTATTTAATTGGAGATAATAGACATAATTCTTTAGATGCTCGTTACTGGGGTTATGTGCCATTTGATCATGTTTTAGGTAAACCTGTAATGATTTGGTTTAGTTGGGATGCTAATGCTGCTTCTTTGGGTGAAAAAATAAAATCAATCCGTTGGGACAGAATGTTTACAACTGTACATGGTGATGGAGAACCGGTTTCTTACAGATATTTTGTTTTTGCTTTAATAGCACTATATATTGTTTATAGTTTTTACAAAGGGAAGAAAAAATCTGCAAAAAAATAAGGAAGAATGTCTTTATTTATTCCAACTTATTTTGGGCCCATTTCTCAATATTCAGAAATTTTAAAATCAGAGAAAGTTGTTTTTGAAATGGAAGACAATTTCCAAAAACAGAGTTATAGAAACAGGTGTTATATCTATAACTCTAACGGAAAGCAACTATTAAACATACCTGTAATAGATAAAAACAAAGGAAATTCTCAACGAAAAAAAACCAAAAATTTATTGGTTGATAATGATTCTAATTGGCAAGATAACCATTTAAAATCTTTACAAACTGCGTATAGAACTTCTCCTTTTTATGAATTTTATGAAGATGATTTACTGTCTATTTTTACTAAAAATTATAAATTTCTGCAAGACGTAAATATAGATACTCATTTATTTATTACAGATGCTTTACAAATAAACCAAGAGTTTTCTAAAACAGAAGCATACAGTGTAAATACAACAGAAACTGATTTTAGAGAGTTAGCAAACGTAAAACATCAACCTAAAAAGGTTGTAGAAAAGTATATTCAAATGTTTGACGACAAACATGGCTTTATACCTAATTTATCTATTTTAGACCTTATATTTATGGAAGGGCCTAATGCAATTAGTTATTTGTAAATAATTTTATTAAATTTAGGTTTAAACTTAATCCTAAGTATTTAATGAAAATTTTATCTTATTTTATTAATCGTTTACATAAATTACCTAAAGAATCTCATCAAAAATTTCTAGCTCTTGCAGAGCTAAAAAAATTTCCTAATAAAACTATCTTATCTAAGTTTAACGAAGTTCCTTCTGAATTCTACATCATAAAAAGTGGAATTATTAGATCTTATTATCAAGATAATAATGGAAAAGAATACATAAGAAGTTTATTTACTACATATACTGCTATCGGGGCTATTGGCTCTTTAATAACCAACGAACCCTCTAAACTAGCCTATCAATGTTTAACAGACTGTGAAGTTTATATAATTAATTTTAAAAAATTAAAGCAACTTGTTTTGGTTGATAATAATATTAGTATCATGTACTCTAATGCATTAGAAAATACACTTTTAATTTTTGAAAAAAAAATTTATAATTTAACACTTAATGATGCAACCGAAAGATATTTAGCATTAAAAAAAGAAATACCAGATATAGAAAATTTAATACCTCAATATCATATTGCAGCTTATCTAAACATTTCTGCTGTGCAGTTAAGTAGAATTAGAAAAAAGTTATATTCACAATAACTTTATTAACATATGTTAAGGAGCGATAATATAAAATCTATTATATTTATCATATATAAGTACATTTCCCCCACGTTAAGTATTAAAAAAGGTTTACTAAAATAATAGTAAACCTTTTTTTATTAAATAATACCTTAATAATTAATAATGGTTTTAAAAATCAATTTAATTAAAAACTGATCTCTTAACATATGTAAATAAAAGTAAGGTAATTTATTTATATTATTGTAGTACAATACTTTTCTCCCTATAATTTATTAATCATAAAAAAAAGGTTTATTTTGTAATAAATCTTTTTTTTATGATTAAATTTTTAATTCATTACTCTTTTCATTTAATAGTACCCGCTTTTATTGCTTACCTATTTTTTAAAGATAGATGGAAAACTGTATATATTATTTTTTTAGGTTCTATGCTGGTGGATTTAGATCATTTATTAGCTACACCAATTTTTGAAGAAAATAGATGCAGTATAAACTTTCATCCATTACATTCTTATATAGCAATTAGCTTTTATTTTGTAGGTTTATTTTTTAAAAGAACAAGAGTTATCTGTATTGCTCTACTTTTTCATATGCTTACAGATACTATTGATTGTTATTTGTAATACTTTTTAAGAAGATTATCAAATTCAGGTGAAATATTTAATTTAAAGATTAAAAAAACATATGATATAATAATCAAAATACATTTTAAGATAATATTTATAATTGGATGAATAGGAAATTTCCAAATATAAATATCTCTTACAGGAAAATCCCAAAAATTAAAAGCTAGATATAAACCAATAATAACAAAAATCATTAAAAGTGATTTATTTGTAAAAGGCGTCATAGAAAATTTACTTTTTACAAAAAACAACTTAAACGTATTTGCAGAAAATATAACTATTAATGTAGCTAAAGCTAAACCATCTGTACCTAAATCTAATTGATAATAGAAAAGTTTATTTAAAAAATAAACAGACAAAGCCATAAAAACACTTATTGGTAAAGTAATTCTATAAAACTTAGAATTATTAATAATTGCACCATTATTTCCTAAAAAACCATTGTATAGTTTTAATAAAGAAATCATTAAAACTACTAATGCTCCACCAGAATACTCTTTAGGTAAAAGATTAAATAACTGATTTACATTCGCATTTATTAAAACAAAAAATAGCCCACTAATTAAAAGTAAATTAATAGAACTCTTTTTGTACAAAGAAGCTACTTCTAAATGATTTTCTTCATTTAATGTTTTAGACGTTAAAGGCTGTAAAATATTTAGCATAGCTCTACTTGGCGCCTCTATAAAAGAACCTATAAATACCGCTACAGAATAATAAGCAGCTTTTACTAAAGATTCTTTACCAGGAATCATAAACTTATCAATATCTAAAATAATTGCGCCTGCACTACCGGCTAAAATAATATATCCAGAAAAACGTATTACCTCTTTAAAATTATCTGGTTTAGCAAATGTAAATTTTGGCATGTATAAACTAAATGCATAAAACATCATTATAAACATTCTTATAAAGTAAGCTCCTGTTAAATAATAAATAAATTCAGACTTTGTTATTAATTCTAAATAGACTGCAAATAATAAAATCATTACTACAACTCTATTATAAAGCTCTTTTAAAATATTACCAAAAACAGATTGAAATTGCACTTTAGCCCAAGAATAGAAAATTTCGAAATAAGAACAAGCTACAGCAATTAAATAAATTACAAGCGTGTAATCTTTTATAATAGGATTTTCTTTGGATAAATAATTACCGATTTCTTCGTAAAAAATATCACCAAAATATGCCAACGGTATAGCAATTAATAATGGTAAAAAAAGTACAGATGATAAAAATTTATCTTTTTCTGACTTTGTAAAATAACTAGAGTAAAACTTTACAATAGTATGATGGATACCTAAAGCTATTAATGGCATTAATAGATTAGATGTTGATAAAAGAAAAGTTACCAATCCATAATATTCATCCTTTAAAAAACGAGTATATAAAAATAAGGTATTAATTCCGCCGAATAAAAAACCTAAATATATAAAAAGCGTGTTCTTTAAGGATTGTTTAAATACAACTCCCATAGCACTATAAACTTTTAATTACAGAAGCTAACTCTTTGGTTAATTCTTTTCTGTGATATTTTTTAATATTATTAGAAACAACACTTAAGTTTCCTTTTTTATATTGATGATATAAACTATAAATTTCTTGCTTTAATTTTTTATCATCATTAAACTCAACTACTACTCCTGCATTTGTTTCTTCTAAAATTTTAGATAAATCTCCTTTTACCGGACCAATTGCTAAAATAGGTCTTTTAGATGTTAAATATTCAAATAATTTACCAGTTAAAATTCCTTCAGATTTTTCTACATTTGGTATTAACAATAACAAAACCTGGGCTTTTTTTTGATATTCTATAGCTTTATTATGAGAAACGTATCCAGCAAAATTTACATTATCTTCTAATTTATTTTTTATAATTTCCGTTTTAACTTCATCAGAAATATCTCCAACAAAATTAAGTTTTAAATCATTCTTAAACTCTATATTTTCTAAACAAAGATCTTTTAAAACACTAAAAAGCAACTTTGGGTTACTCTGTTTTGGTAGCAAACCAATATAAGAAATTGTAAATTTTTTATCTAACCTTATTAAATTATTTGTTAAAACTTCATCATCAAAACCATTGGTAATTACTTCTACTCTTTTTGCTTTTTTAGCAAAATCTTTTTTTAAAGTATTACTTACTGTTAATATACAATCTGCATTTTTTAAAACAGAAGTTTCTAGTTTTTTATTTCTTTTTTTTGCAAAAGAAAGCTGATTAAAATCTTTATTATAGTATAGATCTGACCACGGATCTCTAAAATCTGCAATCCATTTTATCTTATTTTTTTGATGTAATTTCTCTGCAATTAAATGCATACTATGTGGCGGACCCGTAGAAATTACCACATCAATAGTATTAGAATTTAAAAATGTTTGTAAATATTTTACTGAAGATTTAATCCAAAAAACTTTAGGGTCTGGAATAAAAAAATTACCTCTTACAAATGATAAAAAACCTCCTTTACTTACATTAGAAACTCCATTTTTTTGATTCTTTTTTTTCTTCCAAAAAAGCAAATCTGTTGGTTCCCAAATTGGTTGTTTTAAAACCTTAATATCTTTTGATATTTGATTTGCTAATGTTTTATCTTCCTTTAAATAATTTATGGTATCAACAGTATAAACTACAGGTTCAATATCAAAATTTTGTAAATATTTCACAAACTTTAACCAACGTTGCACACCAGAACCTCCTGCTGGTGGCCAATAATATGTAATTATTAAGACTTTCAAGATTGTAAATTATCGTATAAACTAATAAGTTTTTTTGATGTTTGTTCCCAAGAAAATTCTTCATCAATAAGACGTTTACCATTTTTACCTAGCTCGTTTCTTAAATCTTTATCTTTATAAAGCTTTATAATTTTATCAGAAAAATCATTTACATCTCTATCTTTATGTACCAAACCTGCTTTATTTTTTTCTACAATTTTCTTTTGAGCGATTGCATTACTAACTAAAAGTGGTTTTGAAAAACTCATGTACTGAAAAATTTTATTAGCATATGCAAGGTCGTGTTGTGCATTTCTATGTAATGGCGAAATACAAATATTACTGGCTAAAATATAAGACTGAAATAATGATACATTTTGCCAACCTTCAAAATCTACAAATTTTTCTAATTTTAAATTTGCAACTTGTTCTTTTAAAACAACATCTGTTGTGTTTTTACCCACAATTACCAATTTAATATTTGGTATTATTTCTTTTAAAAAACTAAGAGACTCTATAGCGGTTTGTAAACCTCTTCTTAAATGTGTGTCGCCTAAATATAAAATAACAAAATTCTTTTTGTATTTATCTACAATCAATTTATCTACTGTATAATCTTTATAAAACGATTGTCTAATAGTATTTGGTACTAAAACTAGCTTGTTTTTAGAAGTATGAATTCTTTTTGCTAAATCTTCTAAAAATTCTGGTGAAACAGAAATAACTTTATTTGCTTTTTCTATAAACTCCTTTTCTTTCTTTTTCCATTTTTCTGGTGAAATAATATATTTTCCAGGAAATTTTTGAAGATGTGGATACAACTTCATAACCTCTGGCATATTATCATGTAAATCTAAAATTACAGGTAAATTAAAATGTTTATTTACATTAAAAACAGCTTCTGCAATTCTAATATCATGTATATGTAAAGCTTCTATTTTTGTATCTTTTATAAATTGATGAATTTTTTTACCCATCAAAAAATGATACAAAGAAAAAGTATACGCTAAAGCGGATAATTTATATTCTAGTTTATTAGAGTTATATCTTTTTACTTTAATTCCGTTTATAACTTCAGTAGATTTTTCATCTGAATATTTTAAACAAAACAGAAAAACATTATGCCCTGCTTTTACCAAAGAAATTGCTTCATTTTCTACTCTAGGATCTGGTGGAAACGGAGCATCTAAAATCATTCCTATATTCATACTTTATTTCTTAAAGTTAAAAATGAAACCTAATCTCTTTTTTGATTTAATTTTTATTTGATTTTTGATTTTAACTTGAATAATTAATTTAAAATATACTCTTTTTAAAAAGTAAATTTATGAAGAATAATATAGGTAATCACAAAACCGCATAAAAAAAGAGATGATAAAATCATCCCTTTTTTTCTTTCTCAAAATAAATAGCTTCCCCCAAAGCGTCTATTATTGCCCTCAAATATACCACTATATAGGTATATTACCTATATTTGCCTTAGTCTTTTTATAAAAAGCACAGTCAAAATGTTAAAAATATCAATTTTTAATATAAATAAATTCAACATTTCAATTACTCGTAATTAAATTAATGAAAAGAATAAATAAAAAAAAATTATTACTTATCCTTATTTGTTGCTGTAATCTCGTTTTCTCTCAAACAAACGAAAAAGATCAGTTTTATATTGATAAAATAATTTCTTTTACAGATTCTAATAATGACAGTTTAATTTATTATGCCAATAGATTAAAAGACTCTAAAAACTTATGTAATTATTATTATGCAATAAACATAGAAGCAAAAGCATTTTATCAAAAAGGAAACCTAAAAGAATCTGAAAAAAAAACGTTGTTTGTTTTAAAAAATCTAAAAACAGCAAATACAATAGATAAAACTTGTTTTAAGAATATAAAAAATAATGCACTAAATAGACTTTTTTGGGTTTATAAAAACCAGAATAAATTTCATGAAGCTTTTGATGTTATTATGGAAAAAAGAAAATTTATCAACAGTTTTCCTACAAAAGATAACTACGATAAATCTAACCTTATTTCTACTGATAAAAATTTAGCTATTATTAAAAAAATATTAGGGTTACACGAAGAGTCTAGAACTTTATTAAAAGAAATGTTGCCCAAATTACCTTCTATTTATAAAGGTTTAAATGTAGATGAAAATACATTAAAGCTAAACATTGCATCTACTTTAAATTTAATTGGAGAATCTTATTTAGAAACCTATACAAATAACAATAGTCATCATTTAGATTCTGCAAAAACTTATTTTAGAAAAGCTTTTGAAGTCTCTAAAACTTTTAAACCTGCTCATAAAAACTCTGAAGCTTTATATCAATTAAGACTTTCAGAAATTTTAATTGCTCAAAAAAATTATAAAGAAGCATTAAAAATTATAAGAAAATACAATGCTTTTTCTAAAGAGTTTAGAATTAAACAGGTTACAAATAATTTAAAGACAATTTGTTTTTATCAACTAAAAAATAATGACTCTACTCTTTATTATGGTAAACAGTTTTTAAAAGAACACTCTAAAAAAAGTATTGATAAAAAAAGTTTGATTTCTATTTACGATATTTTAGCGAATCAATACTATAAAAATAAACAGATTGATAGTGCTTACAAATATTCTGAACTAACAATTAAAGAATTAAATGATTTAAACAAAAATAAAACCGAAGCAAACAAATCTCATCATTTATACGATTATAACAATGCTTTAGAATTAAACACTTTAATTCTAAACAAAGAAAAAGGCAATAAAAATATATTAATTATTGGTATTTTAATTATTACTCTTATTAGCTTTTTTATTGTTTATATTTTATCTAAAAAAAATAAAAACATTACTAATGATTTAGTTGATGTTAAAGCTGAAATAAATAAAGAACCAATACAACAAAAAAAAGAATATAATATTGATAAAAATTTAGAAATAGAACTTTTAAAAGGTATTAATAAACTTGAAAAATCTACAGATTTCTTATCTGCAGACTTTAATATTAATTTTCTTGCTAAAAAATTAAACACCAATACATCTTACTTATCTTATCTTATAAATAAAGAGTATAACCAAACTTTTAAACAATACACTACTACTTTAAGAATAGAATATTTAATTAAAAAATTAAATGAAGAGAGTAAATTTAGAAATTACACAATTCAATCTTTAGCGGAAGAAATTGGCTATACAAATGCTTCTTCTTTTACACGAGCTTTTAAGAAATATAAGGGTGTAACTCCTTCTGAATTTATAAAGTCTTTAAAAAATAATTAATTATTTTTTCTTCTTTTTTTCATAAAAAAACCAACCTACAGGTATTAACAATAATAAACAGTAAGAAGATAAAGAAATTATTTTTCCTTGTTTAATAACTTTTGGTTCAAACTTAAATTCTATTGTATGTTCTCCTTTAGGTATTATCATTCCTCTTAGCACATAATTTACTCTATAATGTGGCGTTAACTTTCCGTCTAAATAAGCATTCCATCCATCTTTATAATAGATTTCAGAAAAAACAGCAAATTGTTCTTTTTCGGTTTTAGATTGATAAGACAAATAATTAACATCATATTCTAACAAACTTATAATTGCTGTAGAATCTTTTTCTTGTATAAAGTTGATTTTATTTTCTAATTGATTTACATCTAAAACAGCTGTGCTTTTTGTATTTAAAGAATCTAAAGCCTGCATTTCTTCATTTGCAGAGTTTACAACTTTTACTTTGTCTACAAACCAAACATTGCCATTTGCATCAGGATTTAATTGCGCTTGTTTTTCTCCTTTATCATTACCTATAATAAAATACTTGGTGTTTAACATATTTAAAACCTGCATATTATTTTTGGCAATCTGATAATCGAATAATTCTTGATAACGACCTAATTTAGCTGCATGATAACCACCAATAGATTGATGAAAATAAGAAGTAACTCCATCAATCATTGGATTTACTGTAAAATTTCCAACTCTAAAATGTGTTTTATCTTTTAAAATTAATTGATCTGCAACAGATGCTGTAAATGGTTTTTCTACTTTTCTTGCAGAACTAAAATCATCTACATTTATATATTTCTTATCAACAGAAATTAAATCGAAAAGAATAAAAACACCTAATATAGTTATTGCAAAGATTTGTTTTAATTTATCTTTTAAAAACAACCATAAAACACCGGCAGAAAGAAATATTAATAGTAAAGTACGAAAAGTATCTGCTAATAACATCGATTTTCTATCTGCAATTATAGCATCTATTAAACCTGGTAATTGATTGTATTGAGAATCTCTTATTCCTTGAAAAGTAGAAAATCCATGAGCCATTAAAAAACCAACTACAACTAAACCTCCAAAAGCATAAACTGCTTTTTTTAATGCATCTTGTTTTTCTTCTTTAGTGTTTTTTGATGAAAAGAATTCTTTTAGAGCTAAAACACCCAAAATAGGCACACTTAATTCTGTAATTACTTGTATAGAAGAAACCGCTCTAAACTTATTATAAAGCGGAAAATACTCGATAAAAAAGTCGGTTAAAATACTAAAATTTCTTCCCCAACTCATTATAATAGAAAATACTGTTACAGCAACTAACCATTGTTTTAAACGTCCTTTTACTAAAAATATCCCTAAAAAGAATAGAAAGAAAATAACAGCACCAATATATGCAGGTGCTTCTATAATAGTTTGATCTCCCCAATATGTTAAAGCTTGCTCAGAATAATCTTTTGCTACTTTTTTACCAGCAGCATTTTCTATTGTTTCAAAAAAGTTAGAATCTTCTCCTAATTGCTCTACTGTTCCTCCGCCCATAAAACGAGGAATAAACAGATTAAAAGTTTCTAATTTTGCATAACTGTATTCTGTAATATAAGCCTTATCTAAACCTTTAGATGCTTCTTTTTTTGTACCATCTGTATTAATTGTTAACTCAGATTTTCCTCTTGTACTATTATCTGCATATTCTTTCATTGCCATTAAACGAGGAGAATTTGCACCAATACCTAATAAAATTGCAGCAATAATTACAGCCACTTGCTTTATAAATTGTGGAACTAATTTTTCTTTAATTGCATTTATTAACTCTACAATACCCAAAATAAGTAAAGAAAAACCTAAATAATAGGTCATTTGTGGGTGATTTGTATAAATCTCTAAAGCCATTGCAAGTCCTGTAATAACAAAACCTAAAATATAACGCTTGTTAAAAACCAATAAAATTCCGGCCAAGACTAAAGGCATATAAGCTATTGCATGTGCTTTTGCATTATGTCCAGCCCCAAAAATTATAATTAAGTATGTTGAAAAACCAAAAGCAAGAGAACCTAAAATAGCTAATCTCCAATCAATTTTTAAAGCCATCATTAACACAAAAAAGCTTAAAAAATATAAAAAAGTGTAATCTGCTGGTCTTGGTAAAAAACGTAAAACCTTATCTAAACCTCTTACAAAATCATTAGGATAATATGTACTTACCTGGTAAGTTGGCATTCCGCTAAAAGAAGCTCCGGTCCAATAAGGTTCTGTATTTTTTTCTGCTCTAAAATCATTAATCTCTTTTACCATTCCTCTAAACTGAGTAATGTCTGATTGATTTAATTTTTGTCCTTTTAAAACAGGATGAAAATATATAATTGATGCTAATGCAAAAATAGCAATGGCAATTATATAGGGTAAAATTTTAGTAAACTTCATAAATTAGTCTATTTCCTCAAAATCAACATATTCTCCTACAGAGTTTTTGCTTTGTTTTTGGCTTATTGGTTTCTTATCAATAACTGTTTCTCCTTCAGAAACATCACTTTTGGGTCTTTGCGAACCTCTATTATATTGCTGTTCTGCCTTTTTTTGTATGGTTTCTGCTGCCTTTTTCATTAAAAAAGGAGCAAATAAACGTGCCAAAAATTTAAAAGCATAATAAAATACTAAAATGTAAAGAATTGTCTTAAATAATCCTGCTAACATAGTTCTATTTATAAAAAATTAATCAAAAATAACAATTTGAACACAATTGTGGCGTTTACAATCTATAAAACTTTCATAAACTCAAAAAAGTATGGTTTGCTTTTAAAAAGCAGCATATTTATCCTATGTTTGTCTTATTTGATAGTTACTTATTTATATAATTGTATTATAATTTATGAAAAAACTTGTTGCTAAACTATTATTCTTATTAATATTACTTGTAAACAACTATATACAAGCACAATACACAGGTATTATAAATTCTAATTCTCCTGGTTTTTCTCAAAGTCCTTACAGTGTTGGCACAGGTGTTTACCAACTAGAAAGTAACTTTTTCTATAAAAACTTAAGTATAGAACCTACTTTTTCTCAACCACAATCTATAGGTGCAGATTTATTATTTAGAACTAGTTTTTTTCTTGAAAAATTAGAATTAAATATGCAATTAACCTATCAAAAAGACAAAGTAGCTTTTAAAAATATTTTTACTTCAGATTATTTTACAATGGGGTTTAGTCAATTTACTGTTGGTGCAAAATATTTAATTTACGAACCAAATTATAAAGATAAAAGTAAAGAAATAAGAAGTTGGAGAAAAAGACATGCTTTTGATTTTAGGCGCTTTATACCTTCTGTTGGTGTTTACGTTGGTGTTAATACAGATTATGTAGAAGAAAGATATAAAGTACAACAAATTACACCCAAAGTAGGTTTGTTATTACAACATAGTTTAACGAATGAGTTTAACGTTATTTCTAATATTTATTATGATAAAATAGGTTCTGACTTCTCAGAAATTTCATACATAATTACAGCAACACAGAATTTTACCCAAAGATGGTCTGGTTTTTTAGAACACCAAGCTATTATTATGGAAAATCTAAATAAAGTAAATTATGGGTTAGGTTTAGCTTATTTATTTAATAGAAATTTACAAGTTAATACGTCTGGTAGGTTTGTTCAAGAAGGAAGGTCTCAAGGTTTTTATGGTAGTTTAGGTGTTTCTTATAGGTTAGATAGACATAAAGATTCTTATATAGAACTAGATGAATACGGAAAAGAGATAAAAGAGCCTAAAATTTCTGACATCAGAAAAACAAAAAAGGCGAACAAAAAAAGAAAAAAACGAAAAAGAAGAAAGCGTTTTCTTGGTATATTTTAAAATACAAAATGAAAGCTAAGTAAACTTAAATAACAAATAGAAATACTATTTTTGTAATATGATTACAATAAAAAAAATTAGTACAAAAAAGGAAATGAAACAATTTGTAACATTTCCTTTTTCATTATATAAAAATAATAAATATTGGGTTCCACCAATTATTAAAGACGAAATAGACAATTTTGATCCAACAAAAAACCCTGTTTTCGAAAATGCTGATGCTCATTTTTTTGTTGCAATTAAAAACAATAAAATTGTTGGTAGAGTAATTGCAATTATAAATTGGTTTGAAGTTGAAAAACAACAAATTAAAAAAATGCGCTTTGGTTGGTTTGATGTTATTGATGATATAGAAGTTAGTAAAGCTTTATTAAACAAGGTTAAAGAAATAGGATTAAAAAATAATTTAGAATATATAGAAGGTCCTATCGGGTTTAATAATCTAGATAAAACAGGTGTTTTAGTAGAAGGTTTTGATCATATAGGAACCATGATTACTTGGTACAATCACCCTTACTACAAAGAACATTTAGAGCAAATAGGCTTTGTTAAAGAAAAAGAATATTTAGAAAACAAATTCAAATTTAAAAATGTTGATATTCCTTATTTTGATAGAATAAGTAAAATTTTAAAACGTCGTTTTAAACTTAAAGCATTAGATTTTACTCAAACAAAAGACATAATGCCTTATGTTGATGAAATGTTTGAAGTTTTTAGTGCATCATATTCTAAATTATCGTCTTTTGTACCAATTTCTGATGCTCAAATTGCTTTTTTTAAGAAAAAATACATCGGTTTTATCAATCCAGAATACATAAAATTTGTGGTAGATGAGAACAACAAATTAATTGCTTTTGCTATTGTAATGCCCTCTTTTTCTGAAGCTTTACAAAAGGCAAAAGGTAAATTATTTCCTTTTGGTTTGTTTCATTTACTAAAAGCCAGAAAACACTCTAAAGACGTTACTTTTTATTTAATTGGCGTAAGACCAGATTATCAAAACAAAGGTGTACATGCTATTATTTTTGATCAATATGCAAAAACTTTTGCACCTTTAGGTATAGAAAATTGTATTAGAACTCCAGAGCTAGAAGACAATAAAGCCATCCAAAAATTATGGGAAAACTTTAATCCTACAACACATAAAAGACGTAGAACTTATAAATTAGATATTAATGCAACTATTTTATAATTCAGAAATTACAACAGAAACCCAACAAATTACTTTTGATAAGATTGAAAGTAAACACATTGTACGTGTTCTACGTAAAAAAGAAAATGACATTCTTAAAATTACCAACGGAAAAGGTTTTTTGTTTGATGTAAAAATAATTATTGCTAGCGATAAAAAATGTTTAGCAGAAGTTATTGCTTTTGAAGAAAAACCAAAACCTTGGAAATATTATTTACACATTGCCATTGCCCCTACAAAACTAAACGATAGAACAGAATGGTTTTTAGAAAAAGCTACAGAAATTGGTATTGATGAAATTACACCAATTATTTGTTCTAATTCTGAACGAAGAGTTGTAAAATTAGAAAGATTTCAAAAAATTATTCAATCTGCAATGAAACAATCTTTAAAATTTACATTGCCAAAATTAAATGAACCTATAAAATTAAATGATTTTTTAAAACAAGATTTAGATGGTAAAGTTTGTATTGCTCATTGCGAAGAGCAAGAAAAAACACTATTGCAATCAGTTATAAATCCATCAGAAAAAACAACCATTTTAATTGGTCCTGAAGGAGATTTTTCTACTCAAGAAATTGCAAAATGTTTAGAAAAAAAATTCATTCCAATTTCTTTAGGAGAAAGTAGATTAAGAACAGAAACTGCCGCTTTAGTTGCTGTAAATACGGTTTCATTCATCAATCAGTAAGATTTTCTTATATTGCTTTTATATTTTTACTAAACTAAATAATGAAGCAATTATTATTACTTTTTTTTGCCTTTATACTTACAAATATAAACGCACAAGATGTGGCTATTTTAAAATATAATGGTGGCGGAGATTGGTATGCAAACCCTACAGCAGTACCTAATTTAATAGCATTTGCAAACACTAATATTAATACAAACATCTCACAAAACCCGCAAAGTGTCGCTATAAATAATCAAGATATTTTTAATTATCCTATATTATTTATGACCGGGCATGGTAATGTTTTGTTTTCTAATGATGATGCAGACAATCTTAGAAGTTACTTAATATCTGGTGGTTTTTTACATATTTCTGACAATTATGGGTTAGATACATTTGTTAGAAGAGAACTAAAAAAAGTATTTCCTAACTTAGAATTTAAAGAAATACCTACAAATCATCCTATTTATCATCAGACCTATGATTTTCCTAACGGAATTCCTAAAATTCATGAACATGATAAAAAAGCACCGCAAGGTTTTGGCCTTTTCTACGAAGGACGATTGATTGTTTTTTATGATTATGAAACCGACTTAAGTGATGGATGGGAAGATGAAATTATACATAATAACCCAAAAAGTGTTAGAGAAAAAGCACTTAAAATGGGTACAAATATTATAGAATATGCTTTTACAAACTAATGCAAATATTAATATTGATGATATAAAAATAAACTTTGATTCTAGCGGATTATGGGTTTTAAATATCGCCATTGCTATTATTATGTTTGGTGTTGCTTTGGCAATTACAGTAGATGATTTTAAACGACTTTTTAAAAATCCGAAAATAGTTTTTGTAGGTGTTTTCTCTCAATTTATACTATTGCCTGCTCTAACTTTTATAGCAATATTAATTATAAAACCTCACTCTAGTTTTGCATTAGGAATGATGATGATTGCAGCTTGTCCTGGTGGAAATGTTTCTAACTTTTTTAGTAAAATGGCAGGAGGTAACGCAGCTCTTTCTGTTAGTTTAACGGCTTTTGCAACTTTAATTTGTATTGTAATGACACCTTTTAACTTGCAATTTTGGGGTAGTTTATACGAACCTACTAATCAAATTTTAAAAACCGTTTCTTTAAATCCGTTTGATTTATTTAAACTGGTTTCTTTAATTTTAGGAATCCCTCTAATTGCCGGAATGCTAATAAATTATTACCATACAAAAATGGCTAGCAAAATTGAAAAAGTTTTAAAACCTTTATCTATGTTGGTTTTTATTGCTTTAATTTTTATTGCTTTTTCTCAAAATTTAGATGTATTTGTAAACCACATTCATCATGTTTTATTTTTAGTAATTTTTCATAATATTTTTGCTTACATCTTAGGATTTTTCACCGCTAAATCTTTTAAATTAGACAAAAAAGATTGCAAAACAATTGCCATAGAAACAGGTATACAAAATGGTGGTTTAGGATTATTATTAATTTTTGGTTTTTTTGAAGGTTTAGGAGGAATGGCTTTACTTGCTGCCTTTTGGGGAATTTGGGATGTGTTTTCTGGTATGATTTTAGCCACTTATTGGGGCAGAAATTCTCTTAAAGAAACTAAATAATCTCTTTAATTATGATAAAAAAAATATGGTACTTTTCTGTAAAGCTTTTTGTAAAAATAAGCTTGTTTTTTTATTGTAAAAAGATAAAAGTTACTGGTAAAAATAACATTCCTAAAAAAGGAGCTGTTCTTTTTGCCATCAACCATCCTAATGCATTGCTAGATCCTTTACTTGTTACCTCTAATAATCCTAGAGAAAATCATTTTTTGGTAAGAGCAGATGTTTTTAAAAAACCTTTGGTTAAAAAAACATTAGCAAGTTTAAACTTAATGCCAATTTACCGAATTAGAGATGGTAGAAGTCAGCTTTCTAACAACGAAGAGGTTTTTGAAAAGTGTTTTAATATTTTAAAAAAGAAACAAACTTTATTTATTTTTCCGCAAGGCGGACATTCTAGAGACAGAAATATAAAACCCTTAAGTAAAGGTTTTACTAGAATTGTTTTTGGTGCTTTAGAAAAATTTCCAGATTTAAATGTTACTGTAATTCCGGTGGGTATTACTTATCAAAACTCCTCTACTTTTCCTTGTAAAGTTGCCATTAATTACGGAACACAAATTGATGCAAAAACTATTTTAGAATCACACCCAAAAGCCAAAGCTATTAATATTTTAAAAACAGATGTTAGCAACCAATTAAAAGAATTAACAGTACATATACCAGATGATAAAAATTATGAAACTGTTTTAAAAAAATTAAATGATGCTAATGTAGATTTTACAAATGTTTCTTTAGTAAACAGAATGATTAAAGAAAATAATATACCTAAAGCTGTAAAAAAACCGATTAACTTTTTAAAACCTCTATTTTATTTGATTGTTATTAATAGTTTTATTCCTTATTTATTCTGGAAAAAGCAACACAAATCAATTGATGAAATTGAGTTTACAGATACTTTTAGGTATGGTTTAAATGTAATTACTTTTCCACTTTTTTATGCTTTACAAAGTTGGATAATCAGTTTCTTTTTTGATAAAAAAATCGCTTTTATTTACTTTTTTGCAGCTATTTTTTCTGTAATTATTTATGCTAAGTTTTCTGTAAAAAATGCAGAAAATAACGAATCATAAAAAAAACCAACAAACAAGTTTAGCCCTGATTGAACGACTTGTTTGAGCTCTTTTTTGAAATTAGGTTTCATAAAAAAGATATTTTTTATGAAACCTAATTAGCGAAGCGAAAAAAAAGCGAGTAGTGAAAGCAGGAAATAGCTTCTAATCTAAAATTGCATCTTGTATAACTTGCTGTATTTCTGTACGCATGTTACTTCTTATTAATCCTTTATTTTCGGCTGTTGGATAAACTCTATTTGATAAAAAGACGTATACAATTCCGCTTTCTGGATCTGCCCAAGTGTAAGTACCTGTAAAACCAGAATGGCCAAAACTTTCATCTGAAACGCAACCACAAGTAGATTTTACTCTTGGGTTTAATTGAGGTTTATCAAAACCTAAACCTCTACGTACTTTTTTATCAGAAAAATAACGATGGTTAAATTTATCTACCGTTTCTGGTTTTAAGTAACGTTTACCACCATAATAACCTTTCTGCAAATACATTTGCATAATTTTTGCAACATCATTTGCATTGGCAAATAAACCTGCATGACCTCCTACTCCGCCTAACATTGCTGCTCCCATATCATGCACATAACCTTGCACTAATTGGTTACGGTAGTAGGTATCTTTTTCTGTAGGAATTATCTCATTAGCATCAAATTTTTCTAAAGGCAAATAACTAGTTCTGTTAGCACCTAAAGATTGATAAAACTCTGTATCTACCAAAGTATTTAAAGGTTTATGATACGTTGTTTCTAAAGCTTCTTTAAAAATATAATATCCTAAATCGCTGTATTTATAACCCTCTTTTTCTCTTTGGTCTGCGTCTCTAATATATTTATAAATACTATCTTTATAACTTTTATTTAAATACAAATCGTTGGCAACTTTTATATTAAAATCTGTAGATTCTTTGCTACTATAAAATGTTGCTAAATTTTTATGTGTTACACTATCTTGTGTTGCTACATAAAAAGGAATCCATGCTTTTAACCTACCGTAATGAGACAAGATTTCTGCAACCGAAACACTTGCTTTATTAGAACCTTTAAAATCTGGTAAAAGATCTTGTAGCTTTTCGTTTAAAGAAAGCTTTTTTTCTTCTTCCGCTTTCATTATCAAAGGCAAAGAAGCCAATATTTTAGTAAGTGAAGCTAAATCATAAACATCAGAATTTTTAACTTTTTCGCTATTGATATCTGTATGATGACCGTAACTTTTATTAACAACAACTTTACCATTTCTTGCTACTAAAACCTGAAAACCAGGAGCCATTTTTTTCTTTAAAATAATTTTAGCTAAAGAATCTATTTCTGCTAATTTTTTTGATGATAATTTTGCTGCTTCTGGTATCGTATACTCAAATCTATCTAAATTATCACTTACTAAACCTGTACCTTCTAAAAAGTCCTTTTTTATAGAAACTGGTAATTTTCCGTTAGCACCAAAAGCACCAAATAAAAGTTGTGCAGATAATTCTTGTGCTAATTTGCTATTTTGATAAGAAACTACAATACTTTCTATATTTGTAAATGTTTTTACTTTTAACAGACTATACGGACTTGCAAAAACATCTAAAATAACATTGTTTTCTCTAGATATCTCTTGTAACCAAACTAAATCTTTTTCAGAAAACTTATAACTTTTCCAAGGATTAGCATTAGATTTATGAAAACCTACAATTACTAAATTATATGGTTTTAGTTTTTTAATAACCTCATCTAGATTTTTACCATTTACCTCATCTACTTTTGTATAATTTTGTAACATATTTATAAAATTATAACCAGAACCATCACCTAGTTTTACATAAGCTATTTTTTTAGTTTCTAAGTTTTTAATGGGTACATTTTCTGCTTTGTTTTTTATAATTGTTAAAGATTTTTTAACCAATTCTCTATGTAACAAATCATCTTCTATAAAATTTAAATCTTCTTTAAGATGTTCTAATTTTACAGGTTTATAATTGTGCAAACCTGCCCAATATTTTGCTCTTATTATTTTTCTAACAGAAGCTTCTAACTTTTCTTCAGAAAGTGTATTTAATTCAATTGCCTTTTTAATTAAATTAACAGTTGCCGGTATATTTTGTGGTATTAATAACATATCGTTACCAGCTTGCAATGCTGCTAAATTAATTTCTGCAGATGTTGCATAATTTGCAGCACCTTTCATATTTAAACCATCGGTAATTACCAAACCTAAAAAGCCTAATTGTTGCTGTAATAAATCTGTTACTACGTTTTTAGATAAAGATGTTGGTAATCTGTTGTTAGGCTCTAAACTTGGTATGCTTAAATGTGCGGTCATAACACTTGCAATACCAGCATCAAAAACTTTTTTGTACGGATATAACTCTATAGAATCTAAACGATTTTTGTCAAAATTTAAAACAGGTAATGTATGATGAGAGTCTGTTGCAGTATCTCCATGACCAGGAAAATGTTTTCCGTTAGCCAAAACACCCATACTTTGCATACCTTGTGTAAAAGCAATTGCTTTTTCGGTTACATTTTCTTTACTTTCCCCAAAAGAACGATTACCTATAATTGGATTATCTGGGTTTGTATTAATATCTACAACCGGCGCAAAATTTATATGAATCCCTAAACGTTTGCAGTGTTCTCCTAAACGTTTTCCGAACTCTTTTATTAAAGAATCATTTTTAATTGCACCCAAAGTCATGTTCCAAGGAAAACGATAGGTATCTTTTAAACGCATATCTAAACCCCACTCACCATCAAAACCAATCATTAAAGGTACTTTTGCAGAACTTTGATATTTATTAGTTAATTCTGCTTGTTTTTCTGGTGTCCCTTGCATAAAAATTAAATTACCAACATGATATTTTGTAATCATTTCTGTAATAAAATCTTCGTGCTTTTTATCTTTATTAGAGTAAGCTTGAATCATAAATAACTGACCAATTTTTTCATCTAAAGTCATATTATTTATAATACTATCTACCCAAATTTCTTGAAACTCGGCATCTTTAGTTCTTAACGGATCTACACTTTGTGTAGACAAATTAAAAACAAAACCAACTAAAAGTAAAATTAACAACTCTTTCTTCATACTATTCTACAACATATTTTTAGGGCGTTTTAACAGGCTTTCGCTACTCGCTTTTTTTAGTTTTATTTTAAAAAAACTAAAAAAGAGCTCAAACAAATAGCTCTATCCTTAACGCAACTTTTTTGCAAACTAAATTATTAAACCAAAAGTATTCTTATATAAAAAAACGTTTATGCCAACTATCTTTTGCAGGCACTTCCCATTTAGTTTCAAAATCAGATTTTGTATTTACCATATTATTAAACACAATAGTTTCTGAAGTAATTTTTTCGGCTTTGGCATATTTTTGAAAATCGGCCAATTTTACCAAATTAATATTATCATTATCTTTAAAAGTAACGTTCATTTTATCCATTAAGTCTAATTTTAATTCGTTTTCTAAAGCCTTTATAAAACGAACCGAACTATCTATAGAACAACCAGAAACATTATTAAAGCTTTCATCTACTGCTAAAATTAAAAACTGATTGTATTTTATAGTAAACGATCCTTTTAAATCATCTCCATGGCGTGTCCATTGATTGATAAATTCTACAGATTTTTCTGTAATAAATTCAACTTCTTTTTCTGTAAACTCTCTATCTGATTGATAAATCCAAACACGAGAATTATTTGGTAAATTTTTATATTCTGTAAACATATTTTTTCTAAATTACTTGTGTTAAAACAATTAGATTTCTCTAAAATTTTATCTTAAGTTAAACTTTTGCTGTAAAGCTTGTAGCTTTTCGGCATCCGTCATTTTCTTTTTTTGCGGTTTCATTCTTTCTTTAATTTCCCTTAAAACCTTTTTTGTATAAAGAGGAAAATCTGCATTTTGCATCCAATTATTATAACCCGGATTTTCTTTAAAAACTTCTTCTACTGTTCTACCTTTATATTTACCAAAAGAAAAAATCTCTTGTTTTTTATCATTCATCAAAATAAAACCAGCAAAATCTGCTCTTTCTCCATGAGTAGAATATTCACTTAAAGCATCTACAGTATTTTCTATATCATCATATTTATCTAATTGTGCTAACAAAATTTCGTAAGTAGCATTTGTGTCTGCTTCTGCACCGTGTGCTCCTTCTAATTCTTTACCACAATAAAACTGATAACCTGCACTTAATGTTCTTTGTTCTTTTTTATGAAAAATTACTTGCACATCTATTGCTTTTCTATTTTTCATATCAAAATCAATTCCTGCTCTCATAAGTTCTTCTGCTAAAAGCGGAATATCAAAACGATTAGAATTAAAACCTGCCAAATCAGAATCTGCAATCATTTCATTTACTTTGGGTGCTAATTCTTTAAAAGTTGGCTCTGCAGCTACTTTTTCATTTGTAATACCATGTACATCTATAGAAGCCTGAGGTATTTTCATTTCTGGGTTTACCAACCAAGTTTTACTTTCTTTATTACCATTAGGAAACACTTTTAAGATAGAAATTTCTACAATTTTATCTGTTGCAATATTTGTGCCTGTTGTTTCTAAATCGAAAAATATAATTGGCTTTCTTAAGTTTAAATTCATTTATAATAGTTCTTAAAGTTTATAAAGTTAAAACATCTTAATTATAACTTTACAACTAACATTTATTCGTTATTTAATTGTTGTTTAAATTCTTCTACTTGCGCTTGTATTTTTGTTGGTAGCACAGGTTCTTTAAAATTGTATTTTTCTAACTCTTCTAAAACAATATCTGCTAATAATAACCTTGCTGTTGGTTTATCATCTGCAGGAATTACAAACCAAGGTGCATATTCTTTTGAAGTTCTGTTTAATAAATCTTGATAACAAAACTGATATTTATCCCAAAGTTTGCGTTCTTTTAAATCTCCGGCAGAAAATTTCCAGTTTTTTTCTGGTAAATTTAATCTACGTAATAATCTATTTTTTTGTTCTTCTTTAGATAAGTTTAAAAAGAATTTTAAAACAATAGTTCCACTTTCTACTAAGTGTTTTTCAAAATTATTAATTCTTTCCATTCTATCATGAAAAAAATCATCATTTATATCTTCTAAAGTATTAATTGTTGGCAAATTTTCACCAAAAACATACTCCGGATGCACTCTTGTTACCAATACGTTCTCATAATGTGTTCTATTAAAAACACCAATTTTACCTTTTGCAGGTAAAGCTATATAATGACGCCATAAAAAATCGTGTTTTAATTCTAACTCTGTTGGCACTTTAAAACTGTGTACCTCTACACCACGAGCATTTACATCTTTAAAAACCTCTCTTATTAAACTATCTTTACCAGAAGTATCCATTCCTTGCAAACAGATTAACATACTATATTTGCCTTCTGCATACATAGTATCTTGAATATCACTTAGCTTTTTTCGAATCTTTTTAAGCTTCTTTTTAGCTTCATCTATTACTTCTTTTGTATCAAAATCTGCTAATTTAATATTGTTTTTAACCTTGTAGTTTTCTTTATCCATCTTACTCTAAATATTCTCTAAAGGTAAAAAAAATAGTGCTTTTACTATTAGTTTAATCTCCTTTTATTAAAATTGATTTGGTAAAATTTACACAAATATCTATGAATAACTAAAAAATCAATTCTTAAATTAAACCTAAAGTTTTCCCATTTTTTAAAACTAATTTCCTGAATATAAAAAAGTGAATTATATTTAAAAAAATATTTTAAAATGCATAAAATTACTTTCTTTTTTTTATTTATAACAGTTTCCTTTACTGCACAAACTAATCCTAAAATATACGATATTATTGATGCTATTTCTGCTGATAGAATTAAAGCTGATGTAAAAACATTAACCGAATTTGGTACAAGAAATACTTTTTCTGATACCATTTCTAATACACGTGGTATTGGTGCTGCTAGACGTTGGATTAAATCTGAATTTGATAATATTTCTAAAGAATGTAACAATTGTATTAATGTATTTTATCAAAAAGATTTAGTTACTAAAAAAGGAAACAGAAGAGTACCGCATGACGCTTATGTGGTTAATGTTGTTGCTGTGCAAAAAGGAACAAAATATCCTAACAAATATATTATTATGAGTGGTGATATAGATTCTAGAGCAAGCGACACGATGGATTTTACTACAGATGCTCCTGGAGCAAATGACAATGCTTCTGGAATGGCAGGAACCATAGAAGCGGCAAGAGTTTTAAGTAAGTATCAATTTGAAAGTAGCATTATTTATGTTGGTCTTTCTGGCGAAGAACAAGGTCTTTTTGGTGGTGCTGGTTTAGCTAAATATGCAAAAGAAAAAGGTTGGGATATTATTGGTATTTTAAATAATGATATGATTGGTAATATTAAAGGTGTAGATGGTGTAATTGATAACAGAAGTTTAAGAATCTTTTCTGAACCAGTGCCTGCAAACGAAACAGAAAGACAACGTAATGCTAGACGTTTTTATGGAGGAGAAGTTGATGGAATCTCTCGTCAATTAGCAAGATACATTCATAAAACTACTAAAACCTACATGCCAGAAATGAACCCAATGATGATTTATAGATTAGATCGTTTTGGTCGTGGCGGACATCACAGACCTTTTAACGACTTGGGTTTTGCAGGAATTAGAATTATGGAAGCTCATGAAAATTACACACAGCAACATCAAGACATTAGAACCGAAAACGGTATTAATTATGGTGATGTTTTTGAACATGTAAACTTTGATTATGCAAAAAAATTAACAGCTGTTAATGCTATTAATTTAGCTAGTTTAGCTTGGGCTCCAGAAGCGCCTAAAGAAGTTGCAATTGGTGGTATTGTAGAAGCTTCTGCCAAGTTAAAATGGAACAATGTTGATGGTGCTAAAGGTTATAAAATTTACTGGAGAGATACAACTTCACCTACTTGGGATAATTTTAGATATGTAGAAACTACTGAATTTACTTTAGACGGAATAGTCATTGATAATTTCTTTTTTGGAGTTGCTGCTGTTGGTGAAAATGGAGAAGAAAGTGTAGTTGTTTTCCCTAATAAAATTTTAAGAAAATAATATTTAAAATTCTTTTTACTCTTAATTCTATTTTTTTTAATTTATCATAAAGAAAAAAACTCTTATTTACCAGGCATACAACTTGGTTTTTAAGAGAGTTTTAAAAAATATGATGATAAAGATTATTAGAGTTTTAAGCTTTTACGTTTATTAAAATAACAGATAAATTACAAACCACTAAAATCTAAAATTTCTTTTTCTGTAATTATTGGGTTTGCACCTTCTTTTTGGGCTACTAAAGCTCCTACAGCACAAGCAATATCTAATGATCTTTGTGGATTTTGTTTTTCTAATAAGTAATTGATTAACGTTGCTAAAAAAGAATCTCCAGCTCCTACTGTATCTGCAACTTTTATTTGATAACCACTATTGTAAAAAAGTGTTGAATTATATAACAAAACAGCACCATGTTCTCCTTTGGTTACACAAATGTGTTTTGTTGATGTTTTTTCTGAAACAAACCATAAATTTTGTTCTAAATTATTAAACTTAGATCCTAAATATTTTGCAATTTCATACAATTCTTCATCATTAAATTTAATAAAATTAGCTGTATGCATTAATTCTATCAAAGTTTCTTTATCAAAAAAAGGAGCCCTTAAATTAACATCAAAAATTTTATAGTTTGCAATTTCTAAATAACTATATAAAGTTGTTTTAGAAACAGCATCTCTACAAATTAAACTTCCAAAAACAAAAGCATCAGCACTTTTTACTACTGCTGATGCTTGTTCTGTAAATTTTATTTTATCCCAAGCTTTAGGATGTTCTATACAATAACTTGCTGCACCTTTATTATTTAAAGTTACAGTAACTTTACCAGTGTTAAAATCATCTAAAACCTGAACATTTTTTATATCTATTTTGCGTGTTTTTAAATATTCCAAAATTTGTTTTCCTAAATCATCATTACCAATAGCACTAATCATTGCAACATTATTCGCAAAAGATTGCAAACGAGACGCTACATTTAATGGCGCACCACCAATTTTTTTATGATTAGGAAAAACATCCCATAAAACCTCTCCAAAACAAACAATTGTAGACATAAATAAATTTTAATAAATATTAGTTTCTGATGTTCTTTGACTTATAGAGCTAGAAAAAATAGCTAACATCCTTTTTGCGATACCTGTCCAACCAAAATTTCTACGAGCAAACCTTGCGCCTTCTACAGACATTTCATTTCTTAAATTAGGATATAAAAGTGGCATTGCCATCATTGCACCAAATTCTTTTGGTCTATGAGGATCTGCAAATAATGCTTGGTTTCCAAAATCAATTAAATCACACAAACCACCATGTACAGTAACAACACTTGGTGTACCACAAGCCATTGCTTCTATAGCAACCATACCAAAAGGTTCGTACCTAGAAGGCATTACAAAAATACTTGCAGATCTGTAAACATTTGCCAAATCTTCATCTGCAATATAATTTTTCCACTTTATTTTATCCATTACACCCAACTCTTTAGCAAGCTCTTTTAGCTTTTCTATTCCGTCTCTATCTTGTTGAGAATCTCCACCAATTGCAGCAACTAATCTTGCCTCTGGGCACAATTCAAAAACTGTTGGTAAAGCATGTAAAAGTAAATCGTAACCTTTATTATGTGCCATTCTACCTAAAGCTAAAATATCAGTAGGCTTAATATCATACTTTAAGCGGATTTTATCATTTTCTTTTGATGGAACAGGGAAAAATCTATTTTCATCTATTCCTGGCGGAATCATACTACAGTTTCTTGCTAAAACATCATACTGTTGTACTAACAAATCAACTTGAGGTAATGTTGTTGCAATAACAAAATTACACATCTGATACACAAAATATTCTTTTCTAATTCGTTCTTTAAAACGATATGTTTTCTCCATTTCCTTCTCGTCCATATCGCTTCCCATCGTGTGCTGTTTCCACCAACCGAGAGAATGTGGTGTATGTACATGGCAAATACCTAATTCTTCTGCAATTTTTTGTCCTGCCCAACCTGCATCCCAATAATGAGAATATACAACATCGTATTTTTTTCCTTCTTTTTTTATTGCAGCCAAACAATTGGTTACAAACTTTTTAAGATGATCGTGCATGTCTTCTTTTCTGATGAATTTTTTTCCACCAAAAGGAATTCTCCAAACACTAAAATTTTCGTCTACGTGATCATACTCTGGTTGATCTTCGAACTGACGTGTTACTAAGTCTACACGTTTTCCTAATCTACTAAATCTATCTGCTAATTCTAATACATATACTACTTGACCTCCTGTATCTGGTTTTCCTAATTCTGCATTTGCACCAACGTAACCATGTAAAGAGATCATTAATATCGACTTCATATTTCTATTTTTTAGTTTTAATTATTTTTAAATCATTACAAGCTGCTATATATTGGGCAGCAGACCATGCTTGGTATGCTTTACCCATTGGTTTACCTGTTGTACCATGCGCCCATTCTGTAAATTCCCATTCATCTGTAATACCTTCTTTGTTTATTAAAGCAAGTTTGTGTAGTTCTGCAATTGCTACATCTCTAAAACCTAACTTATTTACAAATTTCACCCAAAAACCTCCCACAAAAGGCCAAATTCCTCCATTGTGATAATGGTTTGGTAGATTTAAAAGATTTACTGTATAATATGGTTTCCAATCTGGATCTCCAGGACTTACAACCGGATACACATTTGCTACCGGAAAAGGATCATTTACACCAACACCTAACATAAACCTAAAGGTTTGATGTGCTTTTTCTGCATCTATTGTACCGTGTAAAAAAGCTAAAATATTCCCCAAAGTATCACAACGCCAACTAAAATCGAAAGGTGTTGTTTGTGCTATTAAATAAGATGTATCTCCTAGTGTAAATTGCTTTTCGGCAAAAGAAACCGATTGAAATAATTTTTGTTGTGTTGATGGCCAGAAGTTTTGTACAATTTCTTTTTTAATTACTTGAGACCATCTAATATACTCACCAGCTTCTTCATGATTACCTAACATTTCTAACATTCTACCAAAACAAACATTAGATCTGTACCATAAAATTTCATCGTATAAAATATTATAGCTTCTACCAAATAAATCAGTCCAATCTCCTGCTTCTGGTATTTCTAAAAGTGCATCATTATTACTGTCATGTGCACCTAACCAACGCATAGTTTCTTTAATATCTCCAATATATTTTCTTAAGAACTCTATATCTTTGGTAACATTTACATATTCATAAAACGCAATTACTACCCAAATTCCACTATCAATAGAACAGATTCCTCCTACTCCAGAATAATCTGGTTCTTCATCTTTTAATCTTACATTGGCAGGTATTTGTCCGTTTCTAGACATGTGCTCTAACAAAGTAATTAATGTTTGTCTTTGACATTGATGTATTTCTTCATCATCAATTAAAGACAAAGAACCAATTACCGTAATTGCACCATCTCTAGCCCAAACACTGTGGTAGTTTTCATCAGTTCCGCTTGGTATATTGTCTTTAATAGAACAAGCAGAAAATCCTAACGGAGTAATATTTTTCTTTAAAGCCTCTATCGCTTTTACATAACCTTCTTTAATTAAAGCTATTTTTTCATCTGTATCTTCTAGAGCAATATTCTCTATTTCTCTTTTAATAAAGAAATCGTCTGAATGATCTACTACAACATCTTCTATAGCTTTTTCTGGTAAAATTCCATAAAAAATTAAACCTTCTATAACTCCATCTCCTTTTGCTTTTTCTGTGTGATAAACTTTTTTATGTTTTGTATAGATATAAAGTTCTTCGTGTGCATTTGCAACTACAATACCAAATACATCTTTTAAATCGAACATTGCAGAATCATTACCACTATCTCCTGCAACTAAAACTTCGTTTGTTTTTATTTTTAGTCTTTTAATTAACCATTGTAAGGCATTTCCTTTATTTGCCCATTTTGGCAAAATATCTAAATATTTATTACCAGAATAAACCACATTAACATCCATATCTGCATCTGCAAAATCTTGTTCTATACCTTCTACAAGCTCTGTACTTGCGTCATGAAAAAAGTAACTTCTTTTGTATGAATGTTGAAACTTACTTGGTTGATCACTTATAGGATGATCTATTTTTTGAATGATATTTTCTACAGACTCAAGATTCCAACCATCATCTAAAACGTCATTAAATTCTTTTACAAGAGCTCCTTTTTTAAAGTTATAAATATGTGTACCTACTCCAGAAATTATATAATCTGGTTCTGGCAACACCTTTTTTTCTATTAAATGTAAAACGTCATCTATTAAACGCCCTGTATTATATGTTAAAATAACATCATTTTGGTCTTTATACTTTTCCCATATTTTTTTAAAATTACTTTTATAGGTATGAAAATCTATTAACGTATTATCAATGTCAAATGATAATAACTTTATTTCATTCTCCATTTTTAAGCTTTTTACAGTCATTTAAATATATTTTTAAGCTAAAATTATTAATATTCGTTAATTTAACAAAAATTAGAAGAGCATCCAAAACTTAAGGTTTATAAGATTATTTGTTCACCTATTTTTATGATTGTGATAATTATGTTAACAAAAAAATAGCAAATAAGGAATGGAAAAAAATCATTTTATTTTTACTCATCATTAAAAATTAATATCATTACATTATGAAAAAATTGCAAGAGTTTTATTTTAAAAATGATGTAGAATGGCGTAATTGGTTATCTAAAAATTACGATTCTTCTAACGGGGTTTATCTTATTTTTTATAAAGTAGAAAATAAAGAAGAATCTATGCGATGGGAAGAAGCCGTAAAAGTTGCTCTTTGTTTTGGTTGGATTGATGCTACTGTAAAAAGTTTAGGTAACGGAAAACGAAGACAATATTTTTGCCCAAGAAAACAAAAAAGTATTTGGAGTGCCGTAAATAAAAAATATATTGAAGAGTTAACTGCAAACAATTTAATGCACCAAAGCGGATTTGATATTATTAAAATTGCAAAAGAAAATGGTTCTTGGACAGCTTTAGATGCTGTAGAAAAAGGAATAATTCCTACTGATTTACAAACTGAGTTTGATAAAAATAAAACGGCTTTTACAAACTACAATAATTTTGCACCAAGTTATAGAAAAAGCTATTTGTATTGGTTACAACAAGCTAAAAGAGAAACAACAAGAAAAAACCGAATTATAGAAATAATTCGGTTATGTAATGAGAATATAAAATCTCGTGATGTTAGGTAATTTTACAATCCGCTCATAAAATTACCATACGGATCTTTAAACTGTGTGCCTTCAGAAAATCTATATTTACTTAATTTTTTAAATTCTACCAGCGCCCATAAAACAAATTCTTTTACAAAATAACTTTCTTGCTTTGTTAATTTTGGCTGATATTTTTCTAATAGTTTTTCTAACGGAGTAACATTATCTAATAGTTTTGTATAAGTTTTTTCGTTTAAATCATCTAAAATTTCAAAATCTGAATCAGTATTAAAAAACCAAGAGATTACATCATCATAAGGAGATTCTGCTGTTTGTTTTTCTAATTTTTTGATTTCTGGAAAATAAATTGGGAACAATGTTTTAATGGCATTTGCTATTAAATTTTGAGCTACAGATGCTGCTCCTTCTTGTTCCCCTTCATAAACCAATTCTACTTTACCAGTAATTGCCGGTATAATTCCGTCAAAATCACTTAATCTAATTGTTGTTTTTTCATCACCAGAAATTAACAATCTTCTTTCTGCTGTACTTAATAAATTCTGAAAAGCTGTAATACTTAAACGTGCACTTACACCACTTTTTACATCAATATATTCGCTTTCTCTTGCTTCAAAAACAATTTGCTCTAACAAATCTTTTGCCAATTCTGGCACAAAAATAGTTTCTGCTTGTCTTTCATCTAGCTTTGCCTCTTGTTGCGTAATTGTTTTCGCAGTTTCTATATCTTCTGGATAATGTGTTAATATTTGCGAACCAATTCTATCTTTTAAAGGCGTTACAATACTTCCTCTATTGGTATAATCTTCTGGATTTGCTGTAAATAAAAACTGCATATCTAAAGGCAGTCTTAATTTAAATCCTCTAATTTGAATATCACCTTCTTGTAGAATATTAAACAATGCTACTTGAATTCTAGCTTGTAAATCTGGCAATTCATTAATTACAAAAATACATCTGTTTGCTCTCGGAATCATTCCGTAATGAATTACTCTATCATCTGCATAACTTAATTTTAAATTTGCTGCTTTTATAGGATCTACATCTCCAATAATATCTGCAACTGTAACATCTGGCGTTGCTAATTTTTCTGCAAAACGCTCACTTCTATGCATCCAATAAATAGGAGTTTCATCTCCTTTTTCTTTAATTTTTTCTACTGCAAATCTAGAAATTGGTTGTAATGGATCATCATTAATTTCTGAGCCTTCTACAACCGGAATGTATTCGTCTAACAAGTTTAACATCAACCTTGCTAAACGTGTTTTTGCTTGTCCTCTTAATCCTAATAAATTAATATTGTGTTTGCTTAAAATGGCTCTTTCTAATTGAGGAATTACCGTATTTTCATAACCATGAATCCCTTTAAAAGCAGATTCTTTATTCATTATTTTGGTAATCAGGTTTTCTCTTAATTCATCTTTAATAGATTTCGATTTATATCCTGATTTTTTTAATTCTCCTAATGTATTAATACTACTTATATTCATATAATTTGCTTTTCGCTATTGGCTTTTGCCTTTAGCACTTACTCTTATGTTTTTTAACAGCTAATAGCTTTTTATTATCCTTTAATTCGTTTTTTTCTATTGGTTTCGTAATCTTCAAAAATCATTTCTCCCAAACCTTTTAAACCTGTATAAAATGCTTTTCCTTGATTGGCTTGTGTAAAAGCTCTTACAAATTGCATTAAATATGGATCTTGTGCAATCATAAAAGTGGTAATTGGTATGTGTAATTTTCTAGCCTGTTGTGCCATTGCGTAACATTTATTTACAATGTATTTGTCTAAACCATTACTATTTTTATAATACTGTCCGTCTGGCAAACGCAAACAACTTGGTTTACCATCTGTAATCATAAAAATTTGTTTGTTAGTATTTCGTTTTCTTCGCAATAAATCCATAGCTAAATTTAAACCAGCAACGGTATTTGTATGATAAGGACCAACTTGTAAATACGGTAAATCTTTAATTTTAATAGACCAAGCATCGTTACCAAAAACAATAATATCTAAAGTATCTTTTGGGTAACGAGTTGTTATTAATTCCGCCAAAGCCATCGCTACTTTTTTAGCTGGTGTAATTCTGTCTTCTCCATACAAAATCATAGAATGGCTAATATCAATCATCAAAACTGTGCTCATTTGGCTTTTATGCAACGTTTCTTCTACAACCAAATCGCTTTCCGTTAAATTAAAACTATCAATTCCGTTGTTTATTTGTGCGTTTCTAATACTTTCTGTCATAGAAACTTTGTCTAAAGCATCTCCAAACTGATAATTTCTAAAATCTCCGGTATGTTCATCCCCTATTCCTGGAGATTTACTTTTATGATTTCCTGCACCACTTCTTTTTATTTTACCAAAAATATGATTTAATGCTTGCTGACGAATTGCACGTTCTGTTTTAGGAGTAATTTTTGTTCCTCCAGTTCCATCGCCTTTAATCTCTTCTTTTATATATCCTTTCTTTTTAAGATCTTCTACAAAATCATCAATGGTATAGTTTTCATCCGTTAAATTATATTCTTTATCTAAAGAGCGTAACCAGTCTATGGCTTCATCAAAATCGCCAGATGTATGCGTAATTAGTTCCTTAAAAATTTCGAATAACTTATCAAAAGGCGAAACATGTTCAGCTTCGTATGTTTTAAAAACAAATCCTTTTCTTTTACTATTATTTTTCATCATTATAAAAATACTGTTTTATACGGATGAAAAATAAAGATTAACATTGCTTTAATATATGCAAGCATAAATTTGTTTTATCATTTTAAAAAAATATTAAACAAAAAATAATTATATTTACCTTATGGCAAGAATAATTATTACAGGTGGTACAGGTTTAGTCGGCAAAAGATTATCAAAATTACTGATAGATAAAAAACATGAAGTGGTAATTTTAAGTAGAAATCCTAAAAATAAAAATGAATTTAAATGGGATATTTCTGATAATTATATTGATGAAAAAGCCTTATTAAACTCTGATTATATGATACATTTAGCAGGAGCAGGAATTGCCGATAAACGTTGGACAGAAGAAAGAAAACAAATTATTATTGATAGTAGAGTAAAAACTGCCAATTTACTTTTTGATAAAATAAGCGAACTTAACATTGATTTAAAAGGATTTATTTCTGCTTCTGGAATTGGTTACTACGGCGCTATAACTTCTGATAAAATTTATACAGAAACAGACAAACCTGGTAATGATTTTTTAGGAGAAGTTTGCCAAAAATGGGAAAATGCAGCACATCAATTTTCTACAAAAAAAATACCTGTAACTATTTTACGAACCGGTATTGTTTTATCTGATAAAGGTGGTGCTATAGATAAAATGAAAACACCTATTATATCTCCTTTAGGTTCTGGAAAACAATTTTTACCATGGATTCATATTGATGATTTGTGCGAAATGTATGTAAAAGCTATTGAAGATAATTTATCAGGTATTTTTAATGCTGTTGCGCCAGAACATCAAACTAATAAATCTTTTTCTAAAACGTTGGCAAAAAGTATTAAAAGACCTTTTTTATCATTTGGTGTTCCTAGTTTTATATTAAAAATTGTACTTGGTAAAATGGCCGTTTTATTGCTAGAAGGAAGTAGAATTTCGACAAAAAAAATCGAAAAGAATGGATATTCTTTCCGATTTAAAACGCTAAAAGAAGCGTTAAATAATTTATAATTTCTTTTAAAAAGTAGTTGTTATATCTAAAGCAACTTCACTCCAAGTTTTAGAAACTCCGTCTGCACCTTTATGCAAATCAAAACAAGCTTCGTTTAAAGCTTCTAACGCTGCAGAAGCTCCCCAATTTGTAATATCCATTGTTGCTTTCATGTTAAAAACATTATTAACAATTGTATATGTAAAGGCAACCTTTTCTGTTACATTGTTCATTTTAATTTCTGCAACACCCGTTGTATCATCAGTAATCATTAATTTACCAGAAAGTAATTTTGTATTATCCATTATTCCAAAAAAGAATTTTTGGATTTTAAAATCTCTACTACTGTCTTTTGTAAAAATGCTACTTACAGGAATAGAAAATTCTGTATTATTAATTGCTTCTTTTACCGTTGCTCCTTCTCCGCCAGCTAATACATCAACTTTTTTAAACTGCCCACCTACGCCAATTTTTTCTGTAGTTTTGTAAGCTGTAAAATTGATAGAATTATCTGCACTTGCAACTGAAAAAGCAGCATCACTCTTTTTAACTTCAACAGTTTCTTCTTTTTTAGAATCTGTACTTTTTTCAGATTTACAAGATGAAAAACTGAATGCTATAATAAACGCGAATAATAAAAATGATGTTTTTTTCATGATCTTATTTTTTAGTATTTAAAACTGTGTTTGCTAACTTTATATATTCTTTTTTGGCTTCGTCAGATTTCATTCCATTTAACTGTATCCATGCATTTAATTTAAATGCATTTCTAACATTTACGTCATTATTAAAAGAAAATTTGTTCCCAAAATTTGCCTGCTTATTGTATGCATACAATTTTAGCATTATATCTGGTGCTATTGCCTTTCTTAATTCAGAAATTTTAGAATAAGCCTCATTAAACTCTTGGTCTAAATCATATTCCATAAAAAATTATTTTTCTGCAATAACTTGAATCCCTCCTTTAACTTTATCTCCTAAAGCAACTTTTAATTTTGTATCTAACGGAAGAAAAAGATCTACTCTAGAACCAAATTTTATAAATCCTGCATCTGCTCCTTGTATTGCTTTATCTCCTTCTTTTGCATAATTTACAATTCTTTTAGCTAAAGCACCTGCAATTTGCCTGTACAAAACATCACCAAAAACAGTATTGTTAATTACAACAGTTGTTCTTTCGTTTTCTGTAGACGCTTTAGGATGCCATGCTACTAAATATTTACCCGGATGATATTTACTATATTTTACAACCCCACTCATTGCATATCTTGTAACATGCACATTAATAGGAGACATAAAAATTGATACTTGTAATCTTTTTCCTTTAAAATATTCTGGTTCTTCTACTTCTTCAATCACAACTACTTTACCATCTACAGGTGCAACAATCGTTTTTTCGTTTAAAGAAGCTAACCTTTTAGGGTTTCTAAAAAACTGTAATACTATTACTAGAAAAGCTATCATTACAATCTGGATAGCTTTTACCAACCAAGTTATTTCAATAAGTTTTTCTGCTAATAAAATACCACTAATTGCTATTATAAAAGTAATAATAATTATTTTATATCCTTCTTTGTGGAAACGAATCATGTTTAAATTATAAAATTAATATACAAATATACAAATGGAGCAACAAACAACAAACTATCTAGTCTATCTAAAATACCGCCATGGCCTGGCATAATATTTCCACTATCTTTTACATTTGCTTGTCTTTTAAATTTAGATTCTATTAAATCTCCTATAGTACCAATAACACTTACTAAAAAAGCAATTATTAACCAGTTGACAACAGTAAAATCATCATTAAATTTACTGATAAAAATAGCTGAGACTAAAGCAAAAAATAAACCTCCTAAAAAACCTTCTATTGTTTTTTTAGGTGATACAGATGGAAACAACTTTCTTTTTCCAATATTTTTACCTACCAAAAAAGCAAAACTATCATTAACCCAAATAATAATTAAAATAGAAATCATTAAATAAGGATTATATTCTCCTTGATAATTCGGCAAAAAAACTAAGAAAATCATAGAGAAAACAGGATATCTAACCAAGAGTCCTAGTTTAGATCTATCATTAGAAAAAGTAATATCTTTTTTTATAAATAAATAGTAAATAAGAGATAAAGATGAAATTATTGTAATACCTAAAATACCTACAACAGCATAATTTTCTGGTCTTTTTAACATCAAAAATAATGTTAATCCAAAAAAAATGTAACCAATTACACCTTTAAAATCAATTAATTTAGAAAACTCCCAAATACATAAAATTGCAAATAGAGAAGTTAAAACAATAAACGATTCTTTAGAAATAAGAATTGCTGATAAAAAAATTAAAACGTAAATAATTCCAGAAAGACTCCTTTTTAAAAGGTTACTCATATTACAAATCTTCTAATAACAGCAAATATAAGTTTTTTGAGTTACTGTTACCGTAATTTAAGAAATTATCATCATTATTATTATTGATATCATAATTTTTAACGGCAGAAATATTTGTTGGTAAATTTCCTTTATGATGAATTTTAATACCGGTTAAACCTTGTCCCATATCTGCAACTAACTGACTAGTTGTTGCAAAGACAATAAAGTTTTGTGGCATTTCTGATAGTTTTGTACTTTTTAATTGATTTGAAGAAAATAAAATATCTCCTTTATCTGCAATTAAGTGCTCGCACTTGATAAAAATAGGCAAGTTTGATTTGATATTTGGAGTAATTGCTACTGTTTTTTGGTCTACAAACCCTAACATATCATTATCAGAAAGAGTTAATTGCTTCCAATTATTTTCTCTTAAAATATTTTCTAAATTCTCAACTACCTCTCCTTTTTTTAAACAATATAGAAACTTACCTCCTTTTTCTACAAAATTGTGTACAAACAAATCATCCAAAGAAAGATTTAAATCTTCCTTTGGAGTTTCATTTTCTTCCTTTTCTGAAGGAAGATTAAACAATTTCTTAAAAAAACTCATTAATTAAAAGGTGTTTAGTTATTCTTCTGTTGTCAATTCTACTGAAGGACTTCCTCCTTTTTGTTCAACAGCTAATTCTTCTCCTTCTATTAGTTCATCAAAAGGTCTTTTACCAAATATCTTTTCTAAATCGTCTTTAAAGATAACCTCTTTTTCTAATAATAATTCTGCAAGAGTAGTTAACTTATCTTTATTTTCATTTAATATTTGAATAGCTCTAACATATTGTCCTTCGATTATATCAGAAATTTCTTTATCAATCTTCTTACCTGTTTCTTCACTATAAGGTTTTACAAAGCCATCGTTACCAGAAGAATCGTAATAAGTTACATTACCTACAGTTTCATTTAAACCATAAATTGTAACCATTGCTCTTGCTTGTTTCGTTACTTTTTCTAAATCACTTAAAGCTCCTGTAGAAATTTTATCAAACATTACTTTCTCTGCTGCTCTACCTCCCATAGTAGCACACATTTCATCTAACATTTGTTCTGTTTGCACAATCATTCTTTCTGCTGGTAAATACCATGCAGCTCCTAAAGATTGCCCTCTTGGTACAATTGTAACTTTTACTAGTGGCGCAGCATGTTCTAACATCCAACTAATGGTTGCATGACCTGCTTCATGAAAAGCAATTACCTTTTTCTCTTTAGGTGTAATTACTTTATTTTTCTTTTCTAAACCACCTACAATTCTATCTACAGCGTCTAAAAAGTCTTGATGATGAATTGCTTTCTTACCATTTCTGGCAGCTATTAAAGCAGATTCGTTACACATATTAGCAATATCTGCTCCAGAAAAACCAGGAGTTTGTTGTGCTAAAAATTCAATTTTAACATCGTCTGCTAACTTTAAAGATTTTATATGTACTTCAAAAATTTCTTTTCTCTCATTAATATTTGGCAGATCTACATAAATTTGTCTATCAAAACGCCCTGCACGCATTAAGGCACTATCTAATACATCTGCTCTATTGGTTGCAGCTAAAACAATTACGTTTGTATCTGTACCAAAACCATCCATTTCTGTTAAAAGTTGATTTAACGTATTTTCACGTTCATCGTTTCCTCCTGTCATGCTATTTTTTCCACGAGCTCTACCAATTGCGTCTATTTCATCAATAAAAATGATAGATGGAGATTTTTGTTGTGCTTGTTTAAATAAATCTCTAACTCTAGAAGCACCAACACCCACAAACATTTCCACAAAATCTGAACCAGAAAGAGAGAAAAAAGGTACACCAGCTTCTCCTGCAACTGCTTTTGCTAATAAAGTTTTACCAGTTCCTGGAGGTCCTACTAATAAGGCTCCTTTAGGAATTTTACCTCCAAGAGAGGTATATTTTTCTGGGCTTTTTAAAAAGTCTACAATTTCTTGTACTTCTTCTTTTGCTCCTTCTAAACCAGCTACGTTTTCGAATGTAGTTTTTACTTTGGTGTCTTTATCAAATAATTTGGCTTTAGATTTGCCTATGTTAAAAATTTGACCTCCACCACCAGCGCCAGAACCTCCACCAGACATTCTTCTCATAAAAAATAACCATACAGCTATTAAAATTATAAAAGGAAGAAAACCTAATAAGGTTTCAATCATACTAGTTTTTTCGGTATTTTCTTTATCAAAATCTAGTTCTTTTTCTTCTTTGATTTTTTCTATACTATTTTCGAAATTTTGTAAATCTCCAAAATTATATTCATACAAAGGAGCGCCTTTAGAATAAAAGGCTGAACTAACCATTTTTTTGTAACGATCTTTTTTTGCAATAGCTTCATCTTTAATAAAAACTTGTGCAACGTTGTTATTTACGACAACTATTTTAGAAATATCATTTTCTTCTAAAATTTCATTAAATTCATTTTTAGTAATGCTTTTAGAACCTAAATCTCCACTACTAAAAAATTGAAATGCCATTATTAGAACAAATATGGCCCCATATATCCAATATGCATTAAACTTAAATTTAGGCATATTAGAGTTACTATTTTTTTTTGAATCACTCATTTATTAAAAATAAAAAATTAAACTGGTTTTATCTCTGTTATTTTAGCATCTCCCCAAAGACTTTCTATGTCATAAAAATCTCTAACGTGTTTTTGAAATATGTGAACAACAACGTTTACATAATCCATTAAAACCCACTCAGAATTACCTTGCCCTTCTGTATGCCAAGGTTTATCTTTAAGCTCTTTGCTAACATGTTTTTGAATAGAACCAGAAATTGCATTAACTTGTGTATTAGAATTACCAGAGCATATTATAAAATAATCGCAAACGGTATTCTCTATATCTCGTAAGTCTAATAATTGAATTTTTTCTCCTTTAACCTCATCTATACCTTTAATGATTACAGAAATTAAATCGTCTGTACTTACCTTTTTATTTGTCATTAACTTTTTTATAATTTAACGCAAAGTTATTATTTTTTTGCGAGTATTTTGTGTAATTTTACACTAGTTTACACTTTATTTAACACTTGAAAATAATCAAACTTAGTGCCATTGATTCTACAAATTCTTTTTTAAAGAATTTGGCACAAAATTCTATATTAGAAAACTTTACTGTAGTTGTTGCTAGACAACAAAGAAATGGCAGAGGACAACAAGAGAACGGCTGGGCTTCTGAGCCTAATAAAAACCTTACTTTCAGCCTATTTTTAAGATTTGAAAACATAAAAATTGATGAAAAAAAATATTTAAATTTTGCTGTTTCTTTGGCCGTATATAATTTATTATTAGGCAAAAAAATACCAAAAATTTCTATAAAATGGCCTAACGACATTCTGTCAGTTAACAGCAAAATTTGCGGTATTTTAATAGAAAACACCTTTTCTGGAAACAAAATTAAAAACACGATTATAGGTATTGGCTTAAATGTTAACCAAGAAATTTTTCCTCAATTTAAAAGAAAAGCTACCTCTTTAAAATTAGAAACTAAAAAAGAATATAATTTAGATGTTCTATTAGATGAACTTTTAAAGGAGATAAAAAAAAGTATAAATTTACTTGAATCTAAAAAGTTTGACCTCTTAGATAATATGTATTTAAATGCCTTGTATAAAAAAAATATCCCTACTATGTTTAAAAATAGTAAGGATAAAGTTTTTATGGGAATGATCTCTGGTGTTTCTAAAGATGGAAACTTACAAATTCTCTTAGAAGATGATACTATAAAAGAATTTGGAATTAAAGAGATTTCTTTTCTTTAAAGTTTTGCAATATTTTCTGTAAGAGTACCTACAAATTTTGTTAAAGGTTTTTTAATCATCATTGTCATCATCGGATTAAACTCTCCATTAAACTTTAACTCAACTTCTGTTTTGTTTTCAGAAATTTCGTTAATCTCTGCCGCTAAAGTAAAAGGTAATTTACTACTTGCAGCACCTAATGTAACATTAGAAAATGCCGTTTTCTCTTTTAATACCAATCTAATTTCTGGCATACCTGGTAAACCAAACAAAAAAGAATCTCCATCAACTTCAAATTTTTGGATATTCTCTGGCATTAATTGCTTAAAATTCTGTAAATCTGTAAAGAAAGTAAATACTTCTTCTGCAGATTTTTCTACTATAACTTTATTTCCGTTTATATTCATTACTTATCTTATTGTTTCCAACCACTAGGATTGTTTCTCCAATCATTTAACGTAATTAACTCTTTATCTGTAATATAATCACTATCTAGAGCTTGCTCTAATAAATTTTCGTAGTTACTTAATGTAGCTAAGCTTACATTATTTTCTTTAAAGTTTTTGCTTGCTATATCAAATCCATAAGAAAAAATAGCTACCATACCTTTAACAACAGCACCTGCTTCTTTTAAAGCTTCTACTGCATTTAAACTACTATTACCAGTGCTAATTAAGTCTTCTATAACAACTACATTTTGTCCTCTTTCTAAGTGCCCTTCTATTTGGTTTTTTCTACCATGTTTTTTAGGTTCTGGCCTAACATAAATAAAAGGTACTCCTAATTCTTGAGCCACTAAAACACCAATTGCTATTGCACCAGTAGCAACACCAGCAATTACATCTGGCTTACCATATTCTAACTCTACAATTCTTGCTATTTCTTCTTTTAAAAAAACACGAACCGGAGGGTAAGATAACGTTATTCTATTGTCGCAATATATTGGCGACTTCCAACCAGAAGCCCAATTAAATGGATCATTCGGGCTCAATTTTATTGCTTTTATCTGCAATAAAAGTTCAGCTGTTTTTTTTGCCGTATCTTTGTTCAAAATCATATTGCAAATGTATAAAGTTTTTGTAAATGAAAAACCAATTATTATAACTTCTTCAAGAAAAGATGCTATTTTTAGCGTATTTCTATTTAAAGAGATTCATTTTGATGAAATTATCAATAAACTAGAAAATACAGATATTAAAGGTATTATTCTATATTCAAACAACTTAGAATCTGATTGGAAATCTTTTCTTACACATCTTAAAATGATCCCAGCTGCAGGAGGATTGGTTTTAAACTCAAAAAAAGATATTTTATTCATTTATAGAAATGGTGTTTGGGATTTACCTAAAGGTTGGATTGAAAAAAATGAAAGCATAGAAAATGCTGCTATTAGAGAGGTTGAAGAAGAATGTGGTATTACCAACATAAAAATTATAAAACCTTTAATAACTACTTATCACATCTACTTTCATAAAGGAGCTAAATTAAAAAAAACTCATTGGTTTTTAATGACTTCTGATTTTAATGGCGTGTTAAAACCTCAAACAGAAGAAGGAATTACACAAGCTTCTTTTAAAAACAGTTTTGAAACAGAAAAAGCTTTACAAAACACATACCAAAACATTAAATTAGTTTACGATACCTACAAAGAAAGTTAGTTTTTTAAAAAAACCTTCTATCTTTGCCGACTTGTAAAATTACACAAAACCATGACTGACTTTATCAAAAAAATAATACCTAACGCAAAAGATGATTTTTTAGCAGGAATTACTGTTTCTTTAGCAATGATTCCAGAAGTTGTAGCTTTTGCTTTTGTTGCTCAAATTAGTCCGATAGTTGCTTTATTTGGAGCTTTTGTAGTTGGAATTGTTTCTGCAACTTTTGGAGGAAGACCTGGTTTAATTTCTGGTGCTGCAGGTGCTGTTGCTGTAATTTTTGTACACATGATACAAGAAGGACACGCAAAAGGTTTATTATTTGATACTCCTGTAGAAAATATGGGATATTTCTATTTACTAGCCGCTGTTGTTTTAATGGGAATTATTCAAATATTTGCAGGTGTATTTAAATTAGGAAAATTTGTACGTTTAATACCACACCCTGTAATGATGGGCTTTGTAAATGGTTTAGCCATTGTTATTTTTATGGCTCAATTAGGTATGTTTAAAGAAAATAAAAAAGATTTATTTGGACAAAACATGCGTAAAACAACTTCTAAAGAACTTGTATATAATGTATCTAACAAACAAGTAAAAGATTTGGCTTCTAATACTGTTTTGTTTTATATAGACGGTAAATCCGTAATAAATAACAGCACAAAAGAAGAAGTATTTTTATTATCTGATGGACAAGTTTTTGATGTAAAAACAAAAAAAGTAATTTTTAACGCTACCGATGATGGTTTTTACTCTGTTACAGATAACGGTGTTGCGAAATCTGTAATGCAAGGAACTAACTTATATAAAATGATTGGTTTAGTATTACTAACCATGCTAATTGTTTGGGGTTTACCAAAACTAACTACTAAAATACCTGCTGCATTAACAGCTATATTAATTGTAACATTAGTTTCTGTATTTGGTGGAATTAATTCTATTAATGTAGGCGATTTTATTAGAGATGGTGGTGGCGCTGGTTTAAATGGTATTGATGAAATATCTAAAAAATTAAATATTTTAGAATTATGGAGTAACCTTCCTTTTAATTTAGACACTTTAAAATTTATTGCTCCTTATGCTTTTTTAGCTGCTTCTGTAGGTTTAATTGAAACCTTAATGACAATGAATTTAGTTGATGAATTAACAGAATCTAGAGGTAACGGAAACAAGGAATGTGTAGCCCAAGGAGCCGGAAACATTTTAAGTGGAATATTTGGTGGTACTGGTGGTTGTGGTATGATAGGACAAACTGTAATAAATATTAATGCTGGTGGTAGAGGTAGATTATCTGGTATTATGATGGCATTAACTTTATTAACTTTTATATTATTTGCAGATAAATATATAGAACAAGTACCCATTGCAGCTTTGGTTGGTGTAATGTTTATGATGGTTATAGAAACTTTTGCTTGGTCTAGTTTTAGAATTTTAAAGAAAATACCTGTTTCTGATGCTTTTGTTTTAATAATTGTTTCTGCTGTTACTGTTTTCTTCGATTTAGCCATTGCTGTTTTTGTTGGTGTAATTATTTCTGCTTTATCTTTTGCTTGGACAAGTGCTAAAAAGATTAGAGCAAGAAAACGATTTAAAGAAGACGGAACAAAAATTTATGAAATTTGGGGACCTCTTTTCTTTGGAAGTATTACGGAATTTAATGAAAAATTTGATATTAAAAATGATCCTGATAATATAGAAATAGACTTTGTAGAGTCTCGTGTTACAGATCATTCTGCTATAGAAGCTATTTTTAATTTGGTTGAAAAATACCAAGCAGCTGGCAAAAAAATATCTTTAAAACATTTAAGTGAAGATTGTAAATTATTATTATGTAAATCTAGTCCTATTTTTGAAGATATTATTATTGAAGATATTGATGACCCTCGTTATCATTTAGCTGCAAATCCAGAAAAATTTCCAAAACCGTTAGGCGAGTATAAGTTTTAGCACATGAAACTTAAGATTGATAAATTTGTTCTTTCTATAATTACAGTTATTATAATAGCTTATTTTTTTCCGTATTGGGCAACAGAAGAAAGTAACATTCCTATAAACACAATAAGTTCTATAGGAATTTCTCTTATCTTCTTTTTCTACGGACTTAAATTAAAACCAAATCAGTTAAAAGCTGGTCTTAAAAACTGGAAATTACACCTAATAATACAAGGCGCTACATTTGTAATGTTTCCTCTATTGGTTTTATTATTTTATCCGCTAATTCAAAATCAAAAGCAAGAAACAATTTGGTTAGCATTTTTTTTCTTAGCTAGCTTACCATCAACAGTATCTTCTTCTGTTGTAATGGTATCTATAGCAAAAGGTAATATACCTTCTGCTATTTTTAATGCTAGTATTTCTGGTATTATAGGTATAATAATTACTCCTCTTTGGATGGGATTATTTATAAATGATACACAAACAGATTTTAATTTTACAGACATATATGTAAAACTTATTCTTCAAATTATTCTACCTGTAATTTTAGGACTTTTATTACATCGTTTTTTAGGAAATTTTGCATCTAAACATAGTAGTAAACTAACTCTGTTCGATAAATCTATTATCTTATTAATTATTTACAAAAGTTTTGCAGAATCTTTTATAAACAACATCTTTAGCTCTGTATCTATTTTAGATTTACTAGCCATTTTTATTGGTGTAATTGTATTATTTATTAGCGCTTTTTCTTTAACTACTTATATTTCTAAAAAATTAAAATTAAGTACAGAAGATAAAATTACAGCTCAGTTTTGTGGTACTAAAAAATCGTTAGTACACGGTACTGTTTTTTCTAAAATATTATTTAAAAACTTATCTTCTATTGGTATAATGTTTTTGCCTTTAATGCTCTTTCATGCCATACAAATTTTAATAATTAGCATTGTAGCATCTAAATTAGCAAAGCGAAATATCAATTAATAAAATTGTTATCACTTAATGCTTTTAAAAAAAATATCAGATTTTCTTTTTCTTTTTCCGTAAGCGGAATTCTGTTATTGTTTTCTTTTAAAATTACATCTAAATTATCTGATTCTAAAACACCATTATCTAAATAATCTAACACTTCTTTTAAAGTAGCAAATTGCCCAAAACTTCCGTAAGGTGCTGTATACTCTACATTTCTTAAAGAAGGCACTCTAAAACGATACGCATCTTCTGCCAAACCTGTTACTCTTGCTCTACCAGCTTCATCTGTACTTGGGTTTACAGGAAAACCAATATTTCTAAAACTTTGATCTGTAAACAATTCTGTACTATGACAGGTTGCACATTTATCTTTAAAAACCTGATAACCTTTTGCCTCATTTTCGGTAAAAACTTCACCTTCGTTTCGCATAACTTTATCGTATTTACTGTTGGCAGAAATTAAAGTATATTCAAATTGTGCTATACTTTTGTAAATTCTATCTGGCGTAATTTCTTTATCACCAAAAGCTTTGTAAAATAAATCTAGATATTCTTCATACGTTTCTATTTTACCAATAACTTCTAAAATAGAAGAATCCATTTCTTCAAAAGTTATAATTGGCACTAATGGTTGATTTTCTAATTGTAATTTATTGCCATCCCAATTATAAAATTGCAAGAATGCTAAATTTTGAATTGGCGGAACATTACGAATTCCCAATCTCTCCTCAACACCTACAGCTATTTTATTATGATCTGAAAATACATTTGTTTTAATATGACAACTAGCACAAGAAATAGTATTATCTATACTTAATCTTTTTTCACTAAACAATTTTTCACCTAATTCAACTCCATATTTTGTTGGTATATTTCCATAAAAAGAATTGTTTAAATCCGGAAAATTATCTGGAATTATCAAATCTATTTCTGGATTTTCAAATACCAAAGGTTCATATTCTTCTTTATCACAAGAAAAAAATATAAATACAAAAAAGAGAATTTGTACTAATTTTTTCATTCAAAGAAATTTGGTTTATTATAAAAATAGAGCTGACTGTAAGACAAATCTAAGTCAGCTCTATTTTATTATTTAGTTTTGTACACTTTCTACAGAAAACATTCCTGTAACATCAGTATCTCCATTACCACCAATATTATCTACAAATAATACCATATTACCTGCATGATGAATACTCGGTGCTGCATTGCCTTCTCCCAATTCTATTGTATTTGTTTGCCCGCTTAACAAAGCATCAAAATCTGCTTTAATCACAATTTTAGGAGACGCACTACCTACATTTGCAGTAACTGGTAAATCTAAAATAATTTCTCTGTAAGCATCTACACCTTGCGTGTAACTACCTTCTTCACCCTCTACTGTACTTCCTGTATGAATAGATAATTCAGCGTTATCATCACCATAAAAACCTTCTATTTTAGTAAAACGGTAACCTGTTCCCCACTCCCAATGCATTGCTGTATCATTTGCACCAGCTGCAGCATAAAAATTAGGAAAACTAACCTCATCTAAAGTATTTAAAGCCGTTTTAACTCCTAATCCAAATTTTATTTGTGTATAATTTGCTGTTGGAATATCACTTAACAAAAACTGTAATGTTTCTGTTTTTGCTTGATTTACAACTGTTGCTCCGTTATCTAAATCATTTACATGATAAAGAAACTCATTATCATCTTCATCTATAAGACTAATGTTACTGATTACGTATTTTAGTTCAGAAAAATAATGAGCTTGCCCTGATGTTGATGTATTTACTGTAGCTTCTACAGAAGTTGCATCACCTAAAATGATTGTTTCTGATCCAAAAGTGTTGTTAAACTCTAAAGTAACATCATTGGCAACAGGAATACTATCTTCACTACATGAAATGATTCCTAAAGAAATTAATGATAGTAAAAGGTATTTTTTAATATTTTTCATTATTGATTTAATTTATTGGTTGTAATTTATTTTAAAAATTAATTTTTAAGGATGTAAAAATATTACGTCCCATTCTGGGGATGTTTCCCCAATCTGCATAAGTGCTATAATATTCATTAAACAGGTTTTCTGCACCAATTTGAAAAACTGTTTTGTAGTCCATAATGTAAAAAGTATAATCTGCAGAAACATTCCAATTTTTATAAGAAGGTGTTTCATCTTCGCCATAAAACGGACTGTAATTATGCTGTTTAAAATCGCCATTTAATGATGTTAGAATTCTGAATTTCTTATAAGAATAATGCAAAGAAGTTTGATAACTTAACGGACGGATAAATGGCAAATTACTTTGATTGTCATCTAAACCACGCGCATAAGTTAATGTTCCTTTCCAATGTAAATTTTGTAAAATACTGTATTTTCCATTTAAAGAAAAGTTGAACAATGTAGCATAATCTAAAGACGTATATCCCTTTACACCAACCGATTGATAATTCATTGGGCTACCTAAATTTAAAATTTTTCCTATGATGTAATTTTTGATATAGAAATAATTTACTTTGGCCTGCACACTTAACTTTTCGTTTTTAAAACCAGCACTTGCATTGGTTTCATAAGAAATCTCGTTTTTTAAATCCGGATTCCCAATGTAATCGTAACGATCAAAACTATTATAGATGTAATACCCATAACCTTCGGAAACCGAAGGAGCTCTATGACCGTAACCACCACCAACAGAAAAATCGAAATCACCAACATTTAGGTTATAACCCGCATGTAAACTTGGTAAAAATCTTGTTTTTTCTTGCGGAGTTCCTGGATGAAAAATCCAATTGAATTCTACATATTTAGAATAATTGTAGTTTACCCCTAAAGTTCCGCCAAAACTTAATTGACTTGCATTAGAAATATCCCAATAATTATTCATAGAAATACCTGCGTAAGTTGTGGTAACCCAAGGCCAACTATAAGCAAACATGGTTCTTTCACTTCTATCTTGCGGATACATTCGCATTTCTGCAATCGACAAATTATTGTAAGCATTCAGCTGTATTTCTGATGAATAATTATCTTTTTGAAGATTTACTTTAGAAACCAGTCCGTAAGTTGTGCTCCAACCTGGCATATCCATATGTACCAAGTTTTCTGGTCTTGTTGTATCATCCATGTAATGCTCTACAGCATTAAAATACACCTTAGAATCCCAAACTTTTACAATTCCTTTTTCAAAAAATTGTTTGTAAGCAACAGAAGTAATTAACGCCCTAGACAAAGACAAATCCATAGGTAATGCTGGAAAACCAACATCTTTAGCTTTGTCAAAAATGGCATCAACTCTAAGGGAAGATAAATCGTTCGTTTTGTATGCAACTCCTAAAGATGCATTGAATTTATGAAACTGAGAATGATTAACCTTATCATTATTTCCATCTGTATAATTACCTGCTTTTCTGTGCGAAATACTGGCATCGACTACTAATTTATCTGATGAATAAGAAGCGTTTGCAAGGTTAAAAAACTGATTATTATTAAACTCGAAACCAGTTTGATAAGCACCATTGTAATTTTCCCCTTTTTTAAATGCGGTACTTTTCCTTTTCAAATCGATGCTACCAGCAACTGTTGCGCCTTGCAAACTACCTTCTTGTCCTGATTTTATATCAATATCAGATAAATTATTACTTTCTACATAAGTTGTTACCGGGTCCATTTTATCTGTACAAGCACCAAAAATATGCATGCCATCAATGGTAATTATAGAACGTTCTGTACTCATATTATTTAACAAAGGTTCCCATGCATAAGCACCACGTTTTATAAAACTGATATTGTCTGAAGAAGCTAAAAACTCATCCACAGAAACTGCCATTTTCATGTCTGTTTCTATTTTTTTCTTTTTAGCCGCAATAATTATCACTTCATCTAGAACTGTTTTTACGCTGTCTTTTTCTTTTAAGATTGTTTGTGCGTTTATTACAGTAGCGCAAAAAAGAAATATTAATATTAATTTTCTCATCGGCTTAAAATAAAATGTCAATATGCAATTCTCCTCTTTCTCCTTCAATTCCTGGCGTAAACTCTGTTGAAACTTCTGTCCCTTTTATGATTTGCCCGTTTTCATCATTCAGAATAAAATTCAACGTCCAATTACCCGTCATTGTATAATTAACAACACCGTAATACAAACCGTCATCTCCTTGTGTTAAATCTACATTATTTGGTGATGAATGATTTCCCATAGAAGGTTCTGGCATTCTAGGGTCTAACAATAATGTGTGATTGTTTACAGTTGAATATGAAAATTGTGTTGGATCTGGAAACGTACCTGCAACATTTGTTGGTTTGTTGTATTTATAAATACCTGCAACCAAATCGTTTTGTGCAACACTTGGACTTTGTGGAGCTACTAGAGCAATAAAATATTGTTCATCGTCATTTCCTGTAAAAGCCGTCATGTTTAAATTTAGGTTTGTTTGCTCTTCCACCACAATTGTTTCATTTACAGATTGTGTATTATCATTCTCTGTAAAATCGATATACAATTGCCAATCTATGGTTGAATCGCTCTCACTTGTAAAAACAACATAACCAACATAATAACCTTCATCTGCATTATAAATTATATTATACGCATGCGGACAGGAAGATTTATTACCGTTGGCATCTGTCATTATTGGTAAAAAAGTAACTTCAGAATTCTCTAAACTAGTATTGCTTACTGTGTTAGTTATTTTAAGATGAACTTCGTTGTATCCTCTATAAAAAACACCATTTAAAGCCTCTATACTAATGTTATAGTTTTCTGTATTAAAAGAAGTAACTTCTTTAAACTCTATATATTCTGTTGTTTCTACGTTTAATTCTGCTTCGTAATCTGTTTTATCTATTGTGCAAGAAGAAAACATAACGAAAACAGCAAATACAATACCTTGTAAATGTTTCATTATTTTATACTGTTTTTATTAAAAACTGTTTAAAAAATAGCAGCACATAATATTTACTATTGTCTTTAAAAAAATGTAAAAACAATGCGTATTATTTTATGATTGTAAGTGATATAATTACAAATTACTACTATAAATAAATTGGAAAGAAACTGGTTAACTGCATGTAATAAAGACTTTTTAAAAAGACTTTTAATTAGTTTTTAGCTGTGTTTATATATCTCTTTAATTATCTCTAATTAAAAATAAACAGGCTACAATTTATTAAACACAATGCATTTAATAAAGCGTATTACTCTTTGTTAATGTTTCTTATTTGTATGTAGAAATTATACAAGTGGTGGATGAAAAATAAAATCTATGTATTGAAATTTATAAATTTTATTATACGTAAATTCTTTTTTTGATTCTTGATCTTGTAGTGCTAAAAAAGAATAATTTACTTTAGTGTCTTGAAAATAAACAATGGTATTTTCGATAATAATAGAAGTTTGATTTTTCTCGTTTCCAGGTTCAGAATCTGTAGATTTTGCCAATTGTTTCATTAAATGGCATTTTCCATTACACTGTAATTCTGGCTCTTCTTTATTTACACAAAGTTCATTTTTAATATAATCGTAAAACGCAGCATACTCCAATAATGGAAGCAAAGGCTTAAAAAGCAAAAATAATGATAAAAAAATTGCAGCTGTTTTCACGGCTGCAAATATCTTGATTTTTTTAAAGCTTTCCTAAATTAAAAGCTTTTATGTAACTACTTAATTGCTGATATATATACTACTCTAACATTAAAAAATTTTAAAAACAGGTAAACGCAAATATGCTTTTTCATAATTTGGTGAGTTTTTGTAAACAAAATCTAACTGAGCTCTTGGGTTTTTAGCAAATGCTTCGTCATTTTCCATTTTGTCTTCAAAAGCTTTTTTTAATGATGGGTTTTCTGCTAAATATTGTTCTGCTACATCTTCAAAAACATACGCAGAATAACCTTCTTTTTTTTGTAAAACGGTATCAAAAAAGTTCCAATTAAAAAAAGAATCAGTGGCTTCTGCCTCTAAAGTTTCTAATAAATAACGTACTCCGTTTTGATTTGTAGGAATTAACAAATCTCCTTTTTTAAAACCTATTTTTTCTGATGATTTTGTTACTTCTGTATTGTAGTGTAAATAATGTCCTTCAAAAGGAGATTTTCTTGTATCAAAATCTTTTACATGATTTACCTCAACAGTTATAACTGTATCATTTTTAAAACGCGTGTATTCTATTTTATTATTATCTAACCTTTCTATAATATTATGGAATCCTTTAGGTAAAACATACGCTTTAGGAATGGTAATTTCTTTAGTTACAGCAAATTCATCAAAATACTTTACCGATTTTGTAAAAGGTTTATTTCTATCATAAAATAACCTTTTTCCTGTGGTTACTTTACTATCAATCATTTCGCCTTCATAACCTTTAAAATCGAATTCTCTATACTTTTCTCTATCAACTTTAAATTGAATAGGATATGTTTCTTTTGCTAAAATGTTTTTTGTTGCTTGTGCTCTTAATTCTTTAATTTTTACTGAGTTTTCTTCAGTAAAATCAAAAGCTGAAAACATTAAATCATACGTTTGTTCTACTCTAATTTTATAGGGCTTTAACATATGCGTTTCTACCATTAAACCCAACGTATTAAAAAGTGTTGTATAACCTGTAGAATATCTTGGTGAATCGAAAAATTGCGACCAACCTGCTTCTGGTGTGTTACCCCAAACATTTACATACGGAGTAATAATAACTCCTTTTTTTTCTAAAGATTTTTCTAAATCCGGACGCATTTCATTTTGTAAAAACACACCTAAATCTCCTCCTAATTTGTTGTGTTGTGTAAATAAATGTGTAATTGCATATTGATAATCTGCACCATTACTTACATGATTATCAATAAAAACATCTGGATTTACAGTATGAAAAATTTCTGCAAAAGCAGCAGCGTTTTTAGTATCTTGTTTTACAAAATCTCTATTTAAATCGTAATTTCTTGCATTACCTCTAAAACCATATTCTTTTGGTCCGTTTTGATTTGCTCTTGTGTGCGAGTTTCTATTTAAAGAACCACCAATATTATAAACTGGTATTACACAAATAATAGAATTTTTATATTTTTCTTGAAGAGAATCGTTTTGAACAATATCTCTTAACAACATCATAGAAGCATCAATTCCGTCTGACTCTCCTGGGTGAATTCCGTTATTTATTAAAATTCTATTTTTTTGTGATGCTTTAATTTCATCAATATTATAAATACCATCACTATTATAAACCACTAAACTTAAAGGTTCTCCAGAATCTGTTTGCCCAAAAGAAAACAAAGAAATTTGATTATAGCTGTCTGCTAATTCTTTATAATAAGAAATTACATCTGCATATTCTGGTGTTTCTGTTCCGTTTGATTTTTCGAAAAGTGTGGTAAAATTTTTATTATTTTTTGCATCTTTTTCACAAGAAAAGATTAAAAATACTAAAAGAATAATGCTAATTTTTTTCATCTATTTTTATTCTGAAAATTTTAAACTTAAAGAATATGTAGAACTATATGGTACTCCTTTCTTTTTGGCAGGAGTCCAACCATCCATTTCTAACAAAACTCTTTCTATTTCTTTATTGTAAGCCAAAGTTAAACCTTTAACTATGTTTACATCTTCTACACGACCTTTATCGGTAACTAAAAAATTAATCAAAACCTCTCCTCTAGCTGCAGCAATATTAGGGTTAAGAGTTTTATTTATATATTTTCTTAAAGAAGTTTGATTCGGTTTTTTATAGTATGCTTCGGTTTTTTCTGTTTTATACATAGAAGCATCACCATTTAAATTCCAATTAATTCCTTTTACAAGTTTTCCTTTTTTATACGTTTCTTCATACCTTTTAAGTTTGTCTTTAAAAGCAGTCCAAAGTCCATTTTTTAAACCATCTTTATAACTACCTTTTACAAATAAGCTATCACTATCAAAAAACTGAGCAAAACCAGTACCTTCTTTTACTGTATGTCTACCTTTATCATCCCAAAAATTAATTACAAAATTATTTGTTCCATTATTTTGTTCGTTTGATACTATTTCTTCTTCAATTTTTTTCTTTCCATTTTTGTAATAATAAGTCCAAAGTCCGTTTCTTTTCCTCCCTTGTTCGGTTTCTCCTTCAGACGATTTTTGTCCATTATCATGATATGAAACATAAGTTCCTTCAGATTTTAACTCTTGAAGTCCCAAGGTTTTAAACTTAGATTCTAAAACAAATTCTTCTTTAAATTTATTATACAAGTACTTTTCTACTTTATAAGTGTCTTTTACCTCGTTTACATCAACCTCTTTTAAAACAACCAATGTATTTGTTTTTACATCGGTAGCTTTATTATTTTTATAATATAAAGTATCACCTACTTCATAATAAAAATTATATTGGGCAAAACTGTTATAAGTTGTTATTGTTATTAAAATAATTGTTATTAGAGTATATTTCATTTTTCTATTCCTTAATCCTTACTGTATCTGGTACAAAACCTCTATAATCTCCATTATTTCTAATAACATCTCTTACAATAGATGATGATATATAGCTTTTACCTGAAGAAGTTAGTAAAAAAATTGTTTCTATTTCTGTTTCTGTTAATTTTCTATTTGTATGTGCTATTGCTTTTTCAAACTCAAAATCTGCTGGGTTTCTAAGACCTCTTAATATATAGTCTGCATTTTGTTCTTTACAAAAGTTTACCGTTAGCCCTTGGTAAGTTAAAACCTTTATTTTAGGTTCGTCTTTAAAGCATTCTTCTATAAATTTTTTTCTATCTTCTAGAGAAAACATATATTTTTTATCGGCATTAATACCAATTGCAATAATAAGCTCATCAAACAATTTTACTCCTCTATCTATAATATCGTAATGTCCTAATGTTATAGGATCAAAAGATCCCGGAAAAATTGCTCTTCTCATTTTTTTTATTCTTTTAAAAACCTCTTTTTTATAACAAAACTACTTTATTTTAAAGCAGATTCAATTGCATTTTCAAATAATTGACTTAAAGTTATACCTGCAACTTTTGCTTGTTGTGGTAAAATACTTTCTTCTGTTAAACCAGGCACTGTATTCATTTCTAAAAAATAAGGTTCTCCATCAACAAAAATATATTCTGATCTAGAAAAGCCAGACATATTTAAAACTTTATAAACTTTTTTAGCTACAAGTTCTACTCTATTTTTTTCTTCTTCTGATATTCTTGCAGGTGTAATTTCTTGTGATTTCCCTTCGTATTTTGCTTCATAATCAAAAAAATCATTTTCCGAAACAATTTCTGTAATTGGTAATACTTTTATTTCATTCTGATATTCAATTACTCCTACAGACACCTCTGTACCATCTAAAAAAGATTCAATTAAAATTTCTGAATCTTCTTTGTATGCATTTTCTATAGCTGGCAACATTTCTTGTTTTGTATGTACTTTAGAAATACCATAACTAGATCCTGCATTGTTTGGTTTAACAAAACAAGGCAAGCTTACTTGCTCTATAATTTTATCTACATCTATAACATCTCCTTTGTTTAAATATGTAGAAATAGCCGTTTTTATACCGTATTTTTTTACAACACTTAACGTATCTCTTTTATTAAAAGTAAGTGCCATTTGATAGTAAGGTGCAGAAGTATGCTTTAATCCTATTAAATTAAAATATGCTAAAAGCTCTCCATTTTCTCCAGGATTACCATGAATTGCATTAAAAACACAATCAAAATTAATTTTAGCATTCTTAAAAGTAAAAGAAAAATCATTTTTATCAATTACATATTCATTTGCATCATCATCTAAAGCAACCCATTTATCCTTTAAAATATGCACTCTAAAAGGGTTGTATTTTTCTTTGTTTAAATGCTTATAAACAACATTTCCACTAGTTAAAGAAATGTTTACTTCGGATGAAAAACCACCCATTACAATAGCTATATTTTTTTTCATTGACGTAAAATAATAAAAACAAATTTATCAAAATAATTATAGAAACAGCAACGTTTACTTTTTATATCTTTGCGTGTTCCAAAAATCTAAAAATGAGTATTCTTAAGTTTCTAAAAAGTAAGTATTTCTTTATACAAATTGCAGTTGCTATTGCTGGTTTATTAATCTTTATTTTTGCTTTAAAATTTTGGTTAAAAACCTCTACAAATCACGATCAAAAAATTCAGGTTCCTAATTTACATAAGATGTCTATAGAAAATGTAAATAGAACACTTGAAGAACTTAATTTAGGTTACATTGTTATTGATAGCGCTAGTTTTAACCCAGAATACCCTAAAAAATCTGTAATAGAACAAAGCCCAGAAGCTGGCGATTTTGTAAAAGAAAAACGTAAAATTTATTTAACGTTAAACCCTTCTAAATATAGAGATATTAGTATACCAGATTTAAACGGAAGTACTAAAAGACATGCCATTTCTCAATTACGTTCTAAAGGTTTAAATGTAGACACAAGCTATACTTATGTTAAAGATATAGGTAAAGATGTTGTACGTGGTCTACTTTATAAAAAGAAAGTTTTAAATCCTGGTGATCAATTACCTCTAAATTCTATAGTAGAATTGGTTTTAGGTGACGGAGAAGGAAATTAATAATAAATAAACTTTGCCACCAAAAAAAATAAAATGCAACAAAAACAACCCCAAGATATAGAGAATGATGATTTATATGAACATTATAGATTTATAGCAAGCGAAGGTCAAATACCTTTAAGAGTTGATAAATTTTTAATGAATTTTATAGAAAACGCAACAAGAAGCAAAATACAACAGGCTGCCAAAGCTGGTAATATTTTAGTAAATGAAGTTGTAGTAAAATCTAATCATAAAGTAAAACCTAATGATGTTATAAGAGTTGTTTTATCATATCCGCCTGCAGAAAATTTATTGGTTGCAGAAGATATTCCTCTTAACATTGTTTATGAAGATGATACCGTAATTGTAGTTAATAAACCAGCCGGAATGGTTGTACATCCTGGTCACGGAAATTATTCTGGCACATTGGTAAACGGGTTAATTCATCATATAGAAAATTTGCCAAATAATTCTAATGAAAGACCTGGTCTAGTCCATAGAATTGATAAAGATACCAGCGGATTATTAGTAATTGCTAAAACAGAATATGCAATGGCTAATTTATCTAAACAATTTTTTGATAGAACAACAGAGCGTTTGTATTACGCTTTAGTTTGGGGAAATATTGAAGATGATGAAGGTACAATAGAAGGTAATATTGGCCGTAGTTTAAAAAATCGTTTGCAAATGGCTGTTTTTCCTGATGGAGATTTCGGTAAACACGCTGTTACTCATTTTAAAGTTTTAGAAAGATTAACCTACGTTACTTTAGTACAATGCAAATTAGAAACTGGTAGAACACATCAAATTAGAGCCCATTTTAAACATATTGGTCATACTCTTTTTAATGATGAACGTTATGGTGGAAATGACATTTTAAAAGGAACAACTTTTACAAAATACAAACAGTTTGTAAACAATTGTTTTAAAGTTTTACCTAGACAGGCATTACATGCAAAAACACTAGGTTTTACACACCCAACAACAGGAGAATTTATGCAATTTAATTCTGAAATACCTGATGACATTACCGAGTGCTTAGAAAAATGGAGAACTTATTCTGAAAACTCTAAAGATGTTGAATTAGAATAATTAATTTGTTAGTTAATTATTTTACTTCTTCTTTCTAACAACATATTATCTTGCCAAACTCCATTTAGTTTGGCAATTTTTTCTTTATAACCAATAATCCTAAATCCACATTTTTTATGAATCTGAATACTAGCTTTGTTCTCTCTAAAAATACTTGATTGTAAAGACCAAATAGAATGTTCTTCGCTAATTTTAATTAATTTATTTAATACTTTCTCACCCAATCCCTTACCTCTTTCTGTCTCTTTTACATACACACTAACCTCTACAACTCCTTTATAAACAGCTCTCTTAGAAGTTGCAGATAAACTTCCCCAAGCTACAATCTTATTATCTTCCTGTAAACCAATTCTTCCTATAGAAAGATATTTGTTATTCCAAGTTTTCCAATCTGGCACTTCTGTTTCAAAAGTAGCTATTTGGGTAGCTATGCCTTCTTTATAAATAGCCGCAACTTGCTTATAATTTTCTTTATTAATAGTTACAAATGATAAAAGCGTTTCCATTCTAATTTATTTACAATAGTTCAAATTTAAAACCTTTTACTAAAATAATAATTTACTATTAAAAAACACAAAACTATTACATTTACTTATACCATTATTATATATTACATTTAAAATATTTTTAAGAAAGCAAGAATCCTTTGTACTTTTATACTCTAATTATTCTTGAACAATAACACATGAAAATCATTATATCTCCAGCAAAATCTTTAGATTTTGATAGCAAAGTACCTACAAACTTATACACACAACCTCGTTTTTTAGATCAATCTAATAAACTGAATAAAAAATTAAAAACTCTTTCTAAAAATAAATTATCTGAACTAATGAAAATTTCTGATGATTTAGCTGCATTAAATTATGAAAGAAATCAATCTTGGCAAACTCCTTTTACTACAGAAAATGCAAAACAAGCCATTTACTCTTTTACAGGAGCTGTATTTCAAGGGATTGATGTAAATTCTTTAGAAGAAGAGAAAATTCCTTTACTACAAGAAAACTTAAGAATTTTATCTGGCCTTTACGGCTTGTTAAAACCATTAGATTTAATACAACCTTATAGATTAGAAATGGGTACAAAATTAAAGGTTGGTAGAGCTGAAAACTTATACAAATTTTGGGATACCACTATTGCAAATTCATTAAATAATGAATTAGAAGATAACGAATTGTTAGTTAATTTAGCGAGTACAGAATATTTTAAAGCAATACCTAAAAAAGTTTTAAAAGCACCTATGATTACACCTATTTTTAAAGATTTTAAAAATGGTGAATATAAAGTTGTGATGACTTACGCTAAAAAGGCGCGCGGATTAATGGTACGTTATATTATTGATAATAATGTAAATACTATAGAAGATTTAAAAGGTTTTAATGTTGATAAATATCGTTTTTCTGAAGAATTATCTTCTGGAAATGATTTGGTCTTTACACGATAAAAAAGTGAACAGTATTCAGTGTTCTGTTTTCAGCAAACATCTGCAAACTGCCCACTGAATACTACTTACTAAACACTAACAATCTACAATTCTTACAGTTACAGCTAAACCTCCTTCAGATGTTTCTTTGTAGTTTTTATTCATATCTTTAGCAGTTTCCCACATAGTATCAATCACTTTATCTAAAGGTACTAAAGATTCTTTTGGATTTGTTTCTAAAGCCATTTCTGCTGCATGAATTGCTTTTATAGCTCCCATAGAATTTCTCTCTATACAAGGTACTTGCACCAAACCAGCAATAGGATCGCAAGTTAACCCCAAATGGTGTTCCATTGCTATTTCTGCAGCCACTAAAGATTGCGCTGGCGTACCACCTAACAATTCGGTTAAAGCTCCTGCTGCCATTGCAGAAGACACCCCTATTTCTGCCTGACAACCACCCATTGCTGCAGAAATTGTGGCATTTTTTTTAAAAATACTTCCAATTTCGCCAGCAACTAATAAGAATTTTTTAATGTGATTAAAATCGGCTTTATGGTTTTCTATTACTAAATAATACATTAAAACAGCCGGAATTACACCTGCGCTTCCGTTTGTTGGTGCAGTTACTACTCTGCCTAAAGATGCATTTACCTCATTTACAGACAATGCAAAACAGCTTACCCATTTTAAAATTTCTCTAAATTTTACTTCGATACTTCTAATTGCTGTAATCCATTCTTTTGGATTATTATAACTACCATCTTTTATTAATTTTTGATGAGTTTCAAAAGCTCTTCTTTTTACATTTAAACCACCAGGTAAAATTCCTTTTGTATGACAGCCAAGGTACATGGACTCTAACATTGTATCCCAAATTCTAAGTAATTCTGCATCAATTTTATCAGAAGAATTTAAAACCAATTCGTTTTGCAAAACAATATCAGAAATTAATAAATTTTCTTTTTCGCAATAATTTTCTAATTGAATAGCTCTGTTGATTGGAAAAGGAAAATTTTGTTTATTGATTTCTATTTCTTCCTCTAAATGATCTGTTTCTTGTACAAAAAAACCTCCACCTATAGAATAATAAGTCTCTGTAGATATTTCTTTCCCTTCAGAAAAACCTCTAAATGTTACTCCATTGGCATGAAAAGGCAAAAACTCTCTATTAAAAACAATAGAATCTTTAAAAAAAGGAATTTTTTTACCTCCTTTAAAGTGAATTTCTTTTTGTGTATTTATTCTATCAACAATTATAAAAAGATCTTCTATTGGTATATACTCTGGGTCTGCTTCACTTAAACCTAAAAGAATTGCTACATCGGTTGCATGCCCTTTACCTGTTAATGATAAAGAACCATACAAATCTACTTTAACAGCATCTATACTATTAAAAATCTCTATTTCTCTTAACTTATTAACCCATGCTTGGGCTGCACGCCAAGGACCTAAGGTGTGTGAGCTTGATGGGCCAACACCAATTTTAAGCATATCAAAAACACTAATAAACTGCGACATTCGTAAAGATTAAACTTATTATGTCTGTAAATGTAAAAAATCCAACTCAATGAGTTGGATTTTTTATTTAAAATATAATTTTATATTAACTATAGATAGCTTCTTTACCAAACTCTACAGCCAATAAATAATAAACTACAGCTCTATATTTACTTCTTTCAGATTTACCTATAGTTTCAATTACTTTATCTATAGCAGCATCTAACTGAGGCCCATCTTCTAAACCTAACTTTTTAATTAAAAAATTATTTTTAACTGTTAATAATTCTTTAGCATCAGAACCAGATACTGTCTCTGCATCTCTTTTATAAATAGACGGCCCTAAACCTTTTGTTACAGCTTTTAATAAGTCTGCATTATAGTCTAGACCTTTATCGTCCATAAACTTAGAATACTGTGCTACTTTTTCGTCAAATTTACTCATGATTTCTTTTTTTAGTATTAGATTTATTTAATTTAAAGTTGAGCTTCATCAAATATAAGAAATAAAAAAACACCTCTAATATTCTTTCACTACACTTTATTAGATACACATTATGTCATAATGTCACAATAAAATTCATTTTTTTTTTAAATAAACTGACATTTGCCTATTAAAAAGCAGTTGGCACAGCCTTTGACTAATACAGATTGTAAAATTGAATTAAAAAATTAATATAAATAAATTATTATGAGTAAAATAATTGGAATTGATTTAGGAACAACAAACTCTTGTGTTTCTGTAATGGAAGGTAACGAGCCTGTTGTAATTCCTAATGCTGAAGGAAAAAGAACAACACCATCTATTGTTGCTTTTGTTGAAGGAGGAGAACGTAAAATTGGTGACCCTGCAAAAAGACAAGCAGTAACTAACCCTACAAAAACAGTTTATTCTATTAAACGTTTTATGGGTAATAAATTTTCTGAATCTGCAAAAGAAGTACAAAGAGTACCTTATAAAGTAGTAAAAGGAGATAATGATACACCTCGTGTAGATATTGATGGTCGTTTATATACACCACAAGAAATTTCTGCAATGGTGTTACAAAAAATGAAAAAAACAGCTGAAGACTATTTAGGAACAGATGTTACTGGTGCTGTTGTTACTGTACCTGCATATTTTAACGATGCACAAAGACAAGCTACAAAAGAAGCTGGTGAAATTGCTGGTTTAAAAGTAGAAAGAATTATTAATGAGCCAACTGCTGCTGCATTAGCTTATGGTTTAGACAAAGCAAATGACGATAAAAAAATTGTTGTTTTTGACTTTGGTGGTGGTACGCATGACGTTTCTATCTTAGAATTAGGTGATGGTGTATTTGAAGTTTTAGCTACTGATGGTGATACGCATTTAGGTGGTGATGATGTTGATGAAAAAATTATTAACTGGTTAGCAGAAGAGTTTCAAGCTGAAGAAAATATGGACTTACGTAAAGACCCAATGGCTTTACAACGTTTAAAAGAAGCTGCAGAAAAAGCAAAAATAGAGTTATCTAGTTCTTCTTCTACAGAAATTAACTTACCTTATGTTACTGCTACTGCTAGCGGACCAAAACACTTAGTAAGAACTTTAAGTAGAGCTAAATTTGAGCAATTAATAGACGATTTAGTAAAAAGAACAATAGAACCTTGTAAAACAGCTTTAAAAAATGCTGATTTATCAACTTCTGAAATTGATGAAATTATCTTAGTTGGTGGTTCTACAAGAATACCTGCAATACAAGAAGCTGTAGAAAAATTCTTTGGTAAAGCGCCAAGTAAAGGTGTAAACCCAGATGAAGTTGTTTCTTTAGGTGCTGCTATACAAGGTGGTGTTTTAACTGGTGATGTAAAAGATGTATTGTTATTAGACGTTACACCTTTATCATTAGGTATTGAAACTATGGGGAATGTTTTCACAAAATTAATTGATGCAAACACAACTATTCCTACAAAAAAATCTCAAGTATTTTCAACTGCTGTAGATAACCAACCATCTGTAGAAATCCATGTTTTACAAGGAGAAAGAGCAATGGCTGCAGATAATAATACAATTGGTCGTTTCCATTTAGATGGCTTACCACCAGCACAAAGAGGTGTACCTCAAATTGAAGTAACTTTTGATATTGATGCAAATGGTATTATTAAAGTATCTGCTTTAGATAAAGGAACAAACAAATCTCACGAAATTAGAATAGAAGCTTCTTCTGGTTTATCTGAGGAAGAAATCGAAAAAATGAAACGTGATGCAGAAGCTAATGCTGATGCAGATAAAGCTGCTAAAGAAACTGCTGAAAAAGTAAATGGAGCGGATTCTATGATTTTTCAAACAGAAAAGCAATTAAAAGAATTTGGTGATAAATTATCTGCAGATAAAAAAGATCCAATTGAAGCTGCTTTAGTAGAATTAAAAGCTGCACATGAATCTAAAGACTTAGCACAAATTGATGCTGCTATGGAAAAGATTAATGAAGCTTGGAAAGTTGCCTCTGAAGAAATGTATGCTGCTGAACAAGCTGCAGGTGGTGCTAATGCCGGTGCACAAGGTCAGCCAGAAGCTGGTAATGCAGACCAAGGAGATAATGTAGAAGATGTAGACTTTGAAGAAGTAAAGTAAGCAGAGATTCTGAATTTATTTCAGTATTCTTTCAAAAAAAAAGAAAACATATTTTCTTAATATTACAAAAACGCAATCATTAATTTGATTGCGTTTTTTTGTATTGTAATATATTTGTGAAAATTATTAAAAAATGAAAAAAACAATTTTCTTTTTAATTACTTTATTTAGCATTGTTTCTTGTAATAAAATAACAGATAATTCTTTTAAAATAGGAGTTATTTCTGATTGTCAGTATTGTAATTGCGATGTAAAATGGGACAGATATTATAAAAAATCTCCTACAAGATTAAAAGAAGCAATTAACACCTTAAACCAAGATTCTTTAAGTTATACAATACATTTAGGTGATTTTATTGACAAAGATTTTAAAAGTTTAGATAGTATTTTACCAACTTGGAAAAAATTAAAATCAGAAACTTACCATGTTTTAGGAAATCATGATTTTGAAGTAGAAGATTCTCTTAAAAAAGAAATAATTAAAAAGCTAGACTTAAATAAAAGGTATTACAGTTTTGTAAAAAAAGACTGGCGTTTTATTGTTTTAGATGGTAATGATTTAAGTTATCAAGGTGCTATTTCTAAAGAAAAAAAACAACAAACAGATTCTATTTTTAATCTTTTAAAGGATAAAAACTTACCTTATTTAGAAAAATGGAACGGAGCTTTAAGTAACAAGCAATTAAACTGGATAAAAAATGAATTAGAGATTGCTACAGAGAAAAATCAAAAAGTGGGTTTTTACTGTCATTTCCCTATTTATCCAATAGACCAACATAATATTTGGAACAGAGAACAGTTTTTATCATTGATAAAACCATATAAAAATGTAAAATTCTTTTTTAACGGACACAATCATGCAGGTGCTTATCAATTTGTAGATAATGTGCATTACTTAACTTTTAAAGGAATGGTAGATACAGAAAACACATCGGCTTTTGCTAATGTAACATTTAATAAAGATTCTATTATAGTAAATGGTTTTTACAGAGAACCGTCTAGAAAATTAGCTATAAAATAAATAAAATTCCTATTTGAAAACCTACAACCAAACCAACTTTTTTAAACATACTTTTTGTGAATTTACACAAATTGATGATTTTAATTTTCCAGAAGACACCAATTACAAAAGTAAGTCTAACAGCATGTATTTTTATACAAACGAAGGTGTTTACAGAAAATCGAATCATTGGGGAAGAGTTGCTAATTGCAGGTGGAAATTGATTACCAATAACAATTATAAAAATCAACAAATAGTAATTGGTTTTGCTAAATGGACCGACTTCTACCCTATTAATTCATCAGAAAAAAACTTTTTTATAGAAGTAGATTTTAAAAACAAAACAGCTAAAATTCAACCTAAAAAAAAAGAAACTAAAAATTATTTATTTCCATTTTCTGAAGCTCAAAAAAAGGTAAAACAAATAGCGCATTTATTTAAAAATGATAAATGGGCAACTTATTTTAATGACGATATTGATAAAGTTAAATTTAAAATAATATCAGAATTTATAAACTCTGATAAAACATTACAAGAAATTAAAAGATTTTTATAAAGGTATTCCGTGGTTATTTTTAATTTCTCCCATAACAAAAGTACTATGTGCACTACCTACATTTTTTATTGACCCTAGACTTTTTAAAACAAAAGACTGATAATGTTTCATATCTTTTACCATCACTTTTAATAAAAAATCAAAATCTCCAGAAATATTGTAACATTCTGTTACTTCCTTTAATAAAATTATATCTTTTACAAATTGTTCTCCAATTTCATTGGTGTGTTCTTTTAATTTAATATTACAAAAGACAATTAAAGAAGCCTCTAATTTTTCGCTACATAAAACAACTGTTGTCTTTTTTATATAACCTTCTTTTTTTAATCGTTTTATTCTATCAAAAACAGGCGTATTTGTAAGATTAACTTTTTGTGCAAGTTCTTTTGTTGTAATATCTGCGTTATTTTGTAATAAACGAAGTAATTGTAAATCGATTTCATCAATCTGATACATAGAATATTTTTCTTTTTTAAATTCTCTTTTAATCCGTAAAAAGAACTTTAATCTAAAATTAACTCAAAAATAGTTTTATATTCTGAATAATCCTTAATCATCATTATTTTTATTTTTAATACATAGGTTTGCACAGTAATTAAAACCATCAAAAATGAAAACTACAGTTTTAGGACATCCAAGAATTGGCGAAAAAAGAGAGCTTAAAAAAGCTATAGAAAGTTACTGGAAAAATAAAATTTCTGAAAAAGACTTATTAAAAATTGCTTCTACCATAAAAAAGAAAAACTGGTTAAATCAAAAAGAAATTGGAATAGATATTATTTCTTCTAATGATTTTTCTTTTTACGACCAAGTGTTAGACATGTCGTTAACTTTTAATTGTATACCTAAAAGGTTTAAAAAATTAAAAGACAATGTTTCTTTTGTAGATTTATATTTTGCTATGGCTCGTGGAGTTCAAAAAGATAATTTTGACATTGTAGCTCTAGAAATGACAAAATGGTTTGACACAAATTATCATTATTTAGTTCCAGAATTTGAAAAAGAGCAAAAATTTGAACTAAATTCTTGTAAAATTATAAACGAATATAGAGAAGCTTTAGATTTAGGTATTAATACAAAACCAGTTTTAATTGGTCCGTTAACCTATCTTTTAATAGGTAAAGAAAAAGAAAACGGTTTTAATCGATTAGATTTATTAAACCGTCTACTACCCGTTTATGCGCAATTAATTAAAGAATTAGAAAATGAAGGCGTTACATATATACAATTTGACGAGCCTTATTTATCTTTAGATTTAACCGACAAAGAACAAAAATCTTACTTAAAAGCTTATACTTTTTTAAAAGAAAAATTCCCGAATATAAAATTTATTTTAGCAAACTATTTTGGTAATTTAAAAGACAATTTAAACCTAACCCTTTCTTTACCTGTTGATGTTTTACATGTAGATTTAGTTAGAGGTTTAGATGAGTTAGATATCATTTTAAAACATCAAAAAGAAGAACAAATACTCTCTTTAGGTATTGTAAACGGACGTAATATTTGGAAAAACAATTTTAATATATCTACAAAAATCATCAACAAAGCAAAAGTTACTAAAGGCAATAATATTTGGATTTCCTCTTCTTGCTCTCTATTACACTGCCCATATGATTTAACAAATGAAAAAAAGGGCTCTATACCAAAAGAAGTAATACAATGGTTGGCTTTTTCTAAACAAAAATTACAAGAAATTGTATTGCTTAAAAAAATAACTCAAGGTAATTTACAAGGATCAGACATTAAAGAAATTGAGGCCAACAAACTCGCTTTTATCAACAAAGAAAAATCTACACTTATACACAACCACAAGGTTAAAAATCGTGTAAATTCTTTAACAAAACCTGATAGTTTACGAAATAATGTTTTTCTAGAAAGACAAAAAAAACAAAAAGAAGAATTACAATTACCTCTATTTCCTACAACAACTATTGGTTCTTTTCCGCAAACAAAAGAAGTTAGATCTTTAAGATTAAAATATAAAAACAAGCAATTATCTGAAGAAACATACAATTCTTTTTTAGAAAAAGAAATAACAAGTGCCATTAAATTTCAAGAAAATATTGGTTTAGATGTTTTGGTTCATGGTGAATTTGAACGTAATGACATGGTAGAATATTTTGGAGAAAGGTTAGCTGGTTTTGCCTTTTCTAATTTTGGATGGGTACAAAGTTACGGTACAAGATGTGTAAAACCACCTATTCTTTTTGGTGATGTTTCTAGAGAAAATCCAATGACTGTAAAATGGACTCAATATGCACAAAGTTTATCTAAAAAACATGTAAAAGGAATGCTTACCGGACCTGTAACTATTTTACAATGGTCTTTTGTTAGAGATGACCAACCAAGAGCACAAACGTGTAATCAAATTGCTTTAGCAATAAGAGATGAAGTTGCAGATTTAGAGAAAGCAGGAATTAAAATTATTCAGATTGATGAACCAGCAATTAGAGAGGGGTTACCTCTAAGAAAAGACAATTGGACAACCTATTTAAGTTGGGCAGTTAATGCTTTTAAAATTTCTGCAAGTGTTGTAAAAGATACAACTCAAATCCATACACATATGTGTTATTCTGAATTTAACGATATTATAGCCAATATTTCTGATATGGATGCAGATGTTATTACTATAGAAACTTCTCGTTCTGAAATGGAATTACTAGATGCTTTTGTAGACTTTAAATACCCTAATGAAATTGGCCCTGGTGTTTACGATATACATTCACCAAGAGTTCCTAATATTAATGAGATAGAACATTTATTAATAAAAGCTACAAAATTATTACCCGAAGAAAATATTTGGGTAAATCCAGATTGTGGTTTAAAAACTAGAGATTGGCCAGAAACAATTTTAGCTTTAAAAAACATGGTTACTTCTGCTAAATTAATGAGAAAAAAAGTGCTTTCTACCATACAATAATTAAAAACCGTTTAAGAAAATTCTTAAACGGTTCTTTTTTTTAAATAAACATATTGTATTTTTGGTTTAAATTTATCAATATGAACATACCACAAACTAGTTTTCCAAGAATTGTAATTATTGGTGGCGGGTTTGCAGGTTTAGCTGCTGCAAAAGGATTAGAAGAGCAAGAATTACAAGTTGTTTTAATAGACAAACATAACTATCATACTTTTCAACCTTTATTATATCAAGTTTCTACCGGAGGATTAGAGCCAGATTCTATTGCTTTTCCGTTAAGAAAACGTTTTAACGATGTAGAAAATTTTTATTTTAGATTAGCTGATGTAACAAAAATAAATCCTGATAAAAATACCGTTGAAACCACAATTGGTAATTTAGAATATGATGAATTAATTATAGCAACAGGTTCTACAACCAACTTTTTTGGAAACACAAACATCCAAAAACATGCTATGGAAATGAAAACTGTTCCGCAATCTTTAAACATTAGAAGTTTAATTTTAGAAAACTTTGAAGAAGCTTTGTTAACCTCTAATTTAGAAGAAAGAAAAGCTTTAATGAATTTTGTAATTGTTGGTGGTGGCCCAACCGGAGTAGAATTAGCTGGCGCTTTGGCAGAAATGAAAAAAGGGATTTTACCAAAAGATTATCCAGATTTAGACATACGTCAAATGCAAATAAATTTAATACAAAGTTCTGGTGAAATTTTAAAAGGAATGAGTGCAAAAGCTTCTGAAAAAGCAGAAGACTTTTTAATTAAACTAGGCGTAAATGTTTGGAAAAATTTACGTGTTTTAGATTATGATGGTAAAATAGTAACTACAAATGGTGAAGATCATTTTAAAGCAGATACTGTTATTTGGGCAGCTGGTGTAAAAGGTAAAATGATTGATGGTTTAACAGAAGAATGTGTTATTGAAAGAGCTGCAAGAATTAAAGTAAACGAATACAATCAGGTTTTAAATCACCCTAATATTTATGCAATTGGAGATGTTGCTTGTATGTCATCAGAAAAAAATCCTTACGGACACCCTATGATGGCGCAACCTGCAATTCAGCAAGGTAAATTAGTTGCTAAAAATATTTTAGCAAAACTTTTTAATAAAAAACTAAAACCTTTTGTTTATAACGACAAAGGTTCTATGGCAACTATAGGACGAAATAAAGCAGTTGTAGATTTACCAAAATGGAAATTTCAAGGGGTTTTTGCTTGGTTTGTTTGGATGTTTGTGCATCTTTTTTCTTTAATTGGTTTTAGAAACAGAGCTATTGTGTTTCTAAATTGGGTATATAATTACATCCGTTTTGATAGAGAAACTCGCTTAATTATTCGTCCTTATAAAAAGAAAAACAAACATTCTTTAAACAGTTAATATATGGCTGAAAACAGAATGATAAAATGTCCTAACTGCGGAACTTTTAATAAGAATAGAGATTATTGTAAAGTTTGTAACACATTAATTTCTTACGAAAAAAAGAGAGAAATTAAAGAAGCAAATGTAAAACAAGCTCAAATTGATGAGGTTATACACGAGTTAGAAAATCCTAATTTGGCAGAAAGACTTAAAAAACATCCAAATATTTTTTACAAAATTGTTGGTTGGGTTTTATATTCTGCAATTACCATAGTTAGTTTAATTGGTGCTGGCTTGGCTTGGTTTATAGCAATGGTTGCAGCCGGATAAAATGAAAAAAACACTCTTTTATTACTTCCTTTTTTCTCTACTTGCAGGAACAACTATTTATTTTCTTCAATATTTTTCTGTTCCTATTCCACAAATTATTCGTTTTTATGTAAACGATTTTTTAATTATTCCTATTACCTTATATCCATGTTTACAAATTTTAAAATGGTCTAAAAACGATAAAAACTACACTTTAAGTTTAGCAATAATTTTATACTTGTGTTTTTTATATAGTATTTTGTTCGAGTTTATTTTTCCTAAATATTTAGCAAGATATACCAAAGACTATTTAGATGTTATTCTTTATTTTGCAAGCGGATTTGTATTCTACTTTCTGCAAAAAACAAAAAATGAATTCTGATAAAATTGCCAAAGAAAATATTGCTCGCTTAAATACTGCAATTGAGTTTATAGAAAATAATTTATCAGAAAAATTATCTTTAGAAATTATTGCAGAAAAAGCACATTTCTCTCCTTTTCATTTTCATCGATTATTTAAAATTGTAGTTAATGAAACGGTACATAATTTTATCAACAGAAAAAGAATCGAAAAATCTGCTGCCTATTTATTATATCAAAAAGAAAAAAATATTACAGAAATTGCAGAAACGGTTGGTTACAGTAACTTATCTGCTTTTTCTAAATCTTTTAAAAAGTTTTACGGAATTTCGCCCAATAAATTCAAAGAAGATAGCCCAGAAAAATATAGCAAGATTTGCAAAACAGAAAGCAATATTGGCAAAGTAAGCGTAACTTTTCAGCAATATATTTGCAATATAAATAACGCAATAAATTGGTTAAGCATGAAAACGAGTCCAGAAATTAAAAAAACACCTAGGTTAGATTTAGCAACCATTTCTTATAAAGGAAAAATGGAAGGAATTGGTAGTGCTTATAATAGATTGGTAAAATGGGCAACGCCTAAAGGTTTGATAAATGAGCAAACTAACATGGTTACTATTTATCATGACAGCCCTAAAATTACAGATCCTAATAATTTAAGAATGAGTGCTTGTTTGGTTTTAAAAGAACCAATTGAATTGGATGGTGAAGTTAATTTAAAAATTTTAAGTCCTACAAAATGTATCGTTTCTCGATTAGAAATTACACCTTTTCAGTTTCAACAAGCGTGGGAATCTTCTTTTGCTTTTATGATAGAAAATGGTTATAAAAAATCTGAAATTGATCCTTTTGAAATCTATTACAATAACGCTGCAGAACATCCAGAAAACAAGTTTATTGTAGACTTGTGTATTCCTATTTTATAGAATTACAATTCATCATTTAAAAATTACAACTCGGTATTTGTTTTTATTTTAAAAACAAATACTGCTACATCTTTGTATCATCAAAAACCAAAACTGATGAAACATATATTATTTATACTACTTACTTTTTGTCAAATTTCATTATTTGCACAAACTACAATTTCAGGAAAAGTAACAGATGCTAAAAACAATCCTATTAACGGCGCAAATGTTTATTTAGACGGAACCTACGATGGAACATCAACCAATGATAAAGGAGAATTTTCTTTTTCTACTTCAGAAAAAGGAACACAAACGTTAGTTATCTCTTTTGTTTCTTTTGAAACTTACATAAATACTGCAGATGTTGCATCTTTAAAAAATTTAAAAATAAAATTAAGAGACGATGTAAATTCTTTAGACGCAGTTGTTATAAATGCCGGAACTTTTGAAGCCGGAGAAAAAGCAAAAGTTACCGTTTTAAAACCTTTAGATATTGTTACAACTGCAAGCGCAATGGGCGACGTTATGGGCGCACTACAAACCTTACCAGGAACCTCTACCGTAGATGAAGATGGACGATTATTTGTACGTGGTGGAGAAGCAGAAGAAACTCAGATTTTTATAGACGGAATTCGTGTTTTTACACCTTATACTCCATCAGCACAAAACACACCTTCTCGCGGTAGATTTTCTCCTTTTTTGTTTAAAGGAATTTCTTTTTCTACCGGTGGATATTCCGCAGAATACGGACAAGCTTTATCGAGTGTTTTACAATTAAACACCATTGATAAACCCGAAGAAGAAAAAACAGATTTATCTTTTATGACACTTGGTTTAGGTGTTGGAAACACACAAATTTGGAATAACAATTCTTTTAGCATTAACACTTCTTACATTAATTTAGCGCCTTATCAAGAAGCTTTTCCTGATAGAAATACGTATACTAAACCTGTACAATCTTTAAACGGAGAAATGGTTTTTAGACACGAATTTAAAGACAATTCTCTTTTAAAAATGTACGGTGCATTTAGTTACACTAGTTTTGATGTAATACAAGACGATATCAATTTTGAAGATGGTTTGCGCTTTGGATTAAAAAATAGAAACTTGTATTTTAATACTTCTTATAAAAATAAATTTGCTAATAATTGGCGATTAGAAACGGGCTTTAGTTTTGCCAACGACCATTCTAACATTAAAATAATAGATGATTCTGTTACAGATATAGAAAACTCAATGCATTTTAAAATAAAATTAAAAAAGGCTTTTTCTAATCGTTTTAAAATAAGCTTTGGATCTGAATATTTTATAACCGATTTTAATGAAGATTACACAACAGAAAGTAATAAAAAATACAACCTAAATTTTAACAATAACATTTTTGCATCGTTTGCAGAAACCGATATTTTCTTCTCTAAAAACTTGGCTGCAAAAGTTGGTATTCGTGCAGAAAATTCAGAATTATTAAATGAGTTCACGCTTTCTCCAAGAGCATCATTAGCATATAAAGCAAGTAAAAACTCACAATTTTCTTTGGCTTACGGGCAGTTTTACCAAAACCCAAAAAACGAATATTTAAAATTCAATCAAGATTTTAAAGCAGAAAACACATCGCATTTAATTGCCAATTATCAAACCACAAAACAAGGGCAAATCTTTAGAATAGAAGCGTATTTAAAAGACTACAAAAACTTGGTAAAATACAATGATGAATATCCAATTTTTGACAGTAATTTTAACAATAACGGAAGCGGTTTTGCTAAAGGTATTGATGTTTTTTGGAGACAAAACGGAAAAATAAAAAACACCGATTATTGGGTTTCTTACTCGTTTTTAGACACAGAAAGAGATTATAAAAATTACCCAACTGCCGCAACACCTAATTTTGCTTCTAAACACAACCTTTCTGTTGTTGCAAAACATTGGGTAGAAGACTGGAAAAGTCAAATTGGTTTTAGCTATAATTTTGCTTCTGGCCGTAATTACACCAACCCAAATGAAAGCGGATTTTTAAATAAAAAAACAAAAAACTACAACTCGTTAAGTTTAAATTGGGCATATTTAATAGATCAGCAAAAGATTTTATATTTCTCTGTAAACAATGTTTTAGGTAACAAAAATATATTTGGTTACAATTACAAAAACACAGCAAATGCTAACGGAAATTTTGATAGACAAGCCATTATTCCTAGTGCAGACAGATTCTTTTTTGTAGGCTTTTTCTGGACAATTAGCGATAACAAAAAAACAAATCAGTTAGATAATTTATAATTTTTTTAGAAGCTATTTCCTGCTTTCCACTATATCTTTTTTTAAGAAAAATAAAAAAAGGATGCCGTTTCAATCAGGGCTAAGCACATTTAAAAACAAATAGCATTAACTAAAACACAACTCAGAATCAAAAAACAACAATTCGGTAGATTTTAAAATTAATTTTAATAAATTCATCAGATATTTGAAACATCAATAAATAAAAAACAATCATGAAAAAATTACTTTTAGTATTCGCAATCATTTTTACTGGAATTTTAACTACAAATGCACAAGAAGAATCTTTAGATCTAACAGTTAACATTTCAGGATTAGGTTCTGACAAAGGAACCTTAATGGTAGCTCTTTACAACAAACCAGAACACTTCTTAAAAAAACAATTTAAAGGAGAAATAGCTAAAATAAAAGACAAAAAATCTGTCGTAATTTTTAAAGGCTTACCTAAAGGAGAATATGCAGTTTCTTTTGTTCATGACGAAAATAACAACAAAAAGATGGACACAAATATGTTTAAAATTCCAAAAGAAGATTACGGTTGTTCTAACAACGCTCGTGGTTTTATGGGACCTCCAAAATACGATGATGCTAAATTTCAATTATCAGAAAATAAAACGATTGAAATTAAAATATAAATAAACCAACTTAAACTTTATCAACATGAAAAAAACACTTTTAATAATCGCAATTTTCATTGCGACAGGGATTGCTGCGCAAACAAAATACCAAACCGGAATGCAAAAAGCTTTTAACTTGTGGGAACAAGGAAAAATGACAGAAGCCTCTCAATTATTCGAAAGAATTTCTAAAGCAGAGCCAACAAAATGGATGCCAGCTTATTATGCAGCAACAGTAGAAACATTAACTAGTTTTGGTTTAAAAGACGAAGCTGTTTTAACGGCAAAACTTACAAAAGCTCAAGAATTTTTAGATGTTGCTAAGGCAAACTCAGAAAATAACCCAGAAATTTTAATTGCTCAAGCATTTTTAAACTTAGGTTATATTGCTTTTGACGGACAAAAATATGGCATGACATTGTCTGGACAAAACAATCAATTATATGCAAAAGCATTACAAATTGCACCAGAAAACCCAAGAGTTATTTTAGCACAAGCAGAATGGAATATGGGTTCTGCAAAATTCTTTGGCAAATCTACAGCTCCTTATTGTGCTCAAATAGAAAAAGCAATTGAATTAAGTAAAAAAGAAAAAATAGAATCTGAATTTTATCCAAAATTTATGCTAAAAAGAGCAGAAGAAGTTTTACAACAATGTAAAGGTTAAATTTTAGTTGGCAGCTGCAGTTTTTAGTTAATCTAAAACTAAAAACTGCAACTGTAAACTATTTATTTTATAAAAGTATTTTACTTATCAACTCTTGCTTAGCAACCTCATCATCACCAAACAACCATTGCAACACATTATCTTCCCAAATTTGGCCTTTTTCTGTTTCAGAAATAATATTTTTATCAATAGCCAGGTCTAATATTTTACCAGGATAAGAAGATTGTTTATCACTTTCCATTTCTCCTAACGGATACGGATCATCTAGGCCCATTAAAACTTGCTTAGTTCCTTGTCTTTCTAACATTAATTTTAAAGAATCTGTATCATGTACCAAAGTATCAAAAAAGATATTTTTATGTCCTACAGCTTTTCTAGGATGCGTTTTTCCTTCAAACAAATCGGGTCTTCCATCAAAGCCTTGTATTCTTCTTCCTAAATTCATTTGTGCCAATTGTCCTCCGTGAGCAAAACACGTTCTAATATTTTTAAAACGTTCTTGCATTCCATTTAACGTATAAAAATGGTAGGCATCTCCACATTGTGCCAACATCCAAATTAAATGAAAACGCCAATTGGTATTTTCTAATTTTATCATTTTATCGCCGTCATACGGATGAATTTCTATGGCTAATTTATATTTATCTGCCAATTCAAAAATCCGATCATTTTCTTCATCAAAAACACAACGCCATTGCCCAATAGAATCCATAAAATGTGTTGGTAAACACAATACTTTTAAACCTAATTCTTCTATACAACGTTTCATTTCATCTAAAGCACCATAAATAAAACCAGGATGAATTACAAAACCACACGTAAATTTTGAAGGATGATTTCGCTGAATTTTTGCGTTAAAATCGTTCTGAAAACGCAACGCCTTTTTCATTTCTTCTAAACGTAAACCATTACCATATAACTGAGAAAGGTTTAAAACTACTGCATGATCTAGTTTGTTTTTTCCCATCCAAAGTAATTTTTCATCTAAGAAAAAACTAGAATCTGTTACCGGACGTTTCCACCCTTTTTGCAACATGTGTTTGCGTTCATCATCTACCCAAAAAATTTCTTTTTCCTTCATAAAAGAAGGAATTTCTTCTGGATAAGGTAATAAATGTGAATGACCGTTTATGCGTAGTTTACGATTCATTATTTAATTTTTTTTGGTGCTTCCATTATTGTTCCGCAATGATTACAAGTACATTTTTTAATATCAGAATAATACTTATCAAAAATTACAGGCATATCTTTTTCTATGTTTTCTAACGGAAATTCTTCTCTGTATAACGGATTTCCACAATTTTCGCAATACCATTCTAAAGCATCTAACATTCCTTCAGACCTTGGATATTCTATTACCAAACCAACTGTATTTGCTTTTCTTTGTGGAGAATGTGGCACTTTACCAGGCAACAAATAAATATCGCCTTCATTAATTTCTACATCAATTTGCTCGCCTTTATCGTCTATGATTTTTAAAATCATATCACCTTCTACTTGGTAGAAAAACTCTGGTGTTTCGTTATAATGATAATCTTTTCTATTATTTGGGCCACCAACAACCATTACAATATACTCGCCATTATCCCAAACTTGCTTGTTACCAACAGGCGGTTTTAATAAATGACGATGTTCATCAATCCACTTTTTAAAATTTAAAGGTTGTACTAAATTGCTCATATTATTCTATTTTGGGCGTTTCCTAAAGGTCGGGCTTTCCGTTATATCTTTTTTCTGCTCTTCTCGTTACAAATTTTTCATTCTTCAAAATTTACTCGAACAGACATAAAAAAGGATGCCACTTCAATCCCTAACGCAAATTTTGTTATAAATTTAAACTTTTTTATGCTTCTAAAATCATTTGTTTAATCTTAACTGCTTTTTCAAAATGATCTAATTTGTTCGTTTCTATCCACCAAGTTGCAACTTCCATTAATAATTTAGGATTGTCGTTTTTATTCTTAAAAAATGCATAGAAAGACAAACCTACGTTGTCTCCTTTTTTGGCAATTTTATCATTACAAACTTGTATTATTTTTTCTTTTATGGCTGTATTCATTTTTATGATTTTGATAATTCTAACAACTTTTTTGTTGTTTTAAAATTACGAGTTGTGGCAATAGCATTCAACTTTTTTTCAATTGTATTGTTGGTTAATTTTGTTTTACCAAAACCAGAAACACAGTTTAAATACACAACATCATTATCAACTTTATATTGATCTTCTCCTGTATTTTTAATATCTAAAATGATTTCTTTTACCGGTTTTTCTAAAAAACAAAAAGCTACAATTTTCTCGTTTTCTAAAGAAAATGGATAATTTTTAAATATTTTTTCAACCTCTGTAATTGTTTTTACAATAACCGGAACTTCGAAACCAAACTTATTTTTGATTTCTATTTTTACCTGATTACCAACTTCTTCTTTACTCTTATCTGATTGCAGAATAATATTACCGCTTTGTATATATGTTTGTACATTTTTAAACTGCAAATCGTTTAATAATTTACGTAACTCTACCATCGGGATTTTGTTTTTCCCTGACACGTTAATTCCTCGAAGTAAAAGGATGTATGTTTTCATTAATTTCTAAACTCTCTCTTAGTTAATTTAAAGCAACCACTTTTACAAGTAGGTTTAACCCTGATTGTAGCATTTGTTTGAGCTCTTTTTTGCTTTTGGGCAAAAAAAGCGAGTGCGGAAAGCAGGATTAGCTTCAAAAAAAATTATAATCCGGCTATTTTATCTTCTTTTAAAATGTTGTCTGTTTCTGTTTTTACTTTCTCTAAAATAACTTTTAATTCGTTTTTTGTCATGTTTAAATGCGTGTGCACTTCATTATCTGCTATTAAATTTAACAGGGCTTTGTCTTGTGCTCTACCCTTTTTCATGGCGGTATTATAACCGATGTTTTCATTAAACGTAACTAAAGAATATTTAGAAAAATATTGGGTTGGAAACGTTTTTTCTAAATCCATTTCTATTTTTCTTTTTTCTTTAAAAATAGGATTTGCTACATGATCTCTCATTTCATAAAAATTGTCAATCGCTAAATCTGCAATGGCATCTGTATCTTTTTTTCTTGCTTTTTCATAGGCTTTAAAAACAGATTTCCAAGAATATACTTCTAAACTGTTCTCTAATTGATTTAAAATTTCATCAAAAACGGTAACGTCTTCAAAAGAAGCATTCATTCCTTGCCCATAAAAAGGTACAATTGCGTGTGCTGCATCGCCCAATAAAACAGTTTTGTTTTGATAAGACCAAGGCGAACATTTTACAGTACCTAAAGCACCAGTTGGGTTGTTTAAAAATTCTTCTTTTATATCAGGTATTAATGCCAAAGCATCTGGAAATTCTTGTTTAAAAAACTGTGTTATTTTTTCTTCTGTGGTTAAATTTTCGAAATTAAATTCGCCTTCATTATAACTTAAAAAGAGTGTAACCGTAAAACTGCCATCTAAATTTGGAAGCGCAATTAACATAAAATCGCCACGTGGCCAAATATGTAAATGTTGATTACTTATTTGATGTTTACCTGTTTTATCTGCAGGAATTTCTAATTCTTTATAACCGTGATTTAAATAATTTTGCGCATAAGAAAACAAGAATTTCTTTTCTAAATAATAGCTTTTTCTAAGTGAAGAACCTGCACCATCGGCACCAAAAATTACTGTGGCTTTTATGCTAAATTCTTCTTTGGTTTTGTAGTCTTTAAAATAGGCAACATTGTTTTCTAAATCTACATTTTTACATTTTTTATTAAAATAGATATTTACATTTTTATGTTTTTCTGCTTCGTTTAATAAAAGTGCATTTAAATCGCCACGAGAAATAGAGTTTATGTATTCGTTTTCTCTTCCCGAATAATTAGAAGCAAAAGTATTTCCTGCTTTATCATGCATTAAACGCCCAAACATTGGTATGCAAATTTCTCTTGCTTTTTCTTCTACACCACATAAGCGTAAAGCTTTAAAACCTCTGTCTGACAACGCTAAATTAATAGACCTACCAGATGAAATATCTACTTTTCTAAGATCGGGTCTGCTTTCATACAACTCAACTTTATAACCTCTTTGTGCTAAACGTAATGCTAAAAGAGAACCGCAAAGTCCTGCACCTATAATTAGTATTTTATCTGTTTTATTCATCTTTTATTATTGATACTAATTTAATTTATTTTTTAAAAATTGATAATCATCGTACTCTAATTTTAACTTAGACAATGAGATTTCTTTTACTTGATTATCTTCATTTACAAAACTTAACAAATCTGTTTTTGTATTAAATTTTATTTTAGAAAAATCTTTATAAATAATATTTGCTGTTATATTTTCTTTGATAGAGATTAAAATTCGTTTGTTAGTTATTATAAAGAAATCGTTTCTTTTTTCCATAAACAAACTTAAAATTCCAAATAATTGATATTGCCAAAAACCGATATCTCTTTTAGTTTTTAACTTTACTAAAATTTCTTCTTCTTTTATAATTTTAGAAAAAACACTCATTTTTATAACAAACTTTTTAATATTGACACCATCTGATATACATCTTCAAAAGAATTATAAAATGGTGTTGGCGCACATCTTATAACATCTGGCTCTCGCCAATCTGTAATAATGTTATTTTCGGTTAGTTTTTTATGCAAACTTTTATCTGCATTTTTTACTTGAATAGATAATTGACAACCGCGTTCTTTTGGATTTGTTGGTGTAATAATTTTAATATCATCAGAACCAATTTCATTGATTAGAAACTCGAAATAACCGGTTAGTTTTTCAGACTTTTCTCTTAAAGTATTCATACCTACTTTATCAAACAAATCTAAAGATGCCAAAATTGCTGCCATAGATAATATTGGCGGATTGGACAATTGCCAACCTTCTGCGCCTTCCATTACATCAAAAGGCATTCTCATATTAAAACGTGTGGTTTTATTATGATTCCACCAACCAGCAAAACGTGGTAAATCTTTATTTTTTGCGTGTTTTTCATGCACAAATAATCCAGCTAAACTTCCAGGACCTGAATTTAAATATTTGTAGGTACACCAAGCAGCAAAATCTACACCAGAATCGTGTAAATTTGGCTGAATATTACCTGCTCCATGTGCTAAATCAATACCAACAACACAATCTTTAGCATGGCCAATCTGAGCAATTCTCTTTAAATCTAAAAACTGACCGGTATAATAGTTTACACCACCTATTAACAACAACGCAATTTCATCACCTTGTGTTTCTACAATAGTTTCTAAATCTTCTATTTTTAATAATTCTTCTCCTTTTCTAGGTTTCCATTCAATAATATCATCTTTAGAAAACCCATGAAATTCTAATTGAGATTGTACTGCATATCTATCCGAAGGAAAAGCATCACTTTCTATAACAATTTTATATTTTGTTTTTGTAGGTCTGTAAAACGAAACCATTAATAAATGTAAATTGGTAGTTAGCGTGTTCATTACCACAACCTCAACAGACTTGGCTCCTACAATTTTCGCCATTTTATCGGTTAATAATTCGTGATAATTTAACCATGGATTTTTAGCTTCAAAGTGCCCTTCTACACCTAAATTTGCCCAATCTTCTAATTCTTGATTGATGTATTTTTTAGTAATTTTTGGTTGTAAACCCAAAGAATTACCTGTAAAATACAACCAATCTTTTCCGTTTTTATCTTTAGGTATGTAAAATTGATTTTTATAATCTGCAAGCAGATCTTCTTTATCTTGTTGTTTAGCAAAAGCTAAGGTATTTTGATATTGCATCTTAAAAAAATGGTTTACCCAAAGATAAAACAATACTAATGAGATTTCAATTTTTTTAAATTTTGATTTTTTGTACTTTAGCTAAAAATCTATCTTTAATGAAATTTGCAAAACTTTTTTCTATCTTACTTTTAACCGTAATTTTTTCTTGTAAAAATGAAACATATTCTACAGAAGAAATTGAAAATATACACGCTGAATTAAAAGCTAAATTTGCTCCTGATAAAAGAGTAGAATTATTTGATATTAATTTTGAACAAGTTGATAATCAACTTATTTTAGAAGGAGAAACAACCTGTAAAAAAGCGTTTAACATTTTATTAGATAGCCTTAAAAAAAGAAACTTAAAATTTACCAATAACGTACGTGTTTTACCAGATTCTGCTGTTGGTAACCTACAATTTGCTGTAGCAAGAAACTCTGTAATCAACATCCGTTCTAACCCAAAACACTCTGCAGAATTAGGTACGCAAGGTTTATTAGGTATGTCTTTAAAAGTATTAGATAAAAAAGGTGATTTTTATAGAATTCAAACTCCTGATAGTTATATTTCTTGGGTTGATAGAGGTGGAATTACAAGAATGACAAAAGCTGAAATTAATGCTTGGGATGCTGCTAAAAAAGTAATTTATACAGAAAATTTTGGATATGTTTATTCTGATAAGTCTGATAAATCTCAAATTGTTGCCGATATTACTTTAGGAGGCTTGTTAAAATACATTACAGAAGATAATGATTTTTATAAAGTAAAATATCCTGATGATAGAATTGGATATATTAAAAAAAGTGAAGCTCTTGTTTACAATAATTGGTTGCAAAATGTAGACGCTACTCAAGAAAATATAGAAACAGTTGCAAAAACAATGATGGGTTCTCCTTATTTATGGGGAGGAACTTCTAGCAAAGGAATGGACTGTAGTGGTTTTACTAAAATGGTATACCTAATTAACGGTTTTGTAATTCCTAGAGATGCATCGCAACAAATTACTGCTGGTAAAATTGTAGATGAAGATTTAAAATTTGAAGGTTTAGAAAAAGGGGATTTACTATTTTTTGGTAAAAAAGCAACTGCAGATAAAAAACAACGTGTAACGCATGTTGGCATTTGGCTAGGTAATGGCAAAATGGAATTTATACATTCTGCAGGAAATGTGCATTTAAGTTCTATGGATGAAAATCATCCTGAATATGATGATTTTAATAAAAATAGATATTTAGGTAGTAGACGCTATTTAGGTGAAAAAGATAAACTGATTATTGATCTAAAAGAAGAGATTAAACTTTAGTTATTTTATCTAAAGTTTTGTTTCTAGTTAAATAATAAAACTTAATAAATAGGCTTAACCTTTATTAATTCTGCTTTTCTATTTTATTGATTCGTTGAATGCTATGCATTTGAAACGGTTTGTTTGAGCTCTTTTGAAGAACGAAAAAAGCGAGTAGTAAAAGCAGAAAATAGCTTCAAAAAAAACACCTTCAAATTAAAATCTGAAGGTGTTTATATTTTATAAAGATACTACTTATTAATACAATACTCTAAATCTTATTGTACCCTCTACAGCTCTTAACTCATCTATAACTTCTTTGTTATATTCTTTATCTAAATCTGTAATTACATAACCTACTTTAGGATCTGTAGATAAATACTGGCCTGTAATATTTAAATCGTATTTGGCTAAAATTTTATTAATTTTTGCCATTACACCAGGCACATTTTTATGAATATGTAAAAAACGATGTGCTTTAGATTGTCTTGGTAAACGAATATTTGGAAAGTTTACTGCGTCTACTGTATTACCAGAATTGATGTAAGCCATTATTTTACTTGGTACAAAATCTGCAATATCTTTTTGTGCTTCTTCTGTACTACCACCAACATGTGGTGTTAAAATTACATTTGGCAAACCTTGTAATTCTGTAACAAACTCTCCATTTTTTCTAGGTTCAGAAGGGTAAACATCTATTGCTGCACCTGCTAATTTTCCGCTTTTTAAAGCTGCTACTAATGCTGGTATATCTACTACAAAACCTCTTGCTAAGTTTACTAAATGTGCGCCATCTTTCATTTGGGCAATTTCTGTTTCGCCAAAGAAATTTTTATTAGCTGCATTATCATCTACATGTAAAGTAACCACATCTGCAACTTCTAACAATTCTTTAAGCGTACCCATTTTTGTGGCATTACCTAAAGATAATTTGTCTTCTACATCGTAATAATAAACATCCATACCTAAAGCTTCTGCTAAAACAGATAATTGTTTACCAATATTACCGTAACCAACAATACCTAATTTTTTACCACGTACTTCTCTAGATCCTTCGGCTGTTTTTTTCCATTGCCCGTTATGTATTTCTGTACTTCTTTGAAAAACAGAACGCATTAGCATAATAATTTCTCCGATAGCTAATTCTACTACAGAACGAGTATTACTATAAGGTGCATTAAAAACAACAATACCTTTTTCTTTACAAGCTTCTAAATCTATTTGCTTAGTACCTATACAAAACGCACTAACTACCATTAATTTTTCTGCTGCATCTACTACTTTTTGTGTAACGTTTGTTTTAGAACGAATACCTAATACGTGTACATCTTTTATTTTTTCTATCAATTCATCTTCAGACAAACTTTTAGAAATTGTTTCTACAGAAAAGCCGTCATCTGTTAACTTTTTAAAAGCATCTGGATGCACGTTTTCTAATAATAATATTTTAATTCTGTTCTTTGGGTAACTTATATTTCTTGGCAACTTGTTAACGTATAAAAATTCATCTAAATTTGGTGCAATATAATCTGCGTTTTCTGTAGTTTTTTCTCTAGAAACATTTTCTGTATAAGCAAAAAACTTATCAGCTATACCTGCTTGTCTAGTTACATAATCACTATATCCATCGCCTATAACTTGTATCTCTCCTTCTAACTCCATGTCTTTTAAACATTTTATTTTTCCGTTGTGCTGAGAAAGCGGATTGTTAGCATCAAAACCAACAATTTTACCTTTTTCATCAAACTCAAAAGTGTTTGCATATACACGTTCTGAAGGTATATTGTATTCTTTTACAATAGGATCTATAAATTCTTTAAATCCACAAGAAATTACATAAATATCATCTGCAAATTCTTCAAAAAACTCTTTATTACTTTCTATGGATTTAGATACTTGTTTTTTTAAAGCTTCTATTAAACCCGATAAGTCTGTTTTGTTTGCTTCTAATAACTTTATTCTTCTTTCTAAAGATTCTGTAAAGGAGATTTCGCCATCGATTCCTAAATTGGTAATATCTATTATTTCTTGAATAATCTCTTGTTTTCTAGGATTGTTTTCTAGCGTAATTTCTGCTAAAACGTCTAGCGCTTCTACTTTTGTTAAAGTGCTATCAAAATCGAAAATATAATTTCTTTTTGTGTTACTCATTACTATAAATCTTAAATGAATTTAAGTGTGTAAAGCTACAAATATAGTAGAGACTTATAAAGCTCTTTTATAGTTTTGTGATATCTTTTTAATTTATTCTTTTTCTTAAAAAACTTTATAAAAAAAACATATTTATGTTCTAAAAATTATGAAATCCTAAAAGAAGTAACCACCATATAATTGGCAATGCTTCTACCCAAAAAGAACAATAATATTTAGACTGCTCGCTTTTGGTTCTCATTAATAAAATAATTGTTAAAAAAAAGAAAAGCATAAACGGAGTTTTTAACAAGCTAGATGAAGAAATTAAATACTCTAACAGCAACGCAAAAACAAGTAGAATTAAACCTAATTTTTTGGTTTTTTTTATTCCTATTTTTCTAGGAATTGTTTGTAAAGATATTACATCATACTTTACATCTCTTATATCAAAAGGTAATATTAAGATAATTACAACTAAAAACCTTTGTAAGGTTAACATTGTTATTTTAAACGAGATTTCTTTACCAGAATCTAAAAGAGGTATTAAAACAGTAAAACCTGCCCAAACAAAAGCTACTACAAGAATTTTTAAATAACTAATTTGTCTTAAATTTTTTTCGAATCCACCTAAAAACGGAACCGCGTATAAAACTGTTAAAAGTGTAAAAGGTATTGTAAAAAAAAGTGTGTTTAATTTTATTTGAAAAGCAAAATAGCACAATGCCAAAAAGCATAGAAATGAAAAAATTTGAATAGCTTTTAAATCATTAGTTAAACTTCTATGATGCAACTTTGCTACACCTGCATATTTTACAAAATTATAACCTGTAATAGTGCCAAAAAATATAAAATAATTTAGTGGTTTATTATTAGGTAAGTTAAAATATATTTCTGTAATCCTTAAAAAAGCATACACAGAAAAAGCAACATGAATGCTTGCTTTTATATAAAAATCGAAAACTAATTTTAGTAAGCTCATTTAACAAAAGTAAAGCTTATGTTAATAACATTTTAATTTGGTTGATAATTAACGCTATTTTATGAAATTTACATCAACTTAAAATCTTGTAAAATCCTTATTTTTGCTCGCAAAAACAGAGTCTTTTTAATCTATTTACAACAAAACTATAAATAGATTGATTTATATTTAAACAAAACTTGAATTAATGAATACAAATTCGTTTCAAAATAGACACATTGGCCCTAATTTAGAAGAGCAAAAAAAAATGTTATCAAAAATAAATGCTGATAGTTTAGATCAGTTAATTTATGAAACTATTCCGGATGACATCCGACTAGAAAAAGAACTAGATTTAGCTCCTGCCAAAAGCGAATATGAGTATTTAGCACATATTAAAGAATTATCAGAAAAAAATAAAGTTTTTAAAAGTTACATTGGTTTAGGTTATCATGAAGCTATTGTGCCAAGTGTAATTCAAAGAAATATTTTAGAAAACCCAGGCTGGTATACCGCTTACACACCTTACCAAGCAGAAATTGCACAAGGTCGTTTAGAAGCTTTGTTAAATTACCAAACTATGATTTGCGATTTAACGGGTATGGAGTTGGCAAATGCTTCTTTATTAGACGAAAGTACAGCTGCTGCAGAAGCAATGGCTTTATTGTTTGATGTTAGAGAAAGAGCGCAAAAGAAAGCTGGTATAAAAAAGTTTTTTGTTTCTGAAGAAATTTTACCACAAACTTTATCTGTTTTACAAACAAGATCTACACCTATTGGTATAGAATTGGTTGTTGGAAACCATGAAGAATTTGATTTTTCTGATGAGTTTTTTGGAGCAATTTTACAATATCCAGGTAAACATGGTCAGATTTTTGACTACACAGATTTTGTTGCCAAAGCAAACGAAAACAATATTAAAGTTGCTGTTGCTGCAGATATTTTATCATTAGTAAAATTAAAAGCTCCTGCAGAATTTGGCGTTGATGTTGTTGTAGGTACCACACAACGTTTCGGAATTCCGTTAGGCTACGGAGGTCCTCATGCAGCTTATTTTGCTACAAAAGAAAAATACAAAAGAAGTATTCCTGGTCGTATTATAGGTATTACCAAAGATAAAAACGGAGGACGTGCTTTACGTATGGCTTTACAAACTAGAGAGCAACATATTAAAAGAGAAAAAGCGACTTCTAACATTTGTACAGCACAAGTTTTATTAGCTGTTATGGCGGGTATGTACGCTGTTTATCATGGTAAAAATGGTTTACAACATATTGCAGATGCTGTACATAACAAAACTAAATTAGTTGCAGATTATTTAGATAAAGCTGGTTTTAATCAATTAAACAGTTCTTATTTTGACACTTTATTGGTAGAAATAGACTGTATTAAATTAAAATCTGTTGCAGAATCTTTTAAAGTAAACTTTAATTATGTAGATGATAAACACATTTCTATCTCTATAAATGAAGCAACTACTCAAAAAGATTTAATGAAATTATTTACCATTTTTGGTCAATTAAAGAAAAAACCAGATTCTACTGAAGCAGAAAATGTAGGTAATTTCAATCAAATTTTAACTAAAGAATCTTTTAATTCAGATTTTGAAGTTATTACAGAAAATATCCAAAGAAATACTTCTTTTTTAGAAAATGAGGTTTTTAACACGTATCAATCAGAAACAGATATGATGCGTTATATTAAAAAATTAGAACGTAAAGATTTAGCATTAAATCATTCTATGATTTCTTTAGGTTCTTGTACAATGAAACTAAATGCTGCTTCAGAAATGTTGCCTTTAAGCAATCCTCAATGGGGTAACATCCACCCTTTTGTTCCTTTAAATCAAGCAGAAGGATATCAACAAGTTTTAAAAAGATTAGAACACCAATTAAATGTTATTACTGGTTTTGCAGGTACATCTTTACAACCAAATTCTGGTGCACAAGGAGAGTTTGCTGGTTTAATGACTATTAGAGCTTACCACGAAGCTAACGGAAATGCACATAGAAATATTTGTTTAATTCCGGCATCTGCTCACGGTACAAATCCTGCGTCTGCAGTAATGGCCGGAATGAAAGTTATTGTTACCAAAACAGATGATAAAGGGAATATTGATGTAGAAGATTTACGTGAAAAAGCTATTTTACACAAAGAAAATTTATCTGCTTTAATGGTTACATATCCATCAACTCACGGAGTTTATGAAAAAGCAATTAAAGAAATTACACAAATTATACATGATAATGGCGGACAAGTGTATATGGATGGTGCAAATATGAATGCACAAGTAGGTTTAACAAATCCTGCTACAATTGGTGCAGATGTTTGTCACTTAAACTTACATAAAACATTTGCTATTCCTCATGGTGGTGGTGGTCCTGGAGTTGGTCCAATTTGTGTTGCTCCACAGTTAGTGCCGTTTTTACCAACAAATCCTATTGTTACTACAGGAGGTGATGATGCTATTACAGCAATTTCTGCTGCACCTTGGGGTTCTGCTTTAGTATGTTTAATTTCTTACGGATACATAACAATGCTTGGTGCAAAAGGTTTAACAGACTCTACAAAAAATGCCATTTTAAATGCAAATTATATTAAAGAGCGTTTAAACGGACATTATGATACTTTGTATACTGGAGAAATGAACAGAGCTGCGCATGAAATGATTATTGATTGTCGTGATTTTAAACAAAAGGGAATTGAAGTTGTAGATATTGCAAAACGTTTAATGGATTATGGTTTTCATGCACCAACGGTTTCTTTTCCTGTAGGAGGAACAATGATGATTGAGCCAACAGAATCTGAAAGTATTGCAGAATTAGATCGTTTTTGTGATGCCATGATTTCTATTAGAAAAGAAATTGAAGTTGCTACTAAAGAAGATGATAATAATCCTTTAAAAAATGCACCGCATACTCAAGAAATGTTAACTGCAGACGAGTGGACTTTACCTTACACAAGAAAACAAGCTGCTTTTCCGCTAGAATACATTGCCGACAATAAATTTTGGCCAACTGTGCGTAGAGTAGATGATGCTTTTGGTGACAGAAACTTAAATTGTTCTTGTACACCTATAGAAGATTATATGTAGAATAAACAGTATTATTTTTGATATTTTAAAACCGTTTCTTTATGAAACGGTTTTTTTTAGGCATTGTATTTGATAAAATAATAATTTATTGATTATATGAAAAGGTACAAATACATCATTGGCTCAATTCTTTTAATCTTTATGGTTATTTTAATTTTTATACCTAGACCTGCAGAAAAAATATACGTTTTGTTTGATAAAATTGAATGTAACCAAGAGATAGTAAAAAACAATTCAGAAAGAGGTTCATTTCAAATTTGTCAAGGTTCTAAATTTATAAATTTCATCAAAAACAAAAATAAAGGTTCAAAATTTGTAGATTTTGATGAAATAGAAAAACTAGATATTACATCTTATAAAAAGCTATTAAAAAGATTTAATAATGATAAATTTAATCAGCAGAAAAACAGTTTTGACTTATTAAACAGAAACAAAAAAATAGACTTTAACCTTATCATTAAAAATGATTCAACAAAAAAAATAGAAATTATTCCTGTTAAACAAATTAGAATTATATGTTCTTTAAAATTGATTAATTAAATTATCTATCTATTTTAAAACTTAATGTTCCTTCTTAAAAACAGACGGGCTTACACCTACATTTTTCTTAAAGAAACGAGAAAAACTACTTAAAGAATCGAAACCTAAAAGAAAAGCCAGTTCTTTTGTACTTATTTCTCCTCTTATAAGTCTTCTTTTAGCTTCTGTAATTTGGCGTTGCTGTATAATTTGTTTTGCCGTTAAATTTAGTTTTTCTTTTAATATTTGATTTAATCGTTTGCTACTAATTCTTAACTGATTGGCGTAATATTCTGTAGTTATTTCAGTTAAAAAAGAGGTTTCCATTAATTCTAAAAATTGAAATACTCTTTTCTGATTTAAATCTTGTTCTAAAAAACCATTATTCTGATAACGGATTAAATAAAGCAACAATGCTTTAAGCAGCGTTTTAAACATAATATAAGAAGAATTTTCACTCTTATATTCTTCTTTTAACAATAAAATTAGCTGCTTTATTTTATCAACCTCATCGTCATTATTTATACAAAACTGAGGATATTTATTAAAAAGAGAAAAGATATCCAACGCAAATTCAACATCATCTTCATCAATAAGATCTCGTTCAAAATTAATTAAAACGCTATTATTTTCATTAAATATTGTAGAATCAAAAACTTCATTTAGCGGCTTAAAGTGAATGATTAATGAACTATCAGAATTAAATTCAAAATAAATTCCCATCGAATTATCCGAAAGTATTTCTGTTTTATTTTTAAAGTTATTTATGATTTGAATTCTTGTATTCCAATCTTTTGGGTTCATCTACACTTGATCTATTTTACCAAATGTAAGAAGATTTTTTAAACTCTATTTTTTTGCGTTTTTTGTAAACAAAATATATAAAACAATGGCAATAATTATAGCCATTATAGCAGCTACTCCGTAAATTGCTTTATAATTATTAGATACATATTCTATAAAAGTAGATAAAAACTGTCCTCCAAAAACACCCATAGAAAACAAACCTAAATTTTTACCTTGACTTTTTAAAGTACTTATTTCTAACATCATGTGGTTTAATAACGGAATTGTAAAACCAAAACCAATACCAATAAAAATGGCAGTAATTATTAAAAATGGCACACTAGAAACAGTTGCTAACACAAGATAGCCTAACATAAAGAAAATAAACCCTAAAGACACTGTCTTACCATCGCCTAATGTTTTTACCATTTTAGGCATTTGGCTTGCTGTAATAATTGCTATTAGAGAAATAAAAGCCATTAAGTAACCTGTTTTAGACTCACTAAAACCAAAAAATTCTGGCAAATATAATGGCAGTGTTACAAAACCTATAAAAAACAACATCATAGCTAAAAGAGAGGCTATAAATATTAGTTTTACTTTTGTGCTGTTTTTACTATCTGATACAAGATCTTCTGGTTTTGCTTCATTTATACGCTTATTTGTTTTAGGTAAAGTTTTTGCTACTAAAAACAAACAAAGTAAAGCTAACAAATAAATGTAAAAAGGCAATTGCCAATGCATTTCGCCCAAAATACCACCAATTGCTAAAAAAACAACGCCACCTAACTCTATAGACATCCCTTGCCATGCAATCATTTTCATTCTATGCTCGCCTGTAAAAAAATCGCCAATGTAAGCAGTTACAGAAACCTGAATTGCAACAGTTGCTGCTCCTAATAAAATTCGATCTGCAATTAATAGATAATCATTTGTAATAAATGCACCAATTACCCCCAAGATAGCATAAGGCACAAGACCTAAAGTTAATAATTTAATAGTTCCCAATTTAAATAGCAGCTTACCAATTATAGGTGCAAAAAGTACCACACCAAGAGAAGGTAATGTTATTAACCAACTAGGTGAAAACCCTAAGTTTTTATGCGCCACAATCCCTGATAAGGAAGGTGCAATTACTGTACCTACCATTATAGTTAAACTACTAACAAATAACAGTGTGAAAATTCCGAAGTTTGATATTTTATCCATACTGCAAAATTCTAACTATTCTAATAAAACAACTTTATCGGTTTGCTAAATAAGTGTGCAAATTTGGAAATTATATAAAAAGATAAAACCATTACTTTTTACTAAGAAACTCAGTAAAAAGTAATGGTTTTTATTCTAATCATTGATGCTTTTTAATCTTTTAAGACTATTTTCTCTAATTTTTCTTCAACGATTTCTCCATTTACTAATGATACATAATAGCAATTATATTCTTCTCCCATAGAAAATACTTTAAATGGTTTGCCATTTTTAAAAACAATACCAGAATTATTATCCATAGCATAACCTGCTTTAAAAATACCTTCTTTAATATTTTTCTCATACAAAGGTCTACGATACTCTTCTTTATCGTAATGCGGACTGTGGCTAAAAGGTAAAAAACCTAAACCTTCTACAACACTTAACTCTTTAGGTCTAGAATCTGTTGTTCCATTTTCAAACCAACACAAAGATCCTGCACTTCCACCAGCTAAAACAATTCCTTTTTCTAAAGCTTGTTTTAATACTTTATCAATACCTTGTGCTTTCCAAATTGCTATCATATTAAGTGTATTTCCTCCACCAACTACAATTGCATCCATACCTAACAAAACCTCTTCAAATGTTTCTTTTTGTCTGTAAGAACTTATCCAAACTTTTTGTACATATGGTTCTATTGATAAGCCACGGGCTTGCTCGTACCATTTAATTATATTGCTTTCTCTATCTCCAGAAGCTGTTGGTAAATAACAAATCTTAGGTTTTTGTTTTCCTGTTAACTTTATAATCTCTTTTAGAAAAGCATCGCTTAACGCTCCATTTCCTGCTGGAAAAATATATTGATCTTGGCTATAAATAAGTGCTGTCATAAAAAATGAGAAGAGGCAAAAAATGATGTTTTTTTTCATTGATTAGTATTTTTATTTAACAAATATAAATTTTAAACACTCTAAACCAAACAATTAATATTTTAAATTATTTAATTATCTAAAATATTTGCAACAATCATTTTTGCATGAACTCTAGAGTTTTCTATAAACCATTTATGAGTTTCTAAACCTCCACAAATTACGCCAGCTAAATAAACACCTTTTACATTGGTTTCCATTGTCTGATCATTATAAGTAGGTATTTTCTTTTCATCATTAGATAAAGACACACCAACTTGCTCTAAAAAAGTAAAATTTGGTTTATAACCTGTTAAAGCCAACACAAAATCGTTTGGTAGAGTTTCTAAACCATTTTTAGTACAAATGGTGATTGTTTCTTTATTAATTTCTGTAACCGTAGTATTATAATATACTTTTATACTTCCTTCTTTAATTCTGTTGATAATATCTGGTCTTACCCAATATTTTACACGTTGTCCAATTTCATCACCTCTAATAATTAAAGTAACCTCTGCCCCTTTTCTATAAGATTCTAAAGCTGCGTCTACAGAAGAATTACTTGCACCGATTACAGCTAATTTTTGTCCGGCAAAATAATGTGGATCATTGTAATAATGAGAAACTTTTGGCAGGTCTTCTCCAGGAATATTTAATGTATTTGGTATGTCATAAAAACCTGTGGCAATAATTATATTCTTAGATTTGTAGGTATTTTTTTCTGAAACAACTGTAAACTCTTCATTTAATTTAGATACGGAATTTACTTTTTCAAACAATTTGATATTCAATTTATTTGATGTTGCAATTCTTCTATAATACTCTAAAGCTTCGCTTCTTCTTGGTTTTGCTTCTTTACTAATAAACGGAATATCATCTATTTCTAATTTTTCTGAAGAAGAAAAAAATTGCATGTTTACAGGATAATTAAATAACGAATTTACAATAGGTCCTTTTTCTAAAATAAGATAACTTAAGCCTTTCTTTTTAGCTTCTAATCCACATGCAATTCCTATTGGTCCTCCTCCAATAATAACAATGTCAAAATATTCCATAATTATCTCGCTTTTATTTGTTGTAATAAATAGTTTCTAAACTTTCTATTTCATCATTTTTTTGTCTTCTAAAAACTTGATTTGCTTTTAAATCAGAAATACTTGTAACTCCCATAGCTGCAACTACTTCTTTTACCGAAGAAATTGTTTTGTTATGGTAATTTTTTACACGTGTATTCTTCTTTTCTACAACCAATGCTTTTACTAAATCTGGGGCTTGTGTAGCAACACCAACAGGGCAAGTATCTAAATTACATTCTCTTGCTTGTATACAGCCTAAACTTAGCATAAAACTTCTTGCCATAGCAATAGCATCTGCACCTAAAGCTAAATATTTTACAATATCAAAAGCATCTATAGCCTTACCAGAAGCAATAATTTTAATCTGATTTTTTAAATTATATTTTATCAATAATTTATTTACAAAAACCAAACCTTCTAATAATGGCGTACCTATATAATTGGTAAATTCCATTGGTGCAGAACCTGTACCTCCTTCTCCTCCATCAACAGTAATAAAATCTGGATAATTATTTGCTTCAGAAAAAGCTTTAATCATTGTTTCTATTTCTTCATTATTACCAACACAAAATTTAATTCCTACAGGTTTTCCTCCTGATAAATCTCTTACTTTTTGAATAAAAGAAACCATTTCTTCATAATTAGAAAATGCAGAATGCCCAGATGGAGAATCTACTTGTGTACCCACATCTACAGAACGGATTTTTGCAATTTCTGGAGTATTTTTTTCTGCCGGTAAAATTCCACCGTGACCAGGTTTTGCTCCTTGAGAAAATTTAATTTCTACCATTTTTACTTCCGGACGTGTTGCATTTTCTTTAAAAACAGCATCATCAAAAACACGTTTTCTATCAACAGATTTCCCTGCTCCAAAATAACCTGTTCCTACCTGAAAAATTAAATCTGCACCTTGTAAATGATATGGAGAAATTCCTCCTTCACCTGTATTATGCGCAAAATTACCCATTTTGGCTCCTTGGTTTAACGCCATAATAGCATTTTTACTTAAAGAACCAAAAGACATTGCAGAGATATTAATAAGCGAACTATTGTATTTTTGGGTACACTTATCAGAACCAAACAAAACTCTTTCTCCTGTTACATCATGATGGTTTTTAGGAAATAATGAATGTTTTACAAACTCATAACCCTTTGCATATAAATTATGTTGTGTACCAAAAGGAACCGTTTCTTTATTTAATTTTGAACGCTGATAAACAATACTTCTTTTTTCTCTATTTATTGGTGTACCATTTAAATTGTCTTCTATAAAATATTGTTGAATCTTATCTCTTTCCTCTTCAAAAAACCAACGTAAACGTGCTATTAACGGAAATGCTCTTAATAAAGAATGTTGGGTTTGCAAACTATCATAAATAGCTATTAAAGTTAATAATCCAGAAATAGAAACTAAAATTATAGTACCTGTTTGTGGTATAAAATAAACCAAAACGCCACACAAAACGTTAATTAAAAATAAGATAAATAAAATTGTATTCCTCATTATAAAAATAATTATTTTAAAAAAAGCCAAAAATACTCTTTTAGTACCATTTTTAAATGATTGAATTCATAAATAGTTTTTAAAAGAATATGTATTGTACATAAAAAAACTCCAACAAATAAATGTTGGAGTTTTAAATATATTTAAAATTCTAAGAAAATTATTTCTTAAATTTTGCGTATTTATTTTTAAACTTGTCAATACGTCCTGCTGTATCAATAAGTTTAGATTTACCAGTGTAAAATGGATGAGAAGTTCTAGAAATCTCTAATTTTACTAAAGGATACTCAACACCATCAACTTCTATAGTTTCTTTAGTGTCTACTGTAGAACGAGTTAAAAATACATCTTCATTAGACATGTCTTTAAATGCTACCATTCTATAATTTTCTGGATGAATTCCTTTTTTCATTTTATAATATTTTAATACTTTAATGTTATGTTTGCATAAGTAAGTTGGTAAGGCTTACTTTATCTCTAAATAGTTGTTATTTACTATTTTGAGGATGCAAATTTAACTATATTTTTTTATTTACAAATAAATATTTCAATTTTATTTGAACAGATAATCACATTAGTTACTTTTACACTTACTTTTGTTGATGAATAAAGGCTTTTTCATCATTTTTAAAAAATAAAAAAGACTAAAATTAAATATAAAAATGAAAAATAATTCTCTAATTATTACTTTTTTTGCTTGTTTTCTACTTATTACTTCTTGTTCTGATGTCTATAAATTTAGTTTACAGCATAAAAAACAGGTTACTCTAAACACCAATTTAGATATTACTTTAAAAGAAGAAAAAAATAAAACAATTAATAGCGTTCAATTTTTTGTAAACGGAAAAGAAATTTCATCAGAAGGAAATACAATTTCAATAAACACTACAGAATTAGGTGTAGGTAAACATCAAATTTCTGCACTGGTTTTTTACACTGAAAAGACAAAGAAAATTAATAATTTTTTCGAAGTTTTAGCTAATGAAACTCCTGTAGTTTATGATTTTAAAATTATTAACGAATATCCGCACGATAAAACAGCTTACACACAAGGTTTAGAATATTATAATGGTTTTCTATATGAAACTACAGGACACCGAGGTGAGTCTAAACTTAGAAAAGTTGAAATAAAAACAGGTAAAATTCTTAAAAACATAGATTTAGACGATAAATATTTTGGTGAAGGAATGACTATTTTTAACAATAAAATTTACTGGTTAACTTGGCAAGCTAAAAAAGGATTTGTTTATAATTTAGATACTTTTGAGCAAGAAAAAGAATTTACTTACAATAACAGTAAAGAAGGTTGGGGATTAACGCATAACAATTCTGAATTAATAAAATCTGACGGAACTAACAAAATTTGGTTTTTAGACCCAGAAACTCTAGAAGAAAAAAAATCGATTCAGGTTTACACAAATAAATATGCAGTTGGAGATTTAAATGAATTAGAACTTATAAATGATAAAATTTACGCAAATAAATATCAACAAAATGCTATTGTAATAATAAATTCAAGTACCGGTGTTGTAGAAGGTATTGCTAACTTAAAAGAGTTAGAGGCTGAAATGAAAAAAACACAAAAATTAGTAGCGCAAGATGAAGTTTTAAACGGTATTGCTTTTGATGCCGAAAACAACAGGCTATTTGTTACTGGTAAACATTGGGGTAAATTATTTGAAATAGAATTGATTAAAAAACAATAATTAACATTATTAAAAGTTCTAATTCTAACATTAAAAACAACCTTTTAAACTAACCTATAGAAAGTAGAAATTAATTTTATGCGTTATTATATTTCTTTTATTATTTGTATTGTTCTAATTTCTATGAGTTCTTGTAGAAAAGATTTTGATACAATTCCTAATTCTGGGAAATTAGAATTTTCTAAAGACACTGTGTTTTTAGACACTATTTTTACAAACATAGGTTCTGCAACCTACAATTTAAAAGTATATAATAGAGGTAATAATTCAATAACAATTCCGCAAATAAAATTAGAAAACGGAACATCTTCTAACTACAGATTAAACGTTGATGGAATAACGGGTAAAGATTTTACTAACATAGACATACTTGCTAAAGACAGCATTTTTGTTTTTATTGAAACCACAATAGATATAGAAAGTACTACAGATCCTCTTTACACTGATAAAATTTTATTTGACACAGGAGACAATCAACAAGATGTAGATTTAGTTACTTTAGTACAAGATGCTAATTTTATTTATCCTGGTAAAGATCCTCTAACAATGAAAATTGATAGTTTAACTTTAGACGGACAACCAACAACTTTACGAGGTCGTTTTTTAGAAGATGATGAGTTAAACTTTACCAATACAAAACCAACGGTAATTTATGGTTATGCCGCAGTTGCATCAAACAAAACATTAATTATTGATGCTGGTTCTAAAATTTATTTTCATGATAATTCTGGTTTAATCATCGATAAAAAAGCTACATTAAAAGTTAACGGAACATTATCAGAAAATGTAATCTTTCAAGGAGACAGATTAGAACATTCTTTTAGTAAAACTGCTGGCCAATGGGGTACAATTTGGATGCGAGCAGGAAGTTTAAATAACCAAATAAATCATACAATTATTAAAAACGGAGGTATTGGTATTTTAATTGATAGCATCGGAAGTTCTTCTACACCTACTTTAAAACTAGAAAGTACACAAATTTACAATCATTCTAACTACGGTATTTTAGCTAGAGAAACCAATATAGAAGGAAACAACGTAGTAATTGGCTCTGCCGGCGAAGCTTCTTTAGCCGCTACAATTGGCGGAACTTACAATTTTACTCATAGTACTTTTGCAAATTTCTGGAACAACGGAATTAGACAGTTACCTGCTGTTTTAGTAAACAATTTCTTTACTTATACAGATGAAAATAATCAAGATTTTATAGAAACTAGAAATCTATATGCGGCTAATTTTACTAATTGCATTTTTGATGGAAACAACAATATTGAATTTGTTTTAGATAAAGTTGATGCTGGTGGAATTTTTAACTACAACATTAGTAATTCTATGATTCAGTTTAATGATACTAATAACTCTTACGAGAACAATACAGAAATGGATTTTACAAATGCATTTTATCAAAATATAATTTTAAACGGAAATACAGATTTTAGAAATTCTCAAAACGAAGATTTTATAATAGGTGAAGATTCTGATGCTATAAACAAAGCTAAATCAACAACTTTTAGTATAGATATTTTAGGTATTGATAGAAGTACAAATCCTGATATTGGAGCATATCAACATATTATTTTTGAAGAGGACGATTTATAAGATATTTTAGTTTAAACCATTATTGTAATTTCTTTTTACTTCAAAAAAAATACTTTTTTTAAATTTTACACATGAAAAACATTGTTATAACAGGTACAAGTAGAGGAATTGGTTTTGAACTGGCAAAACAGTTTGCAGAAAAAGGACATCAAGTTTTGGCTTTATCTAGAAACACACAACCTCTGTTAGATTTTAATCATAAAAATATTACTGTAATTTCTGTTGATTTATCCATTAATACAGACTTAAATAAAGTGGTTTCTTTTATTAAAAATAATTGGCAACAAGTAGATGTTTTAATAAACAATGCAGGTAAACTAATTAATAAACCTTTTACAGAATTATCTTCTAACGATTTTTTAGAAGTTTATAAAGTTAATGTTTTTGCTGTAGCAGAAATCACAAAATTAATAGTACCTTTTATGAAAAAAGGAAGTCATGTTGTTACTGTTAGTTCTATGGGAGGAATTCAAGGAAGCATGAAATTTCCTGGCTTAGCAGCATATTCATCCGCCAAAGGCGCTGTAATTACCTTGTCTGAATTATTAGCAGAAGAGTATAAAGAGCAACAGATTGCATTTAATGTTTTGGCTTTAGGTGCTGTACAAACAGAAATGTTAGAAGAAGCTTTTCCGGGTTATATTGCACCAATATCTGCTACAGAAATGGCTAATTATATTTTTGATTTCTCTTTAACAGGAAATAAATATTATAACGGAAAAGTATTACAAGTTTCATCTACAACTCCGTAAAAAAGAAACAAATTGAGTTCTAATTTTCAACCTTTTATTCCTCAAAAAGCAATTCCTTTTATTCAATTTTTAATTGATGAACACTCTTTTGATCTACATATTGTAAATCAAAGACAAACAAAACATGGTGATTTTAGAGAGCTACCAAACGGAAAATTTATAATTACAGTTAACAATAACCTTAATAAATATCAATTTTTACTAACATTAGTACATGAAATTGCACATCATGTAACGCATCAAAAATTTGGAAGAAAAGTATTGCCGCATGGTAAAGAGTGGAAAATGATTTTTCAACATTTAATGTTGCCTTTTTTACGTCCGGATATTTATCCTAAAGAAATACTACCTTACCTAGCAAATTATTTAAAAAACCCAAAAGCAAGTACAGATACAGACGTAAAGCTATCTTTAGCCTTAAAAGGAAATGCAGCTGAAACAGGAAAAAACTTTGTTTTTCAAATTCCTTTAAATAGTTTTTTCGAATTTAAAAATGTTATTTACAAAAGAGGAAACAAACGTAGAACAAGAATTGAATGCATGAATATGAGTAATAAAAAAATTTACCTTTTTAACCAAAATACAGAAGTTAAGCTTTATAATCCGTAAAAAACTTAATCAAAAAAAGCATCCTTTTTAGGATGCTTTTTTGATTAATTTCTTTTGATAAACAACGTATCTAATTCTAGCTCTTTTTGCAACCAACTTCTTAACTCTTTTTCTTTAAATTCAACAAGATCTTTAGATAAACCTACACTCCATTTAACCATTGCAGTTGGTATGGTATCTATTTTTGTAAAATCTTTAGAATACAATGCATTAGCAAACCCAATTTCTTCTATATCATTGTATCTAATTTTAGCATCTTTTGCTATTCTACTAAATGCAATTGCTTTACTGTTTTTATTATGTGCATCCTCTTCTATCCTTGCGTTTAAAATTGCAATAGTGCTTTCTAAATCTGCAATTTGTTTCTGTAACTCTTCAATATTTTTTTTACTCTCTTGCAACTCTTCTCTTTTCTCTTTATATGCAGTTGTAATCAACTCAAAACTTTTAGTATCACTACCTTTTATTTTAATTTTAAAGTCTTTAATTTTAGCATATTCTACATCTTTTAATTGATTGATAAGTAGATTTTTTTCTCCATCAGTTACTTCATTAAAAAAACTTAATCTAATTTCCTTGCCGTCTATATCTAAATCTGGGTCTCCAAGAATTTGAAAATTAGAAATAGATTCTACTTCATTTTTAATAAACGTATTAAATTGTCTTTCTATTTGACTTTCTTCAAAAACCCTTAAGAAAGTAATAATTGCAGGAATCATAACTGCAACTCCTATTACAGATGCAATTGTAGCATAACGTTTTCTTTTAGCGGCATTAGCATATTTATGCATTGGAAAACGCAATAATTTTAAAACTAAAAATGTTGCTAAAGCAATAAAAATTGTATTAATTGTAAATAAATAAAGCGCACCAAAGAAATATGGCCAATTTCCTTTAGCCAACCCATAACCAGCTGTACATAATGGCGGCATTAATGCCGTAGCAATTGCAACACCAAAAATTACAGAAGCCACAGTTCCTTTTTTAGTTCTCGCAACCATTAAAGCCAAACCACCAAAAAAAGCTATTAAAACATCTCTAATATCTGGACTAACTCTACCTAATAATTCTGAATTATCTTCACTTAGCGGAAAAATATAAAAGAATAAAAATGATGCCAATAAGCTTAAGCCTATCATAACACCTAAGTTTATTAGAGACTTTTTAAAAGTATTAATATCATTTAAAGCAAAAGACATACCAATACCTAAAATAGGCCCCATTAAAGGAGATATTAACATGGCTCCGATAACAACTGCTGTAGAGTCTGCGTTTAAGCCTATAGAAGCCACAAATACTGCAAAAATAAGAATCCATGCTGTAGCTCCTTTAAAAGGTATATCTGCCTTTATAGCATTCATTGTAGCTTCATGATCTGTATCATCTCTAAAGTCTAAAAGTTCTTTTAAATATTTTTTTATACTAGAAAATAAGCCTTTTGCTTCATTTCTAATATTCTCTTTAGATTTATCTACAACTACATTTTCTTTATTTACATTATTTTCTTCCATAAAAAAAAGCATTAAATTATTTGAGGAAGATACAAAATTTTAAAATTGACAATCTTATCTTGTTAAAATATTTCTTCCATAAAAAAAGCTTCACAAAAATGTGAAGCTTTTAATTTAAAGTGACCGGGCTGGGGCTCGAACCCAGGACCCTCTCCTTAAAAGGGAGATGCTCTACCAACTGAGCTACCAGGTCATTCCTTTTCGTCTTAGCGGCTGCAAAGATATTCTTTTATTTCGTTTAACCAAACTTTTTTTCTATTTTTTTTCATTTAAATATGCTTCTCTAACTTTTTTAAATAAGTTAGAAGAATACACAAAATCTACAACTGTTTCATTATCAGTTTTAAAAATATCTTCACTATTGCCTTCCCATGCTTTTTTGCCATCTTTTAAAAAAATAATTTTTTCTCCAATTTCCATTACAGAATTCATGTCGTGAGTATTAATTACAGTTGTAATTTTATATTCATCTGTAATTTCATTAATCAAATTATCTATCACAATTGCTGTTTGAGGATCTAACCCAGAGTTAGGCTCATCACAAAATAAATATTTTGGATTCATTACAATGGCTCTTGCAATGGCAACTCTTTTTTGCATTCCTCCAGATAGTTCTGCAGGTAATTTTTTATTAGAATTTTCTAAGTTTACTCTTTTTAAAACAAAATTTACTCGATCTAACATTTCTGCATGAGATTTTTTTGTAAACATTTTAAGAGGAAACATTACATTTTCTTCTACTGTCTGAGAATCGAATAAAGCACTTCCTTGAAAAACCATACCAATTTCTTGTCTCCATTGTTGTTTTTCTAGATCCGTAAATTTTGTATTTATTCTTCCATCAAAAGAAATTGTTCCTTCTTCTGGTGTATGTAAACCTATTAAAGATTTTAAAAAAACGGTCTTTCCAGAACCACTTTGCCCTATTATTAAATTTGTTTTCCCTGGGTGAAAAGTAGCCGAAATACCTTTTAAAACTTTTACATCTCCAAATCCTTTTTGTAAGTTATTTACTTCTATCATATTTTAGGTTAAAAGCATTTGAGTTAAAAAATAATTTGCTATTACAATTAAAATAGTTGTCCAAACTACAGATTGTGTACTTGCTCTACCCACTGCAATAGAACCTCCTTTTACATAATAACCATGATAAGATGGTACAGTAGCTATTAAAAATGCAAATATTAAAGTTTTAATTATTGCATATGTTAATAAAAATGGATTAAAATCTAACTGAACTCCTTCTATATAACTAGTGCCAGAAAAAAGACCTGATAAAACTCCTGAAACCCATCCACCAAAAATACCTAAAAAGATACCTAGTGATACTAGAAAAGGATAGAAAACAACAGTTGCAATTATTTTAGGTAATACTAAATAATTTAAAGAATTTATTCCCATTACTTCTAAAGCATCTATTTGTTCTGTAACACGCATTGTACCAATACTAGATGTAATATAAGACCCCACTTTACCTGCTAAAATTATAGAACAAAAGGTAGGTGCAAATTCTAATATTATAGATCGTTTTGCTGCAAAACCTATTAAAGATTCTGGTATAAAAGGATTATCTAAATTTAATGCCGTTTGAAGCGCAATTACACCACCAATAAAAAAGGAAATAAACATAATAATTCCCATAGATTTTATACCTAAATCTTCTATTTCTTTAAAAATGGCTTGATAAAATACTTTTAATCTTTGAGGCTTCTTAAAAATTTGCCTTAACATCATAAAGTATTTACCAATATGTTCAACGTAATTCATTCAAATATAAATTTGTGCTAAAGTATTAAATAATCATTAATACGATGTTAATATGCGTTAATCAAAATATAAAATTATTACTTTTGACTAATCTTATAATTAATTTAACATGAAAATTAAAATAGCCATTGGCTTTATTGCTTCGCTTCTTTTTTTAAGTTGTAATACTGTAGCAGAAAAACAACAATCTAAAGTAACAAAAAAATCCAAATTAGTAATTGGTATTGTTGTAGACCAAATGAGGTACGATTACTTAACAAGGTATGCAGATAGATTTGGTAAAGATGGTTTTAATAGAATATTAAACAACGGTTTTTCTTTAGAAAACGCACATTACAATTATATACCTACCTATACAGCTGTTGGTCATACAACTGTTTATACAGGTACAACACCTAGCGAACACGGTATTATTTCTAACAATTGGTATGATAAAGTTTTAAAAGAATCTATTTACTGTGTAGACGATGCTACTTATAAAACCGTTGGAAATAATAGTGAAAATGGTCAAAAATCTCCTAAAAGACTTTATGCTACTACAATTACAGATCAATTGCATTTAGCACAAAATATGCATGGTAAAACAATTGGTATTTCAATTAAAGACCGTTCTGCAATATTACCTGCGGGTCATTCTGCAAACGGAGCATATTGGTATGATGGTGGTAATTTTAATAATTGGATTACTAGTACTTTTTATATGGATGATTTACCAAAATGGGTTAAAGATTTTAATGCAAATAATAAAGCTGATGAATATTTAAACCAACCTTGGGAAACTTTATATGATATTAAAACATACACAAGTAGTAGAGTTGATGATAATATATTTGAAGGTAAATTTAAAGGAGAAGCAACACCTACTTTACCAAAAGATTTAAAGTCTTTAAGAACAAAAAACGGAAACTTTAGTTTGATAAAAACAGTACCTGCAGGTAATACTTTAACTGTAGATTTTGCTAAAGCAGCTGTTATTGGAGAAAATTTAGGAAAAAGTGAATATACAGACTTTTTAGCACTTAGTTTTTCTACTACAGATTATGTTGGACATAAATACGGAGTAGCTGCAGTAGAAACAGAAGATACTTATTTACGTTTAGATAAAGATTTAGAAAGCTTTTTTCAGTTTTTAGACAAAGAAGTTGGTAAAGACAACTATACTTTATTTTTAACAGCAGATCATGCGGCTGTGCACGTACCAGCTTATTTACAGTCTTTAAAAATACCTGCTCATTATTTAGATACTAAGAAGTTTCAAGAATTTGTTCTAAATATCACAAAAAAATATTTTAACTCTGTAGAGTTGATAGAAAACATTTCTAATTATCAAATATTTTTAAACAAAGAAAAAATAGAATCTTTAAACTTAGAGGTTAATACTGTTGCTCAGAAACTAGCTGATGAAGTGGTAAATTTTGATAAAATATACAAAGCTGTTACTGCAAGAACATTGCAAACAACTAACTTTACTTCTGGTATTATGAACTATTTACAAAACGGATATAATCAAAAGTTTTCTGGTGATGTTTTAATGATTCCTAACCCTGCAACTTTAATTAGCGGAAGAACTGGTACAAGCCACGGATCTGGTTATTCTTATGATACTCATGTACCAATGATTTTTTATGGAAACGGAATTAATAAAGGTACATCTGCTAAAAGATATAATGTAACAGATATAGCACCAACAATTGCTAACTTATTAAAAATAGAAGCTCCAAACGCAACAAACGGAATTGTGATTGAAGAAGTTCTTAAATAATATAGTAAAACAATAAATTAAAAACACCATCAAACTCTAAATATAGAGCCTTGTTGGTGTTTTTTTATGGCTTTTTTTGATAAAAAAACGCCTATTATCAAAGAGATAAAAGCACCTATAGAAATACCTGGAATAAAGTTAATGAATAAGAAAAAATCATACGCTCCATGAAATAACGTTGCAAAAAATAATCCTGTTAAATTTAAAACAACTCTATTTTTAGAAAACTTAGCTTTACCCATAAAATAACCCATCAGAATAGCAAAAACAGCATGTGCAGGTACAGCTGTAAAAGCTCTTAAAACACCCGTAGAAACACCATATTGATAAACATACAATACGTTTTCTAAGGTAGCAAATCCCATAGAAACCATTACTGCATAAACAATTCCATCAAAAGGCTCATTAAATTCTTTATTTCTTTGCGAGTAATATCTTACAATTATATACTTAGAAAATTCTTCTACTAAAGCAACAACAATAAAAGCTTTTAAAAATTGCTGATAAATACTTGTTTGTATTGTTAAAGGTATAATTTTACCTATTAAACCACCTAAAACGGTTGTCATTAATATACTTAAAGTTAGGCCTAGAAGAAAGTTTTTTAATAAAAAAGAAATGGGTTCTTTTTCAAATTTATCTTTAAAATAAATATAAAGTATAATTATAGTTGCAGGTGCAATTGCTAAAAGCAATAAATTCATTTCTTATTTTTTTGGTAAAAAAACTTCTGCCATCATACAACGTGCACTTCCTCCACCACAAAACTCTATAGTATCTAACGGACTAGAAATAATTTTACAGTAATTATTAATTTGTGATCTTTGAATTTGAGACAAACTTTTATTAGCAGCCTCACTCATAATTAAAAAACGTTCGTTACTTGCACCTTTAACTTGCAACATATTTCCCGCAAAATTATTTACTTGATCTTCTGTTATATCAATTACTTTTTTACCATCTTCTTTTAAATGTTTTAAAAGATTTTTACGTTCTTTTTTATCATCAATAGAAGACAAACAAACTATTGCAAATTTTTCTGCAACACACATCATAACATTTGTATGATATATTTCTTCCCTTTTATTATTTACTGTTTGATAAGCAGTAAAAATAACGGGAGTATATTCAAAATCTTCACAAAACTCAATAAATAATTCTTCATCCGCTCTAGGAGAAAGTGCACAATAAGCCTTTTGATTTTGCCTATCTAAAATCATACTTCCTGTTCCTTCTAAAAAGAAATTATCTTCTTCTGCAGAAGTATAATCAACAACATTTTCTATAACAAATCCTTCTTTTTCTATTTGATTTAAAATGTCTTCTCTTCTTTCTAAACGTCTATTTTCTGCAAAAATAGGATAAATTACTACTGTTCCATCTTGATGAAAAGAAATCCAATTATTAGGAAAAATTGAATCTGGTGTATCAAATTCATCGGTATCAGAAACAACAATTACATGTACACCAACACCTCTTAATTTATCTACAAAAACATCAAATTCATTTTGTGCTTTTTTATTTATTACTGAAGGAATTGTGTCTTTAAAATCTTTCTGATAATAATTATTTACAGCTGTTTGTTCGTTCATTCTAAAGTTTATAGGACGAACCATCAAAATAGTATTTGTTATTTGTTGCATTTGTTTTTTAAAAAATTAATCTCTATATAATGGTAATGTAGAGCATCTAAGTAAGCCTTCTTGTTTTGCTATTTCTGAGTATGAGACTTCTTCTACGGTAAATCCTTTTTCTTTAAGCCATTTATTTAAGCGTGTAAAATTTTTCTCAGAAATTATTACATCTTCAGAAATAGAAAAAACATTACTATTCATAGCATACATTTCTTCTTTAGTTATTTCAAAAACATTTTCTTTTCCAAAATAATTTAAAAGCCATTCATATTCTCTTTCTATTAAAAAACCATTTTTATGCAGTATCGCCTTGTCTTTACCAATTGGCTGAAAGCAACAATCTAAATGTAAAGCATTTTCTTTTGCATCTGTATTAGATTTTCTTAACTCAAAAGATTTTACAATTTTATTAGGAAATAACTCTTGTATAGCTATAACTGCATCTGTATTAGTACGTGCAGTAATATAATCTGCATAATCAGATCCTGAATATGTTCCTATAAAAATATAGTCATTCCAAGGCATTACATCACCACCTTCTACATGACATTCTTCTGGTAAAACAACTACTTTTTGAGGATCTATTTGAGAAATTACTTTATCGATTGCTTTGTATTCTTTTTCTCTATCTGGTAATATATTAGCTTCTATAAAAATATCATCTATTACAAACGCAATATCTCTAGAAAATATTTGATTATAATCTTCTATTATATCTGGTCTAAAAACTTGTACATCATATTTTTTAAAAACTTTAGCTACAGCTTCCATTTCTGCAACCATACTTTCCTCTTTAGGATAAGTACCAGCTAAAACATGTTCTATACTTTTAGGATCGTAACAATCTTCTACTTTAGGTATACCTCCATTACTAACAGCAGTACCTAAAATAACAGATCTTAACCTTGAGGTTTCGTTTTTAATATTTAATTTTAACATATTTAAAAGTAATAAAAAAAAGCTTCATATATATGAAGCTTTTTAATTTTTGATAAAAATAATACTATTATTTTATCTTTTATCTAACTCTACAAAAGGTCTTAAATTTTCGCCAGTATAAACTTGACGTGGTCTACCAATTGGTTCTTTTTTAAGTCTCATTTCTTTCCACTGAGCAATCCAACCTGGTAAACGACCTAAAGCAAACATTACGGTAAACATTTCTACAGGAATACCCATAGCTCTGTATATAATACCTGAATAAAAATCTACGTTTGGATATAATTTTCTATCTACAAAATATGGATCATTTAAAGCCTCTTGCTCTAAACCTCTTGCAATTTCTAAAATAGGATCTTCTACACCTAAATCATTTAAAACTTCATCTGCAGCTGCTTTAATAATTTTTGCTCTTGGATCAAAATTCTTATAAACTCTGTGTCCAAATCCCATTAAACGGAAAGGATCATTTTTATCTTTGGCTTTTGCCATATATTTTTTAGTATCTCCTCCATCAGCTTTAATAGCTTCTAACATTTCTAATACAGCTTGGTTTGCACCACCATGTAAAGGTCCCCAAAGTGCAGAGATTCCTGCAGATAGAGATGCAAATAATCCTGCATGAGAAGAACCAACTATTCTTACTGTAGATGTAGAACAATTTTGCTCATGATCTGCATGTAAAATTAATAATTTATCTAAAGCATTTTTAATAATAGGGTTCATTTTAAAATCTTCATTAGGTTGCTTAAACATTAAGTACATAATGTTTTCTACATACCCTAAAGATTTTTTACCATAGTTTAAATGCATTCCTTTACTCTTACGCATTGTCCAACCTACTAAAACAGGGAATTTACCCATAATTCTAACAATAGCATTATACATATCTTCTCTAGATTCTATATTTACAGAAACAGGATTAAATGCTGTTAAAGCACTTGTTAAAGAAGAAAGTACTCCCATTGGATGCGCATTTTTAGGAAATGCTTCTAATATTTTTCTAACATCATCATCTACTAAAGAATGTTCTTTTATATCTGCATGAAATTTTTCTAATTGTTCTTTATTTGGTAAGTCTCCAAAAATTAATGCATAAGAAACTTCTAAAAAATCTGCTTTTTCTGCTAACTCTTCAATAGAATATCCTCTATATCTTAAAATTCCTTTTTCTCCATCTAAAAAAGTAACAGCACTCTCACAAGAACCAGTATTTTTAAAACCCGGATCAATAGTAATTACACCATTTGTAGCGTTTCTAAGTGTTTTAATATTAATGGCAACTTCATTCTCTGTTCCTTTTACAAGTGGAAATTCATATGAATTATCTCCTATCTGTAATTTTGCTGTATCTGACATTTATTTGTATTGTTTAGTGCTACGAATATAGCATATTTTAAAGAAAATTAAAAGTGGTTCTTTATAGTTTTTATATATCATAAAATAAAACCTGATTATAAATTAGATATATAAAAAAAACCTCATAAAAATATGAGGTTTTAAAAAAAAATAAATACAAAAATATTTATATTTTAAATGCTTTTTCTTTTGGAAAATAAGCAGTTTCTGCTAATTCTTCCTCTATACGTAGTAATTGATTATACTTTGCCATTCTATCAGAACGAGAAGCAGAACCTGTTTTAATTTGCCCACAATTTAATGCAACTGCTAAATCTGCAATTGTATTATCTTCTGTTTCACCAGATCTATGAGACATTACAGAAGTAAAACCAGCATTTTTAGCCATATTTACAGCTGCAATTGTTTCTGTTAAAGAACCTATTTGGTTTACTTTAATTAAAATTGAGTTTGCAATACCGTTTTCAATACCTCTTGATAGACGCTCTACATTTGTAACAAATAAATCATCTCCAACTAATTGAACTTTATCTCCAATTTTTTCAGTTAAATATTTCCATCCTTCCCAATCATTTTCATCCATACCATCTTCAATAGAAATAATAGGATATTTATCTGCTAATTCTGCTAAATAATCAGCTTGTTCTTGGCTTGTTCTAATTTTACCAGTTTCTCCTTCAAACTTAGAATAATCATATTTACCATCAACATAAAACTCTGCAGAAGCACAATCTAATGCAATTTTAATTTCGTCACCAAAAGAATATCCTGCATTCTCAACAGCTAAAGCAATTGTTTCAATAGCATCTTCTGTACCGTCTAAAGTTGGTGCAAAACCTCCTTCGTCTCCTACTGCTGTAGATAAATCTCTATCGTGTAAAACTTTCTTTAGGTTATGAAATATTTCAGACCCCATTTGCATAGCTTTAGAAAAAGTTTCTGCTTTAACAGGCATTATCATAAATTCTTGAAAAGCTATTGGTGCATCTGAATGAGAACCACCATTAATAATGTTCATCATAGGAACTGGTAGAGTATTTGCAGAAACACCACCAACATATCTATACAATGGCATACCTAACTCATTAGCAGCAGCTTTAGCAACAGCTAAAGAAACTCCTAAAATAGCATTAGCTCCTAATTTAGATTTATTAGGTGTTCCATCTAAATCAATCATTAATTTATCAATACTGTTTTGCTCAAAAACAGATGTTCCTAATAATTCTTCTGCTATAATATTATTAACATTACTTACAGCTTTTAAAACACCTTTACCCATGTAGTCTTTACCACCATCTCTTAACTCTACTGCTTCATGCTCTCCTGTAGACGCTCCAGAAGGAACTGCTGCTCTACCTAAAGTTCCATTTTCTGTAGTTACATCTACTTCTACAGTTGGGTTTCCTCTTGAATCAAAAATTTGACGTGCGTAAACGCTAATTATAATGCTCATTTTTTTATTGTTTAATTAATTTTAATTCTTTTTTCTTACTGATGCTAAATTACAAAATGTCTAATGTATTTAATAATTTGTATCAAATTAATTACGAAAACGTTTGCAAATAATTTGATAAGTAAAAAACAAAAAAAAACCCACTCACGATATGAGTGGGAAAATTGCTATGAAAAAGTGTGTGAATTTTAAATCACGTGATAAAATTAATTCATAAAAAATAAAACTTAATTAATTTTTGATGAATTGCATAAAAGTTAAGTTAATTGGTAACAAAATTAAGATAGAATCTTTTTAGCCACTTTTGTATTATTAATAAATTGATCGAATAAATATTCAGAATCATGTGGCCCTGGACTAGCTTCTGGGTGATATTGTACCGAAAAAGTATTTTTATCTTTTAGTTTAATTCCTGCTACAGTATTATCATTTAAATGAACGTGTGTAATTTCTACATTTTCATTAGTTTCTGTTTCTTCTCTATTTATTGCAAAACCATGGTTTTGAGAAGTAATTTCTCCTTTACCTGTTAACAAGTTTTTTACAGGATGATTAATACCTCTATGACCATTATGCATTTTATAAGTAGAAATACCATTGGCCAACGCTATAACTTGATGACCTAAGCAAATACCAAAAAGAGGTAAATCTCTCTTAATTATTTCTTTTGCTAGTTCTTGAGCTTCAGTTAAAGGTTCTGGATCACCAGGTCCATTAGAAATAAAATATCCATCTGCATTAAATGATTCTAAATCTGAAAAAGTTGAATTGTAAGGATAAACCTTAACATAAGCACCTCTTTTTGTTAAGTTTCTTAAAATATTCTTTTTAATACCAATATCAAGAGCTGCTATTTTAATATCTGCATTTTCATCACCTACAAAATAAGGTTCTTTTGTTGATACTTTAGATGCCAACTCTAAGCCTTCCATACTAGGTACTTCAGCTAATCTCTTTTTTAATTCATCAATATTATCAACTTCTGTAGAAATAATGGCATTCATAGCTCCATTGTCTCTAATATAAGCTACTAAAGCTCTTGTATCTACATCAGAAATTGCTACTAAATTATGTTTTGTAAACCAATCTTTAAGATTACCATCAGAATCTACTCTAGAGTGTATAAAGCTAAAGTTTCTACAAATAAGACCAGAAATTTTAATTCCATCAGATTCTACTTCTTCATTATTAACACCATAATTACCAATATGGGCATTTGCAGTAACCATTAATTGCCCAAAATAAGATGGATCTGTAAAAATTTCTTGATAACCAGTCATACCGGTATTAAAACATATTTCTCCAGTTGAACTTCCTTCTATCCCAACAGATTTTCCATAAAAAACTGTCCCGTCTGCTAATAAAACTAAAGCTTTTTTTCTTGTTTGATATTTCATTGATTGTGCTTGTGTTACTATGTTGTAATTATTAATGCAAAAATATAAAAAAAGGGATAAACGTAAACGCCTATCCCTTTTATATTAATTTTTAAAACTTCATGAATTAATTATTCTTCAGTTTTTTCTTCTGTTTGTGTTACTTCTGGTTGAGCAGAATCAGCTTTTTTTCTACCTCTACGAGTAGATTTTTTAGCTTTCTTACCTTTAGGATTATAAATTTCATTATAATCAACTAACTCTACCATTGCCATAGGAGCATTATCTCCTTGACGATTACCTAATTTTATGATACGTACATAACCACCTGGTCTGTCTGCAACTTTAACAGATATTTCTCTAAAAAGCTCTGTAACTGCATATTTATCACGTAAATAAGAGAATACGATACGTCTATTGTGAGTTGTATCTGCTTTAGATTTAGTTATTAATGGCTCTACAAAAACTCTTAAAGCTTTTGCTTTTGCAACAGTAGTATTAATACGTTTGTGCTCTATTAAAGAACAAGCCATATTAGCTAACATAGCTTTTCTATGCGCTGTTTTTCTACCTAAATGATTGTGTTTCTTTCCGTGTCTCATTTTGACGTTTGTTTTATACTTTCATCTTGCATCTACCCATTTTGAGGAGCAAAATATGAAAGGTTAATCTCTATCTAATTTATATTTTGTTAAATCCATTCCAAAACTTAAACCTTTAACAATAACTAACTCTTCTAATTCAGTTAAAGATTTTTTACCAAAGTTTCTAAATTTCATTAAATCACTTTTGTTAAAAGAAACTAAATCTCCTAATGTATCTACCTCTGCAGCCTTTAAACAATTTAAAGCTCTTACAGATAAATCCATATCTATCAATCTAGTCTTTAATAACTGACGCATATGTAATGATTCTTCATCATATGTTTCAGTTTGTGCAATTTCATCAGCTTCTAATGTTATACGCTCATCAGAGAATAACATAAAGTGGTGTATTAAAATTTTAGCAGCTTCAGTTAATGCATCTTTAGGATTTATAGATCCATCAGTATCAATATCAAATACTAATTTTTCATAATCCGTTTTTTGCTCTACACGATAATTTTCGATTGCATATTTTACATTCTTAATTGGTGTGTAAATAGAATCTGTAAAGATTGTTCCTATTGGAGCTGATGATTTTTTATTTTCATCTGCAGGTACAAATCCTCTACCTTTTTCTATAACTATTTCTGCGTTTAATTTTACAGATTTATCCATATTACAAATAACTAAATCTGGATTCAATACCTGAAAACCAGAAATAAACTTTTGTAAATCTCCAGCAGTAAATTGCTCTTGACCTGATAATGAAACAGAAACTGTTTCTCTATCTGTTTCTTCTATTTGTTTCTTAAAACGTACTTGTTTTAAGTTTAAGATAATTTCTGTAACATCTTCAACTACACCTGGTACTGTAGAAAATTCATGCTCTACTCCATCTATTCTTAGAGAAGTGATTGCAAAACCTTCTAAAGAAGATAAAAGAACTCTTCTTAAAGCATTACCTATAGTTAAACCAAAACCCGGTTCTAAAGGTCTAAATTCAAATCTGCCTTTAAAATCAGTAGATTCAATCATTATTACTTTATCGGGCTTTTGAAAATTTAAAATTGCCATTGTCTTCGTTTTAATTGTTATTTGGTTGCGCGGTTTGTAAGTGTGAAGAAGTACCTACAAACCCTTTGGCCAAATCTCAATATGATTAATTTATTACTTAGAATATAATTCTACGATTAATTGTTCTTTAATGTTTTCTGGAATTTGAAGTCTTTCTGGTGCTTTTACAAAAGTTCCAGATTTAGTATCTGAGTTCCATGTTAACCATTCAAAAACATTATTGTTAGATGCTAATGCATCATCTATAGCTTGTAAAGATTTAGATTTTTCTCTAACAGCTATAACATCTCCTTCTTTTAAACTATAAGATGGTACGTTTACAATTTCTCCATTAACCGTTATATGTCTGTGAGAAACTAATTGACGTGCACCACTTCTAGAATTTGAAATTCCCATTCTGTAAACAACATTATCTAAACGAGATTCACATAATTGAAGTAAAATTTCACCTGTAATTCCTTGAGAAGCTGATGCTTTTTTGAATAAGTTACTAAATTGACGCTCTAATATACCATAAGTATATTTTGCTTTTTGCTTCTCCATTAATTGAGTAGCATATTCAGATTTCTTTCCTCTTCTTCTTGCATTACCATGCTGCCCTGGAGGAAAATTTCTTTTTTCGAAGTTTTTATCTTCACCAAAAATTGCTTCACCAAACTTACGTGCAATTTTAGTTTTTGGTCCTGTATATCTTGCCATTTCTTTTTGTGTTAAAATAGGGATTATGAATTAAGGCTAACTCCTTCGATAATCTATTTCCTATTTGTTAAAAATATTTATTTATACTCTTCTTCTTTTAGGAGGACGACATCCATTATGAGGTATTGGAGTAACATCAATAATTTCAGTTACTTCTACACCTGCATTATGTAATGATCTAATAGCAGATTCTCTACCATTACCTGGTCCTTTTACATAAACTTTTACTTTACGTAAACCTGCTTCTTTAGCTGGTTCTGCACAATCTTCTGCTGCTAATTGAGCTGCATAAGGTGTGTTCTTTTTAGAACCTCTAAATCCCATTTTACCTGCAGATGACCAAGAGATTACATCTCCTTTTTTATTTGTTAAAGAAATAATGATGTTATTAAAAGAAGCTGTTACATGTGCTTCTCCAATAGAATCTACTATTACTTTACGTTTTTTTGAACTTGCTTTTGCCATAATTCTTTTAATTTAGTAATTTAGTTTTCCAACCTTATAGTTATAAACTATTGTTAGATCTTTATTACGTTAAACTAACCTATTTTTTCTTGTTAGCTACAGTTTTTCTCTTACCTTTTCTTGTACGAGAGTTGTTTTTAGTTCTTTGACCTCTTAAAGGAAGACCAAGTCTATGACGAATTCCTCTTTGACATCCAATATCCATTAAACGTTTAATGTTTAATTGTACTTCTGAACGTAATTCTCCTTCTATTGTAAAAGATCCAACTTCTTCTCTAATTGCTGCTATTTGATCATCTGTCCAATCTTGAACTTTAATGCTCTCATCAACTTTTGCGTTTGCTAAAACTTTTTTAGCTCTGCTGTTTCCTATACCAAAGATGTAAGTTAAAGCAATAACTCCTCTTTTATTCTTTGGAATATCAATACCTGCTATTCTTGCCATTACCCTTGTCTTTGTTTAAATCTAGGATTTTGTTTATTTATTACGTATAATCTACCTTTTCTGCGAACTATTTTGCAGTCGGCACTTCTTTTTTTAACTGATGCTCTAACTTTCATCTGTTTTGTTTTTTTAGTATCTGTAAGTAATTCTTGCCTTTGATAAATCGTAAGGACTCATTTCTAATTTAACTTTATCACCAGGTAATAATTTAATATAATGCATACGCATTTTACCAGAAATGTGAGCCGTAACTATATGTCCGTTTTCTAATTCTACACGAAACATTGCATTTGATAATGCTTCTGTAATTGTTCCGTCTTGTTGAATTGCTGATTGTTTAGCCATACTATTTATTCGATTTTCTTTTGCTATTTCCCCCTTTCATTAAACCATCATAATGACGATTTAATAAGTAAGAGTTAATTTGTTGCAAAGTATCAATTGCAACACCAACCATAATTATTAATGATGTACCACCGTAAAACATTGCCCAACTTTGTTGAACTCCGAATTTAGAAACAACTGCTGGCAAAATTGCCAACCCTGCTAAAAACAAAGAACCTGGAAATGTAATTCTAGACAATACACCGTCTAACATATCTGCAGTATCTTTACCTGGTCTAACACCCGGTATAAAACCACCACTTCTTTTTAAATCATCAGCCATTTTATTCGTAGGAATAGTAATCGCTGTATAAAAGTAACTGAAGATAATAATTAGTAATGCAAAAATAACATTGTACTGCCAACCATTATGATCTGTTAAACTAACTAATGCTGGAAATTTTTGACCTAATGTTAAAGGTAAAAACATAATAGCTTGTGCAAAAATAATTGGCATAACACCAGCTGCATTAAGCTTTAAAGGAATATAATCTCTAGATCCAGCAACATTCTGTACACTACCAGCAACAGTTCTTCTAGCATATTGTACTGCTATTTTTCTTACTGCTGTAACCAATAATACAGATAATAAAATCACAACAAACCAAACGATAATTTCAATTAATATCATCATTAAACCACCTGCTCCAGCGTTTGTTGTTTTAGAAACAAACTCTTGTAAGAAAGCCGAAGGAAACCTAGCAATAATACCAACTGTAATTAAAAGGGATATACCATTACCAACACCTTTATCAGTAATTCGCTCTCCTAACCACATTGCAAAAACAGTACCTGCTGTTAAAATTATGATTGAAGAAACCCAGAAAGTAGCACCACTCACTAAAAAAGCTTCTGGACCTAATCCAAATTGAGTTTTAATAGCAGTAATGTAAGTTGGTGCCTGTACTAGTGTAATACCAATAGTTAACCATCTAGTAATTTGTGTAATTTTTTTTCTTCCACTTTCTCCATCTTTTTGCAATTTCTGTAAATAAGGAACCGCAATTCCCATCAACTGAACTACAATAGATGCAGAAATGTATGGCATAATCCCAAGTGCCATTATAGACGCTCTAGAAAATGCCCCACCAGTAAATGCGTTCAATAATCCTAAAAGACCATCAGAAGTACTTTCTTTTAAAGCCGAAAGTTGTAATGGATCTATACCTGGTAAAGGTACAGATGCCATAAAACGATATACAGCTATTAAACCGATAGTAAGAAGAATTTTATTCTTCAATTCTTCGATGCTAAAAATGTCTTTTAATTTATTAATAAAATTCATCATTTACAAGTTCTTATAAAGTAACAGCTTCACCACCAGCAGCTTCAATAGCAGCTTTTGCAGTACCTGTATATTTATGTACAGTAATATTTAATTTTGCTTTTAATTCTCCACCACCTAATATTTTTACTAGGTCGTTTTTTCTAACTAATCCATTAGAAATTAAAACATCTAAATCTACTGTATCTGTTATTTTACCACTATCAACTAAAGATTGTAATTTATCTAAATTGATACCTTGGTACTCTTTACGATTGATATTTGTGAAACCAAATTTTGGCACACGTCTTTGAAGAGGCATTTGACCTCCTTCAAAACCTATTTTTCTAGAATAACCTGAACGAGATTTTGCTCCTTTGTGACCTCTGGTTGAAGTACCTCCATGACCAGAACCTTCACCACGTGCAATTCTTTTCTCTTTTTTAACAGATCCTTCTGCGGGTGTTAAGTTATGTAAACTACTCATTTTAAATATCTTATTTTAATCCCTCTACAGAAACTAAATGTGAAACTTTATTTACCATACCAACAATTGAAGGAGTTGCCTCGTGCTCAACTGTTTGATTTAATCTACGTAAACCTAATGCCTCTAAAGTTCTTTTTTGACTTTTAAGACGTCCGATTTGACTTTTTACCTGTGTAACTTTAATTTTTGCCATCGTTAATAGATTTATCCGTTAAATACTTTATCTAAAGAAATACCTCTTTGTTTAGCTATTGACGCTGCACTACGTAATTGCAATAATGCATCAAAAGTAGCTTTTACAACATTATGAGGATTTGATGAACCTTGAGATTTTGATAATACATCATGTATACCAACTGACTCTAACACATGTCTTACAGCTCCACCAGCAATAACTCCGGTACCATGTGATGCAGGCTTAAGAAATACTTTTGCCCCACCAAATTTACCTTTTTGCTCATGAGGTAAAGTTCCTTCTAAAATAGGAATTCTTACTAAGTTCTTCTTTGCATCTTCAACTGCTTTTGCAATTGCAGAAGAAACATCTTTAGATTTCCCTAAACCATGACCTACAACTCCATTACCATCACCAACAACAACAATTGCAGAGAAACCAAATGCTCTACCACCTTTTGTAACTTTAGTAACACGTTGTACACCTACTAATCTATCTACAAGCTCTAATCCGCTTGGTTTTACTCTTTCTACGTTTTTATATCCTTGCATAATTTCTTAAAATTTTAAACCAGCTTCTCTTGCAGCATCAGCTAATACTTTAACTCTACCGTGGTATAAATATCCGTTTCTATCAAAAGCAACCGTTTCAACCCCAACTTTTGCAGCTTGTTCAGCGATTGCTTTACCAACTGCTGTAGCAGCTTCGGATTTAGTATTTGCTTTAATTTCTTTATTTCTAGATGAAACAGAAGCTAATGTAACTCCATTCTCATCGTCAACTAGTTGAGCATAAATCTCTTTATTACTTCTATAAACCGATAATCTTGGTTTTGTAGCAGTACCAGAAATGATTTTTCTAATTCTTTGCTTAATTCTAGTTCTTCTTTGTAGCTTTGATAATGCCATAATACTATATATTATGCAGATTTACCTGCTTTTCTTCTTAATACTTCACCTACAAACTTAACTCCTTTTCCTTTATAAGGCTCTGGTACTCTAAAAGAACGAATCTTTGCAGCAACTTGACCTACTAATTGTTTATCAAAAGAAGATAATTTAATGATCGGGTTTTTCCCTTTCTCTGAGATAGTTTCAACTTTAACTTCTGGGGCTAAATCTAAAACTATATTATGAGAGAATCCTAAAGCTAAATCTAATTTTTGACCTTGATTAGATGCTCTATAACCTACACCTACTAATTCTAAATCTTTAGTCCAACCTTTACTTACTCCTTCAATCATATTATTGATTAAAGCTCTCATTAAACCATGTTGTGCTTTATGGTCTTTACTTTCTGATGCTCTTTCTAATACTATTGTTGCATCTTCAATTTTCACAGTAATTCCTTCTGAAATAATTTGTGATAACTCACCTAATTTCCCTTTTACTGTAATTACATTGTCTTTAATGTTTACATCTACACCTTGTGAAATGCTAACAGGATTTTTTCCAATTCTACTCATCTCTTAAGATTTAATAAACGTAACATAAAACTTCTCCTCCAACATTCTCTTGACGTGCTTTTTTGTTTGTCATTACACCTTTAGATGTAGAAACAATAGCAATACCAAGTCCGTTTAATACTCTTGGCATCTCTGAAGAGCCAACATATTTACGTAAACCAGGTGTACTGATACGTTGAATTTTTCTAATTACTGACTCTTTTGTGTCTTTGTCATATTTTAAAGCTATCTTAATAGAACCTTGAACTTTATTGTCATTGAACTGATAACTTAAAATATACCCTTGATCAAACAAAATTTTAGTCATTTCCTTCTTCAAATTTGAAGCTGGAACTTCTACTACTCTGTGTCCTGCAGCGATTGCATTTCTTACTCTTGTAAGAAAATCCGCGATTGGATCTGTATACATATTAATATAAAATTGCGATTACGGTTTTTAAACACCTCTATTTATGCTACAGATTTCTCTGTGATATTTAAACCTATAATCAGTTAAAATTCTTATACTCAAAAAAAATAGAGCGTGCAAAGATACACATTCTATTTTTAATATTAAGCTTTATTTTTGATTTCTACCAACTTGCCTTTTTAACACCTGGTATTAATCCTTGATTTGCCATTTCACGAAACGTTACACGAGATATACCAAATTGTCTCATATATCCTTTTGGACGTCCTGTAAGTTTACATCTATTGTGCATTCTTATAGGTGAAGCGTTTTTTGGTAATTTTTGCAATGCTTCATAGTCTCCAGCTTCTTTTAAAGCTTTTCTCTTTTCTGCATATTTTGCAACTGTTTTTGCTCTTTTACGTTCGCGAGCTTTCATTGATTCTTTAGCCATTTCTTAATTTTTTTTGAATGGTAAACCTAATTCTCCTAATAATGACTTAGCTTCCTTATCAGTATTTGCAGTCGTTACAAAAGTAATGTCCATACCGTTAATTTTTTTAACTTGGTCAATATTAATCTCTGGGTAGATGATTTGCTCAGTAATACCTAAATTGTAATTACCTCTTCCATCAAATCCATTAGCTTTTATACCGTTAAAGTCTCTTACACGAGGTAAAGAGGCAGTAACTAATCTATCTAAAAATTCATACATTTTATCTCCACGTAAAGTAACTTTTGCTCCAATTGGCATACCTTTACGTAATTTAAATGATGCAACATCTTTTTTAGACATAGTAGAAATTGCTTTTTGACCAGTAATTTTAGTCAATTCTTCTACAGCATAATCTATTAATTTCTTATCTGCAATAGCAGCACCAACACCTTTAGATACAACAATTTTCTCTAATTTAGGTACTTGCATTACATTTTTATAACTGAATTCTTCAGTAAGAGCTTTTATAACTCTTTCTTTGTATTCTGCTTTTAATCTTGGTACGTAACTCATGATTATTCTTATTTTTTAGTTTTTTTAGAGATTCTAGTTTTAGTATCTCCATCAACTTGATAACCTACTCTTACAGCTACACCATCTTCTACTAACATTAAGTTAGAAATGTGTAATGATGCTTCTTTTTTAACAATACCACCTTGAGGATTTTGAGCACTAGGTTTTGTGTGCTTAGAAATTAAGTTAACACCTTCTACTAAAACTCTATCCTTATCTTTGATGATTTGTAAAATTTTTCCTTCAGATCCTTTATGATCTCCTGCAATTACTTTTACAGTATCTCCTGATTTTAATTTAAACTTCTTCATTTTATATAATGATTTAAAGCACTTCAGGTGCCAATGATACTATTTTCATGAATTGTTTCTCACGAAGTTCACGAGCAACAGGACCAAATACACGAGTACCTCTCATTTCCTCTGTAGGATTTAAAAGTACACATGCGTTATCATCAAATCTAATATAAGATCCATCTTTACGTCTAACTTCTTTTTTAGTTCTTACAACAACTGCTCTAGATACTTGACCTTTCTTTACAGTTCCGTTAGGAGTAGCAGATTTTACTGTTACTACAATTTTGTCTCCAATACTTGCGTAACGCTTTTTTGTTCCTCCTAAAACTCTAATTACTAAAACTTCTTTAGCTCCAGTATTATCTGCTACTTTTAATCTTGATTCTGTTTGTAACATATTATTTAGCTCTTTCTAGGATTTCTACTAATCTCCAACGTTTAGATTTACTCATAGGTCTAGTTTCCATAATCCTAACAGTATCTCCTTCGTTGCAATCATTCTTTTCGTCGTGTGCAACATACTTTTTCGTTTTTAAAACGAATTTACCGTACATCGGGTGCTTTACTCTTTTAGTTTCAGATACAACAATAGATTTCTCCATTTTGCTACTAGAAACAACACCAATTCTCTCTTTTCTAAGATTTCTTTTTTCCATCTTTAAAACTGACTATAGAATTATTGTAATTCTCTTTTTGTTAATTCTGTTGCAATTCTTGCTACAGTTCTTCTTAAGCTTCTTAATTGCAATGGGTTCTCTAATGGAGTAATTGCATGTGCCATCCTAAGATCAGTGTAATTTTTTTGCAACGCTCCTAGCTTATCTTTAAGATCTGCTATAGATAATTCTTTAATTTCTGATTGTTTCATTTTACTTAGAATTATGCGTTAATATCAAAATCTCTTGCCACTACAAACTTCGTTTTTACAGGAAGTTTTTGTGCTGCTAAACGTAAAGCTTCTTTTGCTACTTCCATTGGTACACCACCAACTTCAAACAAAATTCTACCTGGTTTAATAACTGCAACAAAATGATCTGGTGCTCCCTTACCTTTACCCATACGTACTTCTAAAGGCTTTTTAGTAATAGGCTTGTCTGGAAAAATTTTAATCCATAACTGACCTTCCCTTTTCATATAACGAGTAGCCGCGATACGAGCTGCTTCAATTTGACGAGATGTTAATAAGTTCTGATCTAAAGATTTAATACCAAACGTTCCATTAGAAAGTTGATTTCCTCTACCAGAAATACCTGTCATATTTCCTTTTGCCTTCTGTACCTTACGGTATTTTACTCTTTTTGGCTGTAACATTTTTAATTTCTAATTTTAAAAATTATTTTCTTCTACGAGGTTGTTGACGTTTAGATCTATCACCACCTTTAGCGCCACTTTGCTTCTTAGACAAACCAACTAATGGAGATAATTCTCTTTTACCATAAACCTCACCCTTCATAATCCATACTTTAATACCTAATCTTCCGTATTGAGTATGAGCTTCAACAAGTGCATAATCTATATCTGCTCTAAAAGTAGAAAGAGGAATTCTACCTTCTTTATAATGCTCTGAACGCGCCATTTCAGCCCCATTTAAACGACCTGAAATCTGTACTTTAATACCTTCAGCATTCATACGCATTGTAGCTTGTATAGCCATTTTAGTTGCTCTCTTGTAAGAAATTCTATTTTCAATTTGACGAGCAATACTAGTTGCAACTAATTTTGCATCTAATTCTGGACGTTTAATTTCAAAAATATTTATTTGAACCTCTTTACCTGTAATTTTTTTAAGCTCCTCTTTTAACTTGTCTACCTCTTGCCCACCTTTACCAATAATGATACCAGGACGAGCAGTAGTGATAGTAACGGTTACAAGTTTTAAAGTACGCTCTATAATTACTCTAGAAACACTTGCTTTAAATAATCTAGCACTAATGTACTTTCTTATTTTATCATCTTCAGCAATTTTATCTCCGTAGTCATTACCACCATACCAGTTAGATTCCCAACCTCTGATGATTCCTAAACGATTTCCTATTGGATTAGTTTTTTGTCCCATTTCTACTTTGATTAATTACTTAAATTTTTACTTCCCAACTCTAAAGTAACGTGATTAGATCTCTTACGGATTCTATGTGCACGACCTTGTGGAGCTGGTCTTAATCTTTTTAACATTCCTGCGCTATCTACACATATAGATTTCACAAATAAACCAGCTTCTTCAATAGATACACTATCATTTTTTGCTTGCCAATTAGCAATAGCAGATAATAATAATTTTTCTAAGTTTATAGATGCTTCTTTAGGGCTAAATTTCAAAATCTGTAAAGCTTTTTCAACTTCAACACCTCTTACTTGATCTGCTACTAAACGCATTTTTCTTGGTGATGTAGGACAGTTAGTAAGCTTAGCGAAAGCACGTTGCTTTCTATCTGCTTTTAACTGATCTGCCATATTTTTTTTACGAACTCCCATTTCCTACTATTTTTTTCCTTTATTTTTTGCACCAGCGTGTCCTCTAAAAGAACGAGTTGGTGAAAATTCGCCTAATTTATGCCCTACCATGTTTTCTGTAACATAAACTGGTACAAACTGACGCCCGTTATGAACAGCTATTGTTTGTCCAACAAAATCTGGAGAAATCATACTTGCTCTTGACCAAGTTTTGATTACAGTTTTGCTACCAGCTTCTACATTAGCTAACACTTTTTTCTCTAATTTATAGTGAATGTAAGGTCCTTTTTTTAATGATCTTGCCATAACTTAATTATTTCTTTCTACGTTCGATAATGTACTTATTACTAGCCTTAGTCTTAGATCTAGTTTTAAATCCTTTTGCAGGAATACCGTTTCTAGATCTTGGATGACCTCCAGAAGAACGTCCTTCACCACCTCCCATTGGGTGATCAACTGGGTTCATTCTTACAGCGTTAACTCTTGGTCTTCTACCCAACCATCTTCTTCTACCAGCTTTACCTGAAACTAATAATTGATGATCTGAGTTAGAAACAACACCAATAGTTGCAGTACAAGTTAACAAGATTAATCTTGTTTCACCAGAAGGTAATTTTACTGTAGCGTATTTACCGTCTCTTGCCATTAATTGAGCAAAAGAACCAGCAGAACGAGCCATAACAGCTCCTTGACCAGGATGTAACTCAATACAACAAATTGTAGTTCCTAAAGGAATTTCACTTAAAGGCATTGCATTACCAATTTCTGGTGCAATTCCGCTACCTGAAACAATTGTTTGACCTACCTGTAAACCGTTTTGTGCAATTACATAACGTTTTTCTCCATCAGCATAACTAAGTAAAGCAATAAATGCTGTACGATTTGGATCGTACTCTATAGTTTTTACTGTTGCAGGGACACCGTTTTTATCTTTCTTAAAATCGATAATACGATATTTTTGTTTATGACCACCTCCTATATTACGAGTTGTCATTCTTCCCTGATTGTTTCGACCTCCAGATCGTTTTTTCGAAGCAAGTAAACTTTTCTCCGGCTTATCAGTTGTTATGGTGTCGAACCCATTTACAACTCTAAAACGCTGACCTGGTGTTATTGGTTTTAATTTTCTAACTGACATTCTGTCTTTTTTCCTTAAAGATTGTTATAAAAATCAATACTTTCTCCCTCTGCTACTTGAACGATAGCCTTTTTATATCCACTTTTAATACCAGTTACTAAACCTTTTTTAGTAAATTTAGTATTTCTTTGAATTGGATAATTTAAAGTTCTAACGCTTGAAATAGAAACTCCATAAGCTTTTTCTACAGCTTCTTTAATTTCTAATTTATTAGCTCTTGTATCTACTACAAAAGAATAACGATTAAATAATTCGCTATCATTTGTTGCTTTTTCCGTGATAATAGGTTTAATTAAAATACTCATTATATCCCTATTTACTTAAGTTTTTATTAATTCCATCTAAAGAACCTTCAGTTACAACAACTTTATTAGCATTTAAAACAGCATAAGTGTTTAAATCTGAAGTTTTAACTACTTTAGAATTTTTAATGTTACGAGATGATAAATAAACATTTGTATTCTCACCCTCTAAAACAAATAATGTTTTTTTAGTCTCTAACTCTAAAGCTTTTAATAAACTTGTAAAGTTTTTTGTTTTTGGAGATTCAAAATTAAAATCTTCAATTACAACTAAATTTTCATCATTAGCTTGTATACTTAAAGCTGATTTACGTGCTAAACGCTTTAAGTTTTTATTCAATTTAAAAGAATAATTTCTTGGTCTTGGCCCGAACATACGTCCTCCACCTCTAAAAACACCAGATTTAATTGATCCTGCTCTCGCCGTACCTGTACCCTTTTGTTTTTTTATCTTTTTTGTTGATCCAACAATTTCTGCTCTCTCTTTAGACTTATGAGTTCCTTGACGTTGATTTGCCAAGTACTGTTTTACATCTAAGTATATTGCATGATCATTTGGCTCAATACCAAACACTTCTTTAGAAAGTTCAACTTTCCTACCAGTGTCTTTTCCTGTAATATCTAAAACTGCTACCTCCATTATTTCTGAATAGTTACAAAAGCGTTTTTATGTCCAGGAACCGCTCCCTTAACAACAAGTAGATTCTTTTCAGCAACCACCTTTAACACTCTTAAGTTTTGAACTTTTACTTTATCTCCTCCCATTCTTCCTGCCATACGCATACCTTTAAATACTCTTGCAGGATACGAAGCAGCACCAATAGAACCAGGAGCTCTTAAACGGTTATGTTGACCATGAGTTGCTTGACCAACACCACCAAAACCGTGACGTTTTACAACACCCTGAAAACCTTTACCCTTAGATACTCCAGAAACATCTACAAACTCACCCTCTTCAAAGTGATCTACTGTAATTGCATCTCCTAATTTGTACCCTTCTTCAAACCCTTGAAATTCAACGACTTTTTTCTTAGCAGTGGTGCCAGCTTTCTTAAAGTGACCATCTAACGCTTTGTTAGAACTCTTCGCCTTTTTGTCATCGAAACCAAGCTGTAAGGCGTTGTAGCCGTCAACCTCTTCGGTTCTGACTTGGGTAACAACGCAAGGACCCGCTTCAATTACTGTACAAGGAATATTCTTCCCGTTTTCATCGAATAAGCTGGTCATTCCAATTTTTCTTCCTATTAACCCAGACATTTAGTTAAAATTTTAGACGTTAGATATTTATCCAGCGCGTCTATTATTAATAATTATTTGTTTTGAAACAAACGTTTCATATCCTACCCATTAAATTTCACTCAAAAAAAAACAGCGCAAACAAACTCAACGCTGATTTTGTTTTTTTCCGTTTTTCCTTCGCGAAACGCTCTGGACATGTTGTTATTTTTTATCAAAAATAACCACCCTACTATATTTCGGGTTGCAAAAGTATAAAAAACTTTCGGTTTAACAAAATTAAACCGAAAGTTAATTAAAAACTTAAACTTTTATCTCAACTTCTACACCACTTGGTAATTCAAGTTTCATTAGAGCATCAATAGTCTTAGATGAAGAACTATAAATATCTAATAATCTCTTATAAGCAGCTAATTGAAATTGCTCTCTAGATTTTTTATTTACGTGTGGAGAACGTAATACTGTAAAAATCTTTTTATGTGTTGGCAAAGGTATAGGACCATTTACTACAGCTCCTGTACTCTTTACTGTCTTTACAATTTTTTCAGCAGATTTATCTACTAAATTGTAATCGTAAGACTTTAATTTAATTCTAATTTTTTGACTCATCTTAAATAATTTAGTGGATTAACCTTTAGATTTTGCAATTACATCTTCTGAAACGTTAGAAGGAGTTTCTGCATAATGTGAGAATTCCATTGTAGAAGTAGCTCTACCAGAAGACATTGTTCTTAAAGCAGTAACATAACCAAACATTTCTGATAAAGGAACTAATGCTTTAACAACTTTAGAACCGTTACGATCACTCATGTCATTTACTTGACCTCTTCTTCTATTTAAATCCCCTACAATATCACCCATATTTTCCTCTGGAGTTAAAACTTCTAACTTCATTAAAGGCTCCATTATTTTAGCTTTAGCAGATTTTGCCGCAACTTTATAACCCATTTTAGCAGCTAATTCAAAAGATAGAGCATCAGAATCCACAGGGTGGAAAGAACCATCTTTTAATGTAACTTTCATAGAATCCATTTCATAACCTGCTAAAGGTCCATTTTTCATCGCTTCTTTAAATCCTTTTTCTACTGAAGGAACAAATTCTTTAGGAACATTACCACCTTTTATAATAGACTCAAACTGTAAACCTTGTACACCTTCGTCAGCTGGCTCTATAGTAAAAACTATATCAGCAAATTTACCACGCCCACCGGATTGTTTCTTATAAACTTCTCTATGATCTGCACTTGCAGTAATAGCTTCTTTATATTCTACTTGTGGTTGACCTTGATTAACCTCTACTTTAAACTCACGCTTTAAACGATCTACAATTACATCTAAGTGTAATTCCCCCATTCCAGAAATAATTGTCTGACCTGAAGCTTCGTCTGAACGTACAGTAAATGTAGGATCTTCTTCTGCTAACTTACCTAAACCAATACCTAATCTATCTACATCCGCTTTAGTTTTAGGTTCTACAGCGATACCAATAACTGGATCAGGAAAATCCATTGATTCTAAAACAATAGGATTTTCTTGTGCAGATAAAGTATCTCCTGTTTTAATAGATTTAAAACCTACAGCTGCTCCAATATCTCCCGCTTCAATAAAATCAATTGCATTTTGCTTATTAGCATGCATTTGATAAATACGAGAAATACGTTCTTTTTTACCTGAACGGTTATTTAAAACATAAGAACCTGCATCTAAACGACCAGAATAAGCTCTAAAGAATGCTAAACGACCTACGAAAGGATCTGTAGCAATTTTAAATGCTAATGCTGCAAAAGGATCGTTTACACTTGGCTTACGTAATTCTTCTTCGTTTGTATCTGGGTTTACACCAACAATACCTTCTTTATCTGTAGGAGATGGTAAATAACGACATACAGCATCTAATAAGAACTGTACACCTTTATTTTTAAATGCAGAACCACAAATCATAGGAATGATAGCCATATCCATTACAGCAGCTCTAAGTGCAGCATGCACTTCTTCTTCTGTAATTGAATCTTCATCTTCCATAAATTTCTCTAAAAGCTCCTCATCATAACTTGCAACTTCTTCAATTAAAAGCGCACGGTATTTACGAGCTTCTTCTTTCATATCCTCAGGAATTTCGATAACATCAAAAGTAGCTCCCTGAGTTTCATCATGCCATACAATAGCACGGTTTTTTACTAAATCAATAATACCTTTAAACTCATCCTCGTCACCAATATTTAAAACAATTGGCACCGCATTTGACTTTAACATATCTTTTACCTGCTGACAAACACCTAAAAAGTCTGATCCTTGACGGTCCATTTTATTAACAAAACCAATTCTTGGAACTTTATAATTATCTGCTAATCTCCAGTTTGTTTCTGATTGAGGCTCAACACCATCAACAGCTGAAAACAAGAAAACTAAACCATCTAATACACGTAACGATCTATTTACCTCTACAGTAAAATCAACGTGACCAGGAGTATCAATAATATTAAAGTGATATCCTTTTGTATCAGGAGTTTTTTCTCCATTTTCAATTGGAAAGTTCCATGTACAAGTTGTTGCAGCAGAAGTAATTGTAATACCTCTTTCTTGCTCTTGCTCCATCCAGTCCATTGTAGCAGCACCATCGTGCACCTCTCCAATTTTATGAGAAACTCCCGTATAATATAATATACGTTCTGTAGTTGTAGTCTTACCTGCATCAATATGCGCAGCAATACCAATATTTCTTGTAAATTTTAAATCTCTAGCCATTTCTATTAAAATCTAAAGTGTGAGAATGCTTTGTTTGCTTCTGCCATTTTATGAGTATCTACTCTTTTCTTTACTGCAGCACCTTCTTCTTTAGCCGCAGCTAAAATTTCAGCAGCTAAACGCTGTGCCATAGTTTTTTCGTTTCTCTTACGAGTATACAAAATCATCCATTTGATTGCCATAGACACCTTACGGTCTGGTCTAATTTGCATTGGTATTTGAAAAGTTGCCCCACCTACACGACGAGATCTAACCTCTACATGTGGCATAACATTAGACAAACCTTCTTTCCAAATTTCTAAAGCTGACTTTTCTTCGCCCTCTCCTTTTCTTTCCTCTACGATATCTAACGCATCGTAAAATACTTTAAACGCTACTGACTTCTTACCACTCCACATTAAGTTATTAACGAAACGTGTTACTAACTGATCATTAAACTTTGGATCTGGTAATAAGACTCTTTTTTTTGCTGCTCTTTTTCTCATGTTTTACATTAAAAAAGTTACTAATTTACTTTTTTGGGCGCTTTGCTCCATACTTAGACCTACGTTGAGTTCTTCCCTCAACACCTGCTGTATCTAAAGCTCCACGTACCACGTGATATTTAACACCTGGTAAATCTTTTACCCTTCCACCTCTAACTAATACTATCGAGTGCTCTTGTAAGTTATGTCCTTCTCCTGGAATGTATGCATTTATCTCATTACCATTTGTCAATCTAACTCTGGCAACTTTACGCATTGCTGAATTAGGTTTCTTTGGTGTTGTAGTATAAACACGAGTACAAACTCCACGTCTTTGAGGACAAGACGACAAAGCAGCCGATTTACTCTTCTTAGTTATTTTGGTTCTTCCTTTACGAACTAATTGTTGAATAGTTGGCATACTAAATTATTACTGTTTTTCGTTTATAATTAAACCTTATCTCTTTTTTAAGAGTGCGCAAATGTACGATTAATTTCTAATTATTCAAATATCAGTAAGTTATTTTTTCTTCATGATTATTTTTATGCTGAATTTTAGCATTTTCCACTACTTTTGAAACCAATATTCCATCAATTTTGAAAAAAAAAATTACTTTTTACATAATTACATTATTTACACTACTCACTTGTAATGAAATTTTCTCTCAAGATTACGTGTTAGAAATAACCTCAAAAAACGATAAAGAAAAGTCTGTTTTAAAAGAAATCAAATACACAACTCATCATAAAGACACAAACTCTCTAAACAATGAGATAAAAATTATCTCCAATATTTTAAAAAATAAAGGGTATTTCACCAATCTGGTTCGAACTATAAAAAAGAAAGATAAAAGATCTATCGCCTATTTTTCTTTACAAAACAAAATAACAGAAGCAGTATTAAAAATAGAACCTGATCAAGCAAACTTATTTAGCGAATACAACATTAAAGAGGACACGTTAATCATCCCTATAAATAAATTAAAAAAACTACTTTCTAAAATCACCTTAAAACTAGATCAACAAGGAAAATCCTTTTCTAAAATTCGATTACAAAACATTTCTATAAAAAATGAAATATTATTTGCTGAACTAAAAATATCACAATCAACCAAAAGAAACATCCAAAAGGTAATTATAAAAGGTTATGAAGAATTTTCAAAATCATACATAAAGAATTATTTCAACATAAGCCCCAATACTTTGTTTAATCAACAAAAAATCAACCAAATCTCTTCACTAACAAAAAACCTAAATTTTATAAAAGAAATAAAAGAACCTGAAGTGCTATTTACTAAAGACTCTACTATATTATATATGTATTTAAAAAAAGTACAAACTAACAACTTTGACGGAATCTTAAACCTATCCTCAAAAGAAAATGGCGACATTATTTTTAACGGAAACATAAACTTAGAGCTAATAAACACCTTAAACAAAGGTGAAGAGTTTAATATTTTCTGGAATAGCATTGGAGAAGATACACAAGAATTAAAACTTTTTACCAAAACACCTTATATTTTTAATTCTAAAATTAGCCCAGAAGTTTCTTTTTCAATCTACAAACAAGACTCAAGCTACATAAATTCAAAAATAGAAACACAAATAAACTACAACCTAAATAACTATATAAAACTAGGACTTAACTACAACTCAGAATCATCATCAACATTAACTTCAGAAAACACATTAACTAATCAAGAATCTTTTACAAATAGCTTTATCGGGATAAACTTCTCTTATGCAAAACCTAAAAACGATTCTTTTTTCAATAACAAACTTTATTTAGAGTTAACTCCTTTTTTAGGCCACAGAAAAGCAAACCATATTTTTTCAAGCCAAATAAAAATTAAAACAAAAGCATCATACATATGGGACATTAACAGTCGAAATAACGTTTACATAAAAAATGAATTTGGCTACTTACTATCTGATAATTATCTAAATAATGAGTTATTCCGAATAGGTGGCGCAAACTCAATTAGAGGCTATACTGAACAAAGCATTTTTACAAAAAACTACAATTTTTTCAACCTAGAATACAGACACTTAACATCAGACAAGTCTTATATTTATTCAATATCCGATATAGGTACAGCTAAAATCAACAAAACAAACACTACTTTAATCGGATTAGGTTTTGGATATTTATTTACCACCAATAATTCTCAGATAAACATAAGCACAATTGGCAGCAAAAGCAACTCTAAAACAATTGACTTTAAAAACATTAAGCTATTAATTGGATGGAAAAATTTCTTCTAAATAACATTAAAAAATACTCAACACTTTAACCTCTATTAACTACTTTTTAACCTTTTTTAACAATTTTCATTGTGTATTTAATAATAAAAACAGATATTTGGCTCAAATAATTCAAATTTACTAAATAATGAAAACAAAGTTTAAAGGAATTTTAACGCTTCTACTAGCGTTTCTTGTGCAAGTTACCTTTGCACAAGAAAAAACGGTTTCTGGAACTGTATCTGATTTTTCAGGTCCATTACCTGGAGTTAGCATACTATTAAAAGGAACTACAACAGGAACAGAAACTGATTTCGATGGTAAATACACGATTAAAGTAAAAGAAGGAGACATCTTAAGCTTTAGTTATGTTGGCTACAAAACCATAGAAAAAACTGTTGGGACATCAAACTCTATAAACGTAACACTAGAAGAAGATGCTAGCGTTTTAGATGAGATTGTAATTACAGGACAAGGTATCAAAAGAGATAAAAAATCTTTAGGATACTCTCAACAATCTGTAAAAGGAGCAGAACTTCAAAAAGGTAAACAAACAGACATAAACAATGCTTTAGCTGGTAAAATTGCCGGTGTACAAATTGTTGGTAACTCTTCTACTACATTTGGGAACTCTCAAATAAAATTAAGAGGTGAAACAGGTGCACTTTATGTAGTTGATGGTGTAATTGTATACTCTATTAGCGATATAAACACAGACAATATTGAAGATATGTCTGTACTAAAAGGCGCCTCTGCAACAGCAATATACGGTCCCGACGGTAGAGATGGTGTTATCATTATTACTACAAAAACGGCTAAATCTGGTACAGCTACTTTCACAGTAGATCAAGCTACAACATTTAATAGAGTTGCAGCATTACCAAGCTATCAAAATGAATATGGAGGTGGTTATAGTCAAACTTTTAACACATTTACTTACGACTCAACAGTAGACCCTGAATCTTGGGCTGCTTTTGACGGAGATCTTTACCCTGACTTTTGGGCTGATGAATCTTGGGGACCTAGATTAGATGGAACTATGGTACGTCATTGGGATTCTTGGATTGAAGGAGGAGAAGAATTTGGTAAAACTAGAGCATGGTCTCCAACAACTAGTGATGTTGAAGATTTTTATGAAACAGGTGTAACAAGTAACACAAATCTTTCATTTGCAAAAGGTGGAGACGACTACAAAATAAGGTCATCTATCTCTTTAATTGACCAAGGAGGTATTGTACCAAACTCTAATCAAAAAACAATAAATTTTTCTGTTAATGCTTCTTATGATATATCAGATAAATTTGCTCTTACAGCAATTGTAAACTATCAAGACAGATCAACGTTAAACAACCCAGATCAAGGTTATGGTAACTTAGGATCCAACATGAACCAATGGTGGCAAAGGCAATTAGATCTTGATCGTTTAGAAAATTATGAAGTTAACGGACAAGTTGTTTCTTGGAATATTAGAGGACCAAGAGATGCAAGACCTCTTTATTGGGATATGCCATATTTCCACTCTTATGAAAACATAAAGAATGATTACAAAAATGCTACATATGGTAAAATTAGTGGTACTTATAAATTTAATGAAAAATTTAGTGTGCTTGGAGAAATCAGATCTACATTTAACTCTTACAGTGGTAACGACAGAGGAACTACAAAAAGTTTATTAGACCCTGCATTCTACTCAGAATATTACTACAAAAACACAAAAGAGCACTACTTTGGTATGGCTACTTATCAAGACAAGTTTGCCGATGGAGATATTGATTTAAATGTTAGTTTAGGAGGTGAAATTGTAAATAACGATTACAATTACACATACTCTACTACAAACGGTGATTTAGCAATTCCTGATTTTTACAACTTAGCAGGATCTACAGACGCAGTAACCACTTCAACAAATATTGAACAAAGCAAAACAAGAGGTGCATACTTAAAAGCATCTGTTGGTTACAAAAATACATTATATGTTGATGGAGCTTACAGACTTGATTGGTCTTCTACCGCAAAAGCTGACGATAACAGAGTAGAAACATTTGGTATTTCTACAAGTTTATTAGCACATAAATTATTTGACAAAAGCGAAGCTATTTCTTTTGCTAAAGTAAGAGCAGGTTACGCAAGTGCACCTTATTTCCCAGATGCATATCAAATTTCTAATACATATAGCCCTGGAGACCTTTATCAAGGTTACGGTACATTATCAGTTCCAACAACTCAAAACAACCCTAACCTAATTGGAGGTACAAGAAAAGAATTTGAAATTGGTACAGAATTAAAATTCATAAACAATAGAATAGGATTAGATATTACTTACTTTGATAGAGTAGATGAAGACTTACCTACAAATATTTCTCTAGACGGATCTACAGGATATTCTTCTATCACAGTAAACTCTGGTAAAACAACTTCTAAAGGTATTGAGCTAGGATTGAACGGAACCGTAATTAAAACAGATGATTTTACTTGGGATTTAGCAGTTAACTTTGGTACTTTAGAAAAAATGGTTGAAGAGATCTATACTGATGTAGGATCTTACAACATTAGTACTTACGGTACCGTAAGCTTACAAGCTCGTGTTGGTGAAGAGTATGGTCTATTCTACTCTACTGGTTTTGCAAAAGATGATAATGGAAATACCATTTTTACTAGCACAGATAATTTTGCAATACAATCTAACAAAAAATTAGGAAGTTTATTACCTGATTTTACAGGAGGTTTAAGCACTACATTTTCTTACAAAAACCTTGATTTATTTTTAGGTTTTGACGGACAAAAAGGAGGTCTATACTACTCTAGAACAGAAAGATATATGGATCATTCTGGTTTAGCAGACTACACTGCAGGTTTAAACGATAAAGGAAACCCTTTAAGAGACCCTGTAGCTAACGGAGGTGGTATTCATATCACTGGAGTATTACAAACAGGAACTGATGCTGACGGAAACCCAATTTCTGATGGAACAGTAGTAGATAAATATGTAGACCCACAAGATTACTTTAACTTAGGTAATTTAGGTAACATCTACGAAAACAACGTACACGATGCTAGCTACGTTAAATTAAGAACTGTAAAAATGACTTATAATTTCAACTCTAATGTTGTTGAAAAAGTTGGCTTAACTGGCGCACAAATTAGTTTGTTAGCAAATAATGTTTGGTTAATTTATTCTGACTTATCTTGGGTTGACCCATCTGAACTAGAAAAAAGAGGTGGAGAAAACTGGGCTGAAGCAGGGACATTACCAATGACATCTTCTTACGGTATTAATTTAAAATTAACATTCTAAAAAAAAATAACATGAATAATATATTAAAAAAGACAATATTATTGTTGTGTGTGTCGTTCTTCTACATTTCTTGTGACACTGTTGATTTTGGAGACACAAATGATAACCCTAACGGCCCCACAGCTGCTGTAACTTCTCAGCTATTGACACAAGCACAGAAAACTGTATCTACCATAGGCACAAGTTTAACGGGTACTCTTTTTACACAACAAATAACAGAAGGACAATACCCAGGACAATCAAGATACGCTACCTTAACATATAGCTACAATAGCTATTACACAGGAGCAATTCAAAATTTAAACGAAATAATTAAACTTAATACAGATCCAGAAACAGTTGGAGAAGCTGAGGCATTTGGTAACACTAACAATCAAATAGCAACAGCAAAAATCTTAAGAGCATTTATACTTCAGTTTATGACTGACAGTTGGGGAGGATTACCTTGGACAGAAGCTTTTCAAGGAATAGATTTTCCTCAACCAAAGTTTAACACTCAAGAAGAATTATATACAATTATGTTTGATGAAGTTGAAGAAGCTATAAGTTTAATTACTACTACTTCAACAGGACCTGTAGGTGATATCATTTTCGAAGGAGACATGAGTAGATGGCTAGTTTTTGCAAATTCATTAAAAATGACTTTAGCACTTAGAATTTCTGACGTTAACCCAACATTAGCTCAAACTAAATTTGAAGAAGTAATTACTTCTGGAAATTACATTAAATCTAATGATGAAAACATAGAATATAACTACACTTCTGATGATGCTGGAGATAGCCCTTGGCACGACAGATTTAAAACAAGAGAAGACTATATAATGTCCGAAGCGATGGTTGGTTTTTTAAGAGAAAATTTAGATCCTAGATTATTTAAATACGGAGAACCAGCAAGAGATTCTATCTTTCCAAACCCTGTTTTTCCAGATGACGCAGATGCAGGTTATGTTGGAGCTCCAGATGGTAATGTAAACGGAAACGTACCTTCTTACTCTTTCCCTCCTTCTGAAATCATTTATGACGACAACACATTTCCAACACCAATTTACACTTCTGCACAAGTAAAATTATCTATGGCAGAAGCTGCTTTAAGAGGTTGGAATGTTGGAGAAACAGCTGAAACATTGTTTAGCGAAGGAATCACAGACTCTATGACTTATTGGGGAGTGGATGAAGCTGATATCACTTCATACCTAAGCAATCATACATCAGTAACAATTTCTGATATAGCATATGAAAAATACATTGCTTTATATTTAAACGGACAAGAAGCATGGTCTGAATGGAGAAGATTAGACGCTCCAACTTTAACACCTTCAGAATATGCTGCTGATCCTAGAATACCAGTAAGATTAGCTTATGACTCAAGTGTACAGGATAATAATTCAGAAAATTATAATACAATAATTTCTTTACAAGGTACTGATAATTTACACACTAAATTATGGTGGGATGTAAACTAAAAAAACAACAATATTAATCTAATATTAAAAGCCAGAACATTAATTTGTTCTGGCTTTTTTATTCAATATATTTATAGACATAATATTCATAGAAGGTGTTAAAACCTTTTTAATTAATATTTTCATTTTTTAACATACATTTGCAAAATGGATAATAAGATAGAAACAACAAACATCTTTGGAATAAGAGCTATAATTGAAGCGATTGAAAGCGGCTCTACAATTAATAAAATATATCTACAAAAAGGACTAAGAGGAAATTTATTTTTTGAATTAGATAACTTAATCAAAAAAAACAAACTTACCACAAGTATGGTTCCTGTAGAAAAATTAGATAGATTATCAAAAAACAATAACCACCAAGGTGCTGTTGCTCAGATTTCTCCTATAGAATTCTATGATCTAGAACAACTAATTGAAAAAACAATTGAGAAGAAAGAAATTCCATTATTTTTACTTTTAGATCAACTATCTGATGTTCGCAACTTTGGGGCGATTATAAGAACAGCTGAATGTACTGGTGTAAATGGAATAATTATTCAAAAAAATGGTAGTGCACCTGTTAACGCAGAAACAATAAAGACATCAGCAGGAGCTGCCTTTAAATTACCTATCTGCAGAGTAGACCACATTAAAGATGCATTGTTCTTACTACAAGCATCCAACATTAAAACAGTAGCAGCCACAGAAAAAACAGAAGAATCTATTTATAATATAAATTTAAATCAACCTATAGCTATAATTATGGGTTCTGAACACAGAGGCATCAATCCATCGATTCTAAAAATGGCTGACTATAAAGCCAAATTACCTTTATTAGGAGAAATAGCCTCTTTAAATGTTTCTGTAGCATGTGGTGCATTTTTATATGAAACCGTAAGACAAAGATCTTTTTAAGGTAGACAACTAATATAAAAAACAATCAAAAGAGTGTTAAATATTATGTTTAACACTTTTTTATTAGCGTAAGTTTTTTCACTCCCAATAGACTTAATACGAAAAAAACATTTTAACATCATAAAAAATATAGAATCCATAATTTTTATAGTTTTAAAATATTAATGTAAAAAAATATATAAAAGTGACATATATTAAATGTTAAATAATTGTTTTTTTTGTATAATTTTTAAGATTTTTGGCGCCTTTAATTCAAATAATTATAAAATGAAAACAAAGTTTAATGGAATTTTAACGCTTTTATTAGCGTTTCTTGTACAAATTTCCTTTGCACAAGAAAAAACAATCTCAGGTACTGTTACTGACGATTCTGGCGGTCTACCTGGTGTTAGTATTACAGTAAAAGGTAGTAATACCGGTACCGAATCTGATTTTGATGGTAACTACACAATCAAAACTAAAACAGGTGACGTATTAATTTTTAGATATTTAGGATACAAACCTACAGAAAAAACAGTAGGAACATCTAACACTATCAATGTTAAAATGGTAGAAGATGCTAATGTTTTAGATGAAGTTGTAGTTGTTGGTTATGGAACATCAACTAAACAAGCATTTACAGGTACTGCAACGGTAGTTAATGCAGAAAACCTACAAGCTAAAAGTGTTTCTAATATTTCGCAAGCATTAGTTGGTGAAGTTGCCGGTGTAACTGTTGTAAACGGTTCTGGTCAACCAGGTACTACTGCTACAGTTAGAATTAGAGGTTTTGGTTCTATCAATGGTAACAGTGCACCTTTATATATTGTAGACGGTGTACCTTACACTAATGCATTAAGTAACATTAACCCTTCTGATATAGAATCTACTACAGTATTAAAAGATGCAACAGCAACTTCTATCTACGGTTCTAGAGGTTCTAATGGGGTAATTGTAATTACAACTAAAAAAGGTAAATCTGGAGTTTCTGATATTTCTTTAGAAGTTAAAACAGGGGTTAACATGAGATTATTACCTAGTTATGATTATATAACATCACCAGATGAGTATATAGAAACAGCTTGGGAATCTCTTAAAAACACTGGAGATTTCTTAAACCAAGATGATACTGTTGCATACGCAAATAATAATTTATTTTCTGGATTAGGTATATCTAGTGATTATAATATGTGGAACATAAGCGATGTTTCTGAATTAATAGACCCAACAACTGGTCTTGTAAGAGAAGGTGTTACAAGAAAATACACTCCAGAAAAATGGGCCGATTACGGTTACCAATCTGCTATTAGAAATGAAGTGAACTTAACAATGAGTGGTGGTAATGATAAAACAACTTATTTCTCTTCTTTTGGTTACTTAAGTGATAAAGGTTATGTAATTAATTCTGACTATAAACGTTATACAACAAGGTTAAATTTAACTCACAAACCTACAGATTGGTTAGAAGCAAATGCTAATATTGATTACACATATGCTAAACAAACTACAAATGGTCAATCAAGTGACTCTGGAAGTGTATTCTGGTTTACAGATAATATTCCTGCAATTTATCCATTATTCTTACGCGATGATAATGGTGATATTATTGAAGATCCTATTTACGGAGGACCTCAATATGACTACGGTTTAAATAGAGGTTTTGGTGGATTAACAAATGCAATTGCAGATGCTACTTATGATTTAGATCAAAATAATCGTCATTCTATTAATGGTAACTTTTCTTTTAAAGTTAACTTAATGAAAGGATTAACTTTTACAACAAAATACTCTGGTAACTATTATGCTTACACAGATAATACAGTAAATAATCCTTTTTACGGTTCTGCTGCAGGACAAGGTGGTAGCTTATTTCAACAAAAAAGATCTGCTATAAGACAAAACATTTTACAAATGTTTAATTACGAAACTACTTTTGGAGATAATACAATAACTGCTTTATTAGCTCATGAATCTAATATATATGAAGAAGAAAGAACTTATATTAGTAAAAACACAGTAGTAAACCTTTACAATGGTTTAACAGACCCTACAAACTATGTTAATATTGGTTCTAATCCTTCTGGATATACTGATAAAGAAACTATTGACAGTTATTTTGGTCAAGTAAACTACAACTATGCTAAAAAATACTTCTTATCTGGTTCTTTAAGACGTGATGGTTCATCTAGGTTCTATAGAGATAAATGGGGAACTTTTTGGTCTGCAGGTGCTTCTTGGATAATTACTAATGAAGACTTTATGGATAGTGCTAGCTTCGTTGATTATTTAAAATTAAAATTTAGTTACGGTATTCAAGGAGATAACAGAGGTGTAAGCTATTATTCTGGACAAGATGGATATGATATTGATAATTTAGATGGAGACATTTCTTTAATCGTAAGAGCTATTCAAAACCCAGATTTAACTTGGGAGTCAGGTAATCAATTTCAAGTTGGTACAGAATTCACATTATTCAACAATTTCTTAGACGGTAATTTAGATTACTATGTAAAAAACACAAATGACTTAATTTTTAGTACTAGAATAGCTATTTCAACAGGAGATGCTTTATTAACTGTGAATGATGGGTCTTTAAGAAATAGTGGTTTAGAGTTTGACTTTACTGCACACTTATTACAAAAAGAAAACTTTAAAATTGACCTTAGCTTAAACGGTCAAATGATTAAAAACGAACTTACTTCTATGCCATATGACAATGCAGAAGGAAGAGAGAAAATAATAGATATCTCTAGTCCTTATGGTCGTGCAACAGGGCACAGTAGATATGATTTTTATATGCCTGTATGGGCTGGTGTAGATCCTGCTGATGGTTCTGCTTTATGGGAACAAAACTATTATGATTCTAATAGCAATGGTGCCTATGATGATGGAGAAGAAATTTTAAGTTTGTTTGAGTACACAACTAGAAATCCTGACCATGAAATTAAGCAAACTTTAACTAAAAACTATACAGAATCAACTGATAAATATGTTGGTAAATCTGCTATACCAGATGTTATGGGAGCTTTTAGATTATCAGCAGAAATATATGATTTTAGCATTTCTACACAATTTTCTTATAGTTTAGGAGGATATTCTTATGATTACCAATACGCTGGTTTATTGAATAACGACCAAGCAGGTGGTAGTAGTTACCATACAGACATAAGAAACAGATGGCAAAATCCTGGAGACATTACAGATGTACCAAGATTATACAGCAATCAAAATGTAACTGTAAACAGTTTATCTACAAGATTTTTAACTTCTAGTGATTACCTTGCTTTAAATAATATTAGATTAGGATACAGCATCCCTACACAATTAATAGCAAATACAGGAATTTCTAATTTAAATATTTGGTTATCTGGTGATAATTTATTTTTATTAAGTGCAAGAGATGGGTTTAACCCTTCTACAAGTGTAACAGGAGCTTCTAGCACATATAGATATTCTCCTTTATCTACATTTACACTTGGTGTACGTATAAAATTTTAAATAAAATTAAAAAACATAAAAAATGAAAAATAATTTTTTACGAATGGTTTTTGCCATTCTAATTTTCTCGACAATAACTAGTTGTGAAGATGACTTTTTAGACACAAGCCCAACATCTTTTATTAACTTAGAAGACACAGGTGCTACAGGAGAGTTAAACCCAGTTATTTTAGAAGCTACTTTAAATGGTATTTATTCTATGATGATTAATACCGGTACAGGAGGTACAACTAGACATGAGGACTTTGGTCAAAAAGGATATGATATAATGACAGATTTTTTATCTGGAGATTTAGCTTTAACAGCAAATAACTATAACAGATACGGAAACTTTGCTAATTTATTATCAACAATAGATTACACTAGTAATTTTAACTACATGCCTTGGAGATACTATTACAGAGTTATTAGATCTTGTAATTTAGTTATAAAATCTTTAGGTGGTAATGATGCTACTCCTTCTAGTGTAGATGTAGAATATAGTTTAGGACAAGCTAAAGCTCTTAGAGCTTATGCATACTTCTATTTAACACAACTTTTTGATACTGAGTATAATGCTACATCAACTGTATTACCAATATATATAGATTCAGAAGCCCCTGTACAACCACAATCAACAATGGAGGCAGTTTACAACCAAATTATAGATGATTTAACACAATCTATTACTTTATTAGATGGTTTTAGTAGATCTAACAAAGCTAACGTAAATCAAGATGTAGCTAAAGCTTTATTAGCTTATGTATATGCTGCTAGAGGATCAAGTAGTGATAATTTAAATGCTAAAGCTTTAGCTGATGAAGTAATAAATTCTGGATACACTCTAATGTCTTCTTCAGAAGTAACAGGTGGCTTTAACGATGTAAATACTCCTGGATGGATTTGGGGATTCGACGTTACTTTAGCTAACAGTTTAGATTTAGTTTCTTGGTGGGGACAAATGGATGTTTACACTTATAGTTACCAATGGGCTGGAGATAAAAAAGGTATCGACCAAGGTTTATATGACTTAATAGACGCAAATGATATAAGAAAAACTCAGTTTGACACAGCTAATGATTTACAGCCACGTAACAAATTTTACAACGCAGCTAAAGTTATAGGTGGACAAAGAAACATTGAAGATGACTATGTTTACATGAGAGTAGCTGAAATGTATTTACTTTCTGCTGAAATGGCTGCTAAAGAAGGTTTAGAAGATGATGCAAAAACTCGTTTAAAAGAATTATTATCTCAAAGATTTACTGATGCTACAGATTATGCTTACATAGACGGCTTAACAGGTCAAGCTTTAATGAATGAGGTTTACTTACAAACAAAAATTGAATTATGGGGAGAAGGAAAAAGTTATTTAGCAATGAAGAGAAACAAAGCTACCATAACTAGAGGGTCTAACCATGTATTTCATGCTAACACTTCATTTAACTATAATGATGAAGTATTAAACTTCAAGATTCCTCAAGCAGAAGTTCAAAACAACCCGTATATAGATTAATTAAAATAAACAAAAGGTAAAGGTTTATTACCAACCTTTACCTTTCTAACAACAATAAATTATGAAAAAACATATTTTTTTATTATTTCTATCTTTATCTCTATCTACATTTATTGGATGTGAAGATGATTTAGATGCCAATATATCTAATTACAATTATATTGCATTTTCAGACACAGAAGTAGATTTACTAGTTGATGAAGACAGCAATAGCTCTGCATCATACTATGTAGCTGTAAGTAAAAAAAGTAGTAGCGATAGAACTTTTAACTTAATAGTTGATGAAACTGCATCTGATGCAGATCCTTTATCTTATACTATACCTTCTTCTATTACAATACCTGCAAATAGCACTTCTACAACTTTAGATGTTGCAATAGAAGATATTAACATTATATCTAGCAAAACTTTAGTTTTAAAATTAGAAGAACAAGATGGTTTATTTATAGGTAATGATAACATGTTAACTATAAATATTATTAGAGTTTGTGAATCTGATTTAGCTGGTGAATACACTTATTCTAATGGAAAAGCAGTAACAATTACAGAGACTGCTATTGGAACATACACTGTAAGTGGTGACGATTACTTTGGATCTAATTATTCTTTTGACATTGATGATTCATGTGATGTTATATCTGTAACTGGAGGTACCTTAACAGAAGATTACGGTATTGCTGTTTCTGGTACAGGTTTAGTAATGGCAGATGAGAGTATAGAAATTACTTATACAGTTGATGGTTATTTTTCAGACAGAACAATGATTTTGACTAAAAATTAATTTACTCTATTTCTTAAACAAAAAAACACCTCTAATAGAGGTGTTTTTTTGTTTAAGAAATTATTTAGATTTAAAAAATAACTTTACACAAATTAAAATAAATAAAAACCTAAAATAGATGTAACCTATCTTTTCTAAAAACTAGATATCATTATAAATACCTACACACAAAAAACTCTAGTTCAACATCTTTTTAAAAGAAAACAAGCAAAATACTTTAGATTCTAAAAAAAATAATAAACAATTCCATACTCACTTAATTAAATCAACAAACAACACAGAAAATAAAATTCCTTAACAAATAATTCAACGTTTTAACTAAAACACCATAATTATCAACATAAATATAACAATTAAACTTAAAAAAATTATTAAAAATTCAATTTTTATTGACAAAATTATATATTTAAAAATTATTACATTCAACTTCAATATTTTATGTTAAATAATTGTTTTCTTAATATTATTTTAAGAGTTTTGAGTAAATCAAACCAAATATTTTTTTAAAATGAAAACAAAATTAAATGGAATTTTAACGCTCTTTTTGGCGTTTCTTGTGCAAATATCCTTTGCTCAAGAAAAAACTATTACCGGTATTGTTAAAAGCAACCTCGATGTACTACCTGGAGTAAGCATTACTATTAAAGACTCCTCGGTTGGTACAGAAACTGATTTTAACGGAAAATACTCAATCAAAGCTAAACCAGGCGATGTTTTAGTTTTTAGATACTTAGGGTATAAAACAACCGAAAAGACAGTTTCATCTACTAACATTATAAATGTTACTTTAGTAGAAGACGCAAATGAACTAGAGGAGATAGTTGTTACCGCCTTAGGTATTAAACGAGAAAAACAAAGTTTAGGTTTTGCCCAACAAACTGTAGAATCTAAAGATCTTGTAAGAACACGTGAACCTGATATTAGTACAGCCCTAGCAGGAAAAGTTGCTGGTGTACAATTACAAGGAACACCTTCTTCTGGTTTTGGTAATTCAACCATTAGAATTAGAGGAAACACAAATGTATTATTTGTTGTTGATGGAATTCGTTTAAATAATGCTGTTGATGTAAATACTGACGATATTGACGATATTTCTATTTTAAAAGGAGCTGCAGCAACTGCACTATACGGGCCTACTGCAGTAAATGGTGTTGTAGTTATAACATCTAAAACAGCTAAAAAAGGACAAAGTAACGTAGATGTTAACTGGAGTACTTCAATAGATAATCTATACTTACTACCGGATTATCAAAACGAGTACGGTGGTGGATATAACTCTGCAGCAGGAAGAGACCCTAATGCTTTTGATGTATTTACCTACAACCCTTCTATTCATGACCCTTCTTGGGCGCAGTTTGAAGGACATTTAATGCCGCAATATTATGCAGATGAATCATGGGGTCCTAAATTAGAAGGACAAATGGTACGTCATTGGGATTCTTGGATTGAAGGAGATCCTGAATTTGGAAAATTAAGAGAATGGTCTCCACAACCTAATAACGTTAGAGACTTTTTTCAAACCGGAGTAACTAACAATTTGTCTGTTAGCTACCTTAAAGGAGGTGAAGATTACTCTATAAGAGCTAGTATCAATAAAATTGACAGAAAATTGATTTATACAAATTCTGACAGAAATCAAACAAACGCATCTATTAATGCAAACCTTAATATTACAAAAAAATTAAAAACTTATGCTTTTGTAAACTTTCAAGACAGAAGAACACAAAACTTCCCAGACAATGGATACAATACAGTTATCTCTAACTTTAATCAGTGGTGGCAACGTCAATTAGATATTGATAGATTAAGAGATTATAAACGTAATGGACAAGTAGTTTCTTGGAATATTCAAAGTGAAACAAATTCTACACCTCTATATTGGGACTCTCCATTTTTTGAAGTGTATGAAAACTTAAACTTTCAAACTAAAAATGCTTTGTATGGTAAAATTGGTTTAACTTATGAGTTTAATGATAATTTAAACGCTACATTAGAAGTAAGAAAAACATTTAATTCTTACGAATACAATAACAGAACAGGTTTTGGAGGTTTAAATGTAGAAAGTTATAGCGAATCTGAAAACACAGACTTTCAAGACGAGTTATTTGGTATCATCAATTACGAAGGAGATATTACAGATAATTTAGACATACAAGCAACATTAGGTTTCGAAATTAATGATAATAGATACAAAAGTATTAGTGGAGCTTCTGTAGGTGGTTTATCTACATTAGATTTTTACAGCCTGTCTTCTTCTATAGATAGACCTAGCCTTTCTAGTTACTATTCTAGAATTAAAAGACACTCTACATTCTCAAAAGTTTCTTTTGGCTTTTTAAACATGCTTTACCTAGACGGTTCTGCTAGATTAGACTGGCAATCTACAGCAAATCCAGAAACAAACCGTGTAGAAACTTACGGAGGATCTTTAAGCTTTATATTTAGTAAAATAATACCTAAAAACGACATTTTAACTTTTGGTAAACTAAGAGCAAGTACAGCAGAAGCTCCAAGTTTCCCTAGTGTTTACGCTAACAATATTGTTTACGGTGGTGGTACTCCATACGGATCTTACGGTGTACAAACTTTAAGCAGCACTTACCCAAACCCTAACTTATACGGTGGTAAAAGATCTGAAATAGAATTTGGTACAGAATTAAAATTTCTTCAAAGTAGAATTGGTTTAGATATCACTTACTTTAAAAAAGTTGATAAAGAATTACCCGTTGGCGTAACATTAAATCCAGCAACAGGTTACACAAGTACAACTACAAATGCAGGTCAACAAACATACAACGGTATGGAATACACTCTATTTGCTAACCCTATTAAAACTAAAACGGTTAATTGGGATTTCAATTTAAACTTTGCAACTTTAAAGAGATTTGTTGACAAAATATCTGACACATCAGATGAAAACTCTATTGGTGGTACTTGGGGATTATCATTAGTAGAACGTGTTGGTGAAGAATGGGGTGCAATGTATGGTAGAAAATACAGAAGAGATGAAGAAGGAAGAAAAATATTATCTTCCACAGGTAGTCCAAGATATGATGACTCTCAATACCTAGGTAACTACTTACCAGACTTTACAGGAGGTATGTCTCATAACATCGCTGTAGGTAATTTTAATATTGGATTTGATTTAGATTTCCAAAAAGGTGGGAAAATATTTTCAGTATCTCAAATGTTTGGTGCTTACTCTGGTGTGTTAGACTTTACAACAGATGACAATGCATTAGGTAATCCTAAGAGAGATGAGGTTACTCCATCAAATTCTGCTCGTAACTACTATGTAAATTTAGAAGATGCAGACTCAAACTCAGGTGGTGTGTTAATTGAAGGAGTAGATGAAACTACAGGAGAAGAAGTATCATATTTAGTTAATCCATACTACTACTACAAAAGACTTTACGGAATGACTGAAGAATGGTTATTTGACAACTCATACGTAAAATTAAGAACAATGCGTGTAGACTACAATCTACCTAGCTCAATTTTAGAAAAAACTCCATTTAAAGCAGTAAATTTAGGTGTTTATGCAAATAACTTATGGATGATATATACATCAGTACCAAACACAGATGTATCAGAAATATCTAGTGGTTATGCAGAAACAGGTCAGAACCCAAATGTTAGAACCTTTGGTATCAACGCTAAAATTACATTTTAATAAAAAACTAATAAAAAATGAAAAAATTAAACAAACTTAAAGCACTTGTTGCATTAGTTAGTATATTAATATTTACTGCATGTGACACGGTTGATTTTGGAGATATTAACACAAGTCCAAACTCCGCAACAGTAGGTTCTACTGCTTTACTTTTAACAGGTGTAGAACGAAGTGTTGCAGGTTACACTACTCAAGTTATACCTAACTTATATAGTCAATATATTTCAGAAGGACAATATCCAGAATCATCACAATATGATGATGATACATTTGCATTTAGCTACGGACCATTTATTGAAATTCAAAGAATAATAGATCTTTGTACAGATCCAGAAACTAGCACAAATGCCGCTGCCAACGGACCAGTAAATAACCAAATTGCAGCTGCTAGCTTACTTAGAGTTTTCTTTTTTAAACATATGGCAGAACGTTGGGGAATGATTCCTTATACAGAAGCTTTACAAGGTTTAGAAAACACATATCCAAAATATGATGATCAATTAACAGTATACAAGTCATTAATTGACGAAATAGACACTGCTTTAGCTCTAATAACGGATGGAGATATTGAAGGTGATTATATATTTGGAGGAGACATGACTAAATGGTCTACTTTTGGTAACACAATGAAAATGGTAATGGCTTTAACATTATCTAACGCAGATGCAACAACAGGACAAACTGCTTTTAATGAAGCAATTTCTGGTGCTATTTCTTCAAATTCAGAAAACTTAGTATATCCATTTTTAGATGATGATTTAAACGACAATGCATGGCAAGATAGATTTGAAACAAGGGTAGATTACCTATTGAGTGATACTTTTGTAAATGCATTAATTGGTACAGGTACAAATTTAGCTCCAGAAGATCCTAGATTAGAAAAAATGGGAGAACCTGCTCTAAACACAGGGGTTTATACAGGAGCTCCTTACGGTGCCCAAAACACTGCTTTAGCTGAATACTCTTACATTACAAGCGACATTATTTATAATGGTTCTAGAGAAATGCCAATTTATACATACGCTCAAGTTCTTTTTGCTAGATCTGAAGCTGCTGCATTAGGCTGGACATCTGAAGATGCTGCTAGCCTATATGAGCAAGGTATAAGTGCTTCTATGGAGCAATGGGGAGTTAACAGCACTGATGCCGATACTTATATTGCCGAAAACCCATATACAGATGCTAATGATATGGCATATGAAAAATGGGTTGCTGGGTTCTTAATGGGATATGACACATGGACTGATTGGAGAAGACAAAAAAGCTTAGGATATGAAAGACCGTTAAGCCCCCCTGCAATTTTACAAGGTAATGCTACTGGAATACCAAATAGACATGGTTACAGTACTCAAGAACCTTTAACTAATGCAGAGAATTATAATGAGGCTGTTCAACTACAAGGTCCTGATGATCTGAACACAATTTTAGCACTATTTAAATAACAATAAAAAAACCTGCAAATTGCAGGTTTTTTTTTAAAAACATAATAAGAGCGGTATAATTATTGATATATTATGATCACAACTTTAAACAACTTTTAATATTTATGAAAAAACTTAGCTTTATAATTTCATTTCTAATTACACTTAATATTTTTTCACAAAGTTCCAATAACTCAAATAGTTTTGGATCAGGGTTTAGAATTGGTGTAGAAAATGAAGAAGGACACCCTTATTTAATGAATGATTGGTACTCTGGCAATCTTGTTAAAAATGATGGTAGCGTTACAGAAAAAATGCCACTAAACTACCAAATTGCAGATAACCTTTTGGTCTCAATGAAAGTAGTAAATGGAGAAAAAATTTTTCAAAAATTAAATGCAGATGATTATACTGGATTTATTATAACAGACGACAAGAATAATATACATATTTATACTAAAATTGAAGGTAATAAATTTAGCAAAACGAAAAAGGAAAATAAATTTTACTTAATTGTTAGCGCCCCTTCAAAAAATGTTTTATTAGAAACTTCTAAATCATTCAAAGACCCAAATGCAAGTGGATGGAGCTCTTCTACAACCACAAACAAAAGAGGGTCCTATAAAGAAAAAACCCAAACATATGTTCTAACAAAGTCTGGTAAATATGAAAAAGTAGGTACAAGCAACAATGCTATTCTTAAAGTATATAAAGACAAAAAAAATGAACTAAAAAAATACATAACAGAAAACAAGATAAAAATTAAAGAACCAACTGATTTAATAAAAATCGTAGAGTATTATCATGCTTTATAAAAACCAATAACAATCGTATTTTTATAAAATCAAAAAAAATAAAAACCATCTATGTAGATGGTTTTTATTTTTTAACAAATATTTTACATTCTATTTTTTTTAAAATAAAAACATAAACCACTAAAAATATAACGTTTACCCTATTTTTTTTAAAAAAAACATTCATTTCACTCTCATTTAACAAAAAATATATCCTTTTTATATAAAATATTTAATGTTAATTAATTGTTTTATTAAGATAATTTTAAGATTTTTGGTTTTAATTAATTCAAATAATTATAAAATGAAGACAAAGTTTAATGGATTTCTAACGCTATTATTAGCGTTAGTCGTGCAAATATCATTTGCGCAAGAAAAGACTATCTCCGGTACGGTTTCTGATGCATCAGGAGGATTACCTGGAGTTAGCGTAGTTATTAAAGAAACCCAAAAAGGTACTGAAACTGATTTTGATGGAAAATACACTATCAAAGCAAAGTCAGGTGACGTTTTAGTTTTCAGATACTTAGGATACAAGACAGTAGAAAAAACAATTGGCACAACTAACACTATTAGTGTTACTTTAGAAGAAGATGCTAGTGTACTAGACGAAGTTGTAGTAACATCTTATGGTTCTACCGCAAAGAGAGCTACAACAGGATCTATAACAACTGTAAAATCTGAAGACATAGAAAATGTACCTACAGCAAACTTTGCTGAAGCATTACAAGGTAAGTCAACAGGACTACAATCAATTAGTTCTTCTGGTCAACCAGGATCTAACAGTTCTGTAAGAATTAGAGGTACAGCTTCTGTAAACGGTAATACAGAGCCTTTATATATAATTGATGGAATCCCTGTTTCTTCAAATTCTGCAAGTGATTTAGGTGCTGGAGGTTTAGATGCTGGTAATAGAGACCCTTTATCAAACATAAGCTCTGCAGATATAGAATCTGTAACAATACTAAAAGATGCTTCTTCTACCTCTATATACGGAGCAAGAGGTGCTAATGGTATTATTTTAATTACAACTAAAAAAGGTAAGCAAGGTAAAGCAAAATTCTCATTAAGCTCACAAGTTGGTGTATCTGCAAGAGCTGTAGAACTTTTTGAAGTTTTAAACGCTTCTGAATATATTGAACTACAAAGAGAGTCACAAATAAACGCAGGTATTGAACCTGCTGTAGCTGTTTTAAACTATCCAGATTCTGATGATGACACAGATTGGTCTGAATATGCATATAGAGATTGGGATGCAGTTACAAAAAACACAAACTTTTCTGCTTCTGGTGGTAATGAAAATGTTAACTACTATCTTTCTTTAGGTCATTTAAGCCAAGAAGGTATTGCAGTTGGATCTGGGTTAGAAAGACTTTCTAGTAGTTTAAATTTACAAGCTAATACTTCTGAAAACTCTAGAGTTGGCATGAGTTTTTCTTACAGTAAAACAGAACAACAGACAGCCCTTGCAGAAAGCGCTTACTTTGCAAGTCCTATACTTGCTACATATTTATTCCCTCCTACAGATACACCTTATTTATCTGATGGAACACCTAACCCTGTTGCTTCTGTAACTAGTGGTACTACTTTTATAAAAGACAATTACTATGATACAGAAGGTTCTGTAACTGATAGGTTAATCGGTAGTGTAGATATAGCTGTAGATATTTGGAACGATTTTACATTAAAAAGTAAATTTGGTTTAGATAAATCATTTTTTAACTACAAACAATATGGTAGTAGTTTAAACGATAGTAATCCTTCTGGAGGAACGGCTGATAGAGCTTACCAAGAAGTTTATAATTGGACATGGACTAACACTTTAACATGGAGTAAAACATTAAATGAAGACCATAATTTAAATGTTTTATTAGGACAAGAAATAAACAAAGAAGGATCTGATTATTTTGAAGTAGTTGTAGAAGATTTCCCTAATGGAATTTTACAGAATGTTGGTAGTGCTGCAACTGTTACAGGACATGCGAGTAGTACAGGTGATTCTAGTTTAAAATCTTATTTCTTAAACGGTAACTATAACTTTCAACAAAAATATTACTTAAATGCAACAATTCGTAGAGATGCTTCTTCTAGATTTGGTCCAGACAACAAATGGGGTACTTTTTGGTCTGTAGGTGGTAACTGGAATGTTAGTAGTGAAGACTTTATGAAAGACTTAACTTGGATTAACTCTCTTAAAATTAAATCTAGTTACGGTAAACAAGGTAACTTACCTAGTAACAGATATTTATGGCAAGGTATTTTCTTAAACGATACTTACAACGAAAGCCCAGCTTCTTATCCTAGCTCTACAGCTGCTAACCCAGAATTAAAATGGGAGTCTCAAAACTCTTTTAACGTTGGTTTAGAATTTAGTTTATTTAATAATAAACTTTCTGGAGAGGTAACTTATTTTAGTAGAGAAACTAGTGATTTACTTTTCCCTCAAACTCTTGAAGGTTCTAGCGGTTATACATTACGTTATGTAAACGCAGGTGGTTTTACTAACAAAGGTGCAGAAATTGAATTAAACTACGATGTTCTAAACATTAAAGATTTTAACTGGTCTATTGGTGGTAATATTACTTTCCTTAAAAACAAAGTTAACACTTTAGATGAAGGTACTTTAGGGGCAGATGGTTTGTACATTAGAGAAATAGGAGAAACATGGAATACATTTTATTTAAGAGAATGGGCAGGCGTAGACGTTGCTACAGGACAAGCAATGTGGTACGATGCAAATGGTAACATTACATTTAACTACACAGAAGGAGAAAGAGTAAAATCTGGTAACGCAGACCCTAAATTCTATGGTGGTGTGTATACTAACTTTAGTTACAAAAATTGGGAATTAGTTGCCAACGCATCTTATCAATATGGTAATAAAATTTACAATGATACTTCTAGAATTACAAATTCTGATGGTGCTTTTGCTGGATTTAATCAATCTAGAGATCAATTAGATAGATGGCAAAAACCAGGAGATATTAGTGCTAACCCACAACGTATTTCTGGTAACTCATCAAACAGTAACCAAGCTTCTACTAGATGGTTAGAAGATGGGTCTTTTGTAAGACTTAAAAATGTATCAATAGGATATAACTTTTCTGAAGCTATTACAAAAAATACTTTCTTAAACGGAGGAAAAATTTATCTTCAAGGAACAAACTTACTAACAATTACAGATTTTAATGGTGATCCAGAACAATCTATTAATGGTACACACTGGTTTTCTTACCCAAATCCAAAAACGATAAGTTTAGGTATTAATTTATCATTTTAAAAAATAAACATAAATATTATGAAATTAAAAAACATTATATATACAAGTCTGTTAAGTTTTGGGTTGGTATTTACCGCTTGTAACGATATAGAACTGAATCCTGCTCAAGAAGATGCAGTGGATATAGATAACGGAATTAAAGACCTTAACTCTGCAACTGCAGCAGTAAACGGAATGTATGATCTATTAAGTAGAGTAGATTATTACGGTAGAGAAATGATGGTTATTCCAGAAGTAGCATCAGACAATATTTTAGTAAGTCCTACAAACTCAGGTAGATTCGTTTCAAACTATAATTATTCTATTATTAGTACAAACGGAGATGTAGAAGGAGTTTGGAATAATTTATATAAAAATATAAATGCAGCAAACACTATTTTAAATTTTGCAGACAACGGTGCTATTAGTGGTGCTACAGATGCAGAATTAGACGAAATTAGAGGACACGCATATGCTATAAGAGGTATGGCTCACTTTGATTTAGTAAGAACATTTGCTTTTCCTTATTCTACAACAGACGCTTCTGTAGCTTCTGGTGCCGATGGTAATGGAGGACATTTAGGGGTACCTTTACTAAACAATTATGAACAAGAAAGATATACATCAAGAGCTACCGTAGCAGAAGTTTATGCACAAGTTATTGCAGATTTAACAACTGCAGAATCTTTATTACCAACTACAGTATATAGTTATTCTAGTAAATTTAACGTAACGGCTGTAAAAGCCTTATTAGCTAGAGTTTATTTATATAAAGAAGATTATACAAATGCATTTAATACCGCTAAAGAAGTAACACAAGATTCTCAATATTCTTTAACCTCTAATGCAAGTTATTCTAGTGATTGGAATGGTTCTGTAAGTTCTACAGAAGCTTTATTACAATTACCTGCATTTAGTAACGACCATAATGGTTTTGACTCTTTAGGTTCTATTTATGTAAAAGATGGTGATGATGGTAATGGAGGTTATGGAGATTTAATTCCAACCTCAGATATTAAAGACTTATACTCTTCTACAGACGTAAGAGCAGACTGGTTTAGAGAAGTAGACGGAATCGAATATAACTTTAAATTTCCTTTTGGATGGACAAATGATGTTCCATTAATTAGAATTTCTGAAATGTATTTAATTATGGCAGAAGCTGCTGGTAACGGAGCAGGTTCTATTTCTGAAGGACAAAGTGCTTTAGACGCCATAAAACAAAGAGCAGATGTTAATGCTTCGGCTACAACTGCAACAGGTGCTACATTAGTTCAAGCTGCGTTATTAGAAAGAAGAAAAGAATTAGCTTTTGAAGGTCATAGATTGTACGATATTGTAAGAAATAAAGAAAGTGTGATAAGAACAGATCTTGCTTCTCCTTCTACAATTGCTACAATTTCTTATCCAGATTATAGAATGATTTGGCCTCTTCCTCAATCAGAGATTGATGCAAACAACAGTATTAATGAAAATAACACAGGTTATTAATTAAAATTTAAACACAATGAAAAAATATTTTTATAAATTAATTATATTATTTTTATCGATATCCGTTTTTACATCATGTGAAGAGGATGATAAAAATTTATATACCGGAGATAGTTATATCTCTTTCGGAACAGTAACGTCTAGCTCTCAACTAGAAAGCTCACAAAACTCAATCGTTATTACTGCATATGCTTCTATACCAAATATTCAAAATGATATAACTGTAGATTTTGAAGTTGTAAACGAACAAGGAACATCTTCTGATTACATTATTGTAGATGGTAAATCTCAATTTACTTTTGGTCCAGATAAATATACAGATACAATTGAAATTATGCCTATAGATAATTATGATGAAGATGGTGACAAAATAATCACCTTTACACTAACCAGTGCTTCTGATGGATCTTCAGTTGGTTTACCAGGACCAGATGCAAATTCTAAATCTTACACAGTTACTTTTAATGATGATGATTGTGCTTTTACAGAAGAAGAATTAGGTGCGGCTACATGGTCTGGTACAGACAATGTTAGTGGTTCTTATGCGGGGCCAAATGCATCTCAAATAATTACATCTCATGATGGCTCTAATTTATTATTAGAAGGGTTGGGTTATGGTTTTTTAACAGACACAGATTATTGGAATGAAGTAATTGTAGATAGTTACCCTGTTGTAGCAGATATAGATCCTATTACAGGAGTTGTAACTATAGATTTACAACCTTTAGCAACTACTACTTGGTTAGGTGATGATCAACCTGCTTATAGTGTTGTAGGTACCGGACAATATGTTGCTTGTTCTGAAACCTTAACTATAAGTTTCGACATTTACCAAGGTGGTGGAGTTTTAATCTCTATTACAGAAACATTAACAAAAAACTAATCCTATTATGAAAATAAATTTAAAACATATATTTTATTATTTCGCTTTAGCAATTGTACTTGTTTCTTGTGAAAAAGACGAAGTAAACTATACTCCTAAAGAGTATGCTCCAGCACCTGGCCTATCTGTTTCTACAAGTAATTTAACAGACAATAGCTTTGATGTAGATTATACATCTGATGAAGATGGAGTATTGTATTATGCAATACAATTAGCTTCAGATGCAGCTCCAGATGCAGAAAGTATTATTAGAAGAACTGCTAGTAGTATTGTAAATAATAAAGCAGATTTAACATCTGGTTCTACTTGGAGCTATACTATGGACAGCGATATATATGGTGCTTATGATTACTCTATATACTCTGTTATGACAAGTGTAGACGGTATTGCTACTTCAGTAATTAAAACAGACGTAACTACACCAGATACAACAAACCCAAGTTTCTTAAGAGATTCTTCTACTCCTGCTTTTGCAAGTGCAGATATCAGTCCTTTTACACCATTAACTTTACAATTTGATGAGCCTGTATTTTATCAAGGTGGTAACATAACATTTTCTGCGTATGATGATGGTTCTGGTACTGGAAGAACAGTACTTGTAAGCAGTAACACTTCAACTATTACTTCAAGTGGTACAACAATTACTATAGATACTCACGGAACTTTTCAGCAAGATGATTTTATAATTGTTACTTGGGATGAAGGTACTTTTACAGATAAATCTGGTAAAAGTGTAGCTGCATTAACTGGCTTTGATTATTACTTTTCTACTAGAGCATATACTTTAGCTGAAACTGCATACCTAATGCAAGGTACTTGGGATTATAGCACAGTTTTCTATGGTGGTTTATTAGAATCTATATATGTTAATAATGCTTCACTTTTTCTACCTGATACCGGCTCTGTTGAGTTAACACTTGACCCTACTGACCCTGAAGGGCTAACTTTATTAGGTATAAATATATTTGCACCTTTAATTGATTATGGTTACCCTAGAGAGCCAGAGTTTTTCAAAATAAAACTTGGAGAAGAAGGAGTTTTAGAAGTATTAGATGAAAATCAAACTTCTGGTATGCCTATTACTTATACTTCTGGAGAGCCAGTAATTTCAGAATGGGCTCCTTGGTCTTTCTTCGGTTCTTACTACCCTGGTTTCTACGACTTTGAAGGTGGAACAATTGACCACTGGTTACAATTAATTGTTAGTGATGATGGTACTGCTATAGATGATATTGATTACATTTATACTAGAGTTGGTACTTACGCTAAGAGTAACTCTAAAACTTATAAGTCTTTAGAAAAGAAAAACGAATTAATGGAAGAAAAGCGTAAGCAAAACAATTCTTCTAATATTAAAAACTTTAAGATTAATTTATAATCTTAAAAACAACATATTAATTTAATTAAAAACCACCTTTTATAAGGTGGTTTTTTTATTTCTGCTAAACAAGTATAGTATGCTTTTCTAAGTAAATTTATAAAATGTTAAAACTAATAAATTTCATTTAACATCAATTTCACTTCTAAAATTAATCATTAGACTAATAAAATTGTAACTTACATCATTATTAACCTTAAAATATTATAAAATGAGCGTTATTAGATTAGGTGATACAGCACCAAACTTTACAGCACAGTCGACAGAAGGAGAAATTAATTTTCATGAATGGTTAGGAGATAGTTGGGGAATCTTATTTTCGCATCCTGCAGATTACACACCAGTTTGTACTACAGAATTAGGAACTGTAGCAAAATATAAACCAGAGTTTGATAAAAGAAATGTAAAAACAATTGCCTTAAGTGTAGATGGACTTGATTCGCACAAAGGGTGGATTAGCGACATTAATGAAACACAAAACACAACTGTAAGTTTCCCTATAATTGCAGATGAAGATAAAAAAGTATCTACATTATATGATATGATACATCCTAATGCAGATAATAACTTAACCGTTAGATCTGTATTTATAATTGGTCCTGATAAAAAAGTGAAATTAATTATAGTATATCCTGCTTCTACTGGTAGAAATTTTGATGAATTACTAAGAGTAATTGATTCTTTACAATTAACAGCTTACCATAAAGTTGCAACACCTGCAAACTGGCAAAGTGGTGATGATTGCGTAATTGCACCTGCAGTAACAAATGAACAGATACCAGAAATGTTTCCAAAAGGTCACAAAGAAGTAAAGCCTTATTTAAGGCTAACACCTCAACCGAATTTATAATCGATAAAAAAGACATCTTTTAAGGTGTCTTTTTTATTTTATATAACTACTCTATTCTTCTAAATTTTCTGACTCTTCTTCTAGAACAGGTGGATTAAAATTACCATTCTCATCAAAAAGTAAATCGAATTCTGTTTCTTTAAATTGATATTCTTTTTTAATAATTCCTTTTTTTCTGTAAATAAAAGCGAATAAAAAACCTGATAAAAAACCTGATAAATGACCTTCCCAAGACATCCCCTCTTTTATTGGTAAAACATACCAAATCATACTTCCGTATAAGAAAATTATGATTAAAGAAAGAGCTACTAATCTATAGTGTTTTTTTATAATTCCGCTAAATAGAATAAAACTAAAAAGTAAATATACAATACCGCTTGCACCAATATGATAAGATTCTCTAGCAATACACCAAGTTAAAAAGCCAGTAAAAAAGCCACCAAAAAATAAAACTTTATAAGCTACATCTTTATAAAAATACATAAGAGATGATAATAACACAAATAAAGGAATAGAATTATTAAAAAGATGACTTGTGTTGCTATGGATAAAATGAGTTAAAAAAACACCTCTAAACCCCTCTAATGTTCTTGGATAAACACCATATTTATTAAAATTATAATCAAACTGAATTTCTAACCAATAAACAAACCAAATTACAACAACATATACAACCGGAATTGTAAAAATTGATTTTGATATTTTAAATTGATTCTCTTGATTCATCAAAATAAAAATAACAAAAATAGAACCAAATACAAATTATACAATTTCTGTCAGAAATCTTTATTATTTTTACTGTATGAATGAACCTTTGGCAGAAAGAATTAGACCTAAAACACTTGATGATTATATTAGTCAGCAACATTTAATCGGTAAAAAAGGCGTTTTAACAAATTTAATAAAACAAGGAATCATTCCTTCATTAATTTTATGGGGACCTCCTGGTATTGGTAAAACTACTTTAGCTAATATAATTGCAACAGAATCTAATAGGCCATTTTACACATTAAGCGCCATAAGTTCTGGTGTTAAAGATGTAAGAGAAGTTATAGAAAAAGCTAAAAAAAGTGGTGGATTATTTACAGCAAAAAATCCTATACTTTTTATAGATGAAATTCATAGATTTAGTAAATCTCAACAAGACTCTTTACTAGGTGCTGTAGAAAAAGGTTGGGTTACTTTAATTGGTGCAACCACAGAAAACCCAAGTTTTGAGGTAATACCTGCCCTACTCTCTCGTTGCCAAGTTTATATTTTAAACTCATTTGATAAAAATGATTTAGTAGCTCTTTTACATAGAGCAATGGAAAAAGATGCTCTTTTATCAACTAAAAAAATAAAATTAAAAGAAACAGAAGCTTTATTACAGGTTTCTGGTGGTGATGCAAGAAAACTTTTAAATATTTTTGAGCTATTAGTTTCTGCTGATGATGAAATTGAAATTACAAATGCTCTAGTTTTAGAAAAAATTCAAAAAAACACTGTTAAGTACGATAAAACCGGAGAACAACATTATGATATAATTTCTGCTTTTATAAAATCTATAAGAGGTAGTGACCCTAATGCTGCTGTGTATTGGTTAGCTAGAATGATTGAAGGTGGTGAAGATGTAAAGTTTATTGCCAGAAGATTGCTTATTTCTGCTTCTGAAGATATTGGCAATGCAAACCCAACCGCATTAATTTTAGCAAATAATACTTTTCAGGCAGTTTCTGTTATAGGTAATCCCGAATCTAGAATTATTTTAAGCCAATGTGCTGTTTATTTAGCCAATTCTCCTAAAAGTAATGCATCTTACTTAGCAATAGATAATGCTTTAAATTTAGTTAAAAACACAGGCGATTTATCTATTCCGTTACATTTAAGAAACGCACCAACAAAATTAATGAAAGATTTAGATTACGGTAAAGATTATAAATACTCTCATAATTACCCTAATAATTTTGTTGAACAAGAATTTTTACCTGATGAAATTTCTGGAACAAAAATTTACGAACCAGGTAATAATTCTCGAGAAAATAATTTTAGAGAAACTCTAAAAAAAAGATGGAAAGACAAGTATGATTATTAAAATTTAACTTGATATTCTTTTTTAACTAATTTATCATTTTCATAAAATTCTGCAAACCACTTATCTTCATTTTTATAAAGTGTACCGTCTTTACCTTTTATAATAAAAACATTTTCTTTTCTAGTTTTTAAAATTTCGAAAACAACTTCTGGTTTACTATTTACTAATTGAAACCCATTTCCTTTTTCTTGTGCATATAAGATTTCTATAGGCTTAGCTTCTTTAGTCTCTTCTTTAACCTTTTTATTAGAATTTTTAATAGCTGGTAATTTATCTGTTTTATTAGCTATTATTTTATCTGTCTTTGGTGTTTCACTTTTAGGCTTGTAACTATAGTTAAAATCTTCCATCGTTTCAAAAGCTCTTCTAATAGCTTCATGATATCCTTTTTTGTAATCCTTTAATTTACTTTTACCTACTTGTGAAGTATATAAAACAGCTCCGAAACAATTTTTTATAACAATAATACTTTTAACCGTAAACATATTAGACTCATCTTCTACAGAAGCCTCTAAAGCAGAACATTTTCCGCCTAATTTTAAATCATTTGGTAAATCTTCGTTACTTAAAACAACCTCAAACCCTTTTTTCTTTAATAAAAACTTAGTTAAAGAACTTGTTTGATATTGATCTGATTTTTTTAAAAAATCGAATTTGTCTTTAACAATTATATATTTATAATTACTTATACTTTCATCTTGACTGTATGCTGATATAGCTGTAAAAATTAATAAACTAAATATTATTTTTTTAATCATTTTAATTAAATATTAAATTAATTCCTAATTGTAACGAAACGTTATTTGCAGATGCAATATCGTTAAAATTTGCTATATTATCTACCAATCCATAAAAATTAACTTTTCCTATTTGTGCAGAAATCCCTGCACCTACATTATAAAAAGAGTATTCATCTATTGTATAAGTAACCTTTGTATGTAATTTATTTAAAAAAGATTTTTGATAAAAACCGGTTAATGCAAGTTGTGGCCTTAAAGGTCTAAAAACTGCATTTAACTGAATTCCTAAAGCATTAGAGTAAAAGTTTTTAAAAGTATTATCATAACAATATTTACTTCTTTTTTCTCCAAAACTATACTTTAAAGATCCATTTAATTTAGTTGGTCTCCAAGAAATATAAGAATCTTGATTTTCATCATTTGGCACCTTTTCTTCGAAATCTTCTTGTAAATTATGCCAATAATCAACTCTTTCATTAGGGAATAAAAATTCAATTCCATCTAAGGTATAATTACCATATGCATAATAATTAGTAATATTATTTGTATGCTTTATAAAACCTAAATCTATAATACTACCTGTAAATTCTAATTGATCTGATTGATGATATGTAAATCCAAAATCGAACCCAAAACCTAAATTACCTCCTAAAAGTGTGTTTTTTAAGTAAGTACCAGGATCTTGTATCATTTCATCATTTTCCATTAAACCAGAAGTTCTTATATTAACATTTAAATTACTTAAATGATGCGCATAAATATTATTTGTACCATTTACAGTTGTAAGAGTTCCCGTATTATCAAATGATTCTGAATTTAAAGTAGAAGTATAAATTTTAAACCTACCTCCTACTGTTAGTTGTTTGTCTACCTTTTTTGTAACTCCAAAATGTAAAACAGTTAAAACATCTGCCTTATACATTAGATCTGAAATTGAAAACTGACGATCTAAATAAGGTGAATTACCTTCTGTAAAAAATACTGATACGTCTTTTGGAAAGTAAGAAATTACATCTACTTCTTCATAAATACCAAAACTAAAATATTTTTTATCATCATACCTAAAACCACCACTAAACAACTCTAATTGCATGTTAAATTTAAGATGATCTTTACTATCTAATTTATTTAAAACATTATTTACCTTATCAGTAATACTTATGCCATCATTAAGAAACAAATCTGACATTGAAAAACCTGTTGAACCTAACTCTGAAGAAATCCCAGATAAGAGAGGAACTCCTATATGAAACTTATAATTAGTTTCTGCTCCTGGATTTAAAAGTAGAGTTTGTGGCAATTCTGCAAAACCATACAATAATTGTTTGTTTTGTGAATATGAAAATGTTATGAATAATATAAAAATTAGGGGGGAAATTCTTCTCATTTTAATCACCTGTTACTAAATAAATTTTTGATGCGGACTTAAACTCTAGTTCATTTGTTTCATTAGAGGTTAATAAAACTGTAGAATTGTTAACGACTACAGTTGTCCTTATTTTAGTAGTATTTTTTATATTAGGATGATTATTAATTATGACATTTTCTTCAAAAGTATAATCTAACTGGTTACTAGCTATTTCTAACCTAGTTATACTGTAAGTAACATTATTATTGTCGTCTAAAAAATCAAACTGAATTGAAAAACTGGTATCAAATTCATTTTTAATCTCTACATAAAAAGTAGCTTCTACAATATTATCTTTAATATAATCGTTTTGAAAACCTTCAAAATCTGTTACATCTGTTTTAACAGATTGTATTGCTCCAGATTCATTAATGAAATGGTTTGGTAAAAGTGTAAAGTAAATTAAAGAAGTTGTAATTTCTTGACTTGCTGTATAGTCTTCTATCTGTGTAAAATCTAAATCACTCACACAAGAAGTTATAGAAAACCAACAAAATAACAGGGGGATTATTTTTTTGGAATACATTATTTAATAAAAAATTTTTATCTATTATAATTTATAATAGCGGCTAAAGATAGTGTTTTATTTCTAAAAGAGAATTTACAGAAATAAAATTACTTTCTTTTAGGGTAACATTATTAAAATTACAATGAATGGCTTTCATGCCTATATTTAGTGCTCCATTTATATCTGCTTCTATATTATCGCCAACCATAATTGAGTTGTTAACATTGGCTTTTGCTAGATTTAATGCATGTGTAAACACTTTAGGATTTGGTTTTTTAACACCCACAGATTCCGATGTAATTACCTGATTAAAATAGTTATAGATATTAGAATTTTTCATTTTTTTATTTTGCACTTCATTAAAACCATTGGTAATAATGTGCAATTGGTATTTGCTTTTTAAATAATCTAAAAGCTCTGTAGCTCCATCAAAAAGATAATTAAAATCAGGTAAATAATCTATGTATTCGTTTGCTATTAAATTAATAGTTTCATCAGAAATAAAATAATTTATTGCATCAAAAGTATTCTTTAACCTACCGTATCTTAATTGGTCTTTAGTTACTTTATCTTCTCTATAAAGTTTCCAAAAATCAATATTAATAGGTTTATATACTTTTAAAAAAGTAGACATATCTACATTTATCTTATTAACCTCAAAAACCTTTTGAAAAGTTAAATCAGAGTTTTTTTCAAAATCCCACAAAGTATGATCTAAGTCAAAAAAAACGTGTTTTATATTATTCATAAAGTAAATGTATAAATTATATATAAAAAAGAAAGCTTTAGTGTACTATATTTGTGTAAAACTAAACCTCTTGAGCATTAAACTGAACGTTTTATTTTTATGTGGCTGGTACCCTTCTAGGGTATTAAAAACGAATGGCGATTTTATTCAAAGACATGCAGAAGCAGTTTCTTTAAACCATAATGTAATTGTTTTACATATAATTTCTGATGAAAAAAACGTTACAGACATAGAAATATCAACCAATGTTATTAATGGAATTGAAACACATATAGCTTATTTAAAAGCAGTTAAGAATCCTCTAAAAAAAGCGTACTTATTTATAAAAGCCTTTCATTTACTAATTAAAAAAGTAGGAAATTTTGATGTTGTTCACCTTAACCAATTATTTCCTTTTGGAGTTTTTAGTTTATACTTAAAATGGTTTCAAAAAAAGCCATATATTATTTCTGAGCATTTTACAGGTTATTTAAGAAATTCTGAATTTAAGATTAATTTCTTTCAAAAAAAAATTACAAAATGTATTGTAAAAAATGCTTATGCAGTTTGCTCTGTAAGTGATTATCTTTCTATAACTATGAAAGAATTAGGTTTTAAAGGCAACTATAAAACAGTGCCAAACGTAGTAAACACCAATCTATTTATTCCGGCTAAAAAAGAAGTTACTTTTCTAAAAATTGTACATATTTCTTCTTTAAAAGATGATCATAAAAATATAAAAGGAATGTTACGTGTAGCAAAACTTTTAAGTGAAAAATTGACGTATTTTGAATGGAAATTCATAGGAAATAATGGAAATGAATATAACGAATACTTAAACAAACTTGATATTAAAAATAGTAAAATTTCTTTCTTAGAGCATATAAGTCATTCAGAAATTGTTAGCAATTTACAAGAAGCTTCTCTTTGTATTTCTTTTAGTAATTACGAAACTTTTGGCATTGTAATTACCGAAGCTATTGCTTGTGGCACACCAGTTATATCAACAAATACCGGAATTGCTACAAGTTTAAAGAACTTAGATTTTTGTAAAGTAATTCCTATTAAAAATGAACAATTATTGTTAGAATCTATTTTAAATTATAAAACAATTTTTGCTAATTTAGACTCTTACAAAATGCACTTATTTGTAAAACATCGATTTAATAAAGATGTAATAGCAAATGAGTTTTCTTCACTTTATTATAAATCATTAAAAAAATAATTTGAATTTATTAAAATCTTATATTTCAAATTTTATAAACAGAAAAGGTAACTATGTTTTTTGGGCTACAATTATTGCCAAAATTTTATCTTTTGTTGCTTCTTGGCTTGCTTTAAGATTAGTACCTAATAATGAACTTGGGGTTGTACTTTTTGCTTATAATATTATTATTTTTTTAATTCCTATTGGTGGCTTAGGATTACATCAAAGTTTAATAAGATATGGTGCTTTAGCTAAAAGTGAAGCCGAAAAAAACAATCTTTTTTTATATGTTTTAAAAAAAGGGTTATTAGCTTCAATCATTTTAATTCTATTAATAATTTGTATTTGTTTTTTTATCAATTTTCAATTTAAAAACACTTATACTTATATTGTTGTTTTATCATTTATTATACTTCCTTCTTTTTTATTAGAGATTATAAGAGCACAATTTAGGCTTCTACATAATAACAAAATTTTTGCTTACACCGAATTTTCACAAAGTGTTATTTTATTAATAAGTGTTTTTACTTTAAGCTATTTTTTTAAAGAAGTTGGTTATGCAATTGCGTTATTAACTACACCTCTTTTAACTGCTATCTTTTTTCTTAAAAAACTAAACATCAATTATAAATCAAAAATAAAAACACATGTAATAGATTTTTCTTTTTGGCGATATGGTTTTTTTGCAAGTTTATCTAATGTTGTTACACAACTACTTTTTGCTATAGATATTTTGTTAATTGGGTATTTATTAGAAGACACAGAAATGATTACTAATTACAGGTATATTTCTTTAATTCCGTTTAGTCTTTTGTTTTTACCAAGAGTTTTTATTTCAACAGACTTTGTTACATTTACAGAAAAGATTTATGACAAAAACTATATTGTAAATTATATAAAAAGCTATATGCTTTTTTTCACTTTTGCCAGTCTCTTTTTATTTGCTTTTTGTTGGTTTTTTTCCACTGAAATTCTATCTCTTTTAGACACTAATTTTGTAAAATATACAGATACTTTTTTAATACTAGTTTTAGGAATTACAGGTATTTATATTCTAAGAGGATTGTTTGGTAATTTATTATCATCAATAGGAAAAGCTCACATTAACTACTACATATCTAGTTTTGCGCTTATTCTAAATGTAATTAGCAATTATTATTTAATATCTAAATATGGTATAAAAGGTGCTGCAATTACATCTGCTATTCTAATGTGGTTTACTGGTATTATTTCTTTACTTTGGTTTTTTGTTTTGTATAAAAAAATACTACTTAAAAAAGCTTAAAATTAAAAGGAAAATTTTGATTAATGAATTGATGATACTCTTCTACTTTGGCTCCAAAACCTTTAAAAAAGGTAGCTGTATTTGGTAAATTACCTCCTTCAAAATCTAAAATAAAATTAGAATTTTCATTTCTTTTAATTACACTTTTAATTAAAAAACTTGCTGCTTGTAGTTTTCTTCCTTCATTATTAAAAGCAGAAAAGAGATAGGTTATTTTATTATTAGACATTAAAAATACACCTCCACCAATTAATACATCTTCTTTAAAAACACCAAGAATAAACCCTTTATTTGTTTTTAAAATAGTTTTACAAATCTCTGATAGTTTTTCTGCAGAAAAACCAGCATAATTATAAAACTTATTTTTAATATTAATTAACTCTAAAATTGTAGTAGTTTTAATACATAAATTATTTTTCTCTCCAACTTTTACTGCATGCTTCCTTCCTTTAGAAAAAGATTTAAAAAGAACCTCATAAGAATTATCTAACTTTAAAACATAGTTATTTAAAGGTTGAATATTTTTAAAATTTAAAGAGTTTTCTGCATTAAAATTAAGAGATATTTTTGCAAATCTACTACAGATGTTATCAATCATTTTTTTTTGCAAAATCTCTGGCAGATTTTCTTTAGAAAACACACCTAATTGCTGGCAAAAATAAGGTTGACTTACATATTTAATTCCGTATTTTTTTTTCCAAGGAATTGGCATTACAGCATTGTAATCATCTAAAACTAAAACATCCCAATTATCAGTAACAATATCTAAATACCAAGAAAAAGCATAAATTCTAGATTGCACAGATTTTTTTATACAGCTATCATATTTATCAACATTAAGCTCTTTCCTTTTAATATACTTAAGCATTTTAAGAAGTTGCTATTTTAACCATAGATTCATACAATCTTTTCCATCCTTTCCATCTAGAATAATCACTTAAACTTTCATTATGAAACAAGGTTATAAATGTTCCGTTTACAGCTTTTACTTCATTTTTAAGATCTCTTATTCTTCCTAAAGATTGCTTGGCCGTTAATTTCATATAATCATTTAAAGTAGTATCCATTACAGCAAAAGGAAAAACTTTAAGCGGAGTTTGAATTTCGAAATCTAAATCATAAAAATAAAAAGGAGTACATGTGCTTGCTCTAAAACCAACATTACTTGCATATCCCATAGAATAATCTTCTTCTATTTCTAAATCGATTAAATTTTGATATGTTTCTGGCAAGCTAAATCTTAAATAATGTTGTCTAGATCTTTGTATTGGAGAGTTTATAATTTCTTCTAATCGTTTTTTCTCTTTTTTTAAAAGCAACACATTATTCATTGTAAAGTAAGATGGATGCAAACCTACTTTTGCATAATCTACCATTTCTTTAATTAATAGTTTATATTTTCTTTTAGAGGCTGATATATTTGTATCAAAAGTGGTATAATTTCCTATTAAAAAGAAGAAAATTGTTTTTATATCTTGATCTTTTTTTACTTTTAAAATTCGATAATAAGTATCAAAAGGATCTCTTTTAATGTTAAATGTTACCGCAAAACGTGTCCAAACGTTTAATAATCTTAAATTAAATAAATCGGTAAGAAAGCCACCTACACTTCTTACCAAACTTTTGTGTTTGTATGCATAAGCATTATCAATATCAACAGTAGAAATAAACTTATATTCTCTTTTTTGATAATCATAATCAGGAAATTTTTCTTTTAAAGCATCTAAAAATTTGTAAGTCCAAATATCTATAACCGGTTTTTCTAAAAAATGATGTTTATACGCTAAACTTTGTTCTGCAGTATAACGCCCATGAACATCTTTTACATGTGGTAAATATTCTTCGTATCTAGAAATTAAGTAAAAACTTGCCGCAAAAATATCATAAGGTATAGATGATTTTGGTCCTGCTTTAAAAAAACACGGAATATCATCCCATTTTTGCACAATAATTTCCATATCGTTAACACCTTGTTCAAATAACAAATCGTTACTTTTTAAGAAAAACTCATTCCCTAAAGGATTTTTTGTATAAGATAACTTTGGTCCATTATACGCTACAAACTCTTCTATTTTAGAAGTAAAGTTTACCTTAATTAATAAAGTTCTGGTAAGTATATGTTTAAAAATATAACGAACTCTAGGAGTAATTTTATGTGTGTAAACTAATATCATTTTTTCAGTTTTCAGCTTTAGTATTCTGTAGTAATTTAAAATAATCTCTTTGCTGATTACTTCTACTAATAATTGCAACTAAAGCAACCCATCATCTGCAAAGCTAAAGTACGCTTTTTCAGTAATAATTAAATGATCGAGCAATTTTATATCTAACGTGTTTCCGGCTTCTTTAATTTTATTAGTTATTTGTTTATCGGCATTACTTGGTTGTAATTTACCTGATGGATGATTATGACAAACAATTAATGCTACCGAAGAAAGCTCAAAAGCTCTTTTAAAAAGAATTCTAACATCTACAACTGTTGCTGTTAAGCCACCTTTGCTTATTTGGCTTTTAGCTAAAACTTTATTAGAATTATTTAAAAATAATACCCAAAATTCTTCGTGTTCTAAATCTCCAATAATAGGTTGCATTACATTAAAAACAGCTTTACTACTAGTAATTTTAGGTTTTACTAAAGCCGCTTCTAATTGGCGTCTTTTTCCTATTTCTAAAGCAGTAATAATTGCAATTGCCTTTGCTTCTCCTATTCCATTAAAAGTTGTTAATTTTTCTACAGATAATTTTGCAAGTTCATTAATATTTCCATCAACAGATTGTAAAATTCTTTTAGATAAAGCTACAGCGCTTTCTTTTCTGTTACCAGAACCTATTAAAATTGCTATTAATTCTGCATCAGAAAGAGATGCTTTTCCTTTTGCCAACAACTTTTCTCTTGGTCTATCATCTAAAGCCCAAGATTTAATGGTTAACTTTTCCATTTCTTTTTTTATAAATGTACAAAAATGAAAATTAACCTCTTTTTATAGTTAAGCTCTGCCTTTTAATTGATTTAAAAAACTTTTATATTCTTGATTATTTGGGTACAATTCTACCAGTCTATAGGCTATGTTTATTGCTTTTTCTGTTTGGTTATTTTTAGCGTACAAATATGCTAAGGCATACAATAAGTTTTCATTAGTTGCATCTACTTTTAAACCTGCAAAAAAAGTTTTTTCACTCTTTACAAAATCTTCTTGCTTATCATACAACAAACCTAAATTATAAAAAACACGAATGTTTGTAGGCATCTTTTTTAAGGCTTTTTCTAACTGAACAATAGCTTCATCTGTTCTACTTAATTCTGCATACATTAGAGCTAAAGAGTAATAAACAGGTCCATATTCTGGTTCTTGCTCAATTACTGTTTTAAAAGCATTCTCTGCTTTTTCATATTGTCTATTATTATAATATAATGTAGCAAGATTTAACCTTACCTGGTTATTTATATTATCTATTGCCAACGCACTCTCAAAAGATGCAATTGCTTTTTCTATATCACCTTGTTTTAGGTAATAATTACCTTTTTTCATTCTCGTTCCTACAAAATCAGAATTTGTTTTTAAATGTAAAAAAAACTCTTCTTTAACTTTGCTGTAACTCACTTTATAAACTTCTGGTATTGCTGCTTCTGCTACTCCTGCTAAACCAAAAAAAGCTTTTATCCTTACAGTTCTTTTAGGATCTTCTAATAAAGGTAAAAAATAAGAAGTATAATCTGTAGTATTTATAGTACTTAAAACATCTACTGTTGCTCCTCTTACCAAAGCAGATTCATCATTTAACAAAGCTATATATTGCTCTACAAAATTTTGTGCATTGTAATTTGATAAGACTTTAGATGCAGAGGCTCTAATTATTTCTGGTTGATGAGTATCATTCATTAACTCAATTAAACCGACATGTGCATTTGGTTGCATTGTAATACCTGGCGCTAATTTTTCTGAAAAATGAATTGAATCTACTTCTCCAAATAGTTTTTTAAAATTTTCTGCTGCCCAAGCATTATCTTTATCTTTATGACAATCTGTACATGCATTAGAATTACCATATTTAACACTTAAATCTGGTCTTGGTATTCTAAAACTATGGTCTCTTCTAAAATCGTTACCCATATAAAACTTACCCGTCATGTGGCAGTTTATACATTTTGATGATTCTGTATTTGGTTGATGAAAATGATGCTCTGTTGTATCATATTTTTCTGGAACATGGCATTGAGCACACAATTTATTTCCATCATATTTTAACTTTAATGTATGTGCATCGTGGCAATTAGTACATGTTACGCCATTATTATACATTTTACTTTGTAAAAAAGATCCGTAAACATAATCTTCATCTAAAATTTGTCCGTCTGGCTCATACAATCCTCCTTCTATTAATTGCGGAAAATAATGATCTAACATTGTTCCTTCAAAATTAAAAGTTGCAGAATACTGTTCTCTTCTCATATGACAACGCGCACATTGATCTACCAATTCTTTTGGTGAGGTTTCTGTTGTCATTTGAAAAGTTCCGTTTGCTACATAATCTTCTCCTAATTCATTTACATTTGTCACATGTTCTTGTCCTGGTCCGTGGCAAGCTTCACAATTTACATTAATAATTGCAAACTTTGTATCATAGCTATGTGTTGCTTCATCATAATTTTTTCTAACATTTGTAGAATGGCAATCGGCACACATATTATTCCAATTTAAACCACCTCTAGACCAATGTAACCATTCTGAATGTACAATTTTAAAATCTGGATATAAATCGAACCATTTATTTTTAACAGAATCCCAAGCGGTTCTTAAACATTGGTAATGTCCGTCAGGAAATTGAACAATGTATTGCTGTAAAGGAGTTACACCAAAAGTGTAAACAATTTTATAATCGTGATATTTACCATCTGGTCCTTCTGTATTTACATAAAAATTATTTTCTTTTTTAAAAAAGTGAGACGTTACACCTTGGCTAGTAAATTTTTGATTATTAAAATTTCCTAAAATAGAAGTGCTATCTGCAATTTGCATTGCTTTATCGTGATCGGAACCTTGCCAACTTTTAAATTGTTCTTGATGACATTCTTTACATTTTTGATCGCCAAGAAAATGATTATCTGGTATTATTTTACCCGAAAGAAAAACACCTGCATCTTTTGATACTTCTTTGTAATTATCGCTTTTTTTTCCACATGAAAAAATAAAAGTAATTGTTATTAAGGTAAAAAAAAGTAATTTTATTTTAAAAAAATACGAAGGATTATGCTTTTTTAATTTCACAAAGAAAAGAGGTTTTGTATATTGTAAGGGTAAATTTAGAATTTCTTTCTGCGCTAAAAAAAGATATTTATCATTTTTTTTGAAGAAAAATAAGAAAAGGTTGATTCAATCATACAAAATTGAAAATTAACATTTTTTTGTATTTAGATAGAAACTCTTTATATCTTTGGCAATTAATCTATTTTTAAAACTATGAAAATTATCATAGCAGGAGCAGGAGACGTTGGTTTTCATTTAGCTAAGCTTCTTTCTTACGAATCTCAAGACACTTACATTATAGACTTTGATGGAGTAAAGCTAGAATATCTTAACAATCATTTAGATGTTATCACTAAAAAAGGGGACGCTACTTCTATTAAATTACTAAAAGAAATTGGTATTGAGTCTGCAGATTTATTAATTGCTGTTACAGATAGCCAAAATACCAATTTTACCATTTCTGTAATTGGTAAATCTTTAGGTGCTAAAAAAACAATTGCAAGGATAGATAACCCAGAGTTTTTAGACAATTGCGAGGTAGATTTTAAAAAGTTTGGATTAGACTTTATGATTTCTCCACAAGAATTAGCTGCAAATGAAATTAAAATGTTGCTAAATCAGTCTTCTTTTAATGATACTGTTGCTTTTGAAAGTGGTCTTTTTAATGTTATGGGAACTCCTTTAACTTACAAATCTCAAATAATAGATTTAACAGTTAAAGAGGCAAAAGAAAGGTTTTCTAATATAGATTATGTAACAATTGCTATTAAAAGACAGGGTATTTCTCAAACAATTATACCAAGAGGAGATACTACTTATCAAATTGGAGATCAAGTTTATTTTTGTGTACCAAACTATAGTTTAAAAGAACTTTATCCTATTATTGGTAAACCAAGAATAAATATTAAAAATGTAATGATTCTTGGAGGAAGTAGTATTGGCGAAAAAACGGCGCGTAATCTTTGTAAGAGTAATTTTAACGTAAAACTGATTGAAAAAAACAAAGAAAAAGCAGAAATTTTAGCAGAAGATTTAAATAATACTCTTGTTATTAATGGTGATGGTAGAAATTTAGAATTATTAGAAGAAGAAAATATTAGAGAAACCGATGCATTTATTGCTGTTACCGGAAACTCTGAAACAAATATAATGTCTTGTTTAGTAGCTAAATCTAAAGGTGTTAAAAAAACCATTGCATTAGTTGAAAACATGGATTATATTGGTATTTCTCAAACAATCGGAATTCAATCTTTAATTAATAAAAAACTAATTGCAGCTAGTAATATTTTTAAACACATTAGAGAAGGAGAAATTATTGCTTTAGCTAATTTACATAATATAGATGCAGAAGTTCTTGAGTTTGAAGTACAAGCCGGCGCAAAAGTAACTAAACATCCTATTAGAGATTTAAAGTTTCCTAGAGAAGCAATTTTTGGTGGTATTATTAGAGATGAAAAAGCTATTATGGCTTCTGGTAATCTACAAATTAAAATAGGAGATAAAGTAATTGTATTTTGCTTACCTGAAGCTATAAAATCTTTAGAAAAATTATTTAATTAAATTAATGGGATCTTTAAATACCAAAATAATATTTCGTTTTCTAGGCATTACAGCTATCTTGAATGGACTTTTTATGTTTCTGGCATTTCCTTTTAGTGTTTTTCATGACGAAGCTGCAAAATGGGGAATTTTAAATGCCGGTTTTGTTACCGAAATTATAGGAATGTTACTTTTCTTTTTTAACAAACCTAAAAGTACAATCATTCAAAAAAAAGAAGGTTATTTAATTGTAACTCTTGGGTGGCTAACACTTTCTTTTACAGGAATGTTACCTTATTTGTTTTCTGAAACAATACCCAACGTAACCGATGCTTTTTTTGAAACAATTTCTGGATATTCTACCACAGGTTCCTCTATTTTAAATGATATAGAAGCAATGCCTAAAGGAATTTTATTTTGGAGAAGTGCAACACATTGGATTGGTGGTATGGGAATTATTGTACTTACAATTGCAATTTTGCCTTTATTAGGTATTGGTGGTATGCAGCTTTTTATGGCAGAAGCACCAGGGCCCTCTGCAGACAAATTACACCCAAGAATAACAGACACAGCAAAACGATTGTATTTAATTTATGTTATACTAACACTTGTTCAGTTTTTATTGTTAAAAGTTGCTGGTATGACTTGGTTTGATGCAATAAACCATGCAATGGCTACAATGAGTACTGGTGGGTTTTCAACCAAAAACAGTAGCGTAGCATTTTATAATAACATGCCTTTTGTACAGTATATAATTATCTTTTTTATGTTAATAGCAGGTTCTAACTTTGTATTAACATATTTTGCTTTAAAAGGAAAATTTAAAAAGGTTTTTGAAAGTGAAGAGTTTAAATATTACTTTTTTGGAACATTAATTGTTTCTGCTGTAATTGCCTTTATAATCATTTTTTATCAAGATCCTAATTTACAAACTACTATAGATCATCCGATGATTTACGGTAAAGTAGAAAGTGCTATTAGACATTCTTTATTTATGGTACTTTCTGTAGTTACAACTACTGGTTTTGTTAGTGCAGATTTTACTATGTGGCATTTCTTTATAACAGGTATTTTCTTTGCCTTATTTTTTACTGGAGGTTCTGCAGGTTCTACTAGTGGTGGTATAAAAATAGTTAGACATATTATAATGCTAAAAAACAGTTTTTTAGAATTTAAAAAAGCTTTACATCCTAATGCTATTATACCGGTAAGGCATGATGGTAAAGCGGTAAGCCATAATATTGTTTTTAACATATTATCGTTCTTTATCATTTATATGTTAATCTTTATTATGTCTTCTGTAATACTTACTCTATTTGGGTTAGATTTTATGTCTGCCCTTGGTGCTGCAGCTTCATCTTTGGGTAATATTGGTCCTGCAATTGGTTCTGTAAGTCCTGTTAATAGTTTTGCACACTTATCTGATGCTGCAAAATGGTTTTGTTCTTTTTTAATGCTAATCGGTCGTTTAGAACTATTTACCGTACTTATTTTATTTACTCCTTTTTTCTGGAGAAAAAATTAAACAAAAAAGCTCTAAATTTAAATTTAGAGCTTTTTTTGTATTTATAATATTTTAATTAGAATTCTAAATTAAATCTTTAACTTCATCAAAATCTAATCCTCCATAATTACCAGAACTCATTAATAAAACTGCTGAATTCTCTAATTTTTGTTCGAACAAAAACTCTTTAAATTCTTGTGGATTTGTGTAAATAATTAAATCATCTCTTTCAAAAGCATTCGCTATTTGTTCTGCCGTAACTTCTTCTAATTGTTTAATTTTTACAGCATGTGGCGAGTAAAAAACAACCGCTTTATCTGCTGCTTTTAAGGCGCCTTTGTATTCTGATAAAAATTCTGCATTTAAACTAGAATACGTATGTAACTCTAAACAAGCTAATACGGTTCTATTACTATATTGTTCTTTTACTGCATTTGTGGTTGCTGCCACCTTACTTGGCGAATGTGCAAAATCTTTAAAAATAACAGTAGTATTGCTTTCTGCTATTTTCTCTAAACGTTTACTTGCACCATTAAAACTTGCTATAGCTTCGTAAAAATAATCTTCATCAACACCCATGTGTTGACAAATCCATTTTGCACCAGCTAAATTTTGTAAATTATGTTTTCCAAAAATCTCTAAAGGCAAATCTCCTTCTTCTGTTTCTATAAAAGTTGTTCCGTCTTCTATAAAATATTCTGGTGTTGTATAAGGATATTTTTTTATTTGGTTTTCCGATGATTCTACTACTTCTTTTACAATAGCATCTTCTTCATTATAAACCATGCTACCACCTTTAATCATAGAATCTGTAAAGATTTTAAATTGCTCTACATAGTTTTCAAACGTTGGAAAAACATTAATATGATCCCAAGCAATACCGCTTAACAATGCAATATTTGGTTTGTATAAATGAAATTTTGGTCGCATATCTATTGGCGAACTCAAATACTCATCACCTTCTAAAACAATAAAATCGTTTTCTTCTGTTAAATGCACCATTGTTTCAAAACCTTCTAATTGTGCACCTACCATGTAATCTACCTCTTTATCATGATAATTTAACACATGTAGAATCATAGATGTTATGGTTGTTTTACCATGAGAACCACCAATTACAACTCGTGTTTTATTTTTAGATTGTTCGTATAAAAATTCTGGATAAGAATAAATTTTTAAGCCTAATTCTTGTGCTTTTAATAATTCTGGATTCTCTTTTTTTGCATGCATTCCTAAAATTATCACATCTAATTCTGATGAAATTTTTTCTGGAAACCAACCAAATTCTTTAGGTAATAAACCATATTTTTCTAAACGAGATTTAGAGGGATTGTGAATTGTATCATCAGAACCAGAAATTTGGTATCCTTTTTGGTGTAAAGCAATTGCTAAGTTGTGCATTGCGCTTCCGCCAATTGCAATAAAGTGAATTTTCATCTAACAAAATTTAAAAAAGTAAAAATACAAAAGCTCTGTACAATATTAATTATATTTATAACTAAACTGTTTTAAAAATTAACCTTATCAACTTAAAAAGTTGACCTTGTTAATCTTAAAAACGTAATAAATAATTTGTATTTCTTTTGATTGTATAAAAACCATTAACTATGAAAAAAATTATTCCTTTATTATTAATCTTATCCGTTTCTAATTTTTCTAACGCTCAAGATTCTTTTAAAAATCTTTGGTTACAAGTAGAAAGTTTAGAAATTGAAAACTTACCAAAATCGGCATTAGAAATTGTAGATAAAATTTATACAAAAGCAGAAAAAGAAAATAATTCTGCACAAATTATAAAATCTCTTTTTTATCAAAGCAAGTTTTCTTTAACCTTAGAAGAAAATGCAAAATTAAAAATCATACATAATTTTAAAAAACATATTGAGAAGAGTAATTTTCCTACAAGAAATGTTTTAGAAAACATTTTAGGTAATTTGTATTGGCAATATTTTAATATAAATAAATACACGTTTTATAATAGAACTAGAACAGCAAATAAAGTAGATATTGATGATTTTAGAACTTGGGATTTAGAAACTCTTTTCGAGGAAATTCATTGTCATTTTGAAGCCTCTTTAGAAAACAGTTTAAAACTGCAAGAAACAAACATTACCGACTTTGCTCCTATTTTAGAAATTGAAAAAAATGCTAGTATTTACAAACCTACTTTGTATGATTTTTTAGCAAACAATGCACTAGAGTTTTATAAAACATCAGAAACAACAATTACGAATCCTGTTTATAAATTCGAAATTGATAATCCAGATTTTTTAAGTGATTACAAAACATTTACTAAGCTAAAGTTAACAACAAAAGACACAGCATCATTACAATTTAATGCTTTAAAAATTTATCAAAATTTAATCTATTTTCACGCTAAAAAAAATAATTTAAAAGCTTTAGTAGATATAGATATTCAACGTTTAAATTTTGTAAATAACCATGCTACTTTTAATGATAAAGAAACCGTTTTTTTATCAACTTTAAAATCTAGTAGAAATCAAATTTCTGGTAAAGAAGAAAGTGCTTTATATGCTTTTGAAATTGCTGAAAAACATCAAACCAACTCAGAAAATAAAATTGCTTTTTCTATTTGCGAAGATGTTATTAATCGATTTCCAGAAAGTTTAGGAGCTAAAAAATGTAGCATTCTAAAAAATCATATTTTAGAAAAATCGCTTTCTATAACCTCAGAAGAATTTGTGCCAACAAACACTGTTTCTAGAGCTTTAATTACTTATAAAAATATTGATAAACTTTATTTTACAGCTTATAAAGTATCAGAAGATTTATTAAATAAATTTAACAAAACCTATGATGTTGAAGAAATTATTCAATTTATCAACAGCCTTGAAAAAAGTAAAGATTGGAGTGCAAATCTTAGAGACGAAAAAGATTATTTACAGCATACAACAGAAATTTTCATACCTAAATTTGATAACGGTCGTTATTTAATTATTGCTTCTAAAGACCAAAAAATCAACAAAGAATCTACTTTTGGTACCGCAACCATACAAGCTACTAATTTGGCTTTAATTGAAAATAGTTTTAACAACAAACACAATTATCAAGTTGTAGACAGAAACACAGGTAAGCCTATTGAAAATGCTCTTATCCACATTACAAATCCCAATAGAAGACATAGTGGCTTCATCAATAAAAAATTAAAAACGGACATTAATGGTTTTGCCTCTTTTAAAAGCAAAAACACTTATTACAATTCAGAAATTACAGTAAAATCTAATAACGATTTTGCTTATTTTGGCAATCATTCTTTATACAAAGATTATAAACGAAATGTAGGTAAAACTCAAACAAGTATTAGTGTTTACACGTTTACAGACAGAAGTATTTACAGACCAGCACAAACGGTCTATTTTAAATCAATTATTATTAAAAAATATGGTGATACTTCTTCTATTTATACTGATGAGTTAATAACAGTAAATCTAAAAGATGTTAACAACCAAACAGTAAAAACCTTAGAATTAAAATCAAACGAATTTGGTTCTATTGCTGGCGAATTTATCTTGCCAAACAATGGTTTAACAGGACAATATTTTATTGAAGTTAAATTAAATGCTAAAAATAAATATTCGCTCTTTGGTAATCGTTCTTATTTTTCTGTAGAAGAATACAAAAGACCTAAGTTTGAAACCGAATTTAAACCAATTACAGAAATCTATAAAATAAATGATTCTGTAACCATTACTGGTTTTGCCAACTCTTTTTCTGGTGCAAATATTACCGATGCAAAAGTGGTTTATCGCGTACACAGAATAGTACAATATCCTACTTGGTATTCTTGGAGAAGACCAAATATAAATAGTAGCGCGCAAGAAATTACTCACGGAGAAAGTGTTACAAATAATAAAGGTGAATTTAAAATTACCTTTAAAGCTTTAGCAGATAAAAGTGTTTCTAAAGAAAATTTACCAATATTTAATTACGAAATTACTGCGGATGTTACAGATTTAAATGGCGAAACCAGAAGTGCTACTTCTGTTGTTAAAGTTGGTTATCATGCTCTAAATGCTACCGTTTCTATTGATAATAAAATTGATAAAAACAACAAAGAAATTATTGTAAATATTGATACAAAAAACCTAAATAATGAATTTGTTCCTGCAAAAGGAATTATAAAAATATACAAATTACAAGCGCCTAAAAATGTATTAAGAAAAAGACCTTGGGAATTGCCCGATTATCAAGATATTTCTGAAAATACATTTAGAACTTTATTTCCGCATGATGCGTATTCAGAAAATGAAATAAATGAAAATAATTGGCAAAAAGGCGAACTTGTTTTTAGCAAAAATTTTGATAGCGAAAAGTCTAAAAAAATTGCTTTAAAAAATACTAAAAGTTGGATTTCCGGAAAATATATAGTGGTTTTAGAAAGCAAAGATAAATTTGATCAAAAAGTAAAAGACGAAAAAATATTTTCGCTTTTTTCTACAAAAGATAAAAAAGTAGCAGACAATAATATATTTACAATTAACACCAACAAAACATCTTATTTTGTTGATGATACTGTTGAATTAAAAATTGGTTCTGCTTCTAAAAACAGTACAATTACTGTACAAATTGAAAAAAAACATGTAATTGTAGCAACACATTTGGTTCAATTAAATGACAATATTAAAACAATTAAAATACCTGTAAATAAAGAAGATCTTAGGGGTTTTGCTATAAAATATCATTTTGTAAATTACAACTCTTTTAAAAGCGGAAGCTTATTTATTGATGTAATTAAACCTCTAGAAAATATAGAATTTGAAACCAATATTTTTAGAGATAAACTAAATCCTGGCGCAAAAGAAACTTGGAGCTTTACTATAAAAAATGATAAAAAAGATACTATTGCGGCAGAAGTTTTAGCCTCTATGTACGATGCTTCTTTAGATGCTTTTAGAAGTCATAATTGGTCTAATCAACCAAAACCTCAGAGCTATAAAACTAAATACAATTCTTACCAACACAGTAGCGCTAATAATAGTTTTAAAAATGCATATTATTATATTAAAAACAACAAGAGATATCGGGCAAATTATCCTAGTATTTCTAACAACAAATACAATTGGTTTGGTTTTAGTTTAAACAACAACAGATGGAAAAATCAAGATTATTTAAGAGGTTTAAGAAGCAAGATTAATAACAATAGAACTGTTTTTGACGGAATAATAACTGGTTTTATAGGTGATGAAGATGGACAACCCTTACCTGGTGTTTCTATTCTTGTTAAAGGAACTTTATTTGGTACACAAACAGATTTTGACGGTTATTATTCCATCAAAATAAAAAAAGGAGATATCTTAACATACAGTTATTTAGGATTTAAATCCGAAGAAAAAAGTATTAAAAATCAAACAACTATTAATCTAAATTTAAAAGCAGACGCTGCTCAATTAGATGAAGTTGTAGTTGTTGGATATGGAACACAAAAAAGAAAAAAATCAACAAAAGCTTTAACAGCTTTACAAGGTAGAGTTGCAGGTGTACAAATAATTGACGCTGAAGAAGAAGTTGAAGAAACAGTTATTGAATCTACAGAGACTGATGAAACTGAGATGGTTCTTGAAGATGTCCCTTTTATGAAAATTGATGAAAAGGGAAAAATATCTTTAGATGGAATTAAAGCTCGTACAAATTTTAATGAAACTGCTTTCTTTTTTCCGCAATTAAAAACAGATAAAAACGGAAAAGTTAGCTTTTCTTTTACAATGCCAGAAGCCTTAACCAAATGGAAGTTGCAATTATTAGCGCATACTAAAAATGTAAAATCTGCAACCAAAACACTAGAAACAGTAACTCAAAAAGAATTAATGGTTGTACCAAATGCGCCTAGATTTTTACGTGAAGGCGATAAAATTACATTAAGCGCAAAAATTAGTAACCTAACAAACAAAAAATTAGATGGTTTGGCGCAATTAATTTTAACGGATGCAATTACCGGAAAAGAAATAAACACAGTATTAGAAAACACAAATACAAGTAGAAATTTTTCTGTTGATAAAAACGGAAACACCAATGTTTCTTGGCAGCTTTCTATTCCAGAAACGGTACAAGCTGTGCAGTATAAAATTGTAGCAAAAGCTGGTGATTTTTCTGATGGAGAACAAAATGTTTTACCTGTTTTATCTAACAGAATGTTGGTTACAGAAACCTTACCAATGTGGATTCGATCTAACCAAACAAAAACATTTACCTTAGATAAATTAAAAAACCAATCTTCATCAACATTAAAAAACCATAAGTTAACTTTAGAAATAACTTCTAATCCGGTCTGGTACGCAATACAAGCTTTGCCTTATTTAATGGAATATCCTTACGAGTGTGCAGAGCAAACTTTTTCTAGATATTATGCAAACACAATTGCCAGTTTTGTGGCAAATTCAAACCCAAGAATTCAAGAAGTTTTTAATGCTTGGAAATCTTCGGATGCATTACTTTCTAATTTAGAAAAGAATCAAGAATTAAAATCGTTAATCATTCAAGAAACGCCTTGGTTACGAGATGCACAATCAGAAACTGAACAAAAAAAGAGAATTGCTTTATTGTTCGATTTAAATAAAATGAAAAACGAGCAAGAAAAAGCCATTAATAAACTACAAGATATTCAAATGAATTCTGGTGGTTTTCCTTGGTTTAAAGGTGGTAGATATGAAAGTAATTTTATTACCCAACATATTGCAACCGGCTTTGGTCATTTAGAAAAATTGGGTATTACAAATTTTGATGCATCAACTAAAAATATGATTGAAAAATCAGTGAAATTTTTAGATAAAGAGATTTTAGAAAATTATACTAATTTAATAGAACAAGCTAATAACATAAAGAAAAAAGCCACGTCTAAACAAACTGCAGAAGAAGAATATAACAAGTATTTATCTAAAAATCATTTAAATTATTTTACCATTCAATATTTGTACATGCGTAGTTTTTACAGCGATATTTCTTTAACCAAAAAAGGACAAGAAGCACTTAATTATTACCAAAATCAATCTATAAAATATTGGAATGATTATAATTTATATGCAAAAGGACAAATTGCTTTATCTCTTTTTAGAAATGATAAAAAACTAGTTGCAAACAAAATTTTAAAATCATTAAAAGAGAATGCTATTACTTCTGATGAATTAGGAATGTATTGGAAAAGCAATAAATCTGGTTACTTTTATTACCAATCGCCAATAGAAACACAAGCTTTACTTATTGAAACTTTTTCTGAAATAGAAAATGACACAAAAACAATTGACAACCTTAAAATTTGGTTACTTAAAAACAAACAAACTAATAGATGGAAAACTACAAAAGCAACTACAGAAGCCGTATATGCTTTGTTGTTAAATGGTAGCGATTGGGTTGGTGTCAATACTGAGAATAATGGAAGTATTACAGAAATGGTTGATATTAAAATTGGAGACAAAGAAATTAATCCAACGGAGTTGGAAGATGTAAAAGTAGAAGCCGGAACGGGCTATTTTAAAACTTCTTGGAATGGAAGCGATATTAAAAAAGAAATGGCAAAAGTTACCATTAACAAAAAAGAAAATGGCATTGCTTGGGGTGGTTTGTATTGGCAATATTTTGAGGATTTAGACAAGGTTACATCAGCAGAAACTCCGTTAAAAATCAACAAAAAATTATTCTTAAAAGTAAATTCAGATTCTGGTAAAGAGTTGCAAGAAATCACTGAGAATATAACATTAAAAGTTGGCGATTTAATTACCGTAAGAATAGAATTACGTTCTGATAGAGATATGGAATTTATACACATGAAAGACATGAGAGCCTCTGGTGTAGAACCAATAAGCGTTTTATCTAAATATAAATGGCAAGATAATTTAGGTTATTATGAAAGTACAAAAGATGCCGCAACTAATTTCTTTTTTGATCGTTTACCTAAAGGAGTTTATGTTTTTGAGTACGACGTTAGAGTAAATAATGCTGGTAATTTTAGCAACGGAATTACAACCATACAAAGTATGTATGCACCAGAATTTAGTAGTCATTCTAAAGGAACTCGCTTAATTGTTTATTAACTAAAATATTGAAAAGGGTTAATATTTTATTTAAATGAGTACATTAAAATTAATAAATAAATCTAATTTTGTTTTCAAATCAAATAAGAATATCATTATGAAAAAAACATTTTTAACTATAGGTCTTTTAATAGCAACCGTGTTTACTGTAAAGGCACAAGATATTGCAGATAATGCAATTGGTTTACGCTTTAGCGGTGGTACAGGTGTAGGTGCAGAGTTTTCTTACCAAAGAGATTTAGGTTTTAATAATAGACTTGAAGTAGATTTAGGTTTATCTCACGGTCTTTCTGATTTTAAAGCTGCAGGTTTATACGAATGGGTTTGGAATTTAGAAGAAAAGTTTAATTGGTACGCTGGTGCTGGTGGTGGAATTGTTTCTCAATCTGGTACAGGTGTTTTTGCCGCTGGTATTATTGGTGTTGAGTATGACTTTGATGTTCCTGTATTACTTTCTTTAGATTATAGGCCAGAACTTGGTCTTGGAGGAAGCGTTAATGGATTAGGAAGTAATCTTGCTTTTTCTGTTAGATATCAATTTTAAACCTTATTACCTTTTTAATAAAAGAAAATCCTCTAAATTAATTTTTAGAGGATTTTCTTTTTCTACTCGCTTTTGCAAGCGGATTAAAATCTAATGCTAATTGCAGCCAATAATATAAATCTTTATCTAAATCGTAAGCATCTACAGATAATAACACGTAACCTTTCATTGCTTTTCCTGTAAAACTCATTTCTTTACAACCTTCTTTTTCTAAAGATTCTAAATAAATATTAGGATTGATGCGTGCCATAATTTCATCTTTCATTACAGCAACACACATTTTTTCATCAACCATAAAACAATTACCTCCAAACATTTTCTTTTCGTAAAAAGGCACTTTTTTATCTGTAAAAAAAACAGCAATTCTTTCTGATAAAAATTCGTTAGAAGCCATTTTAACTTTTTTATTTTGGCGGATAATTATTAAGCATCTTTTTAATAACTTCTTTAAAATAAAGGACTCTTTCTTCTGGGTTTCTTTTTTCTTTTATTGTTGATATTAAAGTTGCTTCCCAAAATAATTCATTGCTATTAGCATCTACAAATTCTAAAATAAGTTCTTCATCTAATTTTTTGCCACCTATAGGGATTCCGCCAGAAACACCAAAACCACCATTTCTACCTCCACTTCCTACTCCTATTGCAAGCGTATTAGTTACTCTAGCTTCTGTTGTTTTGGATATAATATTGATGTAAAAATCAGGATTTTCTACTTCTTTAAAACCAAGAGCATCTAACTCTTTATACAAAGCATCTAAACTTCTTTTAATATCAAACTCATTTAAACCTTTACCTGCATCAGCAAAAAAAGCATACGTTTTATATTGATTAAAATTTGTCTTTTCATCAAAATCTATAATCACTTTAGATGATGAACAACTTATCAATAAAAAGAAAAAAAGAACTTTAGGTGATTTCATTTATATTATTTTCCTTTTTCTTCTAAAACCACTCTTGTAGGTGTATCTACACCATTAATAATACTTTTTGTTCCTACAGCAACTGCTTGTATAGTTTGCGTAATTACCGTCATATTTAAAGTTTCTGCTTCATCAGAAACTTGATGATAATCTTTATCTACATCAATTGGTGTAGTAGAAAATGTGTGTGATGGTACTCCTAAACGAGCTAAGGATGCATTGTCTGATCTAAAAAATAAATTAAATTTGTCATACGGATCTGCAAATAATTGATACCCTGTACCCACTAAATTTTTCTGAATAATTTTACCAAAATCAGAACGTTCAAAACCAGTTAACCAAGCAGTATTTGGCCCAAAACTTGGTGTTTTACCAATCATTTCTAAATTAATTCCGGCAACAAATTTTTCTGCATCAATTCCTTTCCCAAAATAAGTAGAACCAATTAAACCCATTTCTTCTCCTGTAAAAGCAGCAAAAACAATGGTTCTTTCGTTACCTACTTTCTTAAAATATTCTGCTAAAGCCAAAAGACCTGTAACACCAGATGCATCATCATTTGCACCATTATAAATTTTATCTTCTCCTTTACCCTCATTTCCTAAATGATCATAATGTGCAGAAATAATTACATACTCGTCTTTTTTACTTTTTCCTTCTAAAACACCAATTACATTAAAAGCTGTTATTTCTTCTTTACTTCTTCTTGGTGTAAAATTAAAAGTTTGTCTATAAGTTTCTAAATCTTCAAAAGTTGTTAAACCTATTTTTTTAAACTCATTTTCTATATAAACTGCTGCTTTTTCAATACCAGGAGTTCCTGTTTTTCTTCCTTCCATTTCATCAGAAGCAAGTGTATATAAATGTTTTTTTACAGTTAAAGAATCTATAAAAAAAGCACCTTCTGTACTTATTGAACTTTTATTAACATTTTTTGTACTATCACAAGAAATTATGCAAGCTGCTGCTGCAAATGTGATTAATATTTTTTTCATTATTATCGGTTTTTAAAAGCATAAATATAACTAATTTAATTCCGTATTTTTGTGCAAAATTTTACAAATGATTTTATCTGAAATTCCGAATATAAAACATACAGATGCAAATAACTTTTTTCTTTTAGCTGGTCCTTGTGCTATTGAAGGAGAAGAAATGGCGTTAAGAATTGCTGAAAAAGTAATTACAATTACTGATAAATTAGAGATTCCTTATATTTTTAAAGGTAGTTTTAAAAAAGCCAATAGAAGTAGAATTGATAGTTTTACAGGAATTGGTGATGAAAAAGCTTTAAAAATTTTACGTAAAGTTTCTGAAACTTTTAATGTACCAACAGTTACAGATATTCATGAAGTTTCTGATGCTGCAAAAGCTGCAGAATATGTAGATGTTTTACAAATTCCTGCTTTTTTAGTGCGTCAAACAGATTTGGTAGTTGCAGCTGCAAAAACAGGTAAGGTTGTCAACTTAAAAAAAGGACAATTTATGAGTCCGGCTGCAATGAAACACGCTGTACAAAAAGTAAAAGATGCGGGTTCTAACAAAGCTTGGATAACGGATAGAGGAACCATGTTTGGTTACCAAGACATGATTGTAGATTTTAGAGGAATTCCAGAAATGCGCGAATTTGCGCCAACAATCTTAGATGTTACCCACTCTTTACAACAACCAAATCAGACTGCAGGAGTTACAGGCGGAAGACCAGAAATGATAGAAACTATTGCAAGAGCTGGCGTTGTAAACAATGTTGATGGTTTGTTTATAGAAACTCATTTTGATCCTGCAAATGCAAAATCTGACGGAGCAAATATGTTACATTTAAACAACTTAGAAAGCCTTTTAACTAATTTAGTTGCTATTAGAAAAACTATAAATAATTTATAGTTTTCGTTTAAAAATATTAACACAACAAAAAGCCTTCATTCTATTGAGGGCTTTTTTTATAAAATCCTTTGTCTTTTAATTGATGAGCTTCTTCTAAGACAGATAATAAAATGGTTTCATTAATATCTTCTAGCTTATAATATCTTAAAGATTTTACTACTTTTCTATTTTCAGAAATTAAATACTCGTTGTATTTTGTTAAATGAGCAGAAACCCAAAATGCTACATCTACATATCCTTTCTTTTTAGAAGGATTTAAATAACAAAAAGGTTTATCATCTAAATAATAAAAAGGAATTTTCCATTTAAATTGCAAATCAACTTCCGGGAAACTGCTTTCTATTAAAATTTGCAAATGCATTAAAATAGATTTAAATGGTTCTGGCTGATTTAAGATGTATTCTTCTGCAGGTTTCATTTTTGTATTTTAGCTAAAATTATTAAAAAAATACAGAAATATGATAAAACTAAATGTAAAATATTTGCTTGCTTCTGTTTTATTATTAATTATAGAAATAGCTATAGCTCGTTACGCTACAGGCTTTATAAGACATACTTTGGGTGATTATCTTGTTGTAATTTTATTATATTTTTTAATTAAAGGGTTTTTAAAAATTACAAATAAAAAAGCAGCTATAATTACCTTAATCTTTTCTTTTATTATAGAGTTTTTACAATTATCTAATCTTCAAAATATTTTTCCGGAAAAATATTCTAAAACAGTACAAATAATCTTAGGTACTTCTTTTAGTTATTTAGATTTAGTTGCTTACACTCTAGGTGTTTTAACTGTGTATATAATTGATAGTTATTACCAAAAAACTAAAAATCTCTCTTAATTTTTCTAACAATATCTTCTAATCCATTTAATTTTAACTCGTAAACCAACTCCATTTGTTTACCTAATTTACCATTAGGAAATCCTTTATTTCTATACCAAACGATATAATGTTCTGGTAAATCTATTAAAAAACGATCTTTATATTTACCAAATGGCATTTTCATTTTTGCTAAATCTATAAGAAACTGTCTGTCTTGTAACATTTTATATTTTAAAGAAATTACAGAAATACATTCTGTAAAATTGGTATAATATTTGCTCGAAGATATTAGAATTAATAATGAAAAGCAATTGTATTTTTTATACTTTTGCAAACTGCGTTAAGGATTGAACGATTTGTTTGAGTTCTTTTGTGAAATGTAATGGAACAAAAAACGAGTAGTGAAAGCCTGACTTTAGCTTTAAATGCTTTTAAAGCAAAGTAACGCCCTAATTATTATTACTGGGGACGACTGGTTTTGACAGCAAGGACAGTAAATTTGTAAGCATACCGAGTTATGAAATTATACTCGTTAAACCTAATTTCAACTTTTTAAACGGCGAAGATAACTACGCTTTAGCTGCTTAATCCGAATCATAGTAGGATTGGCCTAGGCACACAAGGTGTGCAAGCTTTATGTCCACGAAAAGCCTTTGTTTATGGCGTTTCATTTTTGGGCATCGTAAAAATAGACATAGAAAACCTGAAACTTCGGCAGGTTTTTGAAACTAAAGAAGTTAAGCTAAAAGCAGATTGTTCTTAATCAGCTTTTTGTCGAAAATCAAGAAAGAACTAAGTATGTAGAAAGCTTTTTGGCTGCTTGTTTGGACCCGAGTTCGATTCTCGGCGTCTCCACAACTAAAAACCTCAACCGATTGTAAATCAATTTGTTGAGGTTTTTACATATCCAAAACAACTATTCTTGTGTCCAGATTTGTGTCCACTTTTCATTTAAACAAACATACATCACCTTCCTTTACTCTAAAAGCCGGTAATATAGAAAATAAGTACTTCTTTTATTATGCTACTAAATATCTTTCTAATGAAAGTCAATTGCACCATATATAAATAACAAAACAAATATTAAACTTACAAAAGAACAGACAAATTTATTCCATGCAAAAAGAGGTTTGAAAAAGCGACAAACTAAATAAAACCTGATTACGAAAGTAATTATAAACAGATCTTACGATTTTTAATCTCTTCATTTTAAACAATTTTTTTTAAAAAAATAAAAAAATTATAAGTTTATATTTTAAATATTAGTTCATAACTTTGATAAGGTACTTTACAAAGACTTCATTAAAATATTTACAAATTCAACTACAAAATAAAAATCTAAATGAGAAAAACACTAAGGGAATTACATTTTGAAATAGAACATATAATGAATCTAAGTGTACAAGAATTGAATACAAGTTCAAAAAAAGAGTTGTTAGAACATCTAAAAGAATTAAAATGGAATTGTAAATATGTTGAAGCCGAAAAAAAAAGACATACATACAGCTATAATATTCAATCTAATGCTGAACGTCGTATTATAGATATAGAAAAACAAATGGAAATTATAAATGAAATTATAAACCAAGAAGAAACTGTAAAAAATAAAGAGATTAATTCTTCAATGACACATCCATTTGAAAATGATAAAATGTTAGAACTCTTTAATTACATAATAAGAAATTGGGATTACAACAAAGATTTAAAATACGCATACATCTTTAATGAATTAATGCCTGAAAACCAACCTCCTGGTAAATACGAAAATTACATTAGGAAAAATCACAAACAAATTGGTAAGTTCAACTACAACAATGCAAATTCAAAAACAGTAATCGATAACTTAAGACAAATAATTAACTCTCAATAATTTTATCTATAAACCAAGATAATTTATCTATATATATCACACTATCTAAATATGATATTTGCATCATTATTAATTAAAAATTTTCAAATAATGAAACAAGTACAATTAGTGAATATCACGCTAGAAGAGCTCAACTTAGCAATCTTTAATCACTTCGATAAGAAGATAGATGAATTAAAAAAATTCTACCAACCGAAAGAACCTAAAAAATACCTTACAAGGTTGGAGGTGTCAGAATTGTTATCTATGGACATTTCGAGTGTTCATAATATGACTAAAAAAGGGATCCTGAAGAAATACCAAATTTCTGGAAGGGTCCTTTATATTAGATCAGAGGTAGAAAGTTCAATTATAAAAATACAAAATTAATTGGTCATGAAAAAATCTACCTCAAAAGCTGAAGATGCTTCAAATTTAAATAATCAACAGGCTTTGGATTCAATTGTAAAAAGTGAATCAAATCAAAATCAATGTTTTCCAGTAGAAATATTTCCAGAGATCATTCAGTCCCTAATAAACAATGCTAAAAATACTGTAGGTTATAATCCAGAATATTTAAGTGCAGGAATTCTATCAACTTGTGCAACGTCCATTGGTAGTTCCGTAAAGTTGTTTAACGGATCCTATAACAATCCTCCTATTTTATGGTTAAACATAATCGGACGATCTGGAGAAGGTAAAACACATCCCTTAAAATTTGCTAAACAACCTATTTCAGAAATGGATAAAAAAAATTATAACAAGTTCCTATCCTCCATGAAGAAATATTCGAACTCCAAGGAGAAAGAGAAAGAGAAACCTATCTATAATAAAATTATTCTTAGTGACTTTACTCCAGAAAAACTATCCGAAACCCTTCAGCATAACAACAAAGGTGTTTTAATTTTTAGAGATGAACTCTTAGGATGGATCAAGAGTTTTGACAAATATAAAAAAGGTGGAGATCAGCAAATGTATTTAGAGTTCTTTAATGGTGACACCATATCTGTAGATAGGGTATCCAAAGCTCCAATTCGTGTTGAAAACCCTAATGTAAATATTCTTGGAGGTATGCAACCAAAGGTTCTAAAAGACATGGCCTCTAACAATAGAGAGGAGGACGGATTTTTAGCTCGTTTCTTATTTGTATATCCTCAAAATCTAAAACCAAATATATTTACCGGTAAAAAAATAGATGATAGCCACTATCAAAGCTACAATAAGTTGGTTCAAGGTTTATTTAGGACAACCAAGAAAACTTTAACAACATCCCAAAGTCAAATAAAAATTTACAAAGAATGGCAAAGTAAAAAAATTAAAGAGTGTCACCATGACGATCTAGAAACATTAATACAATCGAAATTAGAAACCTATGTTTGGAGACTTGCATTAATTCTAGAAATGATGAATAAAACATCGAAAGGCAACTCTTGTAATCAGTTATCGGATAGTAGCTTAAATAATGCTTTAATATTGGTTGAATATTTTAGAAATAATGCTTTACGTGTCTATAACAAGTTATCTTCTACAAACCCCCTAGATAGCTTTTCTGATAACAAAAAGGAAATTTTTAAAAACTTACCAATGAAATTTAAAAAAGGTGATCATGCTGAATTATTTAAAAAGCATGGAGTTAGTGGAGGTTCTTTAGCACGTTTTTTAAATAAAAAGGAATTATTTAAAAGAGTTGATAGTAAAGGAAATTATAAGAAGATGTTTGATTAAGAGAGCTTAATTTTAAGACTAACCACCTATTAAAAGTAGGTGGTTTTTTATTACTCATTACCTACCTTACCAATCGCTTACCACTATCAAATCTCCCTAAACCCCTACCACTGTTGATGTTTACCACGATTACCAGGTTTACCCTCTGCCCCACAGTCAGATAAACATCAAAAAATATTACTTAAATACCTTTTACTATCTTCCATCATTCTTGTACTACTAGGAGCACTAGACCTACAGATTTGATAAATCAGAAAAAGTACTTTTTAACGGGAGGCTCTCTAAACTCTTATCAAAATTATTCACCACATTACCGAGTCATTACCAAGAAAAAAAAAAAACTATGACCTTTGATATTATTGACTGTACCCCCTCACAACCCTATACATTAATCTAAAATATTATTAACAAGTATTTAATAGAATACATAAACAACAACAAAAAGATACAACAAAAGTTGCATCTTTTTTTTTTAATTACTATTTTCTACAAAAGCGACTACTTCACTCATCATAGATTCCCAAGCGAACCATGAAAGCCAATTAAAATATTTAATCTCATCTTGTGGACTTGGTTTATTATCAAGCTTTCCACATTCATTTTCAAAGTCATCTAGAATTTGTAATATTGATAAATGATGCCTTTTTGCAAAAGCTACAGTATCCTTATAATAAATCATTCCAGGAACAGATCCGCTATCTGCTGCATAATAATCTTGTGGATGTTTAATTAATTGTTTCCATTCTATTCCACCTTGCTTTAATATTTTTTTATGGAATTCTGGAAAGGAGCTGTAGTTTTCTAAAAACTGTTTTTTACTTAGTTTAGACATAATTATTGTTTATGTCTAAGGCTTTGAAGAGGTTTATTAGCCTTCAAATTAGAAAATCCATTCATTATGAAAAAAATCTCAAAATCAATAAATAGTTAAACCAAGTGAGTTATTTTTTTTTTTTATTTTAACATAAAATTCAACTTTTTTTATTACATTATTGTACATTTGTATTCGGAATGAAAGAACTTTCTCATAAAATATTGGCTGTTTTAATGTCGTTTGTAGTTTTGTTTTCTACAACATCATTTGCTATCACAAAACATTTTTGTGGTGATACCCTTGTGGATACAGCTATTTTTGAAAAAGCCACTTCTTGTGGTATGGAAATTCAAAACATATCTTCTTTGTCTGATTGTTCCAGTTTAAAAATAGATTGTTGCAGTGATCAACAAATTGTAAAAAATGCTCAAGATGAACTTCAATCTTCAGTAGATAAAATTTCTTTTGAGCAAAAAGTATTTATTGCTTCATTCATTTATTCTTATGTAAACCTATTTGAAGGTTTAGATAAAAATGTATCTTCTTTTGAAGAATACGCCCCGCCCATCGTCACGAATCAAATCTACAAGATTGACGAGAGTTATTTAATTTGATTTTTAAACAATAGACCGTTTTATCCTATAACTGCATAGTTATAAGGATAATTTGCTGTATTCGGTGTTTTTTTCAAACACCATAGTCTAATTGTTTAATTATCAAAAAAATGATAAATAAAAGTATAAAATTTTTAATAGAAAATAAACTAGTAGCAGTTCTATTACTTTTCCTATTTATAGGATGGGGAACTGTAAACGCACCTTTCAATTGGGATACAGGATTTTTACCAAGTAATCCTGTGGCTGTTGATGCCATTCCAGATATCGGAGAAAATCAACAAATTGTATTTACAAAGTGGGATGGTCGTTCGCCACAAGATATAGAAGACCAAATCACTTATCCATTAACGACTTCTTTACTCGGTATTCCAGGAGTAAAAACCATTCGTAGTTCTTCTATGTTTGGGTTTTCAAGTATCTATATCATTTTCGAAGAAGATGTAGAATTCTATTGGAGTCGTAGTCGTATTCTAGAAAAACTAAACTCATTACCAAGTGGATTATTACCTGAAGGTGTTAATCCTGCTTTGGGTCCAGATGCAACAGGATTAGGACAAATATTCTGGTACACACTTGAAGGTCGTGATGAAAAAGGAAACGTGACTGGTGGTTGGGATTTACACGAACTGCGTAGCATTCAAGATTACTACGTAAAATATGCTTTATCTAGTGCAAGCGGTGTTTCTGAAGTTGCTTCTATTGGTGGTTATGTTCAAGAATATCAAGTAGATGTTAATCCAGAATTGATGCGTCAATATAGCATTAGCTTAAACCAGATTGTAAAAGCGGTTAAAAGTAGCAATCAAGATATTGGTGCGCAGACTTTAGAAATCAATCAAGCTGAATATTTAGTGCGTGGTTTGGGTTATGTGAAATCTGTTGAAGATATTGAAAATGCTGTAGTGACATCAGAAGATTTTACCTCAATTAAAATTAAAGACATAGGTAAAGTATCATTAGGTCCAGCAACACGAAGAGGTTTATTGGATAAGGAAGGTGCGGAAGTTGTTGGTGGTGTTGTAGTGGCAAGATATGGTGCTAATCCAATGGAGGTTATTAACAATGTAAAGGCGCAAATTGAGGAACTGAAAGGTGGATTACCTTCAAAAGTATTGGCAGATGGACGAACATCTCAATTAACAGTCGTTCCCTTCTATGACCGTACCGAGCTTATTGAAGAAACATTAGACACGCTTAATGAAGCATTGACACTAGAAATATTAATTACCATTTTGGTTATTATTGTTATGGTTTTCAATTTAAGAGCTTCTATTTTAATTTCTGGATTGTTGCCTGTTGCAGTCTTAATGGTTTTTGTTACGATGAAACTGTTTAACGTAGACGCCAATATTGTAGCACTTTCTGGTATTGCTATTGCTATTGGAACTATGGTAGATGTAGGCGTCATTCTCGCAGAAAATATGATTCGCCATCTCGATGATGACAAATTACGATTACGAGAAGACGGTACAGAGTTAACTACAAATGAAGTGGTTTATAATGCCACAGCCGAAGTTTCTGGAGCGATTTTAACTGCGGTATTAACCACAATTATCAGTTTTGTTCCTGTGTTTACAATGATTGGTGCAGAAGGAAAACTATTTAGACCACTTGCTTTTACCAAAACGATGGCGTTATCAGCATCTTTGGTTATTGCATTGTTTTTAATTCCACCATTTGCAGCTTATTTATTCAGAAAAACATCACTTAAAAATTCTTTTAAGCATATTTTAAATGGTGCTTTAATAATTTCTGGAATCGCAATTGTAGGTATTGGATATTGGTTAGGGATAATTTTAATTGCTTTTGGTGTCACAGGTTTATTGGGAGTTTCGGGAAAACTGAACAAAAAGAATAGCAATCTTGTTAATATCATCATTTCTTGTGCTGCTATTGTATTCTTACTTGCTGAATATTGGAGACCGCTAGGTTTTGACAGAAGTATCTTCATCAACTTAATTTTTGTCGCTATCATTTGCTTCGGAATTTTAGGGATATTTTCAATTTTCAGAAGGTATTATGGACAGATTTTAAATTGGGCTTTAGCAAACAAACTTTTGTTTTTAATGATACCAACTACCGTGCTTATTTCTGGTATTTGGATAATGAACAATACTGGAAAAGAATTTATGCCATCTTTAAATGAAGGTTCATTTTTATTAATGCCAACCTCATTACCACATTCTGGTGTTGAAGAAAACAAAAGAGTGCTTCAACAATTAGATATGGCAGTAGCTACTATTCCAGAAATTGAAACTGTAGTTGGAAAAGCTGGTCGAACAGAATCGGCTTTAGACCCAGCACCTTTGTCGATGTATGAAAATATGATTCAGTACGAATCTGAATATATGCGAAATTCCGAAGGAAAAAGGCAACGTTACAAAGTAAATGAGGATGGGTTATTTGAATTGAAAGATGGTGGTTTTATGGCAAATCCAAATAATACTAAAAATGCTACTTTGAGCATAGTTGAAAGGTCTCAACTAATTGAATACGATAATGGAGAATACTACCGTAATTGGCGGCCAGAAATACAATCACCAGACGATATTTGGAATGAAATCGTACGAGTTACCAAATTACCAGGCGTTACTTCCGCACCAAAATTACAACCCATAGAAACCAGATTAGTCATGCTTCAAACAGGTATGCGAGCACCAATGGGAATAAAAGTGAAAGGACAAGATTTAAAACAAATTGAAGCTTTTGGTTTGCAATTAGAAAGTCTTTTAAAACAGGCAGAAGGTGTTAAGGTTGAAGCTGTTTTTGCAGATAGAATTGTTGGTAAACCGTATTTGCTCATTGATATTGATAGAGAAAAAATAGCACGTTATGGTGTGTCAATTGAAGATGTGCAAAACGTGCTAAAGGTTGCAATAGGTGGTATGGCTTTAACGCAAACGGTTGAAGGTAGAGAGCGTTATGCTGTTAGAGTACGTTATCCAAGAGAGCTGCGTGGTAATCCAGAAGATATAAAAGGTATTTATATTCCTGTTGAAAAAGGAAGTCCTGTTCCATTAAGTGAGTTAGCGACTATTCGGTATGAGCAAGGTCCACAAGTCATTAAAAGTGAGGATACCTTTTTAGTCGGTTATGTATTGTTTGATAAATTAGATGGGTTTGCAGAAGTTGATGTTGTTGAAAATGCACAAGCGTTGTTTCAACAGAAAATAGATGCAGGAGAATTAACGGTTCCTAAAGGCATCAGTTATAAATTTACGGGAACTTATGAAAATCAGTTGCGAGCTGAAAAAACTTTATCAGTTGTCGTTCCATTAGCACTTGCTATTATTTTCTTGATTCTGTATTTCCAGTTCAAATCTGTTGCCACTTCACTAATGGTATTTACGGGAATAACGGTTGCATTTGCAGGGGGTTTTATTATGCTATGGCTTTACGGTCAAGATTGGTTTTTCAATTTTAGTTTGTTTGGAGAAAATATGCGAGACCTTTTCAATATGAAAACCATCAATTTAAGTGTGGCGGTTTGGGTAGGTTTCATAGCCTTATTCGGTATTGCTACAGATGATGGTGTCGTTATGGCAACATACCTCACGCAAACTTTTGAGCGAGAAAAACCTTCGGATAAAAAAAGCATTAGAACTTCCGCTTTACAAGCAGCCGAAAAACGTATTCGTCCGTGTTTAATGACTACGGTAACTACCATTTTGGCGCTGTTGCCAGTATTGACATCCACAGGAAAAGGAAGTGATATTATGATACCTATGGCAATTCCAATATTTGGAGGCATGGTAATAGACATTACCTCTTATTTTATTGTACCAGTATTATATAGCTGGAGAGAAGAGTTTAAATTAAAAAGAGCAAACAAATGAAAAGAATAATTTATACACTCATAGGTTTATTAGCTTTTAGTGTTTCTAATGCACAAGAATTAGAAACACTTATTGATATAGCATTAAATAACAATCCAGAAATTCAAAAATTTGAGTTGCAGTACAAAAGAGTTTCCGAAAAGATAAACGAAGTCAATACCATTCCTAATACCGAATTTGGTGTAGGTTACTTTGTAAGCGAACCAGAAACCCGAACAGGAGCGCAACGATTTAAAGTATCGGCTAAACAAATGTTACCGTGGTTTGGTACAATTACATCAAGAGAAAATTATGTGAGTTCGTTAGCCGATGCAAAATATGAGGACATTGTTATTGCAAAGCGAAAATTGATGGCTTCTGTATCACAATCCTATTATAATTTATACGCTAACAAAGCGAAACAAGAGGTGCTAACAGAAAACATTAAACTATTGGAGACCTATGAAACATTAGCACTAACATCGGTTGAAGTTGGTAAAGCTTCAGCTGTAGATGTATTGCGATTGCAAATGCGTCAAAACGAAATGCAACAACTAAAAGATGTTTTAAGTCAACAGTTTTTAGCAAAACAAACTAACTTGAATAATCTTTTGAACAGGAAAAATGATACTGCTGTTACTGTGGTAGATAGTTTAATGATGCCTTCAGAAGACTTTGAAATTAATTCTGAAAATTTAGCATTACACCCTGAATTACTAAAATTCGATAAACTTTATCAGTCGGTAGAGCAATCCGAATTATTAAACCAAAAAGAAAGCAGTCCAATGATTGGTTTCGGTTTGGATTATATCAATGTTTCTGAAAGACCAGATATGAATTTCTCTGATAACGGTAAAGATATTGTAATGCCTATGGTTTCGGTGTCCATACCAATTTTTAATAAAAAATATAAATCTCAAACTAAGCAAAATGAGTTAGAACAGCAAGAAATAACAGCTCAAAAACAAGAACGATTAAACACTTTAGAAACGCTTTTAAGTAAAGCAATTAATGAGCGTATTTCGACAAGAATAAGTTATGAGACTCAAACCAAGAACTTAAAACAAGCCAAAGATGCAGAAGATATTTTAATCAAAAGCTACGAAACAGGAACCATAGATTTTAATGATGTTTTGGATATTCAGGAATTGCAACTAAAATTTCAAATGAACCAAATAGAATCTGTGAAGACCTACTATGTTCAAAGTGTTATAATTAATTATTTAATTCAGTAAAAAATGAAAACATTAAACACAATACTTTTTTTATTCCTAACGTCAATCGCATTTGCCCAAGTAGGGACTAATGGCGAGGACAGAAATGAAGAAGGAAGGAAAATAAAAGAATATAACCTCACTATAGAAGAAAATGAAATGACACTTGCTGGTGTAACTGCAAAAGGTATGACAATCAATGGTAGGATTCCTGGGCCAGTTTTAGAATTTAATGTAGGAGACCTCGCCATTATTAATGTTACCAATAAAATGGATGAAGAAACCTCTGTGCATTGGCACGGATTAATTCTTCCTAATTTCTATGATGGTGTGCCCTATTTAACAACGCCACCAATAAAACCTGGTACAACATTTCAATACAGAATCCCTATCAATCAATCTGGTACATATTGGTATCATTCCCATACCATGTTACAAGAACAGAAAGGAGTATATGGCTCAATTGTTATTCAGCCTAAAGAAAAAACATTGGAATATGATACAGATTTAGTCGTAGTGCTTTCGGATTGGACAAATGAAAAACCAATGAATGTGCTTCGTAACCTTAAAAGAGGTAACGAATGGTATCAAGTTAAAAAAGGAACAGCAGTACCGTTAAGTAGAGTTGTAAAAGAAGGTGCATTAGGCGCGCAATTTAAATTTTGGCGTGATAGAATGGAAGGTGCAGATATTGCAGATGTTTACTATCCTGCTTTTCTTTCAAATGGTAAAAAAATGGCGCAATATCCAGAGTTTAAACCTGGAGAAAAAGTAAGACTTCGTTTTATCAACGCTTCTGCATCGACTTATTATTGGATGGATTTTGGAGAAGGTAATCCAACAATTGTTTCTAGTGATGGTGTTGATGTAACACCAGTCAATAAAAGTAGATTTCTCTTTGGTATTGCAGAAACCTATGATGTTATAGTAACTATTCCTAACGGTACATTGGAAGTAACAGCAACAGCACAAGATGGCTCTGGCAGTACATCCATTCGTTTAGGAAGTGGCAAACTTTTTCCAGCAACTGTAGTAGATAGACCAGACAAAGTTGCGATGATGAAGCAAATGGCTAAAATGGATATGAAAATGGGAGCACCTGCAATGGCAGGAAATCAAAAGAAAAACACGCCTAAAGCTTTAATGAAAAGGTATGGAATGCAAATGGATATGAAAGATGGTAAGATGAATAACCAAATGAGTATGAAAAAGGACGACCAAAAACCTATGAATATGAATGATAATCATATGCAAATGGTAATGGACAAAAAGATGGATATAAAAAAGGATTCTATGCCAATGAACCATAATATGTATATGATGCAGAAGGACTCTACTTCGTTTGATTATAATACACGTAAAACTTATTTCAACTATGATTTTTTAAAGGCAAAAGAAAATACTACTTATAAATCAGACATACCTGTAAATGACATATTACTCAATCTAACAGGTAATATGCAACGCTACGTTTGGAGTATAAATGGTGTGCCGTTATCTGAAACCGATAAGATTAAAATTAAAGGTGGAGAAGTAACCAGAATAACCTTAAATAACTTAACAATGATGCACCATCCAATGCATCTTCACGGTCATTATTTCAGGGTTATTAATGAAAATGGAGAACGTTCGCCTTTAAAACATACGGTCAATGTGCCACCAATGCAAAAAGTGATTATTGAATTTTACAACGAAGAATATGGCGATTGGTTTTTTCATTGTCATGTATTATATCATATGATGGGTGGAATGGCAAGAGTATTTAGTTATGACACCCCAAGGGATGAAAGAATGGAAGCCTATCCAGTTCAAAAACTCATCAATGAAACAGACCATTATTATTCTTGGGGAAGAGCTCGTGCAGGTTCTAATTTCACAGAACTAAACCTTATGTCCAGTAATATTAGAAATGAATTTGGCTTGCGTGCCGAATTTGACTATGACCAAAATGCTGAAGTAGAAGTAAATTATAACCGATACTTAAATGATTGGGTGCGCGTGTATGCAGGTGTAAATACTGAAACCGAAATCCCAAATTCGTATGATGAGTTTAATACCGTAGGATTAGTTGGTGTTAAATATTTTACACCCTATAGATTTAATGTAGATGTTAGTTTGGACCACCAACTGCGCCCAAGAATACGTTTGGATAGGGAACTTTTATTATTTCCAAGAGTTTTTATTGAAGGTGAATATGAATACAGAGCAGATTTTGGATGGGTAAATGATTTAGAAAATAATAGTTCATACGAAGGTGAAACCCAATGGTTAGTTGGAGCCTCTTATATTTTATCACGAAATTTTTCAATACAAGGCAACTATAACAACCGATATGGTTGGGGTGGCGGACTTTTGGTAAGATTTTAATTAAAAAACAAAAACAATGAAACACACATATCATATACACGGAATGACTTGCAACGGTTGTCGCAGTCACGTAGAAGAAACACTTTCTAAAGTGGAAGGTGTTTCAAAAGCAACAGTCAATTTAGAAAAGGCAGAAGCTACAATCGAAATGGAATCGCATACTCCTATAGAAACATTTCAAGAAGCCTTAAAAAATGATGGTGGGAGATACAGTATTCATAAACAAGATGAACATCATCACCATTTAGAAGATAAAACAGAAAAAACATCAAAAGGCAAAGGTACAGGTACATTTTATTGTCCTATGCATTGCGAAGGAGATAAAACTTATGATAAAGCAGGAGATTGTCCTGTTTGCGGAATGGATTTGGTCGAAGAACAAAATCTATCATCAGCTACAACAGAACAATGGACGTGTCCAATGCATCCAGAAATCGTAAAAGATGAAGCAGGTTCGTGCCCTATTTGCGGTATGGATTTAGTACCAATGCAACCAGATGTTTCAGCAGAAGAAAAGACCTATAAAAAATTATTGAAGAAGTTTTGGATAGCAACTGTATTCACATTACCAATATTCTTAATGGCTATGAGCGAAATGCTCAATAACAATCCATTGTACGATATAATGGAACAGAAATATTGGAATTGGATTCAGCTTGCATTATCTATTCCAGTTGTATTTTATGCGACTTGGATGTTCTTTGAACGTGCTTATAGAAGTATAAAAACGTGGAATCTCAATATGTTCACACTTATTGGAATCGGTGCAGGTGTGGCTTGGTTATTTAGTTTGTTTGGGATGTTATTTCCAGATGTGTTTCCAGCACAGTTTAAAACTGAATCAGGTGCAGTACACGTCTATTTTGAAGCAGCAACGGTTATTCTAACCTTGGTGCTTTTAGGACAGTTGTTAGAAGCGCGAGCACACAGTAAAACCAATTCCGCAGTAAAAGAATTACTAAAATTAGCACCTAATAAAGCCATTAAAATTGTAGATGGTGAAGAAATTGAAGTCAGTATCGATGAAATAGAATTAAAAGATATTCTAAAAGTAAAACCAGGCGATAAAATTCCTGTAGATGGTGTGATAACAGAAGGCGAAACAACTATTGATGAATCTATGATTACGGGAGAACCTATTCCTGTAAACAAATCTCAAGATGATAAAGTTAGTAGCGGAACCATTAATGGCAATCAATCCTTTTTGATGAAAGCGGAAAAAGTAGGAAGTGATACGTTACTCTCACAAATCATTCATATGGTTAATGATGCCAGTAGAAGTCGCGCACCTATTCAGAATTTAGCAGATAAGGTATCAGGTTATTTTGTGCCAGTTGTAGTTCTTATTTCTATTATCACATTTATTGTTTGGGCAATTTGGGGTCCACAACCAGTTTATGTGTATGCGTTTGTGAATGCAATTGCAGTACTAATCATTGCGTGTCCTTGTGCTTTAGGTTTAGCAACACCAATGTCTGTAATGGTTGGTGTGGGTAAAGGTGCTCAAAATGGTGTATTGATTAAAAATGCCGAAGCTCTCGAAAAAATGGACAAGGTAGATACACTTATAGTCGATAAAACGGGTACAATTACAGAAGGAAAACCAACGGTAGAAACAATAGGAGCTTTTAGTGATATTTTAAATGAAAAAGAGGTATTACAATACATCGTTTCATTAAATACCAATAGCGAACATCCTTTGGCAGAAGCGACAGTTAAATATGGTAAGGAACATAACGCTGAAATAATAAAATCTGAAAACTTTAGTGCTGTCACAGGAAAAGGTGTTGAAGCGATAATAAATGATAAAAAAATAGCATTAGGAAATCCTAAAATGATGGAATATGCCAAAGCAGATATTACTTCTAAAATGAAAAACGAAGCTAAATCTTATCAAAAACAGGGTAAAACAGTTTCTTATTTATCATTAGATGAAACCGTTGTCGGCTATGTGGTTATAGGGGATAAAATAAAAGAAACAAGTGCCAAGGCTATTAAAGTACTTCAAGATAAAGGCATTGATGTTATAATGCTTACAGGAGATAATCACGATACAGCACAAGCAGTAGCTTCAGAACTTAATTTGGCAGATTTCAAAGCCAGTATGCTACCAGAAGATAAACTCAAAGAAGTAGAAAAACTGCAAGAAAAGGGCAAAGTAGTTGCTATGGCAGGTGATGGTATTAATGATGCACCAGCATTGGCAAAAAGTGATGTGGGTATTGCAATGGGGACAGGTACCTCTGTAGCTATTGAAAGTGCTATGATAACTTTAGTAAAAGGTGATTTACACGGCATAGTAAAGGCTAAAAACTTAAGTCATTCCGTAATGAAAAACATAAAGCAAAATCTATTTTTTGCACTTATTTATAACACATTAGGTGTACCTATTGCAGCAGGTGTATTATTCCCATTTTTTGGCATTTTATTATCGCCAATGATAGCAGCTTTAGCAATGAGTTTTAGCTCTGTTTCGGTTATAGGTAATGCACTACGATTAAGAACAATTAAAGTTTAATCATTAAAATCAAAATATTATGAACACACAAGAACACACAAACAACGATAATAAAGGTATGAGCAATTATACTAAATTCTTTTTGATGTTAGGCTCATCATTTGTAGCAATGTACATCACAATGTATTTAAATACATATTCCATAGACCACGTATGGTTTAGCTTAACACGTTTCTATATGACGTGTTTGGGTATTTCAACAATGGCAGTCATAATGTGGTTTTTTATGCGAAAAATGTATAACGACAAAAAAAAGAATATAGCAATACTTGCAGGTAGTTTTATTCTCTTTGTAAGTGCATTAGGATTAGTAAGAACACAAGCACCAATTATTGGTGATGTCCTTTGGATGAAAGCAATGATACCGCACCATTCCATCGCAATATTAACAAGTGAAAGAGCGGATATAAAAGACCCAGAAGTTAAACAATTAGCAGAGGATATTGTTAAAGCACAGAAAAAAGAAATAGAAGAAATGAAAGCAATGATAAAACGATTAGAAAATGAAAAATAACAAAATAGTCATATACGTAGGCTTACTCGCAGTAGGTTTGCTCTTGGGTTGGTTGCTTTTTGGTAGTTCATCAAACAAAAAGACAGAACATAATCACAATGAAGTTTCAGAAACCAATCAAATGTGGACCTGTTCAATGCATCCACAAATTATGCAACCAGAACCAGGTGATTGTCCTATTTGTGGGATGGATTTAATTCCTGCCGAAAGTGGAAGTGATGGCCTGTTAGCAGACCAATTCAAGTTAACTGAAAATGCGATAGCATTAGCCAATATCCAAACAACCATAGTCGGTAATGAAAATGTTGATGGCAACACCCTTAAATTATCTGGTAAAATTGCTGAAAATGAAGAAGCTAATGCAGTACAAGTCAGTTATTTTTCGGGTAGAATAGAACGTTTGAATATCAGTTTTACAGGAGAAGAAGTTCGTAAAGGTCAATTACTAGCAACCATTTATTCGCCAGAATTGTATGCGGCACAACAAGAGTTAATTACAGCATCTTCTTTAAAGGAATCACAACCTGCATTGTACAAGGCGGTTCGTAATAAATTGAAGTTGTGGAAGCTATCTGAAAATCAAATCATTCAGATTGAAGAAACTCAAAAAGTAAAAGAAAACTTTCCAGTTTATGCAACCGTTTCAGGAACAGTTACCGAAAAATTAGTAGAACAAGGCGACTACATCAAACAAGGTCAACCATTGCTTAAAATTGCAAACCTCAATACGGTTTGGGCAAACTTTGATGTCTATGAAAATCAAATCGATTTATTTAAAAAGGGACAAGAAGTTTTAGTGACTACAAATGCTTATACTAATAAGGAATTTAAAGGGAAAGTAGATTTCATTGAACCAATTTTAAATACTAAAACAAGAACAGTAACCTTACGTGTGGTGCTAAATAACAAAAACGATGTATTTAAACCAGGAATGTTTGTAACCGCTAATATTGAAAGAGTTGCAAGTAATAATGATGAGGTATTAACAATTCCAGCATCTGCTGTACTTTGGACAGGAGAACGTTCTGTTGTCTATTTAAAAACCAGTCCAGACCAAACCGTTTTTGAAATGCGTGAAGTTGTTTTAGGGAATCAAATTGGTAATGAATATGAAGTTTTAGAAGGTTTATTTATTGGAAATGAAATCGTGACTAACGGCACATTTACGGTTGATGCAGCAGCTCAATTACAAGGCAAAAAATCAATGATGAATAAGGAAGGTGGTAAAGTAATGACAGGTCACGAAGGACATTTAGGAATGGATAATAATGCATCAAAAAAAGAAAGTAACCATACTAATATGAATGAACGATTGCAAGTATCAGGGAAATTTCAAGAACAATTAAAAGTTGTTTACAATAACTATATCAATTTAAAAAATGCTTTAGTAAAAGAAGATTCAAAAATTACTTCAGTTAATGCAACAAGTTTATTAGACAATTTAGGTAAAGTTGATATGAAATTATTATCAGACAATAATGCTCACGCACATTGGATGTCATTAGTAGGCGACATACAATCTTCTGCAACAGCTATTTCTAAAACGTCAGATATAAAAGAACAAAGAGACCATTTCAAACACCTATCATCACATTTAATAAATGCTGTACAACTGTTTAGTGTCAATGAAAAAGTGTATGTGGAATTTTGTCCAATGGGTGATAATAATAAAGGAGCGTATTGGTTGAGTAAAGAAGAAAAAGTAATCAATCCATATTTTGGTAGCGCCATGCTAACCTGTGGTGAAGTAAAACAAGTAATAGAATAATAATAAATCAAGTAATAACAATTAAATTTTTAAAAAAAATGAAGAAAGTAATTTTAGGTGTAGCTGTAATAGCAGCAGTAGTTTTTACAAGTTGTAAAAACGAAACCAAAAAAGAAACAGAAACAACCACAACGGAAGTTTCAAAAGAAATAGCAATGACAGACCTTTCTTTTGGTGTAAGAGGTAATTGTGGTATGTGTAAAAGTACTATTGAAAAAGCCGCTAACAGTGTTGAAGGTGTTGCAAGTGCCAATTGGGATGTCGATAAAAAGAAGATTGCTGTTTCTTTTGATGATACCAAAACAGATGCAATGACAATTCACAAAGCTATTGCAGCTTCAGGATATGATACCGAAAAAGTGGAGGGTGATTTAGATGCTTACAAAGGCTTACCTGGTTGTTGCAAATATGATCATTCTATGGAAATGAATCAATAAATAGAAAATTATTACTGTTAGGTAAAAAGAAACTGCAACTAAAAAATTTCTTTTTACCTAACAGTTTATCTTTAGGCTAAATTTAGATTTGATTCCTAATTTTAAATCTTTAAATTTATCAAATATGAAATATTTAATAGCAGAAGACGAAATTGACTTACAACAATCTATTGTAAAGTATTTACAAATAGATGGTAATATATGTGAAGTTGCCTCTAACTTTGAAGAAGCTTCAGAAAAAGCAGCTATTTATGATTATGATGTTATAATTTTAGATATTAATTTAATTTCTGGAAGTGGTCTTGATGTTTTAAAAACGATTAAAAAAGAGAAAAAAAGAGCAGGTGTAATAATTATTTCTGCAAACAATTCTTTAACGGATAAGTTAGAAGGATTAGATTTAGGTGCAGATGATTATATTACAAAACCATTTCATTTAGCGGAATTAAATTCTAGAATTAAAGCTGTTCTACGAAGAGGGAAATATGGTGGAGATGAAATAATGGTTTTCAATGAAATTAAAATTGATACAAAATCCAGAACAGCTTATATCGATGATAAAGCTATTGGGTTAACCAGAAAAGAATACGATTTATTAGTATTTTTTATTTCTAATAAAGGGCGTGTTTTATCAAAAGAAATTATTGCAGAACATCTTTGGGGAGATGATAGCGACTTACTCGATAACTTTGATTTTATCTATGTACATATCAATAATTTAAGAAAAAAAATAACTGCTGAAGGCGCAAAATATATAAAAACAGCTTATGGTAGTGGTTACAAATTTATAGAAGATTAAAACGTGTCAAAGAAAACAAAACTTATTAAAAAAACATCTAAAACCTTTCTCTTAATTGGTTTTATTTTGATTATTTTAAGCTCAACCATCTTATATTTTTACACAAGAATTTTACTACAAAATGAAGTTGAAGAAGGTTTGTACTCTACAGAAGCAAGAGTTGTTTTTGCTTTAGAGAATAACGAAATTCAATTCTCACTGCCACCAGTTACTGAAATTAAAAAAGTTGATTTATTAAAAAGTCAAGTTTTAAAAGATACAATTATTTACGACCCATCACAAGATGAAATGGAATTGTTCAGAGAACTTTCTTCCTTTAAAAATATTAATGGAGAAAATTACCAAATTACAATTCGTAATTTAGTTGTAGAATCTGAAAATATTTTAATTGCTATTGTAATCTCAAATTTCATTGTCTTTTTATTAGTTTTTCTAATCTTATTTTACTTTAACACTAAAAGAAATTTGAATTTATGGAAACCATTTTTTAAAAATTTAGAGCAAATGAAACAATTCTCTTTAACTTCATCAGCACCTATTCAATTAATAGAAAGTGATGTTTTAGAGTTTTCTGAATTAAAAACTGAAATTGAAACCTTAACAGGAAAAGTAAAAGCAGATTACGAAAATCTAAAACAATTTACAGAAGATGTTTCTCACGAAATGCAAACACCTTTGGCGATTATTCAGGCAAAAATTGATAATATTATCAATGAACACCAAATAAATGACAAACAATTTGAGCAAATAACGTCCATACAAAAAGACATTCAACGTTTAAAACAGCTAAATAAACGAATTACTATTCTTACTAAAATTGATAATAAGCAATACACAAATGTAACTCCAATAAACCTCTCAGATTTAATCTACGAAAAAGTAAACAGCTACAAAGAATTGAATATTAATACCATCAAATATACTTCTAGTGATGTGTTATTAGTTTCTATGGATGCTTTTTTAGCAGATGTTTTAATGAATAATTTATTTTCTAATGCTATTAAATACAGTAATAAAGAAGATAAAATAACAATTGTTTCTACTAAAACCTCTTTAATAGTTTCTAATGTTGGAAAAAAGACACTAGTACACCCAGAAAAATTATTTAATCGTTTTTACAAGGAATCTAATAAAAATAATTCTACAGGTTTAGGTTTGGCAATTGTTAAAAAAATATGTGATTTGTATCAATTTAAAATCTCTTATAAATTCGAAGCGAATCATCATATTTTTTCAATAGAATTTCAAAATTAATTTTTAGTTTTAAAATACCTTCTTTAAAATAACTTTAGATTTCAATATTACTTTTGAGAAATAAAAAATATCTAATGTTTAAATATACCTTTACAACAATGTTATTGTTATTTACGCTATTTGTAAATGCACAAAAAACAATTACTATTACAGGTCAAGTAATAGAACAAGAAACAAAAGAAACTTTACCCTTTGTTACTATTTCTGTGAATGATGAAACTACTAATAAAATAATTACTGGTACAATTTCTGATGATAATGGACGCTTTGAAATTAAAAATCTTGCTACAGGGAAGTACGTTGTAAATATTTCATACATAGGTTTCAAAACTGTAAAGAGAAACATTAATTCTGGCGGATTAAACCCTATTTTCGATTTAGGGAAAATAGAATTAAAAGCAGCAGCAGAATCTTTAGACGAAATTACAATTGCTACAAAAAGGGCTACAGTAAATGCTGCTTTAGATAAAAAATCGTTTAGTTTATCAGACAATATTGCGCAATCTGGCGGTTCTGTTTTAGATGCAATGAAAACAATGCCTGGTGTTGCTTTCGATCAAGATGGAAAAGTAGTGTTGCGTGGAAGTGATAAAGTGGTGGTTTTAATTGATGGTAAACAATCGAGTTTAACCGGTTTTGGAAATCAAAAAGGATTGAGCAATATTCCTGCATCAAACATAGAACGTATTGAAATTATAAATAATCCTTCAGCAAAATATGATGCCAATGGTTTTGCAGGAATTGTAAATATTATCTACAAAAAAGAAAAACAAACGGGTTTAAATGGTACTGTTGGTTTTTCTTCAGGAATTGGAGTTTTATCAAAAAGAAAAGAAGATACTCCAACAGATTTGGGGAGTTATGCTTTGAACCCAAAATTAATCCCGAGTTTAAACCTAAACTACAGAACTAAAAATCTAAACTATTTTTTACAGTCGGAATTTATCATCCAAGAAGCGTTACCAAATAACGAGTTTACAACTAGAAATTATGATGATGGTAGAAATATAATTTCACAAGTTCCAGAAAACAGAAGGCAGTTTCGTTCTATAATTACAGGAGGAATTGATTGGGAATTGAGTGAAAATGATGCAATTACAATTTCTGCAATGTATGACAGAGAAAAACACATAGATACCTCACAAGTAGCTTTTATAAATCTTAATAACAATACACGTAATCGTTTTTATACTTGGAAAGAAGAAGAAATAACAAGTCATATAAATGTGGCTGTAAACTATAAACATAATTTTGAAGAAGCAGGTCATTCAATTTCTGCAAACGCACAATATACAAGAGGTTTAGAAGACGAAAGTTATTTTTTAAATGATAGTTCTGCAATAAGAATTGGTAGAGATATGACAAATATTCTTGCCATAGAACACACCACAAGTTTGTCTACAGATTACACACGAGCGTTGAGTAACGGACGTTTAGAATTTGGCGCAAAAGCAAGATTTAGGAACTTACCAGTAGATTATACGATTAATAGAGGAAACGAATCTATTATTTATCCAAATTTAGGAGATTTCTCTAAATGGAAAGAAAACTTATATGCTTTCTACGGTAATTATTTATTAGAAAAAGAACGTTTTGATTTGGAAGCAGGTTTAAGAGCAGAACAAACAGAAGTTTCGTATGAGTTAGATCCTGCAAATATATATTATGCGACTAATGATGCGTACGATTATTTTGAATTGTTTCCAAGTGTACGTTTTACGTATAAAATGAATGACAAAAACAAACTTTCATTATTTTACAATAGAAGAATTGACAGACCAGGAGAACCAGAATTACGTGTTTTTCCAAAATATGATGATCCTGAATTATTAAAAGTAGGAAACCCTTATTTACGTCCACAATTTACAAATAGTGTAGAAGCTGCACATCGTTATAATTGGGGTTCAGGTTCTTTATTTTCAGCAATTTATTATAGACAAATATCAGGTGCTTATCAACGTATTTTTAGCGTAGATAATAGCAATCCAGATTACGATATTGTAAATAAAATTTATCAAAATACAGGTGAAAGCACCAATACAGGAATCGAATTATTATTCAGTCAAGATATTACAGAAAATTGGAAATTAACAGCCAGTACAAATGTCTATCAAAATAACATCAATGCTTTTCAAGGAACTTTATTGTTTCCAACAGTACGAACTTTTCAAATTGAAAAAACAGAAAATACTACTGGCGATTTTAAAATTACAAACTCGTTTATACTTCCATTAGATATTGAAGCACAGGTTACAGGATTGTATTATTCTAAAAGAAATATCCCACAAGGAGAAGAATTAGCACGCTCTTCTTTAGATTTAGGTTTAAAGAAATCTATCTGGAATAAAAAAGGAGAAATCACATTATCAGCAAGTGATTTATTAAATAATTTTGGATTAAGACAACGAATCAATGGAGAAGGATTTACAGCTTTGTATGAAAATTATTACGAAACACAGATTATTAGAATAGGAATGAAATATAAGTTCTAAAAATCCTCTTTAAATAATCTTTAGATTTCAATAGTACATTTACTAAGTATCACTATAGAGGTGAGATTATTGTAATTCAAATCATAGAAAATGCAGACTAAAATAATCATTAACAACGTTGCTGAATATTGTACAAATTTGCTGTCAAATTCAAGCTGTAACAAATTGCCCTTTCATAATTTGCAACACACCATTGAAGTTGTGCAAAATGTAAAATATTTATGTGTAGCTATGAATATCAATCAACAAGAAACAGATATGTTAATAATTGCTGCTTGGTTTCACGACACTGGATTTTCTGTAACATACAAAGGTCACGAAGAAGAAAGCAAGTTAATTGCAACTGCATTTTTAAAAACTCAAGAATTTAATATTGATTTTATTGATAAAATTTGCAACTGTATAGATGCTACAAAAATGCCGCAATGCCCTACTTCTAAACTTGCTGAAATATTATGCGATGCAGATGTTTTTCACATAAGTAACTCACATTTCTTTTATAGAAAATTACTGCTACGAAAAGAATGGGAACTATTTTGTGATTATAAAGTGAGTGATTTAGAGTGGCACAAACTAAATTTAGATTTTTTAAAAAAGCATCATTTTAGAACAACTTACGGAAAAGATACATTAACATCTGGTAAGCAAGAAAATATACTTAAAGTAGAACGAATATTAAATTTTTATTAATTGTAATTATATAACTAAAAGTAATTTATTTTAAACTCTGTAAATGTAAGAGTGTGATTTTGGTTGATTATAATAACTCCTCCTCTTGTCAGATACAATTAAAAAATATTGTTGTTTAACTTTTCTTTTATTTAAAGTGATAATTATGAAGAACAAATTTTTATTTTTTATTATTTCAATTATAATCTTAAGTAGTTGTTCTTCATTAAGACCAATTAGATATGGCGCTATTCCAACGCAAAAAAGTTATAAAAGATTTCCAAGTAGAGCTGTAAAAAATAGTGACACTATTTTTAATTTTATTAAACCTTCAAAAGAATATGGTTTAGGAAAAAAAATAGGTTTAATAAATAAAGATTTTAATGCTACAAACGTAAGTTTAGATAGTTTTGTGAAATTGCACAAAACAGTTTCTTTTATGATTATAAGAAAAGATACTATCCTCTATGAAAATTATCAAAGAAACTATTCAGATACGACTAAAGTTTCCAGCTTTTCAGTTGTTAAACCAATTCTATCAACTTTGATAGGGATTGCTATTGATGAAGGTAAAATTAAAAGTGTAGAAGATTATTTAGTAGATTATTTACCAGAATTTAAAAACAAGGTAGGCTTTAATAAAATTAAAGTGAGACATTTATTGCATCATACTTCTGGTATAGCTTTTAGTGATAATAAATTTGACCTTTTTTCTGATAACGTAGAATTTTATTGGGGAGAAAATTTAAGAGACCGTATTTTAAACGTAGAAATTGAATACGCACCAGGTAAAGTTTTTAAATACAGTAGTGAAAACACAATGTTATTAGCGCTTATTATTGAAAAAATTACAAACAATTCTGTTTCAAATTATCTGCAAGAAAGAATTTGGAAAAAATTAGGAATGGAAGCTCCTGCTGAATGGAGTTTAGATAGAGATGATGAAAAAGGAATTGAAAAAGTATTTTGTTGTTTACAAGCAACTACAAAAGATTTTGCAAAATTTGCACGTTTATACTTAAACGACGGAAACTGGAAAGGAGAGCAAATTGTATCTAAAGAATGGGTTAAAAAATCTACAAGCCCTCACCCTACAGGAAACAACAAGCATTTTTATCATAACAATTGGGGTATTGGACCACTTAAATATGGTAGCTTTTTTGCCATTGGCTTATATGGCCAGTATTTATATGTGTATCCAGAAGAAGAAATTATAATCGTTCGTTTTGGTGATAAAAGCACCTATTTACATACTGGTTATTGGAATCAAATATTTCTACAAATTATAGATCAATTATAAATAAGTAATTGTGAAAAATCAAACAATAAATAAAGTTGCAGAAATAACAATTCTTTTCTGGATAATGAAAATTGTGGCTACTACATTAGGTGAAACTTTGGGCGACTTTATTGCACAAACACTTGGTCTTGGTTATACAATTGGCATTCTTATAACACTTGTATTCTTTGGTATTGTTTTGGCCATTCAATTGTATTCAAAAAAATATGTTCCACTCTATTTTTGGTTAGTTATTATTGCTACAACAACACTTGGCACAGAAATATCAGATTTTATAGATAGAAGTTTAGGTCTTGGTTATACCTATGGTAGTTTACTTTTAACAACAGGTCTTATATCTATTTTACTATTTTGGTTTGTAAAATTTAAAAATCTTGAAGTTTATCCTATAAGCAGCAAAAGGAAAGAATTTCTTTTTTGGTCTGCTGTTTTATTTTCTAATAGTTTAGGAACTGCTTTTGGAGATTATTTGAGTGACCAAATTGGATTAAGTTATTTAATGGGTGCTTTAGTAACTGCTTCAATTATTGTACTTGTAATTTTATTACACTATTTCACTAAATTAAATCAGATTTTACTTTTTTGGATTGCCTTTGTTTTTACACGTCCTTTTGGGGCAACATTTGGCGATTTTCTTACAAAACCAATCAGTAAAGGAGGTTTAGATTTAGGTACTTTACCTGCCTCTATTATTTCTATACTTTTAATATGTATTTTGATTTATATATCGCATAAACAATACCAAGAAAAATCTAAAATTGATAAACCTTAAACCTCTTTAAAACCTCTTTAGATTTCAATAATAAATTTATAAACTAATTTTTAAACTAATTAAAAAATGAAAAAAATTACACTATTTACAGTTTTATCAATATTATTAGCTTTTACAAGCTGTGATAAAGAAGAAGTTGCTCCAAAACAAGTTGCAGATGCTTTTATTGCTAAATTTCCAACAGCAACAGATGTAGAATGGGAAAAAGAATCTGATAAAGAATGGGAAGCCGAATTTAAAATCGATGGTAAAGAACATTCCTCTAATTTTATGCAAAATGGTACTTGGGTTGAGACAGAATATGAGATAGAAGAAACAGAAATACCTGAATTCGTTATGGGGGTTTTAAAATCTAATTTCAGTGAATATGAAATAGATGAAATGGAACTTTCTACAACTAAAGATGGTATTGTTTATGAGTTTTTAATTGAAAAAGAAGATTCTAAAATGGAAGTAGCCATAAATCCACAAGGTACTATTACAAAGAAAGAAGTAAAGAAAGATGGTGAAGGTGATAATGAGTAAGTGCATATCATAGTAAAACAAAAAGACGAATCTTTAAATAGGTTCGTCTTTTTTATTAAAATAATGTTAATTGAAATTTCCTTTAGATTTCCTTAAAATCATCTTTAGAATTGAGCTCTAAATTTATAGTATCAATAATTATAAAAAAGAAAAGATGAAAACATTAAAAATTATTATGAGTGCCTTTATAGTAATCATATTATTTGCTTTTACTTCTGGAGAAGATAAAGCACCACAAAAAGTTAAAGATGCTTTTGCAAAGAAATTCCCAACCGTTAAAAAAGTAAAATGGGAAAAAGAAAATGAAAAAGAATGGGAAGCAGAGTTTAAAATGAATAGGATAGAATATTCTGCAAACTTTCTATCTGATGGTACTTGGCAAGAAACAGAACACGAAATTAAAGAAAAAGAGGTTCCTAAAAACATTATGAAAGCATTAGAAAATGCGTTTCCAGGTTATGAAATGGAAGAATCAGAAATTTCTGAAACTGCTAAAGGAATGGTTTATGAGTTTGACATAGAAAAAGGTGATACTGAAATGGAAGTTGCAATTGACACAAATGGTAAAATTGTAAAACAAGAAGTAAAAACAGAAGATAATGAAGACAAAGATTAAATTGATTTTTTCATAAAGTTGGTTAGTTTGAATTGGCAAAGTCTCAAAACAAATTTTGTTTTGAGACTTTGTTTTTAAAAAAAATCACTTTAAAATTTCTTTAGAATCTAGGTTTACTTTTATAAACCATAATATATATTCAAGAGATATGAAAAATAAAAGTTCAAAAAATTTAATAGCAATCTTTATTGTATTATTTACTACTTTACCTTCACTTTCGGCTCAAAACACAAGTATTACCAAACCACAAATAGGAACCACACAAAAAATTGGTGATGCAATATTAATTACTTTACCATTAGCTACTTTAGGGTCTACGTTTATAATTGGTGACAAAAAAGGAGCTTGGCAATTTACAAAAGGGTTTTTGGCTACAAGTGCTGTTACCTATGGCTTAAAGTTAGGTATTAATAAGCAAAGACCAGATATGAGTAATGACAACTCTTTTCCTTCAGGCCATACTTCTACAACATTTCATAGTGCAGGCTTTGTTCATAGAAGATATGGATTTAAATATGCAATACCCTCTTATTTACTTGCTGGTTTCACAGCAGCTAGTAGAATCGATTCAAAAAAACACGATATTTTAGATATTTTAGCAGGTGCAGCAATTGGTGTTGGTAGTAATTTGCTCTTCACAACAGAATATCAACAAGAACATATGGAATTTACTTTTAATAGTGATGATAAAGGTTATTTGGTTGGATTTACTTATAATTTTTAAATATCAATTCGTAGCACAATTTACAAGTTTAATGTATATATAATCATAACTATTAATTAAATTAATCTCATAAAAAAATCAAAACACCCTTTTACTCTTTGCACAACCATTGCATTAATTAATTTATATCTTTGCTAAAATGAAATATTTAACCTTCATATTATCGATATATATTTTTGCACTTAATTTAGCACCTTGCGAAGATTATGATGCGCTTGATAATGAGGTTAAAACAGAAAATTTACAAGCAACAAACAATGATCATCAACATCAAGGTTTAGACTTATGCTCTCCTTTTTGTATTTGTCAATGTTGTCATATTAATACAATAGATTTCAAATTTGTAGATGTAAATATTATCTCATACTACATTTCTACCCAAGACTTTTTCTACCAAAATGGTACAGAAAAAGACTTTACTTCTTCAATTTTACAGCCACCAAGGGCTTAATTCAGTTTTTCAAAGGATAATTATATCCAATTTAGAACCTAAAGGTTCTTTAAATCTCATGTAATTCTATTTTTCACGAATTATATCAATAAGTTTAACTGAATTAACATATTCACTATGATTAATAAAATCATTGATTTTTCAATCAATAACAAATTCATTATTGGTTTGCTAACGCTTACCATTGTTGGAGCAGGTATTTGGAGTATGACCCAAGTGCCCATCGATGCTGTTCCAGATATTACCAACAACCAAGTACAGGTTATTACACAAGCACCCAATTTAGGTACAGAGGATATTGAACAATTTGTAACCTATCCAGTAGAAGTTGCAATGAGCAACCTACCTGATGTAAAGGAAATCCGTTCCATTTCTCGTTTTGGTTTATCTGTGGTTACTATTGTTTTTGACGATTATATGGGAACCTATCTACCACGTCAATTAGTAGCCGAAAAGCTAAACGAAGTTAAAGAACAAATTCCAAGTGGTTTTGGCGAACCTGCTATGGGACCTATCTCTTCTGGATTAGGAGAAATCTATCAATACACACTTAAAGTAAAACCAGAGTATAAAGACAAATATTCAGTTACTGATTTGCGCACAATGCAAGATTGGATTGTACAACGTCAAATGGCAATGGTAGAAGGTGTAGTTGAGGTAAATGCCATAGGTGGAAAAATTAAACAGTACGAAGTTGCTGTCGACCCAAACGAACTAAAAGCTATTGGTTTAACAATTACCGATGTTTTTGAAGCTCTTGAAGCTAATAATCAAAACACAGGTGGAGCATACATTGAAAAGAACCACCAAGCCAATTTTATTCGTGGAGAAGGTTTGGTACGTAGTTTAGAGGATATTAAAAAGATTACGGTTAAAAACACTAACAATATTCCAATTACCGTTGGCGACATTGCTACGGTACAATTTGGTGCTGCTATTCGTTATGGTGCTTTAACACAAGATGGCGAAGGTGAAGTAGTTGGTGGTTTGGTAATGATGCTTAAAGGTGCAAATTCAAACGATGTTATTGAGAATGTTAAAGTACGAATGGCTCAAATCGAAAAATCATTGCCAGAAGGAATTATTATCGAACCTTTGTTAGACCGAAGCAAATTAATAGCAGAAACAACTTCAACGGTTGCAACAAATCTTATTGAAGGCGCATTGATAGTCATTTTTGTTCTTATTTTCTTATTAGGCAATTGGCGTGGTGGTTTAATAGTAGCTTCAACAATTCCATTATCACTATTATTCGCATTTATACTAATGAATGTGTTTGATGTTTGGGCTAACCTAATGAGTTTAGGAGCAATAGATTTCGGAATTATTGTTGATGGTGCTGTGATAATTGTAGAAAGCACCGTTTTTCTAATTGCTTCACAAGTCCTTAAGAAAAGGAAACTGTCATCCAAAGAACGTGATGGTGTAGCAGCAGATGCCTCAAAAAAAATGATGAATGCTGCCTTTTTCGGCCAGCTGATTATTCTTATTGTATTTCTACCAATATTAGCATTAGAAGGTATTGAAGGAAAAATGTTTAAACCTATGGCATTGACCTTTATTTTCGCAATGATTGGTGCAATGGTGCTATGTTTAACCTACGTACCAATGATGTCTTCATTGGTGTTAAGAGCACCAAAAAGTGATAAAAAATCGTATGGCGATAGACTTGTGCATTGGGTTGAGGATAAGTACCAACCCTTATTGGTAAAGGCATTGCAAAAAGGAAAATGGATTATTGGTGTTGCAGTCGTGCTATTCGGAATTACAGTCTTTATGTTCACGAGAATGGGCGGCGAATTTATTCCACAATTAGATGAAGGCGACATTGCATTTCACGCCATTTTAAAACCCGGAAGCTCACTTACAGAAACGATTGAAACGACAACAAAAATTGAACAAATTGTAAAAGCAAAGTTTCCAGAAGTTGAAAAAATAGTTAGTCGTATTGGTGTTGCAGAAATTCCAACAGACCCAATGCCAATGGATTTAGCCGATGTTTTTGTAATCTTGAAACCAAAAAGCGAATGGACAACATCTACTTCTAAAGATGAATTGATAGAGAAGATGAAAGAAGCGGTTGAAATCGTTCCTGGTGTGAATTATGAATTTACACAACCTATTGAAATGCGTTTTAATGAATTGCTCGAAGGTGTCCGAGAAGACATTGCTATTAAACTTTATGGTGAAGATATAGAGGTGCTATCTCAAAAAGCAGAAGAAATATCTAAAATTATTGCTGGTACAGAAGGTATTGGAGATATGAAAGCGGAAGCTACAACAGGTTTGCCGCAAATGACCATTTCATATAATAGAAATAAATTGGCACAATACGGACTTCAAATTAATACCTTAAACCAAATTGTACAATCCGCATTTGCAGGTGGAACTGCAGGTGTTATTTTTGAAGGTGAAAAGCGGTTTGATTTAGTAGTTAGATTAAGTTCTCGTAATCGTAAAGACATAACAGATGTTCAAAACCTCTACATTAATCTACCTTCTGGCTCTCAAATTCCATTACGTGAAATTGCGGATGTTAGCTACAAAGCTGGTCCAATGCAAATCAGTAGAGACAATACCAACAGAAGAACTTATGTAGGTGTCAATGTTAGAGGTCGTGATGTAAAATCATTGGTAGAAGAAATTAAAACTAAATTAGATGCACAATTAGAACTGCCATCAGGTTATTTCATTCGTTATGGTGGTGTTTTTGAAAATTTAGAACGTGCCAGTAACCGTTTACAAACTGTTGTTCCTATTGCCTTGTTACTCATTTTTGTACTGATTTATTTTGCATTAAAATCCTTACCACAAACCTTGATGATTTACATCGCAATCCCAATGGCAACGATTGGTGGTGTTGTAGCGTTGTGGTTACGAGATATGCCATTTAGTATCTCGGCAGGTGTTGGTTTTATTGTGTTGTTTGGTGTTGCAGTATTAAACGGATTAGTAATGATTAGTGGTCTGAATGAGTTAAAAGAAGAGGGTATTACCAATCTAAAAGATAGAATTATAGAAGGAACTAAACGAAGAATCAGACCTATTATGCTAACTGCTTTTACAGATGTATTAGGCTTTTTACCAATGGCTATTTCATCATCAGCAGGTGCAGAAGTACAACGTCCTTTAGCAACTGTAGTTATTGGTGGTTTGTTAACCTCTACACTATTAACATTATTCGTTTTACCTATTTTATACCATTGGGTAGAAAATAAATCATTTAGGTTTAAACCAAATAAAAAGTTGGTTACAGCAACAGCATTAGTATTATTACTATTTGGCTTTTCACTAAAAAGTAATGCACAAGAGTTGAATGATACAATTCCCGAAATTTCAGTACAAGAAGCTGTTGAACTCGCAAAAAGTAATTATCCAATACTAAAACAACAGCAATTGGAAATCACAAAACAAGAACAATTAAAAGCGACTGCCTATGATTTTGGTTCTACTCAAATTTTTACAGGTGGAGAAGAAATTGATAATGGTAATGGCATTTATACAACCATAGGTGTTGGTCAATCTAATATTGATGTATTTGGTATTGGTTCTAAAAAAAAGCTACAAGAACAAAGGATACTATTGGCTAAAAAAGCATTTCAACTTTCCGAATTGGAATTGGAATTGGAAGTCAAAAAGGCTTGGTCAAAATGCTATCAAATGAAGAGAAACTATCAATTGTATAAAGAATTAGATTCCATTTATTCCAAATTCCAACAAGCAGTAGCTTTAAATTATGAAGTAGAAGCCATTTCCAAGTTAGAGTATTCGGCAGCTAAAAATCAAGCGTTTCAAATTCAAAATAAAAAAGCGCAAGCCTATAGTAATTATCTTATTGCTTTACAGCAATTCAATTTATGGTTGGTTTCTGAAGAAATTTTTACGGTTTCAAATGAATTTGATGCAGCTATAGATATAGAAACATTCAATATTGAAAATCATCCGTTGTACAGTATGTCACAGAATATTGTAGATGAAGCGGATGCCAAATACAAAGCTGCAAAAGCAGATAATTTACCAAAATTCAATTTACAAGGTGGTTTACAGAAAGTAAATGGCAATTCAGGATTTTACACCTACCAAGCAGGTATTTCCATTCCGTTTTTATCAGGTACTAACAAAGCACAGGTTAGAAGTGCGAGAATTAATAAAGAAATAGCAGAAACAAATGTAGCGTTCAAAAAACAGGAAGTACAATCAAGGTTTGTTCAGGCTAAAGAAAATTATATCAAATGGAAAACATCTTGGGCATTTTATAAAGACCAAGTACTACCATTAACAAAAGAGCAAAAAACAGGTGCATTAGTGGCATACAGTGAAGGCGAAATAAATTATACAGCATTTACGCAACTGATAAAAGAAGCCATTCAATCTGAATTGGAAGCCCAATCAGCTTTAGTAAACTATTTAGAAAGTACATTTCAATTACAATATTTTAATCAATAAGACAATGAAAAACAAAATATATAAAATCTTTACCGTAATCGTGTTAACTATTGTTGTTTCAGCGTGCGGAAATAAAGATAATAATGGTTCTTCCCACGATGAAGAACAAAATATAAAAGTTAACGAAGAACATAATGAGAGCGAAGAAGTAATGCTTACACAACAACAGTTTGAAGCCTTAAAAATGAAAGTCGACACCTTGGCATTACGCAATATGAGTGGTTATGTTGAAGCAAATGGAACATTAGAAGTACCACCGCAAAATGAGGCTGCCATCACTTCAGTTGTTGGTGCAAATGTGTTATCCATAAAAGTGATTGAAGGAGACAAAGTGAATAAAGGTCAAGTTGTGGCATCTCTTTCACATCCAAATATTATTCAAATGCAAACCGATTATTTGAATGCTTTTAGCAATAGTAGTTTTTTAAAGAAGAACTTTGAGCGTCAACAAAAATTATATGATGCAGGAGTTGGCTCTGGTGCAAATTTTCAAAAGGCCGAAGCCGAATATGATGCCTCTAAAGCAATGGTAAATGGATTGGAAGCCCAATTGAAACTATTAAATATAAACACGTCATCAGTACGAAATGGAACAATTGCTCAAAGTATATCATTACGCAGTCCTATTGAAGGCTATGTGCAAAAGGTAGAAGTAAAAACAGGACAGTATGTTGAACCTCAAACCGAACTTTTTGAAATAGTAAATACGCATCACGTTCACGCCGACTTAATGGTATTTGAAAAAGATGTGTATAAAGTAAAAAAAGGTCAAAAAGTAAGCTTTAATATACAAACAATTCAAGATGAAGAATTAACAGCAGAAATCTATTCCGTAAGCAAAACATTTGAAGATGACCCTAAAGCAGTACACGTACACGCTGAAATTGAAAACAAGAAAGGTAACTTAATTCCTGGAATGTATATTCAAGGAAAAATTCAAACAGAAAACACACAAACTATGGCATTGCCCGAAAGTGCGATAGTAAAAGAAGGTGATAGATTTTTCGTGTTTTCGGCAGAAAAAGAAAATGACGATTGGAGTTTTAAACCTATTGAAGTGCTTTTAGGAGCAAAAGATGGCAATTGGGTAGCTGTTCAATTTACTGAAGAACAAGATAAAATCACAAAATTCGCTTATAACAATGCGTATTATTTAATAGCCGAAATGAAAAAAGGCGAAGCAGAACACGAACATTAGATTATGCAAACCATAGAACAATTATTAGAGTTAAAAAATATTCGCGTTACGGCAATGCGTTTATTGATTTATAAGTTTCTTGTAAATAAACAAGTAGCAGTAACATTAAGTGATATAGAAAATGCTTTTGAAAAAGCAGATAGAACTACCTTATACAGAACTATTAAAACTTTTGAAGAAAAGGATATTGTTCATCAAATAGATGATGGTACAGGTATTACCAAATATGCTTTATGTGAACAAGGTTGTAGTTGTGATATAAATAAAGATTTACACTTACATTTCCATTGTAACAATTGTAATGAAACCATTTGCTTAACAGACCATAAAATACCAAAAATTAAAGTGCCTGATGGCTTTGTTTCAGAAAATGTAAACTTGGTTGTAAAAGGTATATGTGATAAGTGTAGTAGATAACAAATGCACTTCCATTGCACTTACTATTAGGTTATTTTTATGAAAAATTAGTGGATATGAAGTTTAATACTAAAATACCTAAATCTCTTAAACAGGCTTATAACGAAGAATTAAAACGATATAGTTTCTGTTTAGAAAATAAGCAGTATAGTAATGCTTGGTATCATTTAGAACGCAGTCATATCATAGGGCAATCTTACCCAATAGAACATACCTATTCACATTGGTTAATGCTAAAGTTTGGATTTATGCAAAAAGATACTAAAGAAGTACTCGGCCAAATTATTAGGTTACTTGTTGGTGGTTGGAAATCATTTATTGACCACGTGCCACTTGGTAACACAGGCGGTGCAAACGTACCACCATTAAAATCTATGCCTATATCTAATGATATTAAAAATTTATTCAATTCAAAATGAAGAAAAAGAAAATCAATTTAAGAGATTTACAACCAAATTCAGAAGAACAACATTCTCACGATGATGGTCACGACCACGACCACGGAAATAGTAGTTCATTTAGAACCTATGTGCCTGCAATCATAAGTTTTACAATGCTTATCATTGGAATAGGATTAGATTATTTTGATGTTTCTTTTTTTAAGAATTGGACTCGTATTGTTTGGTACAGTATAGCATATTTGCCTGTAGGTTTTCCAGTAGTAAAAGAGGGTTGGAATAGTATTAAAAAGGGTGATATTTTTACAGAGTTCTTTTTAATGTCCATTGCTACTATTGGTGCGTTTATAATTGGTGAATATCCAGAGGGTGTAGCAGTAATGTTGTTTTATGCAGTAGGAGAATTATTTCAAAATGCAGCAGTAAATAGAGCAAAAGGAAATATTAAAGCATTATTGGATGTTAGGCCAAAAGAAGCCAATGTATTTCGTGATGGTGACTATATAAGTGTGTCGCCAGAAGCTGTAAATATTGGAGAGAAAATTCAAGTTCGTGTAGGTGAAAAAATTCCATTGGATGGTATTTTATTATCCGAAAAAGCATCTTTAAATACTGCAGCATTAACAGGCGAAAGCAAACCAGATTCTATTCAAAAGGAAGCCAAGGTTTATGCAGGTAGTATTAATTTAGAAAGCGTTATTGAAGTTGAGGTAACCAATAAGTTTGAAGATAGTTCTATAGCGAGAATATTAGACTTGGTTCAAAATGCGACAGCACGCAAATCTAAAACAGAATTATTTATTAGACAGTTTGCTCGTATCTACACACCAATTGTAGTGTTTTTAGCTATTGGTGTTACTTTTATACCTTACTTTTTTGTAGATGATTATGTATTTAGAGATTGGTTATACAGAGCATTAATTTTCTTGGTAATATCTTGTCCTTGTGCGTTGGTAATTTCAATTCCTTTAGGATATTTCGGTGGATTGGGAGCAGCTTCAAAAAATGGAATCTTATTTAAAGGTGCTTCATTTTTAGATGCAATGACCAAGATAAATACTTTGGTAATGGACAAAACAGGAACAGTTACCAAAGGTGTTTTTAAAATCAAAGAAGTAAAAGCAATCGGTTGGAATGAAACCGAATTTATGCAATACTTAATGGCGATGGAAGAACAATCCACGCATCCAATTGCTAAAGCAATTTTAGAGTATAAAGCAGAAGGAGAAGATTTTGAAGCTACCGAAGTATCTGAAATTGCAGGTAAAGGTTTAAGAGGGATTGTAAATGGTAAAACAGTTTTAGTAGGAAATAAAGCCTTAATGACCTCTAATAATATTGATGTTCCATTTGAAACGGAATCTATTGTAGAATCTATCGTTTTAGTTGCAATCGATAGTCAATTTGCAGGTTATGTAGTCATAGCAGATGAATTAAAGGAAGATGCAAAAGAAACTATTACAGCATTACACAAAGTAGGTATCGAAAATATTATGATGCTTTCCGGTGATAAAGATTCCATCACGCAACAAGTCGCTAAAGAGTTGAATATCGAAAATGCTAAAGGTGGTTTACTACCAGAAGATAAATTAAACGAAGTTGAATCTTTAAAGAAGAATCCTGAAAATAAAGTAGCTTTTATAGGTGATGGTATTAACGATGCACCTGTTTTAGCAGCGAGTAATGTTGGTATTGCAATGGGTGGTTTAGGTAGTGATGTCGCAATAGAGACAGCAGATGTCATCATTCAAACAGACCAACCTTCAAAAGTCGTGAGAGCGATTAAAATAAGTCGTTCCACACGAAAAATCGTTTGGCAGAATATCATTTTAGCTTTTGGTGTTAAAGTCATTGTCTTGATATTAGGAGCAGGTGGTTTAGCCACAATGTGGGAAGCAGTTTTTGCAGATGTGGGAGTAGCATTATTAGCTATTTTAAATGCTGTGAGGTTACAGAAAATGAAATGGTAGAAAAACTATAGGCTTTTATATTTTAAAATTTCATTACTAATAATATTTAAATCTTTTTCAAGCTGTTTAATTCCATATTTTTCAATAGCTAAAACTTTTGGTTTACAACTTTTTTTAAATTTCTTATCACCACAAATTGTACATTTATCATTATTTCCAATCTTAAGTTTCCCTAATCCAGTTTTAATGACTTTTTCAATAAACAAAAGATTATCTGTTTCTAATTCTTCCTTATAAAACTGTAAGATACCTTTTTCGAGATGTGCAAACTCTCCATTAGCATATTTACCTGTTTTTAGTTTAAACTGATGATTTGCAAAAAAAAAAAAAAAAGGATAAATAAAATCTCTATCTAAATCAATAGAGAGGGTATTTTGTATAAAAAATTGAACAAGAAAGAGCTTTTGATTCGATTAGAGAATAAAGAGAACTATAAGAAAAGATTTTTTTTTAAACTGAGCCACGTGATTAATGAGTAATTCTAAAGAGACAGCTTAAAAAATGCTTACCACGTTAACCAACTCTTTACCAATAAAATAATCGCTGTACCCCTTGATATTGTTGAGGTGTCCCAGCATTACCGAGTTTACCAACCCTCCCCATAAGTATAAGTGTTTATTTGATTCAAAAAAGTTTGAACTAAAGTATTCTAGGTTGCTTTCGGTTCCTAAATCATCAAAACAAATGATTCCATGTTTTTTTTGATGTAGTCTTGGTTTGCTGTATTTCTGAATTACTTCATAACTTTCTTTTATGAATTCGAAACTTAATCATGCTTAAATAATAAGCAAAACCCCAAACAGCGACTTAATCGCACTTGACCTTATATATACTATTTTGAGTGTACCACTTGACAATTAGCACATACTATTTATAACTAATAAGTTGTAATTTCCAACTGGTACACATAAGAAGTTTATTAATGCATTAAATAGATTATATGAGTAAGAACTACTATTATTTTGCAACACACACAACAAACGAGTCAATTTACAAATTCCTAACTACAGGAGCTCTGTATAAAAAAATGACTCAAAAAGAACAAGAATTGCTAAAATTATTAGCCCAAGGTTATTTCAAAAGAGACAAAAGCAAAAATGTTTTAAATTATTGTTCCGACTTTATTACCAATCATCATCAAGATTTTGAAGAACTAAACAGTAACTTAGGTTATTCACTTAAGTTTTTCCTTAAGGATTACCTTGGGTTTCATTTCAAGTGGCAATCCAGCATGCGGTCCTTTGGAAAGAATGATGATTTTATTGCTGATCAGATAACGGAATCAGAACTTATTGAAGAAATGACAAACCCAACAAGCTCTATAAAGAGATTATTAGATACCGCAAATGGAGATGTAAAATTGGTAAAACCTTTCTTGCCTTTTATCATGATCTCTTTAGATACGGATACAAGAGATAAAGAGAAGATGGAGTTCATACATACAGGTAGGTTTGTTTTTGATTTTGATAAGATTGGAGATGAAGAGACAACTCTAAAATGGATGAATAAAGTTTGGAAAGGCACAAAAAATGTAAAGCCATATATGGCTTTTGTATCACCAAGTGGAAATGGATTTAAATTATTTTGCCAGGTAGATACTTCTAATGAGGATTTCATAAACGATTTTGCCAGTGAAGAAAGAGGAGAAATGATGGTTAAACACAAAATTTGGTATGAGGGGGCTTGGAAAGAGTTAGCAGAAAATTTTCCTAAAATTGCTGATAATATTGATACGGCTACCAAAGACCCTCAACGCTTAACACTACTACCTTTTATTGCTGATAAAGCGACTCATTTTAAATATGCCCCTAAGGTGTTCTCTGAATATTCAAAAATCGTAGAGGCAGAAAAAGAACAAAGAAGAATTAAGAAAGAGCAAGATATTAAAAAACATGAAGTTGAAGTAAAAGCTCTAATGCAAAAAGAAGGTATCACCTCTAAAAGGGAAGCCTACCATTTATACCAAAAAAATAGAGCTAACGGTTTTGATTTAGAGCTTGAAATAGACAAGTTTAAAAAAGTAATTACTTTTATTATTGATTTATCTAAAGAAGATACTAGGGTAAAAAATTGGTTAAAGAAAAAGTTTAGTAGCTATGAAATCTTAAACAAACAAAGTTGGGTTTTATATGGTGTTTTTGGCAGTATGGGCATAAATGAATTAAAGAAATTAATACCACTAGGCTCTAACAAATTAGACAAAAATCATGGAGACTATAATTGGGCTAACAAAAGCGATGAAAACTATGATGAGGACAAAAGAAAAGAACTCACACTAGCTTCATTCTATAAATTAGTCTTCGAAATAGGAAAAGTAAAAGATTATGTCCTAGATAATTTTGCGATAACCTCATCTCAAGTCTCAAATTTCAAGTTAATTAATAAAGCCTATGAAAACTATAAATACAATTTAGACTTAAAAGAAGAAGGCGAAAAGAATGCTGATCTATCAGAGTTTTTAAAGAAAATTAATTTCCATCTTGATGCTAAAAAAAACAGATTGCCTTTAATTAAAAATCTTGAAGAAACGGAACCTGATATTAAATTGGGCCCAAAAGAATATCTTGATAAAGATGTTATGAAAAACCTAATTAAAGTTAAATATGCCGATAAGAGAATATTTTCTTTAAGATCTCAATGCGGTACTTCCTGTGCCGTCCTAGAGGGTGATCTCTAGGTAATAAAACATTTGAATTGCTGGAAGGCTAACCCTTGTAAAACTATAAGGTACGTGAGTGAACAATAAAAAACTTACGCTAAGTCGCTAATCAGCAGCTAAGCTTTCATGTAAAAAATATACCTCTTGGGATTTAGCACATCCTATCATATAACAATATATGTAAATGATCAACTGGTATACAAAAAATATTTATATGATTGAAAGTTCAGAGACTATCCCGAGAGGGAGTACCCCCAAGTGGGTGGAAGCGAATGTCAGCTAAAACAGCTGAAGATATAGTCCGATCTTATGGGAAACCATGAGCTGGAGAGGAATACCCTCTTCCGGGTAAGAAGTAACGCCCCTTACTGAACATAACCGACAGGTAAAAACTCAATCGTAACACATCCAAATTATGGAATTTACGCAAGATCAATACTAGCCGCTCCTTACAAGTCTATAAGCTCACAAACCGCTAAAGACAACCATGATAATGGAGACAATAGAACACAAGTTAATGTACATTCTGGTATAAATGACACTGTTATTTATTCTAAATCAAATTCTAAAAGCTCTAAAACCATAGATTCAGAAAAAACTTTACAAGGTGTTCAATTACCCGATGATAATGACCTCTTGGTAAATACAACTTATAACCAAATACTAAATTTAACTCATACACAACTTGCCACATTTGACTATATTTTTATAGATGAATGTCATGCACTTACCAGTGATTTAAATTTTCGTTCAGAAACAATTGCCAATTTAATTTTTCATTTAATTGAGTTTATCGCTCAATGTCCAGATGCTAAAACTAGCATAATATTTATGAGCGGCACACCTAATGTAGAAACATTAATAATTCCTAAAATTATGGAAGAGTATAGTATTGGTGATTTATTTCACCAGATTGTTGTTACAAAAGAGTATACAGAATCCCCAACTATAAACCTTGTCCATTTAGACACTATAGATAATAGTAAGAGGTATAATGTTGTAATGAACCAAATTAAACAATATCTAAAACAAGGTAGAAAGTCACTCTGCATCTTTAATTATAAAGAAAAGATGGATGTTTTACACAGAGATATTCAAGCCAAATTAGGTAAAAAAATTAAAGTCGGATTATTTTATTCTGGATCTACAGGAGCATGTACTGATAATATCTTATCAAGTAAGTTTGGGGATTATGATGTTGTTTTAACTACAAATTATTTTATAAACGGGATCAATATTAATAAAGATGGATTGGCAGAAGATGACATAAAAGCAGGTAAAACCTCAACTCAGAAGTATGGAGTAGTCATTGATTTAGGAAATAAATATAGTCACATTAGTGCAATCGACACAATACAAGCAACGAATAGATTTAGAAACAGATTATGTGAAACCACTGTGTTTTTTCCAAAAATCTTTAAGCCAGATGAGGAGCGCTCCAATAGAAAATTTCATTATGGTCATACCTCAAAAACTTTACTTGGAATTAATAGATATAATTTTCATTTGTTATCACAAAGTGAAAATATAGCCCCTAATCAAATTTTAGATGAAGAGGTAGTCGCAAAAAAAATACATGGTTTAGACGAGTTTCGAAAAAACCCTCTTAGTATTTCTTTAAATGATATTAAAGCGAAATCTATAAAAGAGCAAAATGAAGTAAAAGTAAAAAATATGACAAATACAGAATCTAGAATTTATGAAGATTGGTTTTACTCTTTGGATGGATACTATTACATATCCAAAGATGCAGGATTTAATATTGACATAAAACACACCGAGCTAGGAGAGCAACTTAAGGAGATATCCGAAGATCAACTTGAATTAGAAAACAAAATCATAAAAACTTTGATTGAAGATGAAAAAAACATTTATGCTATTATTAGCAAGTTAGATAAAGAATATAAAATTAATATTCAAGCTTCCAATAAAGTCATTGAACCCACAAATACAGAAGTTGGTAATTTTTCAATTGTCAAAGTTCAAAATAGCATCTGTAAAATTGAAGGAGATTTTCACAGTTCGCATGAAAGAGCAATAAACAAATTGTTTCGATGCTATTTTAAATTGAAGTACTATTATGATTATGATAAAGCATTAGAGATTATCAAGAACCTGATACATTCAGAAATAAATTTTACACCTACAAAAAGGAAGAGTTACCTTAAAAATATTACTTCATATGTTAGGGCTTGTAATAATATTGGTAAAGGTAAAAATCTTAAAGCTTTGAATTACACCCTAGGCTTAGACTATTTAGCTGAAAATAACTTAGGAGTATTTAAAGTTAAAAAAACAACTTGGACCTCTTATACAATTACTAATCCTAAAATAGTTAGAAATATAAAAGATATGTGGGCTCAGCAACAATTTCAACAAATCAAATTCAACTTGAATTCATCAGTTCAAAAAAATGATTGGGCAGCTGGTCTTAAATCTCCAAAAGACAACTATAAAGAAAAGAAAATACCTTTCGACAACCTTTATGGAAGCCCTAAAAAAACTTATATCCATAAAAGTGAAAAGGATAGTTATCAAAAATATTTTTCTAACGAAGCTCAAATAAAAAGTGATGACATTGAAGATTTGGAGAACCAATTAAATCAGGTATCTAAGTATACTCCATTAAGTTACACTAAAAATGGAAAACTTAAAAATTTAGAATCCATAATTATTCCTAAAATAATTGAGAGCCCGAAGCTACTTCTCCCTTTAGAAATACATGAAAATGAATATAGTGAACCTGAACAAGTATCTATAAAAGATGTTGATTTGGAAGTAGATATGCATATAGATAGAATCAATACAAAATTAACCACTCATCACAAAAAATCTATCAAAACTAATAATCCTTATCTAGAACTAATCTGCAACTACTCTATGAATAAGTTAAAAAACAGAGATTTAGCTGGGTTATTGGAGTATATAGATCAATTAATTGATAGTCCAAAATTGGTAACCGTATTCGATGTTAAGCCAATGCTTTTGATATTAAAGAATGAATTAGATAAAATATGTCAAATATTTTCGATAGCGTTTAAAGCTATGGAATTTAAAACGTATAACAACTTAATGAAACACCAAGTTTCGCCTTTTAAAAAAGAGATTTTTTTCTGTGATGAAGGATTTAAGTTTGAAAGCTTACTTCAAAAATCAACTTCTAGAATTGTAAATAAGAATGATATTTATAATACTTTAATTAAAAATTCAAAACTATTTATCAAAACGAAAAAAATTAGACCTAGATCTAGTTCTGGAAACAGACAGACAGTGAGCTCAACATCAAGCTACATTAAAAAATGCTATATAGCTCTTAATGAAAAGAATGAGCTTATTTGTGCTGATTTTTCAAAATCTAAATTTTGCGCTTATATATGTAAATACGCATATAAAAATGCCCCTTTTAGATTAAAAAATGGTGTCATTCCAATTAAAATAGAAAATAGAGGGATGTATAACTCTAGTTCGTTTAGTAAAGGTTACTTATTCAAAGAATCGACACATAAAACTGTAGATAATTATACTTTCAAAGAATACGAAGTTGACATATATGATTATGTTAATTATTACAAATCTTTGTAAAGAAACAAACCAACCCATATTGGGTTGGTTTTCTTTTTTGATGCTAATCTCGCTTTTTCTTCTTAATCCAGAGAATAATTAAATTACATCCATCTTTGATCATTTTTATAATTAGGTCATTTGCAACTTCTTCTTTTTTATCCATAATTTTTATATTTAACATTACAGATATAAGGTTTTGTCGAGTTATTTAGGCCCAGTTTAAAATTATTTCGGCACAAGAGATAAAGTACTTTTTTTACTTTAAGACCCCTCCCCCTTATCTCAAAATAGAAACTAGTAGTTTTTTAATACTAATCATTCTGTATTGAGTTTGGAAACCCCATTAGAGAGTTAGTAAGAATAAATTAAGTACTTAATAGAATACAAAACTTAAAAAAGATGAATTGAGAAAACAAAAAATGAAAATTTCCATGCTAAATAAATTACTTATGCATTTGGAGTTTCACATCCAAGTATAATAGATTTTTAATTCTATTTTATTGATTTGATACATTTTTGATAATATTAAGTTGAGTTTTTATATGTTTCTGTTCCAACCTATCAGCATTTTCATTCATTCTACTATACATTTGACTTATTTGATCATCATTAATAGCGCTTTCATTAATATATTTATACAACATCTCATCACTTTTATGTCCAGTTACAGCCCTTACGTTATAAGCACCTATAATTTTAACATAATTAGTTGCAAACGTCCTTCTAAAACTATGATTCGTTATAATCTCATATTTTTTATAGACTTTTGATATTGTACGTCTTGTTTTCTCACCGTTGACAATGACACTTTGTGACTTTCTACTTTTAACAAGCTCATCAATACCAGCAATTTTACAAATATCTTTTATTTGTTCGTTTAAAATTACATCATCATTTTCTTTAAATGTTGTCTTAGGTTTACCATAACAATCTATGTATTTTAATATCCTTTTATTGATTGGAAGCACAACATCATAACCAGTTTTTTTATTCCAAAAACCCCAATATTTTACACCTTGTTTATTGGTTTTAATATTCTCATCCGTTAGTTTATTAAAATCTGACACTCTTAACCCCACCTCACTTATAAACAAAATTGTTTTCTTAGCATCTTGAAGTCTTGTTGGCACCTCTGTATTATGTATTAAATCCAACTCCTCAAAAGACAAAGGAATTACAATCTCATCTTTTTGTTCCCTTATTTCTGATTTTGTCAATCTTTTATATTTAATACTATTTATATTGTGTGAAACCTCGACAATATTTGGAAAAGCATTTTTTTGGTATCGAACGGCGTGCGTAAGACTTTTACAATGTTTATTTGACGTTGCGTGACTATGTTTAAAATAAGTAACTAAAAAAGCATAAAAACTATTAATAAAATCTTGAGTAATATCTTTTGTTTTAAGCTCTACCTTTTTTACTTCTTGATACACAACAATCTTAGACTTTAGCTGATTATACAACCTCAAAGAATCTTTTTTATCAAAATACTCAACATCAATAACTCTTTGAATTGCCGATGTAACTAAATTAGTTTTATAACTGCTTTGCTCTTTATTTAATATTTCAAGTTCTTTTTGCTCTTTGGCTTTTTGCCTTTTTTCAATTTCTAATTTATCGATAACAATCGTTACTATTTCCGATAATGTTTCCTTAAACCATTCTCTTGAAATAACTACACCGCTATTAAACTCTGTTGTAAACTTCAACAAAAATTTATCTCGAATATCTTCTAAATCTTTTTTATGATTCTTTACCTCTGCAGTTCCTTTATTTGCAATATCATTTAAATTCTTATGCTTTCCTTTTGTAGTAAACCAATATTCTTTATTCGATACAATTTTAGTTGTGTATCTATAATGAATATTAGAGGAATGCCTAAATCGTATTGTTAAATTTCCTTTTTCTTTTTTACTTCTATACAAGAATTGTAACGTTGCCATTTACCTTAATTTACTTGAGCAAAACAAATATATAAAAATGTGTCCGTTTTTGTGTCCGTTTTTATACTCGTTATTAAATATACCTCAATATCATTCAATAACAAAAAACATTAAACCCAATAAAACAAAGGGATAACGAAGTATTTTCAATTAAAGAGATTTACTAATTCGGGTATCGGCGTCTCCACAGAATACCCTTATAAACCCAGTGTTTGTAAGGGTTTTTTATTTGCGTTGATGATAAGTTTACTACTGCTCTTATCATCATTCTTTTGTAAATTTAATTAAAGCTTTAAGTAATATCACCTAATTTAAAATCGGGTAGTTTTTACCCGCAACTTACTTTTTTACTCGTTTTAAAAAACACAATACAAATACAAACAGTTAATTTACAAATAGTTAACATTAAACCATTTTAAAAAGTATAATTTTTGATGTAATTAAATTGTATATTCTAACAAAAATCAATTTATGATTAAAATAGTATAAATCGAGTAAAACCTACCCGATATTTAATTCATTTAAATGTAGAAAAAAATGTCAAAAAAAATAAGTATTTCGAATCGTATTAATATTGGACTAGCATTAACTATTATTTTCTTATTAGTTTTTGCCACTAACAGAATTGATAAAAATCATTTTGAAACTGTTCAAAACGCATTAATATCTCTACATAATAATAGAGTTGTTGCACAAGAATATGTATACAATATGAGAGGAATTATACATAAAAAAAGAATCATTTTAATAGATAGTACTTCTAAAGAAAATAAAACCGACTTAAATAAACAGTTTGATAATCTTATCAATAATTTTGCAACTACAGAACTTACTGTAAAAGAAGCAAAAACGTTTAACAACTTAAAAATTGATTTTGAAAAACTAAAAGAAATAGAACAAAAAAGATTGAAAAATAATTCTGAAAAAATATTTTTAAACACATTAGAATCAGATTTAAATGACCTTTCTGCAATTCAATCATCAGAAAGTAAAAATTTAATTAGTTTAACTCAAAAATCTTTAGATCGCAATAATTTAATTTCTAATTTAGAAATTGGGTTTCTAATTTTAATTGGTATTATACTTCAGTTTACCATTTTTTATAGAGTAAAAAAATCTAAATCAGCTTAAATTGAACACAACCGAAAAAATTTTAAAAGAAAGAATTAAAGAACTTACCTGCTTGCATGAAGTATCTTCTATTATTGTAAATGCAAATACAACAGATATTTTAGATACTTTAAAAGCAATTGCATTCAGTTTAAAAAAGGGGTTTCAGTTTATTGAGGAAACCGAAATTTTGATTGAAATTCCTGACTTAAATTTTAAAACAGATGCAATAAATAACAATCATAAAATTTCTTCTAATATTATGTTGTTTAATAAAGTTAAAGGAAAAATTACAGCTTCTTTGAAAGAAGAAGATTTATTATTTCTTAAAGAAGAACAAACCTTATTAGATAGCGTTGCTTTAAAATTAGGAAATTTATTAGAACGAATTGAAATTCAGAAAAATGAAATTTCTTTAAAAAGACAGATGGAAAGAGCAGATCGTTTAACTATTTTAGGAGAACTTACCGCAGGAATAGCCCATGAATTAAACACACCTTTAGCCAATATTTTAGGTTTTGCAGAATTGTTAAAAGAAGACTTTGGTTCTAATAAAAAAATATCTAACGATTTAGATAAAATTATAAGTAATGCTATTTTTTCTAGAGAAGTGGTTAAGAAATTAATGTTTTTTTCATGTAAAATGCCACAAGAAAAACAAGAAATAGATATTGTACCAAACATAAAAAATGCAATTGCATTATTAGAAGCTACTTTTAGAAAAGAACAAGTTAAACACAAAGTTAAAATTGCTAATAAAGAGCTATGGCTTAGAGCAGATACAGTACAAATTACACAAATTGTTTTTAATTTAATTATTAATGCAATCTATTTTGCGCCTAAAAATTCTTTGGTTACCATAGAAGCTTATGAAACCGAACAACATATTGTTTTAAAAATTTCTGATGAAGGAAAAGGAATCAAAGAAAAAGATTTAGATAAAATATTTCAACCTTTCTTTACAACAAAATCTGCCGGAGATGGTGCTGGTCTTGGTTTAAGTGTTGTACACGGAATTATAGCTAGCCACAACGGAACAATTACTGCTAAAAATAACAAAAAGAAAGGCGCTTGTTTTACTGTAAAACTACCCAAATCTTAAATTATGCAATTAAAAAAAGAAAATATACTTATTGTAGATGATGATATTAATATTCTAGAATTATTACAACGCCATCTTAAATCTTGGAACTATCATACCTATAAAGCAATCTCTGTTAAAGAGGCTGTTAACATCTTAAAAGACACTCATATAGATTTATTAATTACAGATTTAAAAATGCCCAAAATTGATGGTTTTGAGCTGATTAAATTTGTATCGGAACATTACCCAAAGTTACCAAAATTGGTAGTTACAGGTTTTCCTTCTGTTCAAGATTCATTGGTTGCAATAAAATCTGGCGTAGTAGATTATCTTACAAAACCATTTACAAAAAACGAGTTAAAATCTGCCATTGATGCTTCATTTAAAAATTCCGTTGCTAAAAATAAAATCAATGAAAAATCTAAATTAGATAATAAAGAAAAGTATGGAGAAATTATTGGTAATTCAGAAAAAATAAATGATGTTATTCAAATTATCGAACGAGTAAAAAATAACAAAGCAACCATATTTATTAAAGGTGAAAGTGGAACAGGAAAAGAATTAGTTGCAAGAGCCATACATTATCAAGGTAAATTTTCCAACGCTCCGTTTATTGCCGTAAACTGTGGCGGAATTCCTGAAAACCTTTTAGAAGCAGAATTATTTGGTTACACAAAAGGTGCTTTTACAGGTGCAGATAAAGAACGAAACGGTTTCTTTCAGGCTGCTAACGGAGGTACTATTTTCTTAGATGAAATTGGCAATGCTTCTTTATCTGTACAATCTAGATTATTACGAGTATTACAAGAAAAAGAAGTTGTTAAACTTGGCGCTCAAAAAGCAGAAAAGGTAGATGTTCGAATAATAGCTGCAACAAATAGTAATCTAAAAGAGATGATTACCAAAAAAACTTTTAGAGAAGATTTATTTTATAGACTTACTGTTGTAGAAATAAATGTTGCACCACTAAAAGAGCGCAAAGAAGACATTACTTTATTAGTTGATAAATTTTTGTTTAAATATGGTGTTGAATATAAAGATCGATTTATAAAAATAACTCCAGAAGCTTTAAAAATATTAGAACGATATAATTGGCCAGGAAACATAAGAGAGTTAGAAAACATTATACAACGTGCTGTTATTATGTGTGATAAAATAATTGATGTAGAGCATCTACCAGATTCTTTAAAGTTTAACATTAATTTCCCTGAAGAAGAATTAATTACTATTAAAGAGCTTGAAAAAAAATACATCCAAAAAGTTTTAAATCATACCAATAATAACAAAACAAAAGCAGCTACTATATTAGGTATTACAAGAAAAACATTAACCCAAAAATTAGAAAAATAAATCGATTAAATTTTACTCATCAAAGAAATTACTACCCGCTATTAAAATAAGTCATTTTCTTTTTAAAAAATATAAGCATCTAAAAATCAAGTACATAAAACACATTTAGTTTTTAGATGTTTTTTTTGGCTTAAGGATTGCTTCTTATAAAGTAATAATAACAAATAGAATCCATTAATTTAAAAATTTAGTAAGATGAGAAATTATTTAATAGTAGGTATGTTAGCTTTAGCAAGTTTAGGTGTAAATGGTCAGGAAAAAAATACGGACATAAAAGAAGGAGATACTTTAGAAATTATTAAACCTTCTAATAATGCTTTTAAGTACATTAATTTTCCTAAAAAAAATATAATTATTAAAAGAGGAGGTATTGCATCTAACAAATTAGTTAACGGTAAACAAGTTATTGTAACCAAAGTAACCACAGAAAACGATGGTTCTACAAAAATAAGTATAAAGAAAGCAGACGGAAGTAGGTTTTATAAAGCAATACCAAGTGTAACTGTAGATTATGAAAATGCTTTAAATGCCGGAGAAATTAAAGTTCTTAAATAATAAATAAGTTAGTTTTTTTAGTTGTTCAATAAAGCCTTAACAGATAAAATGTTGAGGCTTTTTTCTTTTAAATATAAATACTAATTGTAAATAATTTTACTCATCCGAGTAATTACAACTCAATTATTATTTTTTTCAAACCCATCAAACAAAAGAGTAAAAAACTACATAACAACTACTTAACAACAAACCATACATTCATTTTTTTTTAATGGCACAAGCATTGCTTTTTAACTCATGTAATATTAATCCTTTTTTATTAAGACTCTTTTTAAGCTTAATTATAAAAATCTTGTACCATGAAATATCATAATTTAATTATAGAAAAAAAAGAATACGTGTTTTTAAAACGTTTATTAAATATCACTGAGTTTTCTCAGGATTTTAAAACCCAAAATTCATTAAATAAACTAACCAAAGAACTAAATACTGCACAAATTATAGACGAAGAAGAAATGCCAGATGATGTAATTCGTTTTAATAGTATTGTTAAAATATCTACAGAAAATGGATGGAAAAACACATTACAAATTGTTATTCCTTCAGAAAAAGATATCACAAAAAACAAAGTTTCTATTAAAACACCAATTGCAGCAGCCTTATTTGGTTACTCAGAAAATGACGAATTAATTTGCGATTTTCCTGTTGGAAAGAAAAAAATTAAAATTATTGCTGTGCAACAAGATAAAAACAGTAAAAAAATTGAAGTTTTACTATAATTTTTAAAGAATTACATCATTTATATAGGTTCATTCAAAAATTTCTACACCTTATTTTCTATTAAAATTGAAGAAAACTTAGTTTTTAAACACTTAAAATATAAAGTATTTAATTTATAACAAATTAAACATCAACAAACGTAATACTCTGTAAAAGAGACAGAAAATCATTATTTTATTTAAAAAAAACAATTTTATACTTATATTTAACCATTGAGTATTTAGGCTTGCTATACCTAATAATATTCTAAAATGATTAAGAAAAATAAAATAATTGTGAAAAAGAAACTAACCTTTATTTGCTTGTTGTTGTGTACATCAATAATAAGCTCTCAAACCGCTGAAGCAATAACAGAATTAATAACTCCAGATTTAGACGAAACCTCGGGGTTACTCTTTTACAATAATAAAATTATTACTCATAATGATGATAAAGATGCTAAACTATACGAAATAAATAGCACTACTGGCAATATTACAAGAACCGTTGAAATAAAAAATGCTACAGTTACAGATTGGGAAGATATTGCCCAAGATGCTTCTTACATTTATATTGGTGATATTGGAAATAATTTTGGAAACAGAACTAATTTAAAAATCTATAAAATTTCTAAATCTGATTATGATGACGGTGATAATGAAGTTACAGCAGAAATAATTTCATATTCTTATGCAGATCAAAATGATTTTTCTTCTAACCTTAATAACCAAAATTGGGATGCAGAGGCTCTTATTTCTTATGGAGATAAGCTACTAATTTTTACCAAAAATTGGGCAGACAAAAAAGTAAATGTCTACTCATTACCAAAAAATAGCGGTACTTACAGTGCTAACTTAGAAAGCACATATAATACCAATGGCCTTATTACTGGTGCAGATATTTCTTTTAATGAAGAAGTAATATACCTTACAGGATATAGTAATTCTCAAGCACCTTTTATGTATACTATACATAACATCCCAAGCAATAGTTTAGATATCTTTTCTGGTTCTGTTTCAGATAAAAAAGAAAATATTGTTTCTTTAGGAAATCAAGTAGAAGGAATTACTCTTTTTGAAACTACATCAACAAAACATCGTCTTTATATTTCTAATGAAAGATATACTGCTTTTTTAGGATCTTTAACATTCTTATTTCCTGCAAAATTATGGATTGTAGAAATTGATGTAGACACACTATCTTTAAATACTTCTGATGAAATTATTGTAAATGAAAAATTAAATATATCCCCCAATCCATTTTATAACACCTTAAATTTAAGTAAAGTAGTCGATGAAGCTACTATTATTGATTTATCTGGTAAAACTATAGACAAACAATATTCTACAAAAAAACTATCTTTAGGTCACTTACAAAAAGGCATCTATATTTTAAAAACTAAAAAAAACAATGCTGTTTCAATTGAAAAAATATTTAAACTTTAATTGTCTTTAAATTTATTTATTTTTTGTCCTCTTAGTATTTCAAAAGTCTCAATCATTTCTAATAATTTTTCAGGTTTATCTTCTGCCAAATTTTGTTTTTGTCCAACATCTTCCTTTAAATTGTACAATTGAAATTTTGGTAAAATACCAACATCAATATTTACTTTTTTGTTAAATCGCGTACCTTTATAAGGTGGAATCATTAACCAATCTCCACTTCTTAGCGCTGTTTTAGAATTGGCTTCAATAATTAAATGATCTCTTCCTTTATCTGTCTTACCTAAAAGCGTTTTCATCAATTCTTTACTATCTGTCGTACTTTCTTCTATTCCTGTTAAAGCAGCCAGAGAAGCTAATAAATCTATTTGACAAACAATTGCATCAGAAATAGAAGGTTTAATTGTTCCTTTCCAATAAGTGATAAAAGGCACTCTTGTACCTGCTTCTAATAAGCTGTATTTGCCACCTCTTAAACCTCCTTTAGGATCGTGTTTGCCTAATTTTTCTGCTGCATCATCATAATAACCATCATTTAAAACTGGTCCGTTATCACTAGAAAAAACAATTAACGTATTTTCTAAGACACCTTCTTTTTCTAAGGTTTTTACAAACTCACCAATTACCCAATCTGCTTCTAAAATAACATCACCTCTTGGTCCCATACCAGATTTTCCTACAAATCTAGGATGTGGAGTTCTAGGTACATGCGGTTGCTGCATTGCATAGTACAAAAAGAACGGATTTTCTTTATGTTTTTTTACATAATTTTGTGCTTTTTGCAAAAAATGATCTGCCATATCAATATCAGACCATTTTGCAGCATCTCCACCTTTCATATATCCAATTCTAGGAATTCCGTTTACAATACTATTATTATGTCCGTGATGCCATTTCATGGTTGTCATTTCTGGATTTGATTTAGCTGTTGGTTCTCCTTCAAAATTCTTTTTATAATTAACTTGAATGGGATCGTTTTTATCTAAACCTTCTATATAACCATTATCTATATAAACCGTTGGAACTCTATCTTGAGTTGCCGCTAAAATGTAAGATTCATCAAAACCAACTTCATTTGGTCCTGGCGTAATTTTCTCATTCCAATTTACATTACCACTTCCTAAACCAAGATGCCATTTACCAACAATTGCAGTTTGGTAACCTTGTTTTTTAAGCATTTTTGGTAAAGTTTGTTGTGTTTCGCTAATTATTAAAGGAGCAGAACCCGATAAAATTCTTGCTTTTTTATTTCTCCAAGGATATACACCTGTTAAAAATGCGTATCTACTTGGTGTACAAGTTGCCGAAGAAGCGTATCCGTTTGTAAATTTAATTCCGCCTTCTGCTAAAGCATCAATATTAGGTGTTTGTAATTCTGTTGCACCGTAAGAACTTAAATCTCCGTAGCCCAAATCATCCAAATAGATAACAACAATGTTTGGTTTTTTATCATTAACTTTTGCTAATATTTCTTTTTTTTCTGACTTACAACTCATAATTATAAAAAATAAAATGATGATAAATTTTAAAATGTTTGGTTTAAAACACATAGTAAATATTGAATTATTTATCGTAAAAATAGAAATACCGATTTGATTCTTAGGGATAAAAATCGATCAAAAAAGGCTATTTAATAGCTCTTGTATCAAACTAACACAACTATCAACATTGTAAATTAATTTAGTTATATAACAACAATTAAAATCTATAAAAGACAAAAAAATAATATTTATCCAAATTTTAAAGCATATTTTCAACATTTAAACCACTATTATGAGACATTATCATCTCCCTTATAATCAATAACTTTAGTAATTTTATTTTCATAAATAAAAAAACAATTAAACAGATGAAAAAAATTACTCTATTAAAAGCTGCACTTTTTGTAGCATCTATTTTTACTGTAACAAGTTACACTAGAGCTCAAACATTAATTGCTCACTACACTTTTGATAATACATTAAATGATGAAACTGGAAATTGGAATTTAAATCAATCTGCTGATTTTGCAGGAACTCTTTCTTATGTATCAGGTAAAGATGGTACAGAAAATACAGCTGTTACTGGTTTTTCTGGACCAGATTATTTAGAAACCGCCACTAATTTTTCAATCTCTGGAAATGATAGTAGAACCATGGCCGCTTGGATTAATACAGATGCAACTTCTGCTACAGTTGGTGTAGTTGGTCTTGGAGAAGGGGCTAGCAAAAAGAAATGGACTTTTGGTAGGTCTGGAGATAAAATAAGAATAGAAATACAAGGTTCTGGTATGAGTGCAGGAGCTTTTACTGCAGGAACTTGGAACCATATAGCAGTTACTTACAATAGTTCTGATGGTAAAGTAACATTGTACTTAAATGGAGATTTAGTTGGAGAAAATACTTGGACAGATGTAAACACGACTGCAACACCTTTAAGAATTGGAAATGATTATAACAATAATACACCTCCACAATCAAGAGGTTTTAACGGTGCTATTGATGATATACAAATCTATAGTGACGCTCTTACAGCAACTCAAATATCTACTCTATATAACACTCCTATATTATCTAATGAAAAATTTGTAGCAAAAACCTTTGCAACGTATCCAAACCCAGTAAGTGACGTTTTAAATTTTACTTCTTCAGATATAAATTCTGTAGATGTATACAACATTTTGGGAGCTAAGGTAGCAACTTTAAAAGTTATAAATAAAAGCATCAATTTTGATACCTTTAATAAAGGGATTTACATTGTTGATTGTAAAAATACAAATGGTGTATCAATTTCTAAAATTAAGATTGTAAAAAAATAATATTTGTACTACTATATACTTTTATAAAAGCAAGGTTGAATTAAATTTGGCCTTGTTTTTTATGTAAATAGTAGAACCTATTTGTAAATGCCTTTTTACTTGTTAAGAATTAGAGTATTGATAGATTTAGATGATATTTCAATAGTACTTTTATCAACATTAGTTTTTAAAAATTTTAAATCTAAATCTTTATTAGTAACGTATACTTCTTTTATTAAACTATTAAAATTTAGCTTAACTGCCTCTTCTTTTTGATTAACTACTACAATTACTATAGAGTTATCTTTGTTTTTATACCCAGAAATTAAAACGCCTTTTTCTAAATTTTTAATAGAATTTTTACCTTTAAAATTTATTTTAATTCGTTTAGCCTCTGGTCTTATAAATCTAGAAAAATTACCTAAACCCCACAATAATTTTGAAACCTCGAAGTTGCCATCTACTTTATCTTTATCGTGATAAATCAATCCATCTTTATAATTATAAGGAGACATTGCCAACCACCAATGCCACGCACTTGCATTTGCAATGGTAAAATCTGCATGTATTAATCTAGCTACATATAAAGCGGTTTTCATTTTTAATCCCTTTCCTTTGCCTTTTATCTCCTTATTATTTTCTAAAATACAATATTCTGTCATCCAATATTCTAAGTTCGGATATTTTGCTAATTTTTGTTTAACTTCTTCTCTTTCTCTTTTTAATTTAGAAATATTCCAAGTTGTAAAATAACTATGACCAGCAAATTTAGGAGCCACAGTTTCTAAATTACCTATATAAATATTGCTCTTATCATTAAAAAAAGCCTCAATTTGATTACTTCTATTTTCCTTTCCTTTTTTTACAGACGTTAAATAATCTATTTGACCTGCTTCTGAAATTTCTAACTTGCTATTTATATTATACAAAGTAAACACAGAATCTATTGTTTTTGTAGCTATGAATAACTCATCATTATTCCAAGGAGAACCTTCTTGTTTTCCATTTTTCCAATCCCATTGTGGTTCATTAAACGGACTAATATAATTAAAGTTGATATCTAAACTATCTTTAAAATGATTGACTACATTCTTTAAAAATAAAGCATAATTTACATAATTACTTCTTTTTAAATTTGTAGACAATCCATCTGAAGAAAAAGCTTTGTTATTCTTTGTAAATTGCACAGGAGGACTATTTACAAAGCCAATAAAACAATTAACGCCTCTTTGTTTTGCTGCTTTTAAAAACCATTGTTGCCCCAATTGCCTGTTCCAATTATAAGTACCCTTATCATTTAAAAATCCTTCTGCCCTTCGCCAAACATCTTTAATATTACTTTTATCTTTTTGTTCTGCACTACCCGCTCCAATATTAAATCTCCATGCAGATAAGCCAATTCCTTTAAGAGTTCCATCAATATTTTTTTCTGTACTAAATAGTAAATCGGCTATAGCTTCTTTTTTATTTAAAGGCCATTTTCCCACAAATTGAGTAGACCAAGCATCTGATGCTCCAAAATTATGTATAGTTTGAAACTCTACATTAGGATAAACTTTTACATTTATTTCTGCTATTTTATTTTGTGAACACAATAACTGATTAAAAAGTAAAAGTATAAGAACCGCTAGATTTTTCATTTCTTATTTTTTTGTTTTGAATTTATTCGGAATAAAATAGGCATCATATTCTGGATTTAATTCTGTTGGAATTGGTGCATTAACTTCTTCTCTCCAAATAGTTAACTTATTTAATAATTCTGATGCTTTTTTAGGATGTATTGTCACTAAATTCTTACGTTCTCCAAGATCTGATTTTAGATTATACAGTTCAATTTCATTATTCTCAAAATACTGATGTAATTTCCAATCTCCATCAATAATTACAGAACCTGGTCTTGTTCTAAAAAACGGGTCTCTAGCTTGATCTGTTTTTGCATTATATGCTTGTAAATAAATTGGGAAATGATAATACAGACTTCTTTCTTTAATTTTTTCACCTTTTAAAATCGGTAAAATAGATGTACCGTCTAATATTTTCCCTGGCATTTTTACTTTTAAAATATCCATAAATGTTGGATAAAAATCTAAATTAGTTATTGGTGTTTTAGAAACTGTATTTGGTTTTACAACTCCTTGCCAAGATATAATATAAGGCACTCTTATACCTCCTTCGTAATAAGAACCTTTTCCTGCGCGTAACGGATCTTGATGAGAAATATCTCTAATTCCTCCATTATCTGAAGTAAAAATAATTAATGTATTTTTTAAATCTAAATCTTTTATTTCTTTTAAGATTAAGCCAACATTTCTATCCACTGTTTCTATCATTCCTGCATAAATTGCCTTCTTTTTAGAAGAATTTCCCTCTTTTTCTGTATACTTTTTTTCTAATGCAAGAGTTGTTGATAAAGGTGTATGCACTGCGTAAAATGGCAAATACACAAAAAAAGGTTTGGCTTTATTAACTTTTATAAATGATATGGCTTCTTGAGTTAACCGATCTGTTAGGTTTTCTCCTTGTAATGTATCTTTTATATTTTTGATATTATAAGGACTAAAATATCCGTTCTTACCAGGATTTCCATTATAACTCCCACCAATATTTACATCAAAACCTTGTGTTTTTGCATCTTCGCCTAAATGCCATTTACCAAACGTTCCTGTTACATATCCTTCTTTTTGTAGCATTTCTGCAATGGTTACATTTTCATCGGCTAGAATCTCTGTGTTTTTTATAGGGATTATTTTTCTTGTTTTTTCATGTCCTCTATCAGAATTACTAACGGTATATATACCGTGTCTTGGTGTATTTTGGCCACTAATTAAGCAAGCTCTACTTGGTGCACAATTTGCTGCAGAAGCATAACCTTTTGTAAATTTTAAACCACTTTTTGCTAACCTATCAATGTTAGGTGTTTCAAAAAAAATACTTCCGTATGTCGCTGTATCCATCCAACCTAAATCATCTACATTTATGTAAATAATATTTGGTTTATTTTTTAATTGATTTAAATTCTGAGCTTTACAAGATGATAAAACAATCAAAAACAACACATAAAAACACTTAATTTTAAACATATTTCTAGTTTTTATTTTTATCTTCTTTTAAAACTCTTTTCATTTTATTAGGATTAGAATATAATATTTCTTTATTTTCCATCAATCTTTTATGGATATGATGCGTTACTTGCATCCAATCTTCTTCTTCTTGCCAAAGAGGTTCAATCATTTTAGTCTCCCAAGATTTTAGCTCATTTTGTAACAATTGATATTCATCAATATTCTTTTCTTTTAGATTGGTAGTTTCTCCTAAATCTTCTTTTAAATTGTATAAAACCGACCCATAGTTTTTTAAACGAATCAATTTATAATCCCCAACTCTTGCTGCAGCTTCTTCTAATTTTCTCCAAAACAATTTATTATGTGGATTGCCTTTTTTATCACCTTTTAAAAATGGCAAAAGGTTTACTCCATCTAAAACCAAGTTGTTATCTTCTCTAATTTTTGCCGCAGCAATAGAAGTTTTAAAAATATCTAAGGAAGAAGAAAGTCCATTAAAAATTTGATTTCCTTTAATTTGAGAAGGCCAACTTACCACAAAAGGTACTCTGTGTCCGCCTTCAAATTTATTTCCTTTCCATCCTTTTAAAGATCCACCAGATGAAGTATTATTTGCAGCTCCGCCATTATCACTCAAAAAATAAATTAGAGTATTATCGGCAATACCCAATTCTTGCAATTTATTTTGAAGTTTACCAATATTTTCATCTAAAGACCAAGTCATGGCTGCTAAATATTGCCTTGGATGGTTTTTAAATTTTTCTAAATCCTTTTTTTTAGCTTCCATTGGTGTATGCACTGCATTGTAGGCGAGATACATAAAAAAAGGATTTTCTTTATTTTCTTCGATATATTTTACTGATTGATTACCCAAGACATCGGTTAAATAACCATCAAAAACTACACGCTTACCATTATGTTGCAGCATTTTTCCTTTTCTAGGATTTTGTATCGGAAAATAAGATCTGCTACCAGTTTCAAAACCATAAAACTCATCAAAACCTCTTTTATTTGGATGATCAGATTCGTCTTTTCCTAAATGCCATTTACCCAATGCTATGGTTTTATAGCCATTCTTTTTAAAAACATCTGCCATGGTAGTTACATCGTCCGAAAGCCCTATTTCACCAGAATCTCCATAACCTGTTCCGTTTGCTTCAAAACCAAATCGTTGTTGATATTTACCTGTTAATAAACCCGCTCTACTTGGTGAGCAAACCGTTGCACTTACATGTGCATCTGTAAATACAACTCCGCTTTTAGCTAGTTTATCGATATTCGGGGTTTCTAAATCTTTACTTCCCATAAAACCAAAATCTGCGTAACCAGCATCGTCAATTAATATTACAATAATGTTTGGCTTATTTTCTTTTTGGTTAGTTTTTGCAGTTTTACATGACACTAAAATTGCACAAAACAAAATAACATATAAATTTCTCATTTTTAATATTTTAAAATTTTAATGTATTTCTTGTTTTATTTTTTTTGCTAAAACTTTATATCCTTTTTTAGTAAGATGCACACCATCTTTAGTGTATTTAAAACTCTTATTTATTAATTGATTAGTATCTATTAATTTAATACCTTGTTCTTCTACAATTTCTTTTACAACAGGAATTACCCAACTATTAAGTGCGTTATTATATTCTTTTATAAATTCTTTTTGAGGATTTTTATTCTCTGAAATAAGCAAAGGAGTTAACACATAAATCTGAGCATTTTTATTTTTCTGCTTATAACTTTTTATCAATTTTATATATTCTGCTTTAAATTCATCCCTAACAGAATCTGTAAACTTAGTAGAACGATTGCTATCTAAAAACCACTTTGGATGTGCTTCATTTGCACCAAACATAATTAAAATAATATCTGAATTAAATTTTATAGACTTCTTATACTCATCTATTTTAGCATACGGAAAATTTGTACCATCAATTAAAGTTGCACCTTCTTTTTCAAAATTTTTAACTTGATGTTTTTCACCTAAGAAGCCTTGTAAAAATTGTGTTTTAGTATTACCATCTCCTACACAAGCAATTTTTATTAATTCTCTAGAAAGTGTTGGTTTCCCTTTAAGATACCCTAACTTTTTTAAAAAAATATCGGTATCATACATCGTTAAATTAAAGTATTTATTTCCACCTCCTTTTCTAAAAAAATCACCATTAAAAAAACCATGACCAACATTTTCTATAGCTACTAATTTACAGTCATTTTCTAATTCATTTGCAATTCTATTAAACCGTTTTGCATTTTCAAAAGGTACCGTTTTGTCTTTTGTTCCATGAAATATTAACATTGGTGGCAATCCTTTTTTAAGTTGATGTACTGGTGAAATTTCTGTTTCTCTACCAACTACTTTCTCAGATCCATAACCTTTTTTTGTAGTGTCTGAAACAGGGTTATAAGCAACAACTGCATTAGGAACAGAACTTATGGCTAAATTTTCTTTAGTATTTTCAAAACCATTAATTATTGATGTAGATAAAGCTACATGGCCACCAGCAGAGCCACCGCCTGCAATTATTTTATTAGGATTAATGTTTAATTCTTTTGCGTGTTCTCTAACCCAACGTATAGCAGATTTACCATCTTCTACACACTCAAAAGGAGTTGTTCCATGCACATTGTTTACTCTATATTCCGCAGATATTGCCAATATCCCTCTAGAAGCAAAATATTCACTTTGTTGGTAAAACTGTTTCGGGTTTCCTCCTACCCAACCACCTCCAAAAAAGAAAACAATTGCCGCAGTTGGTTTTTTAGCTATTTTGGGCTGAAACACATGCAAATACAAACTATCTCCATCAATTACTTTAAATAAAATTTTCTTATCTGGTTTTATATTTTGTGCAGCCATAGTAAACACCGAGCATATAAATAGCAAGAAAACAATTACCTTTTTTTTTGATTTCATTTTATAATTTATTTAGTTTCAACTTCACTTCCCCACCAATCTTTATTTGGTTGCCAATCTGGAGAAAGCATTTCTTTACGTTCTTTTTCTAAACTAGGCAACCTTTTAGTCTTTTGGTTTTCTAACCATTTTTGTCTAGCTTCTTTATCCCATAAAGGATCTTCTGTAGCATAATGTGTACCCATAGATTTTAACCAGGTTAACAATTGTGTTTTCATTTGATTGGCAATTTTTGGGTTATTTTCTGCAACATTATTGGTTTCTTTTAAATCAGTTTCTAAATTGTACAATTCAGAATGTAAATCTTCCCAGTAATAAATTAATTTCCATTTTCCTTTTCTTATAATAGAACTTGGTTCTCCTCCTTGATTTCCATAATGAGGATAATGCCAATAAAGTGGTCTTTCATCAATTTTTTCTCCTTCTAAAAGGGGTTTTAAACTAACTCCGTCTTTATGGTTTTCTGGTTTAAGAGACAAGCCTGATAAATCTAACAATGTTGGAAATAAATCTGTACCAGATACAGGAACATTAATATTACCTCCATTTTGTTTTATCCAAGGAACATCAATAAAATATGGAATTCTAATACCTCCTTCCCATTGGTATCCTTTACCTCCTCTTAAACTCAATTGGTTTGTAGAAAAATTATCACCAGAAGTAACACCTCCGTTATCTGAAGTAAAAACTATAATCGTATTTTTATCTAACCCTAAATCTTTTAGAGTTTTTAATACAGATCCAACAGCATCATCTACTTGTTCTATTAAACCTGCATAAACAGGATTATCTTGGTATTTTCTGGCTGGTAAAACACGTTCCATTTCAAATCCATTTTCATGAATTCCCATTTTTTCTGCTTTGTTTCTATACTTTGCCCATTTTTCTTTAGTAGTTTGTATTGGCCCATGAACCGCATAAAAAGAAAGGTAGGCTAAAAAATGTTTATCTTTATTTTTAGTGATAAAATTACTTGTCTCTTTAGCTAGTTTCATTGACAAATTTTGCCCTTTTTCTTCTGGTAAATTTGGTAAATTTGGGTTTTTATAAGGCGAAAAATATCCTCCACTTGGGCTTCCTGATTGAAACCCGCCAATATTTACATCAAAACCATGATCTGTAGGTAATGATTTTTGCTCTTTGCTTCCTAAATGCCATTTTCCTGCAAAAAAAGTAGCATATCCTTCTTCCTTAAAAGCTTCTGCTAAAGTTAAAGTATTAGGGTCTAAATGCTCATTAAATTCTGGTGGCAATAATTTTGTATATCTTTTTTTTGTTTTCCAAGCTTGCCCACTTAAATTCCTTCCTTCAAACTGAGTAATACCATGTCTTGCAGGAGATTGACCTGTTAACAAACTTGCTCTTGAAGGGCTACATACTGTACAAGCTGCATACCCATTTGTAAAAACAGATCCTGATTTTGCAATTTTATCAATATTTGGTGTTTCATAGTATTTACTTCCCATTACACTTAAATCTGCATATCCTAAATCATCTACCAAAATAAATAGCACATTTGGTTTTATTGGATTTTTAACTGCTGAGTGTTTTACCTTTTCTGATTTAGTTTTACAACCAAACAGACTAAAAACCAATAAAAATATAATAGGAAATACTGGGCTTATTTTAGTGTTTTTTTTCATTTTTAATTTATATTTAATCAATAATATATTCTTTAATTATTTTGCGAATGCAAACCTTTTAACAGAGATAGGTTTTTATATATCTTTAATAATATAATAATTGTATTTTTTTATTTAAAACTTAAGTACAATTCTATCTATAATTGGTTTTGATTTATTTTCATTTGAATCAGATATTTTAACTTCAAATTGAAATGCATATCCTTCTGGCAATCCTAAAAAGTTTGCTGTAGCAGGAATTCTTTCAATCTGTTTAGCAAAACCTTTTATAGAATTATATTGTTCCTTTACTACATGCCAATCACTCCATTCGTTTATTTTTCCATCGTTATTAATATCAACACCTACTCTTACTTCTACTGTTTCTACCCATGGTCCATTGCTTACGTAATCGGTATTCATTTGTGTCACCAAATAAAACTTTCCTTCGGCAAACATGATATCAGGATCTGGATGCCCTTGACCAATATTTCCACAAAATGTAAACGGTTTATTAATATCGTTTGAAGTAAACCAAGCTACACTCATATCTTTTCTTCCATGACCACCAGCAGGATCGAAATCTGCAAATAAATAATATTGACCTCCAATAGAAATAGATGCCCAATCTCCATAAGCATTTTGTTCTGGTTCGTGTACTTGGTATGTTGCATAAGCTTTTTTATCTCCTTTTTTTACACGGTGCTGTGGCACATCTTCTGTTGCCACTTTTGCCGGAAAGCGCTCTGGTGCTTCTGCATGCCAATGAGGATGTACATATTCTGAAAATTTACCTGTAGGTTTAGTTCTTTGATCTATTGGCGGATTTAAAACTTCAAAATTTCCGATACCAGTTTTACTTACAGCGTGAACAGCCAAAGGCGAATCCCAGGCATGAGTAGATGCATTTATAGGCGACCAATCTTCAACTATTAAATGAAAATTCCCTTCTAAATCGCGAATTACGGCACAATCAGAACCGTGTGTAACATCGTTAAATACCATTCCCATATTTTTTCCTGGAACACCGTCTGTTAAATCATCATCAATATAAAGATGTGGGTCTTGATCATTTGGAAAATCGTAATATAAATACAGTTTTCCATCTACATATTCTGCTGTAGTTACCCATTTTGAAAAATTTTCCGAAACTGGCCCATGATGCACCCAATTTACCATATCCTTACTTTGCCACGCATGATAACCACCCAAACTTGGTTTTAATCCTCCTGGTGCATCAAATTGATTTTTAAAGGGTGTTGTTTTTAACGGCATATTAAACTCTGAAAAAATGGTATCTATCGCTTTAAAATTAGCTTGTTTTTTATTTTTTGTATATCTACCAAACATCCAATAATTTCCTTCTCCCATTTGGATAGCTACGGGTGCATCTGTCAGATTGGAAGGACCAACATTTTTTACTGGTTGCCAATTAAGCCATTCTGATGATTGCGAAAACGTAATGTTCTTTATAGATTTCTTCTTCTTAAATTTCTTAAAAATAGTTTTAAAATTAGCGCTTTTTAAAGTCGGTTCTAATTTTCCATCTTTAATAACAAGATTACTTTGTTCTAAAATATTTATTTGCCAATCTTGTTGTGAATCTATTATCCAATCTGTAGAACCCTGTTCTTGTTCCTTATCTTTACAGGAGAGTATTATTGTAAACAGTCCTATTTCTAATAAATGTATTAATCTTGTTTTCATGTCATTATTATTAAAATTCTAAAACCGAAGCTGGTGGTAAGGGTACATGATGCTCTTTTCTCCAAGACGTTAATTCTGACAACAACTCTTTTGTGACTTCTTTTTTTAATGAAACTAAATTTTCAGTTTCTTTTAAATCATCTTTCAAATTATACAACTCCACTTTTCCATCGTTTAAAAACTGAATGAGTTTCCAATCGCCTTTTCTAACAATAGAACAAGGAGGATTTTTATAAGTGCTTGCCAAATGCCAAAACAAAGCTCTTTCTTTAAAGGAATCGTTATTTAACAACGGAACAATAGAAGTTCCATCTAACACGCCGTTGTAATCTTTTATGTTTGCTAAGTCCAGAAATGTTGGAAAATAATCCATTCCAAAAATAGGCGTTTCTGAAATTCCAGCCTTTACTTTACCTTTCCAGTTTACAAAAGCAGGTACACGAATGCCTCCTTCGTAAATAGTTCCTTTAGCTCCTCTTAAACTATTTGTATTACTTTGCAAACCGTTAAATCCGTTGTCTGATGTAAATATTACAATGGTATTTTCTCGTAAACCTTGCTCATCTAAATAATCGAAAATACGTTTTACGTTTTCATCAATAGAAGCAATCATCGTAGCGTAACCAGCAATTTCTTCCAATCGTTTTTCTCCTTGTCCTGTAACAGCATCTGGTGTTTTGTTTAAAAACTTTTGATATTGCTCGTTGTTTCTTGGTACCGTTGGCCGATGTGGTGCATAGTAATGTAAATTCACGAAAAAGGCTTTGTTTTTATTTCTTTTGATAAAATCAATAGCATCATCTGTTAATCTATCGGTTAACCATTCATCTTCTTTTTTATCTTTTATAAACGGATTTTTAAACGGTGCTTTGTAACCACCGCTCGCTGCTTTATACCCTTTTTCATAGCCACGCGCAGGGTCGCCCCACCACGTACCTCCAACATTTTCATCAAAACCTTTTCCAATAGGGTAGTATTGTTGAATTTCTGCGGATTGATGTTCTTGTAACCAATCTAGACTTCCGTTAGCAGGTTGTTTTAAAGGCTTTTTATACGGGTAATTTGTCTCTTCCTTTGGATTTGGACCTACCACATGCCATTTTCCTAAATGTATGGATGCATAACCAGCTTCTTTAAGTGGTTGTGCATACATGGTGTGTTCTAAACCTACTGTCCAACGTGAAAAAATGTTGTGTTCTGCATCTCCTTTTTCTAATACGGGCACATTGTAAACACCCGTTCTAAAAGACTGCTTTCCTGTTAACAAAGCTGTTCTAGAAGGCGAACAAGTTGGGTACATGTAAGCATCTGTAAACACAAGACTTTCTTTAGCTAAAGCATCTAAATTTGGCGTTTCAAACCATTGGCTTCCCATAAATCCTACATCTTGCCAACCCAAATCGTCGGCCATAATAAAAATGATGTTTGGCTTTTTTTCTTGGGCGCAACTAGTAAAAATCCAAAAGGAAATACAAATTTGTATTACTTTTTTAATGTTATCCATCTAAATCTACTTTAATTTCTTTTATAAACTTTATTACTTTTCAAAAAGACCGAAAATATAACCCTCAAAGTCATAGAAATTTATTTTTCAAGACCTGTAGGGCCTCCTTTATACGATTCCTTCCATTTAATATTAGGTGCTTTCCAGTTAGGAATACCTATACTTTCTTTTTGTGTATTATAATCAACATGAAAGGGTTTTTCAGCTGCTAATGGCACATCCTCATTAATCATTAACGGACGAGCTTCATCCCAAAATTTTTCGTAAGCATTCTTCATTAACGCCACAAGTTCTGGGTGTTCTGCTGTTACATCTACATATTGTTCTGGATCGTTTTCCATATCGTATAACACACCTTGTACTAATCTAAACCGCTGGTTACGTACAGAATATTTCCCCCATTTAAAATCGTCAGGATTTGCTTTGTGTTTCCAACGTGTTACATGCTGAAAAAGAAAACGGTCTTTCCATTGTGGATTTTTCTCAAAAATTAAAGGTTTTAAGCTTCTACCTTCAAATGCATTCGTTTCTGGAAGCTTAGCATCGGCAAAATCTGCTAATGTTGGTAAAATATCTAAATAACTGGCAACTGTATTTACTGTACGTCCCTCTTTTATCATTCCTTTCCAACGAACAAAGAATGGTACACGAACACCACCTTCGTGTACCGTACTTTTTAAACCTTTCATTCCTGCATTATAAGACATCATGGGCTCTCCATTTTTATCAATACCAAGTTGTGCCTGAGGACGTCCGGCATGACCTCTTAATCCACATCCGGCTGTAGTCATACCATTATCTGAGGTAAAAATAATAATGGTGTTTTCCATCAACCCCCAGTCTTCTAACTGATCAAACAACTGTCCCATACAATCATCTATATGTTCTACCATTCCGTAAAAACCTGCAGTTTTTTTCTCAAAACCTAAATCTTCAAAATGTTTTTGATATTTGGGTGGTGCCACAAATGGACTATGTGGCGCATTGGTTGATAAATAAGCAAAAAATGGTTGGTCGGAATCTTTTACTGATTGAATCCATCCTAAAGTTGACTTAAACAATATATCTGTAGTATAACCTTTAGCTTTTACAAATGTTCCATTATGTTTAAATACAGGATCAAAATAAGTATTGCCAGGAACATCTGCACAAGATCCTGGATAAGCTTGCCCAATTCCTCCTGCACCATGAATAAATGTTTCATCAAATCCACGATTTTCAGGTTGGTATGGCTCTTCATCTCCTAAGTGCCATTTTCCAAAATACCCAGACGTATAACCTGCAGGTTTTAAAACTTCTGATATGGTTGTAGCTTCTAAATTAAGTCGTTCTCTTTCGAATATGGTATGCGTAACTCCATTTTTTATAGAATGTACCCCAGTCATAATACCTGCACGACTTGGTGCACAGGTAGAACCCATCATAAAACGATCGAAACGAATAGACTGATCGTGCATTTTATCTAATTCTGGCGTTTTTATCCAAGGATGTCCATGTGCACCCACTACTGGGTATCCTTGATCATCTGTCATGATAAAAATAATGTTGGGACTTTTTTCTTGAGCAAAAGAAGTTATCACCCAACAGCAAATAACAAATTGCAAAACTTTTTTAATGGTTACCATCTAAATCTACTTTTTTAGTTCCTTCTAGTGCTTTACTTGCATCGTTTTGAATCGCATTTGGTGTATGCTGATTGGTGTTTGTTTCTATCTCAAAAGACCAAGCATATTCGCTTTTTCCTAAATCTGATGGCGGAATGATTTCTAAACCATTAGCGGTTACATCCCAAGAAACCTTGTCACCTGCTCCTAAAAGCTTTACCGATTTTACATCCTTATTTGTCCAACCTTTGGTGGCTTCTATTAAAATTGGAGCCAAAGGCTTATCTAAAGCAATGGCATACAATTTTGTTCCTTTGGTGGTAAAAGCTAAGTTTCCTTTTTTCTGATGATTTTCTTTCCAATAACGGGTTCCGTAAATAGCAGCTCCGTTGGTAGCCAACCATTTTCCCATAGCTCTTAATCGTACTTCTTGCTCTGGAACAATAGTACCATTGGCCTTTGGTCCTATATTAATTAGGAAATTTCCATTACGGCTTATCACTTCTACCATTTCATGAATAACACTTTCAACCGTTTTGTATTTATCATTTTTTAAATATCCAAACGAGGTTCCAAACGTAGTACAGCTCTGCCATTTAGGACCAATTACTTTTAACTTTAAGTTATCCTTTTCCAAACAACCAATACCATCTGGCCAGTTTCTGTTTTTCCCTTTGTTATTCACATAAACCTCTTGATTATTTTGAGCTCCATTGTTCATAAAATCCGTAATCATCAATCTACATTGGTCGTAATAGTATTGAATTTCTGGCTTAAATACTTTAGGCTCTACTTGTGTATTATTTCCATCTCTTGTAAAAATTGGAATGTCATCAATCCATAAAAAGTCAGGTTGATATTTATCTTGGATTTCTTTCCATCGTGCCACATATTCATCAACAGCCTCTTTGCTAAAACCAAAAGGTCCGTATAACGATTCCGCTTCAGGATTTCTTTTAATTTCTTCTAAAATATCATCTTGAGCTTTGGCATGTACTTTATATTGTTGTTTGGTAAAAAAACTGGTATGACGTTCTCTATGATACGACGGCGCGTATTTTAATCCTTGGGCTTTAACCGCTTTTCCTAAATCGCCTACCAAATCTCGTTTAGGCCCTTTATCCATGGCATTCCAAGGTGTTAAATCGGAATCCCAATTGGCCCAACCATCATGATGCTCAGCTGTTAACACTACATATTTTGCTCCAACCTCAGCAAACAATTCTGCCCATTCCTCTGGATTCCATTTTTCTGCTTTAAACTCTGGAATGATGTCTTTATAACCAAATTCTGGTGGTGCTGCTCCCCAATGTTCTCTTAAATAAGGATAGTAGTAGGATGAATCTTTATAAATCAATTTTGGCGTATGCTCTGCATAACCTCTTCCTCCTTTACGGTGACCAATAACACTATAAGGTCCCCAATGGATAAAGATTCCTATTTTACCATCGTTAAACCAATTGGGCACTGGCATTTTCTGAAGAGATTCCCAGCTACCATCATACGGTAATTGAACAATTTCTTCTTTCTTTACTTCAGATTTACAAGCCAGCAATATTAAAAACATTATTGCTATAAAGAATAAAAATTTAGTTTTCATATTAATTAAAAGCTGTTTTTATGTCATTAATTGATACTCCAAAAAGTTCTTTTACCAAAGGATTTAATGTTGTTTCATCACCTTCTATATGATAAGTAGTTTGAATATGTGTACCGCTTTCACCAGGTTTTAATGCCAGTGCAGGAGAAGAGGTTTCTAACTCATAAAAAGGCCCTAAAGGTTTAGCTCCAGGTTCTGGTGCACCATCGTTATAAGCATTAATAACATCTCCACTAAAAGGTTCTTCTTGAATTTCCCACATCGAGTTTACGTAATCTGTAACATTTTTAGGCTTGTTGTATTTTACAATAGTTAAAATTCCGTTTGCTGAATCGTAAGAACCTGCGATATCTTTTGCTCTCATTGGAGTTAAACCTATTTTACTGCGGTATTCTCCATCGCCTTTAAAAAAAATGACATTTTCTTTTACCACCAATCTATCTGCGGGAACTTTTCCAAAATAGGTGTCGTTTACTACCTTTCCTAACGCAGCATCATCTCCTTGAACATAAGGAATTACAATAGTGGTATTTGGCGAGTGATTAAACATGCCTAATAACCAAATAGACAATAAACCGCTGTCTTTTTTCCAATCTTTTGTGCCGATATTAGTAAGTGTATTTTTCGTTTGATACGCTACAGTTTTTAATTGATTAGATAATTCTGAAAGATTTAATTGCTTTTGAATATCATCTTTAGAAAGGATAGAAACTTCTCTTTCTATTTCCATATCGAATTGGAACCCTGAATAATTTTTTAAAGCTGCTTTTTTGGTAAACGTAGCCGAAGTTGCCGATACAGTTTTCACCTCAAAAGGCTCTAAATCTATCAATTTAGGCGTGTACCAATCATCCAAGGTAAACTCAGCACCTTTTTCAAAAAAGATAGAGTATTGACCGCCTTCTGGCCCTAACCAAAAACGTTCTTCTCCTCCGTAAACGTTGATGTGTTCTTGAATCTCTTCGGACTCAAACAACTCACGATTAATCCAACCATAACTTCTACCAGATTTTCCATCGGCAGAACTCGTCATAACGCGACCTTGCAATGCAGCCGAAACTGCTACTTTAGATTGATTGCTAGCATCGCTAAGTTCAATCAATTCGATGTAATTTTTCATAAAACTCACATCATCATTATAAGAACCCGTAACCTGCTGCTCTACAAGAAGGTCAACCGCCTTATCTTGATTTGCTTTTGATTTCTTTTTTTGGTTACATGAAAACAGTATTCCTGCCAACAGTATTAAAAACCCAATTTTTCGAGCGGATAGTATTTTTGTTTTTTTCATCAATAACATTATTTGTTTAATATCTTATTATTTTGGTTTAGTTGTTTTTAAATTAATGTCAGTTAGTTGCCCCAATTTAAATCATAACGATGTAAAAACGGCAAAGAAGTATCGGTACTTTCAATTTCAACACCCCAATTAATAGGTGCTACATCTCCAGCATCTAAAAAATTATTGGATCTATAAGCACCTCCTGCATCTGGCCCATTTTCAACATGATGCGTTTTTTTAAAATGAAAACCATCATCGGAATACAATACCGCCCGTATCAATTCATCGGGACCTGTTTTACCTATTATAGCTGCTACTCCCTTTCCTTTTGGCCACGCTAAAACAGCATGTCCTCCATTTATCACAGGATTCCCTTTATATTTTACATAAGGGCCTTCGGGTTTATTTGCAATGGCTACTCCCATTTTTGTGTAATGCGGACTTTCCCCTAATTTTCTTCCTTTATAGTACAACCAATATTGATTATTTCTCGCAATCAAACAAGCATCATCAATCAAATGACTATCAAAATCTTGTGAATGATTACTATTTGTTAAAATTGGATTTGTGGACAATCGTTCCCAAGGTCCATCAGGAGAATTAGAAACAGCTATTCCAATTTTGGAATCTGGATTAAATCCTTTTCCGTAATTTTTTGATGTTCCTGTATAAAAAAGCCAATACTTTCCTTCTGCAACCATAATATTGGGCGTAAAAACACTACCCGCTTCCCAAGAACCTGGTTTTCCTTTTGCTAAAGCCATCCCTTTCTCGGTCCAATGATGTCCGTCGGGAGAAGTTGCATACCAAACCGTAGCATCATACCCTGTTTTTATTGGTCCTTTGGAATACCAAACGTAATACAAATCATTCACTTTAATTACATCACTTGGGTCTCTACGCATTACACCTTCTTCTTCTCCAATGCCTGTAACTGCAGAATAAGTTACCGTAACATTTTCTATTTTTTGAGCTTCGATTTTAAAAGTCACCAATAAGAAAATTGAAAATATAAATCTTAAAATGCCACTAAACGTTTTTACCTTTTGCATCATAGCATTCCTATATTTTTAGTTTGATTTGCTTTACCTGCTGATTGCGAACTACTTTTAAATTTACTTTTCCTTTTAGCTTTTTAGTTACTTGATTAAATTGAGTTACGTTAGTCGTTTTTACTCCGTTTACAGCTTGAATTAAATCGCCTTCTAAAAGACCTCCTTTTACCAAAGGACTTGTATTTAATATAGCTGAAAGCACAACGCCTCCTTCTTCTTTACTCACTCCAAAAACTGAAAATTCTTCACCCGATAAATTGCTAAAGGTAGCGCCTTGCCATGTTATGCTTTTATCAACTTCACTTTCATTCTTCTCTTTAGATGATATTAAAGTTGGCATTTCTGGAGTACGCGCAATGGCTTTTAAAGATGGCTTTTTTACACCAAATTGATCCATAGGAAAATTTTTGAAGCCTATTTTTAAAGCTGGCGAATTTTCTTTTACTCTAAAATCACCTTTATCTGGATTAATAAACATAGGATCTCCAAACGTTGAATTTTGATCCCAACCTAAAGTATTGGAAATTTTCATCACTTGAGCTTTATCAGCTACGTAAAAATTACGATCTACACTGGTTTCATTTACATATGGCTCTTTCATGCGTGCAGGTTTGTGGGCAGACATAAAGATATTGCTATACACTTGATCTTTGCTCCCATTATACCAAACATGAGGATGAAAACCATTATTTACGGTAATATTGTTCCACGCATGGCGACGGAAGCCTTCGCGTAATTTTAAACCATGATTCAGCATGACATTATTATAAATATCATAATTGCTAGATCCATCATCTAAATCAATATCCCATCCATGGTCACAACGCCATCTGCTATTTCGGATAGTGGTGGTTTCTACAGCATCTAAATAAGGTAAATTAGGTTCTTTATCTATAAATTTTTGTGAAAGCTGACGGTCTTTATGCCAAAAACGATCCCGTCCCCAAGAATTGAACGATCCATGATCGTGGGTTTCTAAAACAGTATCAAAAACATCACACCCTTCTATTAAATGACCTCCCCAAGTTCCTTCACTAATATTAATACCTGCACGGGCACAATCGTAAATAGAAACATCGCGTACGGTAATAAATTGCGCCATAGAAATTTGTACGCCTGCTGGCTGACGTTCTGTACGACCAATACCATGAATTAAACAATCTTCTACCACAGCTTTTGCAGGATAATTGTTTGTTTTAGGTCCTGGAGTACGATCTATTTTTGACAAGTCGTTGGTTTCGTGATATTCAAACAATGGATCTCTAACCGCATTTGGGTCTCCAACAAAACAAACACCACTTGCTCCGGTATCATGAATATGACATCCTTTGATTAAAGTATTACGATTGTAATTGTTTACAAAAATGGCATTCCCTCCTACTTGATCGAACTCTGTGTCTAAAATTTTAATCGCTTCTGTGCCTGTTAAAAAGAAAGCGCCTCCGCGATAAATTGCCCAATCGGAACGTAATAAAGGTTCTTTGGAATCCATAAAAGTTCTAGCCGCATGGCGAACTACAAAACCTTGTAAGGTGATGTTCTTTACAGGATTTTTTTCAGTGCCTTTAAATTCAATCAAATGTCTTAAGCGCACCACCTCAACTTTTGCTTTGTTTAAATCTAAACCAGATTTAGGTTTGTAATAAAGGGTATTATTTTTAGCATTATGGTACCATTCTTCTTCGGCATCTAATTCTTCAAAAATATTTTCTACCATGCGGTATTCTTTATGCATCCCCATTTGACGGTTGTTTTGCCAACCACCTTCATATTTTAATTCGCCTCCTTCTTTTCCAGTGATGCGATAATGATACCCTCCCCATCTGGCACGATGCATGGCATGAATATAACCACCTTCAGGGTTTTCCCATTGCGCAACACGTTCGCTTGAAAATGCATCTGCTGCATAGCCTTGGTAAGGTTCTGCTTTTTTAGCGGCATCGTAATTAGGGTAACGCGCCATTCTTTGATTTTCGCCATTAATAAACACCTGATCTATTTTTAAATCTTTAGGCGTTTTTGCCATAAAAATTCCATCACTATAAAACTCCCATTTCAAATCCAACGCAGCTCCACCACTTAAAATAGCGCCTCCTTCATTTTGAGCACGGTAAACGATAGGATGTTTTTCTGAACCAGAATCTTCAGCAGAGAACACAATGGTTTCAGGAAGATAATACAAACCATCTGTAAAATTGATTGTGATGGTTTGCTTACCTGCATAATTTTTTGCCTTTTTTTGAGCTGCGCTAAAAGTTGCCAAAGGATGTTCTTTATCTCCAATATTACTATCCGAACCCTTGGGGCTCACGTAAATATCTTGAGCTTGAAGGCTGCTTATACATGCAATTAATAAAAATCTATAAATACTTTTTAAATATGTACTCATTTTTAATTGATGTTTATACTATTTATTCACTATTCTTTAGGTCTATACGTATCTAAAATGCTTTCCATTTCTTTCACTACTTCAGGAAATTGATTGTACACATTGATGGTTTGATATTTATCTTTTTCTAAATTGTACAACTGAGCAACTTGAGCAGTTTCTTTCAGCTTGCCGTTTTCCATTTCGCTATTTTTTCCTCCTACAAAATTTACTGCTGGTGCTCCACCCCATGCGTGATGATTTGGTTTGGATCCATGAAATCCACCACTCCCTTTAGCAGGAATGTACATCCACTTTCCTTTACGAAGCGATAAATGTGTAGACTTATGCGGTGCAAGAAGTAACTCGTTTCGAATAGGTTCACTAGGGTTATCGATAAATGCAGGTAATACATTTATACTATCTGAATTCTCTAAACTGTTCGGATTTTGCCCTGTAACAGCCATAAACGTAGCCAACATATCTACATTACAAATTAATTGGTCAGAAACGGTTCCTGGTGCAATTTTACCTGGCCATTTGGCTATAAATGGAATTCTGTGTCCGCCTTCCCAAACACCAAATTTAAAACCTAATAAATCTCCATTAATTTTATGTCCTGCTTTTACAGCGTTTCGACCTCCTAAATTTAACATGGCGCCGTTATCGCTCGTTAAGATGATTAAAGTATTGTCTGCAACACCTTGTTTTTCTAAGGTAGAAGTTACTTGACCTACCATCCAATCTAGTTCCTGAATAAAATCTCCATAAAGCTCAGCATCACTCTTTCCTTGAAAATTAGTCCCCGGTGTAAAAGGATGGTGAATGTGTGTAGTAGCAAAATATAAAAAGAAGGGATTTTGTTTATTGCCTGTTGTTTTTTCCGTAATCCAATCAACAGCTTTACCAGCCAACACTTCGCCTACGGTATAATCATTGTACAATTTATGAGCTTCAACAGCACCATTAAACATATTTTGTGTTCTTTGAGATGCTTCTGGCGGAATTGGTGTTATTGGAGTAACTTCTTTGTCTTTTCCTCTACCTACAAAAACCAACGGATCTTTTGGATCACTTCCAACCACATTAGTATTTTCAACATACACATAAGGTGGCGCACTATTTACTAATGGCACTCCATAATAATAATCGAAACCTAAATCATTTGGCCCTGGACTTAAAGGTTCTTGCCAATCATTTTTTCCTTTTTTAAATCCTAAATGCCATTTTCCTAAAGCTGCCGTAGCATAACCACTATTTTTAAATACATCTGCAATGGTAATTTGTTCTGTGTCGATTAACAATTCCGATGGTACTGCAGCGGGTCCCCAAATGCCTTTTCCATTATTACCACGAACAGGATATTGCCCTGTTAATAAAGCATAACGAGACGGTGTACACACTGCAGAAGCCGAGTGTGCATCGGTAAACATTTTTCCTTCGTTGGCCAGTTTATCAATATTAGGTGTTTTTACTTTGGTAGCGCCATAGCAACCTAAATCGCCATAACCTAAATCGTCTACCAAAATATAAACGACGTTTGGTTTTTCTTGAGCTTGAATGTTTATAATGCTACTTATAAAAAATAAACAAACACTTATTGTTAGTGATATTCCTAATTTTATTTTCATGGTTTTCGATTTAAATTTTTTCTTGTATATTTTCAAACGGTGGCACACGTTGGTCTGTTCCTATTACATCGATATCACCTAGTTCTTTTCTTATTCTTTCTGCTTCTTTTAGCAATTCTTCTACAATCTCAGGATATTTTTTAGAAATATCTGTTAGTTCTCCCATGTCGTGATCCAAATCGAATAATAACGGGCGACCTAAAGCAATCAATCCTCTACACCCAATATTTTTTAAGTTACTTCCGTTAAATGGTTTTTCGTTTTTGTTTTTAGACCAAAATGGTTGATCGTCTGAGGTTCTTGGTAAATGCAATTTCCACTTCCCTTTTCTAATGGCTTGTAAATTAATTCCATTATAATAATACACATATTTGTGTGGAGACTCGCCTTTTCCTGCTTTTAAAACTGAAGTAATATTTTTCCCATCAATAACTCTATCTTTTGGAAGTTTTGCTCCTGCCAAAGAAGCCAATGTTGGCAATAAATCCATAGATGATAAAAACGTATCGTTTACTCCTGTTGCAAATTTTCCTTTCCATTTAATAATGGCCGGAATGCGGAAACCACCTTCCATAGTCGTATATTTTCCTCCGTTTAAAGCTCCTGCAGAACCTCCAAAATGACAAATTGCTGGACCGTTATCTGACAAGAAAATAACAATGGTATTTTCATCTAATTTTTTATCAGCAAGTGCTTGTGTTAATCTACCAACATGATAATCTAACTCCTGAACATAATCGCCGTATAAACTTCCTTTTGAAGTTCCAATAAATTCCTTGCTAGGTTTGATAGGTGAATGCACCGAATGATAAGCTAAATACAGAAAAAATGAATTTTCTTTATTTTCTTCCATATATTCGATGGCTTTATTGGTATAATCTCCTATTAAAGTTTCAAAAGCTACGTTTTCTTTTACTACTTTATTGTCACTATAAACATCATCTAAATCTGGATGACTGGTATGCCAATTGGATTGTAATCCATAAAAATGCTGAAAACCATGATCTATAGGTTGATGTCCTTTATTAAATCCTAAATGCCATTTCCCAATAGCCAATGTTGCATACTTTTCTTTTAAAAGCAGATCGGCAATGGTTATTTCGTCAGGATGTAAACCATAATCTTTGTGTTTCTCTATTTTTCCTTGAGCCACAGGAAATCCGTTTCGCATTGGGTAACGACCTGTAAGCAATGCTGCTCGTGATGGGCTACAAACTGATGATGCTACCTGAAAATCGGTAAACCGCAATCCTTCTTTAGCTAACTGATCAATATTAGGAGTGTTTACATCTTGTGCTCCATAACAACTTAAATCTCCATATCCTAAATCATCAGCAAACAAAATGATGATGTTTGGTTTTTCTTGTGCTATTATTGGGTTAAAATTCATCAAACCCGAAAACAAACAAATTGCTATTATTTTTAAATTCTTAACCATCTCTTTTGTTTTATTTAATAAGTTATTTGTTCCAATTATCTGTTCTAAACGGATACGCTGGCAATTCACTATTATTTACCAAATTCACTGTTGGTTTTCCTGCAAAAGCATAACGTACATATTTAGGATTTTTAACCTCCAAAGAACTTAACACTACTGTTTCATCTTGAATTTTTGCTTTGGCTTTTACCCATTTTTGAGTACCATTAGCAATCCAAAATCCAGAGGGTGCTTTTCCATTAATAGTTTTTAAACCTTGGGCATGGTTAAAATGCACGACCAATTCACCGTTTTTTACCTCTACTTTTTTTAACGTTGGCCCTACGGCTTCTCCTTTTAACTTCAATGTTTTTTTGGCTGCTAACAAAGCGGTCCTTTGTCCAATGGGTAATTTGTCTGTAGGATGAATGTTTTTAACATCTCCCAAATCAATAGTATTTACTACAGATACATTAGGAAGTTCCATAGCAGATAATTGAGACTCGCGCATCCATGCCCAAGATTCTTCTGTAGGGTTTTCAATATCTATGTTCTGTTTTTTTTGAGTTCCTTTTCCATAACCTGGCAACATCACAATCATAAAATGCATATCATCATCATTCCAACGTTTACGATACGTTTGGATCCATTTTTTTAAAACCTCATCATAATCTTTCATTCCACTTACTCTGTGAAACCAATTCTTCTCATCAACTTCTGGCAAACCTGCTATGTAACGTGTATTTCTTTCTCCTTGATACCAAACCAAACCTCTGCATGCAAAAGGAATTAACGGATGCATCATAGCATTGTAAATAATGTTAGAATTACGTCTTAAAAAAATATTTTCTTGATTTGTCCAATTAGGTTTGTTGATGAGTTGTTGAATTCTAGCAATTCTTTCCTTATCAACATCAAACTCTTTCATGATAGTATTAAAAATAGGCAGCTCTTTGGTCATAGCTCTAGGCATCCAAGCTTCTATAGATGAACTTCCCCAAGAGGCTTGAATAATCCCCACAGGAACATCTCCTAAATTATTTAAAAAATAAGCAAAAGAAAAAGCCACTGCACTTTTAGGGTGTGTTATTTTCCAAGCTCCAGGAACATTTTTTTGTTCTTTAAGTGCTACTTTATTTTCTACATAAAAACTACGAATATTGCTAGCTAAAGGAACCAATCCTCTAACTTCTGCAGAAGAATTATAACTCATTACCATGTTAGATTGTCCGGCACAAATCCATACTTCTCCTACTAAAACATCTTTAATAACTAGTTTTTCATTTCCTTCAATAAGCATCTCTTTTCCTTTAAAGGACGTTTCTAAGGGATCTAAATAAAGTATCCAATCTCCATTAGCATCTGATTTTGTGCTTTTTGATTGCCCATTAAATGTAACTGTAATTTTTTCTTTAGGAGTACTGGTTCCCCAAACAGGCACCTTTTTTTCTCTTTGCAATACCATGTGATCTCCAAAAACACTAGCTACTTTTAAAAATTGAGCATTTGTTTTAAGACTGATGATACTGAAAATTACAACCGTTATTATTCTAGCTATATTCGAATTTATATTCATCATTAATTATTTTTTATCAACAGGAATTAGGTTATTTGGTGTGTGATAGGGTTCATTTCCAACGGGTCTTGCATTTTCTCCACGTTTGTTAATATCTCCAATGTCTTGTTTTGCCCAATCTAGCAGTTTTAGTAACTCTTTAACTACTTCTGGATTTTCTTCAGCAACATTGGTAGTTTCAGCAATATCTGTTTCTAAATTGTAAAGCATTGGTTTGGTAAATAATTCTCTATCTTTTGGAGCACTATGAATTGGCCATTTTCTAGAAACTATAGATTTTGGATAAGATTCATGAGCTAAGTGTAACTTCCATTTTCCTTTTCTAACAGCACGTAAAATATGATGTTGGTAGTAAAAAAATGGTCTATCCAATTCCGTTGATGTTCCATGAATAATCTCTGAAACATCTACTCCATCAATCACTCTATCTTTTGGAACTGTTGCTCCAGCAATTTTTGCAAGGGTTGGTAACAAATCTATAGTGGCTACTATATTTTCTGACGTTTTTCCGGCTGGCACTTTTCCTGGTGCACGTATAATGGCAGGAACTCTAAATCCGCCTTCCCAAGCCGATGTTTTTGCTCCCCTTAAAGGTTCTGCATGCCCTCCGTGCTCTTTTTTAATCCACCAAGGCCCATTGTCACTTGTATAAATTACATAGGTATTTTCATCTAATCCTGTTTGTTTTAAATGATTTAAAATTCTCCCAACATTGTAATCTATTTCTTCAATAACATCACCGTACAAACCACCTTCTGATGTTCCTTTAAATTCATCAGAAACAGCTAATTTGGTATGTGGCATGGTGTGCGCTAGATATAGAAAAAAAGGTTGTTTTTTATTTTTGTCGATAAAACTAATAGCCTCGTTGGTATATCTTTTTGTTAATGTAGACATGTCTGCATTCTTTTCTACCAACTTGTTATTTCTGATTAAATGCACCCTTGCATCGTTACTTCCTGGCGTAAAAAAAGACTCATCAAAACCTTGATGCATCGGTAATAAAACTGGATTAAATTTTTCTGGATTATGTCCTGCCAAATCCCATTTTCCAATCATACCTGTTTTGTAACCTACAGGTTTTAACACCTCTGCAATAGTAACTTCACTTAATGCCAATTTAGGGTGTGGATTATCTCCATTGTCATTACGTGCATTTCTCATAGGATACGAACCCGTCATTAATGCAGCTCTTGAGGGCCCACAAACGGTTTGAGCGTAAAAGTTTGTAAACTTCATTCCCTCAGAAGCCATTTTATCTATGTTAGGCGTTTTAATGTTTGGAGAGCCAAAACAACCCAAATCTTGATACCCTTGATCGTCTGTAAAGATGATGATAAAATTAGGTTTGCTACTTTCCTTTTGAGCAGTACATGAGCTAAAAGACAACATCAGTAAACTATATAAAACAAGCTTTTTCATCATTTTTTAAATGTATTATTTTGTTAATGGTTTAGGATTTTCTACATGCCCAACAGGACGTGCATTTTTATCCATTTCTTTATCAAATTTTTGCATCTCTTTTTTTAATTGCGCTACTATTTTAGGATGCTGGTTTATTACATTGTTCTTTTCTGCAATGTCTGTTTTTAAGTTGTAAAGAGCTGCTTCTCCTTTTATTACTCTCAGCTTCCAATCTCCCCATCTTACCGCTTCTAAAGTCCCCCAATGCGAATAAAAGAAATATTCATGGGGTGTTTTTGCATCTGTAGTAAGCACTGGCATCATGTCTTTTCCATCAATGGTATTTTTAGATAATCTTGCACCAATCAATTTTGCAAAAGTAGGTAGCACATCCATACTTGTTAATAATTCATCAATTTCAATTCCAGCTTTAATTTTGGCTGGCCAACGAATTACTGCAGGCACACGCATTCCTCCTTCTAAAGTTTGTCCTTTATGGCCTCTTAAAGGTTTGGTAGAACCTCTTTTGTTGGCAGCACCGTTATCACTCGTAAATAGCACAATAGTGTTGTCATCAATTCCTTGTTCTTTTAAGGTTTTTAATATTTGTCCTACCGACCAATCAATCTCATAAATAGCCGTTGAGTATATATTATCATCCGCTTTTACACCACTTTTTAACAAGTTTGCATACTCCTTTTTAATTTCTTTAGAAGCTGCTACAGGTCCATGCGGAATTGGGTGTGGCACGTATAAAAAGAAGTTTTCATCTTTGTGTTCTTTAATAAACTGAACAGCTCTTTGCGTAACTCTTTTGGTTAGATTATCCTTGTTAGGATTTAATTCTATTACTTTTTCACCCTCTAAAACAGGAAGTGATGGAAATTTAAAAAATTGTTGTCTTGGATGTTTTGGTGAAATATCATGACTGTATGGCAAACCAAAAAACTCATCAAAACCTTGTTTAGTAGGTAAAAATTCAGGTTGATCTCCTAAGTGCCATTTTCCAAACATTCCGGTGCTATATCCTACGGATTTTACTATTTCTGCAAGCGTAACTTCATTAGGGTTTAATCCATTTCCATCGGCAGCCAAACAAACAGGAAAGTTTTTCCCTTTAGGAACATTTGGCAAATCTACGGCTAAACTAGAAGGTGGCTCCATACTTACTCTTCTAGGGTAAGACCCCGTCATTAATGCAGCTCTGGATGGAGTACATAGTGGAGATGCCATATAAAAACTAGTTAACTTTGCTCCCTCATTTGCCATTCTATCAATATTGGGAGTGTAAACATGTTCGCCACCAAAGCAACTCAAATCACCATACCCTTGATCGTCTGTAAAGATGATGACCAAATTTGGTTTGCTACTAGCCGTTTTTTGGCTAAACATATGACTACTTACCAGTATTATGAATAGTATAAATGGATAATTGACCTTCATCTATTTCAACTTTTTTTCTAGAAATTTGGTAATGTGTTTCCCTAATTCTTCGTACCCTTTTGGAGTATAATGCACATCATCATTTCCTTTTCCATATTCTTGATGTATTTTTTTAGAGACTTTATAGATATCATTAATTTCGATATCATTTTCCTGCATTACTTTACGTGCTACTTTGTTATATTTAATGGCATCTTCTACATATCTTCCTGCTTCTTTAGTAGGTACATAAGAGGTGGTTACAAAAATTAATTTGGCATTAGATTTTTGTTTTATTTTTTTAACAATGGCCCTTAAATTACGTTCGTAATCTTCTATAGAAAAAGTAATAGTTCCATTGGCTTTATCTCTTTGCCCTTGTACTTTAGAATCTGGGTGTCTATAACATAAATCCCACAATCCCCAATTAAAATGAATGATGTCCCACTGTTCATCTCCAATCCAATCTTCAATATGTTTTAAACCATTACCTGTATGTTTTGCATTTCCTGGATTATGAACAACTTCTGCAACCTCTTTTAAACTTTCTTTTACAAAAGGTGTGTATCCAATAGAGATAGAGTCACCTACAATTAATACTTTTTGTTTCTTTTTACTGAAAGCTATGGTTGTAATTACAACAACAAACAATAGTAATATTCTAACTATTTTTTTCATATCCATTATAGTTTTATAGCAAGACTTTCATTCTCATCAACTACTTTTCCTCTTAGCTTTTTGGTTCCTATGCCGTTTAGCGTAAAACGTTTTAATTCTAATTTTCCTGAAAGTACAGTTAAAATCGCTTCTTTATTTTTTACCTCACATGTTCCCCAACTATAACCATTACTCCAAAAATAAGTTCCTGGTTTCGCTGTAAATTTCATTGATTTTTCTACTCCAGAATAATGGAAACCAGAAGTAGCTAACACACCTGCCCAAGCCATCATACTACGTGCATAATGATGTCCAAATTCCGCTTCGTTAAACGGGTTTCTTTTTTTACCATCGTAACGGTTTCTAATATCTTGAATGGTTTTTAATCCTTCTGCTTCTTGACCTTCGTAAATCATAGCTACAGCTGCAGTATGCTCAAACCCTGTCATTACCTCTGTATAATATGGAAAAGGTTGTTTAGGTCTTTTGTTAGGGTAAGCAGCCATTAACAAAGCAGATTCATCTCCATACGCATACGAACGCATAAAATTTGGATGCTTCATTAAGTTGTCTCTATAATTGTATTTTAAAATAGATTCATTGGTTTTTTTGATATTTTCTTTATCTACCAAATATCCTAAATCTAAAATATGAGCCATCACTTGTCCTACCAATTGATCTACTAAAACTCCTTCTCCTAATTGATATTGTGGATCATCTGCCACCAAACGTCTCTTTACACGAATCAACCCTTTGGCAATACTGTCTAAATGCATAGGTGGTACAATTTCTTGTACATAATATTCTCCATTAAAAAGATTTTCATCCATCCACTGAGAACCATTTTTGTAAAGAGATTCACATGTTTTAGCAAATTTTCTATCTCCTAAATAACTAGCCATTTCTTGGGTAGCACGCAAGGCTCCTAAATACCAAAGTCCCATTTGCGGATTAGGTCCGTAATATTCCACATCCATGGTATTGTGCTGACTTCCTTCCATCACTCCATCTTTATCAGGATCCCAACCCTTAGGAATCCAACAGAACTCCATTGCTTTTTTAACATTGCTCCAATTCCTTTTCAAAAATTCATCATCACCAGAAAGTTGCCATTCTCGGTAATACTTCATAATACTTCCCATTTGCCCATCGGCAGCTGCCAATCCAAAATTGGTTCCTTTAGTTTTTAATGGCAAATGAATACGGTAAGACATCAAGCCTTGTGCATTGGTAGCATATTGAAATTCTACCTCTCTCATATTTTTAGCTACATCACAAAACAAAAAAGGAATGGTTTGCTCATAATTCCAAACATGTGTACAGGTACCGTCACCACTACCTTCATTGTCTTTTATTCCTTCCCATCCTAAATAATATCCCGATTTGGTTTTAAATGCCAACTGAGTTCTAAAATGTGCCAAGTTAAACAAGGCTGCTTCTTTTATAATTTCAGGAGTATCGCTATTGATAAATGCATTGACAAACGTTTTTGTTTTTTGCTCTAATTCAGGAATTCTAGCCACGTGTTTTTGTGCTACTTCCCAAGAATCTTTATATTGTGTTGCATAATAATTCCCTACATTTTCTTTATCGTTTCTCCATGCAGCTCTATTTGGAAAATGCCAAGTAATGTAAAAACGAATGTCTTTTTCTTGATTAGGAGCTAGCGTTGTTTTTACCGCTAAAGATCCCATGTTATTTTTTTGTTTAGATGTTCTTTCCTCTAACAATCCATCGTCCGTATAATCATCCCAAAACTCTAACGTACTATTTCCCCATTCTCCTGGTTGCCATGCGGTTCTGTATGATATTTCTCCAGGACTATTGGTGGTTAAACTAAAACTTCCCCACTGCATACTTTCTTTATCTACATCTTTACCTGCCGTATAATGAATTCCTTTAATCCCATTTTCCGACTTATAAGTGTTTATATTTTGGTAAGATTTACCCTCTTTACCATCAAATCCTATAAAGTTTGGAATGTTACCTGCTAAAGAAATGGTAATAGGTTTATTGCTGATGTTTTTTACTTTATAACTTAAAACAGCCATAGGTAAACTACTATCTTCTACATTTCCTGGAATTAAAGGATTAAATGCTCCAACAGTTACTTGTACAGGTACTTCTTTATCTTTTAACAACACTTGTCCAAATGGATAAGCAGTTTGAAAAGTAGCTTCTGCAAAACGTGGCAATCCGTGATTAGGTGCCTTAGACCCATAATAACCTTCATCATATTTAGTAGGTACAGGTCCTTCTAATAGCAAGGCTTTTGCTTCTTTTTGTGCTTCTTTATAATAAATAGAGAAAAAAGGGGCTCTATTAATTACTTCTACTCCAGTATATTTAGGTTGATATCCCTTGGCTGGTCTACTCATTACTTCCCAGTCTTCCAAAGCACCTCTTCCTGTTAACGAAACGGTTCCTGTACCAATACCTCCAACTGGCATGGCAATTCTATCTGTATGAGCCTGATCGTAAGATTTTAATACAGGCCATTGATTTTCTTGAGCTTTGACATAGGTAAATACCAAAACTGCAATGATGAATAGATGTATATGTTTCAAATTTTTCATTTTTTAATATTGTAAATATTATTTATGTATTTTTTTTAAATTTTAAAACTTTTAATAAGCTAGCATACTTAATATATTTTAACATATCTCCACATTAATTGACAACTAATATAATTTGACTATTGAGAAGATTAAGATTCTATAAAATATAAAGAACCTATTAAACATTTCTTTATTTAATTCTTTATAAACTTATGCATAACTTGTTTTTCTTTATTAGTAACACCTAGTAAGATATACATACCTTTTGAAAGATTAGAAATATCTATTTTTTTAGTTTCATCAGAACCTTTTTTTAGAACACTACCAGTTAAACTTATAATTTTATAAGCTTGGATAGTTTTACTTAATGTTAATTCATTTTGGGCTGGATTGGTTAAAATTGTAAAAACGCTATCATTTAACTCAGAATCTGATGTTGACAAAGCATCCTCGGTTACATTAAAAGTAAAAACGTTTATACTGTTTTCTTTAAGTTCTGCATCAAATGAAGTAGATGATGTTGGTGTAAAAATGGCATCGGTTCCTTCTACATTTACTGTTCCTGCAGAAACAGAACCAGAATTCCAATATTTATGTTCTACATTACCATCAATAAAACTATTTTTTATGTTAATTTTAAAAGACGGATAATCTACGGTAGATAAACTTGGAGATGAAAAATTCATTACCCAAAGAATTACCTTATTATCTTTACGAAAAGCCATTTTTGTAACACCTCCATATTGGGTAGCCGAAAATTCACCTCCAATTACATTTTCTGATGTAGAAGTAATATATTTACTATCTAAAACATTATTGGTAAAATGTTTTGCAACGTAGTGTCCTATAAGCCTTTGAGCTACACCACCCCATTTCCAATAAATAGAACGGATTTCATTGTCCTTTCCTCTTGACCAAATCTCAAACATAATTTCTCCACTTACACCAGATTGATAAAGTACTGCTCTTTGTGCATATCTAAAAATAGGCGGTTCTTCTCCATCTAACGTTCCAGCCCCTGTAATGGTTTCATCTTGATATAATTTTTTTCCCATGGCATTGGCTATCTCTACATTTTGTGGCCATTCTACTTCTGGGGTATCATTAGAAGCATATTCATGATTAGAAAAACCTCCATAAAGATTTTTAGCTCCTAAATTGTTAACACCATTCATAAACCCTCTTCCTGCAGCCATACTCCAAGAAGCAGAATCATTAATTAGTGGCATTGTAATGTTTCTAACAGTACATTCTTCTTTTAATTTTAAAATAATATCTCTAGATTTCTCTGCATTGATATAAGCATTCCATTCTTTAACTGTTGAAAGTGTATGAATAGGCACATTATTATCTTCCATATATTCTAAATAATCTGCTAAAAAAACGGCCCATTTATCTGTATCTACTACCGCTTGACTAGGATTACTCGCATTAAAATTTTGAACAATCCAATCTGGCATATTGTTATTATTTCCGTAGCCATCATAATCAGATTTTAAGGTTGCCCAAAACTTTATATCTGGATTTACTGATTTTACTTCCTGCATTGTAGCTATTTGCCTATCATAAAATGCCCAATTTTTAGTCCCTTCTACTAATTCTTGATTTTTATCAAATTGTACTCTACAATAATTATATTTTATATCTCCAAACCCCCATTGAATAACTTCTTCTTTATTTTGAACAGTAAATTGTACAACTTTGGAACTCCTCTCCATATCTCCTCCAATTATATCAATAGTTTGTTTATAATCTGTAGTATTTATTGTTATTGATTGCGCCTCTGCTGGCATAACCTTACAACACATTATAAATAACAAAAAGTACACATAAAGATTATTGTCAAACTTATGCGAGCATAGTATTTTTTTTATTAAATAAAATCTTAACATTTTTATGAATTTTTTAAATTATTTTATCATTGTGTTGTTACTAACTTACCTTATTTTTCACTTAACAAACATTGCATAACATTCAAAACAAAATTTTTATATTAAATCTGATTCATTTTAAAATGAGGCATTGTTTATTTCATATCTAAACAAATGTGCTTCTCCTTTACTCTGTCTCATACAAATTCCCCAACCTGGAACCTCATTTGCAGTATTTCCATCTTCTAAGTGTGGTCTGTATAAACCTGGAGCCATAGGAATAGTAGTTAATTCTTTTGCAACAGGACTAAAGTCTAAACCGTCTTTTGCCCAGTGAATGGATTTGCTTAAAGAAGCTAAAGAAGCTACTCCTCCATTTTGATTCCATATCAATACTTCGTGACCTTTTTCTATTAAAGGATGATCGTACTTTTTAAAAGGTCCTTCTGGATTCTCTGCGATTGCAACTCCCATTTGAGTATGATGCGCACCTTTTTTACCATGTTCTATACATCTTCCTTTATAATACAACCAAATTTTTCCGTCTTTCACCAATAAGCTTGCATCATCCACTCGGTAACTATCAAAATCTGACGATACCTCACTATGAGCAATTACCACATTGTTTTTAGGTCTTTTAAAAGGTCCCTCAGGACTATCTGCTACCGCTACACCTATGGCTGTAAAATCTGTAGTACTGTTCCCTTCAAATTCTTTGTTAGGATTTCCTGGTGTTGGCTGTACTCCTGTGTAATACATGTAATATTTTCCTTTATAAGCCAAAATATTTGGTGTAAATACAGAATGACTATCAAAAGTACCCTCTTTACCTAACCCTAATGCCATTCCTTGTTCTTTCCAAGTATGTCCTTCATCTTCTGAGGTAGCATACCAAATAGTTCCCCAATAACCAGATCTTACAGGCTTATCCATACGTGTATACCATATGTAGTATTTGTTTCCTACTTTAATAATATCACTTGGATCTCTTCTGTTGTAAACAGGATCTTTTCCTATTCCTTCTATTTCTGAATAGGAAAAACTTACTTTTTCTGTATGCTTAACTTCTTGAGTAGTTTCTGTCTTAGTTTCTGATTTTTGAGCTTTTTTAGCCCCACATGCACTCAATACTACAATTGATAGCATGGCTATAGGCAAATAAATACATGCTCTTTTAATATTATTTTTCATTTCCATTTATAGTTTTATGTTGATTGACTTTCCTGAATTTATAGTTTGATTTTTTATTTTTTTAGTTCCAACACTCTCTAAAGAAAATTGTTCTAATTCCAATGATCCTGAAAGGACCGTTAAATTCACTTCTTTTTCTTTTACCTCACAAGTTCCATAACTATAACCATTACTCCAGAAATAAGTTCCAAGTTTAGAAGTAAAACTCATAGATTTTTCTACTGCTGAATAATGGAATTTTGTAGTTGCTAACACACCTGCCCAAGCTACCATGCTACGTGCATAATGGTGTCCAGCTTCAGCCTCATTAAACGGACTTCTTTTTTTACCATCATAACGATCTCTAATGTTACGAATAGACAACAACCCTTCTTCTGTTAATCCTTCTTGTAACATTCCAATAGCGGCTGTGTATTCAAACCCTGTCATTACCTCTGTATAATACGGAAATGGTTTTGCGGGTCTTCCGTTTGGGTACGCTGCCATTAACAACGCAGATTCATTTCCTAAAGCATAAGAACGATGGAAATTAGCATGTGAAGCCATATTCTCTACATAGTTGTATTTCATAATAGACTTTAATGTGGTCTTAATATGATTTTCATCTGCCAAATATCCTAAGCCAACCAAGTGCGCAAAAAATTGACCCACCAATTGATCTACCAACACTCCTTTACCTAACTGAAAATCTGGAGAGGTTAAATCAATCGCTTTATCACCCGTTGTAATTCCCATTAATGATGGAGCTACATTATCTGCCGACATAGGTGGCTCTATGTGTTGCTCGTAATATTCACCATTGAATAGATTTTTATCCATCCACTTAGATCCTTTTTGGTATAATTTTTTACAAGTTTTAGCAAAGGTTTTATCTCCTAAATAATTTGCCATTTCTTCTGAGGCTTTTAAAGCTCCCAAATACCAAAATTCCATCTGTGGATTAGGCCCAAAATATTCAACATCCATGGTGTTGTGTTGAGAACCTTCCATGACACCGTCTTTATTAGCATCCCAACCACCAGGAATCCAACAGAATTCTAATGATTTTTTAACTTTTGGCCAGTGTTCTTTTAAAAAGGCATCATCTCCAGACAGTTGCCAATCTCTATAAAACTTCATAATGCTTCCCATTTGTCCATCAGCAGCTGCTTTTCCCCATTTATTTCCTTCTTTTAAAGGTAAATACACTCTAAAACTCATCAATCCTTCATTATCTGTAGCGTATTTATACTCTACTTCTCTCATGGTTTTTGCCAATTCACCAAACAAGAAAGCAGTAGTTTGTTCGTAATTCCAAACGTGTGTACAAGAACCAAAGCAAGAACCATAAGTATCAAAAAGTCCCTCCCAACCTAACAACTGTCCACTCTTAATACGGAAAGCCAACTGTGTTCTTAAATGTGCTAAATTGAATAATGCAGATTCTTTAATTTCCTCTGGAATATCACTTTTGATAAGCGAATTAACAAACGTTTTAGTGCTATTTTCTAAAGTTTTTAAACGTGGAATTGTTTTGGTAATCACCTCCCAAGAATCGGCATATTTTGTAGTATAATAATTGCCAACGGTTGCTTTTATGTGTTTCTGAAATCCTGGTTTATCCCAAGTTTGTCTGTTTGGAAAGTGCCAACTTATTAAAAAACGAAAGTTTTTTTCTTCTCCTGCTTTTAAAGTAGTTTTTACCGCTAAAGATCCCATAGGGGCATTTGCATTCTTATTTTCTCTTTTTTCAAGAATACCATCTTCACTAAAATCATCCCAAAAGTCTAATCTTTTTTTATCCCATCTGCTCGTCTTTTTTTGCCAGGCAGTACGGTAAGTTGTTTCTCCTTTATTTAAAGAAACAAAACTCATGGTCCCCCATTGTTCACTTTTAGGATCTACTCCATTACTGGTATAATGAATTCCTTTCAACTCATTTTCTTCACGAATGGTATTTATGTTTTTGATGGCTTTTCCTCTAGTTCCATCAAAACCAATAAAATTTTGAATGGATCCTGCTAAAGAAATAGACAAGTCTTTATTGCTTGTATTTTTTACTTTGTAATTTAAAATAACCATAGGAATACTACTATCATCTATATTCCCTGGAATTAATGGATTAAATGCCTCAACCACCACAGCTACTGGTACCTCTTTATCACTTAAATAAGCTTGACCAAAAGGATAGGCTGTTTTAAAAGTAGTATTGTTAAAACGTGGTAATCCATGTTGATTAGAAGTAGCTCCCCAAGCCCCTTCAAAAGTTGCTTCATCTTGCATTCCTTCTAACAAACGTGTTTGTTTATTCCCATCTTCATCTTCCATAAAAATGGCAAAAAATGGTCCTTTTTCTTTGGCTGGCCCCCAATTTTCTAAAGTGGGATTAAATCCTTTTGCCGGACGATTCATAATTTCCCAATCTTCTAAAGAACCTCTACCCGTAAAAGATACCGTTCCTGTACCAATACCTCCTACAGGCATTTTAATTTTTTGGATATGCTCTTGGTTGTAGGTTTTTAACACAGGCCAATCATTGCTTGTTTCCTGAGCACTTAACCCACCTACAACCATTAAAAAAATGGCATTTATAGTTAAAAATTTCATGTTTTCTATTTTCATTTTTTATTGTTTCCAAACCATTGATTCTCCTTTTTTAAGAGACCATACTTTACTTAATTTTCCTTGATAAAAAACTCTAAACTCACCTTTTGTTTTAGCACGAATGATAGCGTTTGCCAACACTCCGTTACTCCATTCTAAATCCACTTCAAAACCTCCACGAGCTCTTAAGCCTTTAACACTTCCTTTAGACCAAGCCGATGGCAAAGCTGGCAACAAGTGCAGTATATAAGGAGCATTTGCTATGGATTCTTTAGGAGCTACAGGAACAAAATGTTTCTTGTTTTCTGATGTATTTTGATAAGCCACAAATGCTGCTTCTTGAATATTATCAGCTCTATTATTAACACTTCTTAGGTGACTTTGCAATAGCATTTCGCATACACCGGCAGTTCCCCCAAAGTTTCCATCAATTTGAAAAGGAGGATGAAAATCGAACAAATTAGCATAAGTTCTTTTAGCGGTTAAAAACTGATAAAATTGATATGCTTTATCACCATTGTGTAGTCTTGCCCAAAAATTAGTTTTCCATGCAGTACTCCAACCTGTAGAAATATCTCCTCTATGTTTCATGGTTACCAAAGCTGCATTTGATAGTTCTGGAGTTGTTAAAGGTGAAAAATCTCGTCCTGGGTGTAAGGCTATTAAATGAGAAATATGTCTATGATGATCTGTAGGATTGTCCCAATCTTCTGGCCATTCTTGTACCTGACCATACTGTCCTATTTTTTGAGGACAAAGTTTAGAAATGGTTTCTTGTACGGTTTTTCTAAAGGCTTTATCTCTATTTAAAACCACAGAAGCCTCTATATAATCTGTAAATAAATTCAACACCAATTGCTGTTCAAAAGAAGCTCCGTAAGCTTGTTTGTTTAACTTTCCAAACTCTTTTACTAAATAGGCATTTTCTGGAGACCAAGTTGGATATACTACTAAAGAACCATCTTTCCAAGGAGCTAAAAATTCAACATAAAACTCGGCTGCTCCTTTTAAAACAGGATAAATTTCTTCTAAATATTTTTTGTCTTTACTAAACGCATAATGTTCAAATAAATTCTGACACAACCATGCTCCAGATTGTTGCATTCTTCTACCATGTACATTGGGTGCTGTAAATCCAAATACATTTCCATTAAGTCCCATACTCCAACCTTTTTCTATACCAAAAGATTCTTTTGCAGTATGTTTACCAGACTCAGCAATCGTTTTTAAATAAGACACATAAGGTTTAAAAGAATTAGGCAAGTTGGCAGTCTCAACCATCCAATAGTTCATAGCCAAATTAATATCTGTATGATAATCGGCATTCCAAGCAGGTTTTAAATGACCATTCCACAAACCTTGTAAATTTGAAGGTACAGGTGCTGTACGTGATGAACTTACTTGTAAATAACGAGCATAATTAAAATAAAGATTTTCCAACTCAATACTTGAACCTTGAGCAATTAGTTGATCTGTAGTAACACCAGAAGGTTCGTAATTTAAGTTCAATTGACATTGATCCATCAATGCTGAAATATCATTTTGATGCATTTCTTTAAGTTCTTGATACCCTACCTCAACTGCTTTTTTTAATGTTTTTTCAGTATCAGCTATATAATCACGTCCTTTAAATGTTGGATAAACTGGAAGATAATCCGTATAGGCTGCTACATATATTTTAACATCTGTAGCATTTTTAATCTTTAAAGAACCATCTTGTTGTGCTATGATTTCTTCTTTTCCAGCATCTACAAAAACGCTTTGCATAAACTGCACAGGATCTTTCTCCATAACAGCTTCTCCTTGCAATACAATTCTCTGTCCTTTAGCTTCTAAACGGTTAAGTTTATGTAAAGAACTTGTATGAATGGTAAGATTCATTGTAGCTTTTTTAGCCGTATAACGAGCAACCACTACATCATGTGGATGACTAGAAAAATACGTTCTAGTGTATTCCGCTTTTCCAATATGGTAATGAACCGTTCCCACACCTTTATGAATATCTAAAGAACGATTGTAATGACTAATGTCTTTGGTTTGATGACCTGTTGACACGTACACATCTGCAAACGGTGCATAATTTCCTATGGGTTGTTGGGTACTTAAATATTTAGTGGCCGTAGCCTCCATACTATTTTCTCCTGTACCGTAGTGCTCCTCTTGGTATGCTTTTCTTACTTTATAAAAATTTTTATGAGCCCCTATTCTTGTTCCAGATTGCGCAACTGAATCTAACCCTCTCTTGGCATTCATCCACAAGGTAATTTCATTCATCATGATATGCTCTTGTGCAATTCCTCCAGAAAACATGGCTCCTAACCTTCCATTTCCAAGCGGTAAAGCTTCTTGCATGTACCCGTTTTTGTTGTAATTATTTCTTTGTTCTTGGGTAAACGGACTTGCAGGCTCGTTATACGTTAAAGTAAACTGAGCATGAGTTTGTAAACTTGAAAAAATCAGTATTAATAAGGAGATAATAAACTTCATATATTCTATTACTTTTTAGAAATAATATATTCTTTGCTATCCACAGGGTTGATTAAGTTCCCTTGCCACAACCCATTTCCTAAGTCTGTAAATTCAAAGTTTTCCGATGTTGGTATTTTTCCGTTAGTCCATAATAACAACGAACCGTCTTCTATCATTTTTATGTTTACAGATTGTTCATCAACATTTAACAATTCATACGTAGCTCCAGATAAATATTTATCGGGTCTACCAATAACTGCCCATCCTTCTTTAATAGGATTTAACAATAGCAAACGTTCTTTTCTTGATGCCAACGTAAATGAATAATCGTCTTTTAAAACTTGTGCGGTTTTGTTGTAATAATCGTACAACAAAACTCCTTCTTTTGGTGTTTGCCACAAGCCCTTATAAGGCTGAATCATTCCTCCAGCAAAAGCATAATCTTTTAAAGAAACTTTTGTAGAAACCTCTTTATCATTCTGGTTTAAATTAACAGCCATAATAGCTGCGGTTTTGTTTTGTAAAGGAGCAATTACTTTAAACGCTTTGTCATCAGCATAAGGATCTTGCATTAAACTTTCTGGCAATGGTACTGCTGGTGCTAACGTTCCCACAATACGACCATCTTTATATGTTAATGGTTTTAACACCGTGTCATCAATGTTTTCAGGTTCATCAGACAAGTAAATAGGTCCTCCTGATAGGGCTCTTGATACCGCCATTAATTGAGCTGTTTCTTTAAAATTGGCAAAAAACATATCTTGATCTAACCAATGTGTGTGCCCTAACCAAAAGGCATTGGCAAAGTTTTGCACCAAGGTAACATCTAAACGATCTTTTGTAGTTTTGTAATCTACACTCCCTCTTATTAAAGCACTGTATCTGTGGTTAAATACATTAAAACTTTGTTGAGCAATACAGTTTAAAAACATTAAACCTTTGCTTTTGGTATTTTCTTCTAAAGCCGTATTGTTATAATGTACTCCTAAAATAGCATTGCTAGCTCCTGTATTATTACGGAAATTATCAGACTGGAAATCTACCTTAATAATATCAAAACCATTTTTTTTAGTATGCTCTGTCATTTCATGGTAAAAAGCATTGGCTGCTTCTTCTGAAATTTTAGGCATGTAAAATTTCCTTTTCCCTCTTGGATTTCTCTCTACCAAATAATCTTGTAATTGTGGCATGTTATGGTTTAAAGAAATCCCTCCAAAATACCCGTTAAAATGTCTCCAGATTCCAAACCATTTTATTTTCTCATCTTTTTGAGCCATAATAGGTTCCCATCCGTTAGGAAACTTTTTCTTATCTACTCCAAAAGACAATAAAGCATTTTGTTTATGGTCTAAATACCCATCATCTATCAACATCCACCTAAAAGGAATTGAACTTGTTTTAATATCCTTAGCCGCTTTTAAAATAATTTCTTCGTTTATTTTATGCTTGTAATGTTCCCAAGAACACCACCCTAAATAGTTATAAGCTTCTGGATATTCTTTTTGTTCTCTCCAGTTGATATTTTCCTTAATTTCATCCATTTGCATAGCCAACTCCCAAACTTGTCTTGCTGCTTCATAAGGATTTTTAGATTGTGCATAACTCACAAAAGGAACAGATACATTTTCTGTTGCTGTACCATAAGTTGCCATGGTGATATACATATTGTTATTGTGTACACTAAACGTATTCCCTATGCGGTTTGATGTTAATGGCAACAGAGCCAAGTACTCGCCATTTTCTTGTTGTAACATCATAAATGCCCCAAGATTTACATGACTATCCATTCTTGGTTTTTGATGTTTGTAATTGTTTAATTCTGAAATATCATCAAACCAAAGTGGTTCTACCCTATTTCCTGCAGCTAGTTTTTCTGAAAATGGACGGTAGTAAATTCCTTTTTTAAACTTGGGTAATTCTAGTTTTATTTCGGCAATAATACCCTCTGCATTTGGAGTAACTTCTTGTTTATTTAATCGTAAAACACCTTTGGGTGTATTTAATTGATTTAAATTTATGGTTTCTGGAATATTTTCATAATCCTTTACTTCTTTTTCTGATGGACTGCTACCACAAGCAACAACCAACGTTATCAACAAAAAAGAAACACCTAGTTTTAAATAATTATGCATACATATTCGTTATTTAATTATAAATTTTATTCAAAGTTTATCTTACTCGTAGTTTATTTTAAATACATGAGAAGAACTACCAAAGCCAAGTTTAACCTGTACTCCTGTTGCCAAATACAAATAAGCTGGTTTTCCGTTTTTAAACAATATTTGTGCTCTCTCTAGTTTGCCAAACTTTTTCCCTCTATATACAGAAGCATCTTTTAAAAATTCTTTACCAACATAATGTTCTAAATCCTCGTATGATCTTATGGTATTATCTTCTGGAAAATAATATCCATCTGCAGATTTCCACAATAATCCTCCTCCACTATTCCCAAGAGTTCCAACAAAATCACGACTTAACATATATACCGAATCATTCATGGTAAATGCATATGCATCTTCTAATTGCATTTTTGGAGAAGTAACTCTTTTGTTATAAATTTTATAAGGTCCTTCCAAATGATCAGAAACGGCAACTCCATAAGTATATGCAGATCCTTTAGGTTCTTTAGGCACTACAGATTTATGATACAACATATACTTTCCTTTAAACTTAATTAGTGTAGGATTGGATACTCCTAATTTTGCTTTGTAATTCCAAATGGTAGTATCTTTTGGTTTTCTTAAAATAGTACCATCTGCTTCTGCTCCTTTGGCAGGTCTCCAATGATCGCTTAAATCATCAGCAACATACATTATGATTCGCTGGGTTTTAAGTTTGTTATCTTCATTTACTATAAAACATAAAACGTATTTTCCATCTATATAATTAATTGTGGGATTGTGAGGAGAATTAAATTTTTTATCCAGATCCTTAACAGCAACACCTAAATATTCAAATGGACCTTCTGGATTATTACTTACATAATGACCTATTTCACAATCTTTATACCAACCACTAAAGTCAACTTGTGTATTTATTGACCATTGAGCAGCATAAAGATGCGTTCTTCCTTCACTATCTACAATGGGAGAAGAACCCCAAACATGCATTCCTTTATTTTCTGCTGCCACTCCTACATATTCAAACTTCATTGTTTTGTTAAGGGTTTGGCAAGAGATGCTAAGCGTGAAAAAAATAGCTAACAAACTTGTAAAATAGAACCTCATCTTAATTTTTAAAATCTTAGTTTATAATTGATTGAATTTGTTTCCAACCTTCCATCCCATCATTTTCTTGTTTTTTCCCTTTGGTACTTCTACCGTCTAAAATGATTTTTTTAAGAGCCGCTTTTAATTCTGCTACTACTTTTGGATACTCAGCAATTACATTTCTAGTTTCTCCAATATCCTTTTTAAGATTGTACAACTGCATATCTGGCAAGTCTAAATTTTCTTTTTTAATATCGCTTAACTTCGGATAAGACCATCCTGCAGAACCTTTACAAACGCTCAATTTCCAATCTCCTTTTCTAATAGCAAAAGAACCATCTATAGAGTGATGAACTGTGTATTCACGAATATCATCATTCTTTGCACCTGTAATTAGCGGTAACATACTGTAGCTATCAACCCCTTCTGCATCTTGTAATTTATAACCTGTAATATCTGCACAAGTTGCTAAAAAGTCTGTAGTACAAATTGTTTTGTCTGATGTTGCATTTTTTAATCCTTTTGCTGGCCACTCTACTATAAACGGAACTCTGTGTCCTCCTTCGTATATATCTGATTTGGTTCCTCTAAACTCATAACTTGGATCATGATCTACTTTAGCCAATTCTTCAAAATCTGCTTTAGGAGAACATCCATTATCACTAGTGAATATCACCAAAGTATTTTCAGAAATTCCTTGTTCTTTTAAAACGATTCTTATCTGTCTAAGTACATCATCAACCTGCATAACAAAATCTCCATACATATTGGTGTTACTTTTCCCTAAAAATTCTATAGTTGGTAAAATAGGTGTATGTGGTGCAGGTAAAGGAAAATATAAAAAGAAAGGCTCTTTTTCTTTTGCTTGATTACTTATATAATCTACAGCTCTGTCTGTTAAATCTTGTAAAACTGTAGCATGATTAAAGTCATCAGAAGTTAATCCTTTTCTCCAAATTCCTTTTTCATCAACAGAAACAGTTGTCTTAGTAGGTACCATGGTTGGCATATCGTTTTCTACATATACATACGGAGCCATATCTAAAGAACCACAAAAACCAAAAGAATAATCAAATCCGTGAGTAGATGGACCATTTTTAATAGGTTTGGTAAAATCTACCTTTGGCTTAGCATTTAATTTATCTATTCTTTTTTCATTTTTATTTACAAAATTCCAATCCCAACCTAAATGCCATTTTCCTATATAAGCAGTCTTGTATCCTTTACTTTTTAATACATCTGCTACAGTAGTACGTTCTTTTTTTATTAACGATTTAGAGTACCCGCTTAATACACTATGTTTTAAAGAAGTTCTCCAATTGTAACGACCTGTTAAAATTCCGTAACGCGTAGGTGTACAAACGGCTGATGAAGTATGAGCATCTGTGAATTTGGTTCCATTTTCTGCCATTTTATCCATATTTGGAGTGGGAATTTTTCCGTTAGGATTAAACGTTTTAACATCTCCGTAACCTAAATCATCTGCAAGAATATAAATGATGTTTGGGGACTGATTATTATTTTGTGCAAATACATTTGGTGCTACTGTAAGTAACAACAATGCTATTGAGTATAGTTTAAATCTTTGTGATATCATTTTAGTATTTTTAATTTTATTATTTTATAGTGGAAACTCAATATTTTCTCCTGGTTTTGTATGTATACTAATTATTTTGTCTTTGTACTTTATCTTAGCCTCTCCTCCTTGTTTTGCATGGATTATTGCAGATATTAAATTCCCATCTTGCCATTTAATGTCTACCACAAAACCACCTTTGGTACACAATCCTTTTACTTCACCATTTTTCCAATCGCTTGGTAAAGCAGGCAATAATCTAATTTCTCCGGTATGACTTTGTATTAACATTTCTGAAATTCCAGCTGTAGCTCCAAAATTGGCATCTATTTGAAAAGGTGGATGTTGACCAAATAAATTGTAACTAATTCTTTTTGATAACAGTGTCTTTAAACTCTTTTCTGCAAGATCCCCATCACCTAAACGAGCATACTGATTTATTAACCAAGCTGAGCTCCAACCTGTAGCACCACCTCCGTGTTGAATTCTATAATCTAAAGATTTTCTTGCTGCAGTGGCCCACTCAGGTGTTTCATCAACATCTATTTGAAAACCAGGATGTAGTGCATATAAATGAGAAATATGTCTGTGTCCTTTTTCAATTTCTTCAAATTCCTCATTCCACTCTAACAAACGTCCGTCACTTCCTATTTTAGGACCTTGCAACTGTGCTTGAGCTTGTTTTACACTATTTAAAAATGCATCGTTTTTATCTAAAGCATTCGCAGCAGCAATATAGTTTTGAAACAACTGCCAAATTACTTGTTGGTCATGAGCAGGAGCCATGCATATTTTACTCACACTACCGTCAGGAGCTTTAAATTTGTTTTCTGGAGACACCGTTGGACCAGAAATTAACTTCCCTGTTTTAGGATCTGGAATTAACCAATCCATATAAAATTCTGTAGCTCCTTTTAATACCGGAAATTCATTCTTTAAAAATTCTTTATCCAACGTAAAGTAATAATGCTCCATAATATGCGTAGTTAGCCAAGCTCCAGCTCCTACGTGCATTCCCCAATCTGATTTTTCTCCAGGTGATGTAAATCCCCATACATTAGTTACCGGATGAACTACCCAACCTTTGGCATCGTAGTGAATTTTAGCGGTTTTTGCTCCAGGTTCTTGTAACGATTCCATTAAATCAAACAAAGGCAAATGCATTTCTCCTAAATTGGCTACTTCTGCCAACCAATAATTCATTTGCACATTTACATCTGTATGGTAATCTCCATTCCAAGGTGTTTGCAATTGATTTGCCCATATTCCTTGTAAATTAGCAGGCATGGTTCCTGGTCTAGATGATGAAATCAATAAATACCTACCATATTGATACAATTGTTCCACCAAATGTAAATCTGATTTTCCTTTTTCTTTTTTAAAGTTTTTTAACCTTACATCTGTAGGAATGGTATCTAAATCTGACGTTAATTTAAGGCTTACTCTTTTGTAATAATTCTGGTATTCTTTGGTATGAGCTTCTAAAATAGCCTCATAAGATTTTTCTTTTCCTTTTTTAAGACGTTCTGCTGTTATGGTTACGTAATCTCTTCCTTTATAGTTAGGATAATCCAACAGATAATTGGTAGATGCTGTTAAATAAAGAATTACCTCATCGGCATTTTTAACCTCTATAGCATCATTTTTATAAACTACAGTTCCATTTTTGTTTTTAGCAGACAAACGGGTTATATACTCCAAACCTTTTCCTCCCTTACCATCAGAAAGCGCTCCTTGCATGACCAGTTGATCTTTTTCTGCTTTTGTTTGGTAATATTCTGGTCTAGTTAGTGTTCCTTTAAAAGAAATGCTTCCTGGCTTATCGGCTGTTAATTTTACCACCATTAATTGATCTGGATGACTTACAAAATGTTCTCTTTTATAAATAACTCCATCTTGAGTGTATTGAACTCTAACAACCGCTTCTTCTAAATCTAACTCTCTATGATAATTTTGATAGTCACTTTCTTTTTCAAAATCAATCCACAAATCTCCTAGGGTTTGAAAGCATCCAAAAGGTACATTAGCCCCTTTTCCGTGCCCAGTACCAGCTCCTTTACAAACTTGGGTTTGTCTTGTTAACGCTGTAGCTTCTTTATATTTGCCTTCAAAAAGTAATTTTCTAATTTCTGCTTGTGCTTTTAACGCTTCAGGATTGTCGTTGTCATCTACACTCCCAGACCACATGGTTTCTTCGTTTAACTGAATGCGTTCTTGATTTACATCTCCATAAACCATGGCTCCAAAAGCACCATTACCCAAAGGCAAAGCTTTTAGCCATTCTGGATTATTTCTGTTAACAATAACAGAAGCTAACTCTTTACTCGCATTTGCTGGTTGTTGATACCATAATTTTAAATTAGCAGCATCTTTTTCTGTTTCTTGATGACAAGAAACGAGTAATAAAAAAACAATTGCAAATAAGCCTCCGTATTTTAAAAATGATGTGTGTATCTTCATTATTATAATTTTATAGCTATTTTATTTTTTTGATGATTTTTCTACATCCACAGAATTTTTTCCAAACGTAAAAACTCCATTTTCTAAATCTCCAGCACAAGCTTTTTTCATTTCCTTTTTAAGCGCTTTTACTTTTTCTGGATACTGTTGAGACAAATCTTTCTCTTCACGATAATCATCTGGTAAGTAGAACAACTCAAAAGCATTTTTAGGCAAATGCGTTCTTAACTTCCATCCATCATTGGTAATAATAGTTGGGCCTATAAAAGATGCATAAACCACATAATCGTGTTCTTTTGTATTTCCTTTTCCTATTAGCTCTTTATAAAATGACAATCCATCTGTTTTTACTTTGCCATTGTACCCTGTAACATCTGCAATAGTGGCTACAAAATCATAATTGGCTACTAATAAATTACTCTGTTTTCCTTTGGCTATTTTTTTAGGCCACCTAGCAATTAAAGGGGTTTGGATTCCTCCTTGTAAATTGCTCCTTTTTAAACCGGCTCTACCTCCGTTACCATCAAAAACATCACCTCCTAACTCACTATAAAACTTAGCTTTTAAATCATCAAAACGTTCTCCTGTTTTTACATTTTTATAAGGTTTAGATACTCTTCCCTCTTTGGAATAATAAATTTCGTGACCGTTATCAGATGTAAAAATGACCAATGTATTTTCATCAATCCCTAAGTTTTTTAAATGTGCCATTATTTGTCCAACATTGTCATCTAACATTTTTACCATGGAAGCATATTCTTTTTCTATGGTAGTTAATTGCTTGTTATTGGCAAAATCTGGATGTACAGCTGGTACCGAAACAGGACCATGTGGCAATTGCGTAGGAAAATATAAAAAGAATGGATTGGCTTTATTTTTACTAATAAAGTTTAAAACATTGTTCATAAACAAATGCTGGGAATAAACGGTTTTTCCGTTCATGTTCCAACGTTCTTTGTATTTTTCAGGTGTTTCTTTCTCTTTTGTTTTTCCACAATCTGCATGCGTATTTCCTTCAATATATTCTACCTCTCCATTTCTAAATAAAAAAGGAGGATAAAAACCGTGAGCTCTTACATGATCTAAATATCCGTAATATTCATCCCAACCATGTCTTACCATTTGCTCGTGAGATGTTGCAAACCCCCACTCTAACTTTCCAAACTGTCCTGTTACATAACCTTGCTTTTGAGCTACCTCTCCTAAAAAAACAGCATTTTTATCGGGTGGTGTTAACGCTGTATTTATTTTATGTTGAATTTGTTGATTGGTGTATTTTCCATCACTTATTTTTTTATAAATACCTGCTTTGGTGATTTCAAAATTAGTTGGATCAGAATCTCTTAATCCAGAAATTAACGATGCTCTTGAGGGAGCACATACCATACCTGAATATGCGTTTTCAAAAGTAATTCCCTCTTGTGCTAATTGGTCTATATGCGGGGTGCTAATAATTTTTTGCCCATAATGACTTAAAATCCCTTTTCCTAAATCATCCGCATAAATTAAAATAATATTGGGCTGTTTATTTTGCTGTGCATTTGCCCAATACCCCAACAGAAATGCAACAGTAAAAAATAGTTTTTTTATCATATTTTTCATTCTCTTTCTTAGTTTTTTATTCTGTTCTAATCCACATACAATGACCACTACCTTCAACTATATTAGCTTTTACTACATCTCCTTTTTTAACTGTAGATGTTCTTACTTGATAAGTTTCTGGATTTGTTTTACTATTTGTTTCTTTGGTGTCTTCATAATAAGTAACCGTGTATGTTTTTCCTTCTTCAAGAAAATCTAATGGAATTTCTAATGTTCCTCCTTCTGCATGTACAGAACCAACAAACCATTGGTCACCACTTCTTCTAGCCGTAGAAATGTATGCATCCATTTTAGCCTGTAATACTTTAGACTCATCCCATTTACCTACTGGCATTTCTTTTATAAACTCAAACAAATCTAATTTTTCTCCATAAGCTTCAGGAGCATCTGGAATACAAACCAAACCACTAAAAATAATTAACGTTCTTGCGGCTTCTGCCACAGAGGTGGTTTGTAAAGAGTTTAATTTTCTAGGTCCTTTTTCTCTTTCTCCTGCATTTACACTAGTCACATCAAAAATTCCATTATTCATATCTAAAGGACCTTGAAGAGCATTAATTAATGCCATTCTAATAAATGTTTTAGGAGTAAAAGCACGTCTAGAATCTTGTTGTGCATGACAAAATTCTCTAGTAATGGCATTAGGATACGTTCTAGAAACTCCAGTAAAAGGAACAGGACCATCGTGAAAATCTATCAACAAATTATTGTCTGCACTCATACGTATGGCATCTCTAGTAAAATCTACTTTTGGTCCCATAAAACCATATTTAATCCCTTTCATGTTTAGAGATTTGTAATAAGGAAATAATTCTTTATCTCCGTAATCTCCTTGTCTTCTATCGTAATATAGTAGCAGTTCTACACCTTTTTCTTTAGCATATTCTATTACTTTATCTAAATCTAACTTCTCTGATAATGTCATTTTTCCTGGCTCTACATGTGTATACCAAGCATCATCAATCATAAAATATTCAATATCATTTTCTGCTGCAAAATCTATAAACCTATAATAGCTTTCATTGTCAATTCCGTAAGTAAATCCGTCTTTTGCAGTATAACCATGTACTCTCCAATCCCATAAAGTTTTCCCTGGTTTAATCCATGATGGATCTTCTATTTTATTGGCTGCCGCTACATTTAATGGTACTGTATTGGTTAATAAATCACCTATATTATCTTCAATTAAAATTACTCTCCAAGGAGTTATAATATTGTTTTTTGTAGAACTAAATTTAGTATTAGAAGCTAATAATTTGCTTTCTTTATCAAAATACAATTTCATTACATCAAAACCTGGAGCACTTACTAAATCTGACTCTAAAAGTGATATGTATTTATTTTGATGGTTTTCTACCAACAATGGCATTTTAAGTATTTGTTTTTTTAAATCTGTATTAGCTAAGTCTCCAATAGATAATGGACCAAGAGGCTTTCCTTCTCCTGCAGGAGAAAAAATTTCATCGTTATTAGATAATCCATACTGTATGTAATAAGATGGACTTAAGTCTTTAGAGACTTCATCTACTTTAAATCTAAAAGCTACTCCAGAATCATACACTCTTACAAACAACGTAGCTGGTACTTCTTGATAATTTAAAGAAACTTCTAATTCTTGATAATGATCTTTAATTTCACTAAACTGCCCCCAAACTGGCTTCCATGTATTGTTAACTTGATTTACTTTAGTTTCTAAAACTTTAACTGATACATTTTGTAAAATAGAAATTTCTGAGTTAGAAATTAAATTGATTTGTTTATCAAAAAGATTATAAACCAACTTATTTTCTACTGTTTTTAACTTAACAGAAATCTGTCCGTTAGGTGAGGTTATTTCCAATTTACTTTCTTGTTTACAGCTAAACAAGATGGCCACAAACATTAATACAAATAGGCACTTCTTCATTTTATGTTTTTTACTTAATTACTGTTAATTAAAAAATATAGATTTTCTATATTTAGTTTTTACTTATCAATCAGATAAATAAGAACCCTATTTTACTAATAATTAAATCAAAAATAAGTCAAACAAATGTTTCATTTTTATCAAACAGTAGGCATAAATGTTGCAAAAAGACTTTTATATGCGATAAAAAGACACTCTAAATGTTTAAGAGCCATATTTTTACTCTAGCATCTAAAAACAGTTTTTAATTATATTTTTCTGACGTCTTTTTTCCATCGTTTTATTTTATCAAAAAAACAAACCACATTCTTTTTATATTATTTGAAAAATGGATATCATAATTAAGCTTAATTGTATTCTCTAAAATGTAGAATTCTGATTTAAAACTTACATTGACTACAACCAATAATTAGTATTTAAAATGCATCTTTTTACAATTTAAAAAACATGTAACTTTAAACTTAATACAGTTATAATTTTATAAAGAATTTTATTTTGCATAAAGTACTTCATCCCAATTATCTGTTCTAAAAGGAAGTGCAGGTAAACCCTCATTATTATAAAGAGTTCCATTTGCATTATTAGCCCAATTATACCTTACAGCTACAGGATATTTAACCTTAGTACTGGTTAATATAATTTGATTTCCTTTCTGATTAACTTGAGCTTCATGAAAGGTTTTGTTTTCTCCCGCAATATAAAATGATGGTATTTTCCCCATTATTGCACCTACAGAGTGTAATGTAGAACCTGGAGTTTTAAAATCTAAAATTATTTTTTGTTCTTCTGTTTTAAACGATTTTAAAAAGGGACCAGAATATATAACATCTTTTTTACCATATGTTTTATGTAATGCAATTAAACTTAACCTACGACCAACTTCTTTTTTTTCTGGCGGATGAATATCATTAAAAGCCCCAATATCTTGTGTTACAGCAACACCTGTATTTGGCAACTTTAAAGCTTCTAACTGTGCTTCTACAATTTTGGGAACCCCAAATTTATCTGGATAATTATAAGGTGCTATCTGCACAAAATAAAACGGAAAATTGCCAATATTCCATGCTGATCTCCAACTTGAAATCATATTAGGAAAAAGCTTTTTATATTGTTTCCAATTAGATACATTTGACTCTCCTTGATACCAAATAGCTCCTTTAATTTTATAGTTTATTAAAGGAGAAATCATACCATTATAAAGAGACGAAAACTTTTTTTTATACTTATCATCTAAAATAGTTTTTTCTATACCTTCTTTAGGCGTCCAAGGTTCTACTTTAGTTCCGCCCCAAGCAGCTTGAATTAAACCTACAGGTGTTTTTAATTTATCTACCAACTGTTTACCATAAAAATAACCAACAGCAGAGAATTTTAAAACAGTTTCTGGTGTGCAAATAACCCACTTACCAACAGAATCTTCTAATGGAGTATTCGATTTTTTTCTATGAACTAAAAACATACGTATATTAGAATTATTTGCATTTTGTGATTCTTCCCAAAAATTTACAATTGGTTTTTGATTATTTCTAAACCCTAGTTCTCTTTCCATATTTGACTGCCCAGAACATAACCAGACTTCCCCAAATAAAATATTATTTATTGTTTGTTTTGTAGAGCCTTTTATTTTTATTCTCCCTATTTTACCTGCTTTAGGCGTCTTAACTAACAACTGCCATTTCCCATCTTTATTTGTTGTAGTTTTTACAGCTTTTGACCAAGAAGGGGTAACAATAATATTTTGATCAGGTATGTCCCAGCCCCATATTTTTACATCTGCAGATTGTTGTAAAACCATATTATCAGACAAAATTGATGGTAATTTGGTTTGTGAATTCAATGCTTTAGAACCCAACAACACAACAAAACACATCAATAATTGTAATTTACTTAATAGCTGTTTCATTTTATATAATCTTATTTTTTTAACATACTCATACAATCTTATGCTTAAATATCTAATTCTAAACAAAATAAGCTAGTTTATTATTTAGAAATACAATAACTTATTTATTTTAAAACATTTAAAACAAATTATTTATCTAAACTTAATGTATATACTATTGGTATAATCGTTCCATCTTCTCTAAACATCATCTTTTCTATACATGTAGATCTTCGATGAAAAGAACCCTCATTAACATCTCCTCTATGATAAAAAAAATACCAATCTTTTTTAAACTTTATTACTGAGGCATGATTTGGAGCTTTAGGTGCATCTGGAGCTAACTCTCCTTTTAAAGTAGCATATTTTGGTAATGGATTATCTGCCATCCAATATTTTGTTACTTTACCAACTCTTGCATGAAAATAGTATATATTATTTCTTTTAAAAACATGCACCGCTTCATTAACTTGTTCTTTACTTAGTTGAACCCAAGGTCCATCTAACTCAACCATATTATCTTTTAATTTTGCCCCCATAATATGCCTTCCTGGTTCTCCTATATTTACTTTTGTATCATTTCCATAAATGTAAGCCTGCCCATCATCATCTACAAAAACAGTTGGATCGAATATAGTAGTAATCTTACTAGAAACTGCTTCTTGCCACGGCCCTATTGGCGTTTTGCTTTTTGCCACACCAATATGTGTTTTATCATAAGGAAAATAAAAATAATACCAGCCATTTTTAAAAGCAACATCTGGCGCATTCATTTGACCATAAGCCCAAGAGTATTCTCTAGGTTTTAATACAACCCCCCATGATTAATCCATGTTTTTAAATCTGAAGACTCTAAAACGGCATAATCTTGCATTGTACTAAATGAAGTGGCATTAGATACATCTCTAGAAGTATACACATAAACCTTATCATTAAAAACTTCTGCTGCTGGATCTGCTGCGTAAATAAATCCTGAATCTTTTTTTTGTAAAATTGGGTTTTGAGCATTAGATACATTAATGGTTAATACTATTACAAATAGTAATAATTCAAATCTTTTCATATTTATTTTTTTTAATGATTTACGTTTTACATTAAAATATCTTTTAAAGCCAAACTACTCACAATCCTTACTTTGTATTTTTTACCACTTAGGAAATATTGAAACTTGCTCTGGTACAGGTTTAACATTTGTTGTAGAATTTGCATCTCCATACCAATACACACCAACAGCATATTGCATATCACAATCTGCCCAACTCCAGACCTCCATATCTAATTTTAAAGAACTACTAAAAGGCATGCCATCTAAAGCTCTAGTTCTTGTTTCTGTACTATAACCTTGTGTATTTCTCTCGTTACTAGTTTTTCTATTTAATTTATTATATACATTACTACGAGGCTGTGCATGAAATGGATGTTCATAAAAATCGGTACTGACTCCTCCCCAAGAATATGCATAATAATCTTCTGTACCCGTACCAAAAATTGATGGAAACTTTTCTCCATCAACATATATTTTTTCATCACCTTCTCCCCACCATTTCTTAACAGGATTCATTACCGTTAATGCATCACCTACATAAACACCTCTACCCTTTATATCTATATAATTCCAATCAGAAAAAGGTCTTGTAGCTACAGGATATTGCTGACGAAAACCTGTATGAAAATACATAGAATTATCATTCCATTGCCAATTTTCTACTTTCGTTTTAAATTTAAATTCTACTGGTTTTTCACCTAAATTAACAATACTTATTTTTGCTTCTTTTTGATAAGGCATTACCCATTTACAAGACAAAGTACCATCTTCTGCAACTGTTCTGTACCATCCTTTAAAAGGATGCAAACCAACTCCTGTCCCAAAAAAATCTCCAATAGGACACCAAACAGTTTGCTTTCCATCAAAATTAATTTTGATAATAACTGAACGTGTAACTGTAGAATCTTGATAACTCTTTAATTTTAGCGATAACTCTTTTAGAGCTGCTTCTCCTTTCTGTAAACTAAAAACCTTTTCTTGATTTGGTTTAAGATGGTAAGTTTTATCATTTTTTTCTAATTTGTTTTTAGTACCTACACTTAAAAGTGTTTTAGCTACTTTTTGAATTGTTGATTTTGCTAAATTATAATCTTGTAAGGTGAATGTTTTTACAGCTGTTTCTTTAGGATATTCTCTGTAAGTAAACTGAAAGAAAAATGGACGTTCTGTAACTGTAATTTTACATCTTTTTGCATACGGAATAGGAAAAAAAGAAACTGCAGATCGTAATGATTTATGTGCTAATGGAAAAGGTATAACTCCATCTCCGTTTAACAACTCTAACATATTACCTTCTAAAGCAGGAGTTTCTGAACCATCTAAATAGAATTTAATAATACTGTTTGTATTTGAATTTTTAGGATTTTTAAAAGGCATCCAAGTACGCACAATTGTACCGGCTCCTTTATGGTCCATTAAAACCCATTCTTTTTGTCCATTTTTTTCTTCAATTCTAATAAAATTATGGTCTTTTTCATTTGAATTAAAATCATGATTCTCAAACCAACCTACTGTATCTTTTGGGCTTACAGAAGCTCTATTATAACTACTTTGTTGTTTTAATCTAAAATTAGATTCGGGAAATTGAGCTAATTTTTCTCTATCAACCATTTCATTTAACAAAGATTTAATGGTAATTGTTTTATCTTTATTATTACATGATACAATACATATCAAAATAATTATTAATAGTAACTTTTGTTTCATTCTAATATAAGAGAGTTAAAAGATTATTTTAGTTAAATATATTGCTGCAATAAACAATCATAATTATTATATAGTATCAACTTAATCTTTAATTATAATTTTATCCTTAAAAACATTTGCTCCTGCCTTTACGGAAATAATATACATTCCAGAAGAAAGTTTTTTATTCAATACAATTTTAGAGTCGTAATTTCTAGTTTCAGAATAGACTTCTTTACCTACTAATGAGTATATTTTTATAACCACATCTTCTAAATCATTAATTAAAGGAAGGTTAAGTTGAAAATTACCATTTGAAGGATTAGGAGTTATTTTAATAAATTGTTTTTCTTCTCTAAAAACATCATCAACATCTAAAACAGACATATTTAAATCAAATTTTAAATGTGAATATGATGTTTTAGGTACTGTAATACTCCAATCAGAAACATCCGTTATATTGTAGGTTGATGAAGTACCAATATCGGTTGATGTCCATATCTTTCTAGTTACTACACCATTTGCTCTGTAATCATTTAATAATTGTAAATTAACTGTATTGTCATTTGTGTTTTTGTTAATAATATGAACGTCTAATGTTGAATTATTACCAAATACTACTACTTTAATATTACCATCATTAGAACTAGAAGTTACTACATTTCCTTTTGAATTATTTACAATATTCTGAAAACCACTATATTTTATAGGCAATTTACTTCCGTTAGCATAAACAAATCGCTTACAAACTTGATAAAATATAATACTTTCTACACCTCCTCTAATAGGTGCAAAAATATTATCCATACCAGCAATAAGTAGGTCAATATTATCACCTGTTGAATATCTAGTTGATTCTGTGTACCAAACTGGATCTTCAGAAATTGCCACAAGAGACTCCCAACTACTATCCCAATTTGCTTCATCAATTGTTGTATCATCATAAAAATGAGAACCAACTACATCTACTCTATCTTCAATATCATCAACAGCAGCAACAGAAGATAGTAGTGCCCATCTTTCTACACCAACCATTTTTGTGTCTCCCAATTTTGTCATTTGATTTATAATCTTAACATAATCAGAATCGTCTCCTGGATCTTCATTATATGGCCCTAAATAATCAATTGTTATTCCTGCATCGGTCATTCTTTCCATAAAACTATCTAAGTATTTTGAATATGCCGTAATGTTTAAACTATACACATTATAATCGCAACAACCTGTCCATCCAGAAGGAAACTTTGATGCTCCATGATGATTTACACCATAACCATCTCCATTTGCTATACTTGCAAAAATTTTAACCTCTGGATTATAAACCTTAACAGAGTTAATTACTTTTATAACGTTATCATAAATAGGATCATCTATAGTTTGTAAAGCAAAAATAGGAACTCTTAGTATCTTTAAATCTATGTCTAAAAATAGTTTTCTAGACACCTCATCTGTGTTACCTTCTGCCCAAGATTTTATTGTTAATTTATTATCTCCACCAAAGACAACTTCTTGATTTAATTCGGATGGATTTATGTTTATTATACTTGTTTGAGAATATGTATTGACCATAAAGATCAATAGAATTATTGTTATTCTTAATTTCATTATTATCCTTATTTTTATTTCTGATCTATTAAGTGCTATACTATCTCTAAAGACATACTATCTAGCTTCCTCAAAATTATCAAAATTTACTCCTTTATAATTCTCATTTGATATGTACAAATGTTGCAGAAACAGCATCATAACATTTTTTTTGTAAAAATTTTAAATCATTTTTTTAAAATTTATTATGCATAAAAAAAAGCAGCATCTGTATGATTAGATGCTGCTTTATTAAAAATTTTATATTATTATTTCTAATTGTTTATTATTATTTTTTTGGTTAGCATATTCTCACCAGAAATAATTTGCACCAAATAAACTCCATTCGTTAAATTAGATACATCTATCTGTTTTGGTGTATTTGTTTTTACCAAAACTTCTTTACCATATAAATTTAAAATTTTAACAATTGTATTTTTATGTAATGAAGAGTCTGTATAATTAATTGTAAGTAACTGATTTGTTACTGGATTAGGATAAAGACTTACTACATCTATTTTTTCAGAACCCGATACAGATAGAGCTCCTTGTTCATAGATTTCTTGTATGTATGAAGGTGCTGGCGAATAAAAATTTCTGTAGAAATGTCCTATTAGATTTAGTTCTCCGTTAGTTGTACCTCCTATACCTGTAGAAGATCCAAAAAAGTAATACCAATTATAGCGCTCAATAAAATCAGATTCTTCAAGAACCTCTACTAAGCCTTCTATATTGGCAAGACCTTCTAAAATAGAAAGATCTTGCGAACCTATATTAGGGTTTCCATAATTAAATTCTGTAACCCAAATTGGAAGATCATATCTATCATGAAGCCCTTTAAATCTCTCTATAAAAGTCTCCGGAGAACGACGGATATAATCATGTGCCGGTATAAAATCAACACGATAACCACGTATTATACATAAATCCATAAATTCTTGAATCCAAGAACCAGAATTAAATGAATCATTTGTAGCACTATATTGTATATTTTCTACACCCGGAGCACCAAGTCTAAGACCAGAAGCTAATAATTTTTCATAAGATTCTAAAGCCTCTTCTACTGTTAAATTAGATTGATCTGAGTTATCAGGCTCATTAAATGCCATTAAATGATTTAAAGACATATCTCTTCCAATCGCTTCCATATTTTCTAATGAGGTCCATCTATCTGCAGTACTCCAAGCCATTGGCACAAATTGCACTTCTGGAATTCTTTCTGATGATGATAAATCCCAATTGTAATGCCAAGTAGTATTATAATTATCTGAAGTTGCCCAATTTACATCTCCTAAACTTCCTTTTTTACCAACAGGATACCAAGGACTAACGCGAATAAAAGATATTGTTTTTTGTAACTCTTCTGGTAAATTAATAGCTAAATCATGATCTTGAGCTATATAAACTTTACTTACACCCAACCCATTTACGTCTTGAGCAAATGTTACCATATAACCTTGTTCTAGGGTAAAAGAAACAGCCCAATCATTATACTCTTCTAAACCTCCATTATAATATCCACAATAAATTTCATGCTCTGTCCCCGAAAAGTCATACTCAGAATAAATTTTTAAAACAGGATCATTTACACGAGTTGCTTCAAATACAACCTTTGCTGCCTCTAATTCTGATAAAGCACTTTCTAGTTCTGTAGAAGTTGCACTACAATTAGATAAAACTGTGTTTGCAGAATCAACAGCTAATTGAAATGCATCTATTGCTTCTTGAGGATATTGCCCATAACTATCACCTGCAAATGAAGATGATAATAATGTTTCACAATCACTTACACTATTTACAAGTGCTAAACGATCATCCTCTAAACCAATTACAGAGATATTATCAAAGAAGAAACGTCCTTCATTACTATACATATATGTTAATTGAATATCTATTTTAGCTACATCTTGTGTTGTTTCTAAAAAAGGAATATCAGAAGCCATTAAAACTCCATTATTATAAAAATCTAATGTTTGATTTTCTATATTGGCATTTAAAGAAATTGAATACTTAGTGTTAGAAGCATAATTTGCTGTTATTAAATTACCTGTATAACCAGCTGGCACACCTTGATTTAAACTACTAGCATATCTAATTTTTTTATTACCTAATAAACCCAATCCAACACTTGCTATATATTCTCCTGTAGAAGATACTAGATTTACATAACAAGTAACATAATTACGCGTACTTTGCACCTCAAAAGCATAAGAAAAATTACTAGTAACAGGTGTAAAATTTCTGTATACCGATGGGTTACTTGTTGTAAAATCTAACTTTAACTGTCCGTCTTCTACAGTTACCCGATCTGTAGTATTATACTCTACCCATTCTTCTGGCAGTGCAGATTCATCAAAAGTGTCATTTATTACTGTTCCACAAGGATTACTCTGAGAAAAAGCATAAAATGTTAAAAAAATAAAAATAATAGATGTAATTTTTGTCTTCATGAAATTTGAGGTTTAATAAATTTTTTGTTAGTTTTTTATCAAAATTTATTACTACATATTTTTTATTTAACATTAACCAGTTAAAATTATCAAATAGTATAGCTTTTTAAACTTTATATTACTAATACGTTAATTTATTGTTTTACCCTTAGTCTAATTTTATTTTTCTTAAGACATCTTAATACTTTACTGCATAAAACCGTATAAAATGATATTAAAAAAAGGTTAAATAGAAAAACTACCTAACCTTTATTAGTACATTATATTATACATTTAAAATACCATCCCAACCTTTGTTTTTAATTTCTTTACCTACTTCTCGTAAAACCTTTACGTCTTCTGGATGCATTTCTCCTGATGGTAATGGCCCAGTGTTTAATAATAAATTAGCAGGATAACTCGCGGCTTTTTTAAGCATTTCAATTACTTCTTCTTTATTTTTATGTTTTCCATCTTGTGCTTTCATATATCCCCAACCTTTACGCTGTAAATGGTCGCAAATTTCTAAAGGTGTATCTGTACTCCCTTTTTTAAATTTACGTTCTGGAGCTAAAAAATCTTCTGTACCAATCATTCCTTGTTTATATGAAACCAAAGTTTGTGGTTGTTTTGAGTGTATTAAATCGTATAATTCTTGTAATTTAAATTTACTTCTATCTCCAGAGGCTGGTGTTGAAAATCCATCTAACCAAATTCCAGCAATTTGAGAGTAATTGGTTAATAGCTCATCAACTTGATTAGTCATAAATTCTAAATATTTTTCTAAATGATGCTCTTTTCCATACTTATAATATGGCTCCTTAGTTTCATATTTAGGTCTTGCTGCTCCTCCCCATTTATCGTTATTTGGCGCATGAGGGTGTTGCCAATCTCTTCCGTGAGAATAATATAAGAAAAAAGCCAATCCTTTTTTATTACATTGCTCAGAAAGCTCTGCTACTAAATCTCTTTTTGCAGGAGAATTTGTACTCTTAAAATCGCTATATTTTGTATCCCATAAGCAAAAACTATCATGATGACGGGTGGTTAAATTTATGTATTTCATACCAGCTTCTAACGCTAAATCTGTAATAAAATCTGCATCAAATTTTTCTGCTGTAAACTTATCTTTCAATTTTGCATACTCAGCTACATGTATTTTCTCATTATACATAACCCACTCATGTCTTCCTAAAATTGAGTATAAGCCATAGTGAATAAACATACCGTATTTAGCACTCTTAAACCAATCTATAGACGCTTTTCGTGGATTATTTGAATAACTATTTTTATAATCTGTTAAATAATTTGGCACATCTGTTCCGGTAGTATTTATTAAACCTTTACAACTTGTCATTAAAAGTGCTCCTGCGGTTCCTAAAGCAGAAAGTTGCATAAATTTTCTTCTATCTATCATAAAAATATTTTTTATTTTTTAGTGATTTGTTTTTTTAACATTACTTAAATCAACACCTTTAAAATATTTATCTAAAATATATTTTGGTTGTTTATTATCTGGTCTTTGCTTTAATTTTTTATAATCATATTCCATTGGCAAAATTTTATCAGGATTCATGTTTGCGGTATCATCTGTAGACTTATACCAACCTGCCATTAAACTAGATAACTCTTTAACTTTATCTTTATATTCTGGCTTATATGCTAAATTATTTATCTCTATAGAATCTTTTACCAAATTAAATAATTGTTGATAATTTTGTTTTGGGTATTTAATTAATTTCCACTCATTTGTTCTAACGGCTCTTACAGTGTTTCTATACACAGTATATAAAGATTTACGAGTTTCCATGTTTTTACCTTTTAATAAAGGTGTAAAAGATTTACCATCTATTGCTGTTGGTTTTGGTAACTCACATAAATCTGTAAGTGTGGGAAAAATATCGAATAAATAAAGTAAAGCATCACTTTTTTGATTTTTAGTAATACCTGGACCACTTATTATTAAAGGAACTTTTGTACTGTGTTCATACAAGTTTTGTTTACCTAATAAACCATGACTCCCTATTCCTAATCCATTATCTGAAGCAAAAACAATAATTGTATTATCAAATAAATTTTTATTTTTTAAAGTTTGAATAATGTCTCCTATACGCTTATCCATATGGCTTATTAATGCATAATAATCAGCCAGAGAAGCTCTTATCATTTCTGGTGTTCTAGGCCAAGGACCTAATGTTTCATCTCTTATATTCATATTATCAAACTTAAAAGGATGCCATCCTTTAAAATTGCCAGGTAGCGGCATTGCTTCGTCTTTATACATACCTATATAATCTTCTCGTGGAGATCTTGGATCATGAGGGGCATTAAAAGCTACATAGCAAAAAAAGGGTTTTTCTGTTCCTTCTTTTGCATAATTATTTAAATAATCAATGGCAGAATCTGCAAATATATCTGTAGAAAATCCTTTTTTAACTGGTTTTGTTAATTTTCCATTTTTGTCTAAATCTCTAACAGGCGCATTAAAATAATCTGTCATTCCCATTGTCATCACATTTTTTCCTTTATCAAAACTAGCTTCAAAAGCAGAAGGCTCGTTATGCCACTTACCTGTACCAAAAGACTCGTAACCAAATTGATTAAAATACATAGGCATAGTGGTAACTCCGTCTAATTTTTCGTACACATGAAAAAGACTTTTACCACTCATTAACATAGCTCTACTAGGTGCACATATTGCTCCTTGGTTCCCCCCCATAACATATGTATTCTTAAAACTAACACCTGTCTGTGCTAGTTTGTCTACATTAGGTGTACTTATATAACCATTGCCATTAGCCCCTAAAGCATCTGCTCTCTGATCATCAGAAAAAATAAATAATATATTGGGTTTTTTTTTATTTATTTTCTGATTTTGACTTATTACACTATAATTAAAACTAAAAATAAAGACTAGGAGTAGTGATTTTACAATATTTATTTTCATTATTTTAATGAGAGTTAAAATTTATAATTATTTATTTTTTAATATCTACTTTTCTCTTTATTAGAAAAAATATAAAACCAGAAGTAATTAATTTCATAATAATGAAATTATTACACAACTAGCATTTCCTACAAATATATATCTTACAAAAACTTGTATAGTATTTACCAATATCAATAAGGGGTAACAAATGTTGCAATTCTTTAAAAAAGAATAATCATCTGCTTTTTCTTTTTTTTATACTTTGTTGTTTAAAATATTTCACTAAAAAAAATCGTCTAAAACAAAATTAGTTTAGACGATTTCTTACTAAGAAAAAACAAATTTTCTTTAATAAATTACCACTCTTCGAATCTTAAATCATACTCAACAGCTTGTCTTAGTATTAATGTATCACTTACTTGATAATTGGTACCTCCGGCAGTGTAAGAATAATCTAGTGTAATAGATCTATCATCATTTACAATACCTGATCCTGCTAAATTTGTAATACCAGAACTTGAATTATCAATAGTAACTATATTATCTTCTTCGTTTATATTAATCACAAAGTTTTGATTATTTAAAGCACCTATTCCTGGTGTGCGAATAGAATTTCTATCTACAGTAGTCATTTCCCAAGTTTGGTTATTAATTAAATCTGATTCATTATATTCGATCTCATCTACAACTGCTCCCGAATCATCTAACTCTTTTTGAGTTCCTTTATGATAATAAACACCCGAATATTCGCTTATATATTTTACAACTAATACAGTATAATCTTTGGTATCTAAAATAGAATCTAAAGACGACTCTGTAATTCTAATTGGCAATGCATAAGTATTTTGAGTTGCTAAAGGATCACTTGTAAATAAATCTCTATTTAAAGATACAGTAACATCTCCTATAAACTCTCCTTTAGGAATATTCATTTGAGAATCATTACTTAACTGATAATATGCTTCTGGTAACAAAGTAAAACCACTAGCACCGCTTACTGTGTTTAAAAGATCTTCATCAATCTGAAAACTGGCATACTCTTCTACATCGTTTGTTCTTTTTCCACCTAAACTTACACCTACTTTAAATTCCATATTATCATAAGACACAATGGTTCTTAGAGGTTTTTGTGTAGCAAAATAGACTGTTGTGTAATCAAAATCTTCTATATAATCATCGTACTTCTCGCATGAACTAAACATAATAGTTAATGCTAATAATATTAAACTTATATTTTTTATTTTCATTTGTACTGTTTTATAAATTATTAAATATTACCAACCTAGGTTATTAATTAAATTTGGACTCTTAGACATTTCATCATAAGGAATTGGTGCGTAATAATATTTAACATCGTTAAATACTCTTTCTTCAACAACAACTTCTTGATAATCTAAAGTATCGTCAGAGTTTTTTGTTATTTCTATACCTTTAACCGTTTCGTTTAAAGGCAACAAGCATCTTCTTAAATCAAAATATCTATGATTTTCGAATGCTAATTCTAACCTTCTTTCTCTTTGAATTAATTTTCTAAATTCATCTTTTCCTAAAGCAGCAACCTCATCTACATAAGTATTATCGGTTATTCCTGCTTTTGTTCTAATTGATTTAATGATTTGTACCGCTGTCTGAGTTAGATTATCGCCTAAACCTTGAGGTCCATAAGCTTCATTAGCTGCTTCTGCTAAATTTAAAAACAATTCTGTTCTTCTAAAATAAGGGTTATAATGACGTTGACTACTTGAGTTATCTACACTTATAATACCTGGTACTAAAGATAACCATTTTCTAACATAATATCCTGTGCGTGTGTTTCTAGTATATTTTTCTCTAGAATCTAGACCACCAACATAAGTTTCTAAAGTTCTGTTATTAAAACTTCTACCATTGTATAAAACATTTAAATAAAGTCTTGGATCTCTATTTTCATAAGGGTTATCGGCATCGTATCCAGAACGAGAGTCTTCAATAGGATATCCATTTTTAGTATAAAATGCGTTCACTAAATTTTGAGAAGGTCCAGTTCTTGCCCCACCACGTTCTCCTATTGGGTAATTATTATTTTCTAAAGCAGAACTTGTAAAGAAACTTCTCCAAATAAATTCAGCAGGACTAGTATTTGAACTAAAATGCCCTTCTGTTAAACTTATAAAATCTCCTATTTCATTAATAGCTTCTTGTGCTTGAGTTGCAGCAATTTTCCATTTATTAATATAAGCTGTTTCATCTACTACATTAAATTGCCCCATACCTGTTAACTTTACTACATCATCAGATTGGTAAGCAGGGCTTGCTGCATATAATGTTACTCTAGATTTTAATGCTAATGCTACATGTTGGTCTGCTCTACCTAAATTATTGATTCCTGTTGTTGGATTAGAACCAGAATAAGTACTTGGTAAGTACACCATAGCACTATCTAAGTCTTTTATAATTTGCGCAACGCAATCACTATAACTATCTCTTTTAACAGCTTCTAAATCTAATGCTTCTTCATCTGATAGAGATCGTAAAACAATAGGGTATCCTAAAACATCTCCATCATTTGTTTTCCCTCCAAATGCTTGTAAAAGATGAAAACTCCACCATGCTCTTAAATAAAAAGCTTCTCCTTTTAAATTATTTCTTTTTAATTGATCTGCTTCTTCAGAAGTAATATCATAATAAATATTGTCTCCTAATCCGTTTTCCATGAACAAATGTACATTTCTAATTTGATTATATGCATTGTCCCATTGACCAACAATAATGTTACTTGGAGTTAACCCCCCAGATCCTAAACGATAAACACCATTTGAAAAATTATTGGTAACAGCGTTATCGGTTGCACTATCTAAAAAATCACCTCCATAACCATCTACCACTGTATTAGGTATGTTTGCATAGGCATTTAATAAGATTCCTTCTGCATAGTCTGGCTGGCTATAAACCCATTCTTCACTATAAGAATTTTCTAATTCTGCATCGAATGAACATGAAATTTGCAACAATGCAAATACCATGAATATATATTTAAATAAATTGTATTTCATAATCTAAGTTTTTTAAAATGCTAATGATAAACCTGCTGTAACAGTTCTAAACAAAGGGTAGTTTGTAACACCTGAATTTGGAACTTCTGGATCTAAATCTTTTACTCCTGACAGTACAAATAAATTTGTACCTCTAACATAAAATCTTGTGTTTTTTACAATCCATGAATCGTTAGAGAACGTATAACTTAGCTCTACATTTTTTAATCGGAAAAATGCTGCATTATCTAACCAAAAAGTAGAAGTTACATTATCATTTAAAGGAGTTAAAGTTGTTAATTTTGGTTGAGTACCATTAGGATTGTTTACTGGATGAAATCTATCTGAAGCCAAGACAGAGTATTTACCTTGACCAAAGTTTCTATAATAAACATTATTCTTTATCATATCTACTCCTGTATCTGCTACACCTAAAACAGATAAGCCAAAACCTTTATATTCTGTGTTTAAATTAATTCCAAAACTTGCTCTTGGAAAACTGTTTCCTATTACTTTTCTATCCTGCTCATTAATAATACCATCATCATTTAAATCTTGGTAAGACAGGTTACCTACCCCATAGTCTCCTAAGGCTTGAAACGGGGCTGCATCTACTTCTTCTTGAGTTTTAAAAATTCCGTTAGAAACATAACCAAAAATAACATCAGATGCTTGTCCTGTAGCATTTAAATAAGTATCCATATTATCAATAACATCTGCACTTATTACTTTGTTTTTTGATATTAGAAAATTTCCACCTATGTTAAATTTAAAATCTCCATAGTTCTTTAACCAATTTATACTTCCATCAAAACCTTGGTTTTTTAATTCTCCTAAGTTTTCTGGTATTTTTACATATCCTATAGTACCTGATGTATTAGAGCTTGGACTAGAATAAATAATATCTGTTCTTCTTTGATTAAAATAATTAAACTCAAACTGTACAGATTTGTTAAATGCTAACCCTTCTATACCTATATTATATTCTTTTGATTTTTCCCATTTTAAATCTGGATTTCCAAAATTATCAAACCCTATACGTGCAGAAGATGTACTATTTCTTTCTCCAAAAGACATAGAACCATTGTTAGAATAACGTGTTTCATATAAATAAAAATCTGTATTAGCATCATATCCTAAAACACCATAACTTGATTTTAGTTTTAAATAATCTAGATTGTTATTTTTAAAGAAATCTTCTTCACTTAAAACCCATGCAGCTCCAATAGAATGTGCTAAAAATGAACGATTTCCTTCTGCAAACTTATTACTTGTCATTAAAGCGTAACTACCCTCAACAAAAAGTTTGTTATCAAAAGCATAATTTGCTTTAAATACTGTATTAGAATTTTTAATATGCTGTGTTCTAGCATTATTCTCATTTAAGTAATAGAAATGCGATAAATCTAAAGTAACTTTATTTTTTTCTGCAAAGCTAGTTTTGTATGTAATGTTAGAAGTAGAACCTAAAGACCTTGTTGAACTACTACCACGTTCTGTTCTATTGGTTTCAATAGTACGATTGTTTAATTTTACATAGTTTATTTCTCCAGTATCACTATCTTCAACTAACTCATAACGAATAGGGTTATTAATTTGGTCTGCAGCGTGATATTGATAATTATCAAAGTTCAATTGTGTTTTAACCGTTAAACCAGGTAGAACACTATTTAAATCCCAATCTAAACCAAAGTTTGTTTGTCCATAAAAAAACATATATTCTTGAAAACCTCCATAAACTAAATCTCCATACAGACTAGTTCTATTTTGTTGAGATCCACCAAGTGGCGGAATTAATTCTTCTCCAATAGTTGCTTCTTCTCCTTCAAAATTAGGATCTTGAATTACAAGAGGAAACTCATTTGGTCTTTCTGTATTAATTTTACCAAATACTTGATCTTGACCTAATTTACCCCATTTTCTATATTCAATAATACCGTTTCCTTCAATATGTCCAACTAAGTTATCTGTAATCTTAAAATCTAAATTACTTCTTACATTTATTCTGTCTTGTGTAACATCTTCTCCAATTTTCTCAATCCCTTCTGTACCAATATAACCTAGATAAACTCCATATTGCGATTCTTCTGTTCCTCCAGAATATTCGAAATTTACTTTTTTAAGTGGTGCGCTATTATTTAGAAAATATGAATTATGATCAATATTAGGATATAATAAATCAAAAGGACCAGAACTTGCTCTATACCCAGCAATATCTTCTTCAGAATACATAGGCATTAAGCCATCATTAGCCAAAGCTTCGTTATACAAAGTTGCATAGTTAGCACTATTTAAATATTCTGCCATACGTGTGTTCATGTTTACACCATATTCTACAGAAGCTTTTACAACTTGTGTATTTTTACGTCCCTTTTTGGTAGTAACTAAAATAACTCCGTTAGCCGCTCTTGATCCGTAAAGAATTTTTGCAGACGCATCTTTTAAAACTTCTATACTTTCAATTTCTTCGGCAGTCATAAACTCTAAAGAACGTTCTATTCCATCAACAACAGTTAATGCTGTACTATTTGTTAATCTACCTAAACCTCTAACGTAAATATTAGGTTGATTATTACCTAAACCATTTGTTGTCATTTGAGTAGAAACTCCTGCTAAACGACCTTGTAAAGCATTGTGAAAAACTACATCTGGTTGAGATTCAAATTCTTTACCAGAAACCTTAGCAACAGCTCCAACAATTTCTCTTTGCGTTGTTGTTACATTTGCAGGTAATTTTAAAACATGCTCTGCGCCTGTAAATAATGGAGCTTCTTCTAGTATTATTTTACCTGATACATTTTCTTTTTCTAAAAATATGGTTTTACTTTTATAACCATTGGCACTTATTAACATTATATTGTCAATTAAAGCTGTTATAATAAAGCTTCCGTCTGACGCTGATTGCGTTTCTACCATTCCATCTCCTAATGCTATTGTTGCATTAGCAATAGGTTTATCGTTTTTATCTACTAATGTAGATTTAATATTTAAAACTACTTTTTCTTGTGCATATGTTTTGCTAAACAAAACAGTAAATAACAAAACAAAAAGTATTGGTAATATTTTAGTTTTAGATTTTTTCATTAGTCTAGTTTCTATTTGTATTTTCATATTTACCATCCTGGATTCTGTTGAAAGTTATACAAGTCTTGTACATCATCTTGATGTAAAGGATACCAATAGTTTCTTAGTTCAAATCCTCGTTGTTCCGATGTTAAATCGATATATTCATAAGTAAAGTCTAGAGTACTTTTATCTGCGATACTACTATGCCCAGCTGGTGGTATAGCTCTTACTCCTCTAATTGGCTCTTTAAAAACATCCTCTGCAATCATCCATCTTCTTAAATCATGCCATCTATGATTTTCCCACATAAGCTCTACTGCTCTTTCTTTTCTAATTCTATCTCTAAAAATACTTGCAGAAGTAGTATATTCTGACAGTACATTTGGCATACCTACTCTATTTCTAATAATATTAATAGCTTGTACCGCTGTTAAACCGTATCCTTTAGGATCTGCATTAGGTCCGTATGCCTCATTCATAGCTTCTGCATAATCTAAATACACTTGAGCTACTCTAATATAAATTGAGTTTAAAGCATAAATATCATACAACCTAGTAAAGTTATTTGCTTCTGGCCAAATGTATTTTTTACACATGTAACCAGATAACATTCTATTTCTAGTATAATTACTTGTGGTTTGTATTCTATAATCTCTTCCATCTACATATAACTCTTGATATATAGGTGATCCACTAGCATTAACACCCCACTCTTCACCTGGAACAATAACATTGTTATAAAAACGTGGATCTCTATTTGCATAAGGGTTTTGAGGGTCGTAACCAGATCTTGAATCATCAATATCATAAGCTTCATCTCCATTAATTACCTCGTACATATCTACAATGTTTTGAGTAGGATTAGAATATGCAGTGGCATCATTACCTGTTCCTCCAGAAAAATATTGTGGTAGATAATTACATCTTAACCCTCTTGATTGACTAGACCTTTTACCTGCGTCTAAACGAAACCATAAAGATTCTGGAGAAGCTTGAATACCATCAGTATAAAAAATGTTTTTATATTCATCTTTATTCATCAATCTAAAACCTGCTCCACCAGACCCTGCATCAATATATGCTATTAAATCATGAGCATATTCTGCTGCTCTTTCGCTCCACTCTTTACTATAATCTAAATATTGTGTTACTTGAATATTATTTTGCATTAAAGGACTTGCGGCATATAATGTAGCCATAGATTTTACAGCCATTGCTGCCCCTTTAGTTACTCTACCAAACTCTGCATTATCCCATCTGTCTGGTAAAATAGCAATTGCTTTGTCTAAATCTGTTAACAACCATTCTGTACTTTCTGAATAAGATACACGATAAAGATCTGTATCATCATCAGACGAATAAGCTTTATCTAAAATTGGCATTCCTCCACCTCTTTGAATCATTTGAAAATAATACCATGCTCTAAAAAAGTAAGCTTGACCTAATAATTGATTTTTTTGTTCTTCTGTTAAATTTGGAACCAAATCATTTTCTACTCTTTCTAAAACTTTATTAGTAACTCTTATTGAATATTGCGCATTAGCCAAGGCAGTACCTTGATCGTAATTAACTCCAGCTCCCCAACCGATTTCAGAAACACCTTCCCATCTATTATACCAAGATCCAGGGTTTAGAATAGTAGCAATATTACCATTAAAAGGACTTCCTCCTTCATCTGAAAGTGCATTAATAGAAGTTCTATTTAACCTTTGTGAACGCCAGTGATGTATATCTAATAATAACTCGTAGCAATTATCTAAGTAACCTCTTGTAGACTCGAACCCTGAAAAAATATCTTCTTCTGAAACTCCAAAATCAGGATTAATATCTAAATAATCTTCACATGATGAAATTGCCCCTATAAGAACAAACACCATTACTATTTTATAAAATTTTGTTTTCATATCTTAATCTGTATTAAAATGAGACTCTTAACCCTAAACTATATCTTTTTACAATCGGATAATTTCCTGTTCCACTACTTTCTGGATCCATTTGATCGCCTAGCTTAGACCATGTGAATAAGTTGTTTCCATTTGCATAAAGCTGAGCCGATTTTAACCCTAGTTGTTTAATAATTCCTTTTGTAAACCTGTAACTTATTTCTGCACTTTTTAATCTAACATAAGAACCATCTGTATATGTTAAAGTACTAGATTGCGTATTATGTGTATTGGTAGTGTGTAATGCTGGCTTGGTAGCTGTTGCCGCTGTTTCTGGTGTCCACCTATTAACTACATCTTCATTAGCTTGAATAAAACCTCCAAAATCAAAATAATAAGCATTTGGTATAATATATCCTACATTGGTAACACCATAAAAGTTAGCTGATGCAGAGAAGTTTTTATATCCTATATTTATCCCTAATGAATAAGTATTTAAAGGGAAACGAATATTTTGATCCATAGCTACCAGATCTGCATTGGTAATCTCTCCATCTCCATTATAATCAATAAACATAGCATCACCTGGTGTAATCTGAGATTGTACTGTTCCTAAATTTGGTGTTGCCCCATTGTATACATCATCTAAACTTTGGTACAATCCTCCTTCTAAATATCTACTAGTCCAACCAATAGGTTTACCTGCTTCATTTAAATAATCTAGTTGTAATCTAGGGTCATTTCTATCTAAAACTCTGTTTTCGGAAAATGCTGTATTAAAATTAATACCATAAGTTAAATCTTCTGTAATATTATCTTTCCAACCTACTTGAAACTCATAACCATGTTTTTTAACCTTTCCTAAATTACCCTGAGCGGTTCCTGTTACCCCTACGTAAGCAGGAATTCTAACGCTCATAAGAATACCTGTTCTTAATTCTCTATAAAAGTCTAAACCTAAAGTCAATTTTTTAAAGGCTTCAAATTTAAAGCTTAAATTATGTACTTCACTTTCTTCCCATGTTGAATTAGCATTGGCTAGCTGCCCTTCTGTATATCTAGGTCCGTAACCTGTAACACCATCATAACCAAAATTTACATTACTACCTGTACCAAAAGTTTGTACATATTGGAAACGATCTGTATTATCATCACCGGTAATACCATAAGAATAGTTAACTTTTAATAAGTCTAACCAACTTCCGGCAAAAGATTTAATAAAAGGCTCTTCAGAAGCTACCCAACCTACACCTAAAGAAGGAAAGAATCCAAAACGTTGACCAGGTGCAAATTTTTCTGAACCAGAATACGAACCGTTAACTTCTAATAAATATCGTTGTTTATAATAGTAATTTAATCTACCAATCCACTCTTCTCTTACAGATTTATAACCTGTTCTTCCCGTATCAGACTGTCTCCACATAATAGCATTTGCACTTACTTTATGATCTCCTAATAGTCTTTTGTAATCCATTTGAAACTTATAGTTTAATCTTCTACTATAAGAGTATAAGTTAGGTGTTGTTGCTGTTACCGTTGTTCCTTGAGACACATCTGTTGGGTAACGAATTTCGTTAATTATCGGATATGTAACACTACCGTCTGCTGCTACAATTGGATTTGAATAATCATACTCTCTATAATATCTAATAATACCAACGTTTGCAGAACCTAGATTACCTCTTAATATTCTACTCTCATAACTAGAACTAGAGGTGTAGTTTATACTTCCTTTTAAACTTAATCCCTTTGTTAAAAAATCTAATCCCTGTGTAACTTGTGCATCATAAAAACCTTGATAATATCTATACTTTCTTACCCCTCCTTCATTTAAAGCCATAATTAGGTTAGATTCTCCATTAGAACTATCACCATAACCATCTTCATATTCTATTGGAAAAACATTTCTAGGTGCTGAGTAAAGAAGGTTAAAAAATTGTGATTGTCCAAAACCATCTTCTCCATTACCATCAATACGATAACCTGGTTGTTGTCTTAATCTGTAGTTTCCAGAAAAATTTACACTTAATTTAGTAGTAGGTGTTACATCAAAATCAAAATTAGATCTCCAATTGTACTTTTTTAGATTAAAAGCTGGATCATATTCTTCTTGTGGTGTTGTTTTAAATATATCACCATCGTTTCTATATCCAAGTGAAACGAAATAACGAATAAGCTTAGAACCACCACTCATATTTAAGTTATAAGTTTGCTCTGTTCCTATTCCTAATACTTCATCTGTCCAATTAATCTCTGGAAAATAAATATTATTTGGTCCTCTTTGATCGTAATTTTGTGTCCATGCATCAATTGTTGATTGTGGAATTAATTGCTCCCACGCTCCTGTATTTATAGCTGCTTCATTATATAATTTTTGAGCAGTTATATAATCTATATAATTTGGCTCTGCTGTAGATTTTTTAAACCCAATATTAGTTGTAAAGTTAAATTTTGGTTTACCAATCTCACCTCTTTTTGTAGTAACTAGAATAACACCATTTGCCCCTCTTACACCATAAACGGCTGTTGCAGACGCATCTTTAAGTACAGAAATAGATTCAATTTCATTAGGGTCTAAATTGTTAATATCACGCTCTATACCATCTACTAATGTTAACGGCCCTCCACTTCCTTGCCAAGAAGATCTACCTCTTAAATATATACTAGCTGCATCTGAACCAGGTTTACCATTAGAGTTTATGACTGTTAAACCAGGTAATGCTCCTTGTAATGATTCTGATACTGTACTTACTGACCCTACTTGCTCTAATGCTTTACCTTTTACAGATTCTACAGCCCCAATTAATGTTTGTTTTGTTTGTTTGGCAAAACCCACAATTACAATTTCATTTAAGTTTGTTGTATCTGGATTAAGCGTAATCTTTAAATCTGCTGGAGCTGTTATGTTTGAAATAACTTTAGTTTGATAACCTATATAACTTATTTCTATATTAGAGTTATACTTTACCCTTAGACTAAACTCACCAGAGAATCCGGCTGTGGTTCCTCTAGATGTTCCTTGTTGCACAATAGAGGCTCCTATTAATGGGTTACCTAATTCATCATAAACCTCACCTTTTATAACAACATCTTCTTGTAATTCTACTTTATCTGACAAATTGTTATTTTCTGCCATTAATAAATAAGGTGCACTTATAATTACTATATATAAAAACAATTTATGTAACCTTATTGGTATTTTCATTATTTTTAATATAAAGCAATTAAATTTCATTTTATAATTCAGTTTCATATTCATTAAATGATTTAGTTTTTATTGGTGTTAATTAAATAAAATTACTGTTAATTTTTTGTAAATTTAACAAATCACATAGTTCAACACTTCTCAAATAAGGGGTAATAATGTTGCTTAAACAGTTATTTTACTGTTTTTACAGCTATCTTTAGTTACTGATGTTCGACTTTAAAAAAAATGACAACAAACTCTTTCACCCAAACAAAACAACCTAAATACCAACACTTTATATTTACAACAAATAGACTTAAAGAATTCTTAATCTACTAAAAACAGAAAATTAAATAGGTAAAATAATTCTCAAAATGAGGGTAATAATGTTACTTTAATCATTATTCTCAGCAAAATCTCATGTTTTATATATTTTTTCAAATTTTAACAGTCCAAGTCTAAAAAAATTTATAAGAGACCTATAAAAAACATCATATCCTTATAAGTTTTAATGTTTTTTTATAGTTTTTAAATCTTAGAATTAAATAATAAACTCCTTTAGAAAAATTATTTACATTTATTTGTTTATCCTTTTCTAAAAACCCTTCTTTAACAATTCTACCCCTTGAATCTGCAATTGAAAAAACTACATCTTCTTCATATAGATAAGTATCATTTATATCTATGTTTAGATAATTATTTTTTGATGGGTTTGGAAAAATATTTATTGTTTCATTCTCATTAATTTGCTTAGATGAACTTAAAGTACTTTCATCAATAGTATAAATACTAATACTTTTGGATTTTATATCTGTTTTAAATGAATTTAAATTTTCTTTAACTATACTAGTTTGCTCTCCTTCATCAGCTAAATCATTTGTCCAAGTTATTTTATTAATATTAGCATTTAACTGAAAATTATTAAGATTTATAGTTACATCACTTACATCTTGCTCTGCATCATTAACAACTACTAATGTAAATTTATCATTTAAAACAAATGCCATAGTGTATACATCTGTAAGTGATAAATGTGTTGTTTCTACATAATTTTTATTAATAGTTGCATTTGCAAAATCCTTCATAATATAATAACTACGTAAACGTTTAGCTTCTGTATTATTTTTAAAGTAAATAGTTCTTGTTTCTGAATTGACACCTCTAGAGTTTACTTCAAAAAAACACTCTCCAAACAAACCGCCTTTGTATAGCTCTGTTTTTTCTTTGTAAGCAGCTAATGCTAAACTAATATCTGGATTAACACCAGAAGTTCTAGAACCGCCTCCTGCAGAAGATTCATCATCCCAAGCTTTTTTACCAACTGAATTTGCTGCATTAAAAAAATCATCAAATAAATCGTCTTGACTGTTTAAATTATGAGAAGAAAAAGAATGATATTCATCTTTAAATCCTAAAGTTGATACATTATTAACATAACTAATGCCCTGAGATAATGACCACGATGCGGGCCCTATAATTTGAGGAAGAGGAATGTTTCTATTAGCACACTCACTCACTAATTTTTGATAAGTATCATGTGATCTTTGTGCTGTCACAACACTTGTCCATTCTTTTGCAGTAGCTAAATAAGAAATAGTTACACCATTATTATGCATCAATTCTAAATAATCTGCTAAAAAAACACCAAAAGCATCTGTATTAAAAGATTTATTTCCTAGAGTTCTAATACACTTTCCATCTTCATCTGCTTCTACACAAGAATAATTATAGATGTATTCTGGTAAATTATTTCGATTATCACTATTGTAACCGTTATAATCTGAGCGCATAGTTGCCAAAAACTTAACATCTGGATTTACATTTTTTATAGTTTGCATAGTTTTTATGGCATCATTATAAAAAGCCATATTTTCTACTACTTCATCTACATCTGTATAACGTAATCTTTTTTGAAATTTTTTATTATCAATAAAAATTTTGGTTTCTGAGGTTCCTTGTTGAGATATTGACCAAAGTGAAGCTTCATCTAAAGCATTTGCATTATTTACTTCTACTGATTTTATAAAAAGTCCAGAATTTACAGAAGGATCTGATGTACAAAAGAGATATTTATTTAAACCTACATTACGTATGTTATAAAAACCTGGGTTGGTTTCACTTTCTATCATTTTCCACTTACACCAACTTCCTGTACAAGATCTTGCTGGTCTAGAAAACACTCTATTTCCAGAACCATCTTCTAAAATTTCATTTGTAGTTTGTAAGTGTGTGTTTGAACCTACATTTTGAATATAAACAAAACCATTTTCGTCATCTAATAACTGCCACTGTACATAAGTGCCCGTAGCTGTTATATTATTTGCTTCAACTTCAAATTTATAGTTTTCTGTTTTTTGAATTTTATCATAAGCTACCCTAGCAATATTAAAGTTAATATCTTTAAATGCCCAATCTATTATTTCTTCTGGATTAGTTGCTTTTTGTACAAAATTTTGAGACCGCTCATAATCTGCACCAATAAATTCTATTTTCTGTTTTAGGTTTCCGGCATCAATAGTAATACTTTGTGCAGTTAACTTAGTAATAAATAACAAACAACAAAATTGTATCGTAATTTTTAAATTCATATTAAATCAGTTTAAATTAAGTATTGTAATTTAAACTGATTTAATATGTTAGAAATCTCATTTTATGGTTATAAATGTTAATTTGATTAAAATTTTACCATAATAAAGGATATCTTTTTTACATTAAAAATAAAACCGAATCTTGCTAAAAATTAATTTATACTAATTTCATCAATAAAAAGAGTATTATTATCTAAAGATTCTATTTTTACTGTATTTGCACCACGATCTATCTTTATGGGCAGCTTTACCGTATTCCAAATTTCTTCTACTACTTTAACATTTGGTAATAAAAGTTTCGTACTAATTATTTTACCACTAACATACACTTTTATATAAGCTCCTTTTTTGTTTTTTATATTTGTACTATAACGAATAATCAAATCTGCATTACCTGCATTTCCATCGTTTTCTTGATACCAAGCTATTGAAGCCCCTTTTTTAGACACACTTACATAACCTTTACCTTTAAAGTTTTTCCCTTTTGATAAAATTGTAGCATTATTTATAGTTGCTTCTTCTGCCTGTTCTCCTATTTTATCATTATTATCTTTCTGAGTTTCATTCCAAGTAAATCCTTCATTCTTTCCAAATTTTTCTTCTAAAATTTGAATAGCCTTTCCATCAACAACAATCAATGCTTTTACTGTAGTTTCTAAATTAACATTAAAACTTTCTTTATAAAGAGTTGATTCTTTGGTTGGATTTTCTCCGTTTGTAGTGTAATAAACTTCAATTTTAGGATTTATCTTTTCTCCTCTTAAATTAATAATTTGAGCATCTATACTTACTTTATTAGATGTTATTAATTTTTTTTCTCCTAAAATAGAACTTGCTAACAAATTAACATTGCCTGTTTTATTTGTTGTAGAAATATAGGCTCTTGTTAAACCATAAAAAGCGATTCTATGATTTGGCCCTACATGTTGCTCTACATCAACCGGACTTCCATTGTCTAAAGCTTTTATTTTTCCTGTTCCAAAAACATTAAAATAAGTTCTATTTTCTCCATATGGATAAAATTCTCCTTTATCATCTGTTGTTGTTACACGAACCTGAACAATATCATCTATCTTATTCGTTAATGATTCTCCATCAACAGATAATTTAATTTTTGAAGGTTGATTTGCTGTTCTTATCACTTCTTTAGAAACTACCTTTCCGTTTTTATATCCAACCGCTTTTAAGGTTCCTGGTTGCCATTTTACCATCCATTGGCATTGCATTTTATCCCAAGCTTTTCCTGGTCTTTGTTTCCCAAGAGAAACATCATTAAAAAACAATTCTACCTCATCTGTATTAGAGTATACCCAAACCGGAATTTCTGTATCTAAAGCAACTTTAGGATGCGTCCAATGTGGTAAAATATGTACCATTGGTTTTTCTGTCCATTGACTTTGATATAAGTAAAACAAGTCTTTTTCAAAATTTGCTAGATCAATTGCACCTCCCATAAAAGCTTTAAAAGGCCAACCACCATGTACATAACCGGCCTCACCAATATAATCATAACCTGTCCATCTAAATGAACCTGCATAAGCAGGAATATCTCTTAATTGCGCTATATTTAATCTTGATGAAACACGAACTGTTGCATTATCATAACTAGAATTAAATATTTGTTTTCTGTTTTTTCTATCAGCTTCATCAACCCAATCATGTGTAAACACTTCTTTTTCTGTTAAATCAGGAATTTCATACGTATTATTTCTATTAGGGAAACCATCTCTATACCAAGTTTTGGTTCTATAATAACCTCTTACTTGCCAAGTATGTGTGTTTTCTGTACCAATAAATACTTTACCTTTTTGATGTTCCGTTAAGTTTTGCATGTAGCCTTTCTTCTCACTCCCTCCGTTAACACCTAAAATATTCATATGTTCTGAACCTGAATGACCAGACGTTACTGGGCGTGTGGGATCTAAAAGATTACAAGTTACTACCAAATCTTTAGCAATTTTCCCTCTTGTTTCATTACCAACACTGTAAATAACAATTGAAGGATGATTTCTATCGCGCTTAATCCAATCTGTTAAATCTTGTTTCCACCATTTATTAAAGTGATGCGCACCGTAATCATTTTTTGCTTTCCTTTTCCAACCATCAAAAATTTCATCCATCACTAACATTCCTAATTCATCACAAATGTCATAAAACTCTGGTGTTTGTGGATTATGGGCGGTTCTTATAGCATTTACACCCATATCTTTTAATTGCTGAACTCTAAATTTTAATATTTTATAAGGTACAGCAGCTCCTAAAGCTCCTGCATCTTGATGATTACAAACCCCTTGTAGTTTTACATTTTTACCATTTATCCACATTCCAGTTTCTGCAATCCATTCAATATCTCTAACACCAAACTTAGTTTCTACAACATCAACAATTTTTCTACCAATAAATACCTCTGATTTTAATGTATATAAATACGGATTTTCTACAGACCATAATTCTGGATTTTTAATCTCTAAATCCGATTTTATAAATCCTTCTTTTTCTAGTTTGATTTTATCTTTTGTAGAAGCAACTACAACACCTTTTTTATCTATAATAGATGTAATTAATTTAACTTTTTTGAAATCTTCTTTGGTAAACAATTCGGTTTCTACAAAAACTTTATTGCCTTTGGTCTTTATAAAAATTCCATCTCTTTTAACGTGTGTATTGTTTTTAATATCAATCCAAGTATGTGCATAAATACCACTACCTGTATACCAACGTGCAGAAGGTTGTTTATCATTATCTACACGAACTGCAAACGTAATTGCATCTGAATTATTTGCAATTTCACTTACATCATACGCAAAAGAAACCCAACCATAGGGTCTTGTCCCTAATTTTTGACCATTTGCCCAAACTGTACTATTCATAAAAACGCCATCAAAAGCAATTTCTACGTGTTTTCCTTTCCAATCTTTAGGTACAGTAATTGTTTTTCTATACCAACCAAAACCTGCTGGTAAATATCCCGCACCTGCACCCATTGGGTTATTTTTATCATATTCTCCTTCAATACTCCAATCGTGTGGTAAATTTAAAACTCTCCAAGAAGTATCATCAAATAAAACTTTTTCTGCACCAGGTATATCTTGTTGAATAAATTTCCAATTGGCATCAAAACTAAGTCTTGTACCTGTTTCTTTCTGTTTTTTATCTATTGCAAATCCAGAAAATATGATGTTGAAAATAAAAAATAAAATTAATTTTTTGATATGCATATTTTTAAAACTTTAATATGATTAAGAATATTTATCTTTTAAAATAAAAAAAGCGCTTATTTTAAGTAAATAAGCGCTTGTCATTAAATTAATTTTATCTATTTAAAGGCTCTATTGTATAGCTATAGCTTAAATTATCTGCTTTTATTTGATATTCTTTGTGAGGCATTTTCCCCCAACTATTATCTCCACCAACACCCATTTGTCCGTAATCGATATTGATATTTACTAAATCTCTTTTTTTAATATCAGTTGTATGACGTTGTGCTTTTTCTGCTCCTGCATCAAAATCATTATTATATTGATGATGTGCGCTAAAAGAAATTAAATCTGATGCTGTTATCTTTATTCCGTTACCAGAATTGTTTGTAAAAGTAACCCAACGCGTATCTGTTTTATATCCGTTTTCTTGCGGACGAATATATTGGAAATACAAGTCTTCTACAGGTGCTTTATACAAACCAACAAGAGCTGCACTTTTTCTATCTTGATAATTTTCGAAAGGTCCTCTACCAAACCATTCTACATTATTATACTCATTTTTAATGACAAAATTATTACCAAATCTTGGTAAAACAGGAGCTTTAGCTTTAACTCCAGATACATTTGTATTTACTAAAACTTTTCCTTTTGCATCAATTGTATAATCTATTACTAACGTTGCATTTACACCACTTAAATGATAAGTTGTACTTACTAAAGTAGTATTTGCATCAATATTCTTACTTTCTATCGATTTTAATTCTTGATTATTTGTAGCCTCTTTCCAAGCACCTAATTTTTTAGACATGTTGTAACCGAAATCATTATCTGTAGTTGCTCTCCAAAAATTAGCTTTAATACCATTTAATAAAACATTTCCGTTACCATAATCTAAAGTTGTTAATTCACCATTTTTTTTACTAAAAGATAAATTAAATCCGTTACCAGTAACATCTATAGAAGTTTCTGTTACATTAGCTTTTAAAGAACCATCATTTTTAGAAAATACTGTTTTAGCTTTTGAATCTGCAACTTGAAACTGCTCAAAAGCAGCAATGTGACCTGCAGCAACTAAATCTGTAGCCGTTTTAGTTTTAGCATACACATTTAAGTGATATTCTGCTGAATTGTCTGTTAATTTAGGCAACTTAATATTTACTTTTTTAGAAGTATAAGGCGCTACATTTAAAACAGGTAAAGTTCCGTTTGCAACTTCTTCTCCATTTTTAAGTAATGTCCAAGAGAAATCTAATGTATTTAAATTTGTAAAATCATAAATATTTTTAATTTCTATTGTTCCGGATTTAATGTTAATAGCTTTAAATTTAACATACTGATATACTTTTTTAACCTCGTACAATGCAGGATGTGCTGTTCTATCAGGATTTACAATTCCGTTTAAACAGAAATTATTATCATTTTGTAAATGACCTCCGCCTAAATCTCCTCCGTAAGCCCAAAAAGGTTCTCCTTCTTCGTTTTTAGTTAAAATTCCTTGGTCTACCCAATCCCAAATAAAACCACCTTGCATAATATCATACTTTTCAATAACATCCCAATAATCCTGTAAATTACCAACACTATTACCCATTGCATGCGCATATTCGCATTGAATTAACGGACGTGTCGGATTATTTTCTGCATATTTTATCATTCTTTCTATTGGCCAGTACATAGGTGCTTGAATGTCTGAATTAGAGTACTGTGTTGCACCTTCATATTGAGTAGGTCTTGTTGTATCATTTTCTTTTAACCAATCGTATGTTGCAAAAAAGTTCTCTCCATTTCCAGCTTCATTTCCTAAAGACCAAGTTATAATTGATGGATAATTTTTATCTCTTTCAAACATTCTTACCGTTCTATCCATGTGCATTGCTTTCCATTCTGATAAATATGCTGGATGCACAGCCTGATCTTTTTTATTATTATTTAAACCTTGGTTAGTTGTACCCATACCATGCGTTTCTATATTTACCTCATCCACTACATAAAAACCATATTTATCTGCTAATCTGTAAAAATGTGGGTTTTTAGGGTAGTGACTACAACGGATTGCGTTTAAGTTATTTTCTTTCATCACCTTTAAATCTAACATTGTTAATTCTTCAGAAATAACATGTCCTTCTGTTTCACTATGATCGTGTAAATTGGCTCCTTTTAATAAAACTGGCATTCCGTTTACTAAAAACTGATTGTTTTTAATAGTTATATTTCTAAAACCAACTTTTATAGCTGTAGATTCTCCGTTTACAGTTACTAATAATGTATATAAATTAGGTGTTTCTGCGTTCCAAGTTTTTACATCTTTTATAATTTTATCAAAAGAAATAAGGTTTCTACCTGTTTTTAAAGCTACCTTTTTAGACGTTGTATATACTTCTTTATCTCCATCTAACAATTGTACTTTTACTTCTTTTTCTGTTGATGTTGTTGAATTATTATCAACTTTTAAATCTACTTTAAAAACTCCATCTTTAAAATTATTTTCTAAATCTGATGTTACTCTAAAATCTCTTAAAGTCACTTTATCTGTAGCATATACATAAACATCTCTTTCTATACCACTTAATCTCCAAAAATCTTGATCTTCCATATAACTAGCATCAGACCAACGCAATACTTGTACAGCTAAACTATTTTTCCCTTTTTTAACAAAATCGGTAATTTTGTATTCTGCAGCAGTTTTACTTCCTTCATTATACCCTAACATTTTACCATTTAACCAAACATACATGGCACCACTTACACCTTCAAAATGTAAATACATATCTTTTCCATCCCAATCATCAGAAATTTCAAACTCTTTTTTATAACTACCATTGCTGTTGATGTTATGTGGAATGTAAGGTGGATTTGCTGGAAACATATATATTCTGTTGGTGTACACAGGTATTCCATGCCCTTTTAGTTCCCAATTAGAAGGAACTTCAATATTATCCCAATTAGAAATATCAAAATCTGCTTTATAAAAATCCGTTGGTCTTGCTTGTACGCTATCTGCATAATAAAACTTCCAAGTTCCGTTTAAAGATTTATATAAAGGAGAATTTTTCCAGCTTTCGTTTTCTAGTGCAGATTTTTCATCAGCATATTTATAAAAAGAAGCTGTTGGTTCTTCTCTATTGATTTGAAAAATTTCTGGATTTTCCCATTCTGGATTTTCCCATTTATCTGCCACATAAACAGGCCTTTTGTCTTCTTGCTCTTTATTGCAAGAAGCAAAAGAGGCTAATGAGATAATAATGACTAATAAAGCTTTTTTCATTTTAATAAAATTAGTTGGGTTTTAATATCTTTTAATCTATAATTTGATTTACTACAGCGCTCTCAATCTGGGTTTTACCTTTTACAACAAAGGCTTTAATAGCATATTTAGAGTTTTCTTTTAATTTTGATAAAGGGATTAACACCTTAAATTTGTTACTTTTTTGAGTGATTTTTTCTCCTAATATTTTGGTATGTTCTACATTTAAATAAGAGATATTATTAATAATTACTCCATAAGAATTTTTAGGATTTAATGCTACTTTATGCAATTTGACCTCTACTAAATATCCGTCCTCTTGTTTTCTAATAATTTGAATATTAATTTCTGAATTATTTTCTAACGACAAGGCTGTTGCTATATTTGGATAAAAATTACTTTCGCCTACTTCTGTTTCTGCCTTAATTGTATAATAGTATTGTATTTTATCTTTAACAGTAGTATCTAAAAAAATAGTATCATTTATAGCAGTTGCTATTTTAGTAAACTCATGTAGCTTAGTACCTCTGTAAACATTATAACTTGTATTAGGTAATACATTTTTTTGAGAAATCCATTTAACCTCTATTGATGTTGATGTCTTTTTAACTGCAGACACATTTCTAGGACTGTATGGAACCCTAGAAGACACAAAAACAGTTTCTTTTTTTGATGGTTTACTTTTACCCAAACCATTGTATGCCGTTACTGTAAAATTATATTTTGTATTATCTTTTAGGTTTTCTATTCTGTAACCAAAAACATTATCTGTATCAATTTCAATGTCTTTATTATTTTCATCTTTATAATTGATCAAATAACTTTTTGCATCCGGTACACTTTGCCAAAAAAGAGTTACTGTATTGTCTCTTCTAGATACTTTAAAAATTGTTGGTTTTTCTGGTGATTGATAAGTAGCAAAAACATCGTTAGATAATTTGCTTTTTTTATCTTTATTTAAAGCTTCTACTTTAAAAAAGTACTTTGTATTTTTATCTAAATCGGTTACTAAAAAGTTATTTTGATTAGAAACTTTAATTGTTTTAGATAAATTGGTAGCATCTGTACCGTAATAAACCTTATAGGAAGTAGCCTTAGCAATACTTCCCCAATTTAATAGAATTCCGTTTTTTTCTACCGAAGCATTATAAGTAATTGGTTGCTCTAGAGTATAATTATTCGTTTTCCATTTAATTACAGATAAGCTAAAAGGTTTTATAGAAATTACTCCATTTTTAAATTCTGTTGTTTTAATATTTGGATTTCTATCAGCGATAGAATTTGCTGCTAAATAAGACACTAATAAATCGCCTTTAAATTTTTTATCATCAATATTTAATTGAAACTCTTTTTCTTGTTCGCTTCTATTGCTAATTACTAAATAATTAAAACCATTATTGCCTTTATAAGATTGAGCAAACATACCATTTACTTTGGTTTTCTTTAAGCCATCTACCAAAACCATGTTTTCTATATCGGTTTTAAAGATAAACTCAGAGTTATTAACAGCTTCATTATAAATCTTGTAAGCTTTACCTTCAATATCTCTTCTAATACCAGTAGAAATAGTATCTGTATCAATTGCAATATTATTTTTAAAAGCTTCTTCTATTAAATTGCCTTTTCCTTTAGATGGCAAATATTTATTACTTACCTCATGGGCACCAATATATTGCGTGTTTTTATGCTCTAATTGACGCATTACATATTCGATGTTATAAATTCCAGAATAAATTCCGTTTAAAGGACTATTCCAAACACCAAACTCTGTAATTACCATTGGCACATCTTGCCAAGTATAAGCTTCTATTTGAGCCATTGCAGCTTTAGATGTTGCTTCTAATAATTTTGTATTAGCACGTTTGTAAGCTTGTTCTCTTGTTTCTTTTTTACCTGTATGTGGTGCGTAAGAATGTTTTGAAAACACATTCCAATAAGCACCTTTTTCTTCTTGATACTTATTAATTTCTTTCATAAAAGTCCAAACACCATCCCAAGTATAGTTTAGTGTTAGTTGAGCTTCCGGAAAAATTTGTTGTATTGCTTCTGCATAAGGTTTCATTTTAGCAGCGTAATCATAACCATCATTCCACCAATATCTGTTTCTGTTTGGCACATAAAAATAGGGTTCGTTACAGAATTGCCAAACCTCTACTTTTATATTGTTGTTTTTACAAAATCTTGCCAATTCTAAAATCATTTCTGGCGATTCTGCAAAAGCATTTACCGTTACAATTAATTTACCATTAACTTCTCTAAGTAACTTATATAAATCTATAATTCTGTGAGGTCCTTTTACTTTGACATATCTATATCCTTTTAAAAAGGGCTTTGGATGATCGAACTTAGAAATATAATCTAAATCATATTGTCCTGTTGCACTGCTAAAAGCATCACCCATAGTTCCAGAAAAATAACGCAACCAACCTGGTTTTAATTCTTTTACAGATTTTATAAAATCTGGATGCGTATAACTCCAAGCTTTATCTGCAATTCTTACATTAAAACCACTAGATCCTTTATTTATGGCATGCCCATCTTTTGTATTGATATTGATTGTACTCAATTTTTGAGACAATACGCTATATACCTGAAAGACACAGATAAATAGAATGAAGTATGTTTTTTTTAGACGCATATACAATATGAAAAATTATTTTTTTTTAAGAGATACTTGTAATTGGCTAATTATATTTACCAATTACAAGCACCTTATATTACTGTATTTTATAACTTTTAAAAAGAAACTTGGTTAAATTTAAACACATTAGAAGGAGTTCTTGCTTCTTTAAATAATTGCTTCATTTCTTCAACTATTTCTGGATGTTTATCTGCAATATTATTAGTTTCTCCAATATCTGTAGAAAGGTCAAATAACTGCATTGTTGCATTAGGTTTCTTTTTAACATTATATTTTACTGCTTTCCAGTTTCCTTTTCTTATTGCTTGTCTACCTCCTCTTTCATGAAACTCCCAATACAAATAATCATGCTGTTTTTGTTCTTCTGGTTTATCTAATAAAGTAGGTAAAAAAGAAATTCCATCTATATTTTCAGGCGCTTCTATACCAGCAATTTCAGAAAAAGTTGGAAAAACATCCCAAAAAGCAGAAATTAAATCTGTCTTTGTTCCTGGCTTAATTTTATTTGGCCATCTAATAGTCATTGGCACTCTAATTCCACCCTCATATAAATCTCTTTTAACACCTCTTAACTGACCATTACTATTAAAATACTTTGGATCTGCACCTCCTTCTGTATGCGGTCCATTATCAGAAGTAAAAACAACAATAGTATTATCTTCTAAACCTAATTCTTTTACTTTATCCATAATCTCACCAACTTGATTATCCATTACTTCTATCATAGCAACAAATGCAGCATGAGATTCTTTTTGAGATTCGTATTTACCTAATCTATATTGTGGTCCATCATCTGTACCTTTAAATTCTTTTTCTGGTAAATATTTACCTCTATACTTATCTATTAAATTTTCTGGTGCTGCTAACTCTGCATGCGGTATAATAGTAGGCACATATAAAAAGAAAGTAGTGTCTTTATTTTTTTCTAAAAATTCTAATGCTTTATTTTGAATTAACTCCGGAGCATATTGCCCTCTACCATTCCCTTCATTTCCTTTTAAAACAATAGAATCTTTATTAGACCACAAATGATAAGGGTAGTAATTATGCCCTAAACGTTGACAATTATATCCATAAAAAACGTCGAAGCCTTGTTTTATAGGATCTCCTTCAGAACCAGGATAACCCAAACCCCATTTACCAAAAGCTCCAGTTACATAACCTCCTTTTTTTAATGCCTCTGCCATTGTATAAGTACTATCCGGAATTGGATGTTGCCCTTCTGGCTGAACTTCTCTATTACCTCTAATTGGAGTATGCCCAGTATGCATACCTGTTAATAAAGCAGAACGAGATGGAGCACAAACTGTATTACCTGCATAATGCTGCGTAAACATTAAACCTTGGGTAACTAACTTATCTATGTTTGGTGTATTAAACTTTTCTTGCCCATAACTACTTAAATCTCCATATCCCAAATCATCTGCTAAAATATAAATGATATTAGGTTTTTTTTCTGACTCAGAAGTCTTTTTTTCTATTGTTTTTTTTTGATTACAAGAAAATGCTGTTAAAACTAAAATAGATAAAGAGCATATTTTTAAAATTTTATTCATAATAAGTTTTTTTCTACAAATACATTTGATTTCTTAAAGGTTTCACTTTTTTGATACTGCTCAAAAGTATTACTAATGAGTATAAAAAAAATATAAAAAACACCCTAATAATGTTGCATTTTACTATAAAATATAAAAATAACACCTAAAAAAGGGATTTCTAATAAATATCTAGACAAAAAAATCATTTTTTTTACACCTCTAAATCACAAATAGAAAAAAACAAAAAAGAACAAGTAAAAAATCCTACAAAAAACTGTAATACAACAATTTAGAGAGAATTAAATAAAAAAATGCAACAAACAAGTACTTTTAGTCGCAACATAAATACTCTGTTAAAATAATACACTTTAAAGGTAAAATAGATAATGTTTAAAATTTTTATATACTTTTGCGGTGCAACTTCTTAAATAATAAAATATAGTTTTTAAACTAACCTAAAATAATGAAAGCTTTAAAACATATACTTTTTATCTTTATTCTAATCAATATAAAATTTGGCTATTCTCAAACCAACGAAACTTATTTTAATGATTTAATCATACAAGGAGAACCTTTTAATAAAAAAGTAAATATTTTATTTGAAGACAGTATTGGTTATTTATGGATTGGTAGCAATACAGGTTTATACAAATATGATGGTTACAATTTAGTTGCATACAAGCAAGATGTTTTTGACCCACACTCTATACCAAACAATAATATTAATTCGATAATTGAAGATAACGATAAAAATTTATGGATTGGTAGCGAAAGCTATCTTATCTATTTTAATAGAAAAGACAATAAATTTAAAAGTTTTAATAAAAACATTACTACAGAGGTTTTATATAAAAACTCTAAAGGGAAAATTTTCGCTAATTTAAAAGATGTTGATTTAATTAAAATAGACCCAAAAGAAAACATTAAAAATGGTAGAGAACTTTTTAAAATTAAAGAACCTGTAAACTCTTTAATAGAAGATGAATTTGCTAGATTTTGGATTGGATCTCAAAAAGGACTTTTTTTTCTAAATAAAGAAAATAAATTAATTACCACAGACATAAAAGAAAAAGTAATCTCTATTAAAAACTTTGGAAACAACAGCTTTGCTGTTTTAACCCAAAATAAGCTTTTAATTTTAGGTTATAATAAAACAGATTTTTCTCTAGAAACTTTAGAACATTACTCAAACATTATAGATGACTCAAAAATACAATCAACATCATTAGTTATAAATAAGAAAAATTTAGATTTATGGATTGGAACTGAAAATGGTTTATATAAAGGAATTAGAAATAACAATAGTTATACATTTTTAAAATTTACTAAAGAATCTGAAAATGGAAATTTAAAAAACAACTTTATAACATCTATTGCTTTCGACTCTTTTGAAAACCTATGGATAGGATCTTTAAAAGGCATAAACAAATACAGAGTAAGGTCTTCTATTTTTGAGTATAATAAAATAGAAACTCCATCTAAAAAAGACAATGACCTTGCAAACAGCTTACTTTTTTATACGCCTAACACTATTTTAGCTGGTATGAATAGTGGATTGTACAAGTACAATACAACAACAGGTAAATCTGTAAAAATCAACTCGAGTATTACCAACATAAACCACATCTCTAAAACCTTCGAAAAAAACAGTCTTTTTATAGCTTCTAATAACACACTTTATAAGTCTGAAATTTATAATCCTAAAAATGAGAATTTAAAATTATCAAAAATAAAATCTTATAAAAATGAAATTACAAATATTGCGGTTATCAATAAAAATGAAACTTGGGTAGGTCTTTGGAATAAAGGAGTTGATATTATTAACACTGAAAATGAAATATCTAAATTTAAAGAAAAAGTTATTGCAAAACTCTCTGAAAATCACACCTCTGTTTTTCTCCTAACAAAAGACCATAATTTATGGATTGGTACAAGAGGAGAAGGACTTTTTAAAATTGACTTAAACAACGAGACAATTAAAGAGTTTCTTCCTTCTAAAGAAAACGGATTAACATCTGATGCTATTTTAAGTTTACATGAAGATAGTAACAATAATATTTGGATTGGCACAAGAAGTGGTGGACTTAACAAATACAATAAAGAGACTAATAGTTTTAAAAACTTTAGAAAACTAAATGGAATGTCTTCTAACACCATTTCTGCTATAAAAGAAGATCATAATAACAACATTTGGCTAAGTACACAAGATGGTTTAATTCGTTTTGATGTAGAAAACGAAAAATTCATCCCCTTTAAAATTGAAGACGGTATAAAAGAGAGCCAATTCTTATTCAACTCTAGTGCCTCTAACGAAACTAATAACACACTTTTTTTTGGTTGTGCAGACGGTTTTTACACTGTATATAGTAGTAACTTTACACAAAAAAGTAAACTCCCAAAAACTGTAATTACTAGTTTTTCTACTTTAGGAGCAACAGAAAACGAAGACATTAATAGTTCTGAAAAAAAATCTTTAAACCTTATAAACAACAACTCAAATCAACCAATTATTTTACCTTATGATAAAAATAATATAGTAGTTAATTTTTCTTCTCTAGACCTTACTACACCTAATAAAAACGAATACGCATACATGTTAGAAGGTTTAACAGATTATTGGATTTACACAAATGCCTCTAACCGAAATGCTAATTACAATGACCTTGCCTCTGGCACTTATACCTTTAAAGTAAAAAGTTCTAATAGTGATGGTGTTTGGAACGAAACTCCTACCGAATTATCTTTTACTATAATGCCTCCTTTATGGAAATCTAAATGGGCAATTTTTGCATATTTTTTTAGTAGCTTAATAATAATTTTTGTCGGTATTATATTAATTAGAAGATGGTACAAACTAAAGAAAAACCTTGTTAAAGAAACAGTTAGTAGAGAAAAAGATAATGAACTTAATAAAATGAAAATGACTTTTTTTACAGACATTTCTCACGAATTAAGAACACCTTTATCACTTATATTAGGCACCATAGAAAAGGTAGTTAAAGAAAAACAATTCACTCTAAGTCCGGTTACATCTCAACGTATTTATAACAATACATTAAGAATGCACAGACTTATAAATCAAATAATGGATATCAGAAAATTTGATCAAGGTAAATTTAAATTAAACATCTCTAAAAATGATATTATAAAAGATGTTAGTATTATAAAAAGTGCTTTTGATGATTTTGCTAAAATATACGGAATAAAATATAATTATACTTCAGATGAAAAATCTTTAAAGGCTTGGTATGATGTAGATATTTTAGAAAAAATATTATTTAATTTATTATCAAACGCCTTTAAATACACTCAAGAACAAGAAGGAGAAATAAATATTTACACAAAACTAATTCAAGAAGAAAGCCAAGAACTTATAAATTTAAACCTTCCTAAAAGTGAATATATAAAATGTGTGGTAAGAGACAATGGTGTTGGAATACCAGAAAAAGATTTAAAATACATTTTTGATAGATATTATCAAGCAACTAAAACTTATACAAATCAAATCCCTGGTACAGGTATTGGTATGGAGTTGGTACAAAAACTAACCGAAAGACATCACGGAATTATACTTGCGGAAAGTGAAGAAAATAAATTTACAGAATTTACCCTTTATCTACCTATTAGTAAAAAAAGGTATCACAAGAACGAAATTATAAAAACAAACACTCCACTGCTTAAAAACTTTATAAAAAATTCAGAATTTCAAGTAATTGAAGAAGTTTCTTCTGAATTTGACATAAAAACAAATTCAAAAAATAATACAAAACCAAAAGTTTTAATTGTTGATGATAATTCTGAATTAAGATCTATGATAAAAGAAGAATTAATCAGTCATTTTAATATAATAGAAGCTTCAGACGGAAAAGAAGGTTATGAAACTATAATTAAAGAAAAACCAAAACTTATTATTAGTGACATAATGATGCCTATAGAAGATGGAATTTCTATGCTAAATAGAATGAAGGAAAACCCAGAAATAAAAAACATTCCTATTTTTATGTTAACAGCAAAAAATTCTCCAGATACCAAAATAGAATGTCTTTCTTTGGGCGCTGATGATTATATTGAAAAACCTTTTAGTATGGAGTTTGTTAAATGGAAAGTTAAAAACACTCTAATTTCTAGAAAGCAACTTAAAAACGAATATAGCAAGGTAATTACTGCTGCCCCTTCTGAAATTAACATAGAATCTAATGATGAAAAGTTTATTAAAAAACTAGTTTGTATTATAGAAAAATCTATGGGAGATCATTTGTTTAGTGTAGAATTTCTTGCTTCGGAAGTAGGTATGAGTAGAGCTAATTTATATAGAAAATTAAAAGTTATTCTTAATGAAACACCTGTTAATTTTATAAAGCAAATTAGATTAAAACGTGCAGAACAACTTTTAAAGAAAAACAGCATGTATATTTCTGAAGTTGCTTACATGACTGGTTTTAACAACCAAAAGTACTTTAGCAAATGTTTTAGTAAAGAATACGGTATTAGCCCATCTGAGTACATTAAACAGAATAAAGACTCTAAACAAGAAGAAGAAAACACTTATTCTACTTAAAAACAACACATTAAAAAAACCTCTTAAAAATTGTTTTAAGAGGTACTTTTTTTGGTAATCAATTTGCTACTTCGTTATAATCTACCTCTTTTATTTTTTATATTGCAAAAAATAAATAGGATTTGAAAAAGATTATTGTTACTGTAACAAACGATTTATCAACAGACCAAAGAGTACACAAAGTTTGTACAACATTACACAATAATGGCTTTAAAATTCTTTTAATAGGTAGAAAATTTAGCAATAGTCTTCCGCTAAGCAGAGATTATAAAACCAAAAGAATTTCGTTACTTTTTAACAAAGGGTTTTTATTTTATGCAGAATATAATTTAAGACTTTTTGGTGTTCTTTTTTTTAAGAAAAAAGACATTTTATTATCTAACGATCTAGACACACTTTTACCTAATTATTTACTTCATAAAATTCAGCAAACAAAACTTGTTTATGATAGTCATGAATTATTTCCTGAAATACCAGAACTGATAAACAAACCCTCAGTTAAAAAATTTTGGAATACAATTGAAAAATTAATTCTACCTAAAATTAAAAACAATTACACCGTTTGTAAAAGTATCGCCAATTATTATCAAGACAAATACAACTCTAATTTTAAAACAATCTTAAACTTACCAACTAAAAAAGTGATAGAAAAAAGTGAGTTTCCTTTTGATAAAAAACAGCAAAAAGTAATTTTATATCAAGGTGCAGTAAATATTGGTAGAGGTTTAGAACTTATGATAGATACCATACCTTATTTAAAAAATTGTATTCTTGTTATAATTGGTGATGGTGATGTGTTTTTAGATTTAAAAAAACTTGTTGCAATAAAAAAATTAGAAGAAAAAGTTTATTTTCTCGGCAAAATACCTTCTCAAAAATTGCATCATTTTACAACTTTAGCAGATTTAGGAATCAGTATAGAAGAAGATCTTGGCTTAAATTATAAATTTGCTTTACCTAATAAGATATTTGATTACATACAAGCAGAAATACCAATATTGGTTTCTGATTTACCTGAAATGAAAAGAATTGCAATTGATTATAATGTTGGAGAAGTTGTAAAAAGCAGAAAACCTAAAGATCTTGCAAATCAAATAGAGAAATTATTAAACAAAGATTTTTCTACACAATTAAAAAACGCAAAAGAAGAATTAATTTGGGAAAAACAAGAAGAAAAATTATTGCAAATCTTTAAAAATTAATTTTACTTCTTTTTATACTGATGTGGATTTTCTCTAACTCCTTTTTTGAATAAAACCCTTACTGCAGATCTTATTTTGTTGTCTAATTGTAAGGCAATGTCTTTCATTTTTTCTTTTGGTCTACCTCTAAATGTAGTTACATGAAAACTATCTGAAGGCAACAATGCCTTTTCTGAAAAATAATAATTAGATACACAACACCTAACATTATCTGCAGTAACTTTACTAACAGAATGCCAAGATTTTTGATGAGTCGCCATTACAACCAATCTATTAAATTTACTTTCTATTGTAGTTTGCTTTTCTTTTAAACCATTTGGCCAAATTTCTAAATTACCACCAAAATCTTGTTGCCAATTAGGAGTAACGTAATATAATAAGTTTAAAACCCTCCATTTATTTCTGTCTTTGTCATGAGAATTATCTAAATGCGGATTTAAAAAATTGTCTTTTACCATTAAAGATAATCCGCCTGCATATAAATTTTTATCAGCAGAAATTTCTTTAAAATCACATATTTTAGAAACTAAATCTACTATTTTAGGTTCTTGAAAACTATAAATAACTTCCTCTAAAATAGCGTTGTATTTATCCATCTGAAAAGCAGTAAATTTATGCTCTCTTAAACTGTTTCTTTCTACAGTTTCTTTTACATCAGGAAAACTTTTATAAATTAATAAAGCAATATCTTTAGGCAACAAATTATCTAAATAAAAAAAGCCAATTTTATTACTACTTTCAACAAATTGTTGTTTAAGTTTTTCTTTATTTTTATACAAATTATCGTATAATAAATCAGCTATTTCAATTCTATTCATTTTTATTTTTTAGTTGGCACAAGTAACAAATTTTTAAACAGTTTAAGAAAAAAACAGATCCTCTATCAATTGCTTTTTTTTCAAAAAAAAGAGTCATTTTAGCCAAAAGAAAATCAATTTTAACAACAGATAAAAAGCTCAAAAAGTTAAGTATTGATAATTCTTTTTTTTGCAACAAACCTTCTTCTGATAAAAAAATAAGGTTTTCCATAGCATTTTTAGTTTTTGCTACAAAAGCACTGTTATTATCTATTCCTAAATGAAAAACTTCATTTTCTATATGTGTAATTTTATAGTTGTTTTCTTTTAAACCAATAGAAAACAGAAAATCTTCTCTACCATATTTCAATAATTTTTCTTCAAATTTTATGACAGAAAAAGCTTTTTTTTCTATTAAAAAATTTGAGGTGAAAAAATATTTTTCAGCGTTTTTAACTCTTTCTTCAACGCTTATTTCTTCATGTTTTTTACCATATTTATATCTTAATAAACCTTTAATACTTTCTTTGTTTTGATATTTTAAACCTCCGCAAAAAACAGTATTTTTAGTATTAAAGTGTTTTATATAATTGCTTATAAAACTAGAAGAAGTTGGTAAAACATCTGCATCTAAAAATAACAACCAATTAAACTTAGCTTTTGATGCTAGTAAATTTCTAATTGCACTTCTGCCAATATTCTTTTTTAAAATAGAAAAGCTAGAAAAAAGTAGTTTATTTATTTTTTCATTTTCTAAATTTAAATCACTTTTAGATGCATCATCTAAACAAATAATTTCGAAAGAAATTGCTTCTTTTAATAATTGCTGATGTAATTCTTTAACTAAATTGTATGAGTTGTAATTGTAAATTGGTATTAGTACCGATAACATTATGCGTTTACTTTTTGGGCAACTTCAAACAATTCTCCTCCTTCACATTTTATCGTTTTTTGTTTGTACTTAACAATTAACTGATAATCATGCGTAGCCATTAAAATAGTTTTACCACTTTTATGAATGTTATTTAAAAGTTCCATTACTTCTAAAGAGGTTCTTGGGTCTAAATTACCTGTTGGCTCATCTGCTAAAATTAATTCTGGGTCATTTAACAAAGCTCTTGCAATTGCTATTCTTTGTTGTTCTCCTCCAGAAAGTTCAAAAGTATTTTTATAAGCTTTAGGTTTCATACCTACTTTGTCTAAAACCTCTTCTATTTTTGCAGTAATCTTTGTTTTATCTTTCCAGCCTGTAGCTTTTAAAACAAATTCTAAATTAGCAAAAACGTTTCTATCACTTAATAATTTAAAATCTTGAAAAACAATTCCTATTTTTCTTCTTAAAAAAGGAATATCTTTTTCTTTTATTTTTGTTAAATCAAAACTTGCAACAGAGCCTATTCCTTTTTGTAATTTTAAATCTCCATAAAGAGTTTTCATTAAACTACTTTTACCACTACCTGTCTTACCAATTAAATAACAAAAATCTCCTTTATTAATCGTTAAATTAACATTAGACAAAACTAAATTATCTCTTTGATAGATATCCGCATTTTCTAAATACAATACAGCTTTTTCCATATATCAACTACTTTCTACAAACTTAAAAGTTTCTAACGATTTTTTACTATGAATTATAAACTATTCTTATTTTTGACTATAAAGTTTTTTATACATTTTTTCTTTCTACATCAAACAAAATTAAAAATTGTACGTTATTAATCTTGAGTATCAAAATATATTGTATGAGATTTGTTTCTACTAGAAAACGTTTTACTACTTTCTTTATTTTATTAATAGGTTTTACTGGCTTTAGCCAACAATCTGTAATAAATACAAATGCCGTTTTAAAAGATTTTAATAACGGTTTAGAATTATATAACAACAAAGCATATGCTGCAGCACAAAAAGTGTTTGCTAACATCAATAATAAAACATCTACTTATCAAAATTCTAATTTAAAGTCTGATGCTTCTTATTATGATGCTATGTGTGCCATTAAATTAAAACAGCCACAGGCAGAAAAAAAAGTACTTAATTTTATTGCAGAAAACCCAAACAGCACCAAAAAAAACACCGCTTTTTTTAATGTTGCTAATTATTATTTTGCTAATAAAAAAGCTTCTTATTCTTTAAAATGGTATAAAAAAGTAGATGCTAGTGTGCTGTCTAAAGAAGAAAAAAAAGAACTTAATTTTAAAATGGGCTACGCTTATATAGCTACTAAAAACTATGCTTTAGCTCAAGAGAAATTTTTACCTTTAATTAATGATCCTAAATACGGTAATGATTCTAGATATTATTACGGCTTTGTTGCTTACAAATTAGAAGATTTTGGTATTGCAGAATCTACACTAAAAGAAATTGCAGATGATAAAACTTATAGTGCAGAAATTACCTATTATTTGTTAGATATTAGTTTTAAAGCAGGTAAATTTGATCATTGTGTAAAAGTTGGTACAGAACTTTTAAAGACTGCTAAAAGAAATGAAATCTCTGAAATTTCTAAAATTGTTGGAGAGAGTTATTTTAATTTAGAGAAATATAGCGAATCAATTCCTTATTTAAAAGCATACACGGGCAAAAAAGGAAAATGGAATAATACTGATTTTTATCAATTAGGATATGCTTATTATAAACAAAACGATTTTGAAAATGCAATTAATAATTTTAATAAAATTATTGATGAAAAAAACTTTGTTTCTCAAAACGCATATTATCATTTAGGTGAGTGTTACCTTAATCTAGATAAAAAAACAGAAGCTTTAAACGCTTTTAAAACAGCTTCTGAAATGGATTTTAATACAGACATAAAACAAGATGCTGCTTTAAATTATGCAAAATTAAGTTACGAGGCTGGTAATCCTTTTAAAAGTGTTGCAGAAGTATTACAAGATTACTTAAAAGCTTATCCTAAATCTAAAGAATATAACGAAATTAATAACTTAGTTATTTCGTCTTTTTTACATCAACAAAATTACGAAGGAGCTTTACAATATTTAAAGAAAGAAAAATCTACAAATAATGCGGCTTTTGTATCTGAAGTTTCTTTATACAGAGGAATTCAATTATTTAATGATTCTAAATTAGAAGAAGCAATTTCTTTCTTTATAGAAGGTAAAAAATCTAGTGATTCTAAAATTAAAAATAGTGCTAAATATTGGCAAGCAGAAGCTTTATTTAGATTAGAAAAATACAACGAAGCATTAGCTTTATTTACCTCTTTAAAACCCGAAGTAAATACAACTAATAATGAATTTTCTTTATTAGATTACAACATAGGTTATTGTTATTTTAAATTAAAAGAATACAGTAGCTCTATTAAATATTTCGAAAACTTTTTAATAAACAACACTATAGAAACAGAAATTAAATACGATGCATATACACGCTTAGGCGATGGTTATTATGCCGTAAGAGATTACAAAAGTGCAGTTGATGCTTATTATAGAGTTGTACAAAACGCTGGTTCAGATTCTGATTATGCACAGTATCAAATAGGTATGAGTTATGGTTTTACAGAAGATAATAAAGATAAAATAAATGCGCTTAAAAAAGTAATAAATGAGTATCATATTTCTTCATTAAAAGATGATGCTTTATATCAATTAGCAAACACTTATACATTATTAAAAGACACACAACAAGCTCACTTAGCTTATAATCGTCTTATAGAAAAACATCCAAATAGTATTTTTATCCCCAAAGCCTTAGTTCGCCAAGGATTGTTATACTACAATGATAACCAAAATGATAAAGCTTTAGAGCGCTTTAAACAAACTGCTAGTAAATTTCCTAACACAACAGATGCAATTGAGGCAGTTACAAATGCCAAAAACATTTATATAGATAACGATAATCTAGACGCATATGTTAGTTGGATTAATACTTTAAACTTTGTTAATGTTACAGATGCAGAATTAGATAATACTGCATTTACAATTGCAGAAAAAAAATATTTTGAGAACAAAAATAGTAGCGATATCATAAAAAGCCTCACAAAATATAACAATGATTTTCCTAATGGAATTCATAAACTTAAAGCCAATTATTATTTAGCAAGTACTCTTTTTAAAACAAAAGATTATAACAACGCAATTACGCATTACAACATAGTTATTGCAAAACAGAATGATTTTAGCGAAGATGCACTTAGTAAATTATCTTTAATCTATCTTGAAAAAAATGAGTACCAAAATGCAATTCCGTTATTGGTTAGATTAGAACTAGAAGCTTATTCTACAGAAAACATATTATTTGCCCAAAGTAATTTAATGAAAAGCTATTACGAAACTGCTAATTATAACCTTACTATAGATTATGCTAATAAAATTCTTAAAAAAGATAAATTAGATAGTAATTTAAAATACGATGCTCAAATTTTAATAGCTCGTTCTTCTTATAAAAATAATGATTTTGCTACTGCAGAAGAGTATTACACAAAAATTGAACAAAATGCAACAGGAGAATTAAAAACAGAAGCACTTTATTATAATGCCTTTTTTAAACACGAATTAAAAAATTACGAAGCATCTAATAAAGTTATTGAAAATTTAATAGCCAATTACTCTTCTTACAAATATTGGGGCGTAAAAAGTTATGTAATAATGGGTAAAAACTTTTATGGTTTAAATGATATTTATCAAGCAACTTTTGTGCTAGAAAACATCATTAAAAACTTCAGTCAGTTTAAAGATATTGTAGCAGATGCTAAAAAAGAATTAATGATAATTAAACAGAACGAAGCAAAAACTAATAATTCTGTAGTTCCAATTAAAGCAGATAATCAAAATTAAAAAAACTCTAAAAAAAGATAATAATTAATGAAAAAGAGTTTCTCAATATTCTTAATGTTTTTCACTTTCTTGGGTTTAAAAGCTCAACAAAAAGAACAAAAAATAGATACCGTAAAAACAGAGGTTGTAAATGTTGTTACCAAATACAACCCTAAAATTGCTGATGCAAAAAAAATAAAAAAGAACCCAACAATTTCTCTTCTAGAAAAAAATGAAAAGAAAAAACTAAAATACACCATACAATCTGCACCAGTGGCATCAACATTTATACCTAAAAGTGGTGCTGTAAAAGGTATAAAAATTGGCTCTAAAGAATTTATTTACGACAATTATGTAGCTGCTGGTTATGGTAATTACGGAACGCCTTATTTTGAAGCCTTTTTAGGTAAAATTGATCGTTATAATAACGAGTTTCAATTAAGTACAAAGTATTTATCATCTACAAACAATCTTAAAGACATTGTTTTAAATAGCAATTATACTAATTTTGACATCAATGCTTCTTATAAAAAAATAGATCATTATTTTGATTGGAAAGTTATTCTTAACTCAGAAAGAGATGTTTATAATTGGTATGGTTTGCCAGATATAACTTATACAGAAACAACTATAAATAATATAGATGAAGAGCAAATTTATAACTATTTTAATGCTAAAGGAGAGTTTACTTTTAACGATTCTTATATAGATTATATACATTTAAACACTTCTTACTTTGCAGACACTTATAAAAGTGCAGAAGTATTGATTAAATTAAATTCTAAGTTAGATTTGCCTGTATATCTTTTTAATAGAGATTTTAATGATATTGCTTTATACTCTTCTTTAGAACTTTTAAACGGAAAATTTAAAAACAGTTATAATGTTGATGATGAAATAAAATATTCCATTTTCACCATCAATTTAAACCCTAATTACAATATGGAGTATTTAGGAATCACATTTAATGCAGGTGTAAACGTTGCTGCTTCTTTTGATTCTGAAAACAGTTCTAATAACTTTTATGTGTTACCAGAGTTGATAATTCAATCGCCAATTGTAGAAGAGTATTTAAATATATATGGTGGTTTTACTAGTAATTTACATACAAATACATACAAACAATTTACAGAAGAAAATCCTTATATTTCACCAACTCAATCTATTTCTCAAACTTTAGAAACTTCTAACTTATTTGTAGGCTTTAACGGAAAAATTAGTAGAGATTTTAATTTTAACATCAAATTAAGTTCTAAAAAAGAAGAAAATAAACCTTTATTTTTAAGAAATTATTCTAAATCTAACGGAACTACTAACACTTATAATGGTATAAATTTAAATGGTTACGAATACGGTAACTCTTTTAGTGTTTATTATGATGATGTAAAAACAACCACTTTGTTTACTGAATTAGAGTATGAATATTCTGATTACTTAACTTTAGGAGTACAAGGAATATATAATAATTACAAATTAGAAAATGCTACAGAAAATTGGAATTTACCAACTGTAGAAGCTTCTTTTTCTGCCAAATACAAAGAAGACAAATGGTTTGCTTCAACTAACATTTTTTATGTAAGTGAAAGAAAAGACGCTCTTTATAGTGGTTTATTTACAGGTGAAATTAATGATGTAGAAACTGTTGATGCTTTTGTAGATGTAAACCTAAATGGTGGTTATCATTTTAATGATCAATTTTCTGCGTTCTTAAAACTTAATAACGTATTAAACACAAACTATCAAAGGTTTGCAAATTTTAACACACAAGGTTTTCAAATATTAGGTGGTGTTACTTATAAGTTTGATTTTTAATATTTTATCAAACTTTATATTTTTAATATCTTTATTGTATGATAATTTATTACCTAACTATTGCCTTACAATTATTTTGCATCTACCATGTTTATAAAAATGGCAGTAGCTATTATTGGTATTTTATTATCTTTTTTATTCCTGTTTTGGGTTCTATTATTTATTTAATTACTAATGTTATTAATAAAAAGGATGTAACCAATATTACAGATGAAATTACTACAATTATAAACCCAACCAAAAAAATTAAAGAATTAGAAAAAGAATTAGATTTTTCTAACACTTTTCAAAACAAAATAAATTTAGCAGATGCATATCTAATAAATAAAGAGTACCAAAAAGCGATATCAGTTTACAATGATGCTTTAGAATCTAATTTTAAAGGCGATCCTTACACCTTAAATAAATTGATGAAATGCTATTTTAAAATTGCAGATTTTGATAAAGTAATTGACATTGCAAATAAAATAAACTTAGACAAAGACTTTAAAGAGTCTCTTTACTTTTATGCAATAGCTTTAGAACAAAAAGGAAATTTAGACGAAGCTGAAATTCAATTTAAAAAAGTAGATGTTAGATATTCTAATTATCATGAAAGATTAGAACTCTCTAACTTTTTAACTAGAATTAATAAAAAAACAGAAGCCAAAGAGATTTTAACAGAAATTATCTCAGAAATACAATCAATGTCTAAATCAAACGCTAAAAATCATCGCTTAACTTTAAATGAAGCTGAGAAAAAGTTAAATCAATTATAACACTTTAGGTTTTCCATTTCATTTTTGTAGATTTATAAAATCAAATAATTTACTCAAAATGAAAAAAACATTACTTTCTTTATCTATTCCGTTTCTCCTTTTTGCTTGCTCACAAAAACAAGAAGTAAAAGTTGATTCTACTAAATTTTCTGCTGAAGAAAAAATAGACTCTACTCAAATTAAAACCATTTTTAACTCTGCACTTACAGAAAGTAAATCTTACGAATGGTTAAGAGATTTAACTCAGAATATTGGCGGACGATTATCTGGTTCTCCAGAAGCACAACAAGCGGTAGAATGGGGAGAGAAATTAATGAAAGAAGTTGGTTTAGATTCTGTTTGGTTACAACCGGTTATGGTACCACATTGGGTTCGTGGCGAAAAAGAAATAGCTACATACACCACAAACGGAGTTCAAAAAAACGTACCAATTTGTGCTTTAGGTTTTTCTGTTGCAACTCCTAAAACAGGTGTTTTGGCAGAAGTTATAGAGGTAAAAAGCTTAGAGGAAGCTACTGCTTTAGGTGATAAAATGAAAGGGAAAATTGTCTTTTTTAATCGCCCTTTCGATAATACATTAATCAATACTTTTAAAGCTTATGGTGGTTGTGTAGATCAACGTGTAAAAGGAGCTGCAGTTTGTGGTCAATTTGGTGCAAAAGGTGTAATTGTACGTTCTATGACCAATGCTGTAGATGATTATCCGCATACAGGAACCATGAGTTATGGAGATTTACCAGAAGAAAAACACATACCTACAGCCGCTATAAGCTCTAGAGCTGCAAATATTTTAAGTGATGATTTAAAAGCAAATCCTAATTTAAAATTCTACTTTAAACAAAGTTGTGAAAACTTACCTGATGCTCCTTCTTTTAATGTTGTTGGAGAAATTAAAGGTTCTGAAACACCAGAAAATATTTTTGTTGTTGGTGGGCATTTAGATTCTTGGGATTTAGGTGAAGGTGCACATGATGATGGTACAGGAATTGTACAATCTTTAGAAGTTGCTTACTTATTTAAAAAGAACAACATCAAACCTAAAAACACTTTAAGAGTTGTATTTTTTATGAATGAAGAAAACGGAACCAGAGGGGCTAAAAAATATGCCGAATTAGCAAAACTGAACAAAGAAAACCATATTGGAGGTATAGAATCTGATGCTGGTGGTCATACACCTAGAGGTTTTTCTATAGATGCAAATACTGTTAACACAAAACTATTGCAAAGCTGGAAAAAATTGTTATCTCCTTACGGATTACATGATTTAGACAAAGGTGGTTCTGGTGCAGATATAGGTCCTTTAAAAGGAGAAAATGTAACTTTAGTGGGTTACAGACCAGATTCTCAACGTTATTTTGATTATCACCACACGAGTACAGATACTTTTGATAAAGTTAACAAACGTGAGCTAGAATTAGGTAGTGCATCTATGACTAGTTTAATTTATTTAATGGATAAATATTTATACAGTAATACACCTGTAAAACTTTAAAATCAGTATTTTATAAAATATAAAAATGAAAAAACACTTATTAGTTTTTAGTTTATCTGTCTTATTTTTTGCATGTAGTAAAGAAAAAGTAGATACAATTGTTATCAATTCTAACACATATACAGTTAATAGTAATTTTGATAAAACAGAAGCATTTGCTATAAAAGATGGTAAGTTTATTGCCATAGGAACATCCAAAGAAATTGAAGAAAAATACGAAGCTGAAAACATTATTGATGCTAAAAACCAAACTATTCTACCTGGTTTAATAGATGCTCATTGTCATTTTTTTAGAATGGGTTTACAGCAACAAAAAGTTGCTTTAGATGGTACTAAAAGTTACGAGGAAGTTTTAGAAAGAATCGTTACTTTTCAAAAAGAAAAAAATGTAGCTTTTATTACCGGACGTGGTTGGGATCAAAATGATTGGGAAATTAAAGAATTTCCTACTAAAGATAGATTAGACGAATTATTCCCTACAACTCCTGTTGCAATTGGTAGAGTTGACGGACATGCTTTATTAGTAAATCAAGCTGCTTTAGATTTAACAGAAATAACTAAAGACACTAAAGTTTCTGGTGGTGAAATTATCAAGAAAAATGGCGAAATTACAGGTGTTTTAATTGATGCTGCTATGGATTTTATCAAATTTCCGGCAACTACAAAACAAGAAGCTATTCAAGGTTTATTAGATGCAGAAAAGATTTCTTTTTCTTACGGATTAACAACGATTGATGATGCTGGTTTAGATAGAAGTACTATTGAATTAATTGATAGTTTACAACAAGCAAATAGTTTAAAAATGCGAATTTATGCCATGATTTCTGGTGATAAACAAGATCAAATAGATTATTATATTAATAAAGGTTTTATAAAAACAGACAGACTAAATGTGCGTTCTTTTAAAGTCTATGGTGATGGAGCTTTAGGCTCTAGAGGTGCTGCTATGCGTAAACCTTATTCAGACAGAGATAATCATTTTGGTGCATTAATTTACACACCAGAAAGGTATCAAGAAATTGCAAAACAAATTGCAGATTCAGATTTTCAAATGAATACACATGCTATTGGTGACTCTGCAAATACTTGGTTAACAAAAACCTACACAGAGGTTTTAAAAGGTAAGAAAAATAGACGTTGGAGAATTGAACATGCTCAAATTATTGCTCCAGAAGATTTTGCAAAATTTAATAATATCATTCCATCTGTACAACCAACACACGCTACATCAGATATGTATTGGGCTAAAGACAGAATTGGAGAAAAAAGAATGAAAGGTGCTTATGCTTTTAAAGACTTATTAGACAGCTATGGTAAAATTGCTTTAGGTACAGATTTTCCTGTAGAACAAGTAAATCCGTTTTTAACTTTTTACGCCGCAACAATTAGAAAAGACGTTAACAATTATCCTGAAAATGGTTTTCAAATGGAAAATGCCTTAACTAGAGAAGAAACTTTAAAAGGAATGACTATTTGGGCAGCTTATTCTAATTTTGAAGAAGATGAAAAAGGTTCTATAGAAGTTGGTAAATTTGCAGATTTTGTAATTTTAAATCAAGATATTATGCAAGTAGACGGAGCTAAAATACCGAATACAAAGGCAATTACAACCTATTTAAATGGAGAAAAAGTTTTTTAAAATCAATATTTTTATCTCGTTTTCTCATAAAAAAAATTAACTTTAATCTCTTTTTAAGTTAAATCTAATCTAATCAGAAATTTATATATCATGAAAAAAATAAAACACCTATCAATATTAGTCTTTGTAACTTTTTTTGTTGTAAAAACATTTTCTCAAAATGAGAAAGAATCAAAAAACATAACTATAACTATTAAAGATCAAAAAAATAAACCAGTACCGGGTGCTGTAATTCTTTTTGATGATGTTAAACAAAAAAGATTAGCAAACTCTAAAGGCATTTTTAAAATTAAAACAACAGATACCCCTAAAATAATTAGTGCTTTTTCTCCTAGAGTTGGTATTCAAAAAGTTTCTTACAAAGGTGAGAGTAACATAACCATTATTATTAAAAAAAGAAACGATTCATATTTAGTAAATGTTCCTAAAAACAAGATTGATAATGCAATGCAATTTAATACCATTTACGACTATCTTGAAGGGAAAATACCTGGTGTTAATGTATCTGATGAAAATATTACAATAAGAGGTTATAATACTATTAACGGAAGTACAACTCCATTATTTATATTAAATGGTGCGCAAGTTGATCAATCTATTTTTGGACAAATTGTACCAACAACTATCAAATCTATTGTTGTTTTAAAAGGCCCAGAAACTGCTACTTATGGTGTTAGAGGAGCTAATGGAGTTATAAAAGTAACTACTTTGTAAAATTTTAATGTAATAAAAAAACTAAATCTTTTTTACGTTTTTAACTAAGTTTTCAGATAAGTTAAACAACCACTTTATTTGTTCAGAAACTAATTGAGTTTCGTGTAATCTAGCTCTCATTTCTTTTGTAATAGGTACACCTTCTTCAATTTCTTTATCTCTCTTGGTAGTTAAATCATTAAAATATTCTTCGTAATCTTTTGTAGCAATATCTAATTCTTTATTTTCTAAAGAAATTATAGAATCATTATTATTTAAAATATTTTTAGCTTTCTCTAAATTTGATAAAATATATTTTACATAAATTTCAAATTGTTCGGGCACTTTACTTGTTTCATTAGTTCTTATATACATACCTAAAGATGTTAGAGAAGACAAGTATGTATTAAAAATAGTCATCAATTCATAAATTGTAGAAAGATTTTGTTGTTTAGATTTTGGTTCTTGAATCAATCTTTGATAAGCTGCATTTAAATTACCAACTTGTAAAAAAGCTTCTTTTCTTGCCAAACCATAAGTAGTTGGTATTTCTCCTTTTTTATGATAAAACATATCTACTTCTTTTAAAAATACCACAAATGCTTCTATTGAATTAGAAAAAGATTCTTTGATGTTTTTAGATTCCCAAACAGGCCAAAAAAAGTAATTACCCATATATGCTAATACAGAACCTATTAAAGTGTCAAAAACTCTAAACTCTATAACTGTTAATATATTAGGATGAATTAAAGCATACATAAAAATAACATAAACAGTTATAAATGCGGCCCCGTTTCTATAATTTTGTTTTACTAAAGAAAAACCAATTATTAAAGAAAAGGCTGCTATTAAAGCATAAATAATTGTGTTTTGAGTTAAAAGTACAATAGCCGCTGCAATAACAGCCCCAATTAAAGTACCTATTACTCTACTTTTTGTTCTTTCTTTGGTTAAACCATAACTAGGCCTCATTATAACAACAATGGTTAATAAAATCCAATAAGATTGTTGCATTTCTATAAAACTACCAATAATAAAACCAATTAACATGGTTAGTGTTAGACGTAGAGAATGGCGAAACATGGGCGACTTAAAACTAAAATTAGCCTTTAACTTTTTAAAGTCGTAATCTTGTGGTGTAAGAAACTGCTCTACATCTTTTATTGCTCTAATTTTATCGTTTCTAGAATAACTATCTAATATTCTAACAATATCAACTAAATTGCTTATTTGTTTTTCTTGATATTCTTTATAATTCAGCAAAAAAATGGTTCCTTCTCTAGATTCTGGCAACCCAATACTTACTTTATAAATTTCTATATGGTTTTCTATTTTTTTAATTAAAACCTTAAAATTGTTTTCAAACGTAAGTTTTTCTTCATTTAAAATAACCTTAGAAATATGATTTAATCTTTTAGAAATTTCAAAAATTAAAAGTTTAAATTCATCTACTTTTTCTGGATGATCTTTAAACAACTCATCAAATTTATCATAATCTATTGTATTAGATATGGCCAACTCATAAATTTCTATAATCTTAGAAAAAATTAATTGCTGGCGTCTTGTTCTATTACTAAAACCAGAACTCAACCTTTTTTCTAAAATAACTTCTCTTATAGTTTCATGCAATTCATTTATTTCTACCTGAAGCTTAAAATTCTTTTCTAAAAGAGAACTCCTATCTTCATTTTCTACCAATAAATCGCCTCTTATTTTTATAAATTTTGATGTTTTTTCTATTAAATCTACAAACAAATTATCTACTTGCACACTTGGTAATGCTAATTGTGTTAAAACAGTTAAAGCTAAATACCAAATACCACCTAATAAAATATAAAGAGAATGCTCAAAAACAGAAAGCTCTGTACTTTGGTTTGCAAAAGACAAAACCAAAGCTATTAAACCTGCTAATGATACTAAAGATGCTCTAAAACCAAAAACAGAAATATAAGAAATTGAAAAAGTTAAAATGATTAATAAAAAAGTTGAAACAAAAAAATAACTACTAAAATATCCTATGATTAAAGTGATAAAAAAGGAAAGAATTATTGATGCTAAAATACCATAAAACTTATGTTTTAAACTTCCTGGCACATCAGAAGGCGCACAAAAAATTGTTCCTAAAGCAAAGCTAAATCCAATATTAAAACTATCAAAAAAATAAATTGACAACAATACAGGTATCACCATTGCTATGGCCACTAAAAAAGCTTTAAAAAACTCAATACTTTTAAAGTATCTAATTAAGTTCTTAATCATAATACTATTTATACTACAAATTTAAGAAGTATTTATAGGTAAGCTTATATTTTTAATATATTTAAACAGATAAATATTAAAAAACTCTCTACAAAATTTTACCAAAAGGTTTTTTTAAATAAATCAAAGTATATTTGTACAAATTACCAAAAAATACACTTTAAAATGAAACCATATTTATTCCTTTTTTTATCTATTATTTTTCTTACTTCTTGTGTAGGAGACAATGACTCTTCTTATAGAAATGATACAGAACAAGATATTATACAGTATATTACAGACAATAATTTAAACGCTACAAAAACTGATTCTGGTTTATATTATGTTATAAATAATGAAGGTACTGGCGATAATCCAACAGAAAGTTCTGCTGTAAATATTAATTATAAAGGATATTTTTTAGATGGAAATGTTTTTGATGAAAATGATGGAATTATCCTTGATTTATCTGGTGTTATAGAAGGGTTTAAAGAAGGGCTTCAATTATTTAATGAAGGTGGTGATGGTATATTAATTATCCCTTCTGAATTAGCTTACGGAGATTATGGAAATAGTTCTGGTACTATTCCTGGCGGATCTGCTTTAATTTTTGAGATTACACTTAATGTTGCCGATTATGCTGCAGAAAATGAGGCTGCAATCTTACAATATATTGATGATAATGATTTAGATGCTACAAGAACCGATTCTGGCTTGTATTATGTTATAAACAATGAAGGTACTGGTACAAAACCAACTAGTACTTCTTTAGTAACTGTAGCTTATAAAGGTACATTTTTAGATGGATCTGTCTTTGATGAAAGCACTGTAAGCGGAACTTCTTTTTACTTAAATCAAGTAATTGAAGGATGGACAGAAGGCATGCAACTTTTTAAAGAAGGTGGAGACGGTATTTTATTAATCCCATATCATCTAGCATATGGTACTTACGGATATGGTAGTATACCAAGTGTTTCTGTTTTAGTTTTTGACGTAACTTTAGTGAGCGTTAACGATTAAAACCTATTAAATATTAAATAAAAAAAGCGAAACTTAATAAGTTTCGCTTTTTTTATTTGTAAGAATATTTATTTTCTATTTTATATCTTTTAATAAAACCTCAACCGCTTTTTTAAGTTGATCATCTTCTCCTCTTTCTTTCCATCCTGGTTTATTTTGCACTAAATAATCTGGCACTGCAGGCCCGTTTTCCATATTCATGCCAGATTCTTTTACATACCAAGCTCTATAAGGCATTCTTATTGACCCATCTTCTAAACGATGACTCCCTGTAGATATTACTGCTCCGAATGTTGGTTGCCCTACTAATTTACCTAGCTTTAAGCTTTTAAAAGCATGTGCAAAAATTTCTGCATTAGAATAACTACTTTCATTTGTTAAAGTTACTAAAGGCTTCGTATTTACAGATAAAACAGCTCTTTCATTAAAAGGATAATTATTTTTATATTTTTTATTATCTTTTTTAAGGTTGTTTGTTGCATCTCTAGGAATTGTGTAAGCATGTTGTTGGTAAGTAAGTACCGCTAATAACCTATCGGTTGTCCAACCTCCTCCGTTATTTCTTACATCAATTACAATTCCTTTTTTACCATAACCACTTGCTTTTAATTCTCTTTCAAATCGTTCAAAACTTGGTAAGTTCATTCCTTGTATATGTATATAACCTAATTGACCATTAGAATATTCATCAATTAATTTTTTACGCGAGTTAACCCATTCTTCATACTTTAAATTACTAATTGTTCTAGTAGACGATGTTCTTACCACAACCTCTTTTTTATCTAATAAAGTCAATAAAATTTCATTTTCAGATGTATTTTTTAACAAGCTATAAAAGTTGGTGTTTTTTGCTATTTTTTGTCCGTTTACAGCTACAATAATATCTCCTTTTTTTAGAGAAACGTTTGTTTTATCTGCAACAGAATTAGGTAATACATAATCTATTTGCAACCCTTTTTTAGTATTAGAAACAGCTAAACCTAATAACCCAATATTATCTCTTGAAACTTTTTCTGGATTTGTACCTCTATATCCCATATGACTGGCATTTAATTGACCTAACATATTATTATACATAAAAGTATAATCTTGCTTTGTTGTTGCTTCTAAAACCCAAGGTCTATATCTTTTTACAATATTAGCCCAATTATAACCATGAAAATTTGGATCATAAAAACCAGCTGTAATAGCTCTTACTCCTTCTTCAAAAACCTGTTCATTAAATTTTTTAATATTCGTTGTATAAGTTACCGAATGAGAAAAAGATGCTACTTTATCTGATTTTAAGTTAAGAGAATATAATTTTCCTCTAGAAGAATAATACAACGTTTCTTTATGCAAATTATAACTTCCAACACTAGAAACACCTTTTATCTCTTTAGTTTTCCCTTTAGAAACTGGTACTTTAAAATATCCGTTTTGCCCTGTTATAGGGTTAATTGCAGTAATGTAAATACTTTTACTATCTGCACTAAAAACGCCATTTCTTTCGTTACCTGCCCAATTTGTTAATTGTACTAATCTATCATAAATATGGTCTTCATCTATAATAACTTTTACTTTACCTTCTTTAGAATCTTCTTTTTTAGATTGATAGTAATCTCCTTCTTTAAAATCTACCGTTGTTTTTTCCCAATCAGATTTTTTTAACCAAACCATCCAAGAATCATAATTTATACCTCCTCTATCTCCTGCTCTATTAGACACAAAAGAAAGTTTTTTACCATCAGGACTCCAAACAGGTGATGTATCTGATCTAGGATGCATAGAAACATTTATTTTTTTAGTTGGATTATCTACAGATTGGATGTAAATTTCACTATCAAAATTGATATCTTTTTGAGAGTACGCAATGTATTTACTATCAGGACTCCAAGAAACTCCATCCGCAGAAGACCAAGTATCAGAAAATGTTGTAATATTTGTTAATTTTGTATCTTTAATATCTGCAATTACCAACTTACCTCTACCTATTCTGTATGCAATTTTATGATTATCCGGAGAAATTACTGGATCAAAAACATCAATTTTACTTTTTGTTAATTGTGTTATTTTAGTTTTTAGACTTCTACTTAAATTAACATTTTTATCTGTAGATTCTACTTTGTACAATTCGTTTTGACCATTTCTATCAGATAAGAAACCTAAAGTATTATTATCTATCCAAAAAGGATTGTCATCTCTAAAAGAATGATTACTTACATTTGCGCCTTTTACTTTATCTTTATTATTTTCTTTTACAAAAATTTCACCATTAATACTCAACGCAATTAATTTTCCGTCAGGAGAAACACTTATATTTTTAATACCATCAGAAACTGTTTTTGTTTCTTCTAAATTAAATCTATTGTCTGATGTTACCTTTAATACTATCTTTTTAGATACTCCTTTTTCTAATTTAAAAACATCTATACCACTGTTATAAACAACAGTACCATTATTACTAACAGAAAACGATAAAACACCATCAATTTTTAAATCTGTTAATTGATTTTCTGAAACAATTTTACTTCCATTTGAATCTAAAGAAGTCTTATAGATATTATATCTACCACTTTTTGCACCTATATAATATAAGTTATTATCGGCATCCCAAAGTGGTGTATGGTCATTTTTATTACTTGTTGTAATTTGATAATATTCTTTTGTTTGTAAATTATAAACCCAAATATCTCTTTGAGCAGGACCATTATAATCTTCTCTAGATATTCTACAAGTACCTTTTACAAATGCAACTAATTTTCCGTTTGGAGAAACTGCTGCCTGACTACCAAGTGCTATCATAAACCTAGTAGGAGTTTCACCATTTTCATTTACCTGGTAAATAGATGTTTCTCTTTCTGTTCCTTTAAATATTCTATTACTAGAAAAAATAATATTACCATTTTCACCCCAATAACTAGGCGTGTCAGTAGTTGGATAATACGTTAGTTGAGTTGGTAAAACTCCGTTAATATCTGTCTTAAAAATATTAGTATAACCTTTTCTATTAGAGGTAAATAGTAGTTGGTTACTTTCGGAATTCCAAATAGGATTACTTTCGTATGCCTGATGAATTGTTAATCTTTTCGATTGGTTTGTTAACAAGCTGTATACCCAAATATCACCTTGATAACCAAATGCAATTTTAGATGCATCTGGACTTATAGTGGGTTGTCTTGTTAAGCTATTCTGAGCAATTAAAAGTGTAGAGCTACAAATAACTGCAAAAAAAAATAAAGTTTTTTTAATCATTTTACATTTAGTTTTAAATGACTAAAATAAACTTTATTAACTAGGTACTCTTTATTTACAAAGTCTTTAAGACTTTTTTAAGACTTCCTTAACTAAGGATTGGTTTAATAAAATCATTAATTTTATCAACTCCATTTTCACCTAAGTTTTTAATAAAAGCAGAACCTATAATTGCTCCGTTTGCATAATTACAAGCTGTATCAAAGGTTTCTTTATCAGAAATACCAAAACCAACAATTAAATTGCTTTTTAAATTCATACCTTTAATTCTTTCGAAGTATGCAATTTGTTGATTAGAAATATCGCCTTTTGCTCCTGTAATAGATGCAGATGCAACTACATAAATAAATGCTTTAGAATAAGAATCTATTTTTCTAATTCTTTCGTCTGATGTATGTGGCGTTATCAAAAACACATTTGTAATTCCATATTTCTCAAACAAAGGTTTGTAATAATTTTCAAACTCTACCATTGGTAAATCAGGAAGAATAACAGTATCAATTCCACAATCTACAACTTTTTGGCAAAATTTTTCTTCGCCATATTTTAACATCTGATTTAAATATCCCATTAAAACTAAAGGTGTTTTATTGGTTTCTTTAATTGTCATTAATTGATCAAAAATGATATCTAAATTAATTCCGTTTTCAAGTGCTTTTTGGCTACTATCTTGTATTGTTGGTCCGTCTGCTAACGGATCTGAATATGGCAAACCAACTTCTATAAAATCTACTCCACTTTTTTCTAATTCAGAAATTACTTTAGTTGTGTCTTCTAATTTTGGATATCCGCAAGTAAAATAAATAGATAATAAATTTTTCTTTTCTTTAAAGATTGTTTCTATTTTTTTCATACTAAAATGGGTTCTTTTTTTCTTTTTAATGCTTCTTCAATAGCAGTCCATAAATCTATTCTTACTTGTAAAGAGGTTTTGGCAACTTCTAAAACTTCTTGCCATTTTTTATCATCATTACCACATAATTCTTCAATCATTTGTAATGATAAAGGTCCATGTTCATCACCATCTAACTCTATATGTCTGTATAAATAATAAATAAAATTATCAAAACTTAAATCACTTTTTAATGTGGTTTCATCAACAATTTTTAAAAACATATCTGGTATAATATCTTCTCTACCAAATGTAAAAGCAGCTGCAATTTTATGATTCTCATTTGTATCAATTACATTAAAAGTATGTATAACAAAATCTTTAATTGCCTTATCTATTGATAGTTTTTCTATAGACTCTACAACGTCTTTTCCATTAGAAATATCTTGAATAAAATTATCGATTTTAGAGCAATCTGCACTCATTTCTTGCATTGCATCTAAATACATTTCGTAATGACTTTTTAAAACTCCGTCTTTATTAACATCACTTTCTTCTGCTAAAGTAATCTCATTTATAAAGCGCACAAGGTTTGTGTTTCTCTTTGGTATCCAAGGTATTGAAACTGTTGTTAAGTTTATTTGCAATGCTTTTAAAAGCGACATAAAATCCCAAACAGCAAAAACATGTGCTTCCATAAACGTTTTAATATCGTCTATAGAATTTAATTGTTTATATAATTCATGATTTTTTAAATCTTCTCTTAAAGAAGTCAATTCGTTTTCTATATAAGTTATCTTAGAATTCATTAATCTTCTAAATGTTTAATATAAGTTTCTAAATCTTTATCACCTCTACCCGATAAATTTACCACTACAACTTGGTCTTTTTTAAATGTAATTTTTGGTAAAACAGCCAATGCATGCGCACTTTCTAAAGCAGGAATAATTCCTTCTATTTTTGTTAATTCATACGCCGCAGTTAATGCTTCTTTATCTGTAGCATCCATAAAAACAGCTCTTTTACTTTCATATAAATAGGCATGTAAAGGACCAACACCAGGGTAATCTAAACCTGCAGAAATAGAATAAGGCTCTACAATTTGTCCGTATTCATCTTGCATTAAAATGGTTTTAGAGCCATGTATAATTCCTACTTCACCTAACTGAGAAGTTGCTGCACTTTCACCAGAATTTACACCTAAACCAGATGCTTCTACCGCAATTAACTCTACTTCTTCGTCATCCATATAATGGTAAAAAGCACCAGCTGCATTAGAACCTCCACCAACACAAGCTATAATTGTATCCGGATTTTCTTTACCTGTTTTTTCTTTTAATTGCCATTTAATTTCTTCTGAAATTACTGCTTGCAAACGTGCAACCATATCTGGATAAGGATGCGGACCAACTACAGAACCTATTAAATAAAAGGTTTCTGGATGCTGAATCCAGTATCTTATTGCTTCGTTTGTAGCGTCTTTTAATGTTTTAGAACCACTTGTTGCGGGTACAACTTTTGCTCCTAACATTTTCATTCTAGCAACATTTGGTGCTTGACGCTCAATATCTTTTTCTCCCATAAAAACAGTACAATCTAAGCCCATTAAAGCACAAACTGTGGCTGTAGCAACACCATGTTGCCCTGCGCCTGTTTCTGCTATAATTTTAGTTTTACCTAATTTTTTGGCAACTAAAATTTGACCAATTGTATTGTTTACTTTATGTGCCCCTGTATGGTTTAAATCTTCTCTTTTTAAGTAAATAAAAGCTCCATATTTCTCTGACAAACGTTTTGCTAAATATAACGGACTAGGACGGCCTACATAATCTTTTAATAACGATTTGTATTCTTCTTGAAATTCATTAGACTCAATTATTTGAATATAATTATCTTCTAATTCTTTTACATTTGGATATAACAATTCTGGTATAAATGCACCACCAAATTGCCCGTAATAACCATTTTTGTCTGGGTGAAATTTTGATTTCATATTATAATGTATTCTTGAAACTTTTTACTTCATTAATATTTTTTAATCCTGGCTTAATTTCAAATTTACTGTTTACATCTAATGCATAAATTGGTAAATTTGATTTTACTATTTTTTTAACTTCTTCTACATCTTCCAAACCAATTCCGCCACTTAAAAAGAATGGTTTATCAAAAGGATATTTCTCTAAAACAGACCAATCAAATTTTGTTCCGTTACCTCCTCGTTCTTTACCTTTTGTATCAAACAAAAAGAAGTCTACAACATCTAAATAAGGTTTTAAAACATCAAAATTAAACTCATCTTTAATGCCAAAAACTTTAATAATTTCTATTTCATTTTTAGAAATATAATGCTGATTCTTTTTCTTTTTGATACTTTTATTTTCTTCAATCTTTAGTTCTCTACTGCGCTCTAACTGATGTTTTAATTCTTTTATATACGCTACAGACTCATCTCCATGTAATTGAATAGCTTCTAATCTATACTCTTCTACTAAAGAAATTACAATCTCCTTATATTCATTAACAAAAACACCTGTTTTTTTAATTGAATTTGAAAATTCTGGAATGATTCCTTCAAAATTTCTTTTTGATTTTTCATAGAAAATAAAGCCCAAATAATCTGGTTGCAAATCTGCAACTTGTTGGATATTTTCTACATATTTCATTCCGCAAACTTTCAGCTTCATATTTTTATTTTATTGTTGTTACTTGCAGTGTTTTTCGACTTTAGAAGAAATTTTGTTCTCGATACAAATTTTTCGTTCTTCAAAATTCACTCGAACTGACATAACTATCTAATTTGATTGATAAAATCTTGACAAGCTTCTCCTGGATTGTCTGTTTTCATAAAATTTTCTCCAATTAAAAAACCTTGAAAACCAAACTCTTTTAAACCTGTAATAATTTTTGGATCAGAAATTCCGCTTTCAGAAACTTTAATACACGTATCTGGTATTTTACTTGCTAATTTTATAGAATGCTCTAAATCAACCTCAAAAGTTTTTAAATTTCTGTTATTAATTCCGATAATTTTATTGTCTAAATCGCTAATTTTATCTAAATCTTCTTGCGTATGCACTTCATATAAAACCTCTAAACCTAAATCTACTGCTAAGTTTCCGTAGTTTTTTAATTCTGTTGCTGTTAAACAAGATGCTATTAATAAAATTACATCTGCACCAATTGCTTTTGCTTCTACAATTTGAAATCCATCAACAATAAAATCTTTTCTTAAGATTGGTTTTTGTTGATTAATTACTCTCGCCTCCATTAAATCTGCCATTGTTCCTCCAAAAAATGAAGTATCGGTTAAAATAGATTGTGCCGCAACATTTGCATCTAAATATCCATTAGTTACTTCTGCTATAGTTGCTTTATCATTTATAATTCCTTTTGATGGAGATTGGCGTTTATATTCTGCTATAATTCCTGTAGAACCTACTTCTAATAAAGATTTTTTTAACGAAAATGTAGTTCTACCAAAACTAGGACTTTCTACTAATTTCTTTACAGGAACCTCTGCTTTTATCTTTGCAACTTCCTTCTTTTTAAATGCGATTATTTTATCTAAAATTGTCATATAAATAATTATGAATTCTAAATTAAGAATTAGGATTTTATGTTTCTATGCAAAATTATGGCTTTTGATTTGAATAATGTTATTCTTTTTTATCAGTCGTAATTTCTAAATCTGTAATTGTTAATTATTTTTCTTTTTTATCACTTTAAATACTTACTAATTTTTCTAATGTTTGCTTTGCTTTTAATCCAAATAATGAATCTTTTGCTTCATTAAAAGCGGTTTCAAAAGACTTATTTTCATCTACAATAGTTAATGCAAAAGCGGCATTTGTTAAAACAACATTATTTTGCGCTTCGGTTCCATTTCCTTCTAAAATAGATTTGAAAATTTTTGCTGCATCTGCTACAGAACTTCCTCCAAATATTTCTGATTGTTGAATTCTTTTTTGTCCTAAATCTTCTGGATTTATCAATTGTTCTCCGTTTTTAGTAAACAATTTAAATGCGCTTGTTAACGAAATTTCATCATATCCATCTAAAGCATGAATAATTCCGTAATTGATATTTTCTTCTTGTAAAATATAGTTGTAAAAACGTGCAACTTCTAAATTAAAAGTACCTAACATGTGGTTTTTTGGAGAACTCGGATTTACTAAAGGCCCCAACATATTAAAAAATGTTTTTAAAGCTAAAGCTTTTCTTGTTGGCCCAACAGCTTTCATTGCCGGATGAAATTTTGGTGCATGTAAAAAACAAATATTTGCTTTTTCTAAATGTTCTTTTAAAACGTTTTCATCATTTGTAAATTTATAACCAAAACTTTCTAACATGTCTGAAGAACCCGATTGAGAAGACACCGAATAGTTACCATGTTTTGCTACTTTTTGTCCTGTACCAGCAACAATAAATGATGTTAGGGTTGATATGTTAAACGTGTCTTTTCCGTCTCCGCCAGTACCAACAATATCTATAGTATTGTAATCAGATAGATCTACTTTTATTGATAGTTCTTTTAATGCATCTCTAAAACCAGCCAATTCATCTACAGTAATTGGGCGCATCATAAAAACTGTCATAAAAGATGCTAAATGAGCATCATTATATTTTTCTGAAGCAATATCTTTTAAGATTTGTGTTGCTTCTGATTTAGACAATCTTTCGTGATTATATAATTTATTTAAAATTGCTTTCATTACGAATTAGCATTGATAAAATTAGTAACTAATTGCTCTCCTACATCTGTTAAAATAGATTCTGGATGAAACTGAACTGCAGAAATTGGATAAACAGTATGTTCTATTGCTTGTATTAATCCGTCTTCATCTCTTGCAGTAACTTTTAATTCTTCTGGAAAACCTTTATCTGTTGCTGCCCAAGAATGATAACGTGCTGCTAAAAATGTTTCTGAAACATCTTTAAAAATAGTTGCATTTTTATCTGTTACTTTCATTTCTGTAGCAACTCCATGAAAAACATCGTTTAAATTGATGATTTTACCACCAAAAACTTCTGTAATTGCTTGCAAACCTAAACAAACTCCAAAAATAGGTTTTACACCTGCATAGGTTTTAATTACATCTTTTAAGATTCCTGCTTCATCTGGAATTCCTGGTCCGGGAGACAACATAATCATATCGTAATTTGCAACATCTGCAACGCTAATTTCATCATTTCTATAAACTGCAGGAAATTTTCCTGTAATTTTTTCTACCATATGAACCAAGTTATAGGTAAACGAATCGTAATTATCTAAAATTAATATTTTCATATTTCTCAATTTGCGTTAGGGATTGAAACGGCATCCTTTTTTCTTTTTCGGAAAAAAGATATAGTGGAAAGCCCGCTCGAACGCCCTAAATATTCTCTGCTAAAATCAACGCTTTTTTTAACGCTGCTAATTTATTATTTACTTCTTGTAATTCTTTTTCTTCGTCGGAATGAATTACAATTCCTGCGCCTGCTTGGTAATACAAAACGTTGTTTTTACTTACAAAACTACGAATTGCAATTGCCAAATTAACAGAACCGTCTAAACCAATAATACCTACTGCACCACCATAAAAACCTCTAGATTGATTTTCGTATGTATCTATTAATTGCATTGCTTTGTACTTTGGTGCACCACTTAACGTACCTGCCGGAAAAGTATCTCCAACAATTTCTATGGGATTTCCTTTTAATTGACCAGAAACTGTAGAAACTAAATGAATTACATGGCTAAAATACTGCACCTCTTTAAAAACCTCAACTTCTACATTATCTGCATGTTTGCTTAAATCGTTACGTGCTAAATCTACCAACATTACATGTTCTGCAGTTTCTTTTTTATCTGCAGATAGTTTTTTACCTAACTGAATGTCTTTTGCCATATCTCCAGTTCTTCTAAAAGTACCAGCAATTGGGTTTATAGTTGCTTTACCTGCAGACACTTTAATTTGTGCTTCTGGTGATGAACCCATCAATTTAAAAGAACCGTAATCGAAAAAGAACAAATATGGCGACGGATTTATAGAGCGTAATGCTCTGTACACATTAAATTCATCTCCTTTAAATTTTTGTTGAAATTGGCGTGATAAAACCAACTGAAAAACGTCTCCTCTTTTACAGTGTGCTTTTGCTTTACGTACGTATTCTATAAATTCTTCTCCTTTTACGTTAGAAGTTTCTTCTCCAACAATTTCAAAACTTTGTGTATTAAATGCTTGTGCATCTATAATTGTTTCAATTTCTTTAATACAAGATTCCTTTCCTTCTTCAATATTCTCTATTAAAACCATTTCATCATTAAAATGATTAATAGCAATAATAAATCTGTAAAAACTATATTGTAGTAACGGAATTGCAGAAGGTGCTTCTTTTACTTTTAAATCTAAATTTTCGAAATACTGAACAGAATCATAGGTTGTGTAACCATACAAACCGTTAAATGATTTTATCTCTGACGGGCAATCTAATTCGATTGCTTTGCTGTAGCTTTCAAAAATTTCATTAAAATCTCTTCCTATTTTTTTATTTTCTAACTCAACGCCTTTATGCGAAAAACTTAAATGATGATTTTCTGCTTTAATAGAAATAATAGGATCTATAGCAATAAACGTATAACTTTCGTCTTTACTATGATAATCTGAACCTTCTAAAAGTAGCGTGTTTGCATATCTATCTCTAAAACGCAAATACAAACCTACCGGAGTAACTGTATCTGCCATTTTTGTTTTAGAAATTGTTTTAAATTGTATTTTTTTCATCTTCCTTTTTGTCTGACCGAGCGCAGTCGATACTTTTTATTAACCTCTCGACTGCGCTCGAGGGGAACATTTATTTTATTTAATTTAGATGATTAAAAAATCATCATAAAAAAAAGGCTTATCGTGAGATAAGCCTTTGATTGATATATTATATACATACAGGTTTAGTTCTCACTTATTAGATAAGAGAGTTCCACCACCAAGTATTGTTTGTATTGTGTTTCATAATTGTGTTACAAAAATAACATAGATTTTTGATTAAACAAACTTTATACAAAAAATTATCTGATAATCTTTACATTCATCTCTTCTACTTTTTTATCAGATAAAATAGATGGTGCATTAAATAATAAATCTTCAGAAGTTCCTGTTTTAGGGAAAGCCATAACTTCTCTAATAGAAGCTTTCTTTTCTAAAATCATCATTAATCTGTCTACTCCCCAAGCAATTCCTCCATGCGGTGGTGCTCCGTATTGAAAAGCTTTGTACATTGTACCAACACTTTTTATCATTTCTTCTTTATTGTAACCCATATTTTTATAGGTTGCTTCTAAAATTTCTGCTTTGTGTGCACGTACAGAACCTCCACCAATTTCGTAACCATTTAAGATTAAATCGTATTGCTGTGCAATAATAGTTCCTATTTCTTCATCCTTACCATTCATATGCTTTTCTAAATCATATACGGCTGGCATAGAAAAAGGATTGTGTGTAAACGTCCATCTTCCTTCATCCGTTTTTTCAAACATCGGAAAATCTATTACCCAAGCTGGTCTTAATTCCTTTGGATTTATCAACTTTAACAAACGTCCCATTTCTTGACGAACAGCATCTAATGCTTTATTTGCTGTTGCATAATCTGCTGCAGAGAAAAACACAATATCTCCAACTTGAGCGTCTGTTGCTTTTATAATATTTGCAGCAATTTCTTCTCCTAAAAACTTAATAATTGGCGATTGTAAATCGTTTTCATTTACAATAATATATGCCAAACCACCTAAACCGTTTTGTTGAGCAATACTTGTTAAACTCTCTATCTGACCTTTAGAAATTCTTTTTCCACCTTGTTCTTCTGCAGAAACTTTAATACACTTTACAATTCCACCTTCATCAATTGGTTTGCTAAAAACTTGAAAAGTGGTGTCTTTTACAATTTCTGTAATGTCTTGCATTTGCAAACCATAACGTAAATCTGGTCTATCACAACCATATTTATCCATTGCGTCTTTATATGTAATTACTTCAAACGGACGTAAAATCCATTTTTTACCATAGATTTTTTTAACTACTTCATTAAACATTTTTGTGTTTAAATCTATAATTTGTTGCATACTTGCGTATGCCATTTCTATATCTAATTGTGTAAACTCTGGCTGTCTGTCTCCACGAGAATCTTCATCTCTAAAACAACGTGCAATTTGAAAGTATTTTTCAAACCCACCAACCATTAACATTTGCTTAAACTGCTGTGGTGCTTGTGGTAATGTGTAAAAAGAACCTGCTTGTTTTCTTGTTGGCACAATAAATTCTCTTGCTCCTTCATCTGTACCAGCAGTTAAAATTGGCGTTTCTATTTCTAAAAATTCCTCTTCGTCTAAAATATCTCTAAGTAATTTAATTACTCTGTGTCTGTTTACAATTGCTTTACGAACCTCATCATTTCTATGATCTAAAAACTTATACTGAAAACGAGTTGTTTCATTCGTTTTCATGGCTCTTTTTATTTCAAAAGGCAATGTTTTAGATAGGTTTAAAATTTCTAATGCAGATGTTTCTAATTCTAATTTACCAGTTCTTAAACCTGCATTGTAATCATCTTCATTTCTTTTAACAACAATTCCTTTTACAGTAATAACAGTTTCTGGTTTTAGTTTTACCAATTCATCTAAATTAGGAAATGTTTCTCTACTTAAACGAACCTGAAAAATTTGATAACTAGAATCACGTAAATCAATAAAAATTAATTCTCCATGATCTCTAACACTTGCAACCCAACCAGATAAAGTTACCTCTTCTTTAATTGATGCTTCAGATAAATCTGATATTTTATGTGTTCTGTATTCGTCTTTTATAACAATAGGAACTTGTGCTAACTCTTCTTCTTTATTATTGGCTTTTTGCTTTTCTTTAGTTGTAGATTTACTTGCTTCTTCAACTTCAGCTACTTTTTCTGTTGCTCCAGAAAGTGCTTTTAAAATTCCTTCTCTAATTACTTTACCAGAAGCTCCTTTACCAATAATAGCAATTACTTTACCAACTAAAATACCTGCTTTACCTTGGTTTCCTGCTTTAATATCATTTGCAATTGCTTTGTTTTCTTCAATAACTTTTGCAATAGCATCTTCTATTTGAGATTCTGATATTGTATTTGCTTTAAAATATGCTGTATAGTCAAATTTAGGATTTTCTAATAACGATTTTATAGCATTTTGCGCTAAAACAATGGTTACTTTATCCTCTTTTAATAAAGAGAAAATAGTACTTAAATCTTTAATATTTTCAATACTAGAATATTCTTCTGGTTTTATATTGTTGGTTAATGTTTTTGCAACAAAAGACGGATCTTTAACCACATTATTAATAGCAACAAATGTTTCTGAACGTAAAGAATCTGCTGTAAAAAACTTTGCATCTTGAGGTAAAACGCCTCCTTCTATCAAAATAGATTCTACTGCAAAAGGCAAAGAGCTTACATTTACATCTATGCTTTCTACTACATTTTTAATACTAACAAAAGGCAAATCTGGTTCAGAAATAAAACGATAATCTGCTTCAAACTCTTTTTTACGCATTGTTTTGGTTTGCTTTAAATCTGCATCCCATAAAACCGTTGTTTGGTCTGGTCTAAACGCGTTATTTTCTATGTAATAATTTAATTGTTTTTCTATTTCTTCCTTTAAAGCATCTACCATAAACTTAAAAGAATTTAAGTTTTTGATTTCTGTTCTTGGGTTTAAATTATTACTATTTTTCTTTCTTAATGAAACAGAAACATCACTTTTAAACTCTCCTTTTTCTAAGTTTGCTTCAGAGATTTTTAAATTCTGAACAATTCTTTGAATGTATTGTGCATACGTAGAAGCATCTTCTATATTACGAATACATGGTTCTGTAACAATTTCAATTAAAGGTACACCTGCTTTATTAAAATCTACTAAAGAAACTTTCTTTTCGTGCATTAATTTTGCAGCATCTTCCTCTATGTGTACTTGTGTTAATTCTACTGTAAATTGGCTTCCATCATTTCTATAACAAGAAACTTGTCCGTCTGGAATTACAGGATTATGAAACTGCGTAATTTGAATATTCTTTGGATTGTCTGGGTACTCATAATGTTTACGATCCCAAGAAATTACTTCATTGTTAAAAGTAGATTTTACTGCTTTTCCAAAATAAATTGCTTTTGTAATTGCTTCTTTATTTATAGATGGTAAAACTCCCATTTGTCCTGTACAAACAGAACAAATATTTTTATTTGGTTCTTCTACTTCTTGATTTGCACAAGAACAGAATAACTTAGTTTTTGTATTTAATCGAACGTGTGTTTCTAAACCGATTACTAACTCTAAATCGTGCTTTTCAATCAACTTATTTAATTGTTCCAATTCCATTATATCGTATCTTTTAAGAAGTTAGCAAACTTCAAAACAAGTTCGTCATTATTTTTTGCTGCGGTAATTTGCAATCCTGTTTCAGTTCCTTTTGGTATGGTTAAAGTTGGTAACTGACCTAAACTAAAACCAACCGTATAAGCGTCTGACAAATACATTGCTAACGGGTCTTTTAAACTATCTCCAATTTTTGGTGGTGTTTGTGGTGTTACTGGTGATAAAATTATAGCAACTTCTTTAAAATCTTTTTCAAAATTTTCAGAAATCTGATCTCTTAAATTTAATCCTTTTAAATAAATTTCATCAGAAAAACCTTGTGACAACACTTGATTTCCACCAACAATTCTACGTTTTGTTTCTTCAGAAAAATTATCAGAACGTGTAATAGAGTAGGTATCTTTTAAATTATCGCCTTCTATTCTATTACCATAATTTGTACCATCTAATCTAGATAAATTAGAGGCCGTTTCTGCCATTGCCAATGTGTAATATGTAGAAACTAACGTATCCGATTCAAAGAAATCTAATTCTTTTACTTCAATTCCTTTGGCTTTAATTTTTTCTATTGATGCTAAAAAATCTGCTTTTACTTGGGCATCAATAGCATCATTTTCTATAAAGTTTTTAAAATATCCAACGGTTTTTATTTCATCAGCATTTAAAACAGCTTCTTCTGATATTGTTTCTGATGCATACGTAGTTTGATCTTTTACATCTTTACCACTCATTACATTTAAAACAATTCTAATATCTTCTATTGATTTTGCAATTGGCCCAACACAATCTGTAGATGATGCGTAAGCCATAATTCCGTAACGAGAAATTCTTCCGTAAGTTGGTTTTAATCCGTACACATTGTTGTAACCTGCTGGCTGACGAATAGAACCTCCGGTATCTCCACCAATAGAAAAAACCGTATAATCTTTAGCAACATTTACTGCAGAACCTCCACTAGAACCTCCACCAACTAAATTTGGATTCACTGCATTTTTTACAGCTCCAAAAATGGTGTTTTCTGATGATGAACCATGACCAAAAGAATCGCAATTTTCTTTTACTAACGGAATTGCACCTGCATCTAATAATTTTTGAATAGCAGTTGCTGTATAAGATGATTTGTATTTTTTTAATAAATCTGAACTTGCTGTAGTGTAAGTTCCTTGTACCATGTACACATCTTTTATTCCAAACGGAATTCCTTCTAACAAACCAATTTCTTCTCCATTTGCAATTTTAGCATCAACTTTTTGAGCTAATTCTAAAGCCTTAGTATCTAAAAGTGAATTAACAGTATTGTGTGTATTCTGTTTTAATAATTCTAATTTTTCTTGTACTAATGCTGTACAAGAAATTTCTTTGTTCACCAATTGTTGATGAATTTTATGTATTTGCGATTCCATATTATTCTTCTATCACTTTAGAAACTACTAAAAACCCATTTTTCTGTTTCGGAAAATTTTCTTTGATAATATCCTTTTCTATTTGCGGACTATCAACAACAACATCTTCTCTTAAATCATCTAAAGAGACAGCATTTTTATGATTGATATTAAAAGAATTATTATTTGATGTATTTGCATTTTTAATTACATCGAACAACTTACTTACAGTTTCAGACTCTTTTGCTCCTTTAATACTCGACAGAACGTCGACTGTCATCATTTTACTCATCTCTTAATTTTTAAATTAAAAAAGCCTTCCGAAATTCGGAAGGCTTTATATATTTCTAAACAACAACCTTCCGTCCTAAAAATTAGGATTATTGAAATTACGATTGTTATTGTTGTTTGTCATTTTTCTTTTATTGCTGACAAATATATATAGAATATATTTTATAAAAACTTCTTTTTAAAGTTTTTATAAAGACTTTATAGTATTTTTAATATATATCTATTAATTTATTGATATTTTAAAATATCAACAGAAATAACAAATAACTTTAATGATTAGTTAGTATATATTTTCCACAAAAACTAGTTTCTTAAAGGAATTGCTATATTTGGGTAATCTGTTATTATACCATCTACACCCATTTTAAGTAATTTTACCATATCGTCCTTTTTATTTACTGTCCAAGGAATTACTTTCATATTCTTATTTTGAATCGTTTTTACCTCTTCTTTATTCAATAAAATAAAATACGGACTATAAATTTTAGGCACAAAACTTAACATTTTCATGTTTGTTTCAAAATCGTTTTGATATGTTAAAAACGCCAAAGTAAACTCTGGATATGTTTTATGAATATATTCTAAAACTCTAGGATCAAAACTTTGTACGGTAATTTTTTCTAAAGGTAATTTTGCCTTTTTTAATTCTGCAATTACAAGATCAGAAAATTCTGCTACAGAAGGTTGAAATCCGTTTTTTTCATCATTTGGTGTACTTTTAATTTCGATATTATAACGAATTTCATCATTTTTTGCTTCTGCAAAAGCTATCACTTCAGACATTAAAGGTTTGTAAGCTTTTTCTTTTTTCTGCTCTAAAAACTTAGGATTTCCGATAGAACCCACATCATAACTTTTAATTTTTTTGTATTTATTTTTATACATATTAAAAGCCAAAGCTTCTTCTTTTGTTATTTTATTTCCTTTAGCATCTAGAGTAACTTCGTTATTTAACCAAGGCTCATGAGAAACAACTACTTTATTATCTTTACTAATAACCACATCTAATTCTAAAGTATTTACACCCAACTCTAAGGCTTTATCAAAAGCTTGAATTGTATTTTCTGGCGATAAACCTCTTGCACCTCTATGCCCTTGTAAATCAAAATTAAACTTTTGTTGTTTTTCTAAAATTACTTCATCAATAAAAGTTACCGTTTCATTATAAACACCTTGCCAGTCATTAGATCTTATATCACAAGCAATTACATGATTTCCTGCTTCTGGAAAAGCTACTTTTACTTTTTTATCGTCTGGAGTTCCCAAAGCATCAAACATTTTTAAAATTGCAGGCACAGATACAACTTTGTCTTGTTCTTTTTCATTTTTATAATAATACCCAACAAAAGCAGGTACTTTAACTTTAGAAAAAGTAGTTGGATTCATATTTTTAGTTACCATTTTTATCAATGCTTCGTAACCATCTATATGATAAATTGTAGACCAAAATTTAGCTTCTTCTTCTGGTCTTTCTTGTTTCATAATTTCGCTTCCATTATTCATCTGTATAAATCCGGCTTTTCCTTGCGGCGTAACAATTGCCTTAAAAGCTGGATTTGTAAGATCTATAAAAGGAGAATACATAACCAATCCTAAAATATCACTACTATCTTCTGATGCTAATTTTAAACTTAAAGTACCACCTGTAGATGTACTTACTAAAATTATTTTTTTACCAATTATTTTACCAATTGATAAAGCTTCTTTTGCTGTTTCTATGTAATTTTCTGGAGTTAATTTGCTAAAACTATCGTCTCTATTAATACCGTGTTCTTTTAATCGAGACATATATACATTGGCATTGTATTTTTTAGAAAGCTGACTCATAACCGGTTCTCCTTCTCTACTACTTGCGCCAAAACCATGTAAATACACAAATGCAATATCAGACTGTTTTTGCTTAAAACCTTCTGCCCAAATAATTTTTGCTTCATTATTTGGTTTAATGTTCTTATTGCTATTTTCTTTTGTATTTACAATACTTTCTATTGTCATTATCGTTTTTACTTCTTGCCCTAAAATTGCAAAATTAAAGGCTATTAATAAAAGCGAAGTTAAAAATGTTTTTTGCATAATAATTATATTTTAAAAAAAGCTATCTAAAATGTTTGTTAAAACACCTTAAGATAGCTTTTCTATTTTACTTAATTCTTTTTAAAAATTTGCTTTTACTTGTACTCCAAAAAATCTAGGAGCACCTGCAATAAAAGTTGGTATACCAAAAGCACCACCTGTATTACCAGCATCTACAATAAATTCTTTATCTAAAACATTGTTCATAAAGAAAGTAAGTTCATAATCTTTATTAAAAATTAAACCTGTTTTAAAGTTTAAAATTCCATATCCGTCTTGAGAAATTTCTGGTAAGTTTGTTTCTTCAAAAAACACTTTAGATTTGTAAGTATATGTTGGTCTAAAAAAGAAATCTAAATTTTCATTAATTTCTGGATTGATATTAAATCCTGCAGAAAAAGAATGTTTAGGAGTTAATCTAAATGTATTTCCTGCCAAAGCTTGTTCATTTCCGTTAGAATCTACATCATCAAAAGAAGCATCTATATAACCATAGTTTGCAAAAAAGCTAGAGTTTTTTGTAAAAGCATATTGCATTGCTGTTTCAAAACCAAAAGAACTTGCGTTACCACTATCTTCTGGCGTAACCGTTAAAACACCATCTTCAAACTTACTTACTGTTGTTTGAAAATTAGAATAATCATACATATATGCATTTACATCAAATTGTAAAGTATTATTTAAAAATAAAGACTTTGCTCCAACTTCATAAGACCAAACAATTTCATCAGACAAAATATTAGTTTCTGTTGCCGTAACATTAATAACATTTGGTCTTCTTCCTCTTGATGTAGTACCGAATAATGTAATATTTTCACTTACATCATAATTTACAGCAAAACGTCCAACTGCTGATAAAAAATTATCACTTGCTTCTATTTTTTCGCCACCTGTTGATGCAAACAATATGTTAGGAAAGCTACCTGTTAAATATCCTAAAACAGATGGATTTTCTGAATCTGTTACCTGATAACCTGCATTTATATTTTCTAACGTTGCTCTTAAACCTAATGTAAAAGATAATTTTTCTGTAACATCATAAGAAGCATCTGCAAAAACGTCTCCAGAATAATTTTTACCAAAATTAGTATTTCCTTCTGTATTAAAAGAATTTAAAGGAGCACCTGCTAACGGACCAAAAGTATCTGGATCATTTGGTAAATTTGGTAATAATGTTGGTACACCACCAACTAATAAAGCTGCAGGGTTTAAGAAAATCATTGCTACACTTTGCTCATTATACTCCCAAGGCACATATTGTGAACCGTTTTCATAAAAGAAATTTGCACCAAAGAAACCTCTAAATTTATCATCATTATCAAAATTGAATCTAAATTCTTGGCTAAATTGTTCTCCTTTTGATATTTCATGAAAAAATAAAGCAGGAGCCGCAGTTCCGTCCGCATCAAAAGCTTCATCAGAATTAAACTTTCTGTAAGCTGTTGTAGAAGTTAAATCCCAAACATCGTTAAAATCATGTTTTAAAATTGCAGTAACTCCCCAAACAGTTCTATCCAAACCTAACTCTTCTCCTCTTTCTAAATCTGCAAAGGTATTAGGATTTAAATCTCCTCCTAAAGGCGCAAAAGTTCCACTTTTAAAAGAAGTTCCTGGAGGTGTATCTTGTTGCCAGTTTGCAATAAGATCTAAAGTTGTATCATCATTTAACAAATATCTAAACGAAGTTCTAAAAGCAACAGTTTCTTTTCCGTTTAAATCTCCACCAGAAAGATTCTCTATAAAACCATCTCTTTTATTATAGATTGCAGCAGCTCTAAAAAATAGTTTATCTTCTACTAATGGTGCATTATAATGACCTGTTGCTAAAAACTGATTAAAGTTACCATAACCTAATTTTACAGAACCAGAAGTTTCGTTTTTTGCTTTGTTTTGAATGATGTGCATTGCACCTATTTGAGCACCTCTACCAAATAAAGTTCCTTGTGGACCTTTTAAAACCTCTACACGTTCAATATCATATAATTCTACTACAGAACCTCTAGATTTACTGATAGAAACTCCGTCTTGAAAAATAGATACTCTTGGCTCTACTCTAGAGTCTCCACTATCACTTGTAATACCTCTTACTACAATTCCTGGATTATTTACACTCTGAATTTGCACCTGAAAACCTGGCACATATTCTGATAAAGCATCATACTCATAAGTACCTTGATTTTCTAAAAAATCTGTTCCGTAAGATGTAATTGCAATTGGTACATCTTTATTTTTTTGTTCTCTTTTTTGAGATGTTACTACAACACCTTCTAATAAATAAGAGCTTTCTTTTAAAACAAAATTCTGAATAGTTTCATTATTACCAACTACTACTTTTTTAGTTATTGTATTATAACCAATGTAAGACACCTCTACTACATAAGTAGCACTTGCAATATCTTTTAACAAAAAACTTCCATCAATATCTGAAGTTGTTCCTATAGATAAACTTTTAACATGAACACTTGCACCCATAATTGGCTCTCCTTGTTCTGTTGTAATTGTTCCTTTTAAAACGCCTTTATTTTGAGCGTTAATATTAATTACACTAAAAAGTGTTAGAAAAGTAAGTAAAAATTTAAATCGCATTTCTTATAATTTATAATTAAGTAGAGTGCGAATTTATCTTAGAAAAACAACCTTTTTATTAACTAAAAATGATACTAATGTTACATTTTGCAACATTTTGTATCATTTTTTTTCTAATAATTTACAATAAAATAATATTTACTCTTTTTACATAACTAATTATTGACATTAAAATAAAGACACTTGATATTGCAAAACAAGCATACCTTTGTATTCTTTTTGTTTAAGTATTAATGCATCAAAAATTGGACGATGTTGATAACCTAAACTAAGTTTTCTTGCATGCCCACCGTCTAATAAAAAGTTTAGTGTAAAATCATAAACTGTCATTTGATCTACTAACGCATCAAAATTAGAGGTTTGAATTGCAACATTTGGTTGCACAACTATTGGATAATTTAAAATTTTAGCCTTTTTAAATGCATAACCCAATTGTGTATACCAAGTTGTACCAGTACCAATCATCGGAAACGCAACTCCAGATCCATTAAAATCATTCCCACCACTTGTTGCAGGATTATTAGCTCCTACATTTCTAACGTAATCTTTACCATAATCATAATCAAAAAAACCTAAATACGCAGTAATAGCTGCATCATTATTTAAGGGCAAATTTAAAAACGAATCTATAGCCCAATGTTTCATATCATATAAATTTGTCCCCGCTAATAAAGCATCATCATCACTCATTGCTTTTTCTTGAAACTGAAAACCTGCTCCTATATTAAACACTTTTTTAGTTTGCATATAAGAACCTGCCAAATAAGCTGATTTATTAGATTCCATTTCAAAAAACTGATAATTAATATAAGATGATGTTCGAACTCTAGGTCTATTATTTGCAAAATCTACCTTACCACTTGGTACAGAAGTTACTAAAGTTGGTCTACTAAAAGTAACTCTATAATCAAATTTATTAACTTGCCCTTTTACCCAAACACTTAACAAACGCCCAATATGGTCGTTTTTATTAACGGTTGTTAAAACAAATAAAGGAGAATCTAAACCCATTAAAGATTTACTAGAACGCACATTATACCTACTTAAACCTTGCCAACCAGATTTACCAAAACCTACTTCTAACTTTTTATCAAAAGCATATTCTGCGTATAAATCTAAAATTTCTACAGGAAAACTTCCATCTTGGTAATTATAATTATTTCCACCAAAAATAGAATAGAAATATAATTTTGGTGTTACTTGAGATGTTATTGGTATTCTTAAACGCCTCATAGAAACATCTGCATAACTATTAGTAGCTTCTCCATTAATTAAAGAACCTTCGTTTAAGCTAGAATAACGCAACCAAAACTGAGAAGTGATGTTCCATTTTAACGTAGGCTTAAACTTTTCCTTTTCTTGTCCGTAAAAAAAATAAGAAGAAAACAAAAAGGTAACTATTAAACACTTTTTAAATAAATTTTGCATTAATTTCATTGCTATTCTATTCTTTAAATGAAAAACAAAATTATAGATATATAATTTTACAAGAAGTGACAAACATCATATTTGTTTACATACTTTTTTAACTTAAGAAAACAAAACAGACATTTTTAGTCGTTTTTTTGATAAAAATAAAACTCAAAATTTTACAATTAAGCAATTTTATCACTTTTTTTGCTAGAGACAAACAGTAAAACTTCTATTTTTAAAAATAAAGCTATTTTTAGTCGATTTAAGACACTTTTAGAGTTTTTAACATTTTTGTTTTTTTTAAACAAATTCATTTTTAAACCTAGGTTTTTACCTATATTTGATAGGTTGTATTTTTTACAATAGATATTAAAAACTAGAAAACTTATTTACAATAATGAGCGAAGAAAAAAAACATAATTATTCTGCTGATAGTATTCAGGCTTTAGAAGGAATGGAGCATGTTAGAATGCGTCCGTCTATGTATATTGGAGATGTAGGTATACGTGGTTTACACCACTTAGTTTACGAAGTTGTAGACAACTCTATTGACGAAGCAATGGGTGGCCATTGTGATACTATTGATGTTACTATTAACGAAGATAATTCTATTACCACTAAAGATAATGGACGTGGTATTCCTGTTGGAATTCATAAAAAAGAAGGCGTTTCTGCACTACAAGTTGTAATGACAAAAATTGGTGCCGGAGGTAAATTTGACAAAGATTCTTATAAAGTTTCTGGTGGTTTACACGGTGTTGGTGTAAGTTGTGTTAACGCACTATCAGACCATTTAACGGCAACAGTACACAAAGAAGGTAAAATTTGGCAGCAAGAATACGAAAGAGGTAAAGCTTTATATCCTGTTAAAACAATAGGAGAAACAGATTACACAGGTACAATTGTTACTTTTTTACCAGACAAATCTATTTTTCAACAATCTACAGAATATAATTACGAAACATTAGCAACTCGTTTACGTGAGTTAGCTTATTTAAATAAAGGAATTACAATTTCTTTAACCGACAGAAGAACAACTGATGATGAAGGTAACTTTATTACAGAAACTTTTCATTCTAATGAAGGTTTACCAGAATTTATAAAATATTTAGATTCTACAAGAGAGCAACTAACTGCTTCTGTAATTTCTATGGAAGGAGAAAAAAATGGAATTCCGGTAGAAGTTGCCATGGTTTATAATACTTCTTATGCAGAAAATTTACACTCTTATGTAAACAACATTAACACGCACGAAGGAGGAACACATTTATCTGGTTTTAGAAGAGGTTTAACAAGCACATTAAAAAAATATGCTGATGAATCTGGATTACTTAAAAATGTAAAATTCGAAATTGCTGGTGATGATTTTAGAGAAGGATTAACAGCAATTGTATCTGTAAAAGTTTCTGAACCACAATTTGAAGGGCAAACAAAAACAAAGTTAGGAAACAGAGAAGTTACCTCTGCAGTATCTCAAGCTGTATCAGAGATGTTAGCAGACTACTTAGAAGAAAACCCTAATGATGCTAAAACCATTGTACAAAAAGTAATTTTAGCAGCAACCGCTCGTCATGCAGCACGTAAAGCCAGAGAAATGGTACAACGTAAAACTGTAATGAGTATTGGTGGTTTACCTGGTAAATTATCTGACTGTTCTGAAACAGACCCAGAACAATGCGAAATTTTCTTAGTTGAGGGAGATTCTGCAGGAGGAACAGCAAAACAAGGTAGAGACAGAAACTTTCAAGCAATTTTACCACTACGTGGAAAAATATTGAATGTAGAAAAAGCAATGCAACACAAAGTTTTTGAAAACGAAGAAATCAAAAATATTTTTACAGCTTTAGGAGTCTCTATTGGAACAGAAGAAGACCCAAGAGCTTTAAACTTATCTAAAATACGTTACCACAAAGTAGTTATTATGTGTGATGCCGATGTAGATGGTTCGCATATTGCTACTTTAATTTTAACTTTCTTCTTTAGATATATGAGAGAAATGGTAGAGCAAGGATATATTTACATTGCAACACCTCCTTTATACTTAGTTAAGAAAGGACAAAAAAGAGAATATGCTTGGGACGATAATCAACGAGATTTAATTGCTCAAAAAATGGGAGGTTCTGTAAACATTCAACGTTATAAAGGTCTTGGAGAGATGAACGCAGAACAACTTTGGGACACTACAATGAACCCAGAATACAGAACACTACGTAAAGTAGTTATTGATAGCGCTACAGAAGCAGACAGAGTTTTCTCTATGTTAATGGGAGATGAAGTACCACCACGTAGAGATTTTATAGAAAAGAATGCAAAATACGCTAATATAGATGCATAATTAATTCTTAATCAATAAAAAAAGGTGTATGAAAAAAAATCATACACCTTTTTTATTTTATCTATTATTTGGTTATCTAATACTAAAACCTATTCTAACAGAAACCACATCGTACTCTTGTACAGCATATTCTGCTGCAATATTTAAAACCCATAAATCCATACTCAAACCTAAATTAGTTCTAAAAGAATTCCCTTCATAATCTAACTGTACAGGATCTATATATTGTTCTCCAGAAGAAGTAGTCTCATATGTACCTAACACATTTACATCTGTTTCATAAGAAGTTGTACCTACACCTCCATAAATTGTAAAAATTGAAAGTTTTTTAGATGCTAATAATTGAAACATAAAAGTTTTTGTATTAAACTCTAATGCTTGTGTAGGATTATCATCTGGATCTATATAAAACTTAGATTTTATATCATTCCAAGCAACTATAGCAGAAAAATCAAAAGGCAATTTCTTTACAAAAGGAATCCATTGTTTTAAATCATGCTTAACACCAATACCAAATGTAGAAAACTCATACTCATCTGCTGATTGCTCTGGAACAAATCTTACAATTAAATCTGTTTTCTTAAAAAGCCCAATACCTGCTTGAATCATTGCTGAAGGCACAACATTATACCCAATTGCTTCTTTTAAACCAGAACCAGGTAATGCAGAAGTAGACACAGAGTCTCCAATATCATCTGTAAATTTTAATAACGGTCTATCTTCTAATTCTTGCGACCCAAATAAAGTTGGTATATCTGCAGATGAAAGACTCTCATCATCTAATTTAATGTTCTTATAATCTGCATTATTAAAAGTAAAAGTCTCATCATTTTGTGGTACTAATGCTCCATTTGCTATAACAGAAATATCAATTCCTAAAAACTTGTGCGCTTTTGCAGTAGTATACCATCCTCCATTAATTCCGTTTCCAAAACCAGTTGAAAATGGTTTTACATAACCATGTAAAAGTGTTTGAGCATCTGCTACACCTCCTTCTAAAACTGATTCTAAATCAACCTGTGCAGAAGAAACAATACTACTAAATACGAATATAAATGCTATTATTTTTTTCATCCTTTTTTCGTTTTTTATTCTACTGTTGCTTTTACAACAAATGTTAATTTTATAGAAAAATCATCGTCTTCTATAGGCTCATCCGAAGAAGTATTTACAGTAATTGGAAAAGTTTCTGAACTAATAACATCCATAATATTACTAACCTCTTCTGGTATAATGATTGGATCTGTTGGTGTTTCTGATAAACTTACACTTTCATTAAGAATAGTAGTATTTCCATCAATTAAAACTTCTATCGTACCATCTATACTCTCACCAGAATAATCTACTAATTGTAAAGTAACAGACTCTACATCTGCATAAACAAATTCACTTGAATTAGCTAATAAATCAGAAATATTTACTGAACTGTCTAACGAAAAAGATGTTTGATCTTTTGCTCCTTTCACTAATAAAACAGCATCAAAATCATCTTTAATAATAAATTGTATTTCTCCATTTTCCTCACAACTACTAAATGCAAATACTGCACAAAGTAATAATACGGCTTTCATAACTTTAATTTTTTTCATTACATTTTGGTTTTTATAAAATTTGTTAACGCTGTAAATATACTGAAAAAAAAAAATTACAAAACAACAACATAAAAACTACTCGCTACTGATTTACATAATATTAACATTAAAAATTTGAAGAAGAAAATTACTATATAAATCTATAAACTTTTAAAAAACTCATAAAGATTAAAGAAATAATCCTTTTATTTCATTTAGATAAAAAAAATTAAATCAACTAAAAAAAACTTAACTAAACTTTATCTAATTATATAAAAACCATATAGAACAAAGTTATTTTTTTAAATATTCAAAATAAGCAAGCGGTAATAATCATAATAATAATTTCAACTAACAATTAAATACCTCGAACAACAAAAAATTAGAATAATTTTTATTTAAAAACAAAAAAGTAAACTCTACAATAACAAATATTTTATTTTTTCTCACTACTTTGCAGAATGAAATTGAGATAAACAACTCTATATCAAAATAGAATTGGGTTATTTTTAAAAAAGCTAAGAAAATAAAAAGTTGAACATGGTATTATCAATAATAAAAAACAACACATCTCCTCCCTTATCAAATATTAAAAAACATCTTATTTCTAAAAGGTCTAATCATATCATTTTTTATGAAATTAGAAAAGTTAGCATTGCGTCAATTTTTCTATTAGATTAATTTTTTTATGATGGCAAAACTTAAATTAACATTACTTTTTCTTTTAATTTTCACACAGACTTTAAGATCACAAGACGGCGCACAAGATGTTTTAGTAACTGGTCTAGATGATGCTACTAAACTATTACAAGGTTACTACAGACCAGCAATGGAAGGATCTATCTATAGTATTAACAACGGATGGGCTCATACTGCAGAAACACACAAACCATTTGGATTTGATTTTACATTAGGTGTTAGTGGAGCTATTGTTCCTGTTAAAAGACAATTTTTTAAAGTAACTGGTTTAACAAAAGTAAACCAAAACGAAGGTGGCGTATATGAAGGACCAACTGTAGTTAGCAGTCAACCCCATGGAAACTTTTTAAAAGTAATATCATCAGATGGTTTTTCTTTATCTGTAAGAATGCCAGGAGGAACTGAAATGAAATTACCTTTTAACGCAACTCCTGCTCCTTTAGCACAACTAACTCTAGGTTTACCCTATAAAACAGAAATACTTTTCCGTTACTTACCTAAAATTAATATTGTTGGAGAAAGCTTAAGTTATAATCTTATAGGTTTTGGATTAAAAAAAGAAATTACCGATTGGTTTGGTGAATTTAACCTCCCTTTACACATTTCTTTATTAACCTCAATTACGTCTTTTAATGTTAATTATAGATTTGCAAACCTAAATTCCGAAATTTTATCTACAGAAAATGGAGCTGCCGATTTTAATCTAAACTCTTACAACTTTCAATCAATATTTTCTTTAAACTACTCTAAAGTTAATTTTTACGGAATAGTTGGTTATGGATCTGGAAATAGTAATTTTCATTTTGAAGGAAGATTTATTTACGACAAAGGAGGACCAGATGAACAAGATTATGATACACCTATTTTAAATTTTAAATCAGGGAGTATGAAAGCAACATTAGGTACAAGATTCGACTTTAATTTTGTTAAAATATTTGCAGACTTTACTCTACAAAAATATAACACTATCTCTACAGGTATAATTTTTAGTGTTAATTAAATTTATAACTCCAAAAACTTTTGCTTGTTTTTATCTGTTTTATTTAAAACTACCAATACTAAAAACCGCTAAATCTAAATTTTAAAAAAGGAATAATATTTTCTTAAAATGTTTAATTTTTTTCATCATTTTTATTTTTAGTTAAATTAACTAATTAAGCAGAAAACCCTACTTTAAATAAGAAACAAAATTTTAATGTTTTTTCAACTTATTATAAACTTTTATCAATAAAACAACTTATATCATAATAATTACCTAAAATATTACTTTACAAACCAAGAATAATCAATTGTTATTATTTAGCAATAGCATAGGGTTTTATTACCCTTAATACTTATTATTATCAATATTTTACCTTATTTTTGTAACTAAATTTAACACAATAAAATATATTTATATGAAAGTTACAGTTGTTGGTGCAGGTGCAGTAGGTGCAAGTTGTGCAGAATACATAGCTATTAAAGACTTCGCTTCTGAAGTTGTAATTTTAGACATTAAAGAAGGTTTTGCAGAAGGTAAAGCAATGGACTTAATGCAAACTGCTTCTTTAAATGGTTTTGATACAAAAATTACTGGAAGCACAAATGATTACTCTAAAACAGCAGGATCTGATGTTTGTGTAATTACTTCTGGAATTCCTCGTAAACCAGGTATGACTCGTGAAGAATTAATTGGTATAAATGCAGGAATCGTAAAAACAGTATCTGCTAACTTAATAGAACATTCTCCAAACACAATTATTATTGTTGTTTCTAACCCTATGGACACAATGACTTACTTAGTTCATAAAACAACAGGGTTACCTAAAAATAAAATTATAGGAATGGGTGGTGCATTAGATTCTGCTCGTTTTAAATATAGATTAGCAGAAGCTTTAGGTGCGCCTATTTCTGATGTTGATGGTATGGTTATTGGTGGTCACTCAGATAAAGGTATGGTTCCTTTAACAAGATTAGCTACTAGAAACTCTGTTCCTGTTTCTGAATTTATTTCTGAAGAAAGATTAGAACAAGTTAAACAAGACACTAAAGTTGGTGGAGCTACTTTAACTGGTTTATTAGGTACTTCTGCTTGGTATGCCCCAGGTGCTGCTGTTTCTGGAATGGTACAAGCAATTGCTTGTGATACTAAAAAGATTTTCCCTTGTTCTTCTTTATTAGACGGAGAATATGGTTTAAAAGACTTATGTATTGGTGTACCTGTTGTTTTAGGTAAAGACGGTATAGAAAGTATAGTAGAAATTAACTTAAGCGATGCAGAAAAAGCTCATTTACAAGAATCTGCTGCTGGTGTTTCTAAAACAAATGGTTTATTAGAACTTTAAGAGAATAAATTGTATAAATTAAGATTGCTTTTTACTTAACTGTTTAAAGCAATCTTTTTTATATATTTGGCGCATGAAAGCAAAATGGTACATTAGTACACTTTTAATTGCATTTACTTTTCTTGGAGCTTTTCAAGAAAAAATACTTCTGCCTAATCAAGAAATTGTACTAGAGTTTAACAACCAAGACATTGCTAAAAATGAAGTAGAAAACACCATAAAAGTTGTAAAAAAACAACTTTTTTCTGCAGGTGCTTCTAATATTAAAGTATACAAGACAAAAAACAATACTTTAAAAATTTCTTACTTTAGTACTATTAATGCTTCAAATATAAAAGAAGCGCTTTCCAATAAAAATAAATTATCAAAAAACAACGTACCAAAAGGTAATTTTCCTTTTAAAAAATTTACCAAATACAATATTGATGTTCATGAGTTAAGTGATCATTCTGAGGTTTCTAACTTTGATAACAATTCAATTTTATTAGAATTTAAAAGCGACATTAACAGATCTCATCTTAGTAAAGATTATGCTCCTTTAAATAATTCTTTAAAAAATGAAGCAGATAAAGTTTTTAAAAGAACTTATAAATTTAATAGAGATAATATAAACTCTAAAGACAACACACTTCATTATCAACCAGAAGTAAGAGCTGGTCCATCTTATTTTTATATTTAAATACATTACATTATTAGGTAGATTGTATTCTATAAAATCAACCTTACAATTGAGTCTAATAATCAGTTGTTAAAAAATAAAATATTAAAACAAATACATTGTCAAAAAAAGTACGAGAAGTTATATATTTGCTCGTTTTTAAAATTTTTGACAAAAAAGACATATAAAATGCAAAACAAAGGACTTATTAAATTATTTGCTATTCTTTTCGGATTAGTGAGTTTATATCAACTATCATTTACGTTTTTGGCCAACAAAGTAGAAGACGACGCTTTAGCTTACGCTGATACAAAAGGTGTTGATAGTGATGCAAGACAAAAAGCTGCTTTAGAAACAAAGTACTTAGATAGTGTTGCCAACATAGATATTATTGATTTAGGTGTTACAAAATACAGCTACAATGATGTTAAAGACAAAGAAATGAATCTTGGTTTAGATTTAAAAGGTGGTATTAATGCTATTTTACAAGTATCTGTAAAAGAAGTTTTAAAAAGCTTATCTAACGATTCTAAAAACGTTGTTTTTAACCAAGCTTTAGATGCAGCAGACGAAAGACAAAAAAACAGTAATGCTACTTATTTAGATTTGTTTTTTGAAGAATTCGAAAAAGTTGCAGGAGACACAAAATTAAGTGATCCATCTATTTTTGGAACAAAAGCTTTAAGTGATAAAATTTCTTTTAATGAAGCAAATTCAACTGTAAAAGAAACATTACAAGAAGAAATTAATAGTTCTATTGCTACTGCTTTTGAAGTATTAAGAAGTAGAATTGATAAATTTGGTGTTACACAACCAAACATCCAAAGAATTGGAACTTCTGGTAGAATTCAAATTGAATTACCAGGAGCAAAAGACATAGAACGTGTTACTAAGTTAATTACTAGTAAAGCAGAGTTACAATTTTGGGAAGTATATACAAATGCAGAAGTTCAAAATTATTTCTTTATTGCTAATAGTAAAGTTGCAGAACTGTTAAAAGATGATTCTGCTTTAGAAAAAGTAGTTGATTCTACTAAAAAAGATGATATTGATGATTTATTAGGAGAATCTGTAGATTCTACTAATGTTGCTCAGAAAAACTTATTTACATACTTATATCCAAACGTAGCACAATCTCAACAACAAATGAGTTCTTTAGTTGCTCAGGCTAGAGTTGTAGATACTGCAATGGTTAATTCTTTATTAAATAAAAAAGAGGTAAGATCTTTATTACCAAACGAATTAAAATACATTAAATTTTTATGGGATTATAAATCTAATAAAGGTAAAGACGGAACAGAATTAATTGGTTTATACGCTATTAAAGGAAATAGAAACGACAAACCAACTATTGAAGGTGATGTTATTTTAGATGCTGGCCAAGTTTTTGACCAATTAAATAAACCAGAGGTTTCTATGACTATGAATAGTTCTGGTTCTAAACAATGGGCAAAAATGACAGCAGACAACGTTGGTAATTTTGTTGCCGTTGTTTTAGATGATTATGTTTACACAGCCCCATCTGTTAACCAAGCTATTACAGGAGGTAGAACATCTATTTCTGGTGGTACAATGACAGTTGCAGAAGCAGAAGATATTGCTACAGTATTAAAAGCAGGTAAATTACCAGCAACTGCAAGAATAATTCAAATAGAAGTTGTAGGTCCATCTTTAGGACAAGAAGCAATTGATGCAAGTTTCCTTTCTTTTGGTTTAGCTATTTTATTAGTATTAGTTTGGATGACTTTATACTATGGAAAAGCTGGTGCATATGCAGATATTGCTTTATTAGTAAATATCTTATTTATATTCGGAATTTTAGCTTCTTTTAATGCCGTATTAACGTTACCTGGTATTGCTGGTATTATCTTAACAATAGGTATGTCTGTAGATGCAAACGTAATTATCTTCGAAAGAATTAAAGAAGGTTTAGCTTCTAAAAAAGGTTTAAAACAATCTGTAGAAGAAGGTTTTTCTATAAAGGGAGCTTTATCTGCAATTATTGATGCAAATATTACTACTTTATTAACAGGTGTTATTTTATATGTTTTTGGTACAGGACCAATTAAAGGTTTTGCCTTAACATTAATGATTGGTATTGCTACATCATTATTTACAGCTGTATTTATTACTCGTTTATTAATTGATAGATCTATAAATAAAGGTGCTAAATTAACTTTTAACACATCTATCTCTAAAGGATGGTTCCAAAATATAAATGTAGAATTCTTAAAGAAACGTAAAATTGCTTACATCATTTCTGGTAGTATTATTGTTGCTGGTATTGTTTCAATATTCTCTATCGGATTAAAACAAGGTGTAGACTTTAAAGGTGGTCGTTCTTATATTGTTCGTTTTGATGATGCAATGAGTGCCACTGATGTTGCTGAGACATTAAAAGGTGCTTTTGGTACTGCACCAGAAGTTAAAACATATGGATCTGATCATCAATTAAAAATAACAACTGTTTACAAAATTGATGAAGAAGGTACAGATGTTGATGAAGAAGTACAAAATGCATTATTTACAGGTTTAAAACCTTACTTAGGTACAACATCTTATGAAAACTTTAAACCAGGTTTCGAAAAACAAGGTGCAGGTGTAATGAGCTACATGAAAGTAGAACCTACCATTGCAGATGACATTAAAACATCAGCTTTATATGCGGTATTCGGTTCTTTATTAGTAGTTTTCCTATACATTTTACTACGTTTTAGAAAAGTTTCTTTCTCTATTGGTGCTGTAGCTGCAGTTTTCCACGATGTATTAATTGTATTAGGTGTATTCTCTATTACATACAGTTTTATGCCTTTTGATATGGAAATCGGTCAATCTTTTATTGCCGCTATTTTAACAGTAGTTGGTTACTCTCTAAATGATACCGTGGTAATTTTTGATAGAATTAGAGAATTTACAGGTACTCATTCTAATTGGAAATATAGTGAGCTTGTAGACAAAGCATTAAGCTCTACTTTAGGTAGAACAATAAACACTTCTTTAACAACATTATTAGTAATGTTAGCAATCTTCTTATTTGGTGGAGATTCTATTAAAGGATTTATGTTTGCCTTAATTGTAGGTGTAGCAGTTGGTACATATTCATCATTATTTGTTGCAACGCCAATTATGTACGATACTACAAAAAAAGAAGAAAAAAATAAATAATCTTATTTTAAGATACCTCAAAACCGTTTTTAATTACTGTTTATCAGATTAAAAACGGTTTTTTCATTAACTTACATATTTATTATATTTACATTCTTATGAGCATAATAAAACTTCAAGACTTATATTTTAAACCTTACATTAACAAAGAAGAAATTGCTGCTATTGTAAAAAATCTAGCCTACCAAGTAGAATTAGATTTACCAAAAGGAGAAGTGCCTATTTTTGTAGGTATTTTAAATGGATGTTTTTTATTTGCTGCAGATTTTATTAGAGAGTTTAATAACAATTGCGAAGTTTCTTTTGTTAAACTAGCCTCTTATAGCGGTAGAAAATCTACAGAAAATGTAAAAGAATTAGTAGGTATTAATGAAGATTTATCTGATAGAACTGTAATTATATTAGAAGATATTATTGATACAGGAAACACTTTACAACAAATTTATAATATCTTTAGAGACAAAAACTTAAAACAATTAAAAATTGCTACGTTATTTTTTAAACCAGACGTATTTAGAAAAGAACTACCAATAGATTATATCGGTAAAAGTATAGAAGATAAATTTATTGTAGGTTACGGTTTAGATTACAACGGATTAGGTAGAAATCACCCAGCAATATATCAATTATCAACACAACCCAAAATGAAAAACATAGTATTATTTGGCCCTCCTGGAGCAGGAAAAGGAACACAAGCAGAATTTTTAAAAGACATGTACAACTTAGTACATATTTCTACAGGTGATGTATTCCGCTTCAATATTAAAAACCAAACCGAATTAGGTTTATTGGCTAAGAAATATATGGATGAAGGTGATTTAGTACCTGATGAAGTAACCATTAATATGCTAAAAGCAGAAGTAGAAAAAAATGCAGATGCAAAAGGTTTTATTTTTGATGGTTTTCCTAGAACAGAATCTCAAGCAAAAGCTTTAGATGAATTCTTATCTGAAAAAGGTGAACAAATTAACGGAATGATTGCTTTAGAAGTACCAGAAGATGTCTTAGTTACTCGTTTATTAGAAAGAGGTAAAACTAGCGGAAGAACTGATGATACAGACGAAAGTAAAATTAGAAACCGTTTTAACGAATACAATACAAAAACAGCTATTTTAAAAGATTATTTTAACGATCAAAAAAAATATTACGGTATTAACGGTGTAGGTTCTATTGAAGAAATTACAAACAGAATTACCAAAGTATTTGATACACTATAAAACGTGTAACTGTTTAAACGTTTAATTGTTTAAACAAAAAATACAATTATACGTTTAAACTATTTAACAATTACACTAAGATGACTGAAGGAAATTTTGTCGATTACATAAAAATATACGCTTCTTCTGGTAAAGGCGGACAAGGTTCTATGCACTTACATAGAGAAAAATTTATTACCAAAGGAGGACCCGATGGTGGTGATGGTGGCCGTGGAGGACATATTATTTTGCGTGGTGATAAAAACATGTGGACATTATTCCACCTGAAATTTAAACGTCATTTTAGAGCAGAAAATGGTGGCGCAGGTAGTGCTAGTAGAAGTACCGGGCACGATGCAGAAGACATTTATATAGATGTACCTTTAGGTACCATTATTAGAGATGCAGATACAGATGAAGTTATTGTAGAGGTTACAGAACATCAAAAAGAAGTTATCTTATTACGAGGTGGTAAAGGTGGTTTAGGTAACTGGCATTTTAAATCTTCTACAAATCAAACTCCAAGATATTCTCAACCAGGAATGGATGGTGCTGATGGTTGGTTTAGAATGGAATTAAAACTGTTAGCAGATGTTGGTTTGGTTGGTTTTCCTAATGCAGGTAAATCTACTTTATTATCTGTTTTAACCTCTGCAAAACCAAAAATTGCAGATTATGCTTTTACAACACTAAAACCTAATTTAGGTATTGTAGAACATAGAAATCATCAAACATTTGTAATTGCAGATATTCCTGGAATTATAGAAGGTGCTGCAGAAGGAAAAGGATTAGGACATCGTTTTTTACGTCATATAGAACGTAATTCTGCATTGTTATTTTTAATTCCTGCAGATAGTGATGACATCAATAAAGAATATGAAATTCTATTAAATGAGCTTAAAAAACACAATCCAGAATTGTTAGATAAAGAAAGATTATTAGCTATTTCTAAATCGGATATGTTAGATGAAGAGTTACAAGCAGAAATTAAAGCAGAGTTACCAGAAGGTGTAGATGCTTTATTTATTTCTTCTGTTGCTCAAAAAGGTTTACAAGAATTAAAAGACAAACTTTGGAAAATGTTGAATTAGTAACATAGTTACTTTTATATTTTTCACTTTGATAAAATAAAAAGCTCAAGCATTAATTTGTTTGAGTTTTTTTATTCTGACAATTGAATTCTTATAGGCAATCTATATTTTGTAGTAACAGGAATCCCTCTTTTAATGGCTGGATGAATCTTTGGTAATTTTTCTACACTAAACTTTAGTAAACTATCTAATTTAGGTAGTTCTTTTTTAATTTTATCTGAATATTGAGTTGAATCTAATATAAATAAACCTTCAGCATTAATTATTAAGTTTACATAGACCACCTCATCTATAGAATCTACAATTGTAAAAGTATGTTTTTGTAGCTGCTCTCCTATTTTTTGATGTATTGTTGCTCTAAAACAGTCTTCTTTTTCTTCTTTATCAATAATATTATCACAAACTTTAAAAGAAGGAAAAACATCAACAGAAGAAAAATCTACAATTGTATCTAAAACAGGAACTTCTATTTTCTTAGAAAAAGAGAGTTTATCACAAGAAGTGAAACAAAAAAGCAACATTATAAAAAAAGTAACTCGTAAAAACATACTCATATTTAAAGTGTGAATTTACAAAACTTTAACGACTTTTTATTCTAAAGTTTCTCCTCTTAAAAAGTACTCTTTTTTGATCTCTTTTAATCTCTTTTCTACAAAATCAGTGATAACTTTATCTTTAGATTCAAACCTTTCAATGTATCTTTTATAATGTGCATATGCTATTTTTTTATCTTTATAAAAATCATCAGACAATTTAGCTAACTGAAAAAGAGCTTTGTAATTATTAAAGTTTTCTTTGTATGCTTTTTCAAAATTTATAATTGCTTGCTTAGGTTTTTTAGTTTCATAATACATAGTAGCCATTCCAAAATACTCTTCATCTCTCTTTTCTTTACCAATGTAGGTGGCCATTCTATAATTAAGTTCTGCCAATTTATAATTTTTCTCTTTCATTGCTATATGTCCTAAAAAAGTATAAGGTTTAAAATTATCTCTTTCTACAAATTTTAATTTATTAAAGTATTTTTTAGCTTTATCTAAACTATCTAAATTGTAAAAAGTACGTCCTAACATAGAAATTGGGTATGTATCATTTTTAGAAATTGTATCGAGTTTAAATAGAAACGGAAGAGCTTCAACATATTTTTTATCTTTATATAATAGGTTTATTTTTAACTTATTTAAAGAGACATGGTTACTATCTATTTGCAAGCCTTTATCAACAAAAATTCTTGTAGAATCTTTATCTTTTAGTTTATTAAAACTTGTAGACAATCTTAAAATAGCATTTAAATGTGTAGAATCTTTAGCGTAAGTATCTAAAAAACTATTAATCATTCTATCTCTATCATTTTTTATAGCATAAGACAAACCTAATTGATAAGAATAATGTGCATTTAAAGTATCTTTTTTAATTAAATCTTTAAATACTTTTATGGCTTTATCTCCATTTTTAGATACTAAGTAAAGTTTACCTAATTGATATTTTAAAACCAAGTTTAAAGAATCTTTTGCTAAAATATCTTCGTATATTTTAATTGATTTATATGTTTTTTTTAATCGCTGATAAGCTTTGGCTAATTTTAATTTTGCTTTATAATCTTCTTTAAAAACCAATGCCTTTTCTAAAAAAAGAACTGTTTTTGCATAATTGTCTATAGATTCGTAAATAATTGCTGTTTTATAGTTTGATAAAAAAGAAGGTTCTTTTATACTTTCTAACTCATTTAAAGCTAAATGATATCTTCCTTTTTCAAACAAACTATCAATCGTAGAAAAAGCCGGAGTTTGCGCCCCGACTTTTAAAAATCCAAATAAAATTATAAATAATATCTTCTTTTTCATGTGTTTTTAATTAGATTACCTTTATCGTTAAAGGAATATTGTAATAAACTTCTTCATTATTACTTGGTTTTTTCTCTGTAACTATTTTTGGTAAATTATTCATAACTCTAACAACTTCTTCTTTTATTTTAACATCTGATGCTCTAACCTTTACACCATCAACTTCACCTTCCGAATTAATTTTAAAAGCTATAAGAACTCTTTTTACACCAGATTTTAAACCAGAATTATTAAGCAAATCTTTATTAAAACTTTCAGAGAAATGATTTTGAACATTAGCAGCAAAACATTTCATTTGTTCGTCTTTATCGGTAGAATTACAATCTGGTTGTGTAGTTGAAACATTCCATGCACTTTCTGGCACTATTACCTCATCAAGCATCTTAGAACTACTCTTAGCTTTATCGTTAGTTATTTGTTTTGTATAAGTAAACTCATTTACCAACTTACCTTTCTTAAAGTTTAAAGCAACAACACTTTCTGGTAATAAAGTTAAAACATCTACTTCTTTTCCGTTGCTATCAACACCAATGGTTTCACCTAATTCATTTTGTTTTATCAAATAAAATTCATTTTCTATTTTAATTTTCCCTTGATATTCTTCTGTAGAAACATCCATAGAATCACTCTTAGAATTTGTGCACGATACATAAAATAACATACTTGCCAATACAGGTATTAATACTAAATATTTTACTTGATTCATTTTCTTAGATTGTGTTTTTTTCATCATAATAATTCTTTTTTTAATTAATGTTTGTTTATAAAATTGGTTAACAAAAGCAATATTTTCTACTTGAAAAAAGTTAGATAATAGGTTGTTGATATACATTTCTTTTGTGGCAGATTTTGCAGCAACTTCATCAGAAATATATTCGTGTATTAAAGTGATTCTTTTCTGATAGAAATAAATCATCGGGTTAAACCACATAACAATTTTTAAAATCTCAAAGAACAGCAAGTCTAAAGAATGCTTTTGCTTTGTATGCACTAACTCGTGTGCTATAATTTGTTTTTGCTGAGATACTGGAATTTCTTTTCCTAAAAAGATAAAGTTGAAAAACGAAAATGCTCTAGTTTGCTTTGGAATTAAAACCAACGTAAAAAACTCTTTTTTTACAACTTGATGTTTTCTAATTAGATTGACAACTTTAAATAGTTTCACTAAAAATAAGATTGAAAAAACTACAACACCAATCCAAAATAAAATGTTTAAATAATTTACTTGATTAACAGATTGATACATTTCTGTTTTCTCTATCACTTTTTCTGGTGATAAAACAATTTCTGGCAAATGAATAATATATTCTTGTGGAACCGCTTTTTTAAAGGTTGGTATTTTTATCAACGGAATTAAAAAAGACAATAAAGGCGTAGTTAATAAATAGCTTCTGTTTTTGTTAAAGAACGTTTCTTTACTTAAAAAGAAATCATAAATAGCCAAGAACAAAACTTGAAACAAAATAACTTGTAGAATATAATTTATCATCGCTTTTTATTTTACATCATCTACATAAAGAGTAAACGGAATTGAATATTTTACACTTACTTTTTCGCCTTTTTGTTCTCCTGGAATCATTTTGGGTAAAGTACTTATTACTCTTATCACTTCTTCTTCTATACTTTTATGTGGCCCTCTAGCTTTTACATCAGCTACATTTCCTTCTTTATCTATTTTAAAAGTTATAAAAACTCTTTTTTTCCCAAAAGGTAAACCAAGACTTTGTACTAAATCTGCATTAAAATTTTTACCAAAATGCATTTGTACACTTCTAGAAAAACATTTCTTATCTCCTTCTTCACAATCAGGAAAAGTAGGTGCTTTTTCTATTTCTGTAAAAGAGATATCTTCTCCAGAACTTGTTGCTTCTTCATTTTCTAACACTATTTCTATCAACTTACTTGTAGAACGATCATTTGCATCTATATTGCTCTTAACAGAACTCACCAATTTTGTAGTAGCATCTAATCTTTTATTTATAGAACTTAAAGAATCTAATAATTCTTGATTTTGTGTTTTTAATACAACTATTTCAGATTTATTTTCTTTAGCTATAGATGCACAAGAAGTATAAAACAGCATACTTGCCAATACAGGAATCAATACTAAGTATTTTAGCTGCTTTGTTTTTTTAGATTGTGTTTTCTTCATCATAATAATTCTTTTTTTGATTAAGGTTTTTTTATAAAATTGATTTACAAAAGCAATATTTTCTACTTGAAAAAAGTTAGATAATAAGTTGTTTATATACATTTCTTTTGTGACAGATTTTGCAGCAACTTCATCAGAAATATATTCGTGTATTAAAGTGATTCTTTTCTGGTAGAAGTAAATCATCGGGTTAAACCACATAACAATTTTTAAAATCTCAAAGAACAGCAAGTCTAAAGAATGCTTCTGCTTTGTATGCACTAACTCGTGTGCTATAATTTGTTTTTGCTGAGATACTGGAATTTCTTTTCCTAAAAAGATAAAGTTGAAAAACGAAAATGCTTTTGTTTGCTCCGGAATTAAAACCAACTTAAAAAACTCATTTTTTACAACTTGATGTTTTCTAATTAGATTGACAACTTTAAATAGTTTCGCTAAAAATAAGATTGAAAAAACTACAACACCAATCCAAAATAAAATGTTTAAATAATTTACCTGATTAACAGACTGATACATTTCTGTTTTCTCTATCACTTTTTCTGGTGATAAAACAATTTCTGGCAAATGAATGATATATTCTTGCGGAACGGCTTTTTTAAAGGTTGGTATTTTTATCAACGGAATTAAAAAAGACAATAAAGGCGTAGTTAATAAATAGCTTCTGTTTTTGTTAAAGAACGTTTCTTTACCTAAAAAGAAATCATAAATAGCCAAGAACAAAACTTGAAACAAAATAACTTGTAGAATATAATTAATCATAACTTTTTTTTATTAATCAATTCGAGTGAGACTGTTTATCAACAGAATTATATCAAGAAATATTTAAAATGAAAATCAAACCAACGTTTCAAATTTCTCCACACAGATTTTATGTCTTTAAAAATTCACTCGAATCGATATTTTTTAATATTGCTTACTCTTTCTTGTTCACTTCTTTTAAAATAGATTCTAATTCTTTAACATCCATTTTATTTTCCTTTACAAAAAAAGAAACCATACTTTTAAATGATCCATTAAAATAACCGTCCATTAATTTGTGTAAACTTTGGTTACTATAAGCTTCTTTTTCTACAATAGGATAATACAAAAAACCTCTACCTACAGGTTTATGATTTACAAATTCTTTAGTTTCTAAAATTCTAATGATGGTAGAAACGGTATTATATGCTGGTTTTGGTTCTGGTAATTTTTCAATTACATCTTTTACAGAGGCTTCTTCTAACGTCCATAAAACTTGCATTATCTGCTCTTCCGCTTTTGTTAATTGCTTACTCATTTTTTAACTAATTTTTTAGTTCAACATTACAAATATAACTATTTTATTAGTTTAAACTAATTTTTTAGTTATTAAATTTGTAACAAAAAGAAATTATAACCGTCTAATAATTAGAAAACTGCCGTAAACATTGGCTTTGCAGTTACTATTTTTTTTTAATAAATATGGATATTTTTTTACTACTATTAGGTTTTTTATTTGTTTGCTTAGGCATTATTGGTTCTTTTCTACCTGTTTTGCCTGGTCCTTTAACAAGTTGGATAGGCTTACTTTTACTACATTTAACCAAAGTAATTACGATAGATTTTACTTTTTTAGGAATAACCTTAGCAATTGCAATCTTAATTTGGGTTCTTGATTATTTTATACCTGCAATAGGAACTAAAAAATTTGGTGGAACAAAATTTGGGGTTTATGGTACTACAATCGGTTTAATTATTGGTCTGCTCTCTCCTATTCCTTTTGGTATGTTGATAGGTACATTTTTTGGAGCTTTAATTGGAGAATTAATTTACGATAGTAAAGATACAAACAGAGCTTTAAAGGCTTCTTTTGGTGCCTTTGTAGGCTTTTTAGCCTCAGCTACCATCAAATTTTCTATTGCAGCTACTTACTTTGTATTTTTTTTAATTCAATTTTGGGAAGTAAAAGAAAACTTTTTTTAAAAAATCTACTTTAAATAAAACCTGAAGGTTGTGTATTTTAAATATTTCTAAAAAAAACATTATCATTAAAAACAAAAAAAAGCGTCCCGTTTCAGGGAAGCTTTCCATTGGTTAACAAAACCATGACACTTTTACTAAAGTGCCAAAACAACACAACTAATAACTGCCCTAACAAAAAGCAGCCGACAAATATACAACCTTTTTAAATTTTCGCAAGTAAAGAAGGCATTTTTTATTTATTTCTCAATTGTCTATTCATTTAAAGCATCGTATCTTTGCATCCTTTAATAAACATCAGAAAATTTAGACAACAAATGCAATTATCAGAACAAGAAGTTGTACGTAGAGAAAAGCTTGTAAAATTACGCGCTTTAGGTATCAATCCTTATCCTGCAGATTTATACCCTATAGATTCTAACTCAAAAGAGATTAAACAGAATTTTGTTGCTGATAAAAAGGTAGTTATTGCTGGTAGATTAATGTCTATTAATATACAAGGTAAAGCCTCTTTTGCTCAGTTACAAGATGGTGAAGGTAGAATACAAGTGTATTTTAACAGAGATGAAATCTGTACAGGAGAAGACAAAACTTTATATAATGATGTTTTTAAAAAATTACTAGATTTAGGTGATTTTGTAGGGATTGAAGGAGAATTGTTTACAACAAAAGTAGGCGAAAAAACAGTAAAAGTTAAAGATTTTAAACTGCTTTCTAAAGCATTAAAACCTTTACCAATGCCAAAAGTAAAAGATGGTGTTACTTATGATGCTTTTACTGATCCAGAATTAAGATACAGACAACGTTATGCAGACTTAGTAGTAAACCCGCATGTAAAGGAAGTTTTTATAAAAAGAACAAAATTGTTTAATGCAATGCGTTCTTTCTTTAATAATGCTGGTTATTTTGAAGTAGAAACACCTGTTTTACAACCAATTCCGGGTGGTGCAGCTGCAAGACCTTTTATTACACACCATAATTCTTTAGACATTCCTTTATATATGAGAATTGCTAACGAATTGTATTTAAAAAGACTAATTGTTGGTGGTTTTGATGGAGTTTATGAATTTTCTAAAAACTTTAGAAATGAAGGAATGGACAGAACTCATAATCCAGAATTTACAGCCATGGAAATCTATGTTTCTTACAAAGATTACAATTGGATGATGGATTTTTGTGAGCAACTTTTAGAACACTGTGCAATTGCTGTAAACGGAACTTCTGAAGCTACTTTTGGTGAACATAAAATAGATTTTAAAGCGCCATACGCAAGAGTAACCATGGCAGATTCTATTAAACATTTTACTGGTTTTGATATTACTGGTAAAACAGAAGATGAAATTAGAGAAGCTGCAAAATCTATGGATATTCCTGTAGATGAAACAATGGGGAAAGGAAAATTAATTGATGAAATTTTTGGTGAAAAATGTGAAGGAAACTACATTCAGCCAACTTTTATTACTGATTATCCAAAAGAAATGTCTCCACTTTGTAAAGAACACAGAGACAACCCTGAATTAACAGAGCGTTTTGAGTTGATGGTTTGCGGTAAAGAAATTGCCAACGCATATTCTGAATTAAATGATCCAATAGACCAACGAGAGCGTTTTGAAGATCAATTAAAATTAGCAGCAAAGGGTGATGATGAAGCTACAGAATTTATAGATCAAGACTTTTTAAGAGCTTTAGAATACGGTATGCCACCAACTTCTGGAATGGGAATTGGAATGGACAGACTAATTATGTTTTTAACAAACAACCAATCTATACAAGAAGTTTTATTTTTCCCTCAAATGAGACCAGAGAAAAAGGCTCCTTCTATAGAATTAAATGATGATGAAAAAGCTGTTTTAGCAATTATTACAAAAGCAGAAAAAATAGATTTAGTAGAATTAAAAACACAATCTGGTTTATCTAATAAAAAGTGGGATAAAACTATAAAAGGTTTAACCAAAAAAGAGGTTGCAAAAGTTTCTAAAACAGACGAAGGTTTGTTTGTAGAAGCACTATAAAATTTTGCTTTTCTAAGAACTTATTTTCAGAAACTATTTTATAATAAATTTAAAAAAGGAATTACAGAAATGTAGTTCCTTTTTTTGTATGACACTTTTTTTTATAAAATGACTTTTTTTGACATAAAATTGTCTTTATATTGACGCTATTATGACACTACTAAGACACATTTTTCATTGGTAATTTTAACAAATAATTAAAAATTAAAATATCATGAACTTAAATCCATCAGAAAAAATCAAAGAATTTAGATTAAAAAGAGGGTACTCTCAAGAACAACTTGCTGAGATATCCAAAATCAGTATTCGTACAATTCAGCGAATGGAAAAAGGAGAAACCCTTCCAAAAGGAGATTCCTTAAAGAAAATTGCAAAAGCTCTTGAAACAACTACAGAAAATCTTTTAGATAACGATAAAAAAGACGATTTGGGCTATTTAGCTTTAATTTCTTTAAGTGGAATAACATACTTAATTCATCCTTTTTTAGGACTTCTATTACCCGTTTTACTTTGGTCTTTTAGAAAAAATAAAATTGTAAATGCGGATTTAATAGGTAGAAAAGTTATTAATTTTCAAATTAATTGGCAATTATTATTTTTTCTTTACTTTATGATAGTAATAACTAGAGGATCATTTTATATTCCATATAACAATAGTATGACTGAATGGATAAATATGGTTAACACAATGAACATTAGTCCTTTTTTTAAAATTACAATTAGAATATTCTATTTCTCAAATTTAATAATTACTCTTTTTAATTTAATAAGAATAAGAAAAGAAAAACTACCAAGATATTTTATATCTTTTCCTTTTTTATAAAACACGAACAATAGGAATTACAGAAATGTAGTTCCTTTTTTATTTGTTGTTTCTTTAAAAATATTCCAATACGTTTGCATCCATTAATTCCATAAATCACCAATGAAAAACTATAAAGAAGTAATAGAATGTGTGTATGCTGATGTAAAAAATGTAACAGACACAGGCAAAGTAGCAGATTATATACCAGAACTTGCATTTGTAGACCCTACTAATTTTGGGATTAGCATTACAACTATAGACAAACAAAACTTTGGTGTTGGAGATTTTGAAAAAAAATTTTCGATACAGAGTGTTTCTAAAATTCTTACGCTAACTTTAGCTTATAAGTTTGAAGATGCTAAATTATGGGACAGAGTTGATGTAGAACCTTCTGGTAATCCGTTTAATTCTTTATTACAATTAGAGGCCGATTTTGGAAAACCTAGAAACCCTTTTATAAATGCCGGTGCTATTGTAATTTGCGATGTTTTATTAAGTCATTTAAAAAACCCCAAAGCAGATTTTTTAGATTTTTGTAGAGAAATATCTAACAATACTTCTTTAAATTACAATGTAAAAGTGGCTGAATCAGAAAAAAAATCTGGTTTTAGAAATGTTGCTTTGTGTAATTTTATCAAATCTTTTGGTAATATTAAAAATGATGTAGAAGAAGTTTTAGATTTCTATTTTTATACGTGTTCTTTAGAAATGACCTGTAAAGAACTTTCGGAAATATTTCTTTTTTTAACAGACGATAATTTTATCACCATAAAAGGAAACCGAATACTTACTATGAGTCAAGCAAAAAGAGTAAATGCCATAATGCTTACTTGTGGTTTTTATGATGAATCTGGCGAGTTTGCTTTTCGTGTTGGTTTACCTGGTAAAAGTGGTGTTGGTGGCGGAATTGTAGCCATACATCCAGATCAATTTTGTATTGCTGTTTGGAGTCCTAAATTAAATAAAAAAGGAAATTCTTTTAAAGGAATGTTGTTTTTAGAAAAATTTACCACAAAAACGGCTTCTTCAATTTTTTAAAAACATTGTAAACAATTATGGTTAACTTATCTCATTCAGATAATCAGATACAATGTGTCTCTAATTTTAAAGAACTTATAACGACTACTTTTAAAGGAAAAGTAAATGCATTGTGTTGGAATCGTACATTAGAAGGTGATTTTACTGAAATTATAAAAAAAACAACATTAACAGAAAATATCACCTTATTAAATCCGGATGATCTTACCAAACTTCAGTTGAGTAAACAAGGTCAATTGGCACGTACTATTATTTTAGATGATTTTAATTTATTAAAAGAATACGGAGCTTCGCCAAGTATTAACATCATAAAATGTTATGATAGAGATGACGCTTTTCCTTATTTTCCTACGGATGTTTATTCTTTTCATGTCGATAAATCTCCGATACCAACCGATACTTTTTTATGCACATATCACGGAGATGCTAGTGAAATAGTTGCAAACTCTAAAGCAGATCAAAAAATACACATTCCAGAAATACGTAACGAACTTAAAAAGTTATATGACGGGCCAGAAGCAGGTTTTAATGCTTTTTTAAGCGAGTTTTTCTTCGATTTACACTATCAACCAAAACAAAATGCAGAATTCACCAATTTAGGTATTGGTAATCTATGGAAATTAGCCACAGATTATCCTAAAAGTAAGGTTTTACCTTGCTTACATAGAGCTCCTATTGAAAAAAATGAGCAATATAGATTACTCTTAATTTGCTAAATAAAAGTAATTTTTAAAAGATGCTAATTAAACAATTGAATTCTAAAAATTCATTACAACCCCAAAACTCTGTGGTGTAAACTGAATATCCCAAGCCACTTTTTTCTCCTTTTTTAGAATACCTCTTTTATCATTGTATTTTTCATCGTACTTTCTATCTAAATATTTATCTATAGCTTCAACAATAAAAATACTTAAAGCTGTAGAAAAAGCTACATCAGAAACCCAATGAAAACGATCCATAATTCTAGCAAAACCAGGTATAGAACCTACAGTATACAAACCTGCTTTTATCCAAGGATTATCAAAATGTTTTGCCAAAACATAGGCATTTGTAAAACCTAACATTACGTGACCAGAAGGAAAAGAGTCGTAATTATAAACTCTATCTATATGAAGTGGATCAAAGGTAGCTTTACCAACATTTGCTTTTGGCCTTGCTCTACCAATAATTCTTTTAGATACTTGTTGTAACAAACCAGAAGCAGATGCCGAAGAAATTAACAAAACTCCTGTTCTTCTTAGTTTAGGATTTTTTGTAAATAAACCTACCAAATATACAGCACCAGTTAACCTAAAATTTGTGTTTGGACCTCCATATTCATTTCCATAATCTATTAACCAACGAGGCACATCTGCACGCCAATTATTTGCCCAATCATCTATTTTATCATCAACCAAAAACAAAGCTCCTGTTCCGGCTGCTACATAACCTGCATTTTTAAATTGCTCACCTTTCCAATACAAAGGTCTGCTGTATGCGTATCCCATTCCGCCAGCCATATTACCTAAATCATAAGTAAATGTTTGCCATAAATTTCTATCCTTATTCAGGTTTAAAGAAAATTTATTGGTCTGACTATAACCTGTATAAATACAAGCTATTAAAAAAAGGAATGTTACTATTTTTCTCATCGATATAAAAATAAAGCATCAAAGATAAAGTTTCTTACATCATTTTACTTATCCAATAATAAAATTCTGTTAAGTTCTAACTATTCACTATAAAATCTAAGTAATCTTGTTAACTTTACAAGAGATTATTAAACAAAAAAATTACATTTTAAAATATATAAAAAAATGGAAAATCTAGTCCGTAAAAAAGCAATAATAACTGGTGGTGGTAGAGGTTTAGGTAAAGCTACAGCAATTGCATTTGCAAAAGAAGGAATTGATGTTGCCATAACTGGCCGAAATGAGACTGTTTTAAAAGAAACTGTTTCTGAATTAGAAGATTTTGGAGTTAATGCAATCTATACTACTTTTGATGTAGGTAATTATGACGAAGTTAAAAAAGGAATACAAGACATTATAACAGAGTTTGGTACAGTAGATATTTTAGTTAATAATGCAGGTATTGCTGCTTTTGGTACTTTAAATGATATGCCAGTTGAGCAATGGAGCAAAATAATACAAACCAATGTTATGGGTATGTATTATGTTACTAAAGAAGTTTTACCATATTTAATTGAAAAGAACAAAGGAGATATTATTAACGTTTCTTCTACAGCTGGCTTAAATGGTAATGCAACAACTTCTGCTTATTCTGCATCTAAATTTGCAGTTATTGGTATGTCTGAATCTTTAATGAAAGAAGTACGTAAAAACAATATTAGAGTTTGTACTCTAACACCTAGTACAATTGTTTCTGATATGTCTATTGATCTTGGAATTGCAAATAAAGATTCTGAAGATAGTGTTTTACAGCCAGAAGATTTTGCCGAATTAATTGTTGCTGGTTTAAAATTACCAAGAAGAGCAATGCTTAAAGGTGCTGCATTGTGGTCTACAAATCCATAAAAAAATTGAATAAACATAAAAAAAGAGCCATTAAATATTTAATGGCTCTTTTTTTATGTTAAAAACTCTGATACTTCTGTAAAAAATTGTTTCGGATTTTCTGCATGCAACCAATGTCCTGCATTTTTAATAGTCACAATTTTAGAGTTAGGAAAGTGTGCCTCTATAATTGGCTCTTCATTTTCTGTAATATACCCAGATTTATCTCCTTTTAAAAATAATGTTTCTTTTTCGAAAACCGTAAACGGAGGCAAAGCTTCACCCACTTCTGGGTTATTTTCTGTTAAAGAGTTTAAATTAAACCTGTATGCCAATTGTCCTTTTTCTTTCCAATAAACATTTTTTAATAAAAATTGACGTACACCAAATTCTGGAATTAACACAGACAGCTTTTCTTCTACCAACTTTCTGGTGTTCTGAATAGAAAAATCAACAGAATTTAAAGCTGCTAAAATTGCATTATGATGTGGTTGATACATTCTTGGCGAAATATCAACAACTATTAATTTATCTATTAAATCTGGATAAGTTACTGCAAATAACATAGCAGTTTTACCACCCATAGAATGCCCAATAACATCTACTTTTTCTAATTGATGATGTTTAATGTAAGCTAATAAATCTTCTACTAAAACCTCATAATTAAATTCATCTTCATGAAAACTACGTCCGTGATTTCTTTGGTCTATTAAATGTACTTGATGATTTTCTGAAAACTGATTTCCTAAAGTTTTCCAATTATCAGACATCCCAAAATATCCATGTAAAATTAATAATGGTTTTCCTTCACCTTTTATTGTTGAATGTAATATTGGATTATTTGACATTTAAATTATTTAATTATAGAAATTTATCAACTACCTAAAAAAGCAGCATTTCTGAATATTATTTATGAATAAAAATTACTTTTACTAAGTTCTTATTTATTTTAAACGATGTAAATACATATTTACAACATTCTCTAAACCTAGATATAGACTTTCTGCAATTAATGCATGACCAATAGAAACCTCTGCCAAATTAGGTATATTTTCTTTAAAAAACTGAATGTTATCTAAACTTAAATCGTGCCCAGCATTAATTCCTAATCCCAATTTATTGGCTAAAATTGCAGCTTCTGTATATGGTTTTACAACATCTTTATTTCCTAACCCAAATTGAGTTGCAAAATCTTCTGTATATAATTCTATTCTATCTGCACCTGTTTTTGCTGCAGCCTCAATCAATTTTTTATCTGTATCAATAAAAATAGAAGTTCTTATTCCGTTTTTTTGAAACTCTTTTATCACCTCTTGTAAAAAAGATTGATGTGTAATTGTATCCCAACCAGCATTAGATGTAATAGCATCTACAGCATCTGGCACCAAAGTAACTTGCGTAGGCTTAACTTCTAAAACCAAATCCATAAAAGATTTGATTGGGTTTCCTTCAATATTATATTCTGTAGTTACCACATTTTTTAAATCTCTTGCATCTTGGTAACGTATATGTCTTTCGTCTGGCCTTGGATGAATTGTAATTCCCTGAGTCCCAAAACCCTCAATATCACTTGCAACTTTTAACAAATCTGGCACATTTCCACCACGAGAATTACGTAAAGTTGCTATTTTATTAATATTTACACTTAACTTTGTCATTATCTAAAATTAGAACGCAAAGATAATTTATTAAATCATTTTATCCTATATTCGTAGAGCATGAATATGAACGATTACATTTTAAAAGAAATAAAACCTTTACGCTTAGAAAACTCTGTAAAAAGAGCTCAAAAAGTGTTTAAAAACTACCCTATAACACATTTCCCTGTAATAGAAAACAATAAATTATTAGGTTCTTTTGCAGAAGAAGATATACAAACATTAGAAAACAAAACCGATGAATTAGTAGAATATTCTTATTTACTAAATTCTTTTTTTGCTGATGAAAAAGCCACTGTTCTAGAATTATTAAAAATATTTGCAGATAATGATACAAATATTATTCCTGTTTTAGATGAACAAAAAAACTATATAGGTTATTTTGACTTACGTGATGTTTTAGATGTTTTTTCTACTAGCCCTTTTATGATTGAAGAAGGAGAAACACTTATTGTAGAAAAATCTAAAGATGATTATTCTATGAGCGAAGTTATACAGATTATAGAAACTAACGGAGGCTTATTATTAGGCTTATATGTTTCAGAGAAAAAAACAGATAATACACAGATAACTCTAAAAATAATTTCGAACAAAATAAACGAAATCATGCAAACATTTAGGCGATATGATTATAAAATTATATCTATGCATGAAAATGATATTTATTTGGAAGACTTAAAAAATAGATCTGAATATCTACAAAAATACTTAGAAATGTAATGAAAAAAGCAGCTATTTACGGTCAATCTTACGCAGTTACATCAGAAAAAGAAATTAAAACACTTTTACAGGTTTTAATTAAAAATAATATTGAATTCTACATTGAAGAAGAATTTTATAATCTTCTAATACAAGAAAAAGTCTTAGAAGATTCTTACAAATCATTCGGTAATTTTAGTGATTTAGATAACACCTTTGATGTAATGCTTACTATTGGCGGTGATGGAACTTTTTTACGCTCTGTAACACATATTAGAAATTTAGACATACCAATACTAGGTATAAACACTGGTAGATTAGGTTTCTTAGCAATTGTAGCCAAAGACGTTATAGAAGAAAGTATAAATCTAGTTTTAAACGGAGAATATACAATTCAAGAAAGAGCACTTATTACAATAAGAACAGAACCAGAAACTAATAAATTTGGCGATTTAAATTTTGCTTTAAACGAAGTTACTATAGCTAAAAAGAACACCACTTCTATGATTGGTGTAAAAACATATTTAAACGAAGAATACTTAACCAATTATTGGGCAGATGGCCTTATAATATCTACACCAACAGGCTCTACAGGTTACTCTTTAAGTTGTAATGGTCCTGTAATTTTACCCGATTCTAAAAACTTAGTAATTACCCCCATTGCACCTCATAATTTAAACGCAAGGCCTATGGTAATTTCCGATAATACAAAAATAGAATTAAAGGTAGACTCTAGAGAAAAAAACTTTTTAGTATCACTAGATTCTAGAGTTACAACCGTTGCAAATGATACTAAGGTTTTTATAGAAAAAGCAGATTACACAATTAAAAGTGTTTTACCAAAAAATCAATCTTTTTTAAAAACCCTTAGAAGTAAATTACTATGGGGAGAAGATATTAGAAACAAAACTAATCTTTAACATTAATCAAACAATAATAGCCTAAAATATTTGTTATTCAAAAAAGACTGAATATTAACTTTATAAAGCAAATTGAAATTCTTATATTTGCACGCTATTTTTTAGGATGAAAAACACAATCTTATTTTTTGTTTTTGTAAATTTTTCTTCGATACTACTTGGTCAAGTCTATGAGGCTGGAGTATCTTTTGGAGGCACAAACTATGTTGGAGATATTGGTAGTAACTACTACTTTTACCCTAACAAGCCTGCAGGAGCCGTATTTTTTAAATATAATTGGAATCCAAGAGTGGCATTAAGAACAACTTACAGCTACCTACCAATAGAAGGTGATGATGAAAAATCTGACATAGATTTTAGAAGCGATAGAGGTTATAGCTTTAAAAATACTATTAATGAAGTTGCTTTAGGTATAGAATTCAATTTTTATGAATATGATCTTTCTTCTGAAGATAAAACTTGGACACCTTATCTTTTACTAGAAGTAGCTGGTTTTAATTACACTAACGTAAAATCTCACACAGAAAACCAAGACCTTATAACAGGTAATAAAACTTCTTTTGCTATTCCTTTCGGATTTGGCTATAAATCTAAATTATATAATAACTTAGCATTTTCTATTGAAGCAAAATTTAGATATACTTTTGAAGATGATTTAGATTTTACAACTAATAACACACCAAACATAAATTTAGATGGCACAGGCAACGATTGGTATATGTTTACAGGAGTTTCTCTAATATACACATTCGGTAGGCCAGCCTGTTACTCTAATAGAATATAAATATGGATAAAAAACTAAACATTAACTTACAAAAAGTACCAAACCATGTAGCCGTTATTATGGATGGCAACGGAAGATGGGCTAAAGGTAAAGGAATGAATAGGATTTTTGGTCATAGAAATGCACTTACAGCAATAAGACAAATAGCAGACGCTTCTTCTGAGATAGGTGTAAAATTCTTGACAATGTATGCTTTTTCTACAGAAAACTGGAAAAGACCAAAAATAGAAGTAGATGCCTTAATGAGCTTATTAATTTCTACTCTAAAAAAAGAATTACCAGAATTTCAACGAAAAAATGTAAAAGTAAATGCTATTGGTAATCTTACTAGTTTACCAAAAAACGCACAAAAAGTTTTAGAACACGTAATTGAATCTACAAAAAACAACACAAAAATTACTTTAACATTTGCTTTAAGTTACGGTTCTAGAGAAGAAATTGTTAACGCTATTAAAAACATTTCTAAAAAAGTTGTTAATAAAGAACTTAATATTGAAGAAATTGATGAAAAAACTATAAATAACCATTTATATACGTTTAATTTGCCCGATGTTGATTTAATGATAAGAACTAGTGGAGAACAACGCATTAGTAATTACTTATTATGGCAAATGGCATATGCCGAATTATATTTTACAGATATTCTTTGGCCAGATTATAGAGAAGAGCATTATTATGATGCAATCATAGAATACCAGAATAGAGAACGAAGATTTGGAAAAACAAGCGAACAAATTACAGAATAAGTTTTATATGAAATTATTTTCTGCGTCAGTAGTACTAATAACATTATTTTTTACCTTTAATGTTAACGCACAAACAAATAAAGATAGTATACCAACTATTAAAAAAGACACAATATCTTCAGACAATCTTTCTTATCAAAAAGGCAAAGAATATACATTAGGAGGCATAAGTGTAACTGGGCTAAAGAAATTTAGCGAAGAAACAGTTAGGGTATTTACTGGTTTAAGAAATGGTGCTTTAATAAAACTACCAGGAGACAAACTAACAAGTGCAATAAAAAAACTATATGAAAGTAAACAGTTTAGCGATGTAGATGTTTATTTAGCCAAAATAGATGGTAATACTGTTTACCTACAATTTGATGTACAAGAATTACCACAGTTAAAAACGGTAGTAATTAATGGTATCAAAAACAGAAAAGCAAAAGAACTTATTAAAGACGCAGAGTTAAAAACTGGTGCGCAAGTTACAGACAACCTTATTGTTACTACTAAAAATTATTTTACAAAAAAATATACAGACAAAGGTTTTCTTAAAACAAAAGTTAGTTTAGATGTAAGAAAAGACACATCAGATATTAATACTGTTGATATGTCTATATTTATTGATAAAGGAGATAAAATAAAAATTAAAGACATTCTATTTACTGGTAATACTGCTATTTCTGATGCAAAACTGAAAAAAGCAATGAAAAACACTAAAGAAAAATTCATTGGTCGTTTTTGGAAAGGTTCTAAGTATATAGAAGAAGAATATCAAGAAGATTTAGAAAGTATTTTAGATAAATATAGCAGATTAGGTTATAGAGATGCACGTATTCTTAGCGATGGTATATCTTGGAATGATGACAACACTATAAATATTAATATTGATTTAGAAGAAGGAAGACAATATCGTTTCTCTGAAATAATTTTTATCGGTAATAAAGAATATACAGATGAACAACTTCAAAGCTATTTAAAAATTGAAAAAGGAGATGTATACAACGGAGCTGTTTTAGAAGAACGTATTAAAGGAGACGGTACACCAACATCTCAAGATATTTCTACATTATACCAAGATAATGGATTTTTATTCTCTTCTGTAAATGCTGTAGAAACAAAAGTTTTAAACGACTCTATTACTGTAGAAATTAGAATTAGAGAAGATGAAAAAGCACGTATTAAAAAAGTTACTCTTTCTGGTAACGAAAAAACAAACGACCACGTACTATTTAGAGAATTAAGAGTAAAACCAGGTGATTTATTTAGTAGAAGTGCAATAATTAGATCTATTAGAGAAATCGGTCAATTAGGATTCTTTGATGCTAACGTTACACCAGACGTTATACCAGATTATGAAAACAAAACTGCAGATATAGATTTTAGTGTTGTAGAAAAAGGAGGTAGTCAAATAGAGTTACAAGGAGGTTACGGTGGTGGATCTTTTATAGGTACTTTAGGTTTATCTTTTAATAACTTTTCTGTAAAAGACATTTTTAATAAAGAAGCATACAAACCATTACCTATGGGAGATGGACAAACTTTATCTTTAAGATTACAAACAAGTAGAACTTATAGTACTTATAGTTTTTCTTTTACAGAACCTTGGTTAGGTGGTAAAAAACCAAAATCTTTATCTTTTTCTGTATACTCATCTAATCAATATTCTTTAGATTATACAACTTATGATGTAGATAAAAGCCAAAGCTTATCTATTATTGGTGCTACTTTAGGATTAGGACAACGTTTAAAATGGCCAGATGATTATTTCCAATTATCACAATCTGTAAGTTACCAAGCTTTAAAATCTAATGATTATAGTTTTGGTTTAGCAAACATAAATCTTAACAACGGTACATTAAACAACTTATCTTACAACATTTCTTTAACTAGAAATTCTGCAGGACCAAGTTTAATATTCCCAACATACGGATCTGAGTTTACAATTGGAGCAAAAGCTACTTTTCCTTACTCATTACTTAACAATACAGACTACACAGATAGCGATTTAAGTGATAATGATAAATATAAATGGTTAGAATATTATAAATTAAACTTTAAAGGAAAATGGTATACTTCTTTTACAGATAAATTGGTATTAATGTCTAATGCAGAAATGGGGTACTTAGGTTTTTATAATGATGATTTAGGTGCAACTCCAGTAGAACGTTATTACGTAGGTGGTGATGGTATTGCTACTTACCAATTAGATGGTAGAGAAACTATTGGTTTAAGAGGATATGAAAATAGCGGACTTTCGTCTTCTTTCGGAGGTACAATTTATAATAAGTTTCAATTAGAGTTAAGGTATTCTATTACAGATTCTCCTTCTGCCTCTATCTATACTTTAGGGTTTTTAGAAGCAGGTAATTCTTATGACAATTTTAATAGTTTTAATCCGTTTGAATTAAAACGTTCAGCAGGATTAGGTGTAAGAATATTTATGCCAGCATTTGGGTTATTAGGGATTGACTTTGCACATGGTTTTGATCCTTTACCTGGAGAAAACGATAAATCTGGTTGGCAAACACATTTTATTATTGGAAGACAATTCTAATAAAACTGTAATTTTGTAAAGAAAAAGTTTTTTTGGCATGGTTTTTTCTAAATACATTATACAAATGAAAAAAATATTTTTATTTCTTAGTCTTATACTTAGTGTTAATCTTTCTTGGTCACAAAGAGGTCAGATAATTGCTTATATAGATATGGAATATATTTTAGAAAATGTACCAGAATATATAGAAGCTCAAAATACTTTAGATGCCAAAATTGTAAAATGGAGAACAAAATTAGATCAACAAGCAAGAGAAATTGAAATTTTAAAAACAGATTTAGCTAATGAAAAAGCTATTCTTACAAAAGATTTAATTGAAGAGAAAGAAGAAGAAATCTTTATAAAGCAAGAGCAATTAAGAAAACAAGAATCTTTATATTTTGGCCCAAATGGTAGTATGTTTTCTGTAAGAAAACAATTAGTAAAACCTATACAAGATCAAGTTTACAATGCCATACAAAATATTGCATCTAGAAAAAATTATGATTTTGTTTTTGATAAATCTAGCGATTTAGTTATGCTATATTCAAATAAAAAATACGATATTAGCGACCTTGTTTTAGCAACTATAGATAGAACTCGATTAATAGATACTAAAAATAAGCAAAAGAAAGAACAACAAAATGCGCCAAAAGAGTTAACAGATAAACAAAAAGAACAAATAGCAAAAAAAGAAGAAGCTAAGGCAAAGAAGCTTGCAGAGTTAGAAGAAAAAAAGAAACTAATTGCAGAAAAAAGAGAAGCTGCTGCCAAACAAAGAGAAGAAAAAAGAAAATTATTACGAGAAAAGAAAGAAGCCTTAAAAAAAGAAAAGGAAGAACAAGAAGAAAACAAGAACAATAATTAAATCAAAACAATAATGAAAAATTTAAAAACGTTACTATTAATTGCTGTATTTACTTTAGGTGTAAGTGGTTTTACAAATGCACAAAAAATAGGTCATATAGACTTTGAAAAATTAGTAGCTGAGATGCCAGAAACAAAAACTCTTAAATCTGACATTGAAAAACTTGGTAAAACTTATCAAGATGAAATTACAGGAATGGAAAAGAAAATTGAGGCTACTCAAAAGAAATACGTTGCTGAATCTAAATCTCAAACTAATGAGACTAATGACCAAAGAGTACAAGAGTTACAAGGTGAAGCTGCTAAATTAGAACAAGCAAGAAGATTAGCTTACCAAGATATGCAGAAAAAACAACAAGAAGGCTTATTACCTATTATAGAAAAGGCTCAAAAAGCTGTAGAAGAAGTTGCTGCTGCAAAAAACATCTTATATGTAATAGATGCTACTAATGGTAAAGGTTTACTAGTTAAAAAAGGAGAAGACTTATTCCCTGCTGTAAAAGCAAAATTAGGATTCTAAAAAAATACTTATTTTATTAAAAAACTAAACCTACTGAATTCAGTAGGTTTTTTTATTTTTAAGGCATGATAAAATCTAACAGCTTCCCTATTGGTATTTTTGATTCTGGAATTGGAGGTACTTCTATTTGGAAAGAAATTAACACTCTTTTACCATCAGAAAACACTATTTATCTTGCTGATAGTAAAAATGCTCCTTATGGTGATAAAAGCAAAGAAGACATCATTAATTTATCTATTAAAAACACAGAGATACTTCTTAAAAAGAATTGTAAATTAATAGTAGTAGCGTGTAATACAGCTACTACAAATGCTATTAAAGTTTTAAGAAATAAATATGATGTTCCTTTTATAGGCATAGAGCCAGCTATTAAAATTGCAGCATTAAATACCAAAACAAATACCATAGGTATATTAGCTACTAAAGGAACCCTAAACAGTGAGTTATTCGAAAAAACCTCTAATACTTTAAATAAAGAAATTAAAATTATCGAAATAATTGGTAAAGGTCTGGTCGAGCTTATAGAATCTGAAAAAATAGAATCTGAAGCCATGAAAAAATTATTATCAAGTTATGTATCACCTTTAATAAAAAAGAACGCAGACTGCTTAGTTTTAGGCTGTACACACTACCCTTATTTAATCCCTCAAATTAAAGAAATAGTAGGAAATCACATTCAAATTATTGATTCAGGAGAAGCTGTGGCAAGACAAACAAAGGCTATTTTAAATAAAAACTCATTATTAAATACAAGTAACAATCAGAATAGTTTACATCATTTTTTTATCAATAAAGACAAGAAAGTAATGGAAATGTTTGTTGATCAGAAAAAAACTAAAAATATAACTATTACAAAAAAAGAGTTTTAGTAACCAATAAAAGAGTTATTTATGTTTGGTGTACTTCTCCAATTTTTCTCTCTTGTCCATAAATTAATACCTAAACCTATTTGATGAAATCCGGTATTAGATAAAACAATATCATCTAATTGGTTTGTATAGGTATAAGAAAACATTAACTTTTTATAATTTAAACCAATTATTGGTGAAATGAATTTAAAGTTATTTACCCCGTCAGCTCCATCAAAACTTCTTCTGTATGATAAAGCAGCCCAAAACTGAGTTGTAGAAAATGTTTTATACATTTTAATGTTAAAATCTGCTATTGTTTGTCCAGTACTTTCTTTTAATTGAACCATAAAAGAAGGCTCTAATTGTAAAAAATAATAGTTATCATAATAATAACCAGCGGCAAATACAAAGTTTTTTAAATCTAAAGGTTCTAAAACGTTTAAATTATTTTTATTTGTTTGTAATAAATTTTTTACTGTAAAATATGATGAAAAACCACCTTTGTGATATGCTGCACCAAAGTCTGCATTAAAATAACTTGTGTTTTGTATAATAGCAGCTACATCATCATTACCAAAAGCTGTTTGATCTGATTGATTTTGAATAAAAGTAAAAGATAATCCGAAAGACAATTGTTCAAAATAATGTCCATTATCATTTAACGGCAAGTGATAAGCATATGTACCTTGAATTCCTTTTTGAGAATGATACCCGTTTTTATCATTAAATAAAATTAAACCATAAGCAGCATTTGTTTCCTCACCAAATCTAGAGTTTAAACTGATGGTTTGTAAAGTTGGTGCATCTGGTATGCCAGACCATTGCTGTCTAGCTGTAAATCTTAATTTACCAGCGTTACCAATACCTGCAGCAGAAGGATGAATTAAATATACATTATCTGATAAATAATCTTGATATATAGGTAATGTTTCTTGAGAAAAAGTGTTTAAAGAAAAAAATAATACACAAAAAATGCAATATTGCAGGTAACTTAACTTCATTAAAACTAGTTTATTTATAAGTTATCAAATATATAATATTTTTTATATAAATACTTTTGCTCTAAAATATTTAACAACAAAAAAACACTAATAATTTAATAATAACTATAAATTATTAAAAAAAAGAATTAATGACATAAATAATTAGCATTAATTGAATCTATAACTGGTTCTGGTGATATGTAAGGAATACCTAAACCTAAACCTCTTAAAACAAATAAAACTCCAATAAACACAACTACAACAGGTATTGCTTTTTGTACTTTCTGTCTAATCATTCCTTTTGAAAAATTACCTAAATAAACTACAGAAGTCATTAAAGGTATTGTACCTAAACCAAATAAAAACATATATAAACTGCCAGATAAGGCATTTGTAGTAGTTATAGCACCAAAAACAGCCATATATACTAATCCGCAAGGTAAAAATCCGTTTAAAAAACCAATTGTAAAAAAAGTATTATTTTTTCTATTTTTTAACTCTTTGCCTAACGCATTTTTTACTTTAAATATAATTTTACTTAGATTTTTAGATCCATTGACTTTAGAAAAAAGTTTAGGATAAACAATTACAAGTATCATTGTAAAACCAACAATTATAGATAATTGCTGTTGAAAACCAAAGAAATAAAAACCTTTACCCAACAAACCAAATAACAAGCCTATTAAACTATAAGTTAACAACCTACCTAAATGATAACTTAAAATCTGAAAAAAACCTTTAGTTCTATTTTTCCTGTCTATTGGCAACATAAAAGCAATTGGTCCGCACATACCAACACAGTGGAAACTACCTAATAAACCAAATATAACTGCAGATAGAAACATTAAAAACTCAACTCTTCTTTAAATAAATATTCTTTACCTTTATAACTCCAAGAAACAGTAATGTTCCAACGACCACCTAACAAACGTTTCTCAGGCACGAGCAAATATGTATTAGAGATTGAAATTGGCATTTCAAAATCTAATTGTTTATTAGATGGTCTGTAAAGGAACACTTTTCCTGTAATTTCTTTTGTTTCAATATTTGATGGAAATTTTATTTTTAAACCTTCTTTTACCTTAGTTAAGGTTATTTTTTCTTTTAGTTTTAATGCATTTTCTGTGGCATCAATTTGATCTTGATATACCAATTCTTGTTGATAATATTTATCTGTAACTAAATCGTGACTATAACTTTTATCTGTACTCATCGTAATTACGAAATACATGATAAAACTGATAAAACCAATAATAGCAATTACAATTCCTGTTCCCCAATTAAATTTCATACTCTTTTTATTTATAACTTCTTGGTCCTAAAAAATTAGTTTTTGTAGTTTCAATAAGTTTGTTGCCACTAAAAACACCAATTTCTAATTCTTCTTTATCGTCTGTTAATACAGATGCATTTAACTCTATAAATAATGTACCCTCTGCTAAACCTTGTTTTGGCACTATAAAATCATGATCAGAAACTAACTTAATGGTTCCTTTATGTGATAAGATTTTATAATTAACATTATTAATATCTTTTGTAGTTTTATTAATCACTTTAAAAGTGTAAACATTACTTATAATATTGTTTTCTTTATGTTGATATAATTGACCAGGTAACCTTAAAATTGTAGCTTCCACATCATTTCTTAAAAACAACATACCAACCAAAACACCAATTAAAATAAACAACACTGCAGAGTATCCTTTTATTCTTGCAGTTAATTTAAAAGGTTTCTTTTTTGCAATATTATCTTCACTTGCATATCTAATTAAACCTTTTGGCAAACCAACACTTTCCATCATATGGTCGCACTCATCTATACAAGCTGTACAGTTTACACACTCTAATTGCGTACCATTTCTAATATCAATATTTGTAGGGCAAACAACAACACATTGTTTACAATCTATACAATCTCCTTTTCCGGATGCTTTTCTATCTTCATTCTTTTTAAATTTTGCTCTTCCCTTCTCTCCTTCTCCACGTTTATAATCATAAGCAACATTTATTGTTTTATTGTCTAACAGAACACCTTGTAATCTACCATAAGGACAAGCAATTATGCAAACTTGCTCTCTAAACCAAGTAAAAATAAAATAGAAAACACCTGTAAAAATTAATAAAGAAATAAGTGTACTTACATTATTTAAAGGGTTACTTGTTATGTAATTAATTAAAACATCTCCACCTTTTAAATAGGCTAAAAATACGTTTGCTATTAGAAAAGAAATAATAAAAAACACAAACCATTTAAGTACTTTTTTTCTAATTTTTTCAGCGTTCCAAGGTTGTTTGTTTAATCTTATTTGTTTTCCTCTATCACCTTCTATCCAATATTCTATTTTTCTAAAAACCATTTCTAAAAAAATGGTTTGCGGACAAATCCATCCACAGAAAATACGACCAAAAACAACTGTAAATAATATTATAAAAACAACACCAATTATCATTGAAATTACTAACAAATGAAAATCTTGTGGCCAAAAAGGAAATCCGAAAATATTAAACTTACGTTCTAAAACATTAAATAATAAAAACTGATTTCCATTAATTTTTATAAATGGTGATGATAAAAAGAATACCAATAAAAAGTAACTTACATAACTTCTATATTTGTAAAACTTCCCGCTTGGTTTCTTAGGAAAAACCCAAGAACGTTTACCGGCTTTATCTATAGTACCGATACTGTCTCTAAATTGTTCGTTTTTGGGTGTTTCTGTCATCATTTTAAATTGAAAATTTTATGTAAAATAGTTTTACTCTTCAATCCATTTTTCTCCTTGAGGTGCTTTTGGGTTTGCTGGCTTGGTACCTTGTAATGAAAGCACATAACTTGCTACTTTAGCCATATCTGCAGCTTTTAAAGTTTTATTCCAAGCAATCATTCCTTTACCATCTCTACCTCCGTTAGAAATAGTAGTAAAAACATTTTTTATTCCTCCTCCTAAAATCCAATATTCATCTGTAAGGTTTGGTCCAATTTGTCCTCCACCATCTTCTAAATGACAAGAAGCACAGTTTAATTTAAAAATTGCTTTACCTCTGCTTAAATCTTTAGCATCTATTAAAAGAGTAACATTCTCTGCTGTAATTAAATCTGGTGCGCTTTTTTTATACTTGTTTAAAGCAACTTTTGCTTCTGCTACAGCTTTGTTATATTCTACAATTTGATTATCATCACCAACTACTTCAAAACGTACTAAATAAACTACAGCAAAAATTATGGTTCCGTAAAACATATACACCCACCAAGGTGGTAAAGTATTGTCTAACTCTTTTATTCCATCATAATTATGATCTAGAATAATTTCCTCTTCATCTTCTACTGCTTTTGCTTTTGTCCAAGAAGCTATAATTTTTTTTAACCAAGGATCACTTTCTTCTGGTACAATTCCTAACTTTTCATTTTGTAATTCTTTTGCTTTAGTAATAGCAATTACATTTACCATTTCTTTTAAAACAACTACAATGATAAAACCAATAAGCGCAAGCCAAACTAATGGGTTTTCATAAATATCAAATGGATTTTCGTAAACCATAAACGACTTTGCTAGTGCTAAAAAAGTAACTATTACAAAGATGACATATACCGTAGAATTAAAATATTTTTTCATTTTATACTGATTTTAATTATCTAATGGTAAATTACTTACCTTATTTATATATTCTTTTTTAGCTGTAATAACCCACCAAAATAAGGCTACAAAAAAGGTAAAGAATATAACTAATGATATTATTGGATAAATTTCTATACCCGTAATACTCTCCATATGATTTTTTACAAACTTTAACATAACTCTTATCTTTTAGCTGTTTTTTGTTCTTCTTTAACTTTAATATCTGTACCTAAACGTTGTATGTAAGCTATTAACGCAACAATTTCTCTATTTCTCATTTCTACAAAAGGCTTGTTATTATCTTTTGCATACTTTTTATCTGCTTCATAACTTTTTACAAAATCTGGATCTGAATAAAGGTTCTCTTCAATTGTTGTTCCTTGTGCTAGCATTAATTCTTGTGCATTGGCTATTTCATCATCCGTATAAGGAACTCCTAATGTTACCATAGCTCTCATTTTATCTTCTGTAGCAGTTTTATCTAGTTCATTTCTTACCAACCATTTGTATGACGGCATAATAGAACCTGGTGATGTACTTTGAGGGTCGTACATATGATTTAAGTGCCAGCTATCATTATATTTCTGTCCAACTCTGTGTAAATCTGGTCCTGTACGCTTAGATCCCCACAAAAATGGATGATCATACACATATTCACCAGCTTTAGAATATTCTCCGTAACGTTCTACTTCACTTCTAAAAGGTCTTACCATTTGTGAGTGACAACCAACACAACCTTCTCTTATATATAAGTCTCTACCTTCTAATTCTAAAGGTGTGTATGGTTTTACACTACTAATTGTTGGTATATTAGATTCTACTAACAATGTTGGAATTATCTGAACTACACCACCAATTAATATTGCAATTGTTGCATATATTGTTAATTTAATTGGCTTTCTTTCTAACCAAGTATGGTAGCCTTCTCCTTTTGTTCTGTATTTAGAGACTTTTGTTAATGCTGGTGCTTCTGCCAATTCATCTGTAACATTACTACCAGATTTTACGGTTCTAACAACATTATACAACATTACTATTGCTCCTAAAATATATAAACTACCACCAATTGCACGCATCCAATACATTGGTATAATTTCGTTTACAGTTTCTAAGAAATTACCATAGGTTAAAGATCCGTCTGGGTTAAATTGTTTCCACATAGAAGCCTGTACAAAACCAGCTACATACATTGGTAATGCATACATTATAATACCTAGCGTACCAACCCAAAAATGAAAATTAGCTAAACCTGTAGAAAATAATTTTGTTTTAAACATTCTTGGTATTAACCAATACAACATACCAAATGTTAAGAAACCATTCCAAGCTAATGCCCCAACGTGTACGTGTGCAATAATCCAATCAGAAAAATGTGCTATTGCGTTTACGTTTTTAAGTGATAACATTGGCCCTTCAAAAGTTGCCATACCATAACCTGTAATTGCAACTACCATAAATTTTAAAGTAGGATCTGTTCTTACTTTATCCCAAGCACCTCTTAATGTTAACAACCCGTTTATCATACCTCCCCAAGATGGCGCAATTAACATTACAGAGAATGCCACACCTAAATTTTGTGCCCATTCTGGTAATGCTGTGTATAATAAGTGATGAGGACCTGCCCATATATAAATAAAGATTAAAGACCAAAAGTGTACTATTGATAATCTGTAAGAATAAACTGGTCTATTTGCTGCTTTTGGCACAAAATAATACATCAATCCTAAAAACGGAGTTGTTAAGAAAAATGCTACTGCATTATGGCCATACCACCATTGTACCAAAGCGTCTTGTACGCCTGCATATACAGAATAAGATTTTAAGAAACTAACAGGTAACTCTAAACTATTAAAAATATGTAGTACCGCTACTGTTACAAAAGTTCCTAAATAAAACCAAATTGCTACATATAAATGGCGTTGTCTTCTTTGCAAAATTGTCCAAATCATATTTACACCAAAAGCTACCCAAACTAATGCAATTGCAATGTCTATAGGCCACTCTAACTCTGCATATTCTTTAGAAGAAGTATACCCTAACGGTAACGTAATTGCTGCTGCAACAATAATTAATTGCCATCCCCAAAAATTAAAGTTACTTAAAAAGTTACTTGCCATTCTTGCTTTTAACAATCTTTGTAACGAATAATAAACCCCTGCAAAAATTGCATTACCCACAAAAGCAAAAATTACTGCATTGGTGTGTAATGGTCTTAAACGCCCAAAGCTTAACCAAGAAATACCATCGGTAAGGTTTGGGAATAAAAACATAAAAGCCAAAAGTAAACCTACAGAAAACCCAACTATTCCCCATAGTAAGGTGGCGTAAATAAACTTTTTAACGATTTTATTATCGTAATAAAATTGTTGCATTTCCATAATATAAAATTTAGTCTAAAGTTGATTTTTCTTGTTTGTCTATAACTAGTTCGTCATCAAACAACATACGGACAGAAGGTGTATACGAATCATCGTACTGACCTTTTTTTACCGAATAAATAAATGCAATAAAAAATAAGATTGCTACTATTATACTAATAGTTAGTAGTAGGTATATTACGCTCATATCTTGCCTGATAATTAATAATTCAAAAGTAATAATGCTTGTATTCTAATAATATGATATTTATCATACTTGAAAAACTCTCCTCTAAATTGTCATTGAAAACAACTTAGTTTTAGGTTTATTTTCTAATAAATGTGCATCAAAAGCCATACATATATTTCTTACAAATGGTCTTGATTTTTCTGGTATTTGTAAAGATTTAGATTTCTTATCAATAACAACTAAACCATCTTGTTCCATTTCTTTTAACAAATCTAAATGAGTATCTATATTGTTTATTCTCATTGATTTTTCTTCCCACGAAGTAGAAAAATGACACATCATATTTAAGATATGTTTTCTTATAATTCTGTCTTCTTTAGATAATAAATGACCTCTAAATATTGGAATTTCTCCAGAGTTTACAATTTGCTGATATTCTTTTACCGTTTTTACATTTTGTGCAAATGCATACCAAGAATCGGATATTGCAGACATACCCAAACCAACCATTAATTGAGTTTTGTTGGCGGTATAACCCATAAAATTTCTGTGTAATGTTTTGTTAATTGTTGCTTTATATAAACTATCTGTTTTTAAAGCAAAATGATCCATACCAATTTCTATATAACCTAACTCTGCAAAAAGTTCTTTTCCTATTTCGTAGAGTTCTCTTTTTTCTTCGTTTTTTGGCAAATCACTTTCATTAAAACCTCTTTGACCAACTCCTTTAACCCAAGGCACATGTGCATAACTGTAAAAAGAAATTCTATCTGGTTGTAATTCTTTGGTTTTATTAATTGTATGAATTACGTTTTCTTTTGTTTGAAACGGAAGTCCAAAAATTAAATCGTGACTAACAGATGTGTAACCAATTTCTCTTGCCCATTTTGTTACTTTTTCTACCTCTGTAAAAGGTTGAATTCTATGAATTGCGGTTTGTACTTTTATATTATAATCTTGTACACCATAACTAACTCTTGTAAAACCACAATTGTACAATGTTTGTAATTGTGCTTTTGTTGTATTACTTGGGTGGCCTTCAAAACTAAATTCTGCTTCTGGATGTTTTTTAGAGAGAGAAAAAATTCCATCCATTAAATATTCTAAATTTTCTTTTGAGAAAAAAGTGGGTGTTCCGCCACCTAAATGTAATTCTTTAATAACCGGAATTTCATCAACCAAGGCAACATATAATTTCCATTCTTTTAAAACCGTTTCTATATATTCTTCTTCTACTTCATGACGTTTAGTAATGTGTTTATGACAAGCACAAAACGTACACAAACTCTCGCAAAAAGGTAAATGAATGTAAATACTAATACCTTCGGATGCGTTACTTTCTTTAAAAGATGCCTGAAAAGATTGTTTCCAAATTTCTTTATCTATTCCTTCTTTATCCCAATAAGGCACAGTTGGATAACTTGTATATCTAGGCCCCGGAACGTTGTATTTTTGTATTAAAGAATTTTTCATTTTTATATATTTTAAACAAGTTCTAAAGCTATTTCTATCATTTCTTTAAATGTATGTTCTCTTTCAGATGCAGTAGTAATTTCATTAGTTACCAAACTATCTGAAATTGTAAGAATAGATAACGCGTTTACTTTGTGTTTAGCAGCAACAGTGTACAAACCAGAAGTTTCCATTTCTACACATAAAACACCATATGCTGCCCATTTTTTATAGCTATTAAAATCATCTGCATAAAACTCATCAGAACTAAAAACATTACCTGCTTTTACAGCTATTGCTTTTTCTTTTGCAATTTCAATTGCTTTTTGAAACAATTGAAAACTTGCTGTTGCAGCATAATCTGCTCCGTTAAAACGGATTTTATTTAAACCAGAATTTGTTGATGCAGACATAGCGATAACAATATCTCTAACTTTAATTTCCTTTTGATAAGAACCTGCAGAACCAACTCTAATTAAATTTTTAACTCCGTATTCTGTAATCAATTCTGTAGCATAAATTAAAGTTGATGGAATGCCCATTCCTGTTCCTTGTACAGATACTTTCTTATTATTATAAAAGCCCGTAAACCCAAACATACCTCTAATATCATTATATAATTTTACATCCTTTAAATATGTTTCTGCAATCCATTTTGCTCGCAACGGATCTCCTGGCAACAAAACAGTTTCGGCTATTTCTCCTTTTTTTGCTGAAATGTGAAGACTCATAATTATTTAATTTTTTTTGCTAATAAATTGGTTGCTATTGTTGTAAAAACCACAATACTAATAGAACTTAAAGGCATTAAAATTGCTGCTATTACTGGTTTTAATTGACCTGTTACAGCAAAATACAAACCAACAATATTGTAACATAAAGACAGTATAAAGCAATACTTTATAATTTGTATGGCTTTTTTAGAAGCATTGATATAAGTTGCTATTTTATTAAATTTTGAAGCATCTAAAATGGCATCGCAAGCAGGAGAAAAAACATTAATATTTTCTGATAAAGCAATACCAACATCACTTTGTGCCAAAGCACCAGCATCATTTAAACCATCGCCAATCATGGCAACTTTTTTATTTTTTTCTTGAAGTTTGGCAACTACTTTTAATTTATCTTCTGGCTTTTGATTGAATAATAATGTAGTTTCTTTTGGTAAATTTTCTTGTAAATAAACTCTTTCACCTTCATTATCTCCAGAAACAACAGATAAATCAAAATTAGATTTCAACGAATTAAACAGCTCTTTTACGCCTTTTCTGTAAGAATTTTTAAAAGTAAATTTCCCTTTATATTCATTATTAAAACTGATGTAAACAGAAGTATCTAAAGTAGATTTTTCATCATTATTTTTAACAAATGAAGAAGAACCTAGTTTTAGGTTGATGTCTTTATAATCAACTTTAATCCCTTTACCAACAACTTCTTTATAATTAGAAATTACAACTGTTTCTATTTCTTTAAAACTATTATATAAAGTTCTACTTAACGGATGATTAGAAGCTCTTAAAGAACTTTTTAAAATGCTTTTTTCTTGAGTATTTAAGGCAATTCCATCATAAGTAATAGTGTTTTCTTTATGAGTGGTAAGCGTACCGGTTTTATCAAAAATTAACGAATCTATTTTAGCTAATTGCTCTACAACTGTCGCATTTTTTAAATAGAATTTTTGCTTTCCAAAAATGCGCAACATATTACCTAATGTAAAAGGTGCTGCTAATGCAATTGCACAAGGACAAGCTATAATTAAAACTGCAGTAAATACATTTAATGCTTTACTTACATCAAAAAACAACCAAAATACCGTTGATATAATAGAAATTGATAAAACTATAATTGTAAAGTTTTTACTAATTTTATCTGTAATTGTTTTAAAATGCGATTTTTTATCTTTCTGAAAAACATCGTTACTCCATAATTGGGTTAAATAACTTTGTGAAACGGATGCTAAAACTTCCATTTCTAAAACTCCCGACAATTGTTTTCCGCCAGCAAATAATTTATCTCCAGATTTTTTAGCAACTGGTTCTGCTTCACCAGTAACAAAACTATAATCTATAGCTGCATTACCATTAATTAAAATACCATCTACAGGTATTAATTCTTGATTTCTAATTAATAATCTATCTCCTTTTTCTACATCATAAATCTGTATATTTTCTTCTTTATTATCCTTAGAAATCCTTGTAACTGCAATAGGAAAGTATGATTTATAATCACGCTCAAAAGACAGAAAATTATACGTTTTTTGTTGAAAAAATTTCCCTAAAAGCAAGAAAAAAACCAAACCAGTTAAGCTATCAAAAAAACCGGTTCCTAAATCCAAAATAATTTCGATAGAACTTCTTATAAAAAGTACAGAAATACCTAACGCAATTGGTACATCAATATTTAATATTTTAGAGCGTAACCCTTTAAATGCAGAAATAAAATAATCGTTACCAGCGTAAAAAACTACGGGTAATGAAAAACAAAACATTAACCATCTAAAAATTGGTTTGTATTTTTCTATCCAAAATCCATCAACCTCAAAATATTCCGGAAAAGACAAAAACATTACGTTACCAAATGCAAAACCTGCAATTCCTAATTTGTAAATTAAACTTCTATCTACTGTTTTTTTACCGGCTTCATAATCTTCTAAACTAATATATGGTTCATAACCAATAGAACTTAAAAGCAATACAATTTCTTTTAATGATGTTTCTGCAGAATTAAAAGTTACTCTTACTTTTTTCTTTGGAAAATCTACTTGAGATGAAGATATACTAACATTTAATTTGTGTAAGTTTTCTAAAACCCAAATACAAGAACTACAATGAATATGCGGTATAAATAATGTTACTATTTGTGTATTAGTATCATTAAAATCAAGTAATTTTTCAGTAATTTCTTTATTATCCAAGAAATTATATTTCCCTTCAATTTCTGTAGGGATTGCACCAGGATTGTCTTGAAAATTGTAATAACACGTTAAATCATTTTCAGAAAAAATTTCATAAACTGTTTTACAACCGTTACAACAGAAAGTTTTATCGTTAAATGTTATTAAACTATTATCACAAGAATCACCGCAGTGATAACATTGTGTAGATTTCATATTTACTCTTTTGCCTAGAGCAAATTTCTGATAAGTCGTTATTTTAAAACATGATATTTGTCACAATTTTAATATCTTTGATTTACAATCTTTAGTGAGGGGTATGAGTAAATGTGAACAATGTATTATTAGACAATTAAATTCTTTACAACATTTAAGTAAAGAAGAACTAATAAGAATGTCTAATTGTAAAACATCTAAAACCATTAAAAAAGGAGAGGCTATTTTTGAAGAAGGAGATCGTTTAAAAGGTGTTTTTTGCATTAGAGAAGGTGTTTGTAAGGTTTCTAAAATGAGTGAAAACGGAAGGAACCACATAATTGGTCTTGTTACTAAAGGAGATTTATTAGGTGAAAGAAGTTTAATTTCTGATGAAACTTCTAACTTAAAAGCTATTGCTTTAAATGATATGCAAGTTTGCTTTATACCTAAAGAAGAAATAATGAAAGATTTAGAGAAAAACCCTAACTTTTCTTTGAGTGTTTTAAAAGACATGGCCAATAACTTAAAACAAGCCGATAATGTTATTGTAGACATGGCTCAAAAAACAGTTAAGCAAAGATTAGCTGAAACTCTTTTAAACTTACAGGCAAAATTTGGCACAAATAAAGAGAACGTAATTGATGTTTATCTTTCTAGAGAAGATATTGCTAATATTATTGGTACGGCAACAGAATCTGCTATTAGACTTTTATCTGACCTTAAGAAAAATAAAATTATTATGTTTAAGGGGAAACAAATTTCCATTCTTAATTCTAGCGAATTAGAAAGAATATCGCAAGGCTTTTAAGTGTATAAAACGTAATTTTAAGCAATTAAGCTAAAACAATTTTTATAAAAAAATCCGGTAAAAGATATTTACCGGTTTTTTTTATGACTTATTCTAAATCTGTTGTTTTTACTAATTTCATTTCACAAACAGGACATTTACCTTTTTCATCGTAGGTTTTATCACCTTCGCATTTCATAGGGCATTGGTATTTTGCAATCTCATCTGCTTCTGTAGAAATCTGCTCTTTTTTAACTTCTTTTTTTTCTGATTTACACGCTGTAAAAGATAAACTTACAGAAAAAATTACAACTAATACAATAACTATCTTTTTCATCAAATTAATTTTTCTTTTGTTTTTTTAACTCTCCTTCATGGTCTGTTATAATTTCTTCATCTCTATATTTACAACAAGGATGTACAGAGTTATAAGCTTCTGTTGTAGCAACTATTTTTTTATCATCCTCTAAAATAATATCGTGCCCAACTTTTGTTATATTTTTTTGAATTGTTAAAACATCAGTTTTACGCTCATCCATAATAACATTTAATTGATGAGTATTTACATCCCAAACAGCAAATTTTACTCCTTTAGATTTTAAAGCAGCTGTTTCTATTCTTGTTTTACACATTCCGCAAATACCATCTACCTCAAAAGATACTTTTGCATTTTTTTTCTTTTTTACTTCTTGAGATTGAACAGAAAACCCAATCAAAAACAAACTGAATACTAAAACTATTTTTTTCATCTTTTATGATTTTTATTTATTGTTAATTATTTAATTTTAAATCGTAATCCGGCATAAATTGTACGTCCAAATATAGGTGAATACACAATTGTTGTATCAAAATTTTCTCCAAAAGGATCATCACTTGCTATGATAGGATTTTCTTGTTTTACATTTGTAAGATTTTCACCTCCTACATATATTTCAAACTTTTCTGAAAATACTTTTGTAATTTGAGAATTAATTAATTGATATGGATTTGAAAATTCTGACAATTGATATTCTGCTGGATTTGATGCTGTGTTTGGCAAACGTTGTTTACCTATATTATTAAAAGTTACATCAAATTTCCAATTGGCATTGTTTTCATTTACAGGCGTTTCATAAGACAAGTTTGCAAAAAACCTGTTTTTAGGCTGAATTGGTTTTTGCAAATTACCCAATTTATAATCTGTAGAAATATCAAAATATTTATATGCAGTTCTAAAATTAAAATAAGGCGCTATATTGTAATTTATTTCTACTTGAAAACTGTTTGCAACACTTTTTCCGTCTAAATTATAAAATGATATTTCTTGTGGATTTTCCCAATCTACAACAATTTGATTCTCAAAATCTGTTTTGTAATAATCAAAAGTAATGTCTCCTTTTTTATTGAATAAATTAAACTTTTGCATATAAGAAACCCCATAATTCCAAGCAATTTCTGGATTTAAGCCATAGATATTACCGCCTACATTATCAATATTTATCTGTCTAGAACTTGCAAATAATTGTTGATTTTCTGCAAAGATATTTGCACTTCTTTTTCCTCTACCAGCAGATGCTTTAAAGACTCCATTTTCCCAAGGTACATATCTTGCATGAATTCTTGGTGTTGCAAATGTGCCTAATAAATTATGATTATCTACACGCAAACCAGTCGTTAAACTAAAATCATCTAAATTATCATATGCATATTCAAAAAAAGCACCTACAGAAGTTTCTTGTCTTCCGTAATCTGTAAGATTTACAACTTCGTCATAATCATCATGTGTAAAACTAATTCCGGTTTTAAAATTGTTTCTTGTATCACCTATAATAGATTTAAAAATGATGTTAGAATAAATACTTTGATGTTTTATATCATAGGTATTTAATCCAAAATAAGAATCTTGTTCATGATTGCTATAAGCAAATTGTAAACTTATACTTTGAAAAGGCAATTCTGGAAAAACATATCCTAATTTTGCAGAAGTTTCAAAACGTTTTGTATCAATTTCACTTCCCCAAGAATTTGTTGTTCCTTTATCTATCGATGGATTAAAATTAATTTCTCCTGTTTGTTTTTCATCATTTAAAAAACGAACATTTACAAAACCAATCCATCCTTTTTCTGAATCTACATATTGCCAACGATTCATTACATTTACTTGATTTGATAAAGGCATATCTATAAAACCATCATCATTATTATCAAATTTTTCTCCTCTATAATCACCATGAATATACAAACCTGTATACCATTTATCTGTTACTTTTTGGTTGAAATGTGTATTTAACTCCAATCTTCCGTTTAAAGAAGAATAAGCATTTACAAACAATTTATTATCTGTAAATGGCTTTACTAATTCTGCATTTATTTGCCCAGAAATACTTTCGTATCCGTTTACAACAGAACCTGCTCCTTTTGTAATTTGTATACTTTCTACCCAAGTACCAGGTGTAAAAGTCATACCAAATGCTTGAGATGCTCCTCTTACAGAAGGTATATTTTCTTGTGCTACTAACAAATACGGACTTGTTAAACCTAACATTTGTATTTGTTTTGTACCTGTTAAAGCATCAGAAAAACTAACATCTATAGACGGATTTGTTTCAAAACTTTCTGCCAAATTACAACAAGCTGCTTTTAAAAGCTCATCGGCATTTACTGTAAACATATTTGTAGTTGCTAAAAAGTTTTTCTGAACTGCTTTTCGTTTACTTTTAATTACAACTTCTTCTAAATCGCCTTCTGGTGTTATAAAATGATGTATTGGTTTTAAACTTGTAATTGTTAAAGTATCGGTTTTATAACCTAAATAATTAACTACTAGCTTTTTGTATTCTGGTTTATAATCTATTGTAAACCAACCTTTTTTATTTGTAATAGCGCTTACGTTTGTATTTAACCAATGTACTGTTACATCTGCAACGCCTAAATTATCTTTTGGATTATTTTTATCCATAATCATTCCTTTAAATGTAGTTTGAGAAAAGAGAATGAATGGTATAAATAGCAGAATACTACTTATAAATATTTTTTTCATTTTTTTAAAATTTTAATTAATAACATTATTAAATCACCTTTATAAAAAAAGTGACTACAGTGTGTTAAAAATTAAAAATCAAATTAAAAAAGACTGGTATAAAACCTGATAATCTTGATGAAGATCTGGCGGAGAAAAGTTTGAGTAAAAATACTTATTAGATTTATTAGTGATAAATAAATCTCTGTAAGAAATAACAAAAGCAGTTAGAAATTGTTCTTTTTCAAAAGTAATTTTATCTACTTTATTTACTTGCAATTGTGTTTGGCCTTCTACTTTATGTATTTCATCTTTACAACAACTTGCTTTAATTGTTGTAGTTGTTTTATCAACCGACATACCACAAGCATCTGTTTCTCCTGTAAAAGAAACATCAACCAAAAAATCTCCACAATAGTGCTTTTCTACCGTAAAAGAAAAGGTAGAAAAAAGCACAAATAGTGCTAATAAAAAAGACAATATTTTAGAAAAAATCTGTTTCATTACTTGTGCAAAGCTACAATAAGAAAATTTAATAATCAACAGAATTACTTATTACTCAGCTTTTGATAATAAAAAGCAGGTAATAATAACAACAAAAATATGGGATGAATTATAAATCTACGTATGTAAAATGGCAATAAATAACCATTTTCAAAATTATTTTTCAGTAGAAATATAAACGGTATAATTAAAACCACAAAAGCTATTACAAAGAAAAAAACAGAAAACTTAAAATAATCTTTTCTTAAAAATAAAACCCAAATAATACTTAATGATATTAGAGAATTTAAGCAATATCTATAAAACATATTTAAAATTAATCGCCAAAAATCTAAATCATCTATGTGTTTATACAAGTAATCGTTTTTAAAATATTCTATTAAAGGATCGTAAAACAATTCTTTTTGAAATGTTCTAACTAAAATTAACAAGATAAAAAGTAATATTACAAATATGATTTTTATGTATTTATTCATTTTTTATAATTAGAAAACTTATTTACCCAAATAACCCAAAGTAAAAAAATGGTTCCGTAAATTATTGCAGGAAAAATTAAACCATGTAAAATTTCTGTTTTTGTAGGATATTTATAAATCATTACAGTTAAAAAAGAAATTCTTAAAATATTAATTACATAAATTAATAAACTACCAAAAATAGAATATAATAAAGTAGCTTTTATAGAACCTGCAAAAGCAACAATAAAAGCAATAAATAAAATAATTAAACTTATAGAGTTACAACCCTCTATTACTCTAGCTGTATACTTACCTTCTATTATTAATTTTACAGACAATTCTTTATCATGCTGTTCTGCTTTTACATTATAATTTAACAAAGAAAGTGTTTGTACTGTTTGGTCTGCAACTAAACTTGTTATGGTTGATGTTTTATAAACATCGCCTTTTTGTTGTGATTTTTGTAAGTAACCATTATAGATAGATACTAAGATAAAATAGGTTACAAAAAACTTAAGTAGAAATATGATAACATTTTTATGTTTCTTCACAAAAAAAATAATTTAATTTAGCCGAATTATTTATAATTAACGAATATACAAAATGAATACAGATATTTTAAAAATTGAAATAGATAATATAATTGCTTCTAACAATAAAATAGAGCAAAAATTACAAGCAATTTGCGATTATTTAGAGAGCGAAATTTCTTACTATGATTGGGTTGGTTTTTACTTTAAAAATGGAGATAAAAACGAATTAAAATTGGCGCAATATACTGGTGAAGAAACAGAACATGTTATTATTCCTTTCGGAAAAGGAATTTGCGGGCAAGTAGCTGTTAGTAATAAAAACTTTGTAGTACAAGATGTTACAAAACAAGACAATTATATTTCTTGTGGTTGGAAAGTAAAATCAGAAATTGTAATTCCAATTTTTGTTAATGGAGAAAATATTGGTCAAATAGACATAGATTCTCACACTGCAAATACATTTTCTTCAAAAGATGAAGAGCTTTTAGAGTATATTTGCAATAAATTATCACAAATACTTTAATTTTATTGATTTATATTTATGTTTTTATTAGATTTGATGAAAATAATGTAATTGTCAAATTTTAAAATCATAAAAAATGAAAAATCAAGACTCTAACGCTGTCTTTTCTGGTAGTAACTTGGCTCGTAACCACAGTTCTGAAAAAGCAAGTTTATTAAATAACTTTATAGATTGGTTTAGAGACTTTTTAGATAATGCAGAGTAATTTTTTTTTTACAAAAATTACTCTTTTTTTATTGTTAATTACTTACCTTTTTTGTTACCATTTTTTTATTGTGATTCACTCAATGTTTATGTAGATTTGCACTCTTAACAACATAACAAAAAATGAATACTTCAAAAAAAATTAAATCTGCATTAATTTCAGTTTTTCACAAAGATGGTTTAGCTCCTATTGTAAAAAAATTAGACGAATTAAATGTAACTATTTACTCTACAGGAGGAACAGAAAAATTTATCAAAGAACTTGGTATAGATGTTGTACCTGTTGATGAGGTTACTTCTTACCCATCAATTTTAGGAGGAAGAGTTAAAACTTTACACCCAAAAGTTTTTGGAGGAATATTAAACAGACAAGATAACGAAAGTGATGTTGCTGAATTAGCAGAATACAACATTCCGCAAATAGATTTAGTAATTGTAGATTTATACCCTTTTGAAAAAACAGTTGCTTCTGGTGCTTCTGAACAAGATATTGTAGAAAAAATTGATATTGGAGGTATTTCTTTAATAAGAGCAGCTGCAAAAAACTTTAAAGATACTTTTATTGTTTCTTCTATGGATCAATACGAAGATTTTTTATCTATCATTTCTGAAAACAATGGAGAAACATCTATTGAACAAAGAAAGAAATTTGCTGCAAAATCTTTTAACATTTCTTCTCACTACGATACGGCTATCTTCAATTATTTTAACGAAGAAGAAGTAGTTTACAAAGCTAGCGAACAAACTTCTAAAACATTACGTTACGGAGAAAACCCTCATCAAAAAGGATATTTCTTTGGAGACTTAGATGCAATGTTTGATAAATTACACGGTAAAGAATTAAGCTACAATAATTTATTAGATGTAGATGCTGCTGTAAATTTAATGAACGAATTTATTGGAGAAGACCCAACATTTGCTGTTTTAAAACATAACAATGCTTGTGGGTTTGCACAAAGAACTACTATTAAACAAGCTTATTTAGATGCTTTAGCAGGAGATCCTGTTTCTGCTTTTGGTGGAGTTTTAATAGCTAATAAAGAAATAGATTTAGAAACAGCAGAAGAAATTCATAAATTATTTTGTGAAGTTGTAATTGCACCAAGTTATTCTAATGAAGCTCTAACTGTCTTAAAAGGAAAGAAAAATAGAGTTATCTTAATTCAGAAAACAACAGAATTACCTGCTCAAAATGTTAGAACAGCTTTAAACGGTTTATTAGTACAAGATAAAGATGCTAAAACAGATAAACTAGAAGATTTAACATATGTAACAAATACTAAACCCACAGAAAGTGAGTTAAAAGATTTACTATTTGCATCTAAAATATGTAAACACACAAAATCTAATACAATTGTTTTTACAAAAAATAATCAATTATTAGCAAGTGGTACAGGGCAAACAAGTAGAGTTGATGCATTAAGACAAGCTATAGAAAAAGCAAATTCTTTTGGTTTTGATTTAAAAGGAGCTGTTATGGCAAGTGATGCTTTTTTCCCTTTTCCAGACTGTGTAGAAATTGCAGATAAAGCAGGAATAACAAGCGTTATACAACCTGGTGGATCTGTTAAAGACCAATTAAGTATAGATTATTGTAATAACAATAATATTTCTATGGTTATGACAGGAACAAGACATTTTAAACATTAATAATTATAATGTATTTCACACATATAAATTCAGTAAATTTGTATTAATACATTAAAAATAAACAACAAAATATTTTATGGGTTTTTTCGATTTTATGACGGAAGATATTGCGATTGATTTAGGTACCGCAAATACTCTTATAATCCACAACGGTAAAGTGGTTATTGACAGTCCCTCAATTGTTGCAAGAAACAGAATATCTGGTAACATAATTGCAATTGGTAAAGAAGCCAATTTAATGCAAGGAAAAACCCATGAAAATATTAAAACAATTCGTCCTTTAAAAGATGGAGTAATTGCAGATTTTGAAGCGTCTGAACAAATGATTAAAGAATTTGTAAAACAAATTCCTTCTATCAAAAAGAAATTGTTTCCACCAGCATTAAGAATGGTTATTTGTATACCTTCTGGTATTACCGAAGTAGAAAAACGAGCTGTACGTGACTCTGCAAAACATATGAATGCTAAAGAAATCTATTTAATTTATGAACCTATGGCAGCCGCAATTGGTGTTGGTATAGACATTATGGAGCCTAAAGGAAATATGATAATAGATATAGGTGGTGGTACAACAGAAATTGCTGTAATTGCTTTAGGTGGTATTGTATGTGATCAATCTGTAAAAGTTGCAGGGGATCTTTTTACAAGTGATATTACTTATTACATGCGTACACAACACAATTTACATGTTGGTGAAACAACTGCAGAAAAAATTAAAATTACTATTGGTGCTGCAACAGAAGACTTAGAAACTCCGCCAGATGAAATGTTAGTTCAAGGTAGAGATTTATTAAGCGGTAAACCAAAACAAGTACAAGTTTCTTTTAGAGAAATTGCAAAAGCTTTAGATAAATCTATTTTAAGAATAGAAGACGCTGTAATGGAAACCTTATCTAAAACACCTCCAGAATTAGCTGCAGATATTTATAATACAGGTATTTATTTAGCAGGTGGTGGTTCTATGCTAAGAGGCTTAGACAAACGTTTATCTAGAAAAACAGACCTACCTGTTTATGTAGCAGAAGATCCTTTAAGAGCCGTAGTTCGTGGTACAGGTATTGCTCTAAAAGAACTAAACAAATATAAAAATGTATTAATGAAATAGTAGTTTCTAAGTTCTAACAATGCAACAGATTATCTATTTTTTTCAGAAGTTTAAGTATTTTCTGTTTTACTTATTGTTAGCGTTTATTGCTATTGCACTAACATTAAACAACCTTAACTTTCACAAAAGTAAGTACGTAAATTCTGCAAATTCTATTACAGGAGGTTTATATTCTAAATCTTCTAATATCTCTGAGTATTTTAGTTTAAAATCAGAAAACGAATTATTAAGTATAGAAAATACAAAACTAAGAAATCAACTTCAAAAGTATAAAAGTATTAATGATTCTGTCATAGAAAAAGTAATAATCGACAGTAGTAATTTTCAACAAAAATACTCCTTTATAAATGCTAAAATCATAAAAAATGATTTTACAAATCCTTTTAATTTTATTACAATAAATAGAGGAAAAAACAACGGAGTAAAACATGAAATGGCTGTAATTAACAGTAAAGGAATTATTGGTATAACAGACAATTCTAAAAATAAATATGCTAGAGTTCAATCTATTTTAAACAAAAACAGTAAAATAAATGCTCGTTTAAAAAATAGCTTTTATTTTGGAACTTTAACTTGGGATGGTAAAGACTATAAAATAGTACAACTTTTAGATATTCCTAGACAAGCACCTATAAAAGTTGGTGATACTATAGAAACTGGAGGTAAATCCACTATTTTTCCCGAAGGAATACCAATAGGTACTATTACAAAAATAAACATAGGTAACACAGCAGATAATAAAATTGATATTAAACTTTTTAATGACATGAGTAACTTAGGATATGTTTATGTTATTAAAAGTTTAGACAAAATAGAAATTAAATCTTTAGAAAATTTAGTAGATGAATAAAACAGTTTATTTAATACTTCTTTTTGTTTTTTTATTGTTTCTACAAATTTTTGTTTTAAATAACATTAATTTCTTAGGATATATAAACCCTTTCTTATACATTGCTTTTGTGTTTTATTTTCCTTTAAAAGAAAATAAATTTCCTATTTTATTTTTTAGTTTTTTATTAGGATTGATTATTGATTTTTTTTCAGATTCAGGCGGAATTCATGCTTTATCAATAATAACCATAGCCTATTTAAGGCTCTTCTTTGTAAGAGTATTTTTTAAAAAACTACCATCAGATTATAGCTTTTTTAACTTACAAACAGAAGCTTTCGGAAAAGTTTTTAACTATATAGTAACTTTAACAATAATTCATCATTTTATTCTTTTTGCTTTTATTAATTTTAGTTTTCAAAACTTTACAAGTGTTTTAACAAACACTTTATTTTCTAGTGTTTTTACACTAGTTTTATTTTTTTTAGCTAACTATATTTTTACTAAAGAGCAATAATGCAAAGAAGTTTTTTACTTTATTTAATAATTACCATTGTTGGTATCGTTTTTATTGGCAGGTTATTTCAACTTCAAATAATTAGAGGTGCAAATTATGATCCTATTCATAATTCTGCCGTAAAAATCACTTATGATTATCCAGAAAGAGGTTATATATACGATAGAAATAACAAACTTATAGTGGCTAATCAGCTTTCTTATGATGTAATGATTCAGCCAAATCAAATCAAAAACTTAGATACTTTAGAGTTTTGTTCATTATTAAAAATTGATAAGGAAGATTTTTTAAAGCGTTTACAAAAAGCAAAAAATTACGCTACTTATTTACCTTCTGTTTTTCTAAAACAATTAGCTAAAGATGATTTTGCTTTTTTACAAGAAAAACTTCATAAATACCATGGTTTTTTCATTCAAAAAAGAATCATTAGAAAATACCCAATAAATGCAGCTGCAAATGTTTTGGGTTATTTAGGTGAAGTAAATCAATCACTCGCAAAAAAAAGTGATTATTACCAAGCAGGAGAATTAATTGGCAAAGATGGTATAGAAAAACAATACGAACATTTATTAAGAGGAAAAAAAGGAAAAAAATACCTTCAAAGAAACAATCTTAATAAAGTTACTGGGTCTTATAAAGGTGGGCAACTTGATACTTTACCTACACATGGTAAAGATTTAACTTTAACATTAGATATAGATTTACAAGTTTATGCACAAAAGCTAATGTCTGGTAAAAGAGGCGGAATTGTTGCTATAGAACCATCATCAGGAGAAATTTTAGCATTGGTTACAGCACCCTCTTATGATCCTAATTTACTTGTTGGTAGAAAACGGTCAAAAAACTCAGTTTTACTTTTTAATGATTCTATTAGTAGACCAGCTTATGATAGAAGTCTTCTGGCTGCTTATCCTCCTGGTTCGCCATTTAAAATGATGAATGCGTTAATTGGCCTTCAAGAAGAAGTAATTAATGAACAATCTAAATTTTATTGTCATCATGGCTACAGATATGGTGCTAAATCTACAGATTTTATGGGATGTCACTGTGGTATTTTTTCTAGACCTGTAGACCTTACATCTGCAATTGCAAGATCTTGTAATAGTTATTTTTCTAATACTTATAAGAGAATAGTAGAACATAATAATAATCCATCAGAAGGCGTTGATCAATGGCATGATCATGCAGCTAGTTTTGGTTTTGGTAATTATTTAGGATACGATTTACCTGCAGGTAGTCCTGGTTTTATTCCACAAGGTAAATATTACGACAATTCTTATAAGTATTCTTGGAATGGTTCTACAACCATTTCTAATGCTATTGGTCAAGGAGAAGTATTAACAACACCTATTCAATTAGCAAATTTTACAGCAGCTATTGCTAATAGAGGTTTCTTTTATACTCCACACATACTAAAAAAAATAGATCAAGAGCCTATTAAAAATCCTAAATATACAGAACCTCATAAAACATCAATTGATAAACAATATTTTACTCCCGTTATAGAAGCTATGGAAGAAGTTTTTAAAACAGGTACAGGTAAATACAATCAAGTTGAAGGAATTGATATCTGTGGAAAAACAGGTACTTCAGAGAATTTTATAAGAAGAAATGGAGTAAAAATACAGTTGCCAGACCATTCAATTCTTGTTGCTTTTGCTCCAAAAGAAAATCCTAAAATTGCAATTGCAATTTTTGTTGAAAATGGAGGTTATGGTTCTACAATAGCCGCTCCAATAACTAGTTTATTAATTGAAAAATATTTAAACGGAAGTATTTCTGAAAAAGATAAACCTAGAGAACAAAGAATGTTAGATTTAAGTTTACAAGATATTTACGATCAATTAATTCAAAAACCTCAAGAAATTGCGTCAGGAACGAAATAATATATTTGCAGGAATAGATTGGATTTTAGTTTTTTTATTTTTCACTCTTATTGGTTTTGGATGGATGAATATCTATGCTGCATCAAAAAGTGATGAACAGTTTGAACTTTTTAATTTTTCTACAAAATATGGTAAACAATTTATTTTTATACTTTTAACAATTCCGTTAGCTATTCTTATACTTTTTTTTAATTCAAAATTTTATGAGAAGTTTGCTAGTATTTTTTATGTCGTATCACTTTTATCACTTATTGGCCTTTTTATCTTCGGGAAAGAAATAAATGGAGCAAGATCTTGGTATAATTTTGGAGTTTTAGGTTTACAACCTTCAGAGTTTGTAAAAGCTTTTACCGCATTGGCTGTTGCTAAATTACTTACTGATAGACAATACAATTTAAAATTATTAAAAAATCAAATTAAAGCTTTTATAATAATATTCACACCTGCATTATTAATTACACTCCAACCAGATGCTGGTTCTGCTTTAATATACCTCGCATTTTTCTTTGTTTTAAATAGAGAAGGTTTAACACTTAATTACATATTATTTGGTTCTCTAGCTATAATAATATTTATTTTATCTATACTCTTTGGCTATTTATGGGTTTTATGTGCAATATTAATTCTATTAACAATTATTACACTTTACATAACTTATAAAGGAGGAAAAGGTTTTTTACGTTTCAACTGGCATTATATATTAATCGCTTATTCTATTGTAACATTATTTATTTTTGGCACCAATTTTACATACAACAATATTTTTAAACAACATCATAGAGATCGTTTTGAAGTTTTACTAGGATTAAAAACAGACAATAAAAACATTGGTTATAACTCTTATCAATCAGAGTTAACAATAAGTTCTGGTGGCCTCAGTGGAAAAGGCTTTTTAAATGGTGATATTACCAAAGGAAATTTTGTACCAGAACAACACACAGATTATATATTTAGTACCGTTGGTGAAGAATGGGGCTTTATAGGAAGTATCTTAGTGATTATTTTATTTATGTTGATGTTATATCGTATCATTTATTTATCAGAAACTCATTCTAATAAATTTGGTCGTATTTATGGCTATGGAGTTGCTTCAATTTTACTATTTCATGTAATTGTTAATATAGGTATGGTAATAGGTCTATTACCAACTGTAGGTATTCCTCTTCCATTCTTTAGTTATGGAGGTTCATCTTTATGGGGTTTTACAATACTATTATTTATTTTTATCAGATTAGATGCTCACAAAAAATATGATTGGTAATCAATCCTTCTTAGGCCTTAAACGAGATTCTCGATCAAATTACCAGGCATCATATGGTAAATACCAGACCAATGTAAAGAACATCTTTACAGCAGGCGATATGCGTCGAGGACAGTCGTTAATTGTCTGGGCTATTTCCGAAGGAAGAGAAGCAGCACGCCAAGTAGATTTATATTTAATGGGGAAATCAGAGTTACCAAGTAAAGACATCACTGGAGATCTGGTTGCTATGTAAGCTTTTATATAATGATTAAAAACAAAAAACTCATCAGTGATTAACTGATGAGTTTTTTGTTTTTAATCTAATTTAAAGAGTTTATGAGTTCTTTTTAATTAAGAGTATAGTTCTCTTTGTTTGCTATGCTACAATCTATTAAAAAGCATTAAAACACCTCATTATAATAATCACTACTCTATATTTTTAAGCTTTTTCTTTTTAATTCTAAGCATAAAAAAAGCCTCAATTCAAAAGAATTGAGGCTTTCATAAAGAAAGGCGGCGACCTACTCTCCCACATAAATGCAGTACCATTGGCGCTATTGGGCTTAACTTCTCTGTTCGAGATGGGAAGAGGTGAGCCCCAATGCAATAACCACCCTAAAATTTTCAGCT
>NZ_JAHDAU010000030.1 GCF_021991835.1 Polaribacter sargassicola
TTACATTTTTACCTGTTTGATGGTATCTATATTATTTAAAAACCATTCATAGGTCTTTTCTATACCTTCTTGCAATTCTGTTTTATACTCCCAACCGATGGCTTTCATTTTAGATACATCCATTAACTTTCTTGGTGTACCGTCTGGCTTGTCTGAATCCCAAACAATATCACCTTGATGACCTGTTACTTTCTGAATCGTTTCTGCCAATTCTTTTATGGTAATATCTTTACCTGAACCTACATTGTATAAATATTCTGGTAATGTATTCTCTAAAGCATAAACTACTGCTTCTGCCATATCATCTACAAATAAAAACTCTCGCATTGGTGTACCACTTCCCCATAATGTAACATCTGAATGTCCATTATTTTTTGCTTCGTGAAACTTACGAAGCATTGCTGGTAGTACATGAGAGGTTTTTAAATCAAAATTATCGAAATAACCATACAAATTGGTTGGCATTAAACTTACATAATCTTTACCAAATTGTTTTCTAATGGCTTGGCATAATTTTACTCCTGTAATTTTTGCAACTGC
>NZ_JAHDAU010000031.1 GCF_021991835.1 Polaribacter sargassicola
CGCCTCGCCGAACAGGAAGCGGTAATCGTCGACCGGCGGGGTGTAGTCGGATGCCATGGCGGACTCCAATCCGTTTGAGACTGAGCGTCAGTTTACGCGGAACTGCGTCTCAATGGAATCGGCTTCTCTGCACAAGCGAAGGCTCTCCGGCGTCTTTCCACAGATACTGGGATCGCGGCCAGCCGACGTCTCATGCCCCCTGGCATCCTGGCGTCATGCGAGACATGATGGAGAGGTGCTCACCATGAACGAACCGCAGGTCTGGACGCTCATCGGCGTCTTCGCCGCCGGGCTGTTCGGCATGCTGACGCTGATGTCGACGATGTTCGTACGTGTCCTGCGCACCGAGATCGGGTCGATCCGCAACGAGATGAACGCCGGATTCCAGGGCGTTCATCAGCGCATCGACCGTCTCGATTCAGACGTCAATGCGCTGATGAAGCACACCTTCGGCATCCAGCGCGACTGACTCAGCCGGCCGCCACCGCCTCGACCGGGCGCCCCACCTGCGGACGCTCGACCCGGCGATG
>NZ_JAHDAU010000032.1 GCF_021991835.1 Polaribacter sargassicola
GCCGTCGCCGATGTCATCGAGACGCTCAAAGGCGCCGACTTCTACGTTCCCAAGCACGAGCTGATCTTCGAGGCCATCCTCTCGCTGTACTCGCACGGCGAGCCGACGGATGTCGTCGCCGTCACCGATGAGCTGATCAAGACAGGGGAGCTCGGCAGGGCCGGCGGCGCCGACTACCTGCACACCCTCACCTCGATCGTGCCCACCGCGGCGAACGCAGGCTATTACGCGGGCATCGTCTCGGAGCGTGCGATCCTGCGTCGCCTGGTGGACGCCGGCACGCGCATCGTTCAGCTCGGCTACGCGGGTGAGGGCGATGCGACGGACATCGTCAACAACGCCCAGGCCGAGATCTACTCGGTCACCGGATCGGAGACCGCCGAGGACTACGTGCCTCTCACGATCGCCGTCGACGCGGCGGTGGAGGAGATCGAGGCGGCCAACGTCCGTGACGGCACGATGACCGGCATCCCGACCGGCTTCCGTG
>NZ_JAHDAU010000033.1 GCF_021991835.1 Polaribacter sargassicola
ACGGTCCGGCGCCTGCCGCCTGCTTCGGTTCGAACCGGCGACCCGTCGCCGACCCGGCCGGCACGACAGGATGCGGGATCGTTGCCACCCATGCCAGCACCGTGTACGACGCGGGGATGTTCGGCCTCCAGGCGGCCTACTATCCGAACAAGACGCTCGCCGGAAAGCCTGACCTGTTCGCTCTCGGCGTCGGCGACGCGACCGGAAGCGTGACACGCAACTGGGGGACCGCGTCCCCGGGAGGGACGCTGCCCGTCAACGGGTGGTCGCTGAGGCTGACCGGGCTGATCACCTTCCCCCAGGCCGGCGCCTACACCCTGCAAGCCAGGAGCGACGACGGCGTCCGCGTATGGGTCAATGACGTGCTCAACCTGGAGCGATGGAAGAGCCAGGCCGCAACCGACACGACCGGGACCGCGGTCACCGTGACAGCCGGTCAGACACTGCGCATCCGGGTGGAGTACTTCGAAGACACCGGCCCCGCC
>NZ_JAHDAU010000034.1 GCF_021991835.1 Polaribacter sargassicola
GATGGTTGCCGACCAGTAGGTCTTAGTAGCCGGTGCTTCGGTGCCGTCGAAAGGTCCGAAAGAAGGTGGCTTTCGTCATCGTGTTGGCTTGATGGAAATGCGAGCACCCGGTTGATGGCCATTCTTGACATTTTGTTGACATGATGATGCAAGATGGTTGTCCGCAAGTAGGTCTCAGTAGGTTGTGCTTTTAGTGCTGCTGAAAGGTTCGAACGTTGGTGGCCTATGTTGATGTCGGCTTAATGGAAAGATGTTGGGCGTTCCAAAAAATGATTTTGTTTCCCATTGGCCCTCGGTTGGGTGCACGTTCGTACAATTCGTTGACACGGTGTTGGATGGTTGCCGACCAGTAGGTCTTAGTAGCCGGTGCTTCGGTGCCGTCGAAAGGTCCGAAAGAAGGTGGCTTTCGTCATCGTGTTGGCTTGATGGAAATGCGAGCACCCGGTTGAGGGCCCTTCTTGACATTTTGTTGACATGAT
>NZ_JAHDAU010000035.1 GCF_021991835.1 Polaribacter sargassicola
GGAATCGCCAGCATCATCGCCGGACTCGCGGCTCAGTCGATCCTCGGCAACCTCGTCGCCGGAATCCAACTCGCCTTCACGGATGCGGTGCGCGTGGGCGACGTCGTGGTCGTGCAGGGAGAGTGGGGCACGATCGGCGAGATCAATCTGTCCTATGTCGTCGTCTACATCTGGGACGAGCGACGTCTGGTCGTACCGTGCAGTTACTTCACGTCCAACTCCATCGAGACCTGGACGCGGCATTCCGATCAGATCCTCGGAACGGTGTTCCTCGACCTGGACTGGCGAGTGCCGATGGATGCCGTACGCGCGAAGTTCGATGAGATCATCGAGGCGTCCCCCGCGTGGGATCATCGTTCGTCGAGTGTCGTGGTCACTGATGCGCAGGGCGGCACTGTCACTGTGCGATTCGTGATGTCGGCGAAGGACTCGTCGGATCAGTGGACTCTGCGCTGCGATGTGCGCGAGCAGATGGTC
>NZ_JAHDAU010000036.1 GCF_021991835.1 Polaribacter sargassicola
ACCGTTGTTTCTCCTAATGGGAACACGGCAGGTGCATCATTAGATATGGATGTTGTGTTACAGTTATCATCCACAGTAGGCGTTCCAAGATTGACATTAGCGGCATCTGTAGAACAGCCATTAGCATCGACATTTACAGATACCGGTGCAGCACAGTTTACAAAAGTCGGATTGATATTATCGGTTACAGTCACAGTTTGCGTACAAGTGGCCGTATTACCAGCACCATCGGTTACGGTCCAAGTGACCGTTGTTTCTCCTAATGGGAATGAGGCAGGTGCATCATTAGATATGGATGTTGTGTTACAGTTATCATCCACAGTAGGCGTTCCAAGATTGACATTAGCGGCATCTGTAGAACAGCCATTAGCATCAACATTTACAGATACCGGTGCAGCACAGTTTACAAAAGTCGGATTGATATTATCGGTTACAGTCACAGTTTGCGTACAAGTGGCCGTATTACCAGCACCA
>NZ_JAHDAU010000037.1 GCF_021991835.1 Polaribacter sargassicola
CGTCCGACGGGACCTACGGGGCGCCCAGGATCCGTGCGGACCTGCAGGACGCGGGCGTCGCAGTGTCGCGGAAGACGGTCGCGAAACTGATGCGTGAACAGGGAATTGCGGGGATCAGTCCCCGCACCTGGCGCCCGGCGACGACGGTGCACGGGGACGACCCGTTCCCGGTCCCCGATCTTGTGGAACGGCAGTTCGACCAGGGTGAGCGGGACGTCGCCTGGTTCAGCGATATCACCTACCTGCGCACCGGTGAAGGGTGGGCGTACCTGTGCGTCGTGAGGGACGGGCACACCCGCCGGGTCCTCGGCCGCTGTGTCGCGGACAGCATGCATTCGGACCTCGTCGAGCATGCCCTGCGGCAGGCGGTCGCACTGCGCGGGGAACTGCCCCGGAAGGTGATCTTCCACGCAGACAGGGGTACCCAGTACACCAGCAACCAGCTCGCCGACACCGCCCGCGAGCTGGGT
>NZ_JAHDAU010000038.1 GCF_021991835.1 Polaribacter sargassicola
TAGAGCTGACGCAACTTCAATTAGTGCGTTTAGACCATCGCCCTGAACTGCGTACGCTATCGCCTTCACCGCCGCGCACGCAGTGCCAACGAATCCAAACGCGAAGCTACACAGTACTCCGACGGGCCCATCTGTGATCCATTTCGCAGCATCATCCCACCATGCGCGCCCTGTGAGATCGGCGGATCCGATTGGGTTTGTTGGCCAGACGTAGTCGTTGTCCACGCCGCCTTCGACAGGATCGACCTGGAGGAATCGCCCGAGAGTGGGGACGTAGATGCGCGCGCCCATCTCGATCATCAAGACGGTCGACTCCGACTCGGCTCCCTTGCGCGCGTCCTGATACCACCCCGTGGCCCCGTTCGACTGACCCGCACGGTTCGCGGCGACGGTGCCGATCGCGTAGGTCGCCATGTCGAGCGGCTGACCGAACGGGTCGTAGACCTGCATCGCGCCGTGGTTCG
>NZ_JAHDAU010000039.1 GCF_021991835.1 Polaribacter sargassicola
TGTGCCATTCGCAGTATTTAACCAACTATAACTTCTTGATAAATGGGTTGTTACCCCAAAACGCAAGCCTGCTTTTAGCGTCGCCTCTCGCCACATACCAATTAAATCTTTCTTTGGCCCCATATTTACGGCATTCCATTTATGGTGTTTAGAATTCCATAAATCAAAATTATCATGATGTACCGCACATGGTGTAAAGTATTTAGCGCCTGCTTTTTTGAATAAACCTACTAATTTATCTGGATCAAAATTTTCTGCCTTCCACATCGGGATAAAATCTTTATATCCAAACTCAGAAGGGTGTCCATATGTTTTTAAGTGATGTTCATATTCTGGTCTATCTTCCACATACAATCTTCTGGCATACCATTCTCCTTGTTCTGCAACAGAATAAGCCCCCCAATGCATGTAAATACCAAACTTAGCATCCCTAAACCATTCTGGACATTCATATTGTTGGAGA